>NZ_JBFUBT010000003.1:0-536747 GCF_056405615.1 Polaromonas sp. P1_F9 | reverse complement strand
CTTTGGAGAATGGGCCAGTGTCTTTGGTGATGCAAAAATGACGACTGCTCTTCTGGATCGACTCACCCACAGGTGTCATATCCTTGAGACTGGAAACGACAGCTATCGGTTCAAAAACAGCTCTGCAAAGACTCAGCCCAAAAAGGAGAAAACCAAGAACTTATCCACATCGTGAGCACCTTCTGCTCACAAAGAGTGTGGGTCAATATTCGATGGAAAACTCGGGTCAGACTTCAGCGGAATTCAACAGCTTGAGCTGCCGAAGGCCATAGAAATCTCTATTTCTTCGCTTCAGACGTTGAGGAGCGCTACTTTGACGAATGGGAGTCGAGAGTCGACTGACACCATAGTTAAGTGCGTGGAGGTTAGGCGGCCCGTTCTTAAGTACAGAAATGGACTTCTCTTGGTTTATGGCGTTGGCGTAACGACGTCGTCTGCGCCTGTCGCTAGGATTGCGTTGGAGTCTGGCATTGATGATTTCTATAGCGCTGCGTTCTTAATAAATGGCTTCCCCGAACTCATAGGTATCGATAGAAATTTTTATAAGCGCGCTGGAACTCAGGTTGTAAACCAACGAGTACGAAAGCTGGGGATTGATGTGGGTGGAAAGACCACATATGGTGAGATTCTGCAGAAGCGAAGTACGTTACGTCTAAGCATCGACGCCCTTGAGAAAGATGAAGAGCGCGGAGAAAAAAAGTCGGATGAAAAACTTCAATCTAGAAGGTCAGAATTGACGGCTGTCGAGAAGATTTTAGAGGCAATCCCCTTCCGTGTGCTTCAGCCATTCGAGGTTGCTCAACAACTAGATGAGTTTCTATCCAAGGCGAAGCATAAGCTCTTGATCACTACGTCGATGCCTCGTCCATCAAAGTGCTCAACCATGACGTTTCTATTCTTGGAGCAGGCGCTAAAACGTGGCGTTCAAGTTGAAATCCTAATTGCCGACAGACCGGAGGCAGGATTTCTGGAGAGCAAAAATGGGAGATGGCGCGCCTTGAAGCGTCTAAGTGAATTTTCCGCGAGATATAGCAACCTTCAAGTTGGGTTTCTTAAGGAAACCTCTCGGATGATCTTTGAAATGATGTGCGATGAGTCGCGTCTTCTTGTAACGAATGAGCCACCTTTGGGCGAGCGACCACTTCAGCAACTTGTTCGACATTTCACAGGACATTTGATCTTGGGTAAGACACAGGCTGATGCCTATGCGATTGAGTTTTTTGGGCCAGATGCGCTTTCCGTCGTGCAGCGTCTGAAATATCAGAAAGCAATTGAGCGCTCTATACCTCGAAAAATTCCAATGCGGCAACCTAAAAATCTAAAATAAAAAGGCAGGAAGGAACCTTTCTGTCAATGTCACCGGAAAGCCCGCCTTGGCTTGCTCATTTGTTGGCTGATATGAGTTAGTACGACATCTTCTGTACTGCTGCGACGCTTCGTCCGCCGCCCTTTCACCCCGTCTTCACCACCGTCACAAACTCCGTCCCGCTCTCAGGCAGCCAGACCTCCCCAGGCCGGCCCAGGATCTGCCGCACGCTCGCCGCAGCACGCGGCATGGTGATTACCTCAAACTTCTCTGTCGCCGGGTCAAAGCGCAACAGGGCGTTGCTGCTCCACTCTGAGGCCCAGACGATGTCTTTATGGTCAACGTACACGGCATAAATATGCGGCTCGGTGCCGGGGGCCTTCCATGCGCGCCAGCTGCTGGGGCCGGTGCCCAATGCTGGGTCATGCATTGAGAGGTTGCCGCTGTTCCATTCAGATACCCAGATGCGGCCCCTGCTGTCTGACCAGACGCGGCGGGCGCCTTGGCGTGGGGTGGGAGGTTCAACGATGCGTGATTCGCCTGTCTTGCGGTCTAGCTGCGCAATGAATGAGCCGGCCAGTGAGCACCACCAAATATCGCCTTTGGGTGTGGCGCAGATGCCGTAGGGGCCGCGGCCGCGGGGGGACTCTTTCACCGTGACGCTGGCTGTGCGCACATCGACCTTGCCGACGTAACCGCTTTGGCCGGTGAACCAGAGGTTGCCGTCGCCGTCGAAGGCGCAGGTGTTGAGGTTGGCGTACGGTGTGCCGGCGGGAAGGGGGAAGACTTTCACTTCGCGCGAGGGCCAGGCCACGCGGGCTATTGCGTTTTGCCCGCCGTCGGTCAGCCAGGCTGCGCCGTCGGGCCCGGCGATCACGCCATGGGGTGACGAGCCATTGCCCAAAGCCACCAGGTCTGACTTGCCGGTGCGCGGGTCAAACCAGCCGAGGTGGCCGCTGCGCTGGGCCGAGAACCACACGCCGCCGTCGGGTGCGGGGGCGATGTCGTGAATGCCGGTGAAGGTGCGGGCGTTGAGCGGCCACGACTGCAGGCGGACGGTGCCGGGTGTTTGCGCATGTGTGGCGGCCGGCAAACTCAAACCGGCCAGGGCCGCCCAGCTGGGCAGGGCCACCAACGCGGTGCGCCGGTTGATCTGGGTTGGGCCTGATTGCTGGGGAGTGTGGGATGGAGCGGGCGTCTGCAATGCCATGGCAAAACCTCCTGCGCATCTTGCTGCATGCGCTGAACACGATGAACGGCGGTGAACGGCCGGGTGGTATCCCTGGCATTTTGGCGGCAATGCGCGCCGCCATCAAGCGCACTTCAAGTGAACATCAGGCGCGCTTCAAGCTCAGTGCTCGGTCATCGCTTCATGCACGCGGTCTGAATTGGTGGTGCTGCGGGCGCCCTTGAGGTGCATCTCGACGTTGGTGGCCTTGTCGCCCACGGCGGCTACGGCTTCGCGCAGTTGCTCTTCGGTGACGTCCAGCTTCTTGAGCCATTCCGCAGTGGTGGCTTTGTCATTCAGGTTGATGCGCGCAGGCTGTTCGCCTGCATGCGATTGCGGTGTATCGGTGTTTGCCATGGTGGTTGCTCCTTTGCCTGCTAAGGTAAAAGACCACATTAGCGCGCCTGGCCCACCATGGTTGTAGGCCATTGCCGACTTGATGGGTTTCAGTTGGGGAATGGGGCGCATTGGCCGCAAGTCGGGGGTATGGCCTACGCCCCGCGCGCCCTATGTTCCCGCCGAACCGGGCCTCCGCCTTACTTGCCGGCCTGCGACACCAGCACGGGCTTTTCGCGGTAGACCTCGGGCATCACGGTTTTCAGGTTGGCAATCTTGGGCAGGTCAAACCTTGCGATGTAGGGCTGGTTGGGGTGCAGGGTGGCGTAGTCCTGGTGGTAGGCCTCGGCGGGGTAGAAGGCGGCCAGCGGCGTCAGCTGCGTCACGATTTTGTTCGGGAAGGCCTTGGCGGCGTCGAGCTGGGCGATGTAGCTTTCGGTCACTTTCTTTTGCTCGGCGTCTTTGTAGAAAACTGCTGAGCGGTATTGCGTGCCGCTGTCGGGGCCCTGGCGGTTGAGCGTGGTCGGGTCATGCGCCACAGAAAAATAAATCTGCAGCAGCTTGCCGTAGCTGATCTTTTTCGGGTCGTAGGTGATCTGCACGGCTTCTGCGTGGCCGGTGCGGCCTGAGCCGATTTGCTCGTAAGTGGCGGTGGCTTTCTCACCACCTGAATAGCCCGAGACGGCGTTGAGCACGCCATCAGTATGTTGAAACACGGCCTGCACGCCCCAGAAGCAGCCGCCGGCAAACACGGCGGTGGCGGTGCCTGCCTGTGCGGCGGCCGTGGCGTCAAAGGTGGGTGCGGGCAGCTTGACGGCTTTTTCCTGTGCGGCGCTGGTGCCCATACCGCCGCCCACCAATATCCACGTGGCCAAAGCGACTGCGCCCAGGGCAAAAAGGTATTTGTTCATTTCTTAGGCTGCCTTGAAGTTAAGGGCCACGCCGTTCATGCAATAGCGCAGGCCGGTGGGTTTGGGTCCGTCGTCAAACACATGGCCGAGGTGGCCGCCGCAGCGGCGGCACAGCACTTCGGTGCGTTTCATGAAGAGGGTGGTGTCGGTTTCTTCCACCACGGCGTTGCTCATGGCCTGCCAGAAGCTGGGCCAGCCGGTGCCGCTGTCGAACTTGGTGGTTGAAGAGAAAAGGGGCAAGTCGCAACCGGCGCAGCTGAAAACGCCGGCGCGCTTTTCTTTATTCAGCGGGCTGGTGAATGGCGTTTCAGTGCCTGCCTTGCGCAGCACGCGGTACTGGTCGGGCCGCAGCAGCTTTTGCCATTCGGCCTCGGTGCGGGTGACTTCATAAGCGCGCGCGGCCGCGTGGGCGGGTGCGGACGCCAGCAGCCCGCGCAGGCCGGCGGCCATGGCGGCGGAGAGGGCGCCCAGTTTGAGCAGCGAGTTTCTGCGGGTCATCATGCGTTGGCCTCTTTCGGTTGGTTGTTGTATTGCTTGCCGTGAACAGGCGGCACGACGGTTGGTCGGCGTGGCGAGGTGTTTCTTACGGATGACGACGCCCCTGGTGCGAAAGATTGGATGACGCTGTACCGGTTCAGTTCCGTGCGGCGAAATGGCGGGCAGTCTGAAATTGCTATCAATACCATAGCTGTCCGGGCAAATCCTTGTTGGGCTGGAGGCCGATTTGATGCCTGAAAATGGCCTGGAAGGCGCCAAAACTGGCCTCAAAGGGCAAAACAGCGAAAAAACAGGCCCAAAACCACTTCCTGAATGCCCTGAAATGCCTCAAAGGCCGCCCAATTTGCCCCGTAATTTGCTATGAAAATTATAGCAATAATGGCATATAAACATTGGGCCATGGGCCAATTTAATGCCTGAAAAGCGCCTTTCGGAAGTCACGGAAGCAGAACCCGCTTGCTGCTGGCGTTTTCCGCAGCGCCACAGTCCTACAGGCCCGTTTACACCTCCCCTTTAGACTTGCGGGCAATGATGAAACAGCTCCTGACCCAACTTCGCGACTTTGCGGCCACCATTCCTGGCCGCTTGCGCCACCCCACCAAACGCGGCGTGCTGCTGACACTGGCGGCCATTCCGGTGCTGGTTGTGCTGTATGTGCTGATCCTGATCCCGTTCACGCCCAGCATCAACGACCTGCTGAAAGCCAAAACCGCCAAGCCCTCGGTGGTGATGTCGTCTGACGGCCAGGTGCTGGCGGTGTTCAAGCGGGCCAACCGCGACTGGGTGAAGCTCGAAGACATTTCACCCAGCGTGGTGGCCGCGCTGATCGCCACGGAAGACCACCGCTTTTACGAACACCACGGCATGGACATCAAGCGCACGGTGTCGGCCGTGCTGCACACGGCCGCCGGCAAGACGCAGGGCGGCTCCACCATCACGCAGCAGCTGGCGCGCAACCTCTACCCGGAAGAGATTGGCCGTTCGCTGTCGATCACGCGCAAGCTGAAGGAAGCCATCACGGCTTTCAAGATAGAGGCGGTTTATTCCAAGGACGAAATCCTGGAGAGCTACCTGAACACCGTGCCCTTTCTGTACAACGCCTACGGCATTGAGATGGCGGCGCGCACCTATTTCGACAAGTCCGCCAACGAGCTGGACGTGCTGCAAAGCGCCACGCTGGTGGGCATGCTCAAGGGCACGGCCTACTACAACCCGGTGAACAACCCCGAGCGCGCCATGCAGCGCCGCAACACGGTGCTGGCGCAGATGGTCAAGCACGAAAAGCTGCCCGCAGCCCAGCTGGAGGCGCTGAAAAAGAAGCCGCTGCGCATCGACTTCGAGCGCCAGGACGAAGAGCTGGGCTCGGCGCCGCACCTGGCGCAGCAGCTGCGCCGCTGGCTGATCGAATGGGCCGACCGCAACGACTACAACATTTATGCCGACGGCCTGGTGCTGCGCAGCACCATTGATTCACGCCTGCAGGACATGGCCAACAAGGCGCTGGCGGTGCAGGTAGACAGGCTGCAAAAGACGGTGGCCGGTGACTGGCGCTTTAACTCCGGGTGGAAGGCCAAGAGCGGCGCGCCTCGTGAATTGGCCCTGGCCTTCATACGCGACACCGCCGAATACAAGGCCCTGCGCACCAAGGGACAGGCCGACGACCAGGCCATCAAGACACTGCTGGCGGACGCCGAGTTCATGCAAAACCTGAAGGACGACAAGACGCGCCTGCAGGCCGGCTTCATGGCGCTGGACCCGACCAACGGCCAGGTTCGGGCGTGGGTAGGCAGCCGCGACTTTGCGCGCGACCAGTTCGACCACGTGCAGCAGGCGCGCCGCCAGCCGGGTTCGACCTTCAAGCCCTTTGTGTACGGCGCGGCGTTTGAAAACGGCGCCAAGCCGTCCGACGTGTACCTGGACGGCGAGGTGGAAATTCCGCTGGGCAACGGTGCCTTCTGGCGGCCGACCGACGGCGGCGGCCCCAGCGGCGAGATGATGACGCTGCGCCAGGGCCTGATGTTCTCCAAGAACACGATCACCGCGCAGGTCATGGCCGCCGTGGGCCCGGCTAATGTGGCAAAGCTGGCCAAGGCCATGGGCGTGCGCCAGAGCAAGCTCGAAGAGGTGCCCTCACTCGCGCTGGGCACCAGCCCTGTCACGCTGAGGGAAATGGTGGCGGCCTACGGCACGCTGGCCAATGACGGCCGCTATATAGAGCCCGTCCTCATCACCCGGGTAGAAGACCGCAACGGCAAGGTGCTGGAAGCGTTTGAGCCCAAGCTGGCTGAAACCGTGATGCCGGCCACGGTGGCTCAGACGCTGCTGGACGTGATGCGCGGCGTGATTGACCAGGGCACGGGCGCTGCCATTCGCAGCCGTTACGGCATACAGGCCGACGTGGCCGGCAAGACCGGCACGACGCAGGGCAACACCGACGGCTGGTTCATCATGATGCACCCGCAGCTGGTGGCCGGCGCGTGGGTGGGCTTTAACGACAACCGCGTGACCATGGCTGACAGCTATGGGCAGGGCGCCCGCAGCGCGCTGCCGATGGTGGGTGAGTTCTTCCAGGGGGCCATCAAGGCGAAAGTGGTGGATGTGAACCTGCGCTTTGCCGCGCCTGCGGGTTCTGCCGTGACGGACCAGGAGCGCCAGCGCATCGAGGCCCTGTTCAACGGCGCCGAGCCGCCGCAGGAGCGCCAGCCAGGCCAGACCGGTGACGGCGGCATGCCCCAGCCCTTGGGGCAGCAAAGCGTAGTGGGCGCGCCTTCCGCCGACGGCGGCCCGCCGCGCGCGTGGCAGCCGGCACCGGTGATCAAGTACATCACCGTGAACGGGCCCGCGGCAGACGGCACACCCGCACCCGGTGCACCGGGCGTGGTGCTGCCACCCGAGCAGCCGCGGCGCGTGCAGCCTGAAGGTACTGTGGAAAACATGCCCGTCGTGCCGGGCGTGGTGGTGGGTGCGCCCATCTCACCGCGCTAGCGCTGCGCGAGTGCTCGTGGAGTTGCTATTAAATGGATAGCTGCTTGCGCTCGTCTTGATTGGGTTTCAGGCCATTTCTTCTTGAATTATTGCAGGCAATGCGCGGCGTCAGTGTCTGGCTTTACGCGCGGCCTGCGGGCCGGTGTTGACAAAGCTGGCGTTGCCCAGCCCGGTGCCCACCGTCAGCACGGCCCAGCGCTTCACGCCCTGCATGAAGGGCAGCTCTGACAAACCTTGCACCACCGCATCGTTGTGCAGCCGCACCTGGGTGGTCTGGCCGTCCTGGCGCGGCAGCAGTTCGCTGAGGTCATGCGCCAGATTAAAGCGCGGGCTTTCCCAGTTGCCGGGCAGGTTCTGCGCGCCAGCGGCGATGGAGCCGTCGTCGCAGATCATGCCGGGGCAGGCCACGCCGACAAACGGCGCCAGGGTGATGTTTTTTTTGTCGGCCAAGCGCTTGAGTTTTTTGAGCATGGCGGCAATGCCCTGCACCAGGTGTTCGCGGCGGGTGACATCGTCGTCGCCGCGGTGTCCCCACTTTTCCAGGCCCGCCACGCGCACGTCCGACAGGTCGGGCGACTTGTTCAGGCGCGGCCGCACAATGCCGCAGCGCAGGTTGGTGCCGCCAATGTCTACCGCCAGGAAGCCGCCGTATTGCGACAACAGCTCGGGCGGCGCCAGGTGCACCCAGCCGATCAGCCCGCCTTCGTCGGGGTGGTGGCGCAGCGTCATCAAATGCACGCGGGCGTTTTGCTGGTAAAGCAGTTCGGCCGCGCGATCGATGGCCAGTTCGCCCACCAGGCTTTGCTGAAAGCCGCCGCCCACCACAATGCGCTGCACGCCGTGCCATGTGGGGTGCGCCAGAAAACGCCGCACCACGCGCACCAGTTGCCAGGCGTAGTCTTCCGATGCCGCGGAAATCACGGCGGCGGCCTTGCCGTCGCGTTGAAGGAGCAGGTCGAGCCGCTTTTTGCTGATGGCGGGCGTGGGCTTGGTGCCCAGCACGTCTTCACCGCTGATGCGGCGAAACACCCGGCGCCATACGTCCAGCATTTCGCTGTAGGCGACACGGCTGACGGTGTCGCCCAGAAAACGCTCGCCGTCGTGCAGTTCCAGGCTGTAGCCGTTGATCGTCACGGCAGGCAGCTTCAACTGGCCGTGCAACAGGTCGTCGGGCAGGGAAGCGGGGGAGGCTTTGCGCGGCATGTGGGGGCGTGTGCTGTGGTGGTGGAAGGTTTCATGATGCGGGCAAGGCGTGCCGCCGGCTATCAGCCAACGCGCCTGAACGCGTCAGCCAATGGCTGGTGTGCGCGGCGATTTGCGCGCAAAAAAACGGCCGGGAAGAGCCGGCCGATGGTGGGTGGGCAGCGTTCAGTGCTGCTTAACGGCGCAGGGGGTCGCGGTTTTTGTCCAGATCCTTCTGGATATCTTCTGCGTTCTCACGTGCGTCGCCGGCGGCCTTTTGTGCCTTGCCCTGGAATTCACGGGCATGGCCCTTGGCCTGCTGTTCGGCATTGCCGACCAGCTTGCCGGTGTGTTCCTGCACTTCACCGGCAACTTCCTTGATCTTGCCTTTGACCTGGTCCTTGTTCATGGGGTGTACCTTTCGGAGAGAGTTGCGTCATGGAAAATTCCATGCAGTTCAAGATAGCCCGCCGGCCCAGACCGCGCCGAAGGCGTCGGGCCCGTGCCGGTGTCGGTATGTGCCTACAGGGCCGTTCGCTGCGCGCCTGCCACGGGTTGGGAAACAGTTGCAACAGAAAGTTCGTTGCGTCAGGATTAAACTGACGTTGCAGACAATGGACTGGGCTGCGAAGTGACCGTGGAGTGGGGCAGTGGAGTGGGGAAGGAAAAAAAGTCATATGAAGAAGATCGTCGTCGTTTTAGCGGCCTTGGTGTCCGGGGCTTCCCTGTGGGGCGCGCCCGTCGCCCCCACCACATGGTTTACCGTGGTGGGTGACCCGGATGACCCGGCCGTCAACACCATTGAGGTAGACCCGACCCCCATTGCCGCCAATGGCGATATGCGGGCCATGCAGGTGCGTGTGAGCCGCGCGCTGCAACGCACCAGCTGGGACGGCGTGCCTTACCGTTCGTATGTTTCCACCGTGCTGTTTGACTGCGCTGACAAGAGCGCCAAGTACGTCACGCTGGCGTTTTACGTGCAGCCCCTGTGGAAGGGCGAGCCGTACAAAACAGTGACTTACCCCAACGAAGTGGTGCGGCCCATGGAGTTCCGCGACGTGACGCCCAGCCCGACCCAGCGCATCATTCGCGCTGCATGCGAAACCGGCAAAATTACCACCAATTAGCGGCCATGTTGCGGCGCTGGCGGGTTGTGCCCCGCTTGTGCCTTTAGGGCGCTCGGGCTACGATGGTTTGTCGCTTACGCATGGGGCGTGTCCGGCGACTATCTTGAAGAAGGGTCTTGCATGCCGCAACTCATTGCAACGGTCGAAGGCGTCGAAATCAAGCACGTGTACTTGACGAACGACCGCACCACGCTGGGCCGCAGGCCCTACAACGACATCATCTTTGACAACCTGGTGGTCAGCGGCGAGCACTGCGTGTTCCTGCTGAAAGGCCTTGCGGACGTGTACCTTGAAGACCTGGGCAGCACCAACGGCACCTACCTTAACGGCCACATGGTCAAGTCGCGTGAACTGCTGCACGACAACGACATCATCAATATCGGCAACTTCCGCATCCAGTACCTGGCCACCTCGCGGCACGAAGAAGAGGCTCCGCGCGAACATCAAACCACCGCCATGGCGCTGGACGCGATGGGCCTGCCCGGCACCAGCGGCACGATGCACGCTAGCCTGAAGGTGCTGTCGGGTTCGTCAGCGGGGCTGGAGGTGCCGGTGGTCAAGGCCGTTACCACCTTCGGGCAGCCCGGTGTGGCCGTGGTGTCCATATCGCACCGGCGCGACGGCTACTACGTGGCGCACATGGACGGCGAAAAGCCGCCGACCTGCAACGGCAAACCGATCGGCATGAAAGCGATTCCGCTGGCCCACCACGACATACTGAACCTGGCCGGAACCGAGATGGAGTTTTTACTCAAGAGCGCCGAAGCCTGAGCGGACCGACGCCGGCTCGCTCAGATGGTCGAGCTGCTGATGCTGGTGGTGGGAAAGCCCATGGGCTTGCGCGAACTCCGTGAACTGTAAGAAGGCGGCTCACCGGCCAGGCGCCAGGCAAAAGCCCGCGCCAGCGACTTCAGCTTGAGTGTGGACTTCAGGTGCAGCGGCGTCATGCCGGTGCGGGTCAGGTCCGATGCGTTGCTGGACACGCGTGACAGGCGGCGCTGCTCCAGCGCGGTGACGGGTTTGCGGGGCATGGCTGAGCGTGGCGTCTTTTTAATCGCCGCCTGCGCGGCGGCGGCACCGGTGAACTTCTCACGCAGCAGCGTGGCCTCGGGCCGCCGCTGGCTGTCCACAATCCAGTAGGGAATGCCGGCGCGGCCCAGCAGCTCGCGCTTGAAGGCATGTCTGCGGTCTGCCAGCTCGCCCCGGCCCAGCACATCGACGCAACCCAGCACGGCGCCTTTGCGGTCGGCCACGGCGCAGGCAAAGCTCACGGTGCTCAGCAGCGCCTGCCAGTGCGCGTCGCCGCCGCGGCTGTTGGGTTCAATAAAGCCGGTAAAGGGCACCTTGATCAATACATGGTGGTCCGGAAAAATGTCTGCCAGCCAGCGCCACACTGCGAGCTCGTCGCGGCTGGTAAGAGGCTTGCGGCGCAGCGCGTGGTTGCGCGCCACCTTCTTGCGGGCCGACACCACATGCGAGAGCCAGCGTTCATAGCCCAGCGCCCCCAAGGCCACGCTGCCCACAAAGATAAAGAAGCCGATCAAAAAAGAGGTGCCGGTCATGGTGCTGTCCTGGTGCTGGTACTGCGTTGATGTGCCGGGCCGATGCGCTGCCTGTTGTGATATGGGTGTATGACCCTGAGTGGCTGCGCGGCGCTGGCTGAAAATCCCAGCCGTGTTTATAAGGTACATTTTTCATTTTTCGGCAATATGACCCAGAACATTTGTGAACGTTCGTATTAGGGCGTGCTGACCCGGCTGTGATGACCACACTGTGGTGTTACCCGGGCAGAGCCGCTTTCCTCGCATCCCCCCTCCTTAAACTCCATGAAGAAACCCCCTGCCAGCGGCGGCCTTGTGTATTCCACCGATGCCGGACGCATGTGCCCCGGCTGCCGCCAGCCCGCTTCCGCCTGCACCTGCAAGCAGCAGGCCGCGCCCAAGGGCGACGGTGTAGTGCGCGTCATGCGTGAAAGCAAAGGCCGCGGCGGAAAAACTGTCACCGTCATCAAGGGCCTGCCGCTGGACGCCCTGGCCCTGGCACAGCTGGGCAAACAGCTCAAAGCCGCCTGCGGCTCGGGTGGCACGGCCAAAGACGGCATCATTGAAGTGCAGGGCGACCATTGCGACACCGTCATGCAGGCGCTGCAAAAACAGGGTTACGCGCCCAAGCGGGCAGGCGGTTAGGGTTAGGCATGAAACCCGAAGACCTCCAGCTGCTGGTGACCCGCGAAATGCCTTTCGGCAAACACAAGGGCACCCTGATCGCCGACCTGCCTGGCAACTACCTCAACTGGTTCGCCCGCGAAGGTTTTCCCAAAGGCGAAATCGGCCGCCTGCTGCAGTTGATGCAGGAGATCGACCACAACGGGTTGAAGCCGCTGCTGGACCCGCTACGGCGGTAGTCAAGTCACTCAATCACCGCGAGACTCTGGAAGCTTTGCAATCACCTTGATCTCAAACTGAAAGCCATAGAGCCAGGTCACGCCGACACCCGTCAGCGTAGGGTGCGGTGCGTTGCCCCAGTAGTCGGGCACCACTTTCCAGGCTGTCTCGAACACCGATTCCGGATCCACCATGAAGACTGTGACGTCGACCACGTCGTCGAAGGTGCAGCCTGCGGCCTTGAGGATGGCGTTCAGGTTGTCGAAGGCGAGCCGGACCTGCGCCTCCAGGTCGGGCTCGGGGGATCCGTCTTCGCGGCTGCCAACCTGCCCTGAAACGAACAGGAAGCCGTTGGACTTCACCGCCGGCGAATACCGGTTGCGTTCATAGAGGGCCTGGCGCCCCGGTGGAAAAACGACTTCACGCTTGGTCATAAAAATCTCCTTCATAAAGGACCATGGTCGGCCCGTGGTTAACGATGAAAGAACTTTAAAAGGCTGCGCCTTTCGGATAAACAGGCAAGGCTAACCATCACTGTTCGTAAAATCCAAATAATCATCAACGTCAATGTATCTGGAGCAGAGATGGACCGTTTCGATGCAATGCAGGCATTCGCCCGCGTGGTGGAAGCGGGCAGCTTCACCAAGGCGGCCGAGACGCTTCACATGAGCAAGACCAGCGTGACGCAGCTGGTGCAGCAACTGGAAGCGCGGCTGCGGGTCAAGCTGCTCAACCGGACTACACGCAAGGTCAATGTCACTGCCGATGGCGCTGCCTACTATGAGCGGGTGGTGCGCGTCCTGGCCGAAGTGGACGATGCCGAGACCAGCCTGTCCAGTGCGTCAGCGTCGCCCAGGGGCCGGCTGCGGGTCGATGTACCCAGCCCCCTGGCCCGCATGATCCTGGTGCCGGCCTTGCCGGAATTTCATGCGCGCTACCCTGAGATTCAGCTCGACATGGGTGTCAGCGACCGTATGGTGGACCTGATCGGCGACAACGTGGACTGCGTCGTGCGCGGCGGCGAGCTAACCGATCAGTCGCTGATGGCCCGCAAGGTGGGTGACCTGCAGTTGGGGGTGTACGCCGCCCCGGCCTATCTGGAGCGCTCGGGCACACCGTTGCACCCGCGAGAGCTGGAAGACACGCATCACCGCATCGTGGGTTTTCTGTGGGCGCGCACCGGCAAGGCTTTTCCGTACGCCATGCACCGCAAGGGCGAGAGCATCAAGGTGCAAGGCCGCCACCTGTTCGCATTCGATGACGGCAATGCCTACCTCGCGGCCGGGCTGGCGGGATTGGGAGTCCTCTGGCTGCCGGACTATATGGCGAAGGCGCACCTGGCTGGCGGCGAACTGATGCCCCTGTTCAAGGGCTGGCGCCTTGACCCCATGCCCCTGTATGTGGCCTTTCCGCCGAACCGGCATGTCAGCGCCAAACTGCGGGTGTTCATCGAATGGGTAGCCGGGCTGATGGCGCAGCATGCGCCGGTTGCTGGTCCAGATGGCGGAAGAATGAAATCCGATCCCAAATGAGCAGAGGGGGTATCCACGAGTGGGCGGAGCGAGTTATCACTCCTGGTTCCCCTGCTTTCACACCAGCAGGTGTTGGGGGCCTGGATGAGAGTCAGGTTTGGATTAAAAAACCAGCAGCCTTTAATCTGGCAGTCTTTATTCAGCTAACGCCGCCTCGAAGCGTTGCAGCTCTTCATCGACTGTTCCACGGCTGTGGAAGTTGCGGTTCGCCTGGCCGTACCAGTACTCGGCATTTTCCAGGTCACCTTCCTGGATATGCAAGATGCCGTGTAGCCAGGCAGCCAGTTGCGATTCATCGCTTTGCACAATGCCGTGTGCGTCGTTCCATTGCCCCGAACGTATATGAATCAGAGCCTGGCGAAGAGTGGCCGTCATCGAAGTCTCCTTGAATGGGATATGAATGCATTGCTCATCCATCGAGATTTGAATGAGTATTGCATTGCGTGGATGGAGTGATCAGAAAGCACAAATTTTTTGACCCCGATAGATCTTCTTATCGTGTAGCTTAGAACTAAATTGTTCAAGGCGTCGTGGGCGCGTCGGTGTTTACCCGATCACCCTGTTATATGTGACAGGGGTGTCACTTCATATTGTCATTTGATTCGCGTAGATTGATTTGCAGATTGGTCGCATGACTGTGACGGTCTTTGCCGACAGCAGCGTTGCTGCCGGCGCGTTTTCGGCACTGGTTGTGGAAAAACGGTTGGGGCCTCGCGAGGCCGTGTTGTTTAACTAACAGGGGTTACAAGAAATGTCATTGTGGAATCAAAACGTCAATATCAAAGTATCCACCGACACGGATCTGGGAGCCGGGACGGTCTCGGTAACTTTTAGGCCCAGGAGCAAGGATCCGCTGGGAAATCCCTTGCCTCAGGCTGGAAGGGTGGATTCCATAAAAGTGGGTCTAGACGGCGTGACCTACGGCACAGGTGGTTCGACCACGAGTGGCGGCACGATTCAAATGAAGGGTTCGGTCGTTGTTAACCCGGATGGATCGGTGTCGGCAACAGGTCCTGCGTTATCTATAAGTATGCCTATACCGGGTGCTGGCGGCACAACAGTAGAAACAACAATCACCCCGGGTCCTCTTGTTACTCACCCTACCGACCCTTCGCTGCCCCCCATTCCGTCGGCAACGGTCGATATAAAAATTAAATCGCCGAGCGGACTCTCGTACACCGTATCCAAAGGGAATGTCGTTACCACTGATACGCTGCTTGACCCCGATGTTGGTGGACTATTGTCTGGTGGGTTGTTGGGCAATGCTTACAGGCATATTCGCCACCGGCAGGAGGAACTCGATGCCCAAATTGATGGGAGAACCGACACCGACTTCAAACAAGCCCGAAACATGGTAATTCGCAGAGACCCGTTGGTCCTGGATCTGGATGGCGACGGTATTGAGCTGGTAGGCGCGTCAGGGACTGTTCTCTTTGATCACAATGCCGATGGCATCAAGACCGGCACGGGATGGACCACTGGCGGAGATGGCTTCCTGGTGCGAGACCTCAACGGCAATGGCACAGTAGACACCGGCCGGGAGCTTTTTGGTGTAGACACCATCAAGAGCAACAGCACGCTGGCTACTGACGGCTTCGATGCTTTGCGAGACCTTGACGCCAACGGCGATGGTTTCATCACCAGTGCAGATGCCGCATTTGGTGAGCTCAAGATATGGCAAGACGCCAACCAGGACGGCGTTACCCAAAGTGGCGAGCTCAAGACTCTCACCGAGCTCAACATCACCAGCATTGGGGTAAACGGTAGCAGTACGGGTCCGCAAGCGGGGCAGGTGATCAACAACAACACTGTGGCCCTGAGCACCACGTTTACCCAGAACGGCCAGACGCACACCGTGGGCGCGATTGACCTCGAAACCAACAACTTTTTTACTGAGTTTCCGCCTGAAGTGGTGGATGAAGCCGGCAACCCTGTCCCCATCACCGATCAAGCCCAGGCGTTGCCGCAAATGGATGGCTCGGGCATGGTGCGCAATATGCGGGCAGCCGCAAGCCTGGACACTGGCTTCGCCAATGCCCTGCAGACATATGCGACTACCTCCACCCGTGATGGCCAGCGCAGCCAGTTGGATAACCTCGTCACGCTGTGGGCCAATACTTCCACTTATTCCCACGGCGTGCTGTACGGTCTTAATGCCAACGTTACCTACAACCTGCCGCCAGGCGTGACCGAGGCTGAATACAAAAACATGATCTATGTGCTGGAAGCGTTCAACGGCAGCCGCTTCTATGGCGATGAGAATGGTGGCCCACGCCCGGCCGGGTTTGCCATCAACACCAGTACGGATCCGAACACTGGAAATATGGTGTACCACTACATCGTCAGTCCGCCGGCAGCGCAGGTGGAGCTATTGCAGAAAGCCTATGGCGCGCTGAAGGAAAGTGTGTATACCGCACTGGCAGTTCAGACGAGGCTCCGGCCTTATCTGGACGGCATTGAATTGTCTTTTGGTGGGACTGGCATCCTGTTTGACACCACCGGACTGTCCTCTGCGCTTGCAAGTCATAGAGCCGCAGATGAACGCAACGCGCTTATCGACCTGGTTGAGCTCCATCACTATGCGGCCGGAGCGCTGTCCAGCGTCGGCTTTGGTGGAATCCCGATGCTCCGCGGCTGGATTGATGCCTTGGCTGTGGACTCACCGTTAAGAGCCGAGCTTGCATCTTTGGATGTGTATTCGAGCCTGGCGACTGGCGGAAGCAGCCGCTCCGATATCTATTTGGGAGACGCCTCCGCAAATACTTTCAGCGCAGCCGCGGGCGGTGATTGGCTGGACGGCGGCGCTGGAAATGATGTGCTGCAAGGCGGGGCCGGCAACGACGTGCTGGACGGTGGTACGGGAAACGACCTCCTGGCCGGAGGGGTGTACGACACCTGGAACGGCAACTACAACGGCGCGGGCAGCGATACCTATCTGTTCGGCCTGGGCGATGGGCAGGACACAATTGTTGACCAGGACGCCACCGCCGGAGCCATCGACACGATTGTTTTCAAGTCAGGAATTTCGCCTGACAGCGTGCTGATCTCCCGCTCTGGCGACAGCCTGGTGCTGAAGATTCAGGGCACCAGCGACCAGATAACCGTTAACGGCTATTTCAGCGGGGACGGCGCTGGGGGCTGGGCCATCGAGCAGATTCAGTTTGTCGACGATCCGGCAACGGTCTGGGATGTTGCCAGCATGAAGGCGTTTGCCTTGCTTGGAACTGCGGACAACGACACGCTTCAGGGTTATGCCACCGACGACACGATCAATGCCGGGGACGGCAATGACACCGTGACCGGCAACGATGGCAATGACGTATTGAATGGAGAAGCCGGAGCCGACTCGCTCAGCGGCGGTAACGGCAACGACGTGCTGGAGGGCGGCGTCGGTGCTGATTCCCTGATCGGCGGCAATGGCAACGACACACTCAATGGTGGCGCCGACGGGGACACCTTGCAGGGCGGTGCGGGTGACGATGTTCTGGATGGAGGCGCCGGCAACGACGTGTTGGGTGGAGGGGTATACGACACCTGGAACGGCAACTACGACGGTGCGGGCAGCGACACCTACCTGTTCGGCCTGGGCGATGGCCAGGACACGATCGTCGACAACGACACCACCGTTGGCGTCGTCGACAAGATCGTCTTCAAGACTGGAATATTGCCGGGCAGTGTGTTGGTTTCGCGCTCCGGCGACAGCCTGATCCTGGCAATCCAGGGCACCAGTGACCAGATAACGGTCAACGGCTATTTCAATGGAGACGGTGCTGGCGGTTGGGCCATCGAAGAGATTCGCTTCGCCGATGATCTGAACACGGTTTGGACAGTGACAGACGTCAAGAGTATGGCCCTGGTCGGTAGTGCCGGCAATGATGCCCTGACCGGCTACGCCACCGATGACGTGATCTTGGGCAATGACGGCAACGACACCATCAGCGGCCGGGCCGGTAACGACACACTGTACGGCGGCAATGGCGGCGATTCACTGAGCGGTGAAGATGGCAACGACCTTATTCTGGGCGAAGCCGGTGCTGATTCCCTGAGCGGAGGCAACGGTGTTGATACCCTGTTGGGTGGGGCTGACAACGATACGCTGCAAGGTGGCGCCGGCGACGACATCCTGGAAGGCGGAGCCGGCAACGACCTGCTGGGCGGCGGGGTGTATGACACCTGGAACGGCAACTACAACGGAGCGGGAAGCGACACCTATCTGTTCGGCTTGGGCGATGGCCAGGACACGATCGCCGACAACGACACGACGGCCGGTGTCGTCGACAAGATCGTCTTCAAGGCAGGCATCCTGCCAGGCAGTGTGTTGATCTCGCGCTCGGGTGACAGCCTGGTCTTGAAGATCCAGGGAACCAGCGACCAGATAACGGTCAACGGTTATTTCAATGGGGATGGCGCCGGCGGCTGGGCCGTGGAAGAAATCCGTTTCGCGGACGACCTGAACACGGTATGGACGGTTCCCGACGTCAAGACCATGGCCCTTGTCGGCAGTGCCGGCAACGATACGCTGACCGGCTACGGCACAGATGACGTGATCGTGGGCAATGACGGCAACGACACCATCAGCGCCCGGGCAGGCAATGACACACTGTATGGCGGCAATGGCGCTGACACCCTCAGCGGTGAAGACGGCGACGACCTGCTTTTGGGTGACGCCGGCGGTGATTCCCTGAGTGGCGGCAACGGCAACGACACGCTGAGCGGCGGGGCCGATGGCGACACACTGCAGGGCGGGTCGGGTAACGACATCCTGGATGGTGGAGCCGGCAATGACCTGCTGGGCGGCGGGGTGTATGACACCTGGAACGGCAACTACAACGGCGCTGGTAGCGACACCTATCTGTTCGGGCGCGGGGATGGGCAGGATACGATCGTCGACAACGATACGACCGCAGGTGTCATTGACAAGATCATCTTCAAAGCCGGGGTGCTTCCTGCGGACATTCTGGTTTCCCGTTCTGGCGACACGCTGGTGCTCAAAATCATCGGCACCAGCGACCAGATATCGGTGAGCGGCTATTTCAACGGGGACGGCACCGGCGGCTGGGCGGTGGAAGAGATCCGTTTCGCCGATGATGTCAACGCGGTCTGGTCTGTAGCCAACGTCAAGAACATGGCGGCGCTTGTGGGCGGCGCTGGCAATGACACGCTGATTGGCTATGCCACCGACGATGTGATGGCGGGCAACGATGGCAATGACACCATGAGTGGTCGTGGCGGCAACGACACGCTGTATGGCGGCAATGGCGCGGACACGCTTAACGGAGAAGACGGCAACGACCTGCTTCTGGGTGAGGCAGGCGGCGACTCCCTGAACGGAGGCAACGGCAACGATACCTTGAACGGCGGTGCCGATGTCGACACACTGCAAGGAGGTGCCGGGAACGACACCCTGGATGGCGGGTCGGGCAACGACATTCTGGCCGGCGGCGTGTACGACACCTGGAATGGCGTTTACACCGGAACCGGCAGCGACACCTATCTGTTCGGGCGAGGTGATGGACAGGACACGATCTCTGACAACGACTCTACTGCTGGCGTCATTGACAAGATCATCTTCAAAGCCGGGGTGCTCCCCGGAGATGTCCTGGTTTCCCGTTCCGGCGATATTCTTGTGCTCAAAATCATCGGCACCAGCGACCAGATATCGGTCAATGGCTATTTCAATGGGGACGGCACCGGCGGCTGGGCGGTGGAAGAGATCCGTTTCGCCGATGATGTCAACACGGTCTGGTCGATTGCCAATGTGAAGGTGATGGCTCTGGTCGGTACGGCCGGTAATGACACCCTGACGGGCTACGCCACCGACGACGTGCTCGTGGGCAATGACGGTAATGACACCGTCAGCGCCCGGGCCGGAAACGACACGCTTTACGGTGGTAATGGCGCCGATACGCTCAGTGGGGAGGACGGCAACGACGTGCTCCTGGGCGAAGCCGGTGGTGATTCCCTGAGCGGGGGTAACGGCAACGACTCGCTCAATGGCGGAGCCGATGCTGATACCTTGCAAGGTGGATCAGGCAATGACACCCTGGAGGGTGGTACCGGCAATGACATCCTGGCCGGAGGGGTGTACGACACCTGGAATGGCGTTTACACCGGTACGGGTAGCGACACCTATATGTTCGGACTTGGTGATGGTCAGGACACGATCTATGACAACGACGGCACCGCTGGTGTTGTCGACAAGATCGTCTTCAAGGCTGGCATCCTGCCTGGCAGCGTGCTGGTTTCGCGATCGGGCGACAGCCTGGTCCTGAAGATTCAAGGCACCACCGACCAGATCACGGTCAACGGCTATTTCAGTGGGGATGGCGCCGGAGGCTGGGCCGTTGAAGAGATTCGCTTCACTGATGATGTCAACGCGGTCTGGTCAGTGGCAAATGTGAAACTGATGGCGCTGACTGGCGGCTCAGGTAATGACACCCTGACCGGCTATGCCTCCGATGATGTGCTCGTGGGGAATGACGGCAATGACACCATCAATGCCCGGGCCGGCAACGACACGCTGTACGGCGGCAATGGCGCCGACACTCTCAACGGGGAAGACGGCAACGACACGCTGCTGGGCGAGGCCGGCGGCGACTCCCTGAGTGGAGGCAACGGCAACGACACACTCAACGGTGGTGCCGATGGTGACACCTTGCAAGGCGGCGCCGGTAACGACATCCTGATGGGTGGGTCGGGCAACGACATCCTGGCGGGTGGCATCTATGACACCTGGAATGGTGTCTACACCGGCACAGGCAACGACATCTATCGCTTCGGGGTGGGCGGCGGTCAGGACACCATATACGACGATGATGGAACCGCAGGAAACATTGACCGGATTGAATTTGATGCGGGCATTGCGCCCTCAGGCATCACGGTGACTCGCAGTGGGAACAACCTTGTCTTGAGAATCGCCGGGACGACCGACACTTTGACGGTAGGCAACTACCTGGCCAACAACTCGGTAACGAGCTGGTCCATTGAGGAAATCGCGTTCGGTGATGGCACAGTGTGGAAGCCTGCGGACATCGACGCCATTTTGTTGAACGGAGGCGTCATCGGGACAGCTACGACGGGTGCAGACAGCCTGATTGGCAACAACACCTCGGCAGACACGCTCAATGGTTTGGCCGGCAACGATATTCTTCGCGGCCTGGGGGGCAACGACACCTTGACGGGGGGCACTGGAAATGACCAGCTTTTTGGTGGCTCAGGCGCTGATACCTACCTGTTTGCGCGGGGTGACGGCGCTGACGTCCTCACAGACACAGATGCCACTGCGGGTGTGACCGACACCTTGAGGTTTGACGCCAGCGTTGCTGCCGACCAACTCTGGTTTCAGCAGGTAGGGCTCAATCTGGAGGTCTCTGTCATAGGCACAACGGACAAAGTGGCTGTCACCAACTGGTACCAGGGCGCCGGCAACCATGTGGAAATCTTTGAACTGGCCAACGGGACTCGTTTGCTGGACAGTCAGGTGCAAAACCTGGTTGATGCAATGGCGGCGTTTTCGCCACCGGCGGCAGGTGAGACCACATTGCCGGCCGGCTATCAACCAAACTTGTCACCAGTCATTGCTGCAAACTGGCAGTAGAAGGTGCCTGTTTGAATCCAGGGAGCACTGTCGCCCGGCCACCGTACACGGTGGATGATGGCGACAGGCTTCTCTTTGTGTTTGGGCAACAAATATTCTCGCCACAGGCTTGATGCTTGACGGGGAAGTGCCCCAGACTGGGCGGTTCTTCGTCAGCTATTTTCCAGCGCCGCCGCCACCTTAAACTCCGGCCATGTCATCGATCATCTCCAGCCAGTTTGCCAGCCGCGTCACGCTGGTGCGCGACAAGGTGGAGTCTTTTGCGGCCTACCCGTTTCACCTGCCGGCCATCCGCACGCTGGAGCATATTGACCTGCACCCGAAAGTGACGTTCTTTGTGGGTGAAAACGGCTCGGGAAAGTCGACGCTGCTGGAGGCGATTGCGGTTTCGCTGGGGTTTAACGCCGAAGGCGGTACAAAGAATTTCCGGTTTGGCACGCGGGTGTCGCACTCGGTGCTGAACGAATACCTCCGCATTGCCAAAGGCTTCAAACGGCCGAAGACCGGGTTTTTCCTGCGCGCAGAGAGCTTCTTCAATGTGGCAACCGAAATCGAAAACCTGGACGCCGAGCCCTCCTTCGGGCCACCAGTGATTACCTTCTATGGCTCGCGCTCGCTGCATGAGCAGTCTCACGGCGAGTCGTTTCTGTCTCTGTTAAACCATCGCTTCGGGCCAGAGGGCCTGTATATCCTCGATGAACCGGAAGCTGCGCTGTCGCCGCAACGCCAGCTGGCGGTGTTGTCGCGCATGCATGACCTGGTGCTGGAGCGATCACAATTTTTGATTGCGACGCACTCGCCTATGCTGATGGCCTACCCGGACGCCTGGATTTATGCGTGCTCAGAGTCCGGCCTGGAGCGCATTCAGTACGCCGAGACAGAGCACTACCGGGTCATGAGCGATTTTCTGCAGAACCCGGAGCGCATGCTTCGCCTGCTGCTGGAGCGCAAGGACGAACCTGACACATCTTTGTGATGCGAGGCCTGGGTCACACCATCGCCGCCAGTCGTGTCCCCTGGTCAATCGCGCGTTTGGCGTCGAGTTCGCTGGCTTCGTCTGCGCCGCCGATCAGGTGCGTCTTGACGCCGGCCTCGCGCAGCGGCTCCAGCAGTTCGCGCAGGGGCTCTTGCCCGGCGCACAGCACGATGTTGTCGACCGCCAGCACGGTGCCGTCCTGCCGTTTTTCGCCGAAGGTGATGAAGAGGCTGAGGCCTGAGCCTCCTTCGTTTTCACCAATGCGTTCATAGTTGACGCCTGAAAGCATTTCAACGTTTTTCATCTTCAGCGCGGCGCGGTGGATCCAGCCGGTGGTCTTGCCCAGGCCCGCGCCCAGCTTGCCGGGTTTGCGCTGCAGCAGGGTGACATGGCGCGCCGGCGGCGTGACCTGCGGGCGCACGACGCCGCCGCGCACTTCGCCGGGATCGGCCACGCCCCATTCGGCGAGCCAGGCGGGCAGGTCGAGTGCGGTGGAATGGCCGGTGGGTGTGACGAGGAATTCGGCGACGTCAAAGCCGATGCCGCCTGCGCCTATGAGCGCGACGCGCTCGCCCACGGGCTGGCGTCCCAGCAGCACATCGATATAGCTGAGCACCTTGGGGTGGTCTTGCCCGGGAATGCGCGGGTTGCGCGGCGTGACGCCGGTGGCCAGCACGACTTCGTCAAATTTTTGCGCAATGAGGTCGGCCGCCGAAACGCGGGTGTTCAGGTGCAGCTTCACGCCGGTGCCGGTGATGCGCTGGCCGAAGTAGCGCAGGGTTTCCTCGAACTCTTCCTTGCCGGGCACGCGCTTGGCCAGGTTGAACTGGCCGCCTATCTTGTCGGCAGAGTCATACAAATCCACGCTGTGGCCGCGCAGGGCCAACGTGGTGGCGGCGGCCAGACCCGCGGGGCCTGCACCTATAACGGCAACGCGTTTTTTGGCGGGAGCGATGCGAATGACGAGTTCGGTCTCATGCCCGGCGCGGGGGTTGACCAGGCAGCTTGCCAGCTTGGCCTGGAAGGCGTGGTCCAGGCAGGCCTGGTTGCAGGCGATGCAGGTGTTGATCTCGTCGCGGCGGCCCTGCGCGGCCTTGTTGACAAACTCGGGGTCGGCCAGGAAGGGGCGGGCCATGCTGACCATGTCGGCACTGCCGTCGGCCAGCACCTGTTCGGCCACTTCGGGCATGTTCAGGCGGTTGCTGGTGATGACGGGAATCGTGAGGCCGGCGGCGCGCAAATCGGTGCGCAGTTTTTTGGTGACCCAGGTGAAGGCACCGCGCGGCACCGAGGTGGCGATGGTAGGCACGCGGGCTTCGTGCCAGCCTATACCGCTGTTGATGAGCGTGGCGCCGGCGGCTTCCACGGCTTTGGCCAGCAGCACGACTTCTTCCCAGCTGCTGCCGCCGGGAATCAGGTCGATCATCGAGAGGCGGTAGATGATGATGAAGTCGGGCCCTACGGCTTCGCGCGTGCGGCGCACGATCTCCACGGCCACGCGCATGCGGTTGCCATAGCTGCCGCCCCACTCGTCGGTGCGCTGGTTGGTGTGGGTGACGAGGAACTGGTTGATGAAGTAGCCTTCGCTGCCCATGATCTCGACGCCGTCGTAGCCGGCGTCGCGGGCCAGCATGGCGCAGCGGATGAAGGCGCGGATCTGCCGCTCGACGCCGCCGGCGCTGAGTTCGCGCGGGGTGAATGGCGAGATCGGGCTTTGGATGCGCGAGGGCGCGACACACAGCGGGTGGTAGCCATAGCGGCCGGTGTGCAAAATTTGCAGGGCAATCTTGCCGCCTTCGGCGTGCACGGCGTCGGTGACTTGCTTGTGGCGGCGCGCCGCGCCGGAGCTGGCGAGCATGCCTGCAAACGGTTTGGTCCAGCCGGCAATGTTGGGCGCAAAACCGCCGGTAACCATGAGGCCCACACCGCCGCGCGCACGCTCGGCGAAGTAGGCGGCCATGGCGGGGAAATGTTTGCGGCCGTCTTCCAGGCCGGTGTGCATGCTGCCCATCAGCACGCGGTTCTTCAGCGTGGTGAAGCCGAGGTCCAGCGGCGCGAGCAGGTGGGGGTAGGGGGAAGCGGGATCCAGGGGCTCCAGGGAAAAAGAAGAAGACGCAAGGGAAGGGGGCGTCGTCGCCGAAGTGGGGGTCGCGGCCAAGGCAGGTCTCCTGTCAGAACTGCCTGCATGGTAGTCGTAACAAGGGGCGCAACAAAGCCTGCCGGGTACTCTAGGGGACAGGCTCTACAAAGGCTTGCCCCCACGGTCGCTCACTTTGTGTAGCTTCCTGCCCCCCGAGGGGGCCGCTGCGCCTGCGGCCCGGCAAAGCCGGTTCCGCGGCCCCTGCTTGCATGAAGAGTTCAGCGGCGCAACCAGTGGGCGTATTTCACCAGTGGGGGCCGCGGGACTGGCTTTGCCAGACCGCAGGCGCCGCCCCCTCGAGGGGGGAACAGGCTACACGCAGTGAGCCTGGACGGGGGTGGCTTATAGATCGCCCGGCGAAGCCGGTTCCGCGGCTTATGCTGGCCTGGCCGGCTCGCTTTGCATCGTCTTTTCTTGTGCCCTACCCCGGTATCGGGGCAGCAGGCTTGCGGTGTTGTCTGACACCCGCGCTTAGCCGGTGCTGGTACTTTGAAGCTTCGATTTCTGGAGCACCCATGGCAAAAACCAACACCAGCCCGACACGCGCCAAGACCGGCGAAGGCGCGACGGTGCCGCATCCTCCGCACAGCGAGCCGGATGATGAGGCCGATGGCAACGATGCCAGTACCTTGATTGAAAACCCGGTGAAGCCTGGAAAGGCCGGCAAGCTCAAGCAGCACAGCTTTCCTGACGGCGGGGGCAGCGGCGGCGCCGAGGCTTTCCGGCGCGGGCCGGGCCGGGGCAAGCCCTCACCCGGCGTTTAACCGGCGTCTGATCGGGGTTTGATGAAGCTCGCGACCTTTAACGTCAACGGCATCAAGACGCGGCTTCCGCAGTTGCTGGACTGGCTGGCCAAAGAATCGCCCGACGTGGTCTGCCTCCAGGAACTAAAAGCACTGGACGGCGTGTTTCCCCAGGCCGAGCTGCGGGAAGCGGGTTACAGCGCTTTATGGAAAGGCCAGCGGTCATGGAACGGCGTGGCGATTCTGGCCAGGGGTGAGGCGCCGGTTGAAATACGCCGCGAACTGCCCGGCGATGCAGCGGACGACCACAGCCGCTATCTGGAAGCCGCAGTGGACGGAATCATCGTGGCCTGCCTGTACCTGCCCAACGGCAACCCGCAGCCCGGCCCCAGGTTTGACTACAAGCTGGCGTGGTTTGAGCGGCTGCAGAAGCACGCGGCGGGGCTTTATGCGTCCGGGCACCCGGTGGCGCTGGCGGGTGATTTCAATGTGATCCCGACCGACATGGATGTGTACAACCCCAAGTCATGGAAGCGCGACGCGCTGATGCAGCCCGAAAGCCGAGCCGCCTATGAAGAGCTGTTGGGGCAAGGCTGGGTAGACAGCCTGCGGCATTTGCACCCGCAAGAGCGCATCTACACCTTCTGGGATTATTTTCGCCAGCACTGGCAGCGCAACGCGGGCTTGCGCATCGACCACATCCTGCTGAACGCGGAACTGGCACCGCGCCTGAAAGCTGCCGGGGTAGACAGCTGGGTGCGCGGGCAGGAACACGCCAGCGACCATGCGCCGGCGTGGGTAGAGCTGGGCGCGGCGCGTAAAGCTGTGGGCGCGGCGAAGAAGGTAGCCAAAGTGGCCAGGCCGCGAGCTGCAGCGGTGCCGCGCAAAAAATCTCCGTGAGCCAATGCCGTGCCTTACGGATTCGTTGCTATTAATTCAATAGCTGCTTGCGCATGTCCCTATTGGCCTATCGGCTGTTTTTGATCGCGGTCGCGGCGTCAGTCACCAGTTCAGGGCCTTTGTAGATCAGGCCGGTGTAGATCTGGACGACATCGGCGCCGGCCTTGATCTTGGAGACGGCATCCGCGCCGCTCATGATGCCGCCCACGCCGATGATGGGAAAGCCTTTGCCGAGTGCTGCGCGCAACTGGCCGATGACGCGGTTGCTGGCTTGCAGCACCGGGGCGCCGCTCAGGCCGCCGGCTTCTTCGGCATGGCGCATGCCTTTCACGGCGTCGCGGCTCAAGGTGGTGTTGGTGGCGACGACGCCGTCCATGGCGTGGCGCTTGAGCGTGGCGGCAATCACATCGACCTGGGCTTCATCAAGATCGGGCGCGATCTTCACAAAAATCGGCACGCGCTTGCCATGCTGTCTGGCCAGGGCTTCGCGGCGTTCGGCGATGCGGCCGAGCAGGGCGTCCAGGGCTTCGTCGCTTTGCAAGGCGCGCAGGTTTTTGGTGTTGGGGCTGGAGATGTTGACGGTGACGTAGTCGGCGTGTGGGTAGACACCGTCCAGGCAGATCAGGTAGTCGTCCACCGCGTTTTCAATCGGCGTCGCGGCATTCTTGCCGATGTTCAGGCCCAGCAGCAGGGTGCTTTGCGCGCCTTGCTTGCGCACGCTGGAGCGCTGCACATTGGCCAGAAAAGCGGCCAGCCCGTCGTTGTTGAAACCCAGGCGGTTGATCAGCGCGTTGGCCTCGGTCAGGCGGAACATGCGCGGCTTGGGGTTGCCGGGCTGGCCCAGAGGGGTGACGGTGCCCACTTCGACAAAGCCGAAACCCATGGCGGCCAGGCCGTCGATGCAGCGGGCGTTTTTATCGAGCCCTGCGGCCAAACCCACACGGTTGGCAAATTTCAGGCCGGCCAGCTCGATCGGGTCGCTGACCCGGTTGCCGCAATACGCCAGCGACAGCGGCGTGCCCTGGGTGCGCGCGAGCGAAGCCATGGTCAGCTCGTGGGCGGTTTCGGGGTCAAGCCCAAATAAAAAGGGGCGGGCCAGGGCGTAGGGGAGCAGGGACATTGGATAATTCGGTGCAGGTGGCTAAGAAATGGCCCGGTGTACTGAACCCGGGCAAGAGCCCTGATTGTCGCAAAACCTGTTTTACCTTCCCGATCACTTCCCCCAACACTCCCATGACCCAAGACGAACTCAAAACCCTGGTCGGCCAGGCAGCCCTGCAATATGTCGAGGAAGGCAGCATTGTGGGGGTGGGCACCGGCTCGACGGTGAACAAATTCATTGACGCACTGGCCACCATGAAGGGGCGCATTGCGGGTGCGGTGTCGAGCTCGGTGGCTTCGACGGAACGCCTGCAGGCGCTGGGCATCAAGGTGTTTGACGCGGCGGAGGTGGACGAGCTGGCGGTGTATATCGACGGCGCCGACGAAATCGACAACGCGGGTTATATGGTCAAGGGCGGCGGTGCGGCGCTGACGCGCGAAAAGATCGTGGCGGCCCAGTCGCGCAAGTTTGTCTGCATTGCCGACGAGTCCAAGCTGGTGCAGGTGCTGGGCAACTTTCCGCTGCCCGTTGAAGTAATTCCGATGGCGGCCAGGCGCATTGCGCGGCAGTTTGCGGCCATGGGCGGCACAGCCAACCTGCGGCTCAAGGACGGCAAACCGCTGGTCACCGACAACGGCCAGCACATCCTGGACGTGACCGGCCTGAAGCTGGCCGATCCGCTGGGTTTTGAGTCGCAGATCAACCAGTGGCCGGGCGTGGTGACGGTGGGGGTGTTCGCCCACCAGAAAGCGCATGTCTGCCTGCTGGGCACTCCCGGCGGGGTCAAGACGCTGGTGTTTTAACGCTGGCGCTCCAAGCCGCCAGTTTCTGATCTCTTACCTCTTACCTCTGGGCTTTGACCCGGAATGCAAAACGCCGGGTTTGTACCCGGCGTTTTGCGTTGCTCAGGGCTTGCCTCAGAACTTGATGCCGGCAGGGTTGCTGACGTTTGGCGGGGGGGCGGCTGGGGTAGCCGGAGCGCGGGGCGCCGGGCTTGCGGCAGGAGTGGCAGCTGCGGCCGGTTTGCTCACCACAACCAGGGGAGTAGCCGCAGCGTTCCGATAGCTGGGTGGCAATGTGGAAGTGGCCGGATAGCCTGCTGCGTTCAGGAATTGCGTCCACTCTGTGTCTGAAAACCCCTTGAGCTGCTGGCTGCCGATAGTTGCGAAGGGCAGGGACGCATCGCCACTGAGCCGTTGCAGGGCCTCAATGTCCTCATTGGTGTTGACGGTCTTTTCGCTGAAAGGAATACCACGGCTCATCAGCAAGGCGCGAGCGGAACCACAGGGAGCACATTTGTCGCCTGTATATAGCGTGACAGGGAATTTACTGGCGACTTGCCGCAATTCGAAAGGAAGACCTGCGGATGCTGCTCCAGCACTTGACCCTGCGTTGGCAGCGCTAACCTTGCCGCTGCTTGCCGCCGGCGGTGGCTGGTCCGAGAAGGTCACCTTCCCGTCCGGCCCAACGATACGGTAGACCTGCTGCGCGTGCGACGGCAGCGCCATAAAAATTAAGCTTCCGCCCAGCAGCAGCATGGCCAGCAGGGCATTTGGAGAGAAGGACCTAACAGCGTTTGATTTCATGGTTTCCTCGGTCAGTCTTGAACTTGAATTAAAGTGGCTTTGCCCAGGGCTCAGGCCATACCCTGGTGGCGCATCAGCGCGTCCAGCGTTGGCTCGCGGCCCCGGAAGGCCTTGAATGATTCCATGGCCGGACGGCTGCCGCCAGCCTCCAGGATGGCTTGCCGGTATTTTCGCCCTGTTTCTACATTAACGGTGCCTGCTTCTGTGCCGGTATCAGTGTTTGTACCTGCATTGGCGGCGGGAAGGGCGGATTCTTCAAAAGCGGCATAAGCGTCGGCGGACAGGACTTCAGCCCACTTGTAGCTGTAATAGCCGGCGGCATAGCCACCGGAAAAAATATGGCTGAATGTGTGCGCAGTACGGCTGTAGGCCGGGGCCGCGATGACGGCAACTTCCCGGCGTACTTCGTTCAGGAGATCCATCAGGTTGCCTGCCGGATCGTGGGAGGTGTGCAGCAACATGTCGAACAGTGAAAACTCGACCTGGCGCAGCGTCTGCATGCCGCTCTGGAAGTTTTTGGCGGCCAGCATCTTGTCGAACAGCTCGCGTGGCAGGGCGGCGCCGGTATCCACGTGGGCCGTCATGTGCTTGAGCACGTCCCACTCCCAGCAGAAGTTTTCCATGAACTGGCTGGGCAACTCGACCGCGTCCCATTCGACACCGCTGATGCCGGAAACGTCCCGCTCATTGACCTGGGTGAGCATGTGGTGCAGCCCGTGGCCGAACTCATGGAACAGCGTGGTCACGTCGTCGTGCGTGAGCAGGGCCGGTTTGCCGCCCACGCCCTCAGCGAAATTGCAGACGAGGTGCGCCACCGGGGTTTGCAACTGGCCGTTGTCGGGGCGTAGCCAGCGGGCGCGCACATCGTCCATCCAGGCGCCGCCACGTTTGCCGGTGCGAGCGGGCTGATCCAGATAGAACTGGCCCACCAGCTGGCCGTTGCGTTCGATACGGAAAAACTCTACGCCGGGCTTCCACACGGGTGCCGAGTCCTTGCGGATGGCGACTTCAAACAGGGTTTCCACGATCCTGAAGAGGCCTGCCAGCACCTTGGGGGCAGTGAAGTACTGTTTGACTTCCTGTTCACTGAATGCGTAGCGCGCTTCCTTGAGTTTTTCGCCGATGTAGGCGTAGTCCCAGGCCTGCGGGTCGGTCAGGCCCAGCTGGCTGGCGGCAAAGGCGCGCAGGTCGGCGACATCTTTTTCGGCATAGGGGCGGGCCCGCCGGGCAAGGTCGCGCAAAAACGTGATGACTTCATCAGGGGATTTGGCCATCTTGGCGACCACGGATACCTCACCGAAATTACGGTAGCCCAGCAGCTTTGCTTCTTCGAGGCGCAACGCAAGAATTTCTTTCATGATGGCGCTGTTGTCGAATTTGCTGAACTCGGGTGCGGCCTGGTCGCTGGCGCGGGTGGTGTAGGCCTTGTAGAGGGTCTCCCGCAGTTTGCTGCTGGTGGCGAACTGCATGACCGGCAGGTAGCTCGGCATTTTCAGGGTGAGGCGGTAGCCGGCCTTGCCTTCGGTTTCGGCCTGGCTGCGTGCGTTCTGGAGCACATCGGCGGGAATGCCGGCGACTTCGGCCTCCGTGGCGTAGTAGGCAAAAGCGTCGGTGGCGTCCAGTGCGTTTTCGCTGAATTTCTGGCTCAGCTCGGCCTGGCGTTCCTGGATCTCGGCAAAACGGTCGCGGTCTGCGCCCTTCAGTTCCGCGCCCGACAGCACAAAGTTGCGGATGGCATTTTTGTGCGCCTGGCGTTGCTCGGTGTTCAGGGTGGCCACGTCGATGGCTTTGTATTTGGCGTAAAGGCGCTCATCGGCGCCCAGGCGGGTCCAGAACTCGGTCACGCGCGGCAGGGCGGCGTTGTAGGCTGCGCGCAGCTCGGGCGTGTCGGCCACGCCATTGAGGTGGCTCACGGCGCCCCAGGCGCGGCCCAGGTTCTCGGTGGCTACGTCCAGCACGCCGGCGATGCCGCTCCAGGAGGCCGGAAAATCCGCTGCCGTGACCTGCTCAAGGGCGCTTTCGGCCCTGGCCAGCAGCTCGTCGAGGGCTGGCGCCACATGTTCGGGCTGAATCCGGTCAAACAGGGGAAGGTCGGAAAAATCGAGAAGGGGATTGGTCATGACGTACAGCTGTGGGCGAAAGTCTCGAATCTAAAGGCCTGGGGCTACCGGGCCAGGAGGAATGTGCCTGTCGGGGTGCTATCGGGGCAATTGCCCCGTGCCTTGCGGGCGGAGAACTCAGCCCTGTGCACTCTTCTTGACGCTTTTCAACTGGGGCTTTTTGGCGCGTTTGACGGTGCCGCCGGGCGTGAGGCGCTGGTTGCCGAGTACGCGCAGGGTTTTGACTTCAGGGCGCTGGCCGTAGCGGGAGCTGTTTTTCAGGACCTTGACATCACGGGGGCCGGGCATGCGGTCTTCATTGACCTTCTTTTCCTTTTCCGGCATGGGGCGCCACAGCACCAGCAGCTTGCCGATGTGCTGGATGGGGGCGGCGTTGAGTTCATCTGCCAGGGCCTGGAAAATCGCTTCTCGACCGGTGCGGTCGTCTGATTGAACCCGCACCTTGATGAGGCCGTGCGCGTTCAGGGCCGCGTCGGTTTCTTTCTTGACGGCAGCGGTCAGGCCATCGGAGCCGATCATCACCACTGCGTTCAGGTGATGGGCATCGGCGCGGTGATCCTTGCGCTGGGCGGGGGTAAGTTGTATTTGAGCCATGCCCCAATTATCGGGGGAGTCGGGAAGAGGACAATAGACCCCATGAAAGTAAATGCCAAGACCGACTTCAAACCCGGCACCCAGACCGACGCGAAGGCCGCTGCCAAAGCCGTATCGAAAGCCAGCGCGAAAGGGAAAAAGGTCAACAAGGCGTGGTTGCACGACCACATCAACGATCCCTACGTCAAGCTGGCCCAGAAAGAGGGCTACCGGGCCCGGGCCGCTTACAAATTGAAGGAAATTGATGAAACCTTCGGCCTGATCCGGCCGGGCGACTGTGTGGTCGACCTGGGCAGCACCCCCGGGGCATGGAGCCAGTACGTGAGGCGCAAGCTGTCGCCCACAGGCGCGGCGGCGGGGGAGCTCAATGGCCGCATCATCGGGCTGGACCTGCTGCCCATGGAGCCGATCGAGGGGGTGACGTTTATCCAGGGCGACTTCCGGGAGGCGGAGGTGCTGCAGAAGCTGGAGCAGGCGCTGGCCTCGTCCGAAGGGCAGATCCGGGTGGATCTTGTGATCTCCGACATGGCACCCAACCTGTCGGGTATTGAGTCGGCCGATGCCGCCCGCATTGCCCACCTGATAGAGCTGGCTGTGGAATTTGCCCAGAACCGGATGAAACCGGACGGCACCCTGGTGGTGAAGCTCTTTCACGGCAGCGGCTACGATCAGCTCGTGAAGCTTTTCAAGGACACCTTCAAGACGGTCAAGCCCCTGAAACCCAAGGCCTCGCGTCCCGGGTCGTCGGAGATTTTCCTGATTGGCAGAGGACTTAAAAGACGCGCTGACGCTGCACAATGAGTGTGATACGGTGGCAAAAATCACCTAAACCCGCTTCAAACATGGGGCTGGCAGGGGATTACGCGGTTTTTGCCCTTGAAACGCCTAAAATCAGGCGCATGTGACTTTTGTTCTTATACCGGAGTAGTCCTTGAACAATCAGTGGTTTTCCAAAATTGCAATCTGGCTGGTTATCGCCATGGTGCTGTTTACCGTATTCAAGCAATTTGATCCACGCGGTAGCGCCGGCTCGAACTACCTGGGTTACTCCGAATTCCTGGAAGAGGTGCGCGGCAAGCGCATCAAGCAGGCCACCATCGCCGAAGGCCAGGGCGGCACCGAGATTTCCGCCACCACGGTGGACGACCGCAAGGTCCGCACCACCGCAACCTACCTTGACCGCGGCCTCGTCGGCGACCTGATCGCCAACGACGTGAAGTTTGACGTCAAGCCCCGCGAAGAAACCTCCCTGCTCACCTCCCTTCTGATCAGCTGGGGCCCGATGCTGCTGCTGATCGGCGTGTGGATTTATTTCATGCGGCAGATGCAGGGCGGTGGCAAGGGCGGGGCTTTCAGTTTCGGTAAATCCAAGGCGCGCCTGCTCGATGAATCGACCAATCCGGTGACTTTTGCCGATGTGGCGGGCTGCGACGAGGCCAAGGAAGAAGTCAAGGAAGTGGTCGACTTCCTGAAAGACCCCGCCAAATTCCAGAAACTGGGCGGCCGCATTCCGCGTGGTTTGCTGCTGGTCGGCCCTCCGGGCACCGGTAAAACCCTGCTGGCCAAGAGCATTGCCGGCGAAGCCAAGGTTCCGTTTTTCTCGATTTCCGGCTCTGACTTCGTTGAAATGTTCGTCGGTGTGGGCGCGTCGCGTGTGCGCGACATGTTCGACAACGCCAAGAAAAACGCACCCTGCATCATCTTCATCGATGAAATCGACGCAGTCGGCCGCCAGCGCGGCGCGGGCCTGGGCGGCGGCAATGACGAACGCGAGCAGACCCTGAACCAGATGCTGGTCGAGATGGACGGCTTTGAAACCAATGTCGGCGTGATCGTGGTGGCTGCCACCAACCGTCCCGACATCCTGGACGCCGCCTTGTTGCGCCCCGGCCGTTTTGACCGCCAGGTCTATGTGACGCTGCCCGATATCCGCGGCCGCGAGCAAATCCTGAATGTGCACATGCGCAAGGTTCCACTCGGCCAGGATGTGAGCCCCGGGGTTATCGCCCGCGGCACGCCCGGCATGTCGGGCGCTGACCTGGCCAACCTGTGCAACGAAGCCGCCCTGATGGCCGCGCGCCGCAACGCGCGCACCGTCGAGATGCAGGACTTCGAAAAAGCCAAGGACAAGATCCTCATGGGTCCCGAGCGCAAGAGCATGGTCATGCCCGAAGAAGAGCGCCGCAACACGGCCTACCATGAGTCCGGCCACGCGCTGCTCGGCAAGATGTTGCCGAAGTGCGATCCGGTTCACAAGGTCACGATCATTCCGCGCGGCCGTGCGCTGGGCGTGACCATGAGCCTGCCGGCGCAAGACCGCTACAGCTATGACCGCGAGTACATGCTGAGCCAGATCAGCATGCTGTTTGGCGGCCGTATTGCCGAAGAAGTCTTCATGAACCAGATGACCACGGGCGCCAGCAACGACTTTGAACGTGCCACAGCGCTGGCCCGTGACATGGTCACCCGCTACGGCATGACCGAGGCCCTGGGCCCCATGGTGTATGCGGAAAATGAAGGCGAAGTGTTTTTGGGCCGTTCGGTCACCAAGACCAACAACATGAGCGAGTCGACCCTGCAAAAGGTGGACGGCGAAGTACGCCGCATCATCGACCAGCAGTACGCCCAGGCGCGCAAGCTGATCGAGGACAACCAGGACAAGATGCATGCCATGGCCAAGGCCTTGCTCGAATGGGAAACCATTGACGGCGACCAGCTGGACGACATCATGGCCGGCAAGGAACCCCGGCCGCCTAAAGACTGGACGCCGCGCAATTCGTCGGTAGGCGGCGGTAGCGGTCCCAGCGGCGGTACACCTGCTGTCAGTACCGATCCGGCACCTACGGTAGCCTGATTCCTCCGCAAGCATGAAGACGACTGCCAGGCAGTCATCACAACCGGGGCCAGTCCCCGGTTTTTTCATGGTGGAGAACATGGCTCCCGTGCTTGCCACTTTGTGCGGCTTCGGCAACGTACCGTTCCTTGCGCAGTATTGCATTGCGTACCGGCCTGTGGTTTAACCCTTCGTTCGTTTCGGGACATCCATCCATGATCTGGCAAACCTCCCGCTTTCAGATTGACCTGTCAAAGCCGCGCGTCATGGGTATCGTCAATGTCACACCGGACTCTTTTTCGGATGGGGGCAGGTATTTCATCAAGGGCGGTGGCTTTGCGGATGTCTTCGAGCACTGCGAGAAATTGATCCGGGATGGCGCCGACATGCTGGATATTGGCGGTGAATCAAGCCGGCCGGGTGCGCCGCCCGTGTCACTGGAGGAAGAGCTGGAGCGGGTGCTGCCGGTGGTTCGCCATGCGGTCAGCCTCGGCATGCCACTGTCGGTCGACACGTACAAACCTGAAGTGATGCAGGCTGTGCTCGACCTGGGCGCCGATGTCATCAACGACATCTGGGCCCTGCGCAAGCCGGGTGCGGTGCAAGTTGTGGCGCAGCACCCGAATTGCGGTGTCTGCCTGATGCACATGCACCGCGAACCGCAGACCATGCAGGTTGCTCCCATGGAGGGCGATGTGGTGCCGCAGGTGAGGGCTTTTCTGGAAAGCGCCGCATCTGGCCTGCAGGCCGCTGGCGTTGATAAATCCCGCATCGTGCTGGATGTGGGTGTGGGCTTTGGTAAAACCGTGGCGCAGAATTTCGCGTTGCTCGCGCGCCAGCAGGAATTCCTCGCCGCCGGCTACCCGCTGCTGGCAGCCTGGTCGCGCAAATCGTCTTTGGCCGCCGTGACCAGCACCTCGCTCGCAACTGTTGCCCAGCTCGACGTGACCGACCGCATGGTGCCCAGCGTGGCGGCAGCCGTGCTGGCGGTGGACCGTGGCGCCCGTATCGTGCGTGTGCATGACGTGCGTGAGACTGTACAGGCCCTGAAGGTATGGATGGCAGCGCGCTAGCAGTTTTGTCGCTATCCGGCAAAGATGGCGGCTTTGACTGACAAAGGGCTGTTCGGGGCCACCTAAAATAGGCCCCTGTTTCAAGAACAACAAGCTCCACAGGGACAAAACTCCATGACCAGAAAATACTTCGGCACCGACGGCATTCGCGGAACGGTGGGCCAGCCGCCCATAACGCCCGACTTCGTCTTACGGCTTGCGCACGCGGTCGGCAGGGTTCTTCGCAAGACCGAATCCCGTCCCACGGTACTGATCGGCAAGGACACCCGCATTTCCGGCTACATGCTGGAAAGCGCGCTGGAGTCCGGCTTTAACTCCGCCGGCGTCGATGTGGTGCTGCTCGGCCCCTTGCCCACGCCGGGTGTGGCTTACCTCACGCGGGCCCAGCGCGCCAGCCTGGGCGTCGTCATCAGCGCCAGCCACAACGCCTACCCCGACAACGGTATCAAATTTTTCAGCGCGCAGGGGACCAAACTCAGCGATGAATGGGAGCTGGCCGTGGAGGCCGCACTCGACGAGGCACCGGTATGGGCCGACTCTGCTACGCTGGGCAAAGCCCGCCGCCTCGATGACGCGGCCGGGCGCTACACAGAGTTCTGCAAGAGCACCTTTGCCAATGACCTGACGCTTCGCGGCCTGAAGATCGTGGTCGACGGCGCCCACGGTGCGGCCTATCACATCGCCCCCATGGTCTTTCATGAACTGGGCGCTGAAGTCATTGCCATCGGCTGTGCTCCCGACGGCCTCAACATCAACCACGAAGTCGGTGCGACGCACCCGGAGGCGCTGATCGCCAAGGTGAAGGCCAGCAAGGCGGACTACGGCATTGCGCTGGACGGCGACGCCGACCGGCTGCAGATCGTGGACGCCGAAGGCCGGCTCTTCAATGGCGACGAGGTGCTGTACCTGATGGTCAATGAGCGCCTGGCGCGCGGCGAAAAGGTGCCAGGCACCGTGGGCACCCTGATGACCAATATGGCCGTGGAAGTCGCGTTGAAAGCCAAGGGCGTGGAATTTGTACGCGCCAAGGTCGGTGATCGCTACGTGCTCGAGGAGCTTGAAAAACGCGGCTGGCTACTGGGCGGTGAGGGTTCGGGCCACCTGCTGGCACTCGACAAGCACACCACCGGTGACGGCCTCATCAGCGCGCTGCAGGTGTTGCAGGCCTGTGTGCGCAGCAAAAAAACGTTGGCCCAGCTGCTGAGCGATGTGGTGTTGTTCCCGCAGACGCTGGTCAATGTGCGCCTCAAGCCCGACCAGGACTGGAAGAGCAGCAAACCCCTGGCCGACATGACCAAAACGGTGGAAGCCGAGCTGGGCAACACGGGCCGCCTGTTGATTCGTGCCAGCGGCACCGAACCGCTGCTGCGTGTGATGGTCGAGGCGCGCGACGCAGCCCAGGCGAAAAGCTGCGCCGAGCGGGTGGCGGATACGGTGCGGTCCTGAGATTTCTTAAGAAAATTAAGGGAAAAGTGGCTGCAGTCCATTAAGCACGTGGGCAATTAGCTACTAAATCGATAGCACTTGGCCAAGCAAGCTAGAAGGCCTCGACGGCCTGCATCAAGCGTGCCCGCTCATCCGGCGTGAGCACTTTGGGCTGCACATGCGGCGTCCCATCATCCGGGTTAAAGAAGGGCGTGACCTTGTAGCTTCCATTGAGCCGGGTGCGTATCAACCTTGCCATGAACCCGAGAATAGCCATGGTGGTGCTGACCGCCATGCCCGTTGGCGTGCCCTTCGCGCTCTTCATGCCGACCTTCATGCGCACGGGGCCGAAAGCGCTGTCCAGGCTGGCCGAGGGATCTTGCAGGCAGTTGTGCAGCAGCCCGACATGCGAGACCTTGAAGTCGCGCGCCGTGTTGCCAATGGGCGTGTTGCAGCAGCTTGCATACCAGCGCAGCATGCCTCTGCCGCTGAGCGACATGCAGGTGAGTTTCGCCACGCCCTGGGTGAAAGTGACGTACTGGGGAAGGGTAGCGATCACATCTGATCCTCCCATCTCGTCCAGCATCTCGCCGGGTTTGCCCAGAAAGTGGGCGTAAGCCTGGCAGTCCTTGCAGTAGCAGATGCCGCGGCACACGGATTCAGTGTGGCTGACATGGCCTTGTAGAGTGCCACATTGACAGCGCAGTAGGTGGTTCATTGCCAGGAGCTTACCGCTTGCGAGGTAGAGCGTCTATTGAATGAGAGATGGATTTATCCATTGGCATCCTCACTGATATTGGCACTCCGGCGGCCGCGGAGCCCCGAGGCCATATTTGGCGACAGCATCTTGGACCAGGCGTGTACAACCTGGCGCCAGCGATTCGAGCAGAATGGATCGAGACGCAGGACATGTGTCCGGGTTGCCCTGAACCACCTTGCCTTGCTTGAAGCGGCAAGCGAGGGCCTCAGTATCTGTTTCATAGGCAGACCAAACCCGAACCGGATCACCGTCGATCACTTCGGTCAGGGAAAGCACGATCCATTTTTTACCCTCCGGAGCGAACAGCACCTGGCATCCGCTGTAGCGCGTGCCGATGTCCATGGTGCGGGGGTAGATGCGCAGGGTGATGCCGTGATTGGCTGTTTCACCGGCAGTTGCAGGCGGCAACGCCAGGTTGCAGTTCCTGCCTTTCGGCTTGCCGGCACCCGCCGCGTATACGGACAGTGAGCAAAGCAGCAAGCCTATGAAGAAGAGGACAACGCGCGCCACGGGCATGGAGTGCGCAGCCCGTCCGTGGATCGCCTCAAGCATTCTCAGCCTGCGACGGATAAAGGTGCTTGCAAAACCGCCACTCATGCACGGGCTGGTCATCAATATAGACCGTTGGCTTGGGTAGGTAAGCCTCGAAACAGTCGCTGATTTCGAGTTCAATCGCCGTAGTCCTGCAGTACTCGGCGCCTCCGGAACTCCAGAGAAACAAAGTCGCGCCTTCGGTTTTCAGCCGCCTGATCTGGGTAATCACCGCAGGCATCGGGATCCGCTTCGCCCCAACGGACCTGACCATGGTGTCATCGACATCTACAAAAACGACTTGTGGGGTCATGGATGTTGGGTCTCAGCTTTACCGCGGAGCATATGCGACGCCAGCAGCCAAAGCACGACCGGCAGCAAAAGCGCAGCAGCAGCGACTTCCGAAAGAATTGTGACGTTGGCAATCAGAGGATGAAACTCGATGGGCGCCAACGCATAGTGGCCCAGGCCATCAAAACCTAAGGCCGCATAAACAGCCATCAGCAGTAGACCCATAGCCACGAATTTTTTGCGCATGAGCAGCAGGCCAGCCACCCCCACCGAAGTGATGGCGGCCCACACCCCATAAACCTGCGCGCGTGTCAGCCAGGCGGGCAGGTTGGGGTATTCGCAGATGAACTCGGCGTTATGGCCGAAATGGCCGAGGCTGGTGAGGAAGTAGGCTGCCGTCAGGATGAGAAGCGGCTTCGGCAACTGCCGGAAATGGTGGAGGGTGTGCATTTCATCAAGAGCTTACCTGACAAGAAAGAAAGGGGCCACGCAGTATGTCAACGCCGGGGCGGCAAGCGCCAGCTTGAACAAGCGGCGTTTCCCCAAAGCCAGGGATGCCAGGCCCAGCAAAGAACCCAGGCAGGCCAGCCACCAGCCCAGAAGTGCGCCGCCAAACATGGCGGTCGCGCTTTCGCTGAACCCGGGACCGGTGTCTGGCCGAGGCGTAGCGGGCAACTGAAAGCTGGCGTTGTAGCCGCCGATGAAGGACAGAATCGCCAGCGTTCCGCAGGCAAGGGAAACCCAGGCCAGAATGACGGAAAACCTGTACATGCGTTCTGGTTCTCCGTGTCCTTCTGACCCTCAAGCCAGCGTATACGCCGTCTTCACCGTCGTGAAAAACTCCTGCGCATACTTGCCTTGCTCACGCGGGCCGTAGCTGGATCCTTTGCGACCGCCAAACGGCACGTGGTAATCCACGCCGGCGGTTGGCAGGTTGACCATGACCATGCCGGCCTGGCTGTGGCGCTTGAAGTGGGTCGCGTATTTGAGGCTGGTGGTGGCGATGCCGGCTGACAGGCCAAATGGCGTGTCGTTGGCGGTGGCCAGCGCGGCTTCGTAATCTTTCACCCGGATGATGCTGGCCACCGGGCCGAAAATTTCTTCGCGGTTGATGCGCATGCCGGCGGTGCTTTCGCTGAAAAGCGCCGGCGTCATGAAGTAGCCTTCGGCGCCGCTGCCGGTGTGGCAGCGCACGCGGTCACCGCCAAACGACAGCGTTGCGCCTTCCTGCTGACCGATGGCGATGTAGCTTAAATCCTGCTCCAGCTGGGCTTGCGAAGAAACCGGGCCGATGTCGGTTCCGGCCGTCAGGGCGTCGCCCACCTTGATGCGGGCCATGCGTTCCTGCAGCGCCTTGACGAAAGCAGGGTAAATGCCTTCGGTCACGATGAGGCGGCTCGACGCCGTGCAGCGTTGTCCGGTGGAGTAAAAAGCGCTCTGTGCGCTGAGTTCCACGGCCTGGGTCAGGTCGGCGTCGTCCAGGATGACCTGTGGGTTCTTGCCGCCCATTTCGAGCTGCACCTTCTTGAGGTTTTTCGCGCAAACCTCAGCAATGCGGCTGCCCACACCGACCGAACCGGTAAAGCTGATGGCATTGACGCCCGGATGGTTGACCAGCGCGTCGCCGATGACGCGGCCGGGCCCCATCACCAGGTTGAATACGCCCGCCGGAATACCCGAGCGCGAGATGATTTCGGCCAGGGCCCAGGCACTGCCTGGAACCAGGTCTGCCGGCTTGAGTACCACGCAATTGCCGAAGGCCAGCGCCGGCGCAATTTTCCAGGCCGGGATGGCGATGGGGAAATTCCACGGCGTGATCAGGCCGACGACGCCCACGGGTTCACGCGTGATTTCCACGCCGATGCCCGGGCGAACCGACGGCATGGTTTCACCGCCCAGGCGCAGGCATTCGCCAGCAAAAAATTTGAAGATGTGGCCAGCGCGCGTAGCCTCGCCAATGCCTTCGGGCTTGGTTTTGCCTTCCTCGCGCGAGAGCAGGGTGCCCAGCTCTTCGCGGCGCGCCAGAATTTCAGTGCCGATCTTGTCGAGTGCATCCGAACGGGCCTGGATGCCCGAGGTGGACCAGGCCGGAAAGGCGGCCTGCGCGGCCTGGACCGCGGCATCCAGCCCTGCCGCGTCGGCCTGCGTGTACTCCCCAATGATGTCGGCGAGGTTGCTGGGGTTCAGGTTGGGGCTGTAGCTGCTGCCAGCCAGCCATTGGCCGGCGATGAGGTTGTCGTGTTTGGTGGTCATGAGGTGGCTCCAGAAGAAATCAGGGTTGATCAGGGGCGAGAGGGCGCGCAGGTTGTGGGGGTGCCACAGGCGACGCCACATCAATCGCATAGAAACGCAGGGCGTTATCGCACATCATCGCATGTTGCTGGTTTGCCGGCAGGTGGCCCAGCATGCCGGCCACACTGCCAACCAGGTCCGGATAGTTTATGCGCAGGCCCGCAACCGGAAAGTTGCTGGCGAACATGCAGCGCTGCCAGCCGAAAATGGCAACCGTCTCGCGCACAATGCGCGCGTTTTCGTGCCAGTCCCAAGGCTGGTCGCGCAGGCCGAACTCGGAGAGCTTGACGTGTACGTTTTCCTGCCGGGCCAGCGTTTCCATCCAGCCGCGCCAGCGCGTTAGGCCTTCTTCGCTGCGGTCCCAGGCAAAACCGTGGTGGTTCAGGGCGATGGGTACATTCGGAAACATCGCTGCCACGGCCGCCGCCTCGGGCAAGTGCCAGGCGGGCACGCGCAGGTCCCATCGCAGGCCATATTTCTCCAGCAACGAAAAGCCGCGCAGCCAGTTTTCGTGTTGCATGGTGCCCGCCTGCCCTTTGACGCTTTGGTCCGCTGCGGCAGATGTGACGGGTTTGCTGCGGATGCCGCGCACCAGCGGAAACTGCGACTGCGCAAGGAGGCATTCCCCGCTATCAGGCCGGTCAAACCAGGCGTGCGCCACGATGGCATTCGGAAACCCGTGCCTGGCGTGGACCTCATGCAGCCATGCGGTTTCGGCAACCTGCTCAATGCGGCTGCGCTCGGCTTCCACATGCACGGTTGCCACCACGTCGCAAGGCCCTACGGCGGCCCGGTAGTCCGTTGCGAGGAAGTCCCGGCAAATCGGCCGGTAGTCGCCGAGGAAGAAGGCGCCAGGATCGTACGCTTCCTGCAACCAGGGGTAGTGGCCTTTCGACAGGTCCCACAGGTGGTGGTGTGCGTCGACGACGGGCCCTGTAAGCGCCTTCACAGGTGCGGGCCGTAAGGTGGGCGATGTGCCTGTGCTCTTCATGAACCGGGAGTGGATGCAGACCTTGCCGAATCAATGCCGCCAGACGTAGGACGAATCAGGCTCACGCAGCGTCCTGATTTCCTGCTCGAACGCAAAGCTGTCCAGGTTGAGGCGGCGCACCGTCTCGTCCTGAAATGAGATATAGACCGCGCGGTCCACCGGGTGAAACGACAAGGCCAGCGGGTTGCTGGGCAAGGCAAAGCAGCGCTGCTCCTGCAGGTCCAGGCCGAACACCGACAGCGAATGCTCGCCTGAGTTGGTGGTGAGCAGCAAGTCCTGGCCATGCGCACCCTGGAAACGGTAGACCCGGTTGGGGTCGCGCCGTGTCTTGCCCGACGCCACGACTTTCATGCTGGCCGTGTCGACCGCGACGATGGTGTCGTCGCCCCGGTTGGCCACGTACAGCAGCGACTCATCAGCCGACAGCACATTGCCTTCGGGCACGGGGCCGGGCATCATCGCGACCGGTGCGAAGGTCGGATCATTCGGCTTGATTTTGGTGACGGTGTTCGACAGCAGGTTCAGCGCATACGCCGTCTGTGCATCTTTCGTCAGCGCAAACAGGTGCGTTTTGTAGCCGCCCGAAGACACAGCCAGGTCCGGCACACGCACTGTTGCCGGGTCCGAGAAGCGCAGCAACACGTTGTGCGCCTCAGACATCACAAACAGGCGGCCCTGGCCGTCCACTGTCAGGCCGTGCGGCCGAAAATACGGCCAGAGGTCCAGTGTGGCCACATGCTCGCGTTTGCCCAGGTCAATCACAAAGACCGAATGCCCGCCTGCGTCTCCCAGATGGCTGGCGGTTTCGATGCCATAGTGGCCCACGTAAGCAAGCCGGCGCACCGGGTCCACCGTGAACTCGTGCGGAAAGTTGGGCAAGACGATGTGTTCTTCCGCCTGGCCAGTGGCCAGGTCGTAAAAGCTGAAGGTATGGGCGCATTTCTGCACCAGCAAGAGTGTTTCCCGAAGGGGCATGGGTGTCCTGAAGATGGGGGAGCCTGAAAGGAAACGAAGAGAGAGAAAGCGTGAAAGCGTGAAGGGGCCGGCCAAAGCCGTTTACCTGCCCCAGCGTAGCACCAGCGGGTCCACCCGCTGCGCGGTGGCGATCAACCCCTTGCGAACCTCAGGGTGCATGGCGGGAAACGGATGGCGCGGCGCCTCGCAGGCGATCACACCGCCTTCCTTCATCAAGGCCTTGGCAGTCAAAATACCGCCCTGGCGGTTTTCATGGTTGATCAGCGGCAACCAGCGGGTGTATTCGGCGATGGCTTCATCCCGCTTGCCGGCGACCCAAGCATCCATGATTTTGCGAATGCCGTCCGGATAGCCGCCACCTGTCATCGCACCGGTGGCGCCGGCTTCCAGGTCGGGCAGCAGGGTAATGGCTTCTTCGCCGTCCCACGGGCCTTCAATCGCGTCGCCGCCCAGCCGGATCAACTCACGCAGCTTGGAGGCTGCACCCGGCGTTTCGATCTTGAAGTAAGCGACATTGGGGATCTCTTTGGCCATGCGTGCCAGGAAGGTTGCCGACAGCGCGGTGCCGCTGACGGGTGCGTCCTGGACCATGATGGGAATGTCAATGGCGGCCGACAGCGCGGCGAAGAATTCGTAAATCTTTTCTTCCGTCATGCGGATGGTGGCGCCGTGGTAGGGCGGCATCACCATGACCATGGCTGCGCCCAGGTCCTGCGCGCGGCGGCTGCGTTCGGCGCACACCCGGGTGCCGAAATGCGTGGTGGTCACAATCACCGGCACGCGGCCTGCCACGTGCTTGAGGATGGTGGCGGTGAGGGCTTCGCGCTCATCATCGGACAGCACGAATTGCTCGGAGAAGTTGGCAAGGATGCACAGGCCCGTCGAGCCCGCATCAATCATGAAGTCAACGCAGCGCTTCTGGCTTTGCAGATCAAGCTCGCCCGCATCGGTGAAGGTGGTGGGTACCACCGGAAACACGCCGGAGTATCTTGCTTTCATGCAGCTCATTCGACGATGTTGAAGTCTTTGAGGAACTCGGTCTTCATCGTCAGGCCCAGGCCGGGCTTGTTGTCGTCGAGCTGCAGGAAACCGTTCTCCGCCACGGGTTCACCGTCAAAGATGTAATAGAAGAGCTCGTTGCCGACTTCCACGTCGAACATCGGAAAATACTCGCTCATGGGCGAGGCGAGGGTGCTCATGGTCAGGTGGTAGTTGTGCATCTGCCCGGCGTGTGGAATCACCGGCACGCTATAGGCCTCGCACAACGCATTGATCTTGTGCGCCGCCGTGATGCCACCCACGCGGTTGGTGTCGTACTGCACGACCGACACTGCTTTTCTATCCAGCAGCTGTTTGAAGCCGTAGAGGCTGAACTCATGCTCCCCGCCGGAAATGGGGATGCTGGTGAGCTGGTTCAGTTCGGCATAGCCGTCGATGTCGTCGGCGATCACGGGCTCTTCGAGCCAGCGCAACTGAAATTTCTCGAGCTTGGGCAACATGCGCTTGGCGTATTCGAGGTTCCAGCCCATGTAGCACTCCATCATCAGGTCGTTGTCGTAGCCGATGACTTCGCGGATCGCTTCGACAGCTTTGAGGTTTTCAGAAACGCCCTTGGTGCCATGCGCCGGGCCGTAGCCAAAGCGCGACTTGAACATGGTGAAGCCCTGGTCCAGGTATTTTTGCGCTTCGTCCTGCATGGCCTTGATGTCGGTGCGGTAGAGCTTGGAGTAGTAGCAGGGAATCTTTTCCTTGGTGCGGCCGCCCAGCAGCTTGAACACCGGCTTGTTCACTGACTTGCCCAGGATGTCCCAGATCGCCAGGTCCACCGCCGAGATCGCGGCCATGGTCACGCCCTTGCGGCCCCAGGCGTGGGTGCTGCGGTACATGCGCTGCCACAGGTATTCATAGTCCCAGGGGTCCTGGCCCAGCACCAGCGGCGTGAGGTACTGGTCGATGATGGCTTTGGCGATGTGCGGCGCCAGCGCCACGTTGCCCAGGCCGACGATGCCGTCGTCGGTTTCAATCTCGACCACAGTCCACGAGTGGAAGCGGAAGGTGCTCATGGATTCTGTCTTTGAGTAGACCAGGTCCATGGCATTGGAGCAGAAATTGCCTTGGGGTGGAACGGTCTTGCCTTTCCACTCGAATACACGTGCGCGAACTGATTTGATTTTCATTTAAAGGTCCTGTGTGAGATGAATCTTTCGAGCCCTCCACTGGAAGGGGAGGGTTGGGGTGGGGTGAGCCGTATTACTCCCTTTGGGGAGGCGCCGCCAGGCGCCCTCCCATGCGGCAGGCGATGCGAAAAGCATTGAGCGTGGCGTTGACATCGGCCACGCCCTGGCCGGCGATGTCATACGCGGTGCCATGCGCCGGCGTGGTGATGGGCACCGGCAGGCCACCTTGTACGGTGACGCCCTTGCTGAAGCCCATGAGCTTGATGGCGATCTGGCCCTGGTCGTGGTACATGGTGACGATGGCTTGGTACTGGCCAGCCTGCGCCTTCAAAAAGATGGTGTCGGCTGGAAAGGGGCCGTCCACCGGAATCCCGTTGACCCGAAGCTCTGCCACCGCCGGTTCGATGATGTCGATTTCTTCGCGTCCGCAAACACCGCCGTCACCGCCATGCGGGTTGAAAGCTGCCACCGCTACTTTGGGGCTGTTGTTGCCGCTGGCCTTGAGCGATGCGTGGATCAGCCGGGTTGCGTCCATGATGCGTTCCTTGCTGAGCATGGCTGCGGCGTCTTTCAGCGGAATGTGGGAGGACACACGTGCCGTCCACAAATCGCCCAGCGTGTTGAACTCGCAGAAGTAGCCGGTCACGCCCAGGTATTCGGCAAAGTGGTGCAGCTCGTCTTCGTGCTTCAGGCCGCCCAGTTTCATGGCCTGCTTGTTCAGGGGGGCGAAGCAGATGGCATCGACCTCGCCGCATTTGGCACCATCCATGCAGAGGTTGAGCACCTGCAGCACCGCCGCGCCGCAGGCGGCCTGCGCCTGGCTGCGCTGTACTTGCGCTGGCTGAATCGTGTCTGTGGCCAGGAAGGCCGGCAGGCGTGTGTCGGCACGCCCGCGCACCTCGGCCAGGCTGGCCACGGCTTGCGTTGCAACCTTCTGTTGGGCAATGTCCTGGCCTTGCTGCCAGAGCCAGGCATCACCCACCAGCACGATGTTGGCGCCCGCCGTGATGCCGGGCTGGCTCAGCAGCCGGGCAATCAGCTCGGGGCCTATGCCGGCCGCGTCGCCCAGTGTCAGGGCGACGACAGGCATCGGTTCTGTTGTCTGCTGTTTGCTCATGGCGTCTTTTCCTTGTTCTGGATCATCCGGCTCAGTCCAGCTTGATGTTTTTCTTGGCGATCAGGTCGCCATAGCGCTTGTTCTCGTCATTGTGAAATTGCGCGAACTGCGCCTGCGTCATCGGCGTCAGGTCCGCGCCGATGGCGCCCAGGCGGGTTTGTGTTTCGGGCATGGCCAGGACCTTGGTGACCTCGGCGTAGACACGCTCCTGCACCGCCTTGGGCGTGGCTGCCGGCATGTAGATACCGTACCAGGCACTCATCTCGACACCCTTCACGCCGGCTTCGGCCATGGTGGGCACGTTGGGAAGCTGCGGGTTGCGTTTGGCGCTGGCCACCGCCAACGGTTTGATGCGGCCGTTCTTGATCTGGCCGATCACCGAGGGCATGGTGTCAAAGCTCAGCTGCACCTGCCCGCCGACGAGGTCGATCAGCGCCGGGCCGCTGCCGCGGTAGGGGATGTGCGTGATGAAAACGCCGGCCTGGTCCTTGAAGAGTTCGGCCGCGATGTGTTGCGTGCTGCCCGAGCCGCTGGTGGCGTAGTTGAGCTGGCCGGGTTTTGATTTGGCCAGCTTGATGAGCGACTGCACCGAATCTACCGGCAGGGCGTTGTTGACCACCAGCACATTGGGCACCGCGCCGACAAACACCACGGGCACCAGGTCCCTGTTGTTGTCGTAGCCGAGTTTCAGCAGGTGCGGGGCAATTGCATGCGCGGTCGAAACACCCATCAGCAGGGTATGGCCGTCGGTCGCCTTGGCCGTCAGGTCGGCCGCCAGCGTGTTGGAGGCGCCGGGGCGATTCTCAACCACCACCGGTTGTTTGAGCAGGGGGCCCAGCCGGTCTGCGACCGCGCGGGCCATGGCGTCGGTGCCGCCGCCGGGGGCCGAGCCCACCAGAATGCGCACGGGCTTGGTCGGCCAGTCTTGTGCAAATAGCGGGGCATGGGCGGCAAACGTGCACGCCGCTGCCAGCAAGGCAGGCAAATATTTCATGGTTGTCTCCGTCATCGTTATGAATCAATGCGGTGATGGTAGGGAAGACAACAGTTAACGTAAATTGAAAATCCATGATTATTTGATAATCTATGGTTATCAATCGAATTGGCCACCCTACATGCCCAACGCCTCACTGATTCCCCAGCTTCTCAACCGCCTGCGCATGCGGCAGGTGGCCCTCATCCTGGCTGTAGGCGAACACGGTACCTTGCGCAAAGCCTCCGCGGAACTGGGCATGACACAGCCGGCCGCCACCAAGATGATCCAGGAGCTGGAGTCCGCGCTGGGCCAGCGCCTGTTCGAGCGGGTGGGGCGCGGGCAAAAGCTCACGCCGGCCGGCGCCAGCGTGCTGCGTTATTTCCGCGGCATGCGCGGTTCGGTCGAGTCCATGACGCGTGAACTGGCCGAACTGCAGCTGGGGAGCTCGGGTCGGGTGTCGGTCGGCAGCATCATGGCGCCTTCGCCGAATTTGCTCACGCACGCGATCATCGCGCTGAAAAAAGCCTACCCGCTGCTGTCGGTCGACGTCATGCTGGACACCAGCGACCGGCTGTTCGAGCTGCTGCGCGAAGGCGTGCTCGACGTTGCCATTGGGCGCATCCGCGACGAGCACCGGGCTGACTACGCCTTCACCCCGCTTGAAAACGAGGCGCTGGCGGTGGTGGCGGGGGTGCACCATCCGCTGGGGCAAAAGAAGGTGGTGAAGTTTGCCAGCCTGCTGGGCTACCCGTGGATACTGCAGCCCAAAGGCAGCCCGATGCGCGAGGTGCTGGAGCAGGAGTTCCGCATGCTGCAGGCGCCCACGCCCAAGGGCCTGATCGAAACCGCGTCCATCCTCACCACGACCAACCTGATTGCCGCAACCGACATGGTGGGCGTCATGCCGCAGTCGATTGCCGAGAACTACGCCCGGCACGGCCTGCTCAAGATCCTGCCCTGCTTTATCCAGCACAAGATGGAAGCGTTTGGTTCCATTACCCGCAAGGACAGGCCGATGAGCGACGCGGCGCGGTTTTTCCTGGCGGCGCTGCATGGGCGAGAGGCTACAGGTAAGCCTTCGGCCTAGGTATTGACGTTGTGGATGCTATTGTTTTGATAGCTGCTCGCGCTGGGTATGTAAGGGCTACAGCCTCTTTTCTTTTGAAAAATTCAAGAATATTCTTCATGCCGCCAGCGTGATTTTTGCCGGGAATTAATAAAGAAATCCGGCTCCTGCCCAATGAGAACAAGCGCGAGCAGCTATCAAAACAATAGCAAATCGGGAGACGCCCGGGCTATTTTGAGGCCTGCCAGCCGCCGCCCAGCGACTGGATCAATGCTACCGCGGTGGTTTGGCGGTCAGCCATGGCTTGCACCAGTGCCCGGCGCGCGCTCAGCGCGGTGGCCTGGGCGGTAATGACTTCTGTGTAACCCACCTGGCCGCTGCGGTAGCGGTTGAGCACCTGCTGCTCCACCTGGTCGGCCGCCTGCGACGCCTGGCGGCGCAGCTCTTGCTGGGTCAGCAGCACGCGGGTTGCCGACAGCTGGTCTTCCACGTCCTGGAAGGCGGCCAGCACGGCCTGGCGGTAGCGCGCCACTGCCTGCTGGTGGGATGCCTCGGCGCCCTCCACGCGGGCGCCGGTAGCCCCGGCGTTGAAGAGCACTTGCGCGGCCGAGATGCCGATGGACCAGACGCTGCTGGAAGCCTTGAAGAGGTCCGCCACCCGGCTGGCGCCCTGGCCCGCCGATGCGCTCAGCGACAGGCTGGGGTAGTAGGCGCTTTTGGCGATGCCGATCTGTTCATTGGCAGAGGCCACGCGGCGTTCGGCGGCGGCGATGTCGGGGCGGCGCTGCAGCAGCTCGGACGGTATGCCGACAGGCACGTCAGGCACCGAAGGGTTCCAGGCTACAGGGGCAATCGAAAAATTGCCGGGTGCTTCGCCGACCAGCACCGCGATGGCGTGCTCCAGCTGGGCGCGCTGGCGCACCAGGCCGGCGTCGTCGGCCTGCGCGTTGGCGAGCTGTGTTTGCGCCTGCAGCACATCGGTTTTGGCCGCGATGCCGGCGTTGTAGCGGTTCTGCGTGATGTCCAGCGCGCGCTTGTAGCCGTCAATGGTGTCCTTGAGCAGCACCTTTTGCGCGTCTGTCTGGCGCAAGGACAAATAGTTGGTCGCCAGTTCACCCTGCGCCGACAGTTTGGCTGAAGCCAGGTCGGCGGCGCTGGCCTGTTCGCTGGCTTTCGCGCTGTCCACGGTGCGGCCCAGACGGCCCCATACGTCGGGCTCCCAGCTGCCGCCAATGCTGAGCTGGTAGTTGTTGCCCACGCGGCCGCCGAGGGTGTTGCCCGTCGTGCTGCTACTGCTGCTACTGCTGCCGGAACGGCTGGCATTGCCGTTCAGCGAAACCGTGGGAAACAGTGACGCCCGCTGCTCGCGCACCAGGGCGCGCGCCTGCGCGTAAGCTGCAACGGCCACTGCCACGTTCTGGTTGGACACCTCCACACGCGATGCCAGCTGGTCCAGCACAGGGTCCTTGAACAGTGACCACCAGGGGCCGCGTTCCAGCGAATCGGCGGGCGCCGCCGCGACCCAGCCTTGCGCCTCCTTGTAGTTGCTCACGTCAACCGTGGCCGGGCGCTGGTAGTCGGGACCGACTGCGCAGCCGCCGACGGCAAGTGCCAGCGCAGCGCACAGCAGGCGACGCTGAAAGCGTGAGCGGTATGCGAAGTGGGCATTGATTAAGTGGTTCATGGCGTTGTCAGTCATTGCAGTTGGAGCGGGGCGCCGGGCGGCGTCGCATCGGGCTCATCCGGGTGGCGGCTCAGGTGGCGCTCGGAAGGGCTGCGCCGGCGCAGCTTGTCCATCAGCACATAGACCACCGGCGTGGTGAGCAATGTCAGCAACTGGCTGGCGATCAGCCCGCCGATGATGGCGATGCCCAGCGGGCGGCGCAGCTCGGCGCCTTCGCCAAAGCCGATGGCCAGCGGCAGCGCGCCCAGAATGGCGGCCAGCGTGGTCATCAGGATGGGGCGAAAGCGCAGCAGGCAGGCTTCGCGCACGGCCTCAATCGCGGAAAGGCCACGCGCCCGCTCGGCTTCCAGCGCGAAGTCGATGATCAGGATGGCGTTCTTCTTGACGATGCCGATCAGCAGGAACAGGCCGATCAGCGCGATGATGGAAAAATCCAGCTTGAACAGCAGCAAGGCCAGCACAGCGCCCACGCCGGCCGAGGGCAGGGTGGACAACACCGTGATGGGATGCACCAGGCTTTCGTACAGGATGCCCAGCACAATGTAGATGACCACCAGCGCCGCCAGGATCAGCAGCGGCTGCTCGTTTTGCGATTGCTGCGCATTGAGCGCCGTGCCGGAAAAACTGCCGCGCACGTTGTTGGGCAGCCGGATGTCGGCTTCCGCCTGGTGCACCGCGGCCTGGCCGTCGCTCAGCGTGCTGCCATCGGCGAGGTTGTAGGAAACCGTGGTGGAAAGCTCGCCGTCTTCGTGGCTGACCGAAGCGGCGGTGGGGTTTTCGCTGAAGGTGGCAATGGCCGACAGGGGCACCATGGTGCTGGCCGAGGCGCTCAGGACCTGGCCCGACGAAGAGTCGCGCAGGGATGGGTTGGCCACCGTGGTACCGGTGGCCACCGTGGCTGCAGCCGGGGTGCCGGTGCTGCCGGTGCTGTTGGCTGTGCTGCCTCCAGCTCCCTTGGCCGGCACGTAGATATCTTTCAGCGACTCGGGGCTGCGGGTGTAGCGCGGCGCCACTTCCATGATCACGTGGTACTGGTTGAGCTCGGCGTATATCGTGGCTACCTGGCGCTGGCCGAAGCCGTCATAGAGCGCGTTGTCCACATCGCGTGAGCTGATGCCCATGCGTGCTGCGCTTTCCTTGTCCACGGTGACCATGGTTTCCACGCCGTTTTCCTGCTGGTCGGTGTCCACGTCGGTCAGGGCGGGCTGCAGTTTCATCTGGTCGGCCAGGCGTGTGGCCCATACACGCAAGTCGGCTGCGTTGTCGCTTTTGAGCGTGTACTGGTAGGTCGAATTGGTCTGGCGGCCACCGCCGCGCAGGTCTTGCACGGGGTTCAGGAAAAGGCTGACCCCGGTCACCCGCGCCAGCTGCGGGCGCAGCCTCGCAATCACGGCCTGGCCGGCCACGTCGCGTTGCCCCACCGGTTTGAGGTTGATGAACATGAATCCCCCGCCCGCGCGGGAACCACCGGTAAAGCCCACCACCGTGTCCACGGCCGGGTCGGCGCGGATGATGTCGACCAGCTGCTTGAGCTTGGCCTGGAGGGCCTGAAATGAGATGCTGCGGTCGGCACGCAGGCCGCCGTTGATCTGCCCGGTGTCCTGTTGCGGAAAGAAGCCTTTCGGCGCCTTCACAAAGAGAAAACCGTTGAGCCCGACCACCGCCACCAAAATCAGCATCACCAGCAACTTGCTGTGCAGGGCCCAGTCCAGGCTTACTTCGTAGCTGCGGTGCACGCGGTTGAAGGCACGCTCGAACCAGCGCCCCACAAAAGCAAAACGCCCGGGCTTCTTCTCGTGCGCGTCAGGCCTCAGAAGCCAGGCGCACATCATGGGGGTGGTGGTCAGCGAGATGACTAGCGAGATCATCACCGCAGCAGACAGCGTGACCGCGAATTCGCGGAACAGCCGGCCCACCTGTCCGCCCATGAAGAGCAGTGGTATGAACACGGCCACCAGCGACAGGCTGATCGACAGCACGGTGAAACCGACCTCGCGCGCACCCAGCAACGCGGCCTTGAAACGGTCCATGCCGGCCTCGATGTGCCGGCTGGTGTTTTCCAGCACCACGATGGCGTCGTCCACCACAAAACCCGTGGCCACGGTGAGTGCCATCAGGCTCAGGTTGTTGAGGGAAAACCCAAGCATGTACATCACGCCGAACGTACCCAGCAAGGAGACGACAGTGGCCACGGCCGGGATGATGGTGGCACGGGCGCTGCGCAGGAAGGCGCTGACCACCAGCACCACCAGTACGATGGAAATCAGCAGCGTGACTTCGATCTCGTGCAGCGAGGCACGGATGGAGTTGGTGCTGTCGGATGCCACCTGCAACTGCACGTCCTGCGGCAAGGCAGCCTGCAACTCGGGAATCAGGGCGCGCACGCCGTCGACAGTGGCAATCACGTTGGCATCGGGCTGGCGCGTGACCAGCACGATCACCGCCGGCTCGCCGTTAAAAAGGCCGAGCGTGTTGATGTTCTCCACGCCGTCCTGCACCTCGGCCACGTCCTGCAGCCGGATGGCGGCATTGTTGCGCCAGGCTACGACGAGATTGCGGTAGTCGACGGCCTTGAGCCCGCCGCTGGCGGTGTTGGAGCCTGAGTAAATCTGGAAGCGCTGGCCGTTGCCTTCGATCGCGCCCTTGGGCCGGTTGGCGTTCGACGCCTGCAGGGCCGCACGCACATCTTCCATGGCTACGCCATAGCGGTTGAGTGCAAACGGCAGCAGCTCTACACGCACCGCCGGCAACGAGCCGCCGCCGAGTTCCACATCGCCGACACCCGGCACCTGGGCAATTTTTTGCTGCACGAGGTTGGAGACCTCGTCGTAGATCTGGCCCGGTGAGCGCGTCTTGGACGTGAGCGCCAGGATGATGACCGGCGCCGAAGCCGGGTTGGCTTTGCGGTAGGTCGGGTTGCTGCGCAGCGTGGCCGGCAGGTCGGCGCGCGAGGCGTTGATGGCGGCCTGCACCTCGCGCGCTGCCGCGTCGATCTTGCGGTTCAGGTCAAATTGCAGGCTGACGCGGGTTGAACCGTTGCTGCTGTTGGACGTCATCTCATTGACGCCCGCGATCACGCCGAGGCGCCGCTCCAGTGGCGTCGCCACACTGCTGGCCATGGTGGAAGGACTGGCCCCCGGCAACGAGGCGCTGACCGAGATCACCGGGAAATCCACTTGCGGCAGCGGTGAGACCGGCAAGACGAAGAATGCGGCGATGCCTGCGAGGGCCAGGCCTATGGTGAGGAGGACGGTGGCTACCGGGCGGCGGACGAAGGGTTCGGAGAGGTTCATGGCGTGGCTCCCACGCTGGCCGTGACGAAGGCGACTTTTGTTCGAACGGCGGGAGTTTTTGCTGAGGGTAGTTGGCCGGGGGTAGCCCGGCAGCTACTCACTTTTCTTTTGCTTCGCCAAAAGAAAAGTAAGCAAAAGAAAAGGCGACCCTGCTGTCTGCGTCCCTGCGCTTCGCTACGGGCAACCTGCGGTGCTCGGTTCAGGCGGGGTCTCGCTCGAACTCGCCTTCGGCTCAGACAATCGCGATCCCTGATCCGCCTGAACCTGCGCTCCTCGGCGCAGACAGAAGGGGCGATCGGGAACGGGGACCGAAGACAAGTACCAACAAGGACACGCCATGGCGTGTCCTTGTTTCTTCTGGTGTTCGGGTTCCGGCATTCGGCAGTTGGCTGTTCGGTATTTCTGTTTCCACCCCCTTGTGGATGCGCCGAGGAGCGCAGGGCCAGACGGATCAGGGCAAAAACTTGTTTGAGCCGCAGGCGAGTTGTTTTTGACCCCGGCTGGACCGAGCACCGCAGGTTGCCCCGGAGCGAAGCGCAGGGGACGCAGGAACCAGGGTCGCCTTTTCTTTGCTTACTTTCTTTTGGCGACGCAAAAGAAAGTGAGTTGCCGCCGGCAACCCCGGCCCCGGAACAACGCACATCCCAGAAGGACGAGAGAAAAACCGGCCTCACAAAGAAACCTCCTCAACTTTCCCTTTCCCCCGAAACCTCCGCCCCAACCGGTCAAACGCCAAATAAATCACCGGCGTCGTAAACAGCGTCAACACCTGACTCACAATCAGCCCACCAAAAATCGCCAACCCCAGAGGCCTCCGCAATTCAGCACCTTCGCCAAAGCCCAGCATCAAGGGCACGGCAGCAAACAGTGCCGCCAGCGTGGTCATCAGGATGGGCCGGAAGCGCAGCAGTGCGGCCTGGTGAATGGCGTCCTGCGGCGATTTGCCCTGATTGCGTTCGGCGTCGATCGCGAAGTCGATCATCATGATGGCGTTCTTCTTCACGATGCCGATCAGCAGGATGATGCCGATGATGCCGATCACCCCGAGACCTGATCCGCTGATCATCAGCGCCAGCAGCGCGCCCACGCCGGCGGAGGGCAGGGTCGAGAGGATCGTCAGCGGGTGGATGTAGCTTTCATACAGCACACCCAGCACGATGTAGACGCAGATCACGGCCGCCAGGATGAGCCAGAGCTGGTTGGACAGCGAGGCCTGGTAGGCGCCCGCCGCGCCCAGAAAGGTCATGGTCACGCTGGCGGGCATGGCGATGTCCTTGGCTGCTTCCCGGATCTCGTCGACCGCCTTGCCCAGCGAGACGCCGGGCGCCGTGTCAAAACCCAGCGTGGTGGCCGGGTACTGGGCCACGCGTGTGACCTGCAGCGGGGCTGCCTGCTCCGTGATGGTGGCGATGGCCGACAGCGGCGTCGGCGTGCCCGAACCGGTTTTGAGTTGCAGGCTGCCCAGCGATGCGGGCGTGCGCAAGGAGTCGGGCATGGCTTCGAGGATCACGCGGTACTGGTTGGTCTCGGTGAAGATGGTCGAGACGATGCGCTGGCCGAATGCGCTGTAAAGCGCGTCGTCAATGGACGAGGTGGTGACGGCCAGGCGCGACGCGGTGTCGCGGTCTACCGTGATGTAGGCCCCGGCGCCGCTGGAGCCCGCATCGGACGACACGTTGCGCAGGCTTTCGAGCTGCCGCATGCGCTGCGTGAGCTTGTTGGCCCATTCCACCACAGTGGCGTTGTTGGAGCCTTCGAGCGATACGCGGAACTGCGTGGGCCCGGTTTCGGCGTCGATGGTCAGGTCTTGCGTGGGTTGAAGGTAGAGCGTGACCCCGGCCACCGCGGCGGCCCTGCGCTGCAGCCGGTCCATGGTTTCCTGCTGGCTGCCGGTGCGCTCTTTTTTCAGGTTGATCAGCATGCGGCCGGTGTGCAGCATGGTGTTGTTGGCCGCGTCCACGCCAATGAAGGAGCTCAGTGTTTCGACGTCGGGGTCTTCCAGGATGGCCCTGGCCGTAGCCTGCTGCAGCGTGGCCATGCGGTCGTAGGACACTGACTGTGCGGTTTCCACGCGAGCCTGCAGCTGGCCGGTGTCCTGCGTCGGGAACAGGCCCTTGGGGATCAGCACATACAGCAATACCGTGAGCAGCAGGGTAGCCAGCGCCACCAGCAGCGTGGCGCCCTGGCGTTTGAGCACCCAGGTGAGCCACACGTCGTAACGCGCGATCACGTCGTCAAAAAAACGCTGGAGCCCGGCACCTGCCTTAGCAAGCCGTCCCTCGCCCGCGGTTTCCGGCACGTGCCTGAGCCATCTCGCCGACATCATGGGCACGAGGGTGAGCGACACCACGGCCGAGATCAATATGGTGATGGCCAGCGTCACGGCAAACTCGCGGAACAGCCGGCCGACCACGTCGCCCATGAACAGCAGCGGAATCAGCACCGCGATCAGCGACACCGTCAGCGAAATGATGGTGAACCCGATCTGCGTCGCACCCTTGAGGGCTGCGGCCATCGGTTCTTCACCTTCCTCGATGTAGCGCGAAATGTTTTCGATCATCACGATCGCGTCGTCCACCACAAAGCCGGTGGCGATCGTGAGCGCCATCAGGCTCAGGTTGTTGAGGCTGTAGCCCAGCAGGTACATGAGGCCGCAGGTGCCGACGAGTGAAATCGGCACGGCCAGGCTGGCGATGACTGTGGCGCGCAAGCTGTGCAGGAAAGCAAAGATCACCAGCACGACCAGCAGCACGGCCAGCAGCAGTTCAATCTCAACATGCATCACCGAGGCGCGTATGCCGGTCGTGCGGTCGCTCAGCACATCGACCCTGAGGGAGGTGGGCAGGCCGGCCTGCAGTTCGGGCAGGCGCGCCTTGATGGCGTCCACCGTGGCAATCACGTTGGCGCCGGGCTGGCGCTGCACGTTCAGGATGATGGCTGGTTTCAGACCAGACCATGCGCCGAGCTTGATATTTTCGGCACTGTCGACCACCTGTGCCACGTCGGACACGCGCACCGCCGCGCCGTTGCGAAAGGCAATGATGAGGTTTTTGTAGTCGGCCGCGGCGACCAGCTGGTCGTTGGAGTTGATTGAATAGGACCGCGTGGGTCCGTCGATGCTGCCCTTGGCGCCGTTGGCATTGGCTGCGGAGATCGCAGTGCGCAGTGAATCAAGCCCGAGGCCATAGGAAGCCAGCGCCCTCGTGTCGGCCTGGATGCGCACTGCGGGGCGCTGCCCGCCACTGAGCGACACCAGCCCCACGCCATTGACCTGGCTGATCTTCAGGGCCAGCCGGGTGTTGACGATGTTTTGCACCTCCGTCAGCGGCATGGTGACGGATGTGATGGCCAGTGTCAGCACCGGGGCATCCGCCGGATTGACCTTGGCATAGACGGGCGGGGCGGGCAGGTCAGCCGGCAACAGGGAGCCGCCGGCGTTGATGGCGGCCTGCACCTGCTGCTCGGCGACGTCCAGTGCCAGGCCCAGGCCGAACTGCAGTGTGACGATGGAGACACCGGCGGCGCTGGTGGAGCTCATGCGAGAGAGGCCGGCCATCTGGCCGAACTGGCGTTCCAGCGGCGCTGTCACGGTCTGTGCCATCACCTCCGGGCTCGCGCCGGGATACAGCGTCTGCACCTGGATGGTGGGGTAGTCGACCTGCGGCAACGCCGACAGCGGCAAAAATTTGAAACCCACGAGGCCAGCCAGCACGATGGCCACCATCAGCAGCGAAGTGGCTACCGGGCGCAGGATGAAGGGGCGTGAGGGGCTCATTCAATAACCTTCGTGCTTCGCACTGCGATGCTATTTGCCTTGGGAACGGCCCGGCGGCTCATGCGCGGAAATACCTTCGTGCTTCGCACTGCGGTGCTATTCACCTTGGGAACGGCCCGGCGGCTCATTGGTGCGAGTCCCGGATCATTGCGCCGGCCGTTCGCCCTGGCGGCGGTCCCTCATGCCTTGCCAGCGTGCCAGGGCTTCCGGGTCGCCCTTGTCGATTTGCTCGAGGAAGCGCTTGCGGCGTTCCAGCGCGGCCGGGTCGTCCTTGACCTGGTCGAGCATGCGCTGGCGCTGCTCGGCCGTGGGGCCGGCAATGGAAGGCGGCACGGCGCCGGGCTGCAGTGCCGCTGCCGGGGGCGTGGAGGGTGCCGCCACCGGTGCACTGCCGGCCGTGTCGGATGCGGGGCGCTGGCGCCCGGCCGCCGAAGCGCCGCCGCCCGGTGCGCTGGCGCCGCGGCGCTTGCCGCCCATGCCGGCGCCGGGCGCGTCGCCTGGCAGCACCACGCTGGCGCCGTCCTTCAGGCGGTCGGCGCCTTCGGTGATCACGCGCTCGCCGGCCTTCAGCCCGGAGGTGATCACGATTTTTTCGGCTGTGGCCTGGCCGCGCTGCACTGGCCGCAGGGACACCGTACGGTCGGCGGCGTTCAGCACATAAACGTAGTCGCCGGTGCTGCCCAGGCGTACGGCGGTGACAGGCACCACCACCGCGTCTTCCAGTGTCTTGACCTGCAGCTGCACGTTCACGAACTGGCTGGGGAACAGCGTGAGCTTGCTGTTGGCAAAGCGCGCCTTGGCCCGGACGGTGCCAGTGGTGGTGTCCACCTGGTTATCGAGCGAGGCAAAAACGCCGGTATCGAGTGTGGCGGTGCGCGTGCGGTCCAGCGCAACGACTTTCATGGCAGTGCTTCCAGCGGCGTTTTGCTGCAGCTCGCCCGCCCGGTCCTGCGGGACGGAGAAGACCACGTCAATCGGGCTGACCTGGGTAATCAGCGCAATGCCGTTGGCGTCGCTGTTGCTCACCACATTGCCGACGTCCATAGTGCGCAGGCCCACGCGCCCGCTGACGGGTGCCACCACACGGGTGTAGCCCAGGTTGAGCCGCGCTGTGCCTTCGTTGGCCTTGTCGATGACGACTGTGCCTTCCAGCTGCTTGACCAGTGCAGCCTGCGTGTCGACTTCCTGCCGTGCAATCGAGTCCTGCTCGAGCAGGGTCTTGAAGCGCTGCAGGGTGACGCGGGCGCTGTCAAGCTGGGCTTCGTCGCGCTGGCGCTGGCCCACGGCCTGCATCAGCGCCATCTCAAACTGGCGCGGGTCGATGGTGGCCAGCAGTTCACCGGCCTTGACCATCTGGCCTTCCTTGAACAAAACCTTTTCCATCACGCCGGAAACCTGTGGCCGTACCCTGACCGTGGCCTGGGGAGTGACGGTGCCCAAGGCTTCCAGGACGATCGGGATGCTGGCCTTCTCGGCGGTGGCGACGCCTACCGTGGTGGCCGGTGCACCGCGCCGGAAGGCTCCGCCAGGACCGCCCGGGCCACCTGTTGGGGTGTCTGTGGAAGGGTGGGTCAGGTGCCAGGCCAGCCAGCCGGTGCCGGCCAGTGCCAGTACGGCGATCACGCTGCCGATGATGGACGCGCGGCGGCTCAGTCGTTTACGGGATGGGGTAGGGGCGCCGCTTTCCGGCGTCTCGTCTTTCGGGTCCATCAGCTGTCCTTGGTGCCCGCTGCGCCAGACGGGCCGGTGCAGCTATTTTTTGTGTTTGATGGTGATTCATGCGCCGGCAGCCGAAGCCCTCGGGTCCACCTGACGGCGCTCAATAATTATCACTGCAAGCCTCGGCGGCGCAGATAAAGTGCCTGAAAGAGGTGCGTAAATATCCGGTAAAGCGGCGATTCGCCTACACGGTTGCGGGCAACAACGAGAGGTCGGCCTGGATTGGCTGGTTGCTATTGTTTTAATAGCTGCTTGCGCCCGTTGTCATTGGGCTACGGCCATTTTTTTTCAATAACAACGACTACGCAAGCAAGGCCGCGGTTTCTGCGGAGGACGGCATGCCGTCGATGGCGCCGTGCCGCGTCACGGACAACGCGGCAGCCGCGTTGGCCCATTGCATGGCGACGGGCAGCGGCTCTCCGCGTGCCAGCGCGGCGGCCAGCGCGCCGGTGAAGGTGTCACCCGCGCCTATGGTGTCGCGCACTGCCATGGGTCGGCCCGGCAGTGAAACAGGCGGCTTGCCGGCCTGGAAGAGCCGGCAGCCGGAAGCGCCCAGCGTGACGAGCACGGCGCGTGTACCGCGGTTGATCAGCTGCAGGGCAGCGTCGTCCGCCGAACCGGCATGCGCTGCACCGGCCAGCAGGTAGAGTTCATTTTCATTGGGCGTGAGCACATCGACCAGCGCGAGAAGCTCATCTGACAGGGGCCGAGCAGGCGCGGGGTTCAGTATGGTGATGGCGCCTGCCCCGCGGGCCAGGCGAAAGGCCTCCAGCGTGGCGTCTGCAGGCACCTCGCACGAAGCCATCACGACGCGGCAAGCGCCCAGCACCTGCTGCGCGGCCTGCGCATGCCGCGCGGCCAGGCCTTTGCCGGCACCCGGATACACCGCAATGCTGTTGTCGCCGTCCTCGTAGACGAGGATTTGCGCAACGCCGCTGCGCTCACCGGCTACTTGCTCGACGTGTGTGGTGGCTATGCCTTCGTCCTGCCAAAGCTTCATCCCCATGCGCCCGAAATCGTCGTCGCCGATACGGGCAATGAGTGCCACACGCGCACCCTGTCGGGCAGCAGCCACTGCCGCATTGCTGCCCTTGCCGCCCGGGCTGATGCTGAAATCAGTGGCCATCAGCGTTTCACCGCGTGCGATGGGCCGCTCGACGCGGGAGATCAGGTCGGCGTTCCAGCTGGCAACGCAAACGACATCGGCATTCAATTCGTCATTCATATTGCAGTATCAGAGGTGAAGAGAATCCCCAAACCGAGAGACGCCGCGGAACCGGCTTTGCAGGGCCGCTAGCGTCGCCCCTCGAGGGGGAAGGCGCCGCAGGTGCCTCGGGGGGAGCCATTACTTCCCGCCATAACCCATGGTCTGCGGCAGCCAGAGGACGATCTGCGGAAAGCAAGTCATGGCCAGCAACAACAGCAGGAGCATGACGAGGAAAGGCCAGCCTTCCTTCATCATTTCGCCGATGGGAATGCCGGTAAGGGCTTTCGTCACGAACAGCAGCATGCCGAAAGGCGGGTGGATCAGGCCGATCATCATGTTGAGCACCACCAGCACGCCGAAGTGCACCAGGTCTACGCCCAGCAGCTTGGCCGCCGGCAGCAGCATGGGCACAAACACCAGCAGCAGCACCGACACATCGAGGAAGCAGCCCAGCACCAGGAACATGACGTTGACCATCAGCAAAAAGCCGATCTGCGAGAAGTGCATGCTGTCGACCCACGCGGCCATGGCCTGCGGCACGCCTTCGGCGGTGAAGGCGTAGTTGAGCATGAAGGAGCCGGCCAGGATCATGGTGATCACCGCGCTGGCGCGTGTGGATTCCATCACCACGACCCAGAAGCTGCGCCACGTCAATGCGCGGAACACCAGCGCCGCCAGGATCAATGCATGCAGCGCGGCCACGGCGGCGGCTTCGGTCGGCGTGAAGATGCCGGAGTAAATGCCGCCCAACAGTACGATGGGCATCGACAGCGGCAGCGCACCACGAAAGATCAGGCCGGCCCATTCCGAGCGTGGCACAGGTTCGTCGCGCGGCATGTTGCGCTTTTTCGCGATGACCGCGACCACGCCCATCATCAGCCCGGCCATCAGGAAGCCCGGCACCACGCCGCCCAGGAAGAGCGCGCCGACCGAAGCGCCCGACACCAGCGCGTAAATCACCATGGGGATAGACGGCGGGATGATGGGACCCAGTGTGGCGCTGGCCACCACCACCGCGCCGGCAAAGCCGCGTGAGTATTCCGGCTTTTTCAGCATCTGGCGAATCGTGACCAGGCCGGGGCCGGCCGCGTCGGCGATAGCGCTGCCGCTCATGCCCGAGAAAATTACGCTGACCAAAATGTCCACCTGCGCCAGACCGCCGCGAAAGCGGCCCACCAGGATGCGGCAGAAGTCGAAGATCCGTTCACTGACCGTGCCCGCGTTCATGATGTTGGCGGCGAAGACAAAAAGCGGCACCGCCAGCAGCACGTAGCTGTTGTAAAGGCCGTTGCCGATTTGCTCGGCCACCAGGCCGATGTCCTGGCCCTTGACTGCAAGGTAGCCGATGCCCGCCGCGATCATCGAAAAACCGATGGGCATGCGCAGCAGCATGCCGCCTGCCAGCACCCCAACCAATACCCAGATAGCGCTCGTCATATCCGCAGCTCCGCCTCAAGACCCTTGCCACGGATCGCATCCCAGATCGCCCAGGCCGAGCGTACCGCCAGAGCAGCGAGCAGCAGCACAAAAGGCATGAAAACCCATTGGAAAGACACGCCCAGCACGGGCGTTCCTTCGCGGGCCATGAAATGCACATAGTCCCAGCAGCCCGGAATGCCCCAGGCCGCAAGGCCACCGACCAGCAGGTTGCCGGTAATCGCCATGGCCTGGCGGCCGCGGTAGGGCATGTTGTTCCAGACCAGGTCGAACACCACATGCTCGCGCTCAGGCACCACCACGGCGGCGGCCCAAAGGATGACCCAGACATAGAGGATCACGGCTGCCTCATCTGTCCAGGCCAGCGGCTTGTTGAATAAAAACCGTGCCGTGATCTGGATCACGAACACGATGAACAGGGTCAGGAAGAGTCCACCGCCAATCAGGTTGGCGGTTTTTTGGAGCCAGCTTTTCATGGTTGTTTTCAGGGCACTCTGCAGGAATTACTTCGTGCTGTTGATACGCTCAAGCAGGCCTTTGGGCCAGGCCTTGGCGTACTCGGAGTTCTGGTAAGTCGTCTGCACTGTCTTGCGGAAAGCGTCCACATCCGGCGTTGTAACGGTCAGGCCTTCTTTCTTGAAGAATTCGACGAGCTGGCCTTCTTCCTTGATGCGGTTTTCATTGTTGTAGGCGGAAGCGGCCTGTGCAGCAGCCTTGACCTTGGTCTTTTGCGCCGCGTTCATGGCGTTGTAAGCCTTGTTCGAAATCGCGATGAAGATCCCGTCCACCAGGTGGCTGGTCAGCACTATCTGCTTGGTCACTTCATAGAACTTCGCCGCGCGCACGGAGGGCAGGGGGTTGTCCTGGCCGTCAATGGTGCCGGTCTTCAGGCCCAGGTAGACCTCGCCAAAGGCCAGCGGTGTGGGCGTGGCGCCCAGTGCTTCACCCAGGAACAGCCATTCCTTGGAGCCGGGCATGCGCAGCTTCACACCTTTGAGGTCGGCGGGAGTCTTGACGTTGCGGGCTTCACGCAGGTTGACCTGGCGCGTGCCGAGGTACACGGTAGACAGCGGCGTTACTTCCATTTTCTCGGAAACCATCTTGAACATCTCGGTGCCGATGGGGCCGTTGAACACCTTTTGCTGGTGGTCCGGGTCGCGCACGATGTAACCGGCCGTGAAGATCGAGAATTCGGGAATCAGCTTGGCGATGTCAAAAGCGGAAATCGACGACAGCTCAAGGTTGCCGCGCGCCATGGCGGCGGGCTCTGTGCCCTGCTTGAAGAGCGATGCATTCAGGTTGATCTGCACGTCGAATTCGCCGGGCGCGCTTTTTTCAAGGTTCTCCTTGAAGACCGTCCACATCTTGGCGTGCCAGTCGTCCGGCACGGCCGGCGTGGAAACGCGGAGCAGGACCTTGTTTTGTGCCTGTGCGGCGGGCAGCAGGGCGCCCATCAGCAGCACGGCGGAAGCGGTGGCCAGCAGGCTGCGGCGGAAAATACCTTTGAGGGAAGCTGTCATGTTGTCTCCTTACTTTGTCGTTAAGTCGCGTGAAATTATTGAAACCGTACCGGGACCAGCCCGGCGTGGCGTTACTCGGATTTTGTATTAATCCCGAAGGCGCCGATGGTTTTTTCCAGGGCCGTGTATTCGTCGGTTGTCAAAGCCACCAGCGGTGCGCGCACGCGCAGCCAGGTTTTGTCGCCGCTCAGCATGGCCATGATCCCCTTGAGTGCGGGCATCAGTGAATAGGGGCCCAGCATGCCGATGAGCTCGACAACGCGCTCGCGTTCGGCGGGCGTGCTGGGGGCGTCGGGCTCTGTGACAAGCCGCTTGACCAGGCGCGGCATGAAATTGGCCAGGCCGCTGATGGCGCCGGTGCTGCCGCGGCGGCCCATCTCCGGCAGGTCGGGCTCAAAACCGACGTACACCGTGATGTCTTTCATGAACGCGTCGGACAGGCCGACCGAGTGCGCGGTGGTGCAGGCGCTGTCCTTGATGCCGACGATGGTGTCCGGGTACTGCTTCTTGAGCGTGCTGATCACATGGTGCGACAGCGGAACGCCCGTCACTTGGGGGATGTGGTACAGGTATAGCTTGAAAGGCGTGCCGGCCATGCCGTCGATCACATAGCGGTAGCTGTCGATGATGCCCTGGTCGGACACGCCCTTGAGGAAAAACGGCGGCAGCATCAGGCAGCCGTGCACCCCCGCCTTGACGGCGTGGCGCGTCAGCTCCAGCGTTTCGGGCAGGGCGGCGCAGCTGGTCGACACCATGATCTGCGCGGCCGGAATGCCGTTCTTGATGAGCTGGTCAATGGCTTCCTTGCGCTCGGCCAGGGAGAATGATGGCCCTTCGCCTGTGGTGCCAAAAGCCGTCACGCCGGGGCAGCCGCTGGCAATCAGGTGCTTGCAATGGGCGGCAAATTTGGCGTGGTCAATGCTGAGGTCGGCATTGAGCGGTGTAAGCAGGGCAGGCCAGATGCCGCGGAATGCGGCGTTAGAGGCTGCGGGGGAAATCGTCATTCAGGGTTCTCCAAAGACCACGGCATGTCGGGCCGCGGCAGTCCTAGCACACGTCGGTGCGCGCTTTCAATATGGTGGCTCAGGCGTTCGATCACGGCAGGCGCGTCGCGCCGCTTGAGGGCGTCAATGAACCAGAGGTGCTCTTCCATGGCTGGAATCAGCACGTCGGGTGAAAGGGTCGAGCCTTCGAGCTTGATCAGCCGCACCCGCAGGCTGTTGATGCGATACACCTCGGAGATCAGCTCGTTGCCCAGTGCGTCGATCATCAGGTCGTGCAGGCCCCAATCCACCGCAGTGGCGTCCTTGAGCAGGCTGTCGTCAATGGCCTTTTTCCGCGCACGCTTGACGATGTTCAGGTGCGCCTGCTCGATGGCTGCGAGGTCTGCGTCCGACACGGTGGTGACAAAGCGGGTGGCGGCCTCGCGCTCCAGCAGGCGGCGCAGCTGAAAGGCGTTGTTGATCAGCTTGAGGTCCACGTGGGCGACCTGCAGGCCGCGCTGCGGCACGGTCTTGAGCAGGCCCTCGGCCTCCAGGCGGGGAATGAGCTCGCGTACGGCACCCAGCGGCATGCCCAGCAGTTGCATCAGCTCGCGCTGCGAAACAAATTGCCCGGGGCGAATGTTGGCATCGACGATTTGCTGCTGAAAGCTCTCATAAGCCTGCGCGCGCAGGCTTATGGGCGGGCTGTGGGGCGCTTGCGCCGTACTGCTCATGGGTCGGTCAGCTCGCGTCGCTTGAAATAACGCCCTTGCGCAGCAAGATGTTGCCGTATTTGCGTTGCTCGCCCGTCTGCAGGATCAGGAAGGCCGCTTCGGTGCGCGCATAAAACTCAAACCGTTCCAGCGTGGCGGCAGGCCGCTCGGCCGCCAGAGCCAGCAGTGCAGAAAATTCGGCGACAGGGGCGGGCACAGCGCCGGCATCACCCACCACCTGCATTGTCCAGGCAGCGTCGCGCACGTAGCTGTCCAGCGGCAGAAGTTGCAGTACGGCCTGCAATGCCTGCGGCGAAGTGACACCCGCCAGCTGCACCAGCCGGGCGCCGCCCCGGGCCGCCACGGCAGCGGCTGGAAAGTTGGCGTCCACGATGGCGACGTCATCCCCATGGCCCATGCTGCAGAGTCCATGCAGTGCGTCAGGGATCAACAGTGGCGGAATATTCTTGAGCATGCGTTGGGGCTGAGGTATTGAAAGGCAATGGCCCAGATCCGCCCGGCTTTTCAGGCTGCGGGTTTCTCCGGGTTGGATGACTGACATGTTAGCTATAACATTGCTGAACTTTTATTGGTGTTTACCCGGAACTGCGGCTTTGCCGGCATGTTGAAATGACTTCCACCTCTTCCAGTCCCACATCCCTTCGGCTCGGGCTCGGCGGCGCGCCGCTGGGGAACCTGTTTTCGGCCGTCAGCAACGAAGAGGCGAAGGCGCTGGTAGATGCCGCCTGGGCCGGCGGCTGCCGCAGTTTTGACACCGCACCGCATTACGGCCATGGGCTGTCGGAGCGGCGGATGGGCGATGGACTGCGCTCGCGGCCACGGGGCAGCTTCACCCTGTCCAGCAAGGTTGGCCGCATCCTGACACCCGACGGGCGTGCCGCGACCGCCCAGCACGGCTATGTCGACATCCTGCCTTTTAACCAGCATTGGGACTTCAGCGCCGGGGGTACGCGCCGCAGCGTGGAAGACAGCCTCCAGCGGCTGGGCATGTCCCGGCTCGACAGCGTCTACATTCACGATCCGGACGCCCAAACCCATGGCGCCAACGCGGGGGCCGTGCTGCGCCAGCTGATCGATGAAACGTTGCCGGCACTGCAGCAATTGAAGCGCGAAGGCCTTGTGCGCGCCATCGGGCTGGGCACCAATGATGTGGGCGTCGTACTGGACGTATTGCGTGAAGCCGATCTGGATGTGCTGATGCTGGCAGGCCGTTACAGCCTGCTGGACCACAGTGCGCTGCCTGTTTTGCTGCCGCAGTGCCTGGCGCGCGGTGTGCGCATCGCGCTGGGCGGCGCATTTAACTCGGGCATTCTTGCCACCGGAACGCGCGGCGGTGCTGCAACTTTCAACTACGCGCCGGCCGCGCACGAATGGCTGGAGCGGACCGCGAAAATTGAAACGGTTTGTGAGGCGCATGGTGTTCCACTGCGCGCCGCCGCACTGCAGTTTCCGCTGGCACACCCGGCTGTGCACAGCCTCATGCTGGGTGCCCGCAAAGTCAACGAATGGACGGACGCCGTGGCCATGATGGCGCACCCCATCCCGCCGGAGTTCTGGACAGCGCTGCGCGCAGAGGGCCTGCTGCCCGCAGAGGCGCTGACGCCATGACATCGTTTCCGGTGATTGACGCGCACTTTCATTGCTGGCAGCTGGCGCGTGATGACTACGGCTGGCTGACACCGGAGCTGGCGCCGATCTACCGCGATGTGGCCGTGAAGGACTGGCAGGCGCAGTCTGCGCCATGGGGTGTGCGGGGTGGCGTGCTGGTGCAGGCCGCAGCCACTGAAGCCGAAACACATTTTTTGCTGATGCAGGCCGATGCGAGCCCCGGTGTGCTGGGTGTGGTCGGCTGGGTGGACATGCTGGCGCCAGACGCACCTGCCCGCATAGCGGCGCTGGCCCGCCACCCCCGGCTCAAGGGACTGCGCCCGATGCTGCAGGACATTGCCGATGCGCAATGGATATTGCAGCCAGCGCTGGCGCCGGCCCTGCATGCGATGGTGGAATGCGGCCTGGTGCTCGATGCGCTGGTCAAGCCTGTGCACCTGCCGCATATCGTGACACTGGCGCGCCGGCACCCGGATTTGCGCATGGTGATAGACCATGCCGCCAAACCCGACATCGCTGCGGGCCAGTGGCAGCCCTGGGCCGACGACATGCTGCGCATTGCCGGCGAGACACAGGCCTATTGCAAACTGTCGGGCCTGATGACCGAGGCCGGGCCGGAGCCGGCTGCCGGCGCTGTCACGCGCTGGGGCAAGCGCGTACTCAAAAGTTTTGGTGAGCAGCGTGTGGTGTGGGGCAGTGACTGGCCCGTGCTGGAGCTGGCCGGCAGCTACGCGCAGTGGTGGGGCGAGACGCAACAATTGCTTGCGCCGCTCGACGTAGCGAGCCAGGCGGCCGTCATGGGTGGCAACGCCAAAGAGTTGTACTGGCTTTAAATCCCGGTTTTGCGCTCTGCTTTGCGCGCCGTCTTTAGAATCACCCGATTGTCTGCACTGAAAGCGCATCGCGTGACCGAATCCTCCAACCCTTCCGAAAGCCCGCTGCAGGTTTGCCGCGCCGATTATCACAACCCCGTGCATGCCGCCGCTGTCGTGCAATTGCTCGACGCCTATGCGCAAGACCCGGCCGGCGGCGCCAAGCCGCTAAGCGATTTCGCCAAAGACAATCTCGTCAGTGAACTCGCCAAACGCCCGCATGCCTTCAGCGTGCTGGCCTTTAGCGGCGACAAGGCTGTCGGCCTCATCAACTGCATTGAAGGTTTTTCCACCTTTGCCTGCCGCCCGCTCGTCAACATCCATGACGTGGCCGTGCTGCCCGGCCACCGTGGCCAGCGTATCGGCGAGAGAATGCTTGCGCTGGTGGACGAGATTTCACGCGAACGCGGCGCCTGCAAACTGACGCTCGAAGTGCTGCAGGGCAACCGCAGCGCCATCAAGCTTTATGAGCGCATCGGTTTTGCCGGCTACCAGTTGGACCCGGCCATGGGCCATGCGCAGTTTTTCCAGAAGTGGCTGGATTGACGATTTCAGGCGCTTTGGCTGGCCGGGCGCGACGGATCACGCAGCAGCATCAACGCCGCAAAAGCCACCAACCCCAACGCCGCTGAAAACCACAGTGCGCTCGCGCCAAACCGGTCGATCGCCAGGCCAAACAGCCAGGGCGCAGTCGCTTGCGCAAAGCGGGCCGGCACCATCAACAATCCCTGGCGCGCGCCGTAATCCCGCACGCCAAACAGCACCAGCGGCAGCGTGCCTTTGGCAATCGTCAGCACGCCGTTGCCGGCGCCGTGCAGCAGGGTGAACACCGCACCGGCCGGTACGCCGAAAAACAGGAACACCATTGCGCCCAGCGTGTGCAGGCAGCCGGCCACCCGTGCCGACACCAGCGGGTGGATGTTGCGCAGCAGGCCGTATTCGAGCAGCCGGCCCGCAACCTGTGCGGGGCCGACCAGCCCGGCAAATACCAGCGCTGTGGCCAGCGGCACGCCGTGGGCTTGCAACAGCCGCGGCAGGTGTGCGGCCATGGCCGTGCTGATGAACCAGGTGACGGCAAACACCAGCGCCAGCAGGACTGCGGTGCGGGTGCTGCTGGAGGCGGAGGAGGTGAGAGAAGAGGTGGATGTGGATTGTGCGGACGCTGCGGCGGGCGCCAGGGCATCGGTCGGGCTTGTGTCTGAATGAGACTCGGTGGGAATGCCTGGCGCGGGCGAAGCCGGAAGCCGCCAGTTCAGCGGCAGCCCCACCAGCAAATGCAGCGCAGCCCAGGCCAGGCAGGTCGCGCGCCAGCCCCACTCAAGCTCCAGCCAGGTCGACAAGGGCCAGCCCACGGTGCTAGCAAACCCCGCGAACAGTGTGATGCCGGTGATGGCGCCGCGAGCGTCTTTGCCGTACAGGTGCACCAGCGCGGCAAAGGCCGCTTCGTAAAGGCCCGCGGCCATGGCCACGCCCAGAATCACCCAGCCGGCAAACAGGCCCACCGGCCCCTGTGCCAGGGCCAGCACCAGCAGGCCGGCTGCAAAAATCAGGCTGTTCGCGGCCAGCACCGGCCTTCCGCCATGCTGGTCAATGGCTTTGCCCGCAGCCGGGCCCAGCAATGCGGAGACCACCAGTGCAGCAGAAAAAGCGGCAAACACGGTGGGTGTGCTGACGCCAAGGTCGCGCGCCATGGGCACCGCCAGAATTGCCGGCAGGTAGTAGCTGGAGGCCCATGCCAGCGTCTGTGCGATGCCCAGCTGGACGACGGTGGCAGAACGGCTTTTCGGTGTCACAGCCACAAGGGTACCAAGGACGGACGCGGTGCCTTGATCCGCCGCCTGCGTTTCAGCCTTGGCCCACGGCCTGCTGCCGGCCGAGCGCATGGTGCAGGGCGACGCCCGCCAACGCACCGGCAGCCTGGGCAGCCACAAAGCCCGCTGCACTGGCAGGCGCAATGCCGGCAAAACTGTCTGACAACATGCGTCCCAACACGGCGGCCGGGTTGGCAAACGAGGTGCTGGCGGTGAACCAGTACGCTGCGCCGATGTAGCAGGCGATCAGCGCCGGCGCCTTGGCCGCAGGGGCGCGCAGCACGACAAAAATCAATCCGCCCGTGGCGACCGCTTCGGCCAGCCACTGGCCCCAGCCGCTGCGCAATTTGGTGCTGAACTGCAGCACGCTCATGTCAAACATGGCGTGCGCCAGCCAGGCTCCGGCTACAGCGCCCAGCAACTGGAATGCTATAAAAAGAATAGCTGCTTGCGCTCGTCCTTTCTGGGTTGAAGGGCTTTTCGACCATAAAACAAGCGTCACCAGCGGATTGAAGTGGGCGCCGCTCACCTGGCCCAGCACCTCAATCAATACGTACAGCGCAAACACGGTGGCCAGTGTGTTGGCCAGCAGGGCCACACCGATGTTGCCGCCGCTCAAGCGCTCGGCCATGATGCCCGAGCCGATGACGGCGCAGAGCAGGGCGGCGGTGCCGACGAATTCCGCGAGGAGTTGCTGTGCTAAAGGCCTGGGGGCTTCTGCGGGCGTGATGTTTATCGCCTGGCTCATGAGCGGGCCAGATCACGCGCGCTGGTTTGCAGCATCAACTTGTCAATATGGGTCGGCGGAAGGTTGACCAGCAAATCCAGCCGGCGGCGAATGGCATGCAGGGTCTGGCGGAATGCTTCCAGTTTTTGCGCCTCCGTGCCGTCACCTTCGGACGGATCTGCATAACCCCAATGTGCGGTGGCGGGGTGGCCCGGCCAGAAGGGGCAGGCCTCACCCGCCGCGTTGTCGCACACCGTGATGACCAGATCCATGTGCGGTGCGTCGGGTTTGCCGAAATCATCCCAGCTTTTGCTGCGCAGGCCTTCGATGGAAATGCCCGCGGTGCGCAGAGTCTGCAGCCCCAACGGATTGGGTTGCTGGTTTTCGCGCGGGCTGCTTCCCGCTGAATAGCCTTTGAACCGGCCCTGGCCGATATGGTTCAACACGGCTTCGGCCAGGATGCTGCGGGCCGAATTGTGGGTGCACAGGAAAAGGACGTTGATGGGTTGCGTTGTCATGGGAAGGCCTCTTCTCTTGGCCGTTGTCTAGCAGCAGGCTTTGGTGCCCTGGGCGGATTGCGGGGCTTTGGAAAGCTGCACGGTTGCTACAGTATTTGTAGCTGCTTGCGCACAGCAGGACTGGGCTGCAGACTCATTGGGTGTTGATGCCGACTCGCTGAATACCGGGATGCTGTCCAGCGTATGGAACTGCTCCCAGGCGATGCCTTGCGGATCGGTCAGCCAGTATTTGTCGCTGCGGGCATAGCAGCAGGTGGTGGGGCCTTCGTCCAGCAGTGTCATGTCGGCGCGGGTGGCGCTGGCTTTCAGGGCCTGCAGCTCTTCGGGCCTGTCGACCTGAATGCCCAGATGGTCCACGCCGGGCGCACTTCCCCGGGTAGAGATGGCAAAGTTGACCGGTGGGTCGCTGAGCATCCACTTGGCGTAGTCGGCTTCGGTGCGGGCTGGCTGCTGGTCAAACATGGCCGAGTAAAAGGCGATGTTTTTTTCGAGGTCTGTCACATGGACGTGGACATGGAAGCGTTTCATGGGGCTCTCCTTGGGTGGTTGTGTTGTGGGTGATGAGGTGGTGGCGCGTAATCGCGTAGTGGCGTTCAGCAGTTGCTGCAATCGGCCTTGGTGGCTACCTCGCAAGCGCCACCTTCACAGCAGTGCTCCGTCAGGTAGCCCAGCAGCGCATTCATTTGCCCGAAGTTGGCGCGGTAGATCAGGTTGCGCCCGCGTGCTTCGCTGCTGACGAGGCCCGCGTGTGAGAGCTCTTTAAGATGGAAAGACAGGGCACTCGGTGCGACGCCCAGTTGTTCGGCCATCGCGCCCGGCGTCAATCCGTCAGGCCCGGCGACGACGAGGGCGCGGAACGCGCGCAGGCGCTGGGCTTGCGCCAGCGCTGCCAGGGCCTTCACGGCAGAACCTTCCTCAAGCGGCGGAAAATCAAGGTTTGTGATTAATGTTTCCATAATTCAAATATAATTGAATTATTGAATCGATGCAACCAATCCCGTTTCAGGAGTGAACTTATGCCTTCCACCGTCACGATTTACCACAACCCCCAATGCGGAACGTCGCGCAATGTGTTGGCGCTGATACGCAATGCCGGCATCGAACCCGAGGTCATCGAATACCTGAAAACCCCGCCTACGCGTGAGAAGCTGCGGGAGCTGGTTGCGCAAATGGCAGTGCCGCTGCGAGAGGTAATCCGGGAAAAGGAATCCGTCTACAAGGATCTCGGCCTGGACGATGCCACGCTGGCCGACGAAGCCCTGATCGACGCGATGCTGGCCCATCCCATCCTGATCAACCGGCCCATCGTTGTCACGCCGTTAGGCACACGCCTGTGCCGGCCTTCGGAAATGGTGCTGGACATCCTGCCCACGCCGCAGCGGGGTGCGTTCAGCAAGGAAGACGGTGAACAGGTCGTCAATGACAAAGGGGAGCGTGTGGCGGGCCGTTGAGCTTCCCGTCCTCAACGCAACGCAGTCCGGGCCGTTCGACTGCCCGGCCGGTTGCACGGGTCTGTCCATGGTCATGCATCCGCGGTAATGGCGTCTTTTCGGTCATTTCCGCTGTTTAACCGAGGGAATGGGCGCCTGATTTGACAAATGCTGCGCTTATAGGCACAAGAATGCTGGTGCCGCCGCGTTTCCTCACGCATAATCGGGAGGTGCGGCTGCCATTGCATTCGCACAGGTTAGGTGATCGGTCAGTTTCGCGCGCTACGGCGGTACTTTTTAGGTTTGTTGTGCTTTCGGGACCCCATCGCTTTTGTTTTATGTATTTTTGAGGAGTCCCCATGGGCAATAAACTTTACGTCGGCAATCTGCCATACACGGTCCGCGACGAAGACCTGCAACAATCTTTCGGCCAGTACGGCTCTGTCTCCAGCGCCAAAGTCATGATGGAACGCGACACCGGTCGCTCCAAAGGTTTTGGCTTTGTCGAAATGGGCAACGATGCCGAAGCACAAGCTGCAATCTCCGGCATGAACGGCCAGTCGCTCGGCGGCCGCAGCATCACCGTGAATGAAGCCCGTCCAATGGAAGCACGTCCTCCACGTAGCGGCGGCTTCGGCGGCGGCGGTGGTGGCGGCTACGGTGGTGGCGATCGTTCCGGCGGTGGCGGCTACGGCGGCGGCGGTGGTCGCGGCGGCTACTAAGCCCTGCAAACCCCCTCAACGGCAGAGATGCCGTTGCCAACCCGCTCTCTCGGCTTTACGTTGAGAACAGCATAAAAGGCTTCGGAACTTCGGTTTTGAGGCCTTTTTTCTTTGGGGCTGGGTAATATTTACCTGCGGGCACTTTGCCGGGCGGTCACAACGTTTGCAGTTCGCGTGCACAGGGTGTTTCGTGGCCTAATGCCCCTCTATGAAGGTTCACAAGGTGCACGACGCGACCATCCTTATGTTGGGTGACAGTCCCCCACCGGGCGACTTCGATCTATGCATCTATGAGGCAGAAGACGGCGACGGATGGCAAGGCTTTGTTGCCGGGCGCGCCGGGTCAACCAGTGCCGAATTTCGGCTTGCAAGTGCCTCGGCTACCTATGAAGCCGCACTGGCCAGCTGGATGGAGTCCAACCGGGGTCACGGCCGGTGACCATCTAGGCTGCATCTGGCACGACGGGGATGAGCCTCCGGCAGCATCCCCGGTGTCACAAGCGCTGCCGATCTTGATGGCAAAAAACTTTATCGAACAGGCGGCGACAGGGCCTCGCGAAGACATCTTTCCAGGGCCTGCGTGACGCGCCGGCGGGAACTCATGCCTTTGTGCAGGATGCCGATCTCGCGGTAAAAAGTCTTTTCACCCAGGGAGATTGCGCACACACCCGGTGGCATGGGCAGGTAGGCCTCCACCATCGGCACCAGCGCAACTCCCAGGCCTTCGGCGACAAGGTTCATCAGGCCTGTAATCTCGTCAAGCTCGATGGAGTCCTGCACCGCCAGTTTGTTCTCGCGCAGGAACCGGGTCACCAGACGCCCACCGAAAGACGTGCGTTCGTAGCGCAAAAATGGCTGAGACTGGAGCAATGCGCGCCAGTCCCGCCCTTTGATTTCCTTGCGCACGAGCAGCTTGAAGGGTTCGTACATCAGGGTCTGCCAGGTCATCTCCGGCAGGATGCCGAACGGTGGCCGGATCATCACCGCCGCGTCGATTTCAGCACTGTCGAGCTGGTCCATGAGCTTCATGGACACGCCGGGAGCGATGTGGACGGGCAGTTTCGGGTTCTCCTTCCTCAGCGCCGCCAGTGCTCGGGGAAGCACCGAAGACTGAACAGAGGCGATGGCGCCGATCCGCAAGGTGCTGGTTAGCTCGTCATCGGTGCCCGCATCGCCCAGTTTGGAGAACAGCAGAACAATCTCTTCGGCGCGCGCAAGCACCCTGGCGCCCGCTTCGTTGAGCACCGCGGAACGCCGTGTACGGTCAAAGAGCGCCAGCCCGAGGAATTCTTCCAGCCGCTGGATCTGGCTGCTCACGGCGGACTGTGTCAGGCCAATCTGGCCGCCGGCGGCGGAAAAGCCGCCGTAACGCACCACCGCGATCAAGGTTTTCAGTTCGGTAATCACATGGGTTTCATATTAATTCATCAAAATTATTGATTCTCAGATTGAATATATATCGTTTTTCAAAGTGCATCAATCGACCTAAAGTGCGGCTTCCACGACTCAAAGAGGCTTTCGATGACCCCGCAAAACGCAACCACTCCCGCCAAAGTGCTTCCACCATTTCATCTGGCGTTCCCTGTCCACGACCTCGCCGTCGCACGCCGGTTTTACGGTGAGCTTCTGGGTTGCCCCGAAGGCCGCAGCTCCAGCGAATGGGTCGACTTCAACTTCTACGGCCACCAGATCGTGGCGCACCTGGCGCCCGACGAATGCGGCCACCGCCAGACCAGCGCCGTTGACGGCCACAACGTTCCCGTTCGCCACTTCGGCGCGATCCTGTCCCTCGGCGAGTGGGATGTCCTGGCGGCCCGATTGAAAGCGGCGGGCACGCAGTTCGTCATCGAACCCTACGTCCGCTTCAAGGGTGAGCCCGGTGAACAGGCCACCATGTTCTTCCTCGACCCGTCCGGAAACGCCATCGAGTTCAAAGCCTTCGCCACGCTCGACAGCCTGTTTGCCAAGTGAAGGAAGCATGATGATGAAATTGGTAGCCTGTTCGGGCATTGCCGCAGCGTTCACCCTGGCGGGGGCTGCGGCCACCGCGCAGCCAATCGACACGCTCAAGAAGATCAAGGAGACGGCAGCCGTCACCATGGGCGTCCGTGAAGCCTCCGGCGCCATGTCCTATACGCTGGGGGCCGGCGAATACACAGGGTTTCATGTGGACATCTGCAAAAGGGTGATCGCGGATATCCAGAAACAGCTGGGCCTGGCGAAGCTGGACGTGCGCTTTCAGTCTGTCACCGCGCAAAACCGGATCCCTCTGGTTCAAAACGGTACGGTAGACCTGGAGTGCGGGACAACGACGAACAACGCCGCACGCCAAAAGGATGTTGCCTTCGCACCGACGCTCTATATTGAAGAAGTCCGGGTCGCCACCAAAACCAGGACCGGAATCACCAGCCTGTCCCAGCTTGCCAACAGGACTGTGTCGGCCACGTCTGGCGCCACGGCCGTTCAGCTTATCCGCAAGCACGAACGCGCGGCGGGCGTCGACTTCAAGGAGGTTTATGGCAAGGACAACAGCGAAGGTTTCCTGCTTCTTGAAAATGACCGGGCCGAGGCGTTCGTGGCGGACGGCCAGATTCTGGCCACCATGATTTCCCAGTCAAAGCAGCCGAAAAACTATGTGGTGCTGAAAGAAGTGCTGAGCGTCGAGCCGATTGCCATCATGCTGCCCAAAGGGGATGCCTCCTTTAAACAGGCGGTGGACGCCAGCATTGCCAGAATGGCGAAAAGCGGCGAGGTGGCAAAGCTCTATGACAAATGGTTTGTCCAGCCGATACCGCCGAACAACACACAGGTAGGCATGCCCGCATCGGAGCTGACCAGGGCGGCATGGGCCAACCTGAGCGACAAGCCGCTGGAAGACTACATGAAGAAGTAGCGAGGAAGTAGCGAGGAAGGGGGGCGAGGGGGCAGCCCGCCCTGAAACGGATCGGGCCCAACATAATCGGCAGCATGCAATGGACCGGAAAGAAATGACATGACACACTTCAAGGAAGTCGCCCTCGCACACGCCAGCCGCCTGATCAATCACGGCCCAACGGTTTTGGTGACGAGCGCGCACGGCACGGCGCGCAACGTGATGGCCGCCGCCTGGTCGATGCCCGTGGAGTTCACGCCGCCTCGCATTGCCATCGTGATCGACAAGAAAACCTATACGCGTGAACTCATCACCGCCAGCGGGGGTTTCGGCATATGTCTTCCGTGCACGGCCATGGCCGGCTTGACGCATGCGGTCGGCAGCGAGTCCGGCCGCAGGGGCGACAAGTTTGCGCAATACGGCTTGAAGGTCCGCACCGGGCCGGTGCTCGGCATGCCCTTGCTGGAGGAGGGCTGCGCGGCATGGCTGGAGTGCCGCCTGATCCGCGAACGGCATACCGAAGACGCGTACGACACCTGTTTTGCAGAGGTGGTCGCTGCCGCCGCCGATGAGCGTGTGTTCCAGCAGGGGCACTGGCGCTTCGGCGACGACAACCTCGATCTGCAGACGATTCACCATCTGGGAGGCGGAAATTTCGTCAGGCCGGCGGGAATGTTTCATGCCGGTGATGCGGCGGCAAAGAGGCCCTGAATCGATCATCTGCCAGGAGTTGGTTTCAACCCACAACGGTCCCAAATGTCACGGATGGCCAGGCGAAGGCCTTATTCCATTTCCAGATCACTCGTGAACGCCAAGGCGAAGCGCGGACAGTACAAACGTACGGCCAGCGAAGCCGACAAAGTGCACGGATGATCTGGAAATGGAATTACCATTGCGGCCATGAAAACAACCTACATCTTCGGCGCCATCCTGGCTTGCAGCGTCATCGGCGCATTGGTCGGTGCCCGCTCGGTCAAGACCGGACTTCTGGTGACATCAGGGCTGCTGTCCCTCTATGGCCTGTTTCGCTTGCTGGGTTGAACGTACCGGCATTTCCTGACCGGCGCGACGCGAGCCTTCCCATTCCATGGCAACCAGCCGAAACCAGGGCAACCTGATCACCCGCCTCCTGCAGCGCGGCAGGGAAGAGCGCATCGCCCAGGCGGCGGGCGGTCTCACTTTCACGATGGTGATGTCCATGGTGCCGATGCTGGCGGTGAGCTTCGCGCTGTTCGCGCGCACGCCAGCGCTACATGCCACCGGTGACGCAATTCGCGAGCACCTGCTGCGCGGCCTGTTGCCGGAGGGCATCGCCAAGACGGTGCTGAAGCACCTGGCGCAGTTTGCGGGCAATGCCAATGGCCTCACGCTGGTGGGCTTTGCGCTGCTGCTGGTGTCGGCGCTGACGCTGCTGCTGAGCATGGAAAACACGCTGAACCGCATATGGCAGGTGAAGAAACCGCGCCCTGTGCTGCGCCGGCTGGCTTTGTACGCAGGCATGCTGCTCACGGGGCCGGTGCTCATCGGCGCCAGCCTGTGGGCCGCGTCTTATCTGGTGGAGGCTTCCAGCGGGCTGGTGGGCGCGCGGCCTGCCTGGGTGCCGCATGCCATTAACCTGGGGCCCGCCATTCTGAGCGCCATCGGCTTCACCTGCCTGTTCCGCTTTGTACCGAACACCGTCGTGCGGTGGAGTCATGCGATCACGGGCGGCCTGCTAGCGGGTATTGCTTTTGAGCTGGGCAAGTACGGCTTCGCGATTTACCTGGCCAACGTGCCCACCTACCGCACGATTTACGGTGCCTTCGCGCCGCTGCTGGCTTTTCTGGTGTGGGTGTATTACTCGTGGCTCGTCACACTGGCCGCGGCGCTGGTCAGCGCCAGCCTGCCGCGCGCCGGGGCGCAGCCGGCGCGTCGGCTGTCACGCGCATAACCATGTCAGCATGGATTCACTGATTGCCGCCTCCGCCCGCGCACTGGCCGCCGGCGATGCGCTCGGTGCCCTCAAGCGCGTTGCCCTGCGCGACGACCCGCCGGCTCTGGCTTTGCGCGGCATCGCCATGGCCCAGCTTGGCGATCACCCGCGCGCCCGCGAGCTCCTGAAACGCGCCGCGCATGGCTTCGGCGCCCATGAAGAACTGGCGCGTGCGCGCTGCGTGGTGGCAGAAGCCGAGGTGGCGATGGCCATGCGCGACTTTGCCGGCTCACCACGCGCACTGGCAGCGGCAGCGGCCACACTGGAGGCGCATGCCGACGCGGCTAACGCGCTGCAGGCCTGGCTCATCACCGCGCGGCGGCTGTTGCTGCTGGGCCGGCTGGATGAGGCTGCAGCGGCGCTGACGAAGCTGGATGCGCGCGGCCTGCCGCCTTCGCTGCGCGCCGTGGCCGAACTCACCGCAGCCGAGCTTGCCCTGCGCTCACTCCGTGTTGGCGACGCGCGGATGGCGCTGGCACGCGCGCACGCAGCGGCCGAACGTGCGCAGGTGCCGGCACTCATGGCCGAAGTCACCGAAGCGCGCGCTGCGCTTGACAGGCCCGCCGCCCGGCGCCTCACCGCCGGCGGCGAACAGGCGCTGCGCCTCGATGAGGTTGCGGCACTCCTGGCTTCGGACGCATTGGTGGTCGACGCCTGCCGCCGCGGGCTGGGGGCCGGAGACCAGTGGCGGCCGCTGGCGCGTCGGCCGGTGTTGTTCTCGCTGGCACGTTCACTCGCCGAAGCATGGCCTGGTGATGTCAGCCGCGAAGCCCTGATCGAATCCGCCTTTCGCACCAGGCGCCCCGACGAGACGCACAGGGCGCGCCTGCGGGTGGAGATCGGCCGCCTGCGCGCGCTGGTCAAAGCACTCGCAAGCATCGAAGCCACCGAGCGGGGCTTTATCCTGAAGCCGCTGGCCGGGCGCGATGTGGCCGTGCTGGCACCGCCCATTGACGGCGAGCAGGCCTCGCTGGTGGCGTTGCTGTCGGACGGCGCGGCCTGGTCCACCTCGGCCCTGGCGTTGGCCGTCGGGGCAAGCCAGCGCACCGTGCAGCGGGCGCTGGCCGATCTGGAAGACGGCGGGCGGGTGCGCTCCATGGGCCGGGCACGGGCTCAGCGCTGGCTGGCGCCGCCGCTGGCGGGATTCACGACGATCTTGTTACTCCCCGCTTCGCTGCCGATTGGATAGAGTTGACTCCATGGCGCCGACGGACGGTGCAACAAGGAGCAACGATGACACGCAAGACCCTCACCGCAAAACCCGAACCCAAGGCGCGGCCCGCCGAGATCGTGCGCGAGTACAGCTTCCCCGGCGTCAACGACGTCGCCGGCGTCACCCACGACGGCCAGCGCGTCTGGGCCGCCACCGGCGCAAGGATCGTCGCCTTCGACCCAGCCAGTGGTGAGCAAACGCGCACGCTGGAATGCGCAGGCGACGCCGGCACCGCCTTCGACGGCAAGCACCTCTACCAGATCGCCGAGACGCGCATCGACAAGATCGACCCGGCCACCGGCAAGGTGGTGGCGTCCATCCCGGCGCCCGGCAGTGGCAGCGACTCGGGCCTGACCTGGGCCGAAGGCAGCCTGTGGGTGGGCCAGTACCGCGACCGCAAGATCCACCAGGTTGACCCGAAGACCGGCGCCATCCAGCGCACGATTGAATCCAACCGCTTCGTCACCGGCGTGACGTGGGTGGACGGCGAACTCTGGCACGGCACCTGGGAGGGCGATGACAGCGAGATTCGCCGCATCGACCCGAAAAGCGGCGCCGTGATCGAGCGGCTCGCGATGCCGCAGGGCACCGGCGTCAGCGGGCTGGAGTCTGACGGCGCGGACCTCTTTTATGCGGGCGGCGGCAAGAGCGGAAAAGTCCGCGCCGTGCGGCGGCCTAAAGCAGAAAAAGCGGCAAGGGCCGCATAGAACGCAGCGCAAGGTGTAGCCCCCTTGCGCCGACAACCCCATTCGGTCACCAGGACCGATAACGAGCGCACCTGTTACCAGCACGGGTCGGGCAGCGCATTGACCCACGCAACGCAAACCCAAGCAAACGGCTCACCGAGCCAAGGAGAAACCCATGAAGCTTTACTACAGCCCGTCCGCCTGTTCGTTGTCGCCGCACATCGTGGCCAATGAGCTGGGCCTCACCATCGAACTCGTGAAGGTCGACGTGGTCGCCAAGCGCACCGAGCACGGCGAAGACTTTCTCGCCATCAACCCCAAAGGCCTGGTGCCCGTGCTCAAGCTGGACGACGGCACCCTGTTGACGGAAGGCCCCGCCGTTGTGCAATACCTTGCCGACCTCAAGCCTGAGGCGCAGCTGGCACCCGCCAGCGGCAGCATGGCGCGCTATCGCCTGCAGGAGATGCTGGGCTACATCAATTCAGAACTGCACCAAGGCTACATGCCGCTGTTCAACCCGGCCTGCAGCGATGAGGTTCGCAGTGCACGCACGGCCCACCTGCACAAACACTATCGCCTGCTGGAAGCCGCGCTGGGCCGCACACCGTTCCTGTTGGGCGACCGCTTCACGGTGACCGACGCCTATTTGTTTGTGGTCACGCGCTGGGCGGAGTTCGTCAAGCTGGACCTGTCGGCCTTCCCGAACCTGCTGGCGTTTCAGGCACGCATCGCGGCCCGGCCTGCGGTGCAGACGGCGATGCGCCGTGAACAACCGGCCGTTGCCTGATCCCAAACCGCCTGCCGCCTATCCACTTTTCCACTTAATCACCGACTTAATCACTCATTTGTTTAACCCAGGAGCTCACCATGAATACCACCATGACCGAAACATCCCCAATGAACCACTCCGTCGTGTCCAGAGACAAATGGCTGGCCGAGCGCAAGACTCTGCTGGCGCAGGAGAAAGAGCTGACACGCCTGCGCGACCGGATAGCCGGCGAGCGCCGTGCGCTTCCCTGGGTCCGCATCGAAAAAGACTATGTCTTCGACACGCCCGAAGGCAAACGCTCGCTTGCCGATCTTTTTGAAGGGCGCCGCCAGCTGATGGTGCAGCACTTCATGTTTGGACCGGGCTGGGAGCAGGGCTGTCCGAGCTGCTCTTACATGGCCGACCACACGGCCGGCATGCAGATCCACCTCGAGCACCGCGACGTGAGTTTTGTGGCCGTCTCGCGCGCGACGTTGCCCGAGATCGAGCGTTTTCGCCGCCGCATGGGTTGGAACTTCAAGTGGGTTTCTTCGAACAGCAGCGACTTCAACTACGACTTCCACGTGAGCTTCAAGCCCGAAGAAAGGGTCAACGGCACCGTCAACTACAACTACGGCATGACCGAATTCCCGGCCGAAGAAGCGCCCGGCATCAGCCTGTTCTACAAGGATGACGCAGGCCAGGTTTTCCACACCTACTCGACCTACGGGCGCGGTGTGGAAGTGATGATGGGCACCTACAACATGCTGGACCTCACGCCCAAGGGCCGGGACGAGCATGACGGGTTTTACAAGATGGACTGGGTGCGCCACCACGACCGCTACGAAACCGCGTCCGCATTCACGCCCGCGCCCGAAGCCGATTCGTGCTGCAGCACCAAGGCCTGAGCAGTCCGCGACCGGTGCGCACATCATGTCAAGCCTTTGGCCGTGGCTTGTGGTGGCAGGGGTCGGCGCCCTTCATGGGCTGAACCCCGCCACCGGCTGGGCGCTGGCTGCCGCCTGGGGCGTGCGCGCACGCGACCGGTCGCAGGCGCTGCGGGCGCTGCTGCCGATTGCAGCCGGGCACACCGCATCGGTCGCGCTGGTGGCCGGCGCGGTGGCAGGGGGCCTGGCGATGGATCGCTTCACGCTGCAGGTCCTGGCAGGCGGCCTGCTGGCCGCCTTCGCCGTGGTTCACCTGTCGGGCCGCACACCCAGGGCGGCGCGCGCGCCGGCGGGGCACGCCGGGCTGGCGCTCTGGTCTTTCATGATGTCCACCGCGCACGGCGCCGGCTTGATGCTGGTGCCGGCCCTAATCCCGTTGTGCGCAGGGGAGGCGCGGGCTGTGGAGCTGGCAGGGTCAGGACCCCTGGCGCTGGCCCTCGCGGCGGTAGGCGTTCATACCGCCGCAATGCTTGCCGTCACCGGTCTGGTCGCCACCGGGGTTTGCCAGGGTTTGGATGCCGGTGCCCGTGTGATCAATGCTCGCAAGCGGGTACGGCCTCCGGCGCAGGGCTGATGGTGATGTGGCTGCGCGAAGCGCTGGTCAGGCTCCACAGGCTGCCATGGCCGAGGTAGTTGCCGCTTCCACTGTCTGGGTGTTGTTTGATTTTTGCTATCTTTTCTATAGCTGCTCGCGCAGATTCCTATTGGGCTTGAACGTGATTTGATGCCCGAAACAAAAAAAAACGGCAGTTTTTGAGCGTTTCGATGTTTTTTCCTCTGCCCAAGCGTCTTTTTGAGTGCCTTGAGAGCCCGTTTTTAAGGGTAATTTAGCTCGTTGAGGCAATGTGGATGGGCGCGAGCAGCTATCAAAACAATAGCGATTTCACGGCGCCGCGTGCAGCCATTGCGCCCGCTGGCAGCTTGATCCGCAGGCGCTATTTCCTGGCCGCATTCCGCTTGCGGGTGGCGGCGGCTTTTTTGGCGGAGGCTGACCGCTCTTCCGCGGTACGGGAAGCTGCGGCTGCGCCGCCAAGGCGCCCGCCTTTGCGGGACGGTGCATGGTTTTCCGCCTTGCCGCGGCCCGAGCCCGACTTTTTGCCGCCGCCGGTTTCCTTGTTGACGGTGGCCCAGGCGCGGCGTTCGGCTTCTTCCTTGCCGACGCCGCGGTCTTCGTAGCCTTCTTCAATGTGTTCAGCCTTGCGCTTTTGCTTGTCGCTGTAGGCAGATTTGTCGCCTCTGGGCATATCGGTTCTCCTTGGCTGGGTTTTCTTCGCCGTGATCGCTGTGATGGCGAGAGCTTGAAAATACTGCGCTGGGGCAGGGCGCTTCGCGCGCGACATTCCCGAAAAAAGGTCGGTGATCTCCTACGCGGCGCGGCGCTTCGCTGCCGGTCTCAATCTTCCGCTGAAGGCGCGGCGTTCAGTTCATCCATCAGCCACTGCGCAAACTGCTGTGTCTCCGGGGTGGCATTGGGTGCAAGGCCAAAATAGTGGCGACCCAGCGCCATCCGCAATTCCGGCAAGGGGCTCATCAACCGCCCCGCCGCCATGTCATGGGTAATTTGCGATACCGGCGCCAAGGCAAAACCCAACCCGTCGACGGCGGCTTGAAGCACAAAGTGCAAATGGTCAAATTGCAGGCAACTGGCGGGATTGAGCTCTGGCGCGTTCACCTGCTTTTTCCAGTTCTCCCAATCGTGGCTGCGCGATTTGGACAGCAGCAGGACATGGGACGCCAAAGAGTGCGGGCCGGTGACGGGGCGGCTGGCAAACAATGCAGGCGACCCAACAACAAGAACTTCGTCTTCCAGAAATGGATGAATCTGCATGGCCGGCGGCCATCCCTTGGTGCTCCGCCGGATGGCCAGATCGAATTCGTCCACCGCCTTGTCCGGCGGCAAGGTGCTGGTCATCACCTGCGGTTCGATGTCCGGGTGCTTCGCCACGAACGCTGACAACCTGGGAATCAGCCAGCGCACCGCGAACGTGGGCCGGACGTTGATCTTGACGGCGCGCAATGGTGTACCACCCCTGAGTGATTCGGCGGCTGCGCCAATCTGCTCGAGTGCGGGGCCCACCTGCGTATGGAACTGATGGCCGGCTGCCGTCAGAAGAACTTGCCGGGTTTTCCGCTCGAAAAGGTCCACGCCGAGATAGGTTTCCAGCGCCTTGATCTGGCGGCTGATGGCGCCGTGCGTCACATGCAATTCCAGGGCAGCCCGGCTGAAACTCTGATGGCGCGCCGCCGCCGCAAAAGCGCGGACCGCGTTCAACGGAGGCAGGCGAGGCAACATGTGTGCAATTTTCTCACACGTGCCGCGCACTAATATCGTTTGTCGGGAGAGGCGGCCCTGCGCACCATACAAGCCATGCAACAGATCACGGCTTCTACTTCCGACCGCAACTCGCGCCACGCCGCCATGGTGCTCGGGCTCTCACTTCCGGGGGACACGGTGCTCTACCTGCTCCTGCCGATGTTCGCTCCTGCGTTTGGCGTCACCTTGCCCGAAGCGGGCATTCTCCTGGCTGCTAACCGCCTGGTGCGCATTGCGGGCTACGCAGCGGTGGCAAGGTTTTACGCCCGCAACGGTGAACGGCTCACCTGCTCACTGGCGGCGCTAGCGGCCGCGGTGTGCGCACTGGGCTACGCGATGCTGACCGGGTTCGTCGCCCTGTTGTTCTTGCGGCTCTTGTGGGGCCTGGCCTTCGCAGCCCTGAACCTGGCCACCCAGGCATTGGCCACTGCCGAACCGGCGGGCGCTGCGCGTCGGGCAGGGCGGTCCCGCGCATTCACGGCACTGGGGCCCATGCTTGCTTTGCCATTGGGCGGGGTGTGCGCGCTTTGGTTTGGTCCCAAAGTTATTTTTTTCCTGTTCGCGGCTGTCGCGTTGAGTGCCTTGCTGGTCGCGCGGCAGTTGCCAACCGCCGCGCATGCCGAGCCGCCATCGAGGAAAAAAGGAATCAAACTCCCGGGAAGCCTGGACATCTTTTCCTTTATCGAAGGCCTGGTGCTGGACGGCCTCTTCATCATCGGCCTGTCTTATCTGGGCCGTGACCTGTTGCCCGGCAACCCGGTCATCGTGGCCGGGCTTCTGCTGTCGGTCCGCTACCTGGCGGAAATTGTCTTGAGTTCTGCCGGCGGACACATGGCTGAAAAGCATGGCGTCGAAGTTCTTCTGGTGACCTTCTCCGTGCTCACTTCTGTTGCCCTTGTGGGCTTTGGTTTCGGCTGGCTGTGGACTTGCGCACTTGCCATCGTGGTTTTGCGTGCCTTGCTGTTGCCGCTGCTGCCGCCGCTGGTCGCACTGCGCACGCCGGGGCCCGGACGCATACAGGCGCTGGCCACACGCTCGGTCTGGCGCGACATGGGCGCCGGCGCAGGCCCGGTGCTGGCCGGCCTGTTGTTGCCCATCGTTCCCTCCGCATGGATTTACGGCGTTGCTGCACTTCTTCTTTCGGCCACCGCCATGGCCTGCCTGAGGCAGCGCAGCGGCTGAGCGCGAATCCGATGTCACTCTTTTCATTTTCTCGATTTTTTGGAGATTTTCACTTGGACATTCACCACACACTCATCCATTGCGCCGGGGGCACGGTCGCGTTACCCGCCAGCCCGATGAACCATCGAAGCGATGGCGGACATTTGCTGGTCAATCCGCCCCGGCCGGTGTGGGAAAGAAGTGAACTGACCCCCAATGAGCTGGCGTTATGGGCCTGCCTGGTCGCAGCCACCGCAAGAGCCATGCTGGAAACACTGCCCCAACTCGCCGGAGGGTGCCTGAATTACTGGGAGGCAGGTAACAACGCGCTCAACGAGCTGGCGCATCCCCCCGGACCGAAAACCCCTCAACTTCACCGGAAAATGCATCTCCACATTTTTGGAAGAAGCCCAACGGCGAGTCACCCTGATTGGCAATGGGGCGAACCTCCGCAGTTTCCAAAATTTGCTTCATCCAAAGCCTGGGCGGCCCAGTTCAGCCGCCTGGAGGTGGACGAATGCAAAGCCATAACAAAGAGGCTCGAAGTGCTGTTGGCAACCAGGTACGCGGTGGGCTCTTAAACGCGCTGCGCAGGCGGCCGACGCGTGCCCGCCACACGGCGCGAATTTCTTCCGGTGTCACACAACTGCCATTGAACTGACACGAACGCGTCACCCCCGGCTCCCAGAATCACGCCATGACCAGCATGACGGAGCACCCGATGGGAGCGAATCCACAACAGGCCAGCCTGGCTAATGACGGGCAGGGGCATGGCCCCAGCCGCACCCTGAGCAGCGGCATCCAGGACTTCAACAAGCAGTGCCTGCGCATCCTGCGCTGCACCGCGCAAGCCTTGGCGAACAGCCCGGGCGGCTTGCGCTTCAAGGCGGGCACCCGGCCCTGGCTTGAGGGTCTTTCGAATGCGCGGCCGATGCTGGCCGCCGGTTTGGGGCGACGTGACAAGGTGGTTTCGCTGACCGCCGCTGATTGAGAGTCAAAGCCCCTTTTTTGGGGCTTTTTTACAGCGCGATTTGAAGTTGCCGAAGTTGTTGAGACACCAGGAAACAAGGAGTTAGCCATGAAAGAACTGCCCAATCCCACCTTTGCATTGTCGCCAGTCGCAATGCCACGGGGGTCACTTCATCAAAGCGGTCATGCTGTCATTCCCGCCGCTGTTCAAAGGCCTGCCGTGGGGAAAATCACGGTCAGCTGGGCCCGGCACCAGGACGAGGTCCGGCAGGCACAGCGCCTGAGGTACCAGGTTTTTGCGCTCGAAATGGGCGCCAACCTTTCCAAGGTGCTGCCCGGCCACGACGTCGACCTGTTTGACGACTACTGCGAACACCTGCTGGTGCGCGATGCCGACAGCCAGGAAGTCATAGGTACCTACCGCGTGCTGACGCCGACCCAGGCCAAGCGCGTGGGCAGCACCTACAGCGACACCGAGTTCGACCTGACCCGCCTGCGCTCCCTGCGCGAGCGCATGGTCGAGCTGGGCCGCAGCTGCGTGCATGCCGACCACCGCCACGGCGGCGTCATCCTGGCGCTGTGGGGTGCGCTGGCTGAATTCATGGCGCGCAACCAGCTGGACACGATGATCGGCTGCGCCAGCATCCCGATGCAGCACAACGGTGTCTCCAGCGGCCACGCGGCCGCCAGCATCTGGCGCCAGGTACGCCAAACGCATCTGGCACCCATTGAATACCGCGTCACACCGCGCCTGGCGCTGCCGGTGGAAAAGCTGGACGACACGCTGGACGTGGAGCCGCCCGCGTTGATCAAGGGCTATTTGCGCCTGGGCGCCAAGGTGCTGGGCGCACCGGCCTGGGACCCGGACTTCAACTCGGCCGACCTGCCCATGATGATGCGCATCGCCGACCTGCCACCGCGCTACCTCAAGCATTTCTCCGGCAAGCCCGCGTCGGGCAGCCCTTCGGAGGCCTGATGCGCAGCATGTTTGACGCCATGGGCGCGCTGGCTTCGTCTGGGAACGGCTTCAGCGGGAGCAGCGACGACCATGATGACGACGACTCGCTGCGCAAGCGCTATCGCACCATCTTCATTTCCGACATCCACCTGGGCACACCCGGCTGCCAGGCGGCTGCGCTGCTCGATTTTTTGAAGGCCCACCCGAGCGACAACCTGTACCTCGTGGGCGACATCGTCGACGGCTGGCAGCTGCGCCGCCGCTGGTACTGGCCGCAGTCGCACAACGACGTGGTGCAAAAACTGCTGCGCCGCGCCCGTAAAGGCTGCCGCGTGGTCTATGTGCCCGGCAACCATGATGAGTTTGCGCGTGAATTTATTGGCCACCAGTTCGGCGGTATCGAGGTGATCGATGAAGCCGTGCACACGACCGCCGACGGCCGGCAGCTGTGGATCATCCACGGCGACTACTTCGACGCCGTGGTGCAGTGCGCCAAATGGCTCGCCTACGTGGGCGACAACCTCTATGAATTCACACTCAAACTCAACCGCCACCTCAACAGCCTGCGCGCCCGCCTGGGCCTGCCGTACTGGTCGCTGTCGGCTTACCTGAAGCAAAGGGTCAAGAGCGCGCTCAATTACGTCACCGACTTTGAAGAGGCCGTGGCCAATGAAGCCCGCCGCCGCGGCCACCAGGGCGTGGTCTGCGGGCACATCCATCGCGCCGAGATGCGCGACATCAACGGCGTGCTGTATTGCAACGACGGTGACTGGGTGGAAAGCCGCACCGCGCTGGTCGAGAACTTCGACGGCACGCTGGAGCTGGTGCACTGGGCGCCTGCGCACGAGACGCAGGGCCGCGGCCATATAGCTTCCACGGTGACCGCATGAGAGTCGCTCTTGTAACGGACGCCTGGCAGCCGCAGGTCAATGGCGTTGTCACCACCCTGGTGGAACTGGTGCGGGAGCTGCAGGAACTGGGGCACCAGGTGGAAGTGATCCAGCCGGGTCAGTTCAAGACACGGCCTTGCCCGGGTTATGCCGGCATTGACCTGGCGGTGCGCCCCAAGCGCGGCCTGACCGAAAAGCTCGATGCTTTTGGGCCCGAGGCCATCCATATTGCCACCGAAGGCCCACTGGGCTGGGCTGCGCGCAGCTATTGCCTCAAGCGCGGCCTGAAGTTCACCACCGCGTTTCACACCAAGTTCCCCGAGATCCTTCATGCGGCATTGAAGATTCCGCTGTCATGGGGTTACGCGCTGTTCCGCCATTTCCACAGGCCCTCGTCGGGCGTGATGGTACCTACTCACGGCGTGCTGCGCATGCTGGAGCAGCGGGGCTTTCAGAACCTGCGCAGCTGGACGCACGGCGTGGACACGGAGCTTTTCGGCTTTGAGCCGCAAGCGCGGCTGTACCCGCCCATGGGGACGGTGGTGCGGCCGGTGTCGTTGTTTGTGGGCCGGGTGTCGTATGAAAAAAACATCGAGGCCTTCCTCAAGCTGGACATTCCGGGTACCAAGGTGGTCTGCGGGGTGGGGCCCCTGGAGGCGACACTCAAGGAGCGTTATCCGCAGGTCCGCTGGATGGGTGTTCTGGCCAGGGATGAGCTGGCCAAGGTTTATGCCGCCGCCGATGTGTTCGCCTTTCCCAGCCGGTCGGAAACTTTTGGCCTGGTGATGCTCGAAGCCATGGCAGTCGGCACACCGGTGGCGGCTTACCCGGTCGATGGTCCGCTGGAAGTGCTCGGAAAGCCCGATGGAAGCTGTCACGGCGGTGTCATGCATGAAGATTTGCAACAGGCTTGTTACAGCGCTTTGGCTGTGCCGCGCCGTGAAGCCCGCTTGCGCGCGCTGGACTTCAGCTGGGCCCATGCAGCGCAGCTTTTCGAGTCTTTCCTCGTAACCGCCGGGCACAACAACGCCATGAGCAGTACTTGCCAGCCTTTTCAGGTAGGTGCACCATCAGTCAAAAGTACTGTCACGCCATTGTCATGAAACACGTCAACACTGTGACTTGTTGTTAATGACAAAGACCACTCTTGTTGATGCCCACTTCACCCGCCTCGGTGGCCGCCGCCGCGCCACCCGTCCAGTTCCTGGACCGCGACCACAGCATTCTTGCCTTCAATGAGCGGGTGCTGGACTGGGCGAAGCGCCAGGACGTGCCGCTGCTGGAGCGGCTGAGGTTTCTATGCATAGTCTCGTCCAACCTGGACGAGTTTTTTGAAGTCCGGACCGCGCCCCACCTGACGGCGGCGCAGGCCAATGAACAAAAAGCGCTGTATTCGGTGCAGTCTTTCGCCGCACTTTCTGCGGCGGCCCACGACATGGTGGCGCGCCAGTATTCGCTCTACAACGACGACCTGCTGCCGGCCTTTGAGCGGCAGGGCATACGCATCGTCTCGCACGGCGAGCGCAATGCGGCCCAGCGGCGCTGGGTGAAAGAGTATTTCGAAAGGGAAGTGCGGCCGTTGCTGATTCCAGTCGGGCTGGATCCTTCGCACCCGTTCCCGCAGGTGGCCAACAAGTCGCTCAACTTCATCGTGCGGCTGGGCGGGCACGACGCCTTCGGGCGGGACAACGACATTGCCATCGTCAAGGTGCCGCGCGTGTTGCCGCGGCTGATTCATATGCCTTCGCACGGCAAGGACAAGAGCCGGCTGTTCGTGTCGCTCTCCAGCGTGATCCGTGCCCACCTGGCCGAGTTGTTTGCCGGCCGCGAAGTGGGGCAGTTTTCGCAGTTCCGTGTGACCCGGCATTCCGACCTGGCCGTGGACGAAGACGATGTGAAAAACCTGCGCACTGCCTTGCGCCAGGGCCTTGAGCAACGCCATTACGGCCAGGCTGTGCGGCTGGAGGTTTCCGCAGGGTGTTCGGAATACCTGGCCAGCTTCCTGCTCAGGCAATTCAACCTGCCGACGCCGTCCCTGTACCGCGTGCATGGTCCCGTCAACCTGGTACGCCTGACGCAGCTGGTCGATCTGGTCAACGACCCCAAACTGCTGTTCCCCGGCTACAGCGCCTGCTACCCCACCCAGTTGCAGCCCGGCCAGTCGTTCTTTGAGCGGCTCAAGGAAGGTGACGTTTCCATTCACCAGCCGTTTGAAAGTTTTGACGGCGTGCTTGCCTTCCTGCGCGAGGCGGTTAACGACCCGCAGGTACTGGCGATCAAGCAGACCATTTACCGCACCGGCACCGACTCGGAGCTGATGGTGCTGCTGCGCGAAGCCGTGCGCCGCGGCAAGGAAGTGACGGTGGTGGTGGAGCTCAAGGCGCGCTTCGATGAAGAAGCCAACATCAACTGGGCGGAAATGCTGGAGTCGATAGGTGCGCAGGTGGTGTATGGCGTGGTGGGCCTCAAAACCCACGCCAAGATGCTGCTGGTGACGCGGCGCGAAGGCAAACACCTGGTGCGCTATGCCCACTTGTCTACCGGCAACTACAACCCGCGCACGGCCCGCCTTTACACCGACCTGAGTTACCTGACGGCCGACCCGTTGATGACGGCCGACATCGACAACGTGTTTGTGCACCTGGCTAGCCAGAGCCGCCTGCCCAAGCTGCACCATTTGCTGTTGGCGCCGTTCCAGCTGCACCGCAAGCTGATCGAGAAAATCGATTCGCTGGGCGAGGCCGCTCTGCAAGGCAAAGACACGCGCATCGTGGCCAAGATGAACGCGCTGACCGACGAAGACCTGATGCTGGCGCTGGTAAGGGCAGGGCAGCGCGGCGTGAAGATCGACCTGATTGTGCGCGGCGCCTGCATGCTGCCGGCCCAGGTGCCCGGTGTGACGGACAACATCCGCGTGCGGTCCATCATCGGCCGCTTCCTCGAGCATTCTCGGGTGTTTTACTTCCGTTGCGCGGAAGAGGAAACCTTGTTGCTCTCCAGCGCCGACTGGATGAACCGGAACATGCTGCGCCGGGTGGAACTGGCCTGGCCGGTGACCGACCCGGTGCTGCGCCAGCGCATCATCGACGAGTGCCTGGTGGCCTACCTGCATGACAGGCGCGACGCTTGGGATTTGCAGCCCGACGGCACCTACCTGCGTGTGAACCCGCAGGGCGATGCCCCGCGCCACGGTGCGCAGGCTGCCTTGATGGCGCGCTATTCGGCTCCCCATCACCAGGACAAATAAACATGGACCTCATCCTGTGGCGTCATGCAGAGGCAGAAGACTGGCCCGAGGGTGACCCGCAGGGCGGCAGCGATCTTGAGCGTTCACTGACGGCGAGGGGTGAGAAGCAGGCGGCCCGCATGGCCAACTGGCTGGACCGTCAGTTGCCCGAAGGCGCGCGCATTTTCGTCAGCCCGGCGCGGCGCTGCGAGCAGACCGCGCTGGCGTTGGGACGCAAATACAAAATCCGCAGTGAGCTGGCGCCCGACGCCACGGTTGAACAGTTGCTGGAGCTGGTGCAATGGCCGTCGGCCAGGTCGCCGATTCTGGTGGTGGGCCACCAGCCCAACCTGGGGCAGGCCATCGCGCAGCTGCTCGGCTTGCAGGAAAGCGAATGCCCGGTCAAAAAGGGCGCGCTCTGGTGGCTTCGCAGCCGTGACCGCGACGGCCTTAACCAGACCGTCGTGGTGACCGTGCAGTCGCCTGAGGTTCTCTGATCTGCGCGGGACCGACATAGGCCGCGATGGTGGTTTCTACCTCGCGTGTCCTCATGTCGTGCGGACGCATCATGGGGCCTTTGCGGCCATGTCAGCGGACAAAAAAACAGACCCAATACAGGTAAGTTTTCTCGGTGCCAAGGCTATAGTGCAAATACCGAACCCGCTCCCGGACATGGTCCAGCAAGCGGGCAGACTGCAGTGGAGGATTGCGGGGTTTCACGGAATTTTTATACCTGTATGAAATTACAGTATATTTCTTTGAGACCCAGCATGCAAGCGGCTTACAGGAGTTTTTGATGTCCAGATTAGATTGCAAGCGCCAGGTTATACCGCAGGTTTTGCGGCATACATTACGTTAGAGCTATGAGCACCAATCGTAACGATCTCGAAGCGCTATTTCGCCGTCTCTCAGACGAAGAGCTCGTTGCTCGAGCCAGTTCGGGCGGTCTCACTGAGCTGGCGCAATCGATAGCCGTCGCTGAAGCTCAGTCTCGCGGTCTATCGCCGCCTGAGGTGCAATCGTGCAACGCCGCACCTGAGCCCACGATTGAGTACCACGGCGACATGCAGATCGTCGCGCGATACCTCACGTCAACTGAGGCATACATGCTGTGCTCGTGTCTTCAGGCCGGTGGTGTTCCCGCCGAAGCGGGGAATGCCAACTTCGTTCAAGCACACTCGCTGCTTGCAGCTGCGGTAGGTGGTGCTTGCGTGCGAGTGCCGGCCGCCTTTGTTGCGGAGGCTATGGAAGTCATCTCAGCATTTAAGCGTGGAGAGTTCCAGCTTGGAGAAGATTTTGACTTCAACGAATAGCCCTAACCCTTCCTTCAAGCGGACCTGCCTACGGCAGTCCGCTTAAGTCAAACGTTAGACGGCACAACCGATGACCGCTCTGCACGTCCTCCTAATCGCATCGCTTACATGGATTGTTTGGGTACCTGCTGTTGTGCTGCAGAAGAGGGTGAGGGGAGAGATCGAGAGCGTTTCCATCTTTCCAGTTATCCCGGTCTTTCCATTAGCGGCCTGGGGTTCAGCGTACTTGTTGAATCTGCTGCTTCCAGCAACGGGAATCCTAATCGTCGGTGGGGCTCATGTTGTACTGATGGCGGCAATGTTGTTTAGTATTGTGAAATCTGCAATGACATTGCGTAATGGAGAGAAGGGGTGAAATTAAACCGATGCCCGGATCCGTCTAACCCGTTGGTCAATCGGACTCGCCAAAGGCAGGCCGCTCCAGGTGCGCTGGCGCATGATGCGCCTTGCGCGGCCAGCCTTTGGCGTGCTGGTTACCTCAAACGTTAGACGGCTGCACAGTGCCATCGGAGGCGCAGCGAGTGGATGCTTCGGACGATTCGCCCATCTATTTGGGCGCTGGTACATGGAACACGGCGTGAGTCAATACACGCTTACTCTGTGCAATCGAGTATAGGAGCGGAAATATGCAAGGGACCAGGCTCGGAGGAGTCAAGAAGATCGCAATCGGCAGCGCAGCACTTGCGGTTGCGACAGTTGCGTTTGCAATGTTAAAGATGAACAACATGACGGTCTACGGTGTCGGATGGGGCATTCCGGGAGCCGTCATTCTTGTCGGACTGATTGAACTTGTCGCTGGGCTGCCTTTTACTCAGATCAGCTCAAAGTGGGACTCGCTAAGGGGGTGGCAACGAGGTGTCTTGGGGGCGTTGATCGTGGTGGTCACTCCTTTCACAATCCTGGGGCTTTTCATTGGAATTTCCACTATGGCAGGCTAAGGACCATGCAGCTGTCTAACAGTTCGCTCGACTCGGAACCACAACCGCAGAAGTCCGCTCCGCCGCAAGGGTTGCGGTCCGGTCAGCGCCAACGATAGACCTCAGAACTCAACTACAGGCTCGAACACATGTCAACCCAACAGTACCGCGTAACGCCTGTATCGCTTCCCCCAGAGTCGGCAGTTACCAGAGCCTACGCATCGACGAATCTCGCAGATGCCTACTCGATTGAGCTTCCACCCGGGACGTCGACCAATCCCGAACTATTGGCGAGGTTCATCTTCTCCCATCAAGCACCGTGGGTTGGCACTCTCATGGCGGTCCGGGATGCGGTCGTCGGCAGGGTGGGCCTCAAGACTGCCAGGCAACTCACATTACTTGACGCGCAGAGCAAGACAGGCCGTCTTGGCATCTTCAAGATCTACGGCACAAGCCCGACCGAAGTTGTCTTTGGAGAAGACGACAAGCACCTGGACTTCAGGCTTTCTGTCCTCTGCTCCAGCCAGCCGTTGTCGGGAGGCAAACGCCACCTGACTTTATCAACCGTGGTCCATTGCCACAACCGCTTGGGTCGTCTCTATATTCTTGTCATCGCCCCGTTCCACCGCTTGGTCGTTCAATCCAGTCTTCGTCGTGCGGCCCGAATCGGCTGGCCGCCGGCAGCGGAGGCGTAAACCAGATTCCCGGTCGCCATGTGTAGTCCGCTGAGGGCTAACCCCTTCATCGAGGGGACGTCCGCAAGCAAGCTTTGCATGCTTGCGGCCCCGCTCATGTCAAACGTTAGTTGGTATGAAAGCTCGGAGCTCCTGCAGTTGCCTTTGCTTGGCTTAAGAACCGAGCGTAGGCCGGCCGGTCTTGATGGCAGGGACCTGCTCCAGCGCCGTCAGGAAGGCGGCGTCGGACTGGCTGGCCAGCAGCTTGATGCCAGCACGCAGCAACTCGCTTTTTTTGGCGGGGCGGGTTAGTTTGGCGGCGCGCTGCTTCAGGTCGTCAAGCACCACGTATTCGGTTTTCGGGATGGTGAAGCTGTCGCGCACCAATTTTGGTTTTTTGGTTTTTTCCGGCTTTGCGGCTTTGACCGGCTTGGCAGGCTTAGCGGCGGCCTGGGGTTTGGCTGCAGGCTTTTTGGCGCCGGCCTTTTTCACGATGGCTTTCTTGACCGTACCTTTGCCGGCCGGGGTCTTGGCGGGGGACGCCTTTTTCGGGGCGGGCTTGGCGGCGGTTTTCACGGGTGCTTTGGGCGTGGAAGGTGCCGGTGCGGCGGGTTTCGCAGTTGCTTTTTTGCTGGTAGCCATGGATTGATCCTTTTAGGTGAGCGGTCGAATAAACCGTATATATAGTTTATACGGTTTGTTCAAAAACCGTCAAGGCCTGGCCCGGCGAGGCAGAGGTAGGGTGCTCAGGGGCCGGGAACAACCAGCGTCCACGGCGTTTTTTGCCACGCCAGAACTTCTTCCTGCAGCAGATGGGCTGACTGCGGAAACGACTGTGCCCAGCCGGCGCGGCAGTTCAATACAAAGATTCTTCCGGGTTCGGCGCTGCTTTCAAGCTGAAGGCCTTTGAGGTCGGGGTCGCGCCGGGCGTGGCACAGGATGACGGCCAGGCGCAGGCACAGCAGTTGCTGGATGAACACGCGGTCTTCAAAATTGACTTCAAGCTTGCGCAGCTTGCCACGGTGGCCGAGCACCAGAAGGCTCAGGCGATGCAGTTCGGGCAAGGCAAAGCCCGGCGCGTCGGCGTTGTCCAGGATGTAGGCGCCATGCTTGTGATAGTCGCTGTGCGAGATCTGGCTGCCGATCTCGTGCAGCTCTGCGGCCCATTCCAGCTTGCGCTGAAAGCGGGCAGATTCCGCAGCGGGCATGCCCTTGCCGGCCATGACGAATAACTGCCTGGCGACTTTGCTGACGCGCTGGGCCTGTGCGTTGTCGGTATTGAATTTACTGGCCAGGCGCTGCGCGGTGGTGGAGCGCAAATCGGTCAAATCCTGCTCACGGTCTACCAGGTCATAGAGCACACCGTGGCGCAAGGCGCCTTGTGCGGCTTCCATTTGCGCGATTCCCAGCAGGTCGAACACGGCCCTCAGGACGCTGACACCACCGCCTATGACGGCGCGCCGGTCGTCTTTCATGCCGTCGAGTTTGAGGCGGTCGGCGCTTTGCGCCTTGAGCAAGCGGTCGAGCAGCCAGTCGAGGCCTTCTTGCGTGACCATACCCGCGGGCCAGCCCGAAGCTGTCAGTACGTCGCTGACGGCGCCAATCGTGCCGGAAGACCCATAGGCGGTGTCCCACGCATCGGCGCGGTAGATGTTGACGGCTTCGTCAAGCACCGCCTTGGCGGCGACCTCTGCCGTCTGGAAAGCGCGCGGGGTGAACTGCCCGTCGGGGAAGTACTTCATGGACCATGCCACGCTGCCGACGCGGTAGGACTCCATGGTCCGCGCGTCCAGCCCTTTGCCGAGGATCATTTCGGTGGAGCGTCCGCCGATATCCACCACCAGCCGGCGCTCGTCGGACTGGGGCAGCAAGTGGGCCACGCCCTGGTAAATCAGCCGGGCTTCTTCGCGGCCCGGGATGACGTCGATGGCAAAACCGAGGATTTTGTGGGCGCGCGCCAGGAATTCCTCGCGGTTGCGCGCTTCGCGCAAGGTTTGTGTGGCGACGGCGCGAACCTGGTACTTCTTGAAGCCGGCCAGCCGTTCACCGAAGCGCGCCAGGCAGTCCCAGCCGCGCTGCATGGCTTCCGGGGTCAGGTTGCGGTCGGCGTCCAGTCCGTTGCCCTGGCGAACGGTTTCCTTGAGGTATTCGGTGCGGTGAATCTGGCCGGCATCGAAGCGGCCGATTTCCAGTCGAAAGCTGTTGGACCCGAGGTCTACAGCGGCGAGCAGCGTTCCGTTTTGCATGTCTGAGTTTCTATTTCGGGGCTCAGCATAGCATTCGCGCGGGATCCTCATCAGCATCCTGTATCGGTCAGCCGATCAACCGGCCGTCGACCGTCATCATGCTTTGCGTGACGTAGGTGCCGCTCCTGCGCTGGAGGTTGAAGCTGATGCTGAATCCGCCCACATCGAACTTTGTGCGGCGCTGAAAGGCGGCGAGAACGCTCTGGCGGTTCAGGAGGCCGTCGACGTCATTGAGCACTTCATAGGTGTAGCGTGCCGCAATAAATCCTGCCAGGCTCAGCGGCGTGGGCGGTTCGTCAAAGAGGCGCAAAAGCGTTTCACGGTAGCTTCTGACCACCGGAAGGCTGGCATTGACCAGGGGCACCGGCTGGGTGGCGATGACCGGCGTGTTGCGCGCTGCGCCCATCTGCAGCATGGTTTGCAGGTTCACGTCGGCCAATGCCACGATGTAGCGCTGGCGGGCCTGCTTTTCCAGGCCCTGGGTGAATTCGGCGAGCTCCGGCGTTCCGCCCACAAAAAGCAGTACGGCGGGTGTATGGGGCGTGAGTTTCTGGCCCAGCGCGCGCAGGTCGTCTGTTGCCTTGAAGGACTGCAGCTTCAGTTGCATGTCCAGGGCGATGCGCTCGACGTCTGTGTGATAGGCGGCATGGTCCTGTGCCGTGGCGTAAATCGCACCCAGCTCCTTGAGCCCCATGGTCGAAAGGCTTTTGAGCGCATAGGCAATCTGTTCCTGGCGCGCGGCGAAGATGGGAAAGGTCTTGTCGTCGATCTCGAGGCTGGAGTTTTGCAGCCACGGGGCGGCGTGGGGGATGCCCGGTCCGCCCTGGCGGGACAGCGCCACGATCTGGCTGGCAACCTGGTCGCCGACGCTACCGGAAAGCACCATGCAGGCGGGGTTGTCCTTGACCGAGTCCAGTGCCGTGCGCAGGCTTGCGGGAGTGCCGTCCGTTTCCAGTGCCAGATGCTGGACCTGCCTGCCGCGGACGCCGCCGCGCAGGTTGATGTCCTGCCAGGCGGCACGTGAGCCGATCAGGAAGTCCTTGGACACATCCTGCTGCGCCTGGGAAAAATCGACCGGCTGCGCCACGACAATGCTGCGCGATGAGGCGCCCTTGCCGGGCTGGGCCCATGCCGGGCTTGCAATGGCCGCGGCGACGAGGCCGGTGCGACGCAGCAGCTGGCGGCGACTGACTAAAGGCATTTGAGCTGGCATGGATGTTCCCCGGGGCGAGGTGGCTGGTAGCGCGCGGCTGCTATGAAAAAGATAGCTACTACGGAATGCTCCATAAGGGCTGGAGCACAAAAATTGCACAAATTCAATAAAAAACGGGTCAAACCTTTCGGCTTGACCCGTTCCAGCACCCGCGGGGCTTATTTGGCGGGTGGGATCAGCACGCTGTCCACAATGTGAACGACGCCATTGGTGGCGGAAATATCGGCGGTCTGGACCATGGCGTCCTCGATGGTGACGAATTCTCCGGCCTTGGAGAGCGCCACATTGGCGCCATTGACGGTTTTGACGTTGCCGTTTTTGACATCGGCTGCCATGACCTTGCCGGGAACCACGTGGTAAGCCAGAACTGCCTTGAGTCTGGCGGGGTCATGGGCCAGCGCGTCCATGGTTTTGGCGGGCACCTTGGCAAAAGCTTCGTTGGTGGGGGCGAACACGGTGTAAGGGCCGCCTGACTTGAGCGTATCGGACAGGCCGGCCTTGGTGACCAAGCCGTTGAGCGTGCTCAGCTGGGATCGGGCGGCAATGGTGTCGGTGATGGAAACCGGGGTGGACGAGGTGGCGCAGCCGGCGAGAGCGACAACAGCGGTGGCGAGGACCAGAAAGCGGCGATTCAACATGGAAAATTCTCCTAATTAAGACAGGGCCAAGGGTAGGAGAACCCCGTGACAGATTCGTGACGGTAATTTGAAGGTTTTGTGACGCCATAGAGGGGTGGTAGCCCGCCGGGAGGCTGTCATATTTGTCACATCCTTGTCACACAAGATTTCTACAGTCGACGCATCTTCCCGATCAATCCCAACCCAAGAGGTGTTCTGATGAACCTGACTTTTAAAGCTTCCCTGACTACCGTGATGGGCGTTGCCCTCGCGTCGTTCGCCACGCTGGCTGCAGCCCAGGACGTGACAGGCGCCGGCGCCAGCTTCCCCGCTCCCCTGTATTCCAAGTGGGCCGCTGATTACAACAAGGCTACCAGCGTCAAGATCAACTACCAGTCAGTGGGTTCCGGCGCCGGGTTGCGCCAGATTGAAGCCAAAACCGTTGATTTCGGCGCTTCCGACGCGCCCCTGAAAGACGAAGAACTGGCCAAAAAAGGCCTGATGCAATTCCCCACGGTGATCGGCGGCGTCATTCCTGTGGTCAATATCAAGGGCATCACCCCCGGTCAGCTCAAGTTGAGCGGCCAGGTGCTGGGCGACATCTACCTCGGCAAGATCACCAAGTGGACCGATCCGGCCATCAAGGCCCTGAACCCCACGCTGCCCCTGCCTGACGCCGCCATCGCACCGGTTCGCCGTGCCGACGGCTCCGGCACCAGCTTCATCTTTACCAATTACCTGAGCAAAGTGAATGCCGAGTGGAAGTCCAAAGTGGGCGAGGGCACCGCAGTGAACTGGCCCGTAGGCGCTGGCGGCAAGGGCAATGAAGGCGTGGCGGCATTCGTCGGTCGTCTGCCCAACTCGATCGGCTACGTGGAATACGCCTACGTCAAGCAAAACAAGATGACCTTCGCCCAGCTGAAGAACGCGGCCGGCAATTTCGTATCGCCGGAAGATGGCGCCTTCAAGGCTGCTGCAGCGGGTGCCGAATGGTCCAAGAGCTTCTACCAGATCCTGACCGAGCAGCCTGGCAAGGACTCATGGCCCATCACCGGCGCTACTTTCATCCTGATGCAGAAAGTCCAGGACAAGCCAGCCCAGGCCGCCGCTTCGCTCAAGTTCTTTGAGTGGGCTTACAAAAACGGCGACAAGACCGCCGATGACCTGGACTACGTGCCCATGCCTGCCGCTGTGAAAACCATCATCGAAAAAGCCTGGGGCGACATCAAGGACGCATCGGGCAAGACGGTTGCCTACAAGTAAGCACAGTCAGCTGATTTTTCCCAGTCGTTACACACCATAGGGGTTTCTCACGTGTCCTCTACACTTCCGGCTAGCCGGGCCGCTTTTGAACACCCGGCAAAAGCGACCGGACGCGCTATGACCAATCCTCCTCCTGGCAGCACTGTGCGCAGAAGCCCCCTGGCAGACCGGCTTTTCGGCTGGGCTGCGCAGGGCGCGGCCTGGCTGACACTGGCCCTGCTGGCCGGCATCCTGGTTTCCCTCGTCATCGGGGCATGGCCGGCGATCAGCAAATACGGCCTCGGCTTCCTGACCAGCAGCGTCTGGGACCCTGTCAAGGGCGAGTACGGCGGGCTGGTCATGATCTACGGCACCATTGCCACGTCACTGATCGCACTGCTCATCGCGGTACCGGTGAGCTTCGGCATTGCGCTGTTCCTGACCGAGCTGTCGCCCGCATGGCTCAAAAGGCCGCTGGGCACCGCCATCGAGCTGCTCGCCGCCGTGCCGTCCATCGTTTACGGCATGTGGGGCCTGCTGGTGTTCGGCCCCATCCTGGCCACTTACGTGCAGCAGCCGCTGCAAAGCATGCTGAGCGGTGTGCCTTATCTGGGCGCGCTGGTGTCTGGCCCTCCTGTGGGCATCGGTATTTTGTCGGCCGGCATCATCCTGGCGATCATGATCATTCCTTTCATCGCCTCGGTGATGCGGGACGTGTTCGAGGTCACGCCGGTGCTGCTCAAGGAATCCGCCTATGGGCTGGGTTCCACCACCTGGGAAGTTGTCTCCAAAGTCGTGCTGCCTTACACCAAGGCTGGGGTTGTGGGCGGCATCATGCTGGGCCTGGGCCGTGCGCTGGGCGAAACCATGGCGGTGACCTTCGTCATCGGCAACTTCAACCAGCTCGATTCGCTGAGCCTCTTTCAGGCAGCCAACAGCATCACGTCGGCGCTGGCCAACGAGTTCGCTGAAGCCGGTGAGGGTCTGCACCAGGCTGCTTTGATTTACCTGGGCCTGGTGCTGTTCTTCATCACGTTTGTCGTGCTGTCGCTGTCCAAGCTGCTACTGGCCCAACTGCGAAAAAGCGAAGGGGTGAAAACATGAGTACCGCGGCACACGACGCACGCCTGGCCAAGTTCGCCAGCCGCAAGCGGGTCAACCGGATCGCGTTGGTCCTCTCCCTGGCGGCCATGTCCTTCGGCCTGTTCTGGCTGGCATGGATTTTGTGGGAAACCATACGCCTGGGCGTGGGCGGGCTTTCGCTGGCCACGCTGACGCAGATGACGCCGGCACCCAATGAAGAGGGCGGTATCGCCAACGCGATTTACGGCTCCTTCCTGATGGTGCTGCTGGCCACCTTTGTGGGCACGCCGATCGGCATCATGGCGGGCATCTACCTGGCCGAATACAACACCAAGGGCATGCTGGCGTCCGTGACGCGCTTTGTCAACGACATCCTGCTGTCCGCGCCGTCCATCGTGATCGGTTTGTTCGTCTACACGGTCGTGGTGTCGCAGTTCAAGTCCTATTCGGGCTGGGCTGGTGTCCTGGCGCTGGCGCTGATCGTGATTCCCGTGGTCATCCGCACCACGGAAAACATGCTGCAGCTGGTGCCCCCGGGCCTGCGTGAAGCCGCTTACGCCCTGGGCGCACCGAAATGGAAAGTCATCACCAGCATCACCTTGCGCGCCGCACGTGCCGGTGTGACGACCGGCATCCTGCTGGCCGTGGCCCGGATTGCAGGTGAAACGGCGCCGCTGCTCTTCACGGCGCTGAACAACCAGTTCTGGACATCCGACCTGAGCCAGCCCATGGCCAGCCTGCCTGTAACGATCTTCAAGTTTGCGCTGAGCCCTTACGAGAACTGGCAGCAGCTGGCCTGGGCAGGCGTGTTCCTGATCACCATGGCCGTGCTTGGCCTGAACATCCTGGCGCGTGTATTGACACGTGCCAAAAACTGACCGGCTGACGCCTTTCCTTTAGACCACACAACACAACAAGGTCACAGATGGATACCCCTACTGCATCACGCGAACAATCGAAAATCTCGGTCAAGAACCTCGACTTCTACTACGGCAAGTTCCACGCCCTCAAAAGCATCAACCTGGAAATTCCCGAGAAGAAGGTCACGGCCTTCATCGGCCCTTCGGGCTGCGGCAAGTCCACCCTGCTGCGCATCTTCAACCGCATGTATGAGCTCTATCCCGAGCAGCGCGCCGAAGGTGAAATCATGTTCGACGGCGAGAACCTGCTGACGTCCAAAAAAGACGTGGCTCTTATCCGCTCCAAGGTTGGCATGGTGTTCCAGAAGCCCACGCCTTTCCCGATGTCGATCTACGACAACATTGCCTTTGGCGTGAAGTTGTTCGAAAGCCTGAACGCTTCGGACATGGATGAGCGTGTGGAGTGGGCCCTGCGCAAGGCCGCACTGTGGACGGAAGTCAAGGACAAGCTGAACCAGAGCGGCTCAAGCCTCTCGGGCGGCCAGCAGCAACGCCTGTGCATTGCCCGCGGCATCGCCATCAAACCTGAAGTGCTGTTGCTGGACGAGCCCTGTTCCGCGCTGGACCCTATTTCTACCGCCAAGGTGGAAGAGCTGATTGCCGAGCTCAAGAACGAATACACGGTGGTCATCGTGACGCACAACATGCAGCAGGCTGCCCGTTGCAGCGACTACACGGCCTATATGTACCTGGGCGACCTGGTTGAATTCGGCGCCACCGAAGACCTGTTCTTCAAGCCCAAGCGCAAAGAGACCGAAGACTACATCACCGGCCGTTTCGGCTGATACGGATTAGGGAGCACACATGCCTGATAAACACCTATCGACCCAGTTTGACAGCGAACTCAATGGCGTGTCCTCGCGCGTCATGGAGCTCGGCGGCCTGGTCGAATCGCAGATTCGCCTGGCCATTTACGCCCTGTCCCAGTTCAGCGCCGAAAGCGCCAACCAGGTGATCGAAACCGAATCGCGCGTCAACGCGATGGAAATCGATATTGACCGCGAGCTGTCGTCCATCATTGCGCGGCGCCAGCCTACGGCTCGCGACCTGCGTCTGCTGATCGCCATTTCCAAGACCACGGCCAACCTCGAGCGTGCCGGCGACGAAGCCGAGAAGATTGCCCGCATGGTCAAGTCCATCATCGAAAGCGGATCGGCCCGAGCCCTGCCTTCGTCCGACCTGCGCATCGCGGCGGAGCTCGCCTCCGGCCTGCTGCGCAAGGCACTGGACGCATTTGCCCGGCTGGATACCGCGGTTGCGGTCTCCATCCTCAAGGAAGACGATCAGATTGACCAGGAATTCGACGGTTTTGTGCGCAAGCTCATCACTTACATGATGGAAGACCCGCGCACGATTTCGCCTAGCCTGGACCTGCTGTTTGTGGCCAAGGCCATCGAGCGCGTGGGCGACCATGCCAAGAACATCGCAGAATTCATCATCTACATCGTCAAAGGCGCCGACGTGCGGCACACTCCTATGGAACAGATTGAATCCGCCGTGAAATGAGCCCCCACGGTCGCTCACTGCGTGTAGCTTCCTGCCCCCCGAGGGGGCCGCTGCGCCTGCGGTCTGGCAAAGCCAGTCCCGCGGCCCCTGCTGGTATGAAGAGCTGTGAACTGCCGGGGGGATTTTCCGCATGGGCGCTTCGGCGCCTTTGTCTTTGAACGAATTTTCATCATGAAACACCTGCCACGCATACTGATTGTTGAAGACGAGCCGGCCATTGCCGAGTTGATTGCCGTCAACCTGCGGCATGGCGGCTTTGACCCCGTGGTGGCGGAAGACAGCGTGTCGGCCCAGCGCGAACTCGACGCTGTGTTGCCCGACGCCATCCTGCTCGACTGGATGCTGCCGGGGCAGAGCGGCCTGGCCCTGGCGCGCCACTGGCGCAAGCAGGCGCGCACCAAGAGCATTCCCATCCTCATGCTGACAGCGCGTGGTGACGAACCCGATAAGGTGGCCGGGCTGGACGCCGGCGCCGACGACTACATCACCAAGCCGTTTTCCACCCAGGAACTGCTGGCGCGCATACGCGCCGTGCTGCGCCGCCGCGCGCCCGAATCGGTGAACGACAGCGTGACCGTGGGCGGGCTGGTCCTGGACGCTGCCACCCACCGCATCTCCTACCTGGGCCAGGAGCTCAAGCTGGGCCCGACCGAGTTCAAGCTGCTGCACTATCTGATGAAACACGCCGAGCGCGTCCACAGCCGCAGCTCCCTGCTCGACAAGGTGTGGGGCGACCACGTGTTCATTGAAGAGCGCACCGTCGACGTCCACGTCAAGCGCCTGCGTGAGGCCCTGGGCGCGGCGGGCACCATGGTGGAGACCGTGCGCGGCGCCGGTTACCGGCTAACGGCGATGGCCGCCAACAACCCGGTCGCTGCGGCACAATCCAGCGCATGATCAGTCGCTGGATTGTTTTTGCCGCCTGCATGATTGTTGGCGGCGGTTTGGGCTTTTGGGCTCGCACCGCAAACGGCTTGACCTTCGGGTTGGGCATAGGGCTGGCAGTGGGGGCGATGCTCTGGCTGGTGATCGACAGCTTCTATATCGGCCGCCTGCTGCGCTGGCTGCGTACCGAACAGAACAACGACGCGCCAGCGGTGATGGCGGGCAGCGCGCCCAGCCTTCCCGGTGTGTGGGGCGAGGTCGCGGACCGAACCCGCCGGCTGCTCAAGAACCGCGATCAACAGTTGCAGGAAAGCCAGGCGCGCCTCGATGAATTCCTGGCGGCCATGCAAGCCTCGCCGAGCGGCGTGGTGCTGCTCGACGCGCAAGGCCGTATCGAGTGGTGCAACCAGATGGCCAGCCAGCACTTCGGCTTTGACGCCCAGCGCGACGTGCTGCAACACATCGCCAACCTGGTGCGTGACCCGGCTTTCAAGGCTTATATGGCTGCGGGTGATTTCTCGCACGACGTAGTGATCCCCGGCAACTTCAGCACGCCGGCGCGCCCGGTGAAGCTGTCGGTGCATGTGCATTCCTATGGCAAAAACCGCAAGCTGCTGCTGTCGCGGGACATCACGGCCGTGGAGCTGGCGGAAGCCATGCGTCGCGACTTTGTGGCCAATGTGTCCCATGAGATCCGCACGCCGCTGACGGTCCTGTCGGGTTTTATCGAAACCCTGCAAACGCTGCCGCTCAAGGAGCCGGAGCGTGCCCGCTACCTGGCGCTGATGTCGCAGCAGTCGCAGCGCATGCAAACGCTGGTGAATGACCTGCTGACCCTGTCGCGCCTGGAAGGCAGCCCGTTTCCGGGTGCCAGTGACTGGATGACCGTCAGTGCGCTGATGGCCCAATCAGAGCAGGAGGCAAGGGCCTTGTCGTTGGTGATTGCGCCGCAGGGCCATCAGCTGGAATTTGACCATGGGCCAGGCACCGAAATCGCCGGGGTACAGACTGAGCTTTATAGCGCGATGTCCAATCTGGTGACCAATGCGGTGCGCTACACGCCGGAAGGCGGTTTGGTCCGCGTCAGCTGGACGTTGCTGGAAGACGGGCGTGGTGAGTTCAAGGTCAAGGACACCGGGCCGGGTATCGCGCCCGAGCACCTGCCCCGCCTGACGGAACGTTTTTACCGTATCGACCGCAGCCGATCGCGTGAAACCGGGGGCACCGGCCTCGGCCTCGCTATCGTCAAACATGTCGCCCAGCGTCACGGTGCTGAACTCAACATTCAAAGTGAACCGGGGCACGGCTCCTGCTTTTCCATCATTTTTCCCGTCGTGCGGGTTCGCCGGACTCAACCCGTTTGAGTCACCTTCAGGCTGCGCCTGACCGCATGCCACAACAGGGCCAGAAAACATGCCGCAACGAGGCCAATGGCGAGCGTGCTGGCTGCCCAGAAACTGCTGGCGGACTGCGTCGCGGCGTGGCCTGCAATGCCGCCGTAAGCCAGACGGTAACCCCCCAGAAGCCCAAGGCCCCATAGCAGCACGCCATAAAGGGCCAGCGGCGCAATGGTGATGCGGTAACAGCGAAGCAAAAAGGCCGTCAGGGCCTGTGTTGCATCGGCGACATGATAGAACGCAACCCACACCAGCAAAGCGGAGGCCAGCGCAACAATGTCCGGGTTGCCGGAGTACCAGCCTGCCAGCACGGGGCCGGCCATTGAAACCACGGCCGCGAGTGTCAGCGCTGCGAGCCCTGTGAGCTTCAGCCCCAGCAGCACCACGCGTTTTGCGTAATCCGGGCGTCCCGCGCCTATCCAGAACGAGACACGGGCACTGCAGGCGATGGCCATGGACAGCGGCATCATGTAGAGAACCGCAGCCACGCTGGACGCAATCTGGTGGCTTGCGGAAGCCACGGTGCCGAGGCGGGCGATGAAGAGTGCCATCAGCGTGAACGACGTCACTTCCACCAGATAAGCCAGGCCGCCGGGAATGCCGAGCCTGGCGAAGTGACCTATTTGCATCCAGTCCGGCGGTTCCATGCGTTGCCAGATGCGATAGGGCTGGTACAGCGTCTGTGTGCGCAGCATCAGGATGGCCAGCGCCAGCAGCAGGTAGTTCACAATCAGCGTGGCCCATGCGCAGCCGACGGCACCCATGGGTTCTACGCCGGCACCGCCGGCCACCAGCCAGATAGACAAGGGAATCTTGACCAGCAGCGCGCCGACCTGCAGCCAGGTGACCAACAGCGGCTTGCCCAGTGCCTGGTTGAAGGTGCTGTAGATGCGAAACAGCAGGGATGGTGCGAACGCAAAGGCCAGCACCGCCAGGTAATGCTGCACCTCGTCACGCATCAGTTCAGGCACTTGTGCCCAGCGCAGCAGGGGGCCGGGGAAGAGCATTGCGGCCATGCCCGCCACCACGATAAAACCGCACAGGTACATGCTTTGGCGCAGCGAAGCACCCACCGCCCCATGGCGGCGCGCGCCCATCATTTCGGCCCAGATGGGCAGTAGCGCCTGCACAATGCCGATCAGGCCAACGTAAACACTGATGTAAAGCGCCGACCCGACCGACAGCGCGGCCAGGGCCTCGTCGCTGTAGCGGCCTGCAATCACCGTGTCGGCCACGCCGAAGGCCATGACGGCCAGTTGCCCGACGAGCACGGTGCCCGCGTGCTGGCTGATGATCTTGAGTTCGCTCAAGGGCTGGTTCTTGAATTCGTGCGGGGAAGGCCCACTCGCTTGAACAGCAGGACGTTTTCAGTCTTGTCCGTGGGGCGGCGCACTGTCGCCTGGAAGGCCCAATCGGGCAAATTGACGACGCGGCTGAGCGTTGGCTGCGCCTCGACATCCACAATCAGATAGGGGCAGCTTGCCTGCGTGCCGGCTTGCCGGAGCTCGAGCCCGCCGTGGTACTGCAGCGCGGCGGCCTGCGCACTGCCGACGCCGTAAATCTCAACGCAGGCGTTTTTGTCGACGAGATTCGCAATCTGGCGCGACAAGGGCGCAAGGCTGCGGGCGTAGTCGAGCAGGGGCAACCAGAGCGTCATCAGCAACAGCCAGCACAGGGTGGCGCCGCCAGCAGGCAGTACCAGCGATTTCCAGATGGCCGCACGCTGCGCGCCGGCGCGCCATTTGACGAGCCAGGCCCAGGCCAGGGTGGCCAGCAGTGCGGCCAGAAACGCCAGCCACGAGAAGCTGGGCTCAAACCCCGGTGCCAGTTTGGCGACGTTGGCTGCGGGCTGGCGTGGAACGCCGGTTTGCATGGCGATCCAGACCACCCAGATGATGATGCTGCAGCCGGTGAAAAACAGCAGTGTGAACCAGTCAATCAGCGAGGCCACGCTGCGTTTGAGTGTGGGGAGCGCGAAGGCAGCCAGCGCTGCCAGCGGCGGCAGGCTCAGCAGCAGGCTGCGGTCCGAGGCTGTGGTCGTCAACGTAGCCGCCACGGCCATCGCGGCAAACCACAGCGGCAGGGCAACGTGGCGGCTGGCCAGTTGCCTGCGCCAGCGAAAGAGCGTCCACATGGCCAGAGGCCAGGCCGGCCAGGTAAACCACAGCAGCAGGCGACCCAGGCTGCGCCAGTCTTTCAGGGCGGATTGACCGTCTGCACCCGGCAGGTGAATTCTCCAGCGCCACAGGTCCAACCCATGGGCCAGCAGCGCAACCAGCAGCGTGATGCCGGTGATCAGCAGCACCCAGTGCCAGGACTGTTGCCTGGCCGCCGGATCGGACTGGTCGGTGCCCCAGCGCATGTGAGTCCATTCCACCAGTGCCCCGCCCGTGCCAATCAGCAATGCCAGTGTGGGAGCGCCGCTCAGGGCGAGTCCTGCAAGCCCGACCAGCAGGCCGAATGCCGGCCCGAGGATCTTGGTGGCCACGCGATAAGGGCTTGCAGCCATGGCGTAAAAGGCCAGCGCCGTGAAGCCGAGCTGGGCCAGGGCCGGCGTGGTTTCATGGGAAAGCTGTGCCAGGCCAAGACTGGCAATCAGCGCCAGCAGGGCGGTATCGGCGATGGCCCGCGCGTAGTCGACCGGACTGGCCTCGCCACCGAAAGCAAAGGCGACTGGCTGGGCTTGCGGGCTACGCGCCAGGTAGTAAACGGCGTACCACGTCGCCAGCATTGTCAATACGAGCAGTGCCACAAATGGAATGCGCACAGCCCATGCCGGATCCAGAAAGGGGAAAACCTTGATGGCGATGGCGCCCAGCCAATACGGCGCAAGTGCATCGAACTCTGTGAGCTGGCCCAGCAGCTGTGGACGCAGCCAGTTGCCCGCCATGGAGGCGAGTTCACGCATTACGCCAAACGCAGCGATGTCTTCGTTTTTCCAGGGGCCGCGCCCCAGAAACCCCGGCAGCGCATAGGCTGCGCAAAACAGCAACAGTGCGAGTCGCGGCAGGCGGCGCACAGCGGACTGGGCAATGATGGCAGGAGACGGTTTATTCAAAACGTATGGGTCGGATAGATCTGGGAGATCGAAAGGGAGCGCGGCTGCTGTCGGGTCGTTCAGTCCTGGCTACGGGTGATTCTGCGTCAAACCAGCCTGAGGCACATCGCGTGACCTGGCAAATTTTGCCGAAAAAAAAGCAGCCTGAATTTCAGGCTGCTTTTTGCAGGCTGGCGAAAGTTTTTTCGCAGCTTATCCGGCAGCTTACTTCGCAGCTTCGGGTGCGGCCTCTTTCGCAGCGGTCTTGCCGAAACGGTTGCGGAATTTCTCGACGCGGCCACCCATGTTGTCCACGGATTTTTGTGTGCCGGTGTAGAAGGGGTGCGATTCGCTGGACGTATCGAGCTTGTACAGGGGCAGTTCGCGACCGTCGTCCATCTTCACCATTTCTTTGGTGTTCACGCAGGAGCGGGTGACGAACTTGAAGTTGTTGGACAGGTCCAGGAAACAAACTTCGCGGTAATTGGGGTGAATGCCTTCTTTCATGATCTTTCCTTATTTCGTTGCGGGAGCCACACCAAGCCAGTCCTGGGCACTTTCCGCTAAGCCACACATTATGGCATGAAATCAAGTACTTAGCGCACTTTTGGCCTTCTGAGAGGCGATTTTGTGTCCAAGACAGAGCCAAGAGGCGGTGAAGAACTGGGTTTAACCCAGCCGGGGCCGCGGAACCGGCTTTGCCTGGCCGCAGGCGCAGCGGCCCCCTCGGGGGGGGGCAGGAAGCTACACGAAGTGAGCGACCGTGGGGGCAACAATTGGCGTGGCGGCTAGCCGCCACGCCTCATCATGTCGAAGAATTCGTGGTTGTTCTTCGTCGCTTTCATGTTCTTGAGCATGAGCTCCATGGATTCGATTTCATCCATGTTGTACATGAATTGACGCAAAATCCGTGATTTTTGGAGGATTTCGGGTGCAAGTAACAGCTCTTCCTTGCGGGTGCCGCTGCGGTTGAGGTGAATTGCCGGGAACACGCGCTTTTCGTACAGGCGGCGGTCCAGGTGGATTTCGCAGTTGCCGGTGCCCTTGAATTCTTCAAAGATCACTTCGTCCATGCGGCTGCCGGTGTCGACCAGTGCGGTGCCGATGATGGTCAGGCTGCCGCCTTCTTCAATATTGCGGGCCGCACCGAAGAAGCGCTTGGGGCGCTGCAGTGCGTTGGCGTCCACACCGCCGGTCAACACCTTGCCGGAGGAGGGCAGCACGTTGTTGTAGGCGCGGGCGAGGCGGGTGATGGAGTCCAGCAGAATGACCACGTCCTTGCCGAGTTCGACCAGGCGCTTGGCGCGTTCGATCACCATTTCAGCCACATGCACGTGGCGCGCGGCGGGTTCGTCAAAAGTGGAGGAGATCACTTCGCCGCGCACGCTGCGCTGCATTTCGGTCACTTCTTCAGGGCGCTCGTCCACCAGCAGCACCATCATGACCACTTCAGGGTAGTTGGCGGTGATGGCATGGGCGATGTTCTGCATCATCACGGTCTTGCCGGACTTGGGCGGCGCGACCAGCAGGGCGCGCTGGCCCTTGCCGATAGGCGCGACGATGTCGATGATGCGGCTGGTCAGGTTCTCTTCGCCCTTGATGTCGCGTTCGAGCTTGAACTGCTCGCGCGGGAACAACGGCGTCAAGTTCTCGAACATGACCTTGTGCTTGTTGTCTTCGGGCAGGCCGTCGTTGACCTTGTCGAGCTTGTTCAGGGCAAAGTAGCGCTCGCCATCCTTGGGGGTACGCACTTCGCCTTCAATCATGTCGCCGGTGTGCAGGTTGAAGCGGCGAATCTGGCTGGGGCTGATGTAGATGTCGTCGGTGCTGGCCGTGTAGCTTGAATCCGGAGCACGGAGGAAACCGAAACCGTCGGGCAGCACTTCCAGCACGCCGTCGGCCACGATGGTCTCGCCGGTTTTTGCACGTTTTTTGATGATGGCGAACATCAGCTCCTGCTTGCGCATACGGCCAACGTTTTCGATCTCAAGGGCTTCGGCCTGCTTGAGGACTTCAGACACGTGCAGTGCCTTGAGTTCGTTTAAGTGCATGGAGTTACTCCTTGCGGAGTTCATTGATGGAAATGGGGGAGGTTTGAAAAGAAGCCGCAGAAGATGGCTTACAAACCGGGAACTCGAACCAGGCGGCGAGTGCCGTCTGGTGAATTAAGCACATTATGACAGGAAATTCATGCAGGAAATCAGGGTATTTTTCCTGCGTCCGGCCAGCGGCCGGGGGACCTGCGCCGGTCGGGAAGCGGCAGTGCGCCGTGCTTCCCTTCCAGCGCGAAAAACCTCAGGCCAGTTGCTGGTCGATGAAGGCGGTCAGCTGGGCCTTGCTCATGGCGCCGACCTTGGTGGCAGCCAGCTGGCCGTCCTTGAACAGCATCAGGGTGGGGATGCCGCGGATGCCGAATTTGGCAGGGATGTCGCGATTCTCGTCGACGTTCATCTTGGCGATCTGCAGGCGGCCGTCGTAACCGGTGGCCACTTCATCCAGAATCGGCGCGATCATCTTGCATGGACCGCACCATTCAGCCCAGTAGTCCACCAGCACGGGTTTGGAGGCTTGCAGCACGTCGGCTTCGAAGGTGGCATCGGTGGTATGTTTGATCAGTTCGCTCGCCATGGCGGCTCCTTTGTCTGTTTAGGATGGTTACGATACGGTACGGCTAAAGTTGTAGTCATTGTGGCAGAAAGCAAGTGGCCGGGTCGGGCGTGCGGGGGCTATGGCCCCGATAGAGATTATTCAATTTGCGGCTTCCGGCCTCATTTCTTTCTTGCCAACCTCTTTTCCCCAACCTCTGTATGCCACCTGCTCCAACCTCTGATGCCGCATGGTCCGCGCCTGATGCGCTGTGTTGGCACCAGGCCATGGGCCGGCTTGCAGAAGCAATACAGGCGCGCGGCGTCCATCCCGCCGAAGCCGTGGTGCTGTTGCCCTACGCGCAGCTGATCCAGCAAGCGCGCCGCGCCTGGGCTGCGCAGGCGGGCGAGACATTTTTTGTTCCCAGCTTTGAAACCACCATGAACTGGGCCAGCGGCCTGGGCGGCACGTTGGGCCTTTATGTGCCTTCTGGCGACGATTTGCGCATGGATGTGGCGGTCGACATGCTCACGGCCGCATCGCTGCTGGGCCGCGCCGGCCTGGGCGCCCAGCAGGATGCGCTGGCGGGCCGGCTGGTTGAAGCGGCGTGGAGCCTTGCCGGTGTGGCCGCAGCCGTCGTGCCGGCCGCTCGCCGCGCCTGGAGCGAGCGCCTGGCGCTAACGCTGGGAGCAGGAATGGATTCGCCGGTGCTGGCGCTAGAAGCAGCTGTGGGGCGCATTGCGCTGGCCTGGGTGGCGGCTTCAAGCTATGCCACGGACCGCCTTTTCCAGGCGAAACCGCAGCTGTTTGCCGTGCTGGAAGGCTTTCAGGCAGACCCGCTCACCGAAGCCCTCAAGGCGCATTTCGGTGACCGGGCGGTTTCCATCCCGCTGTGCGTCTCGCTCGAAGGGCCCTCGGCACCGCCCGCGTTGCACATTGCGCAAGACGCTGAAGACGAAGCGGGCCGCGCCGCCGCCTGCGTGCTGGCGCATCTGGCGCAAGGCCGCAGCCCGGTCGCGTTGATTGCGCAGGACCGGCAACTCACACGCCGCGTAGGCGCCATGCTGGCTGAGCGCGGCATCGCCATGCGCGATGAAACCGGCTGGAAGCTTTCCACCACGCGCGCCGCTGCCGCCCTGATGAGCCTGCTGCGCGCCATGCCTTGGGATGCATCGACAGATGCCGTGCTGGACTGGCTGAAAAACGCACCGGCGTTTGACGTCGCGCTGGTCACCGCCGCCGAAACCGAGCTGCGCAAGACCGGCGTGCGCGCCTGGCGCGACCTGCCGGACTTTGCGGAAGACGCCATCTTGCCGCCAGCCTTTGCGGCAACAGGCCCGTTGGCGCGCGAGGTGAACGCATTGCGCAGCCCTTTCGGCCGTGCCCGCCCGCTGGCGATGTGGCTGCGCGACCTGCGCACCCTTTTGCAGGCGGCGGGGCAGTGGGACGCACTGGCGCAGGACGAAGCCGGGCAGACGGTGTTGGACGTGCTCCGCTTGCACGAAGGCGCCGAGACCGAATTCGAAGCATCGCCGGTGATGCGTTTGCATGATTTCACGCAGTGGGCCAACCAGGCGCTGGAAGGCGGCAAGTTTTCCCCGGTGCATCCGCCGGCAGAGCAGGTGGTCATCTTGCCGCTGCCGCAGCTGCTGGGCCGTCCCATGCAGGCCGTGGTGCTGCCCGGTTGCGATGAAATCCGCCTGCCGGTGTCGCCGGAGCCCGCCGGCCCCTGGACGCCGGGCCAGCGCGAGCTGCTGGGCCTGCCGTCCCGGGAAGCGCTGGCCGCTGCCCAGCGTCAGGCCTGGCACTATGCCCTGCACATGCCGCACCTCGATGTGCTCTGGCGCACCAGTGAATCGGGCGAGCACCTGATCCCCAGCGGTTTTGTGCAGGAGCTGCTGCTGGACCAGAGCGAGGATGCAGCGCAGGGCATGGCCACCGACCCCCGCAGCCTGCGCGCCGTGACCACCCTGCCGACGCCGCATCCTTTTCCGACTGGCGAAGCCTTGCCCGTCACCCGGCTCTCCGCCAGCGCCTACGAGGACTTGCGGCGTTGCCCTTACCGCTTTTTTGCGCTGCGCCAGCTCCGGCTGCAAGAGCCCGAAGAGCTCGAAAGCGAGCTGGGCAAGCGCGACTTCGGCAACTGGCTGCACAGCCTGTTGCGGCATTTTCATGAAGCCCTCAAAGCGGCGCCAACCCCCGATCTATCAGCGCGGGTAGCTATGCTAAACATGGCAGCCGAGCGCGCCACGCAAGAGCTGGCGCTCAGCGACAGCGAGTTTTTGCCCTTTGCCGCGGCCTGGCCCGGCGTGCGCGAGGGCTACCTGAAATGGCTGGCCGACCACGAAGCCACCGGCGCGGTCTTCGACGAAGCCGAAGTCTGGCGCGAAGTGCCCGTCGGCACACTCACGCTGCTCGGCCAGCTGGACCGCGTGGACCGTCAGCCCGACGGACACGCCCTGGTGATCGACTACAAGACCGAGCCGCGCACGACCACGAGCGAGCGCATCAAGAATGGCCAGGAAGACACGCAGCTGGCGTTTTATGCCGCCCTGATGAGCGACGACACGCTGGCCGCGGCCTACGTCAACCTCGGCGAAAAAGAGCCGACCAAGACCTATGAGCAAGCCGAGATCGTCGGCTTGCGCGACGAGCTGATCGACAGCATCCTCACCGACATGGCGCGGATCTCGCGCGGCGCGGCGCTGCCAGCGCTGGGCGAGGGCAAGGCCTGTGAATACTGCGCCGCACGCGGCCTCTGTCGCAAGGACTTCTGGAAACTAGACGAAGAAGCTGCGCGGGGGGATGGCCAATGACATCTCCAAGCCAAACGCTCGTCCCCCACGCCGCCGCCTACGAATGCAACGGCGAGCCGCTCTCCGCCGATGCGTTCTACGCCATCGCCTGCGACCCGCGGCGCAGTGTGGCTGTCGAGGCCTGCGCAGGCGCCGGCAAGACCTGGATGCTGGTGTCGCGTATCGTTCGGGCCTTGCTTGACGGCGCCACGGCCGCACCGGGGCAGCAGGTCTTGCCGCATGAGATCCTGGCCATCACCTTCACCAAAAAAGCCGCCGGCGAAATGCGAGAGCGCCTGGACGACTGGCTCAAGGCCTTTGCCCACGCCGACGATGAGACCCTGCAGCGCGAACTCGAAATGCGCGGCGTCAGGGTCGATTTTTCTAGCCAAAAAGGCCTGCAGTCCGCACAGGCTGTGCGCGGGCAGCTATCAAATTTATACCGCTCCATTCTGGCCAGCGGCCGATCGGTGCAGATACGCACCTTCCACAGCTGGTTTGCAGCCCTGCTGCGCAGCGCGCCGGTGGCGGTGCTGCAGCGCCTGGAGCTGCCGGTGAACTACGAGCTGCTGGAAGACGACGCGCCGGCGCGCGCGCTGGTGTGGCGGCGGTTTTATGCGGCGGTCGCGGCTGATGCGTCGCTCAAGGCCGACTTTGAGGCCGTGGTGCTGGCGTATGGACGTTTCCAGGCCGACAAAGCCTTGCAGGCCGCGCTCGACAAACGCACCGAGTTCACGCTGGCTGATGAAAAAGGTGTGATCGACACCTCCGTGCAGGCCTTCAGTGCGCAGTTCACTGAATTTGGCGGCCTGGATGAACCCGAAGAGCTGCTCAGCACCAACCGTTTTCACCGGCAAACCTTGAGGGACGCCGCCATCGCGCTGGGCCGCGCGAGCGCGCCGACTTTCTCGGCCAAAGGCGTGGAGCTCGAACAGGCGTTAACGGCCGGAGACTTCCCGGCGGCCATCGCGGCCCTGCTGACCGAAAAGGGCACGCCGCGCAAGTTCGGCGAAAAAATCGTCGGCATCGAACAGGTGCGCATTGCGCAAGACCTGGTGCTGCGCGTGGTGGTAGCCCGCCAGCAGCACGACGCCTGGCTGTACCAGCAGCGCATGGCGCGCCTGACGCGTGTGTTGATCGCCCAGTTCACCGCCTTGAAGCGTGACCGCGGTTGGGTCGACATGAACGATGTGGAGCGAGCCGCGCTGCTGATGCTGGCCGACCCTGTGCTCTCGGGCTGGGTGCAGGAGCGGCTGGACGCGCGCATTCGCCACCTGATGATTGACGAGTTCCAGGACACCAATCCGCTGCAGTGGCAGGCGCTGTATGCCTGGCTCATCGGCTACTCGGGTGCAGGTACGGCGCCCAGCGTGTTCCTGGTGGGTGACCCGAAGCAAAGCATTTACCGCTTCCGCCGTGCCGAGCCGCAGGTGTTCCGCGCTGCGCAGGCTTTTGTGGTGCACGGCCTGGGCGGTGACTTGCTCAGCTGCGACCATACGCGGCGCAACGCTGAGGCCGTGATCGACACCGTCAACTCGGCCATGGCCATGGCACGGGAGGCCGACGGCTATGACGGCTTTCGCGAACACACCACGGCCTCTAGCCTGGCCGGTGCTGTGGGCCGGCTTCCGCCCATTGCACGCAACAAGGATGAAGAGGACGCTTCGCCGCTGGCCGCCGGCTGGCGCGACAGCCTCACCACGCCGCGCGAGCTGCCCGAGGAAACCTTGCGCACACGTGAGGCCCGGCAAGCCGCCGCGTGGATCTCCGAACAGGTCGCTGCCGGACTGCGCCCCCAGGACGTGATGGTTCTCTCGCGCAAACGCGCAGGCCTGCTGCCGCTGCAGGACGAGCTGCGCGCGCTGCACATTCCCGCGCAGGTGGGCGAGAAAACCGAGCTGATCGACTGCTGCGAAGTGCAGGACATGGTGGCGCTGCTCGACGTGCTGGTGTCGCCACAGCACGACCTTTCATTGGCGCGCGCACTGCGTTCGCCGCTGTTCGGGCTGGCTGACGATTGCCTGGTGCAACTGGCACTGCTGCAGCGTGAGCACCATCTGCCCTGGTACAGCCTGCTACAAAAAGAGGAGCGGCTTGCGACCGGCCTGAAAGGGTTGGGGCCTGTTTTGACCAAGTGGAAGAGCTGGCTGGACCGCCTGCCGCCACACGATGCGCTGCAGGGCATTTATGACGACGGTGACGTGCTGGCGCGTTTTGGCGCTGCCGCCCCGGCGGCCCAGCGCAGCGCGGTGCTGGCCAACCTGCGCGCGCTGCTGGGCGTGTCGCTGGCGCTGGACGGGGGGCGTTACGCCACGCCCTACGGTTTTGTGCGCGCCCTCAAGGCCGGCGGCACCCAGGCGCCGGCAGCTGTCAGCAGCGAAGCGGTCCGGCTGCTGACCATCCACGGCGCCAAAGGCCTTGAAGCCGAAGCCGTGCTGCTGCTGGACACCGACACCGTGGAACGCAATGCCGACAGCATGGGCGTGCTGGTTGACTGGCCTGGCGAGGCCACCGAGCCGCGCAAGTTCGTCTTCCTCGTCAGTGAAAGCCGCCCGCCCGCATGCGCCGCCGAAACGCTGGCCGCCGAGCAGGCGGCCCGCAAGCGCGAAGAGCTCAACGCCTTGTATGTGGCGCTGACGCGCGCCCGCCATACGCTGGTGATCTCCTCCATCGAGCCGCACCGCGTGACGACTGAGAGCTGGTGGCAGCGCCTGCACGCACTGGTGGGCGAGCTGCCTGCGCCGGTCGCGGATGAGTCTGCAGCCGCCCATCTCGATGCGGCCGACGCGGGCGTGTTCTACCTGCCCGAGTTGCCTGAACTGCCCGAGGTCATGACGATTTCCGAGCCTGCTGCGGTGCGCGTTGATGAAGACTCGCTCAAGGCCCGCATCGGCAAGGCCATGCACCGCCTGCTGGAGTGGGGTGGTGCCTTGTCGGCGGAACACCTGAAGGCCGCGGCGCGCGAGTTTCGCCTGAGCCCCGCACAGGCCACTGAGGCGGCTGCGTTAGCCGGGCGCATTCTGGCGGGTGAGGGCGCCTGGGCCTGGAGCCCGCAAGCCGTGGCCTGGCAAGGCAACGAAGTCGGCCTGGTCTACGCCGGGAAAGACTTGCGGCTGGACCGCCTGGTGCAGCGCAAGGACGCCGGCCACGAAGGCCACTGGTGGGTGCTCGACTACAAATCAGCCGTGGCGCCGGAGCTGCAGCCCGCGCTGGTGGCGCAGCTGCAGGACTACCGTGCGGCGGTGCAGCTGATTTACCCCGGCGCGCCGGTGAAAGCAGCTTTCCTGACGGGGCGGGGAACTGTTGTTGAGCTGGACTGATCCCACACAACCCGCGCTCTACCCCATGTGTTATTCGCCGACCTGAAGAAAGAAACAACCATGTTCAAGCAACTTGCCGCTTCGCTAGCTTTCCTGGCTGTCCTGCCGCTGGCATGGGCGCAAACCCCGGCACCGGCCAACCCCACAGTGCGCTTGCGCGCGACGATTGAAAAAGTCGACGCAACCAGCCTTACCGTCAGGGAACGCAGCGGCGAAGTGATCACGCTGGTGCGTCCGGCCGAGATGGACGTGTCCGAGGTGTACCCGCTGTCGCTCGCCGACATCAAGCCCGGGAGCTACATCGGCACCGCCGGCATGCCGCAGCCCGATGGCAGCCAGCTGGCGCTGGAGGTGCTGGTGTTCCCCGAAGCCGCGCGCGGCGCCGGTGAAGGCCACCGCCCCTGGGACTTGCGTCCCGACAGCACCATGACCAACGCCACCGTGGCCGATCTGGCCGCGGCGCCAACGTCGGTACCCGGCGGGCAAAAGCTTACGCTGCGCTACAAGGACGGCGAGAAAACCGTGATTGTTCCGCCGGATGTGCCGGTGGTGTCCTTCAAGCCCGGCAAGGCCGACGAGAACGCCTTGCTGGTGCCGGGCGCCAAGGTGATGATCACGGCGCAGGAAAAAGCCGGCAAGCCGACCGCGCTGCGGGTCATCGTCGGCCGCGATGGTTTTGCGCCGCCCATGTAATGCGCCGCGCGCGGGCCGGCAAGTGCGGCCTGTAATAATTGGCGTATGCCGCCCACCGGCGCCAAACCGGTCTCAGGCCCCTGTTTTTAAGCGATTTAGCCCTGCGGGCCAATAAGAACGGGCGCAAGCTGCTATTAAAAACAGAGCAAATACCTTCGCCTTCGAAGCGCTATCTTTGATGCCCTTCGGGAAAGCGGCTGCTGTTTGGCCTTGATTTTTCCCATCTCACCATACCTCGCCTCCGCGAGCAGACGGAACACCTTTTGAACGATTCAGCCTCTCCCGTGAAACCGCCGCCCGGCGGCCCCCTGCGTATTGCCGTCATAGGCGGCGGACCCGCCGGCCTGATGGCCGCCGAGGTGCTGGCCGCTGCCGGTGCAGCCGTGAAGGTCGAGGTCTATGACGCCATGCCTTCGGTGGGGCGCAAGTTTTTGCTGGCCGGGAAGGGCGGGCTCAACCTCACGCATTCCGAAGCGCCGGAGGCTTTTCTGGGCCGCTATGGCGAGCGCGCTGCGCAGCTGGCGCCGTTGCTGTCCGCTTTCGGCCCGGCCGAGCTGCGCACCTGGGCTGAAGCGCTGGGCGTGGAAACCTTTGTCGGCAGCTCGGGCCGCGTGTTCCCCAAAGACATGAAGGCTGCGCCGCTGCTGCGCGCGTGGCTGCATCGCCTTCGCCAGGCCGGCGTGCAGTTTTCCATGCGGCATCGTTGGCTGGGCTGGGGCGATGACGGTGCGCTGAAGTTTTCAACGCCCGACGGCGAGGTGTTGGCACACGCCGATGCCGTGGTGCTGGCTTTGGGCGGCGGCAGCTGGGCGCGGCTGGGCTCTGATGGCGCCTGGGTGCCACTGCTGGCTGAGCGCGGCGTGGCCGTGGCACCGCTGCTGCCGTCCAACTGCGGCTTCGACGTGGCAGCACGGCCCGACAGCCCGGCGCAGCTTGAAGAGGCGGCTGGCGATGCCGGCGAGACCCGCCGCGAATTCCTGCAGGAGCTCATGGGTAAAAGCCCACAGCCGCACACCGGCTGGACAGAACACTTCGCCAGCCGCTTTGCCGGCCAGCCTTTCAAGTCCGTCGCCATCAGTTTTACCGATTCACGCGGCCGCAGTTTCAACCGCAAGGGCGAATTCATTGCCACCGCCACCGGTGTGGAAGGCAGCCTGGTGTATGCCGCCTCCAGCTTGTTGCGTGACGAGATCGCTGAACACGGCAGCGCCACCTTCCTGCTCGATTTGCTGCCCGCCAAGACCGCCGAGCAGGTGCTGGTGGAGGTGCGCCACCCGCGCGGCTCACGCTCGCTGTCCAGTCACCTCAAAAGCCGTTTGAACCTCGACGGCATCAAGGCCGCGATGTTGTACGAACTGCTGGGCAAGGACGCGATCGCCGATCCGGTGCGCCTGGCGGCCGGCATCAAGGCACTGCCGGTGCGTGTCACCGCGGCCAGGCCGATGGATGAAGCCATCAGCACCGCGGGCGGCGTGATGTTTGAGTGCCTGAACGCGCAGCTACGGCTTAGTGTTGCGGCTGCTGTGCCCCAGCCGGTGTTCTGCGCCGGCGAAATGCTGGACTGGGAAGCCCCCACGGGCGGCTACCTGCTGACGGCCTGCTTTGCCGGCGGGCGTGTTGCCGGGCAGGGCGTTTTAAGCCATTTTGACCTGTAGCCCAATAGGGTCAGGCGCAAGCAGCTATTGATTTTGTAGCAATTTCCTTTCCCTGCGGGCCTTCATCCATTGCCAGGCTGGCAAAAAACGCGAGTTTGAACTAGTATTACATACGTTATAACTGAAAGACGTATGCCATGCACACCCTCAAACTGACCCAAATTGGTAATTCCATCGGCGTGATCTTGCCGCGCGAGGTGCTGGGGCGGCTCAAGCTTGAAAAAGGCGAGTCTGTGTTTCTCGTGGAGACGCCCGACGGTTACGTCATCACGCCTTACAACCCCGCCCTGGACGAGCAGATTCAGGCCGGCCGTGAATTCATGCGCGAATACCGCGACACCTTCCACCAACTCGCCAAATGAGTTGGCGCTGGATCGACAAGCAGGCCTTGCTGCTTTTGCATGGCGAAAGCCTGGCCGAGCACGGCGGTGGCGAGGGCTTGCGCGACGAAGGTCTGCTGGACTCCGCATTGGCCCGGCCCTTGAACCTGCTTGCCTACGGCGAACCTGATGTAGCCGCACTGGCCGCAAGTTATGCCATGGGTGTGGCAAAAAACCACCCGTTTGTCGACGGCAACAAGCGCGCTGCCTTTTTGACAGTGGGTATGTTTCTTTATTTGAACGGATACCGTTTGAGCACAACGCAAGCAGATGCAACCGTTACCGTGCTGGCGCTTGCCGCAGGGGACATCACCGAAGAGCAGTTTGCTGCCTGGCTTCGCCAAAAAGTGATTGCCCGACCCGGGAAGAAATTGTGATTTCGCTGACAAAAAGGAACCGCCGTGATCGTCCGTTTTAACATCGACTCTTTTGACAAGACCCAGTACGAATACCGCGTGACCCACGAAGGCGAAGACCTGTTCGGTGACGCCGGGTTGGGCGGCATTGAAGAGTGCATCATCGCCGCCACCGAAGGCCTGGGCCAGGACGCCGTGGCCGCAGAAGTCGCCTTCCGGGGCATCATCAGCGGCACCTACCCGCTGGCGTCGCTGGCGCTCATGTCGGCGCAGATCGCCGTTCATGCATTGCAGACCACCGAGGCGGTTGACGAAGTGAGCCGGTAGTACCGAGGCCCACAAAAGCCCCGGGGGCGGACTTTGCCGGGGAACTTTCGTTTGTGCGGTAGCGAACATACCGGGGGGCCGTTAGTGCCTATACTCCAAAGACGGTGCGAGATCTCTGCCAGAGGCCCAACTCGAAGCCAGATCCGCCCGGAGTGTCTCGATGGCCAATGCTCCCAACCCCAAAGACAACGAGCTGCTTGCCGCATTGCCGGACGCAGAGTGGCAGCGCTGGCTGCCGCAACTGGAATGGGTCGACATGCCGCTGGGCCAGGTGCTTTACGAGTCGGGCACCACGCTGGACCATGTGTACTTTCCCACCACGGCCATCGTCTCGCTGCTTTATGTGATGGAAAACGGCTCTTCGGCCGAGATTGCCGTCGTCGGCCATGAAGGTGTCGTGGGCATTTCCCTCTTCATGGGCGGGGAATCCACAACCAGCCGCGCCGTCGTGCAAAGCGCCGGCCAGGGTTTTCGCCTCAAGGCACAGGCCATCAAGAACGAGTTCAAGCGCGCGCCGGTGCTGCACCTGCTGCTGCGCTACACCCAGGCGCTGATCACGCAGATGGCGCAAACGGCCGTCTGCAACCGTCACCATTCGCTCGACCAGCAGCTGTGCCGCTGGCTGCTGCTCAGCCTTGACCGGTTGCAGAGCAATGAGCTGGTGATGACGCAGGAGCTGATCGCCAACATGCTGGGCGTGCGCCGCGAAGGTGTGACGGAAGGTGCGACCAAGCTGCAAAACCTCGGGCTGATCCGCTATTCGCGCGGCCGCATCACGGTGCTGGACCGCCCGGGGCTGGAGCAGCGCACCTGCGAGTGTTATGCCGTGGTCAAGAAAGAATACGACCGCCTGCTTCCCGAAAAACTCGCCTCCTAGCATCCCGGTGTGCGGCCTGTTGTGCGCTGTGTGCGCTGTGTGCGCTGGCACACGGTGGCGTTGGCAGCACCTCATGCATACTGGGGCACCGAATTGAACTGACGACAGTAGCGCGGCCTTGTCCATGACCCGGCACTCCCCGGGGGCCATAGAACCTATTCACGATCTAAACGGAGCCGCGTTGGGGTGCAATCGGGATGAGTGGGCCGCGCAGGACCGCCGCATGGGCTAATGCCCATGCAAGGGTCTGGGTGGCTCAATCGCCCGATTTCACCCCAACCCGGAGGGCAAGCGCCTTCTCGGGCGATCTGCGGCGTTGCGGCGCTTGCCCATAGCTGCACTATGGGCAGCGCACCGCGCCTTGCATCCCATCCCGAGAAGGTGCTTGCGCGGCCCCGTTTAGACCGTGAACAGGTTCTTACACCGGAGAGCCGCTTTGGCCCCTGTCGAAAATCACCTCATTGAGCTTCTCCCTCGCAAGGACCGCCTGCGCCTGCTGGCCGTCTGCGAGCCGGTTGAGTTGTCGCTGGCTGAGGTGCTGTGTGAACCCGGCAAACCCACACGTTACGTCTATTTCCCCGTCGAAAGCTTCATTTCCCTCGTGGCCCTGGTGGAAGGCAGCCCGGGGGTGGAGGTCGGCATGGTGGGCCGCGAAGGCATGCTGGGTGCGCAACTGGTGCTGGGTGTTGTTACCGCACCGGTGCACGCGGTGGTGCAGGGCGCGGGGGCATCCTGGCGGATCAGCACCGCCGTTTTCCGGCGCGAGCTGGCGCGCAGTGCTTCGCTGCAGCGCGGCCTGAACCGCTACCTTTATGTGCTGATGGCGCAGCAGTCCGCATCGGCCGCCTGCCTTCGGTTTCACCTGACGAGCCAGCGCCTGGCCCGATGGCTGCTGATGAGCCAGGACCGCGCGCACGCCGACAATTTTCATGTGACGCACGAATTTCTGGCCTACATGCTGGGCATGCGCCGCGTCGGCATCACGTCGGCCGCCAGCGCGTTGCAGCGCAGCGGATTGATCGAATACCACCGTGGTGAATTGAAAGTTCTTGACCGCAGCGGCCTGGAGGCTGCGGCATGCAGCTGTTACGCGGCTGACCGGAAAACCTATACCCAATTGCTTCACTGACGAGCGGGTTTGGGATAGCGGGGCCCTGCCTGTCAGGCAAAAGCATCGGTTTACCTGTTTCAGCTCAATGGCAGCCCGCGACTCTGCCTGGAAACCTTTTGCGGTTGATGTGCGTTACCGCACGGACGGATCGCCTTGGGCCGCCTAAAAAGGGGCGTACGGCGATATTGCGAACCTTTGAAGACGCAGCGCCCGACCGCTGTTGCAGCGCAATGCAACTCCTTTAGCGAGGGTTCTGAAATGATCCGGCTTGCTTCCTCACCCCCTCCCAATATCAGGCTGCTGGCGCGCTCGGCGCTGACCATGCTGAGCTCTCCTGAACTCATGAAGGAGTCCCGATGCGAGCTGCCCGCCACCAGCGCCGCTGCGCTGGATGTCCTGCGCGACTGGGCCAAAGGAGACGGCGAGGGCGCTGACGGCATCCATCTCGCTTCGCTTCCCGAGCGGCAGCTCGAAGCGCTCACACCCGACCACCCGCTGGACATCGCAATCGCCGACTGGGACGCGCTGTTTGGCGCCGTCAAAGCCAGGCTCATGCACAGCGTCGGTGAAAAACTCGCAGCAGCACCCAACTCGCAGGCCGGCGAGGCCGCGGAGCTGGTCCAGTCCATCGTGCTGGAGTGTGTGGGCGCCTTGCACCAGCTTCACCTGGCACTGACGCAGGAGCGCGGGCAGCGCGCCCACCCGGCGGCCCCGGGCGAGCAGGCCACCCAGCCTATGACGCCGGGCTAACTTCTCCGCCTGCTTTCCGGGATGTCCGTGGAGCCGTCAGGCCGGCTTTGACGCAACCGGCACGGGCTGAAAAGTTTCCAGGTGGGCGATGATCAGATCGGTCACCTCCATCCCGCTCAGCGAACTCAACGCAAAAAACGCCACAGAGTCGGCATGGCCGGCCCGGGGATCATAGTACTGCGAAGGTACCTGCCGCAAATAACGCGCACGCGGCCTGCTGCCCTGCACGTCATACACCAGGGCATCGTCGGCAATTCCTACTTGCAGCCCATGAAGCGGGCCTCCTATGCAGGTCATCAGCATTGCATGGTTGTCTCCGTCAATGGACTGTATACGGATGGAGTGGCTGTGGCTATGGGCCGTCTGGCCTAGTGGTGGCTTTGTCGGCTGGATAGGCGGTGGCAGACCTAAAATGGTTCTGGCAGCCCAAGCCCGCATGTTCTTTGGGTCTTCCATGGCGAGTCCCGGCCCAGCCTTCAATCCATGAAACCCTATTCCATCCTCTTTGTCTGCATGGGCAATATCTGCCGCAGCCCCACAGCCCATGGCGTGTTCCTGCAGAGAGTCATGGACCGCGGGCTTGTCCATCAGATCCAGGTCGACTCGGCCGGCACCCACAACTACCACCCTGGCAATCCGCCCGATGAGCGCTCCCAAGCGCATGCATCCAGGCGAGGCTATGACCTGTCACGCTTGAGGGCCCGGCAGATTTCGGATTCAGATTTTGAGCGCCATGATTTGATTTTGGCGATGGACTGGGACAACCTGGCTTTGATCCAGGAGGAATGTCCCGCCGAACATCTCGGCAAAGTGCGCAGGCTGACGGAGTTTTGCTTGAAGCATGACAGCCCGGTTGTGCCTGATCCTTATTACGGCGGCAAGGATGGGTTTGAGCATGTGCTCGACTTGGTGGAAGATGCTTGCGAAGGGTTGCTTCGATATGTGGAGCGACAGCATTGACGGTATGTCGCACTGTGTGGCTTTTTAGCGGCCTTCGGTTACATTCAATTCACTAACAACTGGGAGCATGCATGACATTGATGGCGTGTTATGAATGTGGAAATGCCTTTGAAATTTCCTACGAATGCTGGCGAGGTAAGAGCAGGGCCGGATTGCCGACATTTGAATGACAAATTAAATAATCAGAAGAGTTTCTGTATGCAGGTCAACACTAATAAGGCATTGAACGAAGACAAGGAGGAGTTTTGGGAGCGACCGACCGTCTTTATTTGGGCACTTGCATTTGTAATTTTCATTTGGATAGTTTGGATAGCATTTTTGGGAAATTTTGTTCGAATGGGATTCGAACACACACTTACCAGGACTGGGTTCGTTAGTGGTCCCGTAAAAACGGTTCAACCTCCCGCTTCGACACAAAAAGAAAGTCTGTCAGAAGGACTGCGGCTCGATAAGGATGGAGACGGGCACCTTGCTGCGCTTGGTCAGGCGGGTGATGCCTTTGGCGGATTCAATGCGTTGGCCTCAGCACTTGCCTGCTTGGGTGTTGTGTGGGCGACAATGTTGCAGCGGATTACCTTAAAAAAGTTGCAAGCTGCCGAAAAACTCAGCCGTGCAGAGACAAGATTCGAGCATGTTCAACAAAGCTTTTTTGAATTGCTCAAGCTCAGCCGTGAACTCGCCGACAGAGTGGTAAGACTGAAGACTGCGAGACGGCGAAATATAGAGTCGTTTAGAAAAGATCTCGACAATTATTGGAGCGGTCCTGCCGCATTGGACGCTATCGCAGCATCAATACGAATCCAGCATAGGCATCTTGAGTCGGATGCACTTTTGTTAGCTGCCGTGATAAGTTATCAGCAACTCTATGACGAGCAACCTTCTCGGGTTGGACCATTCATAAGAATTCTCTTTCAGACCTTTCAGCTTATCGACTTGGCTGATATTCCAGATGTGGAGAAAATTCGACTTTCAAAAATTGCGAGAGGGCAGATCAGCGAAGGCACGGTGTTGCTTTTGGCATTGAACTCGTTAACTTGGCGCGGTTGGGATTTTGTAGATTTCATCCAGCGGTATGGTCTGCTGGAGCATATGCATCCAAAGGATCAAGTTAAATTTCTACCGGCTCTTAGAGCTGCGTTCAATAGGCACGCCTTTTTGGGAAGCACTCAACGCAAGGTTCAGCCAGAATTGAATCCGGGAGATATGAAACCGAATCACCAACGCTTTGATGTTTCTGCAGAGGCCGCTGCCCAGCGCCTACGTCTTGACGCACTAAATCGAAAATAGGATGGCAAGCTAAGAGCAATGGACCCCTGCTGAGGCTGCAACTGTGTTGCTAGCCCCACTGTCAACGCATCGGTCTTTTAGAGGAAACCTATTTCCTTTAAACAGCTTTGCATTTGCTGACGCTGTTGCTCAGTGAGTTGGATTACGCCGGTGTAAATCCATTCAGTAGCCTCGTTCCAATTAACGCCTGCTTGCACTCTACGGCTGTTCGATGCGGCCAAGATGAATTCAAGGGACGCAGCGGGCTCAACCGCGAACAAATACGCACCCTTTTCCGTGGCGCTTTCCTTAAAGCTCTTCTGAATTGGCGCGGCCGCCTCTTTGCCCTCCGCTTTTAGCCACGCGTTTTTTAAAGCTACGCGGCGGCCTTTGCCTGGCTCAGGGGTTGCGACCGGAGTCACTTCTCCGATGATTTTGGCCAACGCCACACCGGATTTCCAAACGTTGGCGGACAGATCGAATGACCTAAAAGTTGGTCGCCCTTGAACCGGCAGAATAACTCCCACAGCTCGCACGCCGCAGCCCTCAACAGTGCCATCTTTTCCGTAAACGAGGGGTTGGCCGACCATTTCGACCTCTAGCAGGGACTGCGCGAACGCGCCGGGTGCAGCTAGAAGTCCGGCTAGGAAAATACAAACTGCTTTCATGGTGCCCCCGATTTGTTTCGTGCAGCGTAGCATGCCGCCGTTCACCCCTGTTTCCCAATCCGCAACAAAGGATTAGCATCCCCGGAAAGGGGAGGCCACATGAAAAAGCTATTAAGTACGGCACTTTCGGTGTGCTGCATTGTTACGAGCCACGCGCAGGACATATCGACAGTGGAGGCACAGGTAGTGCAGGAGTTACAAGGCACGCTGTTTACCAAAAGCCACCGCGAGACTGCAGAAGGGCAGCTACAAGCCTGCGGAATGGAGTTCGCAGCACTCGAGCGAGACTTCAGTACCAAAGGCGGTGCCCCGATAAGAATCGTAGGATCGTTTTATATGCGCGCTAGTGAAAAATGGGGGCTTTCATACGCACTGAAGCTTGGCGTCTTGGATGGGCTCAATCCCAAATCCGGAGCAGTGGCTCCCTTCAATGCGTTTATTCGTGCCCCGACAGGTAATGCTCCAAAGAAGGCCATAAGGGCTCTAGCGGAAAACGAGGGGTTTGCTCTGTTTGCTGGAGCCTTGGACGAAGATGTAGTCGCTGCGTATCAGGCTATCGTTGAGGAGAAAAAGCTCGTCGTTGGCTTCAACAGGAGACCCGGAGAATTGGATGTGAATACGACTCTGGACCTCACTGTGATTGACACGACGATGTCCAAAGGAAAAGCTCTCAGGGAGAGAAGCACTCAAACAGTGGATGAGTTTGTTGTTTGCACTGGGGCTCTTTTTAAGAGAGTGAAGCGCTAGAAGCCGCTACAGGCTTGAAAACCCGCGAGAACCGCGGATTTGAGATGAATAAGGTGACGAGCCTTGACCCCGGCACTGACTCCACAGTTAGGGCTGCTTGGTTCCCCACCTGACCCGGTTGGCCGCTTTATCATGCGGGAAGGCCCGTCACCCTCGATTGTAAGGGACTTGGGAATGACCCCTCCGCAATAACCCTCATTAGGGAGAAGGCGCGCAGGTATTTATTCCAGCCGGGGCCGCGGGACTGGCTTTGCCAGACCGCAGGCGCAGCGGCCCCCTCGGGGGGCAGCGCATTACGCGAAGCGAAAAGCGTGGGGGCCATATCCACGGCAAATTAGAATGGCTGGATGTCCTATCTCGTTCTCGCCCGCAAATACCGCCCCAAAAATTTCTCGGAAATGGTGGGGCAGTCGCATGTGGTGCAGGCGCTGGGCAATGCGCTGGCCACCCAGCGGTTGCACCATGCTTACCTGTTCACCGGCACGCGGGGCGTAGGCAAGACAACCATTTCCCGCATCCTGGCCAAGTCGCTCAATTGCCTGGGGCCGGACGGGCAGGGCGGCATTACGGCCACGCCGTGTGGCGTGTGCCAGGCCTGTACCGACATCGACAGCGGCCGCTTCGTGGATTACACGGAGCTGGACGCAGCGTCCAACCGGGGTGTCGATGAGATCGCCCAATTGCTCGAGCAAGCCGTTTACAAACCCGTCGTCGGCCGCTTCAAGGTCTTCATGATCGACGAGGTGCACATGCTCACGAACACGGCGTTCAACGCCATGCTCAAGACGCTGGAAGAACCCCCCGAATACCTGAAGTTCGTGCTGGCCACGACCGACCCGCAGAAAGTGCCGGCCACCGTGCTGTCGCGCTGCCTGCAGTTCAACCTGCGGCCCATGGCGCCTGAGACGGTGCTGGAGCATTTGACGCAGGTGCTGGGCGTTGAAAACGTCCCGGCCGAGCAGCAGGCGCTGCGCCTGCTGGCGCGCGCGGCGCGCGGCTCCATGCGCGACGCCCTGTCGCTGACGGACCAGGCCATTGCGTTTGGCTCCGGCAAGCTCGAAGAAGCCAGTGTGCGCACCATGCTGGGCAGCGTGGACCGCAGCTATGTCTATCGCCTGCTGGACGCCCTGGCGCGCGGCGACGGCAAAACCGTGGTCGAAACCTCCGAAGCGTTGCGGCTGAACGGCTTGAGCGCGGCTTCCACTCTGGAGGAAATGACGACAGTGCTGCAACGCATGGCGGTGTTGCAGGCCGTACCCGAGATGGGGGCGGGCGACGACGGGGCCGACCCGGATATCGCGGAGACGGCGCGGCTGGCCCAGGCGCTGCCCGCCGATGAAACGCAGCTGCTTTACAGCCTGTGCCTGCATGGCCGCGGTGAGCTGGGCCTGGCGCCCGACGAATACGCGGGCCTGACCATGGTGCTGCTGCGCCTGCTGGCTTTCAAACCCTCGGCTTCGGCTACCACCCATTCGGGGGGTGCCGCCGAGCCCGGAAAAAAGCCCCAGCCTGAGGTGGCGCGGGCCCATGCGCCCGTGGCTTTGCCTGAACGGCGTGCGGCGCCGGCGCTTGCCGCTGCACCTGAACCCGCACATGATGAGCCTGCGACTGCTGCAGCGCGCGTGTCACAGGAACCACCAGCGCCTCAAAATTTTGAACAAAAACAGCCCGTAGCCCAGGCGGAACGTGCGCAAGCAGCTATCAATTCAGTAGCAGCTCCTGTGGTGATGCCGGAGCGGCCAGTGCCGCAGCAGCGCCCGCAGCCGGGCATGCCAGCTGCTGCCGTCGCGCCTCTGGTGCCTGTTCCGCACGGCGAGGGCTGGAGCCAGACCGTCAACCAGCTGGTGGCCGCCGAGGCCGTGGCGGCACTGACGCGTGAATTGGGCTTGCAGTCTGAATTGCGCAGCCAGGCCGATGGGCTGTGGACGCTTCGGGTAGAACGCGAGTCGCTGAACCAGGCGGCAGCGCGTGAAAAGCTGCAAGCCGCGCTGCAGGCGCATCTTGGCGATGCGGCCCTGCGGCTCGCGGTGGAAGTGGGGCCCGTCACCGACACCCCGGCGCGCCGCAATGCGGCGGCGCAGGCCGAGCGCCAGCGCGCGGCCGAAGAAATGATCCAGAACGACCCGTTTGTGCAGGACATGATTCGCGATTGGGGCGCCAAAATTGTCCCCGGCAGCATCCGGCCGCTGGCCGCGAAGTCGATATGATCAAAGGCAGGTTTTAAAACCAGTTTCTGCCCCCAATTTCGACGCAATTTCAGACGCAAAGCACACCTCGATTTCAAGTTTTAAAGGAACTACCATGTTTAACAAAGGACAACTCGCGGGCCTCATGAAGCAGGCGCAGGCGATGCAGGACAACCTCAAGAAAGCCCAGGAAGAACTGGCATTTGTGGAGGTCACCGCTGAGGCCGGCGCCGGCCTGGTGAAGGTCACCATGACCTGCAAGCACGATGTCAAACGCGTCGAAATTGACCCCAGCCTGCTGACCGACGACAAGGACATGCTGGAAGACCTGGTGGCTGCTGCGTTCAACGCCGCCGTGCGCAAGGCCGAAGAAGTGAGCAACGAGAAAATGGGCAAGCTCACGGCAGGAATGCCCGGCCTCCCTGGCGGCATGAAGCTCCCCTTCTAGCGGCTACTGCGCGGGCTCATGGCCGCGTTGCGGGTCCCGATCAGGTCATCCTCATGCACCTCAAGTGCATTCCGGTGACCTGACACCCGCGCCTTGCCCTGAACCCGCTCGCTACGCCTTTGTTCTTTATATTCTTTAAAGCTGCATTCCTCACCACATGGCTGACTCCAACGCTCTCGAAGGCCTTACCCAGGCCTTGCGCAAGCTGCCGGGCGTGGGCGCCAAGTCGGCCGCGCGCATGGCGTTCCATCTGCTGCAGCACGACAAGCCCGGCGCGCTGCAGATTGCCCGTGCGCTGGAGCACGCTGTCAGCAGCGTGCGGCATTGCACCCTGTGCAACACGCTGACGGAGCAGGAGGTTTGCACCACCTGCGCCAACCCGCAGCGTGACCGCAGCAAGCTGTGCGTGGTTGAAACACCGGCCGACCAGGCGGCCCTTGAACGCACGCTGGCCTACAAGGGCCTTTATTTTGTGCTCATGGGCAAGCTGAGCCCGCTTGACGGCATAGGCCCCAACGACATCGGCTTGCAAAAACTGTTTGACCGCGTGGTGCCCAAGAACGAGCGCGGCGAGGCATTGCCGCCTGCATCGCGCGAAGTGCAGGAAGTCATCCTGGCGACCAATTTCACGGCCGAAGGCGAAGCCACTGCACACGTGATTGCACAGGCGCTGAAAAGCCGCGGCGTCCAGGTGACGCGCCTGGCGCGCGGAGTGCCGGTGGGCAGCGAACTTGAATACGTAGACCTGGGCACCATTGCCCACGCGTTGGTGGACCGCAGGTGAGGGCGGTGTTTTTAGTTTTATCTTGACAGCTTCATGCCCGCAGCGGGCGACCATAACGAAAGGAACCCACCATGACATTCGCACGCTTCACCATTGCCTACTGGTGTGTTCTGATTGCGGCCCTGTTGCCCATTGTGTGTGCCGCCATTGCCAAATACGGCACGATGAGCACCCCGCGGCGCGATGGTGGATATGACAACCACAACCCGCGAGGCTGGCTGGCGCAGCAAACCGACTGGCGTGCCCGGGCCAACGCCGCGCAAGCCAACACATTCGAGGCGCTGCCCTTTTTCTTTGCAGCAGTCATCATTGCGCACGTCCTGCAGGCGGGGCAGACACGGCTGGACATCCTGGCATTGCTCTTTGTCGTGCTGCGCATTGCCTACATCATGATGTACATCGCTGACCTCGCCAAAGCCCGCTCTGCCATCTGGGCGTGTGCACTTTTTATCAATATCGTCATTCTTTTTTCCGGCTTTCGTTGACACATGCGGCGAGAGTGTGAAAGTTACCTCTGGTAACGCGATCACCTTCGGTAAAAACCCGCACGGGATGACCCCGATGCGGGTTTTTTTATGCCTCGATAAGCTTGTGACATCAAAAAAAGAGAGAGGCTTGCATGAATCGCCAACCCCTGATTTCCCGCCGGGCTTTTGCCGGTGGCACCGCACTGGCAGCAGCAACGCTGGCATTGCCGGCGCTTCGCGCGCAACCCAGGCTCGAGAAAACAAAAATTGCGTTGGCGGTCGGCGGCAAGGCGGCGTTCTATTACCTGCCTCTTACCATTTCAGAGCAACTGGGGTATTTCAAGGCCGAAGGCCTGGACATTGAAATCAGCGACTTTGCCGGTGGCGCGCGCGCGCTGCAGGCCGTGGTGGGCGGCTCTGCCGACGTCTGCTCGGGTGCTTTCGAGCACACCATCAACCTTCAGTCCAAAAACCAGATGTTCCAGGCTTTTGTGCTGCAGGGCAGGGCGCCGCAAATTGCTTTTGGCGTCTCAACGAAAAACATGCCCAACTACAAAACGGTCGCGGACCTGAAGGGCAAGAGAATCGGTGTGTCTGCGCCGGGTTCGTCCACCAACATGATGGCCAACCTGGTGCTTTCGCGTGCGGGGCTCAAACCCGGCGACGTCAGTTTCATCGGGGTCGGCACCGCGGCAGGCGCACTGACCGCGATGCGTTCGGGCCAGATCGACGCCATGAGCAATACCGACCCGGTCATGACCATGCTCGAACAAAAGGGCGAGGTAAAGATCATCAGCGATACGCGCACGCTCAAGGGCACGATCGAAGTTTTTGGCGGTTCCATGCCGGCGGCCTGCCTGTACGCCCCGATAGAGTTCGTCCAGAAAAATCCCAACACCTGCCAGGCACTGGCCAATGCGATCGTGCATGGGCTCAAGTGGCTGCAGACGGCAGGCCCCGGTGACATCATCAAGACCGTGCCCGAGAGCTACCTGCTGGGCGACCGGGCGCTGTACCTTGCGTCGTTCAACAAGGTGCGCGAGTCGATTTCGCTCGACGGCATCATTCCTGATGATGGCGCGCGCACGGCGCTCAAGGCACTGGCAAGCTTTGACCCCAGCATCAAGGCCGACAAGATCGATATCGCCAAGACCTATACCAACGAGTTCGCGCGCAAGGCCAAGGACCGATTTAAAGCTTGAGCCCCCACGCTCCCCACTGCGTGTGGTTCGCTGCCCCCCGAGGGGGCGCTGCGCCTGCGGCCCGGCAAAGCCGGTTCCGCGGCCCCTGCTGGTGAAGATAGAGGCCCTGCGCAAGCACCTTGCTGTAAGCTCCCGCCATGCCAGAACCCGACGACGCCTACGCCCTGGAGCTGATCAACATCAGCTGCACCTTTCGCTCGCGTGACGATACGGGCCAGCGCTATACGGCGGTGAGCGACACTACCTTGCGCATACGGGCCGGTGAATTCGTTTCGGTTGTCGGGCCTACAGGGTGCGGTAAATCCACGTTGCTCAATATTGGCGCCGGTTTGCTGGAGCCGTCTTCCGGCGAGGTTCGGGTGTTTGGCCAACCGCTGGGCGGCATCAACACCCGCGCCGGCTACATGTTCCAGACTGAAGCCTTGATGCCGTGGCGCAGCGCCATCGCCAATGTGATGATGGGATTGCAATACCGGGGCATACCCGACGATGAAGCCCGCCGCCAGGCGCAGGCCTGGCTTGAGCGTGTGGGCCTGGGCGAGTTCGGTGACCGCTATCCGCACCAGCTTTCGGGCGGCATGCGAAAGCGCACCGCCCTGGCCCAGGTGCTGGCGCTGGACCCCGACATCATCCTGATGGACGAACCCTTCAGCGCGCTCGACATCCAGACCCGCCAGCTCATGGAAAACGAAGTGCTGGACCTGTGGGCGGCCAAAAAGAAGGCGGTGCTGTTCATCACGCACGATCTGGACGAGGCCATCGCCATGAGCGACAGGGTGGTGGTGCTGTCGGCCGGCCCAGGCACGCACCCCATCGGCGAATTCCTGATTGACTTGCCGCGCCCCCGTGACGTGGCGGAGGTGCGCAGCCAGCCGCGTTTTGTCGAGTTGCATACGCAGATATGGAATGTGTTGCGCGATGAAGTGCTCAAGGGCTATGCACAGCAACTTAAGAAAGCCGCTTGATCATGTGGCGCCATATCAGGCCTTCCGAAAGCAACTTGCGCGCTTGGCAAATCGGCTTGCTGATGTGCATGCTGGCGGGTTGGCACCTGGTCTCGCGCGACGAGAAAATTGCCTTTTTCCTGGGGGAGCCCATCAAGGTGGCTGGCCGCGTCTGGAGCTGGTTCATGCCTTTCGGCTTTGGCGAGAGCCGCTTGTTTCCCGAAGGCCTTGCGGGCAATGCCGACATCTACCTGCACCTGGGAACAACGCTGCTGGAAACCGTGCTGGCCTTCGGCATAGGCACCGTGCTGGGCCTGGCGTGCGGCCTGTGGCTTGCCCTGGCCCCTACAGCCAGCGCCATCCTGGACCCCTACATCAAGGCGGCCAATTCCATGCCCCGTGTGATCCTGGCACCCATTTTTGCGCTGTGGTTCGGCCTTGGCATCTGGAGCAAGGTCGCGCTGGCGGTCACGCTGGTGTTTTTCATTGTGTTTTTTAATGTTTACCAAGGTGTGAAAGAGGTCAGCCCGGTGGTGTTGGCGAATGCCCGCATGCTGGGTGCCAACCAGCGCCAGCTGTTGCGCACGGTGTACCTGCCAAGCGCGACCAGCTGGGTGTTTTCCAGCCTGCATACCTCTGTGGGCCTGGCATTTGTCGGAGCCGTCGTGGGTGAATACCTGGGCTCTGCGCGGGGGGTGGGCTACCTGATTTTGCAGGCCGAGGGCACGTTTGACGTGAACACGGTGTTTGCCGGCATCGTGGTGCTGACGGCGTTCGCGCTGGTGCTGGACGGCATCGTGGGCCGTCTCGAAAAACGGCTCATGAAATGGCAGCCGCGTACCGGTGAGACGGAAAAACTTTGACGCTTTCTCTGCACCGCAATTCTTCCTGTCGTCCTACAGCCTGCGGCCGGGCTGCTCCTTAAAGTCGTGGCTGCCTGCACCGCTTCTGCCATGCGCAGCAGCGGCAAGCCGGCTTCACTCCAAGGACGCACCATGAATCTTTCACTCAGCATCGGCCCCATCGTGTCGCTTATCGCGGGGATTCTTATCCTGCTGATACCGCGGCTGCTCAATTACATCGTGGCGATTTACCTGATCGTTATCGGCTTGATCGGTTTGTTCGGCAGCGGTTCGTTCAAGCTGTAGCAGCAGCCCCGAAGCTGGTGACTGCTAGAGCGCGTGCTCCGGAACGTCAACGTTTTTTGGACTTGACGACCGTCTTGGTATTGCTGCGTTTGGTCACTTTGGCGGAGCTGCCGCGACTGCGGCCGGAGGCCTGGCCTTTGGACGCGTGGCTTTTGACCGGAAGGAAAACCACCACCTGATGGCCCAGCTTGAAACCGCTGGAGACGCTGACGTTGTTCCACTCAGCCACACTGGAGGTGCTCAACCCGTAGCGCTTGGCAATGGTGGCCACCGATTCGCCTTTGCGGGCCTTGACGGTGGTGCGCCGGGTCACGACTTCGGGTGAAAACGACACCTGCGCGTTATCGGCGACATGGCTGGTCACGTCGGCCTCGACTTTCGCTGAACGCGGCACCAGCAAGGTCGAGCCCGCCTTGATCAGCATGCGCGGCGGAATGTTGTTGACGCCGCGCAGGTCGGCTTCGCTCATGCCGGTGCGGCGTGCTGCTTCGGCCGGATTCATGGTGCTGGGTGCGGTCCAGGCCGTCCAACTGGCGTACTGGCCCTGACTAAAGGCCTCGAAGTTGCGCTGGAACACTGTGGCATTGTCCCAGGGCAGCAATATCTGCGGCGTTCCAGCCGCGATGATCACGGGGCGGTGCGCTGATGGGTTGAGCGCCTTGAAGTCTTCAATCTTGACGTCCGCCAGGCGCGCCGCCAGGGCTACGTCGATGTCGCGCGTGATCAGCACTTGCTGAAAATAAGGGTGGTTCTCGATCAGCGGCAGTTCGGTGCGGAATGCCTGCGGATTGGCCACAATGTTTTTGACGGCCTGCAGCTTGGGCACGTAGAGCCGGGTTTCTGCTGGCATGTTCAGGTCGGTGTAGCTGGTGCCCAGCCCCGCTCTCTGGTTTTTGGCGATGGCGCGGCCCACGCTGCCTTCACCCCAGTTATAGGCCGCCAGCGCCAGATGCCAGTCGCCAAACATGCCATGCAGCTTTTGCAGGTAGTCCAGTGCCGCGCGGGTGGAAGCCAGTACGTCACGCCGGTCGTCGCGGAAAGCGTTTTGCTTCAGGTCGAAATATTTACCGGTGGCCGGCATGAACTGCCACATGCCGGCGGCTTTGGCGCTGGAAACGGCCTGCGGGTTAAAAGCGCTTTCGATGAACGGCAGCAATGCCAGTTCCGTCGGCATCTGGCGGCGCTCGAGTTCTTCAACGATATGAAAAAGGTATTTGCTGGAGCGCTCGGTCATGCGCAGGATGTAATCCGGCCGGCTGGCATACCACTGCTCGCGATCCGTCACCAGCTCGTTTTGCAGGTCGGGCATGGCAAAGCCGCGGCGAATACGGTCCCACAGTTCCTTGGGAGGTTCTGTGGATGCGATCTGGTACGAGCCGACCTGGCCTGGTGTGATGGCCTGAAGCGGGCCGCCCGGCACTTGCGGTTTGGCGGTGGGGCCTGTTCCTGTTGTGAGGACCGGGTCACCCGGCATTCCGGGCGGCTGTGTGGCGCAGCCCGCCAGCAGTGCTGCCACAAGCAGAAACGCCAGCGGAACAATACGGAAATTGACGAGTTTGGGAAGAGGAGATGCTGCAGTGGTTCGGTCGTGTGGCGTCATTTGAATTGGTTTTTCCACTGCCGGATGGCGGCAAATACGGTGTTGTCGTCTCGGGCCGACGCATCAAAGTGCCGGGCAGCAGCCATGATAGTGGGTTGGCGGGTCCGCAAGAAGGGGTTGATCAGCAATTCCTGGGCCACAGAGGTCGGCAAGGTTGGCTTTCCCTGGGCGCGAAGTGCAACGCATTGCGCCTGATATGCCGCCAGGTCGGCATTTTCTGGCTCGACCGCCATGGCAAAGCGGAGATTGCTGAGTGTGTATTCATGGGTGCAACAGACGACGGTGTTGCCAGGCAACGCAGCCAGCTTGTCGAGCGAGGCCAGCATTTGCGCCGGCGTGCCCTCAAACAAGCGTCCGCAACCGCTCGAGAACAGTGTGTCGCCGCAAAACAGCAGCGGCCTGCCGTTCACGGAAAGGCCATCCGGCGCCGGGCCGCCCCAAGCCGGATGAGCCCCCTCGGGGGGCAGCGCATCACGCGAAGCGGAAAGCGTGGGGGCAAGGTAGAAAGCAATGTGGCCTGCGGTATGGCCAGGTACATCAATCACCTGAAAATTAAGACCAAGGGCTTTCGCTGTGTCGCCACCGCTGAGGGGCGTGTATGGCCGCGGAATGTGTTCGGTGGCCGGGCCCCAGACCTGAGCACCTGTTGCCTCGCGAAGGGCATCTACGCCGCCTGTATGGTCGGCATGGTGATGCGTGACTAGAATCGACTCCAGTTGCAATGCGTGCTGCTTCAGGGTGCGCTGCACCGGCCCGGCATCTCCCGGGTCCACGACCAGGGCACGCCTGCCGTCATGCAACAGCCAGAGGTAGTTGTCGTCGAAGGCAGGAATGGGAATCAAATACATACAGTGGTCTCAATGAGCTCTGAAATTATAGGTTTGACGGACTGGCTGAAGACCCCTCCCGGTGGCTATCTTCTGGACTGGGAGCGCAAGCATTTTGACCAGGCCGTCAGCGACGTGTTTGGCTACCACGCGCTGCAATTGGGCCTGCCGGAGCTCGACGCCCTGCAAGCCAATCGCATGCCGCACAAATGGCTGGCACTGGATTCGCTGCCGCCGCCGTCTGAACCCGGAAAGTCCCCGGCTACAGATACGAGCGGCCGCACGGCCGCAAGTTCCCGGCGCGCGGCGCTCCTGACCGATGCGGGAGCGCTTCCCTTCCCGGAGAACAGCCTGGACCTGGTGGTATTGCCGCATACGCTTGAACTCAGCAGCGACCCGCATGCCAGCCTGCGCGAGGTGAGCCGGGTGCTTGTTCCGGAAGGGCGGGTGGTCATCAGCGGCTTCAATCCGACCAGCTTGTGGGGGCTGCGCCAGCGCCGTGGCCATATCTACCAGCGTTGGGGGTATGACAACCTCTTCCTTCCCAAAACAGGCGAGTTCATCGGTTACTGGCGTCTTCGCGACTGGCTGAGGCTGCTGGACTTTGAGGTAGAGTCGGGGCGCTTCGGCTGCTACCGGCCGGCGCTCACGAGTCAGGCCTGGCTGGACCGGTTCGAGTGGATGGATGCCGCGGGCGAACGCTGGTGGCCTATTTTTGGTGCTGTTTATTTCCTCGCAGCGGTCAAGCGTGTACGGGGAGTCCGCTTGCTTGAACCCGCCTGGAAGGCGCGAAGGGCGCCGGCGACAGCGCCGGCCGCGATAGCCAACAAGGAGCCGCTCACCCGATCATCCCGCTCTCAGCCGCCTGCCTGATTTTTCTTTAACCACCGGTTGCTTTTCGGAGCTTAGCGGGAGCATTTGTAACGCATGACCGACACACCAACAGGCGCAACGCCACAACCACAACACGTCGTGATCTATACCGACGGCGCATGCAAGGGAAACCCCGGTCCCGGAGGTTGGGGGGCGCTGCTGGCAATGGGTGGCACCGAAAAAGAATTATTTGGCGGCGAACTTGGCACAACCAACAACCGCATGGAGATGACTGCCGTCATCGAGGCGCTGGCGGCGCTGAAGCGGCCTTGCAGCGTGACGCTTTACCTGGACAGCGAATACGTGCGCAAGGGCATTACCGAATGGATTCACGGCTGGAAAGCCCGGGGCTGGCGTACGGCGGCCAAGGCGCCGGTCAAGAATGTGGATCTCTGGCAGCGCCTGGACGCCCTGGTTGTCTCCAGCGGCCACAAGATCGACTGGCGTTGGGTCAAGGGACATGCCGGTGACCCGGGCAACGAGCGCGCCGACGCGCTGGCCAACAAAGGCGTGGAACGCGCGCTCGGTCGGTTGTAACAAACAACCGTGCTGGGACTCTGAGTGAGGGGCGGGAACATGTGCGCAAAAACACGCACCAATCTGCCTTGGCCCACAAAAAATTCCGAACCCCGGCGCGCACCATAAGCGTACATAGCATCCGCGCCGTTTTGGTCGCCCAAGACGTTTGGTAAAGCCGTTGTAAAGCTACCGCGCTTACCCCGTACAGACGCCGGAAAAAGCTGCAAGCGCCATGGTGTCCTGCTACATTGGAAGTTTGTATCTCTTTGTATAACAAGTTTTCCTCCCCATGGCATCAAAAGCAATTTACACAGCGGTCGCGATAGCGGGCATTGCGGTCGCCTCGGGTGCTGCCTGGTGGGTGCAAAAACCCAAGGCGCAGGGCGGTGCGGCCGGGTCTTCGCCGGTTGCCTCGACGGGCCAGGGCGCCGGCAATGGCGCCAACGGTGCTGCCGCCGGAAAACCGGTGACCGTGGAAGCTGCCAAGGTGGAACTCGCCAGATTGTCGGATGACACCTCGGCCGTAGGCAGCCTGCGTTCGCGCCGCGGCGTGGTTTTGCGGCCCGAGGTCAGCGGGCGCATCACCCAGCTCAATTTCACCGATGGCCAGCGTGTGCGCAAAGGCCAGGTGCTGGTGCAGTTCGACGACCAGTTGCCGTTGGCGCAGGTGCAGCAAAGCCAGGCCGAACTGTCGATCGCGCGGGCCAACCAGAAGCGCAACCAGGAACTGGTGGCGCAAAACTTCATCAGCCAGCGCTCGCTCGATGAAAGCGCCGCCAACCTGCAGGTGGCCGAGGCCAAGCTGTCGCTGGCCAAGGCCACTGCCGCGCGGCTGAAGATCGTCGCACCATTTGACGGCATTGCCGGTATCCGGCTCGTCAACGTGGGCGACTACCTGAAAGACGGCGCGGACATCGTCAACATCGAGGACATCGAGGCCATCTTTGTCGATTTCCGGTTGCCTGAACGCTTTCAGAGCAAGGTCAAGCGCGGCCAGACAGCTGTGCTCGACATCGACGCCTTGCCAGGGCGCAAGTACAACGCGCAAATCCAGGCCATAGATCCCCTGATCGACGCCAATGGCCGCTCCATTGGTATCCGGGGCTGCATTGACAACCGCCAGCTGCAGCTGCGGCCCGGCATGTTCGCCCGGGTCAACACGGTGTTCGGCGTACGCGAGAACGCGCGCGTGGTGCCAGAGGAAGCGATTGTCCCGCAGGGCGGCCGGCAGTTCGTCATCAAGCTGCTGGAAGGCCCGAACGAGCAGACCCGCACCACCAGGCGCGTGGAAGTCAAGGTCGGCCTGCGCAGCCCCGGCAAGGTCGAGATTCTCGAAGGCCTGGAGTCCGGCGACGTGGTGGTTGCGACCGGCCAGCAGCGCGTGCAGCGTGACGGCACGGTGGTGTCCGTGGTGGATCTGGCCGCGAACGCCTCCGCCCGTGCGGGCAACGCAAAAGCGCCTGCCGCTGCCGGTACTTCGCCCGCAGCAGCCCCTGAAGCTGCGGCCGCCGCCGCACCGCAAGCGCCGCCGGCCGGCCCCAACCCCTGTGGCGTCGTAGTGTCGGAAGCCCCGGGGGCACTGGTGCCGGTGCGTAACGTGGCCCCAGCCGAGCGCCGCCCGGCCGGCCCGCCCGCGCGCGACCCCACTTGAGCGGCTGACGCGCCATAGCCCCCACAGGCCCTTATGCAACTCGCTGAAGTTTCCATACGCCGCCCGGTCTTTGCCACCGTGCTGTCTTTGCTCATCGTGCTGGTCGGTGCGGTGAGCTTCAACCGCCTTTCGGTGCGTGAATATCCCAAGATCGATGAACCCGTTGTGACCGTGAGCGTGCGCTATGCAGGCGCATCCGCGGAGGTCATAGAAACGCAGGTGACCAAGCCGCTGGAAGATTCCATCGCAGGCATTGATGCTGTCGACGTCATCACCTCCATCAGCCGTGCCGACCAGGCGCAGATCAGCGTGCGTTTCAGGCTCGAAAAAGACGCCGACTCGGCTGCCGCCGAAGTACGCGACCGCACGTCGCGCGTGCGCAACCGGCTGCCTCAGGCGATAGAAGAGCCTGTGATCGCCAAGGTCGAGGCCGATGCCTTTCCGGTTATCCAGGTGGCTTTTTCCAGCGATTCACTGACGCCGCTGCAGATCAACGACCTGGTCAACCGCATCGTCAAGCCGCGCCTGCAGACCGTGACCGGCGTGGCCGACGTACGCGTCTTTGGCGAGCGCAAGTACGCCATGCGCGTCTGGCTGGACACCGACAAGCTCGCCTCCTACAAGCTGACCACGCAGGACGTGGAAGACGCCATCAGCCGCAGCAACCTGGAGCTGCCGGCCGGCCGCATCGAGTCGCAGCAGCGCGAGTTCAGCGTGACCTCGCAGACTGACCTGGTCAGGCCCGCGCAGTTTCGCGAGATCGTCATCAAGAATGTGAACGGCTTTTCCGTCAAGGTTCGCGACGTCGCGCGTGTGGAAGAGGGCGCAGCCGACGAGCGCACGGCGGTCAGGCTCAACGGCCGCTCCGCTGTGGCAGTCGGCGTCATCCGCCAGGCAACGGCCAACCCGCTGGACCTGTCCAGGGGTGTGCGGGAGGCCTTCCCCAAGCTGAAGGCCGACCTGCCGTCCGACATGCTGATTGACGTCGCCAACGACAACTCGGTGTTCATCGACCGTTCCGTCAACAACGTGTACCACACCATCGCCGAGGCGATCGTGCTGGTGGCCCTGGTGATCTTTGTGTTCCTGCGCACCCTGCGTGCCTCCATCATCCCCATCGTCACTATCCCGGTGAGCCTGATCGGCACCTTCGGCATGATGGCGCTGGCGGGCTTCACCATCAACACGCTGACCCTGCTGGCGCTGGTGCTGGCTATCGGCCTGGTGGTGGACGACGCCATCGTGATGCTGGAAAACATCTTCCGGCACATTGAGGAGGGCATGGACCCGTTCTCGGCCGGCATCAAGGGCGCGCGTGAAATCGGCTTTGCCGTGGTCACCATGACGGCCACGCTGGTGGCCGTGTATGCGCCGCTGGCGTTCACACCGGGTCGTACCGGGCGCCTCTTCGTGGAATTTGCCCTGGCGCTGGCCGGCGCAGTGGTGGTGTCGGGCTTTGTGGCGCTGACGCTCACGCCCATGATGTGCACCCAGCTGCTTAAGCACAACCCCAAGCCCAACCGTTTTGACCAGTTCATGGAGCGGGCGTTGACGTCGATCTCCGACCGTTACGGCTCGGTGCTGCGCTGGGTCGTCACCACGCGTTATGTGCCCGTGACGGAGGAAGGCCCTGCCGGCCCTTCGCTGGCCCAACGGCTCAAAGCCATGGCCTTGCAGGCCCGCTGGATTGTCATCGGCGTGATGCTGCTCAGTGCCCTGGCCATTGCGCTGGTGTTCCCGAGCATGAAGCAGGAGCTTTCGCCCATTGAAGACCGCGGGGTGATTCTGGCCAACGTCAATGCCCCTGACGGCGCCACGCTGGACTACACCAACCGCTATGCAAGGGCGCTGGAGAAAATGGGTGAACCCTTTCCCGAGTTCGACCGCATTTTTGCCAACGTGGGCAACCCGACGGTGGCACAAGCCAGCGTGGTGTACCGCACAGTTGACTGGGACAAGCGTACGCGCTCCACCATCGACATGGCACGCGAGCTACAGCCCAAATTCAACGCACTGCCCGGTGTTACCGCCTTTCCAATCACGCCGCCGTCCCTGGGGCAGGGCTTTCGCGAACGGCCGCTCAATTTTGTGATCCAGACCTCCGACAGTTACCAGAACCTGAACACCGTGGTGCGCCAGATGCTGGAGGAGATTGCCAAAAACCCCGGCATCGTCTCGCCCGACGTAGACCTGCGGCTGAACAAGCCAGAGCTGCGCATTGAGGTGGAGCGGGACAAGGCGGCCGACCTCGGCGTCAGCGTCCAGGTTGTCGCGAAGGCCATCGAGACCCTGCTGGGCGGGCGCAACGTGACGCGCTACAAGCGCGATGCCGAGCAGTACGACGTGATCGTGCAGACCGAAGCCAGCGGCCGCACCACGCCTGAAGACATCGACCGTATTTATGTGCGGGGCCGCAACGACGCGATGATTCCGCTGTCGGCACTGGTGAAGGTGCGTGAAAGCGTGTCACCGCGTGAGTTGAACCACTTCGGGCAGCGCCGCTCGGTGTCCATCACGGCCAGCCTGGCGGGCGACTATTCGCTGGGCGAAGCACTCAAGTTCATGGACCAGACCGCCGCCAAGGTGCTCAAGACCGGTTACAGCACCGACCTGAACGGCACCTCGCGCGAGTTCAGAAACTCGCAAGGCGCATTGGCCATCGTGTTTGTATTGGCACTGGTGTTTATTTTCCTGGTGCTGGCTGCACAGTTTGAAAGTTTTATCGATCCGCTGGTCATCATGCTGTCGGTGCCGCTGTCCATGATCGGGGCCTTGCTGGCACTCAAATGGTCGGGCGGCTCGCTCAATGTGTATTCCCAAATCGGTCTGATCACGCTGGTCGGCCTGATCACCAAGCACGGTATCCTGATTGTGGAGTTCACCAACCAGTTGCGCGGGCAGGGCATGGAAATGATCGACGCGCTGGTCAAGGCGTCGTCGCAGCGCCTTCGCCCCATCATGATGACGACTGGCGCCATGGTGCTGGGAGCTTTGCCACTGGCCCTGGCCAAGGGCGCGGGTGCCGAAAGCCGCACGCAGATCGGCTGGGTTATCGTGGGGGGCATGTCGCTGGGCACTTTGCTCACTGTGTTTGTGGTGCCCACCATGTACACGCTGTTTGCCCGCAAGGCGGTCCCCGGGGCCAACAAGGCTATTGCCAGGGAGCAACCCGATGAACACCTTGAACACCCGGAGTACGTGGCGAAATGATCATGAGGAACCGCGTACCTCAGGCCGGGCCCCTGGCGTGCTGATGAGAAAACCGGTTTGACCGCAAACCCTGCGGGCCGAATCCGTACAGTTGCTTCTTTCTTCCTGATTCCGTTCCTGCTTGCGCTGGCCCATACGGCTTCTGCGCAAGCCCAGGAATCGCCAGGCGCGGGGGCGTATGGTGTGCAGTTCTTCTGTTCACAGTCCCAGCTGGAGCGGCTCGGCCCCCACATGTTCCGATATCTCCAGCAGCTTGGCATTCCGGCCCGGCTGGTTCAGGAGACCTTCGACAAGCGCGAAGGGACCCTGACGTATTCCCTGCTGGGCTCAGGCGCGGCCGTGAGCACTCTGTTTTTGGCGCAACGCCCTGAATTGGCAATCAGGGACGAGGTGGTGCTTGTGCCGGTGAAAAACAACAAGACACGCAAGCTCAAGACGGTCTCCAAAAAGGAAATCCTGCTGGCCTTGCTGCACCCGGGCCGGTTGACGGAGTTCAGGGGAAAGGCCTGCGATATCCAGGCCCTGGCCGACCACGTTGGCATTCGCCAGAACACCGTGATCTGGGCGGAGGTGCTGGAATGGGGCTGGCCCGAGGGTGGCCCGGCCAAATGGAATTCCCGCTATTGGGTCAATGGAACACCCAAGCTCCGCACTCCACTGCATAAAGCCCTCAACGACATGTTTTTTGAGCAGGGGGAATACGAGATTGGTTGCTACGCTGCAACCAAGGTGGTGTTTGCCCAGGGTGCGCTGGATTACTTTCGCCGCGTCAAAGGGGACGCAGGCAGGGCGCGCGCGGTAGAGCGGCGATTGCTGGCCGACGGGGAGCCGCTGGTTGACCTGGAGCCCGGCCGTATGTGGAGCTTTGAAGCCGACTTTGATCCGCTGGAACTTGAACGGCCAGGCAAGGTTTTGCGCATCGTGGGTGGTGTTGCTGCGGGCAACTTTGTCCCCGGCGATTGGGCTTATTTCCTGAACACCGACCAGCGCACCAGCCAGAAGACGGGGTATGAGGGCTCCAACGCCATCTACCTGGGAGGCGACCGGTTTGACGACTATTACAACGACAACCAGCACCATTACACCTACGAGGAGAAACTCAGTGAGGTCTATCAGTGGCGTCATGACGTTTTCAGCCGGCAACGCGATGCCGAAAAAATACAGCACCTGGCCGCGCACGACTATGAACGCCTGAACGCAACGCCGGAAAATGGCGGCTTGCTGATGAGCTTTCGGGTTGTGCCCTATTTTTTCGGCTATGAGGACTTGCCCCCGCTACCGGGCCCCCGAAACGACTAGGACTGCACCCCGGAAGTAGCGAAAAAAAATGAAAGCGATGGATTCGCGCCCAGGGCAAGGCGCAAGCCGCAACGAAGGCTGAACATTCGCAAGGATTGCAACACCGCCATGGGTGCGAAGACGCGCTTTCATGTTTCGATATTTTCGGGTTGCAGTACCAGGGCCTGGCGGCGCTGAGGATTCAATGGATTTACAGGGCACCCTCAAACATGAGGACGTCAACCATGTCCCCTGCAGCGACATTGCCTTGCGCATGGTGAAGCACCATCAGGCCGTTGGCTTCGGCCATGGAGCGCAGCACGCCCGAACCCTGGCTGCCGGTAGTCCTGACCTCCAGGGAGCCGTCGGGCGCGGTGGATACCCAGCCGCGCTGGTATTCGGTGCGCCCCGGTTTCTTGCGAATGGGCTCCAGGCTGCGTGCTTTGAGCAACGGCGCCGGCGCGGCGCTGTCACCCATCATCTGGAGCAGGGCGGGGCGCACAAAGGCCAGAAAAGTCACCATCACCGCAACGGGATTGCCGGGCAAGCCAAACAAGATGGCGCCATTGGGGTTTGGGAATGCTTTTTGAGTGCTATTATTTTCATAGCTGCTTGCGCATGTCCCCATTGGGCTGGGGCCTGATTTCTCTATTGAAATCCGTCCCACGGCCATGGGCCGGCCTGGCCGCATCGCAATGCGCCAGAAAGCCACGTCGCCCAGCTTCTTCATCATTGCCTTGGTGAAGTCTGCTTCGCCCACGCTGACACCGCCGGAGGTGATGACAGCGTCGGCCACTGTGGCCGCGCGAATGAACGCCGCCTCTAGCAAGGCCGGGTCGTCACGCACCACGCCCATGTCAAACACCTGGATGCCCAGGCGGCTGAGCATGCCGAAGACGGTGTAGCGGTTGCTGTCGTACACCGCGCCTTCGCGCGGTGCTTCGCCCAGCGACAAAATCTCATCGCCAGTGGAGAAGTAGGCCACCCGCAGTGGCCGCCAGGTGGGCAGTGTTTTAAGGCCCAAAGAGGCTGCGAGTCCAAGGCGAGCGGGCGTGACACGCTCACCTTTTAATAGCGCCGGCCGGCCCTGCATGAGGTCCTCGCCGCGCAGCCGGCGGTTGTCGCCGGGCCGGAGCAAACCCGACGGGATGCTGATGCGCGAGCCCTGGCCATCCTGGTGCAGGGTGACAAACTCCTGCGGCACCACGGTGTCCAGGCCGGAGGGCATGATGGCGCCGGTCATGATCTTGACGCACTGGCCGGGTCCGGCGCTGCCTTGCCAGGCCTTGCCCGCCAGCGCTGTTCCCTCGGCCACCCGCAGCTCAAGCGCCTTGGCTGCGGCCAACTGCCCACCATCGAAGGCATAGCCATCCATGGCCGAGTTGTCGTGCGGCGGCACGTCAAACGGCGAAACCACATCTTGGGCCAGCACCCGTCCGAAAGCCTCCATCAAGGGTAGCTCGAGCTGCTCCTGCACCGGCACGACAAGCCGGGATAAGAAATCCAATACCTGGTCGGCAGACAGTGACTGTGGGTCGTAGCCTTGCAGCTCCGCGGCAATCTGGTCGAGTGTTTTCACGGCTGGCGGGATTCCAGCTGGTGCAGCTCGGCCAGTGTGTTGGCGTTGAAGAAGCTGCGGCTGTCGTCGCCGGGTTTGTCAAACGGCACGACGGCTGTTTTGTGCTGCGCCGTCCAGGCGTCTATCTTGCGGCCGCCACTGTGGGTGAAGCGCACCAGGCTTTCCAGCATGTGGGTACCCATGAGGCAAAACACCGGTTGGGGCCTGAGCTGCCCATCTTCTTCGGGCGCCGCCGCCACGGCAAAGTCAGCACCGTCCTGCGCAAGTGCTTCGGCAAGCCGTGCCACCAGGTCCTCGGGAAACAGCGGGGTGTCGCAGGGCACAGTCAGAAGATAAGGGGTTTCACAACGTTCCAGGCCCGTCAGGAATCCTGCCAGCGGCCCGGCGAATTCGCCCAGACCGGTGCTGTCGGGCCAGACCGGAACGCCGAATGATTCGTAAGCGGACAGGTTGCGGTTGGCATTGATCATCACGTCGCCGACCTGCGGCGACAGCCGCATCAGCGTGTGCAGCGCCAGGGGAACCCCGTTGAAGCTCTGCAGGCCCTTGTCGACACCGCCCATGCGTGAGCCGCGCCCGCCTGCAAGAATGACGCCTGTGATGGCCTCGGCATGAATAGTGGAGGGCATCGGGACATCTTTCAAAACAAGCTCCTGGACTCACCTTCAGACAGCACGGGGTAATTCCCAGGCCAGTCAGGGCCGCGGAACCGGCTTCGCCGGGCCGCAGGCGCAACGGCCCCATATGTAAGGAAAGGGGCAGCGCGCCGCAGGCTCGAAGTGAAAAGCGTGGGGGTCATGTCATCCGCCTATGTAACTCATCTCGACCCGTTTCATCGTTGAATCAGGGGTGCTTGTGTCGGCGGGCATCGCCGCACGCAGCTCCGAATAGCGGTCGTCGCGCCCCTGCCAGATATGGGCCACAGCCGCCGCGATCTGGTCGTCGCCGTAGCCGCCGCGCAGCAGCGCGCGCAAGTCCTGGCCCTGGCTGGCAAACAGGCACAGGAACAGCTTGCCCTCGGTCGACAGCCGGGCCCGGTTGCAGTCGCTGCAAAAAGCCTGGGTGACGCTGCTGATCACGCCGATCTCGCCCGCGCCATCGACGTAGCGCCAGCGTTCGGCGGTCTCGCCAGCGTAGTTGGGGTCTATGACCGCCAGGGGAAATTCGGAGTCCAGGCGCTCCACCACCTGGGCAGAAGGCAGCACCTCATCCATGCGCCAGCCGTTGGTAGCGCCCACGTCCATGTATTCGATGAAGCGCAGCACTGCCCCGCTGTGGCGGAAATGACGGGCCATGGGCACGATCTCCGCGTCATTGGTGCCGCGTTTGACCACCATGTTGACCTTGAGCGGCGCCAAGCCTACTTTTTGCGCGACCTCGATGCCCTTGAGCACATCGGCTACCGGAAAGTCCACATCGTTCATGCGGCGAAAGATGGTGTCGTCCAGTGCGTCCAGGCTCACCGTGACGCGCTGCAATCCGGCATCCTTGAGTGATTGGGCCTTTTTCGCGAGCAGCGAGGCATTGGTGGTCAGCGTGATGTCCAGCGGCTTGCCCTGCGGCGTTTGCAGCTTGGCCAGCATTTCGATCAGAACTTCCAGATGCTTACGCAGCAGCGGTTCGCCTCCGGTCAACCGGATTTTTTCGACGCCATGCGCTACAAAAATCTTTGCCAATCGGGCGATTTCTTCAAAACTCAGCAGCGAGGTTTGCGGCAAAAAGGCATAGTCCTTGTCGAATACTTCGCGCGGCATGCAGTAGCTGCAGCGGAAATTGCAGCGGTCCGTCACGCTGATGCGCAAATCCCGCAGCGGCCGGCCCAGCGTGTCACTCAGCAGGCCCGTCGGCGCAGACAACCGGGCAGGGATATGCGGCACGCGGCTTGCGTAGCGGATATCTGCCAGTGGAATGATTTTTTCGGTCGTCATCGTGAGGGGCCCAAAGGGAGAATTTACCCCATTGGGCCGGCTGGAGCGCTAAAAAGCAGCCTTATCCCCAAAGAGGGATTGGCTCACCCCCGTCCAGGCTCACTTCGTGTAGCCCGTTCCCCCCTCGAGGGGGCGGCGCCTCGGGCCGGCGAAGCCAAAAAATTGGCACACCCCTATCGAGCTCACTTCGTGTAGCCCTTTTCCCCTTGCAGGGGACGGTGCCTGCGGCCCGGCAAAGCCGGTTCCGCGGCACCCATTGGTGAAATACCTCGCACTGGTTACGCACAGAACTCTTAAACCCAGCATGAGCCGCGGGACTGGCTTTGCCGGGCCGCAGGCGGGCGGCCCCCTCGGGGGGCAAGGAGTTACACGCAGTGAACGACTGTGGGGGCTCTATTCAGACACACCGCGCGCCGTCGACCTCGATGCAGACGCCACTGATGAAGTCCGCTTCGTCGCTGGCCAGGTAAAGCGCGGCATTGGCCACGTCCAGTGCGGTCGAAAAGCGCCCCAGGGGAATGCTCGCGCGAAACTTTGCTTTGCGCTCTTCATCCAGCGGGCCACCCGCGAATTCAGCTGAGAGACCTGTGTCGGGGTTGAATACCGGGTTGATGCAATTGACCCGGATGTTGTCGGGGCCGAGCTCGGCCGCCAGCGACTTGGAGGTCGTGATGACGGCCCCCTTGGAGCCGTTGTACCAGGTCAGGCCAGGACGGGGGCGTACGCCCGCCGTCGACGCAATGTTGATGAAGCTGCCCCCGCCTTGTTCGCGAAATACCGGTGTGGCATGAATGGTGGCGAGGTAAATGCTTTTGACGTTGATGGCGTAGCACTTGTCGAAATCGTCTTCGTTGACGTCCAGCGCGGGCTGGTTGCGGTGTGTCCAGCCGGCGTTGCTGACCATCACGTCGAGCCGGCCATAGCGCTGCACGGCGGCGTCAACCAGCGCCTTGACCTCGGCGGACTTTGTGACGTCGGCGGCAAAGAACGAGGCCGTGCCGCCGGCCTTGGCGATGGCTGCCACGACTTTTTCACCCTGCGCCACATTGATGTCGTTGACGATGACTTTGGCGCCCTCGGCCGCCAGCCGCCTGGCGATGCCTTCACCGATCCCGCCCCCGGAGCCGGTCACGATGATGGATTTGTCTTTGACCCGCATGGGTTTGTCTCCAGATTTTTGATTTGATACGTGAGCTTATTACATCTCCCGGCACGGCCAGGCGATTAACCGTGCCGTACGGCCACGGTCTTCAGCGTCGTGAAACCGTACAAGGCCTCGAAACCCTTTTCGCGCCCGTAGCCAGACGACTTGACGCCGCCGAAAGGTAATTCCACACCACCGCCAGCGCCGTAGTTGTTGATGAACACCTGGCCGCTTTTCACGCGCCTGGCCATGCGGAACTGGCGGGCGCCGTCGCGCGTCCAGATGCCGGCGACAAGACCGAACTGCGTTGCATTGGCAAGTTCCACTGCGTGATCCTCGTTTTTGAAGCTCATGGCGCACAGCACCGGGCCAAACACTTCTTCCTGCGCCAGCCGGTGCATCACCGGCACGTCGCGCAGCAGGGTGGGGGCCTGGTAAAACCCGGTGTCGGGCGCCTCGTCGACGATCTGGCCCTGGGCCACCATGGGAATGCTGGCAACCTGCGCATCGCTTAAAAAGTCCCAGACGCGCTGCTGCTGGCTTTGCCGGATCAGCGGGCCCACATCCAGGTCCATGGCGGCGGGGCCGACGCGCAGGTTTTCAAAGGCCTCGCCCAAGCGCAGCAGCAGTGGCTCGTAAATCGCCTGTTCTACCAGCAGGCGAGAGCCGGCCGAGCAGGTTTGCCCGGCGTTCTGCACGATGGCGTTGATGATGGCCGGTATGGCGGCATCCAGGTCGGCATCGGCAAACACGATTTGCGGACTTTTCCCGCCCAGTTCCAGCGTGACGGGGCAGTGGCGCTCGGCGGCGACCTGCTGGATCAGCGTGCCCACCGTGGGGCTGCCGGTAAAGCTGATGTGGTCGATGCCTTTGTGGCGGGCCAGCGCGTCGCCGACCTCATGGCCGTAGCCGGTCACGATGTTGATGGCGCCGGCCGGAAAACCCACTTCGGCCGCGAGTTGCGCCACGCGAATCAATGACAGGCAAGCATCCTCTGCCGGTTTGACCACACAGACGTTGCCCGCGGCCAGCGCGCCGCCGACGCTGCGGCCGAAGATCTGCATCGGGTAGTTCCACGGAATCACGTGGCCGGTGACGCCGTGCGGCTCGCGCCAGGTCATCACACTGTAGCCGTCCAGATAGGGAATGGTGTCGCCGTGCAGCTTGTCGCAAGCGCCGGCATAAAACTCGAAGTAGCGCACCAGGGCCGCTGCGTCGGCGCGTGCCTGTTTGGTGGGCTTGCCGCAGTCGCGCTGCTCGATCATGGCCAGTTCTTCGGCATGCTCGGCCACCTTGGCGGAAAGCCGCATCAACAGTCGCCCGCGCTCGGCAGCGCTGAAGCGGCTCCATACCAGTTCAAGGCATTCGCGGGCACTTTTCACCGCGGTATCAATGTCGTGTGCGTTGCCGCGCTGGATCTCGTCAAACACCTGCCCGTCGGACGGATCGATCACCGGGATGGTTTTGCCTGAAGAAGATGCGACAGAGGTGTTGGCGATGTAGTTGAGTTGCATGGCGCTATTGTGCTGAATTTGCCCCAAGCCGGAGTTGCCGCCTCCGATGGGCAGAAATGGGCCATGAGGGTGGCCGGTCCGCGAGGTAACGCTCCCTAAAAGCGTGCGTTTGTCACAGCCACAGCGTTGTGTCCCGGCCAATTTACAAATCCTTTGCTGCGCCACGATCGGCATTTATGTAGGATTGAACCTACACATGCACCTCGCCAATTCCTACAGGGAACGGTGCTCATGTTACGCAGCGGCCCGGCCGTATTGGCGTGACGACAGCGGCAGGCAGCCGGCAACTGCGGGTCCGCATTTTTTGACGCATACCGCGATGACTGATCCCACCAAAAGCCCAGCCGATGTTCCGCCCGGCGACGACGCGCCCCCCACCAGCCTGCTGGCCTGGTTCAAAGCTTCCATGGCCCGTTTGCGCGACTGGTTGTCGATCCAGGCCTTTGGCATGAAATTCGCCGTGCTGGCCGTGGCATTGATGATTCCGGCAAGCGCTTATTACGCCTGGTCGACCCTGGAGCGGCAGGAAAAAATGGCACTGGAAGTCAAGGCCATGGCAGCGTCGGGGCCGGGTGTTGAGGCGGCCTGGACCTACAACACCGCACTGCCGGTCGTCTTCGGAAGCGGGTCGGTCCTGAGCTTTCTCGAAGCCCATCCGGTCACGCGCATCACCATCATTTACCGGCCCATCTTGTGGACCGTTTCCGAGCGTTTTGTGCTGATTGAATCGGAGGGCAGGCAGTACGCCTATTACCCCTCGGACATGGAAACCAAGATATTGGCTGACAAGGCCGTCACGGCAACGTGGGGTGGCAAGCTCACGTTTGTTCCCCGCGGGGCACTCGACGGCGCCAGCAACGACATGCTGGCGCGCCTTGAGCAGCGTTTCGGCGACGCACGTCCGCAATCCGAACAGGATGCGTGGAAGGGCGGTGCCAGCGCGCTGGTATCAGCGACCTTGACGCTGGGGCTCATCGCCTTCCTCTGGTACCAGACGGGCGGGCAGCGCAAATCCCTCAAATTCATTTCGCCGGCGCAAATCAGCGGTGACATGGAGGACCTGGTCGGCATGGACGACATCAAGGCCGAGGTTGCGCAAATCCGCGACCAGTACGAACGCCGGCTCGAATACGCCGCTTATGGCGTGAACAAACCTTTCAACGTGATGTTCAGCGGCCCTGCGGGTACCGGCAAGACCAAGCTGGCCAGCTACCTCGCCAAAGAGCTGAACCTGCCAATTCTTTTCCATTCAGCTGCCAACCTTGAAACCGGCTATGTGGCTGGCGGTTCGAACACGCTGTCGCGCATTCTTGCGCTGGCCAAGCGGCGCAAACGCTGCATCGTCTTTCTTGACGAAGCGCAGGACCTTTTCATGCGGCGCGGCGGCAACCGCAAATATGACGACGATACGCAGAACATGTTGCTGGCCATCCTGGACGGTGTGCGGACCAAATCGGATACTGAAATCATCTGGATCGTGGCGTCCAACTTCAATTCGGCCAACCTGCAGATGGACGAGGCCATGCTGCGCCGATTCCAGATGAAGGTCGACTTCCGCATGCCCAACCAGCAGGAGCGCCTTGCCATCACCGGCCACTACCTGCGCCAGCGTGCCGACAAGGTGCTGCCCGACATGGACCTGCGCCATTTTGTCGAACTGACGGAAGGCTGCAGCCCGGCAGACCTCGAAACCATGGTCAACCAGGCCGGCATCATCGCGGTGCAGGCGGGCCAGATGATAGGCGCGCACACCCTGATGCAGGCCGCCGAGCGTGTGCTGGTGGGCAATGTCAACGACAACACCACCAAGGAGCGCGAGCGCGACCGGCGCATCATCGCCGTACATGAGTGGGGCCACTTCCTGATGGATTTCCAGCACCGGCGCAAGCTGGCCGGCGACAACTGGAACGCGCTGCTGGCGGACATGACCACCATCAAAATTTCATTGAAGGCCAACCCCCGCAACAATGCCCTCGGCTTTGTACTGCACAAGCAGGACAGCAACCTGCTGCAGACCAAGGGTGACATGGAGCATGAGGTGCGGGTGCTGCTGGGCGGCATGGCGAATGAGGAGATCTTCTTCGGCGAAGACGGAACCACGGGCGGCGCCCACAATGACATCACCCGTGTCACGCGGCTGCTGCACCATGCGGTGGCTGAAATGGGCATGTACCGCAAGACCCGGCTGAATTACGCCGCGCTCCTCAAGGACGGCGGCACGGCACCGCCGGACGAGGAAACCCGCAGCATCATGGAAGCCCAGAGTGAGCGGCTTTACAGTGAGACGAAGGCCACGCTGGCCCGGTACACCGCCCTGACGGAATACCTGACCGGCTGCCTGATGAATGCCGGAGAGATGACATTGAGCGAAGCACTCCGCGAAATCAGGTACTTTGAAAGCCTGACTGCCGCACCGGATCTGGCGCTGCCTGGCCCTGGTTCCAGCCAGTGGATGCCAGCCTGAGTCAACGAACCTTTGCGGCTTCGTCCTCACCACGCCCATGCAAAAAGCCCTGCATTGCAGGGCTTTTTGCATGGGCCGGAGCAGTCTAGCGTGAGGCCGGTGCTGCCGGTGTTGGCGTTGCCGCGGCATTGGGCGCCTGCGTAGGCGCGGGGGCCGGCATGGCGGGTACAGTCGGTGTGGCGGCCGGTGCACTCATGGCAGCGGGCGCGGCCATGGGTGCTGCCAGGGCCGCCGCGGCTTCACCGCCGTGGAACTTCATCACCAGGGGCACGATCAGCAGCGCCACGATGTTGATGATCTTGATCAGCGGGTTCACGGCCGGGCCGGCGGTATCCTTGTAGGGGTCGCCCACAGTGTCGCCGGTTACGGCGGCCTTGTGTGCCTCGGAACCCTTGCCGCCGTGGTGGCCGTCTTCAATGTACTTCTTGGCATTGTCCCAGGCGCCGCCGCCGGTGCACATCGAGATGGCAACGAAGAGGCCGGTGACGATGGTTCCCATCAGCAGGCCACCCAGTGCCTGGGGGCCGAGCGCCAGGCCGACCACGATGGGCACGACCACGGGCAGCAGCGAGGGGATCATCATTTCCTTGATGGCGGCTGTGGTCAGCATGTCCACGGCGGTGTCGTACTCGGGCTTGCCCGTGCCGTCCATGATGCCCTTGATGTCGCGGAACTGGCGACGCACTTCAACCACAACGGCGCCGGCAGCGCGGCCCACGGCTTCCATCGCCATGGCGCCGAACAGGTAGGGGATCAGGCCGCCGATGAAGAGGCCGACGATGACCTTGGGGTTGCTCAAGTCGAAGCTGATCACGTTGCCGTAGGCTTCGAGCTTGTGGGTGTAGTCTGCAAACAGCACCAGCGCGGCCAGGCCGGCGGAGCCGATGGCGTAACCCTTGGTCACGGCCTTGGTGGTGTTGCCCACCGCGTCCAGCGGGTCGGTGATGTCGCGCACGCTGCTGGGCAGTTCCGCCATTTCGGCGATGCCGCCGGCGTTGTCGGTGATGGGGCCATAGGCGTCCAGCGCGACCACGATGCCCGCCATGCTCAGCATGGAGGTAGCCGCAATTGCGATGCCGTACAGGCCCGCCAGCGAGTAAGCCGTCAGGATGGCGATACAGACAAAAATCACCGGCCATGCGGTCGAGCGCATGGAGACACCCAGGCCGGCAATGATGTTGGTGCCGTGGCCGGTCGTCGATGCCTGTGCAATGTGCTGCACCGGCTTGTACTGCGTGCCGGTGTAGTACTCGGTGACCCAGCACAGCGCGCCGGTCAGGATCAGGCCGACTGCGCAGGCGCCGAAGAGGCGTATCTGCGTGCCGCTCGCTGTAACGGCGTTGTCGGGCATCAGCCACATCGTGACGAAGTAGAAAGCGATCAGCGACAGCACGCCGGCAATCGCCAGGCCCTTGTACAGGGCCGGCATCACGTTCTTCATGCCGGGCGAGGCCTTGACGAAGAAGCAGCCGATGATGGAGGCGATGATGGACACGCCGCCCAGCGCCAGCGGGTAAACCGCCGCAGTGGCGCCCGCGCCTGAGAGCAGCAGGGCGCCCAGCACCATGGTGGCAATCAGTGTCACCGCATAGGTTTCAAACAGGTCGGCGGCCATGCCTGCGCAATCACCCACGTTGTCGCCGACGTTGTCGGCAATCACGGCCGGGTTGCGCGGGTCGTCTTCGGGGATGCCGGCCTCGACCTTGCCCACCAGGTCAGCGCCGACGTCGGCGCCCTTGGTGAAGATGCCGCCGCCCAGCCGGGCGAAGATGGAAATCAGCGAGGAGCCGAAAGCAAAACCAATCAGGGGGTTGAGCAGGTTGGCCAGCTTGAGGTCGGGTGTGTAGTTGCCATTGCCCACCAGGAACCAGTAAAAGCCGGTCACGCCCAGGAGGCCCAGGCCCACGACCAGCATGCCGGTGATGGCGCCGCCGCGGAAGGCAACGTCAAGCGCGGGGCCAATGCCTTTGGTGGCGGCTTGGGCGGTGCGCACATTGGCGCGAACCGACACGTTCATGCCGATAAAGCCGCAAGCGCCTGACAGCACCGCGCCGACGACAAAGCCGATGGCGGTTTTACCGTCAAGGAAGAAGCCGATCAGTACGGTGAGGACGACGCCCACCATGGCGATGGTTTTGTATTGCCGTGCCAGGTAGGCGGCGGCGCCGGTCTGGATGGCGGCTGCAATTTCCTGCATGCGGGCGTTGCCTGCATCCTGGGAAAGAATCCAGCTGCGAGCCCAGATGCCGTAACCCACGGCGACCAGCCCGCAGACGAGCGCAAGAATAAGCGCTGAGTTGCCTGTCATAGAAATCTCCTACGTTGTTTTTCGCTTGGAGGGGGTTTCAACGCTAGCAAATGGTGTCTTAACCCCCGCTGCGTTGCTTCCTCGTTGCTTGGTCTACGTAGAGACAAGACGATTGGCCAACTCGCGCAATTTACAGTGAAAACATGACAACTTTAAGAACCGTAAGGTGTGAATCAGTAAAATGAGGGTAAATACCGAGCAGTTGGCCCGTGCCGCGGCTGCGCAGGTAGCCCATGTGTTTTAAGAATCTTCTTTTCTCCCTTCCTTTCCTTCCTTTCTTCTTCCTTCCATAAAGAACTCAAGCGACCATGTCCCTCGATAAAGTTTCCCCCGGCAAAAACGTTCCCGAATCCTTCAACGTCATCATCGAGATCCCGATGAATGCCGACCCGGTGAAATACGAGGTGGACAAGGAGTCCGGCGCGATTTTTGTGGACCGCTTCATGAGCACGTCCATGCACTACCCGACCAACTACGGTTATGTGCCCAAAACCATCAGCGGCGACGGCGACCCGGTCGACGTGCTGGTGATCACCCCGGTGCCCCTGATTCCCGGCGTGGTGGTGACTTGCCGCGCCATCGGCATCCTGAAAATGACCGACGAAGCCGGTGAAGACGGCAAGGTGCTGGCGGTGCCCATCGACAAGAAATGCTCGCTCTACACCCAGTGGCAAAAACCTGAAGACATGAACCCGCTGCGCCTGAAGACCATTGCGCATTTCTTTGAGCATTACAAGGACCTGGAGGAAGGAAAATGGGTCAAGGTACTGGGCTGGGAAGGCCCGGATGCCGCCAAAAAAGAAATCACGGACGGCATTGCCAACTATGCAAAGGCGGGTAAGGCCTGAAACCTGGCCTCTGGCACGAAAACGTAAGCGTTTTTGTGCCGAAGGTGGCTCAGGCCGTGCGCGAGCAGCTATAAAAAATATAGCAACGGCATTGAGGGAAACGTAAAAAAGCGCCTGCAGCGCAGCCTGTAGGCGCTTTTTTCATGCATGGGTGGGCGGTCGGCCTGGTGCTGAGGGCGTGGGTCAGACGACCGCCATGCTGGCGCAGCTTTCAGCGCACTTGCGGCACGCTGCGGCACATTCGTCCATGCCGCCGACGGCCTCGCAGCTGACGGCGCAGGCCTCGCACACCTCCGCGCACAGGGCGCAAAACTTGGGCACGAATCCGGAGCCGCAGAGCTGCAGGTTCGCCGACAGCTGGCAGATTTCCGCGCAGTTGAGCATCAGCGTGAAGTGGTCCGGCTCAGTGTGGCTGCCGCCCACCTGCAGGCAATGCGTCATGGCCGTCTGCAGACAGGTGTGGTGGCATTGGGTGCAAGCCTCTATGCAAGGCTGCATACTGGCAATGGCGTGGTCCATGGTGTCTCCCAACAAGCATTGAAAGCCCCAGCATGGCGGGCCTGGCATGGTTCACAAGGAAGACGGGGGCGGCAGCGTATGTAGGCTTGTGCTGACGTCCGGCGTTGCGCCGCAAGCCTTACGCTTTTCGCACAGGGTCAGGGAACACCAGGCCGTGCAGCTTGCCCTTGTCCTCGCGCGAAAACGGCTTCCATTGGCCTTCCGGCTGTGCCAGGCGGTCGGCCACTGCCCACCAGGCGCTGGGATTGACGCCCATGCCGATATGGCTGGCCAGCACTTCGATGTTTTCGGTCTGCGGATGGGCGGCACTGGCTGCCTGGATGCTGGCCTGCCATGCCACCACACCGTCGCTGCGCGAATAAATGCTGGTGGTCGGCACAGGCGGGGCGGCCGGCAGATCGTAGCTTTCGGATTCGCGCTCGACGTTGCGGCCGCTGGTGAGTTCATAGATTCGCCAGGCATTGGTGGCCTTGTGCGAGCCCGCGAAGGGCGTGCCCAGTGTGATCACGCCGCGCACCATGTGCGGTAGCTCCTTGGCCAGTTCGCGCGCATACACGCCGCCCAGGCTCCAGCCGATCAGGCTGACCTTGCGGCCTGTGGCCTCAAAAGTGCGGGCCAGGCTGTCGCGGGCTTCTTCCAGCACGCCGGCGCGCGGGCCGAAGTTAAACCCCTGTTCCCACCCCCAGGGCCTGTAATTGAGCGACTGCAGGTATTGGCGCAGTGGCACCGTGGTGGCGTCGTTGGCCGACAGGCCCGGAAACACCATCACTGCATGGCCGTCGCCGCGTGGCGCGCGGGCCAGCAACGGCCAGGCGGGCAGCAGGGCGCCGAACTCCCAGAACGCACGCAGCTCAAGCGCCAGCAGCCAGGCGCTGGGCGGAACATCGTGTGGGGACGGTTTTGCTTGATCTTGGGGGGAGGAGGAAGACGGATTTCGCCTGGGTGACGGGCTTGCCATGGCTTGAAGCATTGGTTGTCTTGTTGGAATTCCGACTAGGGTCTGATAGCGCTGTTTTTGCAAGATGCGTTGCGAGTCAAAAAGGCCATGAGCAAGGCGCAAAACGCAGGCGGGGTGAACCCCGTCAAGGCTTTGCAACGCCGCGCAGGGCCTTTTTGATCGCAACCCGTAGGGAACGGGGTAAAAAAGGCGCCACTCGGCGTAGCGCTCCTAGCTCAGACGCCCGGTCTGAGCGTCGTCGCGCGCCTTGATTGGCGCCTTTTTTACCCCGTTCGCATTTGCAAAAACAGCGCTATTAGACCCTAAGAGTATGGAGGCGCTTACGGTTTTTTACAGAGAGAGGTCTCTCTAACGTGGACGCTTCGCTGCGGTTTTCGTCGCGTTCGTGACAGCGGCTTTGCGGGTTTTTACCGGGGCGGCCTTCACGGCGGCTTTGACCGCGGCCTTTTTGGTAGCGACTTTGGCCGTCCTTTTCGGCGCGGCCGCTGTGGCGGCGGGTGCAACAGGCGCTGCGCTCACCATCAAGGTTTGGGCCTGAGTGAAAGCCTCTTCGATTGCTTTCGCCAAATCCTTCGCATGCGGCAGCGCCTTCTTGTCGGCAACGATGCCGAAATCCACATGGCCGGCATAGGTCTGGATCGTGATGTTGAGCGCCAGCCCGTGCATAACGATGGATAGCGGGTGAAAGGTCAGGAACTTCGCGCCGGCCAGGTACAGCGGTACTGGCGGGCCCGGCACGTTGGAGATGGCCAGGTTGGCCACCATGGGCAGGCGGCTGGCGATGCCGCTTTTGCCGTAGGCGTTCAGGGCCATCTTGGCTGCGCCGCCCACCAGCCACGGCGCCAGCAGCGAAGGGTAGTCGGTTGGCAGAAGGCCCTTCAGGCTTTGCATCGACGTTTTCACCTTGGCGGTCGATGCCATGATGGCGTTCATGCGTTTGAGCGGGTGCGCCAGCTGCGTGCCCAGTTCCACCAGGCTCATGCTTACCTGGTTGCCCAAATTGCTGGCGTCGGTGGCGCCGGCTTCGCGCAGCGACACCGGCATGGCGGCTACCAGCGATTTTTTCGGCAGGCTGTGGTGCTGCGTGAGGTAGCTGCGCAGCGCTGTTGAGCAGATCCACAACACCACGTCGTTAAACGAGCCGCCCACCGCCTTGCCCATGGCCTTGCATTCAGCCAGCGGCAGGGTGGCCGTCACAAAGACGCGGTCCGTGGTGATGCCGGTATTAAAGGGCGTTTGTGGCGCCAGCTTCATCGGCATTTTGGCTTTGATGCCCGTGGCCGAACTGGTGGTGGATTGTTTTGCCAGCGTGCTGCCAAAGGTGCTGGCCGCAGAGGGCAGTGCCTTGGCCAGTTTGGCCAGCTGGCCCAGCGAACTCGAAAACACCGTGCCGATCATCTTGCCCAGCTTCAGGTCGGCCTCGGTTTTGCGGCGGCGGGCCGGGTCGGGCGGCGGCACCTCCCGCGGCACCGGGCTGAAATCGAGCAGGGCATTGGCCAGCATCACGCCGCCTTTGCCGTCCAGCGCTGCATGGTGAATCTTCGAGAAAAACCCGGCCACCACCTTGCCACCCTGCGATGCGGGCAACTGGATTCGGTCAAAAATATAAAACTCCCAGAGCGGGAAATTACGGTCGATGACTTCGCTGTGCAGTTGCGCGCACAGCTTGTGCACCTCGGCCAGTGTCATGGCTGAATTTTGGTGTGAAGCACCTTTTTTGGCGGAGTCCGCGCGGCGGATGTGAAAGTCGATATCCACCTCGTCGGCATCCACCCACAGCGGGTGGCCCAGATCCAGCGGCATGAACACCAGCTTGCGGCTGAACACCGGCGCCAGGTGCATTCGTTTGGCGATGTGCGCTTTGACCGCCTTGTGAAAGCTGCCCTTGAAGCCCTCCGGCAGTTCGCACAGGTTGAGCGAGCCCACATGCATGGGCATTTCGGGGGTTTCAAGGTAAAGAAAGGTTGCGTCCAGGCCGGTGAGGGATTTCATTGTTGTTGTCTCCGTGAGGGAGACATTAACCGAGCAGGACGGGTTGCGGCACTAGGGTTTGCCGTAGCGGCAGCTGTCACGCCAGGCTCAGCGCGCGGCCGTGATTGCGTTCAAGCTTCGCAGTCGCCCAGCATTCCTTGCTCATCGTCGTTGAGTCCGGCGACAGGCGTCGCCTTGGCCAGCGCCATCCAGACGCCGAGCGGCAGCTGCTGGCGCGTACGCCGCGGTGCGGCCCTTGCAACGGCCAGACGCGTGTTCTCCAGCACCATCACACCGCATTCCAGCGGGACCTCGCTGGCATCGCCGATCGGCCGGCCCTTGGCGTCGCAACCGAGCACATACCAGCACTCGCCGCCCAGGTCGAGGTAGGCGGCGCGCTTTTCGGGGCGGCGCAGGTCGCCCAGCAGGTCGGAGCGGTGCACCTTGATCTCGTGCACGATCGGCTCGACATATTCCTGCACCGTGGTGTTGCGGATGGAGAACACATCGGGCCGGGCGATGCACCAGCGGACCTTGCCGCCTTCGACCTCGGGCGGCAGCTGGGCGCGCAAGCCCAGGCCGCGCCAGGTGATGCGGCCGGCCCGCACCATTTCGCAGGCTACCTGCTCGACCAGTGCCTCATGCTTTGAAAGCGCCGAGCGGTTGCGCACGAGCACGGTGGCCAGGTAGGCCACGCCGGCATCGGTCACGCGCAGGGTTTCGTGGCCTGCAGGGCCGGCCACGCGCTGCAGCATGCCGGTGGCCAGCAGTTCGATTTCCAGGAGGTCCTGGCAGGGCCAGCCGGCGGAGCGGTAGACCTCACGCAAGCGCCGGGCGTGCGGACGGCCCAGCGGGGGCGCAGGGTCGGCAGTCTGCGTTGCGGGGTTTTCGGGTGTAGCAGTCACGAGAGCGTTCATGGAGAAATAGCGGTTTGAGCCGTCGGCAGGGTGGCCGCCAGCGCCTTGAAAACCGTTCGGAAACAGGCGTGAAAGACAGAGCTTAGATCAAGCCGGGGCTTAAGGGAAATGAGCCGTTGGTGCAATACTGGCGGGCGCAAGCAGCTATTAATACGATAGCGTGACAGCGTTTCCGCGCCCACCGCAGGCAGCGGTGGTTGTACTGCGAAGCGGGCCGCCGGCCAAGCGGCCCGGGGGGTCAAAGCGGGAGGATCTCGAAACGTGCATTGTCCAGGTTGTCGCCCAGCGGCCGCATCGCCGCCAGAATCGCGTCGGTCTCGGCGTGTTGCCAGAGCGCGATGACCTGCTCCTCTGCTTCCGAGGCGTTCTCCAGCGGCAACCCTTCATGCAGCGTTTGCGTCAGCACGTAGGCCCGCAGCGAGGGCAGCACATATTCAGGGCCGCCCAATGAGAATTCAAGTGCCATGCGAAAACGCAATTCGGCCTCTGCGCGCTCGTCGGCGGTCAGAGTCGGGCATTCGACCAGGTTGACGGTATAGGTGGGCGCGGCTGTCATTTGAATTCCTTGCAGCAAGTCAGAGGCCAGAGGCAAAAAGAAGAACCAGATGAAAAAAGCCGGGACGAGCCCGGCTTGTTTAGAGCGCGAAGCTTATCAGAATGCGTATTTCAGGCTGACAGAGTACGCATCTGCGCGAATTGAACCGCCGAACCCTTCGCCTGTTTTACCAAAGTTCTCGTATTCGAGACGCACGGCGAGTGCCGGCGTGATGTTGTATGCGACACCCACGCCAGCCATGAGCGAGGTTTTGTTGCCAGAACTGGACTGGCCGACAAGATTAATTTGTCCACGGTTTTTGGAAACACCGAGCTTACCGAAGAGAGAAAAATCCCGACCCAGCGGAAGGGTACCCGTGCCAGCAATGCTGTATTGCGATAGCTTGAGGGAGCCAGCCACAATCTGAGCACCCGCAGCGGTGCGTGCAACTACGTCCCGGTTGCCTAGGTCCGAATACTGAGCCTCAACACCCCAGTTGGAGGTAATTTGGTAGCCTCCGTACAGCTTGTACATGCCCTTGCTGGAGTCTCCGCCAGTCAAACGCGTGCCAGCTGGAATACCTGCACCGGTGATGGACCCATCTACACCCGTGGCTTTTGAAGAGCCGACACCGACACCCGCATACCACTGGGCCGAAGCCGGCATTGCCACGAACGCTGCGGCGATTGCGCCAGCCAGGAAAACTTTTTTCATCGAAATTCTTTCAAAGGGGTAGTGAAACATTTGGAAACAGGCGCTGAGGATACCGGCATCCTTAAGGCCGGGCAACGCTTCTGGCTCTGCTGTGGCAGACATTCACCTATTTGCAACGTTCCGGCGTGCGGCGCTGGTTGCCGCGAACAACACTATTTATTTGCAGGAGGCCTGAAAGGGCTGCGGCGTTCCAGGTCTTCCATGTAGTTGTCGATGCCGGCGCCTTCGCGCTCCAGGAAACGCTCGACCGCGTCGGCAAACGAGGGGTGCGCCAGCCAGTGGGCGCTGGTGGTTTTGACGGGCAGCAGGGCGCGGGCCATTTTGTGCTCGCCCTGCGCGCCGCCTTCAAAACGCCGGTAACCGTGCTTAATGCACCACTGCAGCGGCTGGTAGTAGCAGGCTTCAAAGTGCAGGCAGTCGACGCGGGCGAGGGCGCCCCAGTAACGGCCGTAGGCAACCAGGGACTGGTTTTCGGCGCTTTCCCCGCCGCGATTTTTTTCAGGACGGGCACTGACGGCGATCAGGCTTGTCGCGATGGGCCGCCGCTGGCCGTCGGCGTTGTGCTCGGCCACAAACAACAGCCAGTTCTCCGGCATGGTGTCCTGCATGCGCTGGAAGAAGTCGCGGCTCAGGTAAGGCGCGTTGCCATGCTCGTAATAAGTACGCTCGTAGCAGCGGTAGAAAAAGTCCCAGTCGGTGTTGCTGATGTCTTTGCCCAGCGACCAGCGGAAAGTGATGTTTGCCTCGGCGACCTTGCGGCGCTCCTGGCGGATCTTTTTGCGTTTTTCCTGGCTGAGCGATGCCAGGAAGTCATCGAAGTCGCGGTAGCCTACCTGGCGTTCCGCCGACAGGCCGCCCTTAGGCGGAACGGCCCCCTCGGGGGGCAGCGAGGACACGCCAGTGCCGAGCGTGGGGGCACTGTTATCAGTCCAGTGGAACTGCACCGTATGACGCAGCATGAGGCCCGCATCTTCACAGGCTGCGACATCTTCGTCGGCGGTAAATAGCAGGTGCAGGGACGAAAGGTCTTCCTCGGTGCACCAGGCCACCAGGGCCTTGATCAGCAGGCTGCGTTCGTCGGCTGTGCGGGCCAGCAGGCGGGCGCCGGGTACGGGGGTGAACGGCACGGCGACCAGTGCCTTGGGGTAGTACTCAAGCCCATGCTGCTGGTAGGCATTGGCCCAGGCGTGGTCGAACACGTATTCGCCGTAGGAATGCTCCTTGAGGTAAAGCGCGCAGGCGCCTGCCAGTGCCTTGCCCTGCCAGAGGGTGACAAAGCGCGGCGTCCATCCGGTTTCGGGTGTAGCGCTGCCGCTTTGGTGCAGCGCGGCCAGGTATTCATGGCGCATGAAGGGGTTCGCGGGCTCGCCCGGGCTTTGTGCCGCCAGCAGGGCGTTCCACTCGGCTGCATTCACCTCCAGCGGCGAATTCAGTACGCGAATGACATAATCGTTTGAGTTCTTTTTCACGTGTTTTCGGGGTTCTACTTCAACATGCCACTCAAAATCTGCGTTGCCCAATTGAACTATTGCGTCGGCGATATGCCGGGTAATGCGCAAAAGATCATCGACGCTGCCCGCACGGCCTATGAGGGCGGCGCCCGGCTGCTGCTGACGCCCGAGCTGGCCATTTGCGGCTATGCGGCAGAAGACCTGTTTTTGCGCCCATCGTTCATCCAGGCCTGTGATGATGCCGTGAATCTGGTGGCCCGCGAGCTGGCTGGGTTAAAAGGCCTGACAGTGGTGGTGGGCACGCCCACCCACGGCGACAACGGCAAGGGTCTGCGCACCAAAAGCGTGGAAGTGCAGCAGCGCCACAACGCGGCCAGGGTGCTGCGCGAGGGCCGCGTCGTCGACACCTATGCCAAGCGCGAACTGCCGAATTACCAGGTGTTTGACGAACGCCGCTATTTCACGCCGGGGCAGGGCACTTGCGTGTTCCAGGCCGGGGAAGGTGATGACGCCGTCAGCGTCGGGCTGCTGATTTGCGAAGACGCCTGGTTTGAAGAGCCGGCACGCCTGGCCAAAGAAGCGGGGGCCGAGCTGCTGGCGGTCATCAATGCCTCGCCGTTTCACGTTGGCAAAGGCGGGGAACGCGAGCAGATGATGCAGGTCCGCGCCCAGGCCACCGGGTTGCCGCTGATTTATGCGCACCTGGTGGGCGGGCAGGACGAAATCGTGTTTGAGGGGGCGTCTTTTGCGCTGCGGGCCGATGGAGCGCTGGCCGGAAGGGCTGAAAGCTTCAAGGAAAATCTGTTTGTAATCCAGGCAGGACGAGCGCAAGCAGCTATTAAATTAATAGCAAACACGGCGCCTGAACGCGGCCACGAGGCGGACTTGTGGGACGCGCTGGTGCTGGGCGTGCGCGACTACCTCGGTAAAAACGGCTTTCCGGGCGCCATCCTGGGCCTGTCGGGCGGCATTGATTCGGCCCTGGTATTGGCGATCGCGGTGGATGCGCTGGGCGCCGACAAGGTGCGCGCGGTGATGATGCCTTCGCCCTATACGGCAGACATTTCCTGGATCGATGCGCGCGAAATGGCCGAGCGCGTGAAGGTGCGCTACGACGAGATTTCCATCGTGCCGGAGTTCGAGGCCTTCAAGGCTTCGCTGGCCGGTGAGTTCAAGGGCCTGAAGGAAGACACCACCGAGGAAAACATCCAGGCACGCATCCGCGGCGTGTTTTTGATGGCGCTGTCGAACAAGTTCGGCTCCATCGTGCTGACCACCGGCAACAAAAGCGAAATGGCGACCGGCTATTGCACACTCTACGGCGACATGGCCGGCGGCTTTGCGGTCATCAAGGACCTGCTGAAGACCACGGTGTTTCGCCTGGCGCGCTGGCGCAACGAAAACGACCCGTACGGCACGGGCAGCAACCCGATTCCTGAGCGCATCATCACGCGCCCACCCAGCGCCGAGCTGCGGCCCGACCAGACCGACCAGGACAGCCTGCCGCCCTACGAAGTGCTGGACGCCATCCTGGGCCGCTACATGGAGAACGACCAAGGCGTGGACGCCATCGCCGCCGCCGGGTTTGACCGCGCGCTGGTCGTGCGCGTGGCCCAGTTGATCCGCATCAACGAGTACAAACGCCGCCAGGCGCCCGTGGGTATCAGGGTCACCCACAGGAGCTTTGGCAAGGATTGGCGCTATCCTATTACCAGCAAATTCCGGCAATAGGGCCCCCACGCTCCCCACTGCGTGTGGTTCGCTGCCCCCCGAGGGGCCGCTGCGCCTGCGGCCCGGCAAAGCCGGTTCCGCGGCCCCTGCTGGGTTAAGAGGGGACGCCACATGCTTTTGATGATATTTAGAACTAACGGAGATATTCAGTGAAACAAATTACCGCCATCCTCAAGCCCTTCAAACTCGAAGAAGTCCGTGAGGCCCTCGCAGAGTGCGGTGTTACCGGCCTGACCGTCACTGAAGTCAAGGGTTTTGGCCGCCAGAAGGGCCACACCGAGCTATACCGTGGCGCCGAATATGTCGTCGACTTTCTGCCGAAGGTCAAGGTCGAAGTTGTGGTGAAAACCGAAGACGTGGAACGCTGCGTGGATGCCATCGTGCGCGCCGCACGCACCGGCAAGATCGGTGATGGCAAGATTTTTATCACCAGCGTCGAGCGGGTGGTGCGTATCCGCACGGGCGAAGAAGACGAAGCGGCGGTCTAGATAGGCCCCCACGGTCGCTCACTGCGTGTAGCTCCCTGCCCCCCGAGGGGGCCGCTGCGCCTGCGGTCTGGCGAAGCCAGTCCCGCGGCCCCTGCTGGTATTGGGAGGAAATTCCCGGGGAGGGTCAGATCTGGTCGAGGCGGGTGTTGCCTGGCGTCATGCCAGCTGCCTGCACCAGCGTTTCCAGCAGTGATTCGGCATCGCTGCTGGTGCGGATCAGGTCCATCAGCCAGTCATTCATGAAGCCGGTTTTTACCGAGGACGCCAGGAACGCCAGCAGGGCGTCGTAGTAGCCGTTCATGTTGAGCAGGCCGACTGGTTTGTCGTGGTAGCCCAGCTGGCGCCAGGTCCATACCTCAAAAAATTCCTCCAGCGTACCGATGCCGCCGGGCAATGCCAGGAACGCATCGGCATGCTCGGCCATCAGGTATTTGCGCTCATGCATGTTTTCCACGATGTGCAGCTCGGTGCATCCGGTGTGGGCCCATTCCTTCTCCACCAGTGCCTTGGGGATGATTCCCACAACACGTCCGCCTGCCGCCAGCGCAGCGTCGGCCATGATGCCCATCAGTCCGTTGCGGCCGCCGCCATAGACCAGTTGCCCGCCGCGTTTGCCTATCCAGGCCCCCACAAGGGCGGCAATGGCGGCGAATTCGGGCTGGTTGCCGGGACGGGATCCGCAATAAACGCAGAGAGAAAAAGCGGATTTGGAGGCAGGTTTGGAGATATCGGTCACTGTGTTGATGCTTGCATTCATGCGGCAAATCGCTGGATCAGCGCCAGGGCCCAGGTACCGGCGCACAGCAGCAGGCTAAGCAGCACGGCGGCACTTCCCATATCCTTGGCGCGCTTGGAAAGGTCATGCCATTCGGGGCCGATGCGGTCAATGGCGGTTTCAATGCCCGTGTTGAGGAGTTCCACGATCATGATGAGGATGACGGTGCCGGCCAGGAGCACCGTTTCGACCCAGCTGCGGCCCAGCCAGAAAGCGGCGGGGATCAGCACAATCGATGCGATCGCTTCCTGGCGAAAAGCGGTTTCGTGCCAGCCGGCGCGCAGGCCGGCAACGGAATAGCCGGTCGCGTGCCAGACGCGGCTCAGGCCCTTGCGGTGTTTTTGGGGGTTGACGGGCTCATTGGAGGCCAGTCGGGAGGTGGCGCCAGCAGGAGCGACATCAACATCAGATGGCGGCGCTGACACAGACATGGGAAACGGAACTTGTTCGGACATGGTGCCATTGTCGCGCAGCTTTATGGCACATTGATGTTAGGGCTGATGGGGCGCAGTACCGGCGATACCGGCTTTGTGCTTGGCCTTGCGCCCGGGTTTTTCGGGTGCGACCCAGGTGATGAGTCGCGTGCCCGCCCAGGCGTCATGCCAAAACTGTTTTTGCGGATGAAAGCGCGCCAGGATGGCCCAGATGGCGACCCATCCCAGCGTCAATACGGCGCCTTCCCGTCCTGGCAGCGCCATTGCCCAGCTCACGGCCAGGGGTGGCAGGAACCAGAGCCAGCTCAGCACATAGCGCAGCAGCGCGCGTTTCTGGGTGACGGGTGCACCGTTGACGTCGACTACGCGGATGTTCCAGGTTTTCATGGCCAGGGTCTGGCCTTTGGCCCAGAACCAGACGAAGTAGATACCGAAAATCACAAACACGAACGCCTGCAGGGCATGGCGATTGTCCAAGGCATTTCGGGTCTGGCTCAATGTGCTGAAGAGGTAACCGGCAAGAAAAACCACGCCGAACATCAGCATGCCTTCGTACATCCAGCAGGCCATGCGGCGGGGAATGGATGGAATGGGGAGGGTGTCTGTGACTGTCAAAGATGTCGCGATAAAGGTTGGCCACAGTGACGGCAGCAGGCATGGGCCAAGCCAAGCCGCTGCGAGTAGCGTTTAGCGTTGGGGCGTGGCGCTTGTTGCGGCACCGCTTGCGGACGGCGCGGCGGGCGTAGTAGCTGAGGCAGGTTGCAAAGCAGTGATTTTAGGGCCAGGTTTGCTGGCTGCCTTGACCGGGTGCGGTGTCACGGGCGCCAGCTTTTGCGGTGCCACCGGTTTCACCGCTGTTGCCGCCCCGGTGGGCTTGGGGCTGGCTTTAGCGGCTAATTTCTGCTTTTCTTCGGGGCTGAGGGCCTGGTAGGTCTCCCATTTGGCTTTTTTCTCTTCGGGCGTGAGCTGCTTGGAGAGTTCCTTGGTCTTGCCGAAGTTCAGCCGGGCTTGCGCGCGCTGCTGGGGGCTCAAGGTGACCCATCCATTCATGCGGCTATGCAGGTTGGCCTGCCCTTCCGGTGTGAGTGATGGGTAATTTTTGGAGATTTCGAGCCATTTGCGCTTTTGCGGCTCGCTGACGGTATCCCAGCTTGAAGCCAGCGGTTTGAGCGCCTGCTGTTGCATGGGCGTGAGTTCAGCCCAGGTCGGCCTGGCCACGACAGGCTTGGCAGGGACGGCTGGCGGCTTCACGGCCGCACTGGCAGGGGCTGCGGGTTTAGGCGCCTGTGCAAGGCCCAGAATGGGCCAGGCCAGCAGGGTAGCCGTCACAAGCCCGAACGACAGCCATTGCAGCCTCAACCGCATTGAGCGGCCATCGGCAGATGAGGCGCGTCGGGAGATTGCGCGCGGGATCATTGGGCCGCGGGGGCTTGGCGTGTGGTTTTGAGGTACTGGACAAAACCCGGGTCGGCAAAAGCAGCGGGCGGGAGTTCGTCCGTAAGCAACGCTACATCGACTTCGGCCAGTTCCTGGGCACGGTTGTCGTTTTGAATCGAATTGATGGCCAGCAGGCCTACAACGAGTGCAACAAGGGGAAGAACCGAACCAATCCGTGCCCACCAGCTCAGTCCGTCATCGGATCCCCAGGAAAGGGCGGCACTTGCGCCAACGCCGACGACGCTGGTGGCGGTTTGTGTTTTAGCGACTTTACGTTTTGAAACGGCTTGGGCACGTGCGGCGCGCAGGCGCTCGGAAATATCGTAAGGCAGGTCTGCAGCCCCCGCGGACAGGTAGGAGGCGGTCTTCAGGGCAAAGCGGTCCTGCAGGATTTCGGCTCTTTTTTGTAGTGAGTTAGTCATAGTTTTATACCTTTGGCACTCAGGGCTTTGCTGAGGGCGTGAACTGCGCGGGAACAATGTGTTTTGACACTGCCCTCCGAACAGCCCATGGCTGCTGCTGTTTCAGCGACGTCCATTTCCTCCCAGTAACGCATCAGAAAGGCTTCCCGTTGACGGCCCGGCAATTCCTTTACCTGCAGTTCGATCTCATGCAATATTTGCGCCCGCTCAGTAGCATCCTGGGCGCTCTCTGTACCCTCTGAGTTGGTAAGGCTCTCTAAAGTTTCCAGAAGATCGAAATCTCCATCTTCTCCCTGCGATTCAAAGTCGCTCATGTTGGAGAAAAGCGCGTTCCGGGTCTTGCGGCGGCGGAACCAGTCCAGCGTCGTGTTGGCCAGGATGCGCTGGAACAGCATGGGCAGCTCCGCCGCCGGCTTGTCGCCATAGTGCTGCGCCAGCTTCATCATGCTGTCCTGAACGATGTCGAGGGCAGCTTCTTCATCCCGCACGTGGTAGATGCTGCGCTTGAAAGCCCGTTTTTCAACGCTTTTCAGGAAATCTGAGAGTTCTTGTTCAGTTGCCAACGGTGTGGGGTTCCGGTTCGTCCAGCGCTGCACGGGGTGGTCTGCGGGTACTCGCAGGGCCGATGCCAATAAGGCATGCATCCAAGGATACAGCTGGAAAATTATCGCATCCCGGCCGGTCCCGGCTGCGATTTTTCACCGCGTGCAGCCATTGCGCAACGCGAAATGCCATAATACGGCTTGCAATTCAAAAGGCAAACGGGTCATGACTCGGCGGTTTATGTTTCCGCTCATGGTTTTGGCCTCAAGTCTCGACGCTGCTTCACAAGAGCGGGCGAAGAGGCACCCAAGGTATTTCGTTAGAGAAATTCACAAAGGTTCATCATGGAAATCTCCAAAGCGGAAATCGCTTCCGCGGCAGCTGCGTCTGCACAAACAAATTCTCAAGAACTCCGCGGTGCGGAAATCCTCATGAAGTCCCTTCAGGCTGAAGGCGTCAAATACATGTGGGGTTATCCGGGCGGTGCAGTCCTGCATATCTACGACGCCGTCTACAAACAGGACTCGATTCAGCACATTCTGGTGCGTCATGAGCAGGCAGCTGTGCACGCAGCCGACGGCTATGCGCGTGCCACCGGTGAGGTGGGCGTGGCGCTGGTCACTTCCGGCCCAGGCGTGACCAACGCCGTGACGGGTATCGCGACGGCGTACATGGACAGTATCCCGATGGTCATCATCACGGGGCAGGTTCCTACCCACGCCATCGGCCTGGATGCCTTCCAGGAGTGCGACACCGTCGGCATCACCCGGCCCATCGTGAAGCACAACTTCCTGGTCAAGGATGCGCGGCACATGGCCGAAACCCTGAAAAAGGCGTTTCATATCGCCCGCAGCGGCCGGCCCGGCCCCGTGGTGGTGGATATTCCCAAGGACGTGTCCTTCAACAAGGTGCCCTACAACGGCTATCCGCAAACCGTTGAGATGCGCTCTTACAACCCGGTGCGCAAAGGCCATGGCGGGCAAATCCGCAAGGCCTTGCAACTGCTCTTGTCGGCAAAGCGTCCCTATATCTATACTGGCGGCGGCGTGTTGCTCAGCAATGCCTCGCAAGAACTGCGCACGCTGGTCGACATGCTGGGCTATCCCTGCACCAACACGCTGATGGGCCTGGGCGCCTACCCGGCCAGTGACAGAAAATTCCTTGGCATGCTGGGTATGCACGGCACCATTGAGGCCAACAACGCGATGCAGCATTGCGACCTGTTGCTGGCCGTCGGTGCCCGGTTTGACGACCGCGTGATCGGCAACCCCAAGCATTTCGCGCAGAATGAACGCAAGATCATCCACATCGATATCGACCCTTCCAGCATTTCGAAGCGCGTGAAGGTCGACATTCCCATCGTTGGCGACGTGAAGGACGTGCTGACCGAACTGATCAGCATGATCAAGGAATCCGGTCTCAAGCCCGACGCGAACGCGCTGGGCGGCTGGTGGGACACGATTGAAGGCTGGCGCAAGCGCGATTGCATGAAATACAGCATGGGCAAGGGCGACGTCATCAAGCCCCAGCACGTTGTCGAAACGCTCTGGAAGCTGACCAAGGACGCGGACACCTACATCACGTCGGATGTGGGCCAGCACCAGATGTGGGCCGCGCAGTACTACAAGTTCGACGAGCCGCGTCGCTGGATCAATTCGGGTGGCCTGGGCACCATGGGCGTCGGCATTCCCTATGCCATGGGCATTAAGCTGGCCAAGCCCGATTCGGAAGTGTTCTGCATCACGGGTGAGGGCTCGGTACAGATGTGCATCCAGGAGCTTTCCACCTGCCTGCAATACAACACGCCGATCAAGATCGTTTCGTTGAACAACCGTTACCTGGGCATGGTTCGGCAATGGCAGGAAATTGACTACGAGGGCCGCTACAGCAGCAGCTACATGGACGCGTTGCCCAATTTCGTGAAGCTTGCCGAAGCCTATGGGCACGTTGGCATGCTGATCGAAAAACCGCAGGACGTGGAGCCGGCGCTTCGCGAAGCCCGCAAGCTCAAGGACCGCACGGTGTTCATGGACTTCCGCACGGACCCGACCGAAAACGTGTTCCCGATGGTGCAGGCCGGCAAGGGCATTACCGAAATGCTGCTGGGGTCGGAAGACCTCTAGGCCCCACGCCAACCACACCCATTCATTCACCGTCACCTGACGAATCTATTGTCTGCCGAGCCTGCGCATTACCGTGCGCAGGGGAGGGTAGCGAAAAGAGGAATCTTCTTATGAAACACATCATTGCAGTTTTGCTGGAAAACGAGCCGGGCGCTCTTTCCCGCGTGGTCGGCCTGTTCTCGGCACGCGGCTACAACATCGAAAGCCTGACCGTCGCCCCGACGGAGGACCCGAGCCTGTCCCGCATGACGATACAGACCACCGGTTCTGACGACGTCATCGAGCAAATCACCAAGCACCTGAATCGCCTGATCGAAGTGGTCAAGGTTGTCGACCTGACCGAAGGCTCCTACACCGAACGCGAGCTCATGATGGTCAAGGTACGTGCAGTCGGCAAGGAGCGCGAAGAGATGAAGCGCATGGCTGATATATTCCGCGGGCGAATCATCGACGTGACGGAGAAAAGCTACACCATCGAGCTGACCGGCGACCAGTCCAAGAACGATGCCTTCCTGGAAGCCATAGACCGCAGCGCGATCCTGGAGACGGTGCGAACCGGCTCCAGCGGAATTGGCCGCGGAGAGCGGATTTTGCGGGTTTGATTTAAATCGTCCGTGCGCGCGTTTCGACAGGCTCAACGCGAACGGATTTTGAGTGGCGATATGCGTTTACCGTTCGCCCTGAGCCTGTCGAAGGGCATTTTCGCCAATACCTATTCTGGAGAGAAAAATGAAAGTTTTTTACGACAAAGATTGTGATTTGAGCCTGATCAAGGGCAAGACAGTCGCCATCATCGGCTACGGCAGCCAGGGCCACGCGCACGCGCAAAACCTGAACGACAGCGGCGTGAAAGTGGTCGTCGGCCTGCGCAAGGGCGGCGCTTCGTGGCCCAAGGTCGAAAAGGCCGGCCTGAAGGTCGCAGAAGTCGCGGACGCTGTCAAAGCCGCTGACGTGGTCATGATCCTGCTGCCCGATGAGCAAATCGGCGCGGTCTATAAAAACGACGTGGCGCCCCACATCAAGCAGGGCGCTTCCCTGGTTTTCGCCCACGGCTTCAACGTGCACTACGGTGCCGTGATTCCGCGTGCCGACCTCGACGTCTGGATGGTCGCCCCCAAGGCTCCCGGTCACACGGTGCGCAATACCTACACCCAGGGCGGCGGTGTACCTCACCTGGTTGCCGTGCACCAGGACAAGTCCGGCAAGGCCCGCGACCTGGCTCTCTCCTATGCCATGGCCAATGGTGGCGGCAAAGCGGGCATCATTGAAACCAACTTCCGCGAAGAAACCGAAACCGACCTGTTCGGCGAGCAGGCCGTTCTGTGCGGCGGCACCGTTGAGTTGATCAAGGCTGGCTTCGAAACTCTGGTGGAAGCCGGTTACGCGCCCGAAATGGCGTACTTTGAATGCCTGCACGAACTCAAGCTGATCGTTGACCTGATCTATGAAGGCGGCATCGCCAACATGAACTACTCGATCTCGAACAACGCAGAGTATGGCGAATACGTGACAGGCCCGAACATTGTGACCTCGGCCACGAAAGACGCGATGCGCAAGTGCCTGAAAGACATCCAGACGGGTGAATACGCCAAGAGCTTCCTGTTGGAAAACCAGGCCGGCGCGCCAACCCTGCTGAGCCGCCGCCGCCTGAATTCCGAGCACCAGATCGAGATCGTGGGCGAAAAGCTGCGCGCCATGATGCCCTGGATCGCGAAAAACAAGCTGGTCGACCAGACCCGCAACTGATCGAAGCCCGTCAGGGTTTTGTCCTGCAAAAAGCCGCGTAAAGGTCCTGCGCGGCTTTTTTTATGACCAGGACAGACTGGCTAGTGTGAGGTGAAGGTTTCTGCCGGGGCCGACCTTGGTATCCTTGGAGGCTTGAGTCGACGGCCTGTTCCTTCAAGGAGGCCCGGCTTCTGGATGGCATCTACAGGTGCTATGAATTTGATAGCTGTTTGCGCGCACCAGTTGTGCCTCAGGAGTGTTTTTATGCATGATGGTGAAGATTCGGCGTTCCCTACCGAAGCGGTGGTGATACGCAAGCGACGCAAGGGCATTTACATATTGCCTAATTTATTCACGCTGGCCGCCCTGTTTGGCGGCTTTTACGCCATCGTCATGGCCATGAACGGGCGCTTCGACCAGGCCGCCATTGGTGTGTTTTGCGCCATGATTCTCGACAGCCTGGACGGCCGCGTCGCCCGCATGACCAATACGCAAAGCGCTTTCGGCGAGCAGATGGATTCGCTCTCGGACATGGTGTCTTTCGGCGCCGCACCGGCGTTGATCGCCTACGTCTGGGCCTTGACCAGCCTGGGGCGGTGGGGTTGGATAGGCGCTTTTGTGTATTGCGCCTGCGCGGCGTTGCGCCTGGCTCGTTTCAACGTGAATACGGCCGTGGTTGACAAGCGTTTCTTCCAGGGTCTGCCGTCGCCCGCCGCGGCGGCGTTGGTGGCCGGCTTTATCTGGCTGATGACCGATGCAGGAATCAGCGGGCTGGAAGTACGCTGGATTACCTTCGGCCTGACCCTGTATGCCGGCCTCACGATGGTCACGAATGTGCCTTTCTATAGCTTCAAGGACGTGCAGATGAAGCGCAGCGTGCCTTTCGCCGCCATTGTGTTGATCGCGCTTGGAATCGCCGTTATCAATATCCATCCACCGACCGTGATGTTCGGCCTGTTCGTGCTGTATGGCCTTTCAGGTTACGTGCTGTACGGATGGCGCAAGGCCAAAGGCCAGCAGACCAGCGTGATCTCAACGTCCACCGACGAGCCCGACGAACGCGGCCTTCACAAATAATTGTGGTACATTGACCAAATGAAAAAAATTTCGCTAGCACTACTGCTATCTGCCAACGGGCGGAGACGGTAGCGCACGCGTACACCTGATTCAACGGCCCGTTTGCACCAGCAACGGGCCGTTTTTCTTTGGGTTGCTGATTTTTTGTAATCTTTGGGGTTGACGAAATGACCATGTTGAAAACACCTTCCAGCAAATACCAATCCTTCGCGCCAGTCCGACTGGCCGACCGCACATGGCCCGACGCCGTGCTGACGCAAGCGCCCATCTGGTGCAGCGTGGACCTGCGGGATGGCAACCAGGCGCTGATCGAGCCCATGGATATTCCCCGCAAGCTCAGGATGTTCCACACCCTGGTGAAAATCGGCTTCAAGGAAATCGAAGTCGGCTTTCCGTCCGCATCCCAGATTGAATTCGACTTTCTCCGCCAGCTCATCGACGGTAATTTGATTCCCGACGACGTCACCATCCAGGTGCTGACCCAGGCGCGCGAGCCGTTGATCCGCCGCACTTTCGAGTCGCTCAAGGGCGCCAAAAAAGCCATCGTCCACCTCTACAACGCCACCGCGCCGGTCATGCGCCGCGTCGTGCTGGGCATGAATGAGGACGAGATTGTTCAACTCGCGACCGACAATGCGCGGCTCTTCCAGCAACTGGCTGCGGCGCAGCCTGGAACGCAATGGACGTTCCAGTACTCACCCGAGATGTGGTCGGGCACTGAGCTGGCGTTTTCCAAGCGCGTGGTCGATGCCGTGACCGAGGTCTGGCAGCCGACGCCCGAGCGCAAATGCATCATCAACCTGCCGTCCACGGTAGAGCATTCCACGCCGAATATCTTTGCTGACATGATGGAGTGGATGCACCGCAATCTCGCTCGACGCGACGCCATCGTGATCTCGGTTCATCCCCACAACGACCGCGGCACGGGCACTGCGGCCGGCGAACTGGCCTTAATGGCGGGCGCCGACCGCATTGAAGGCTGCCTCTTCGGCAACGGCGAGCGCACCGGCAATGTGGACCTGGTAAACATCGCGCTCAATCTCTACACGCAAGGCGTGTCACCCGGCCTGGACTTCTCTGAAATCGACGAAATCCGCCGCACGGTGGAGCACTGCAACCAGTTGCCGGTGCATCCCCGCCATCCTTATGCAGGCGATCTGGTCTACACCTCGTTCTCGGGCTCCCACCAGGACGCCATCAAGAAAGCTTTTGCCGCACGCAAAGAAGGCGATATATGGGACATGCCCTATCTGCCCATCGATCCCAAGGACCTGGGCCGCAGCTATGAAGCCGTGATCCGCGTCAACAGCCAGTCCGGCAAGGGTGGCATCGCCTACCTGCTGGAAAGCGAGTTCGGCCTGGAGCTTCCGCGCCGCCTGCAGATTGAGTTCAGCCAGGTGGTGCAATCGGTGATGGACGCGACCGGCAAGGAGCTGACAGGCAAAGATATCTTCGCGCTGTTTGAAAAGGAATACGGCGTACAGAGTGTTGCCGCACCGCAGCGTCTGGTGATTGAGGAAACCGGAAAAGCCGGCGGCGAGTCCTTCCACATCAAGGCCGAGGTTCAGCTTGGCGGCAGACGTCACGCCGTTGAGGGCACCGGCACCGGGCCCATTGATGCTTTCGTGGCAGGCCTGGCTTCGGCGACAGGACACACCGTTCGCGTGCTGGACTACCACGAGCACGCCATCGGGGCGGGGGCGAGCGCGCAGGCCGTGGCCTACCTGGAGCTGCGCATCAACGACCAGACGCTTTTCGGCGTCGGCATGGACGGCAATATTGTCTCGGCATCGCTCAAGGCCATTGTTTCCGGCCTGCAGCGCAGCAAGGCCGGCCAGCCCGTCGGCGAGGCTACCATTAGCGGTTAACCCGGTTCAAGACCTTTCAAAAAACAGAGCGCCCAACGCATCAGGAATCCCACCATGACCGACAAACTCATTATTTTCGACACCACCTTGCGCGACGGCGAGCAGTCGCCCGGCGCTTCCATGACCAAGGACGAAAAGCTGCGGATTGCCCGCCAGCTGGAGCGCCTGAAGGTCGATGTGATCGAGGCCGGGTTTGCCGCCAGTTCCAATGGTGATTTCGAATGCGTGAAGGCTATTGCGGAGGTGGTGAGGGACTCCACCATCTGCTCGCTGGCGCGTGCCAACGACAGGGATATTTCCCGCGCTGCAGAGGCCCTGAAGCCCGCGGCCTCGGGACGTTTGCACTTGTTCCTCGCGACCAGTGCCCTCCACATGGAAAAGAAGCTGCGCATGACACCCGACCAGGTGTTCGAGCAGGCCAAACTCTCGGTGCGTTTTGCCAAAAACCTGATGGGCGATATCGAGTTCAGCCCCGAAGACGGCTATCGTTCGGACCCGGACTTCCTGTGCCGCGTGTTGGAGGCCGTGATCAAGGAAGGCGCAACCACCATCAACGTGCCCGACACGGTAGGCTACGCCATCCCCGAGCTCTACGGTAACTTCATCAAGAACCTGCGCGAGCGTATCCCCAACAGCGACAAGGCTGTCTGGTCCGTGCACTGCCACAACGACCTGGGCATGGCTGTGGCCAACTCTCTGGCCGGTGTGAAGATTGGCGGCGCGCGGCAGGTGGAGTGCACCATCAACGGACTCGGTGAGCGCGCCGGCAACTGCTCGCTTGAAGAGGTGGTGATGGCCGTCAAAACCCGCAAGGACTACTTCGGCCTCGAACTTGGAATCGACACGCAGCACATCCTGGCCGCCAGCCGCATGGTGAGCCAGACCACCGGTTTTGTGGTGCAACCGAACAAGGCCGTGGTCGGCGCCAATGCGTTTGCGCATGCCTCCGGCATTCACCAGGACGGTGTGCTCAAGGCGCGCGACACCTATGAAATCATGCGCGCCGAAGACGTGGGCTGGAGCGCCAACAAGATCGTGCTGGGCAAGCTGAGCGGGCGCAATGCGTTCAAGCAGCGCCTGCTGGAGCTCGGTGTCGCCATGGAAAGCGAAGCGGACATCAACAACGCCTTCGCCAAGTTCAAGGAACTCGCGGACCGCAAGAGCGAGATCTTTGACGAAGACATCCTGGCTCTGGCGAGCGATGAAAGCGCTTCCCACGACAACGAGCAGTACGGTTTTGTGTCCCTGTCGCAACACAGCGAAACCGGCGAACGCCCCCAGGCCAGCGTCGTGTTCACTGTGGCCGGCAAGGAAGTCAAAGGCGAATCCGACGGCAACGGCCCTGTTGATGCCTCCCTCAAAGCCATCGAGTCACACGTCAAAAGCGGTGCGGAAATGGTGCTTTACTCCGTGAACGCCATCAGCGGGTCGACGGAAAGCCAGGGAGAAGTCACGGTGCGCTTGCAGAACAGCGGGCGGGTGGTGAATGGTGTGGGCGCCGACCCCGACATTGTGGTGGCATCGGCAAAAGCCTATTTGAGCGCGTTGAACAAGCTCCAAAGTAAAGCTGACCGCGTGGCGGCACAGGGATGATGTAACAATTCGGAAAATAAAATCCTTTGTATTCAATGACTTAGCGTTGAATCTGGGTGCGGATGGGGCTTTGAGCGTTAAAAACGTCACAAAGTGATTGTGTTTTTAGGAAAGTCGCGCAAGTTTTTGATATTGCGTGACTTTTTCTATTTGTATACACTCCAGCCATCCCATTCATTGCAATCCACGCAGGCAAGACCATCATGTCTCATCAGATTTTCAATCGCGCATTAAAAATCGTTGGATTCATGGCCCTGATCGCCGCCTTTGCAGTGCCAGCCGCGAATGCGGCAACCACCAAAAAAACCATTGTCAAAAAGCAGCACGCCTCGTCCAAGGCGCCGGCTTCCCAAAAAGTTATTTCCACACGCAAGAGCGTACGTTTTGTTGCAGGTACAAAACGCAGAAGCATCATCCGCGTGTCCATTCCGGCCAAACCATCCTTCGGTCAGATTGCCGGTTTGCATGGCTCGCAGGATCCCCTTGAACTGAAGTCCAGCGTCGCGCTGGTGATCGACCAGGACACACGTGAAGTGCTATTCAGCAAAAACGATCACGCTGTGTTGCCGATCGCATCCCTCACCAAATTGATGACCGGCGTCATCGTCAGTGGCGCCAAGCTGCCCATGGATGAGCTCATCACCATCACGCAAGACGACGTGGACACCGAAAAGGGCAGCAGCTCACGCCTGAAGGTCGGCACCACGCTCACGCGTGGTGAGCTGCTCCACCTGGCCCTGATGTCCAGCGAGAACCGCGCTGCGCACGCCCTGGGCCGTACTTACCCCGGTGGCATGGGCACGTTTGTCAGCCTGATGAACGCCAAGGCCAAAATGCTGGGCATGACGGACACCAGCTATGTTGAGCCCACCGGCCTTTCCAGCCGCAACCAGTCCAGTGCGCAGGATCTGGCGACGCTGGTCAACGCAGCGCATGGCGACCCGATGCTGCGTGAGCTCTCCACGTCGACGGGTTATCAAGTTGCAGTCGGCACCCGCACGCTGCAGTACAACAATACAAATCGCCTGGTGAAGAACCCCGACTGGGATATCGGCCTGCAAAAAACCGGCTATATCTCTGAAGCTGGCCAGTGCCTGGTCATGCAGACCAAAATCGCGGGCCGCAAACTGATCATGGTGTTTCTGGATTCCGCCGGCAAGCTGAGCCGCCTGGGTGATGCCGAGCGTGTACGCCGCTGGGTGGAGTCGAATCCGGTGGCCGAACCCAAGGTGAATGTCAGCACCTCCATCAAGCAGGTGAACGGCTGAGCATTCCCGAGTTGCGCAGCCTGCTATTGTATTGATAGCTGCTTGCGCCCGGCCTGATTGGGCCGCAGCCTTTTTTTACTTGGGTTTGTAGCCCAGCGCGGCTGAAATCTCATTCGCAGTCGCCTGCAACTTGGGTAGCCAGTGTTCGTCCAGCCGGTCAGCCGGGGCCGAAATCGACAAGCCCGCGACCAGCTGGTTCTGGTCATCGTAAATGCCTGCAGCCATGCAGCGCACTCCCAACTCCAGTTCTTCGTTGTCGCGTGCGATGCCGTATTGGCGCGCTTTGGAAAGCTCGCGTTCCAGAATTGGCAGCTGCGTGATGCTGTTGCGTGTCTGCCCCGGCAGGCCGGTGCGCGTCGCGTAGGTCCGCAGGCGCTGCGGGTCGTCAAACGCGAGGAACAGTTTGCCCACAGACGTTAGATGCAGCGGCGCACGGCCCCCGATGGCTCGCACCACCTGCATACCGGAGCGCTCGCTGTAGGCGCGCTCCACGTACACGATTTCATCGCCCTGGCGCATGCTCAGGTTGACCGGTTGCTGCGTGAGCTTGTGCAGTTCGCGCATGGGCAGCAGCGCTGCGTCACGGACGTCCAGGCGGGCCTTGACGAGGTTGCCAAGCTCCAGCAGTCGCATGCCCAGCCGGTAGCTGCCCGCTGCGGGGCGATCGACAAAACGGCCCGTGGCCAGATCGTTCAGGATGCGATGTGCTGTAGAGGGATGCAGCCCCGACTTCTCGCTGATTTCCTTGAGCGAAAGCGCTTCCTCGCGGTTCGCCAGGATTTCGAGCAGCGTGAACATCCTTTCAATGACCTGAACGGTCGGCGTGGCGGGAAGGGCTGAGTCGGGCTTTTTCATTTGCAGGCTTTCTGCTGCAAATTTTACCCTGTGAAATCCCGATGCGCTGGATGGGGTGCCTGGTTGGCCGATGCCTATGCCTGGTCGGATGACCTGCCTGTATTTTCTGCCGCGGGCTCTGCGGAAAGCACCCACTGCCCGTCGATCAGCACTTCGTTTGGCCTGAATCCGGCCTTGTAATTCATTTTTGGACTTTCCGCGATCCAGTAGCCCAGGTACACATAGGGCAAATCGAGGCGCCGGGCCTGCTCGATCTGCCACAGCACGCTGTAGTTGCCGTAGCTTGCGCGGCCATCCGGCTCATAAAACGTATAGACCGCGGAAATGCCGTCTTCCAGCACATCCAGGATGGATACCATCTTCAGGGCGCCCGGCTCGCCGTCAGGCAGGCTTTCACGAAACTCAACCAGGCGCGAATTCACGCGGCTTTGCAGGAGAAACTGGGTGTACTGGTCAATGCTGTCATGGTCCATGCCGCCGCCTGCGTGACGGCCGTTCTGGTAACGCAGGTAGAGCTGGTAGTGCTCCGGCATGAAGCAGAGCTTGAGGATGCGGGCCTGCAGCGTCTGGTGCCGCTTCCAGGCGCGGCGCTGGCTGCTGTTCGGGCTGAAGCTGCCAACAGGCACCCGTAGCGGGACGCAGGCCTGGCACCCATCACAGTAGGGGCGGTAGGTGAACATGCCGCTGCGCCGGAAGCCATTGGTCACAAGGTCCGAATAAGCGTCGTTGTGGATGAGGTGGCTGGGTGTGGCAACCTGCGAGCGGGCCTGCTTGCCCGGCAGATAGCTGCACGGGTAGGGCGCCGTTGCGTAGAACTGCAAGGTTTGCAGTGGCAGGTCTTTGAGATGTGTCACGGTAGGTCCAGGGTTCCCTTCGTTCCCGTCGTCAGTATCTGATTCCAGTATACGGGCTCAAAGCGCCAGTCGGGCGCCGTTTTACCCACGCTTTTCCCGAGGTGGGCAACAAATTCCGCACGGCTGATTTCTCCCGCGCCCAGGGACGACAGGTGGTGGGTATTTTGCTGGCAATCAATCATGGCGATATGGTGCTCACGGCAAAAAGCCACCAGCGCTGCCAGTGCGATTTTGGATGCATCGGTCTGGTGCGCAAACATCGATTCGCCAAACACCATACGGCCCAGATTCACACAATACAGGCCGCCCGCCAGCTCGCCGTCGATCCAGGTCTCCACGCTGTGCGCGTGGCCTGCCTCATGAAGAGCTGTGTAGGCCTGCACCATGTCAGGGACTATCCAGGTGCCGGGTTGCCCAGCACGCGGCTTGCTGGCGCAGGCATCGATGACGCGCTCAAAGGCACTGTCGAACCTGATTTCGCAGCGAGGCTGTTCCTGAAAACGAACTATCGTTTTGCGCAGCGACCGGTGCAGCTTGAAGTGGCGAGTCTGCAGCACCATGCGAGGGTCAGGGCTCCACCAGAGCACGGGCTGGCCGAGGCTGTACCAGGGGAAAATGCCCTGTGAATACGCACGGATCAAGGTCGGTTCATCCAGCGCTGCTCCGGCCGCCAGCAAGCCGGGTGCCGGGTCATGGGGCCCCCATGCGGTATCCAGCGAGGGAAAGTTTTCGCCTGCGGCAAGCCAGGGCACGGGGCGCGGGAGTTTACCCATGGTTTAAAAATGGACAGTCATAAAGCCATAAAAACAGTGGGCCGTGTAGGACATGCGTAAATGGTAGCCGAGCAGACTGCGGCGACATGGCCAAAGTGCATTGTCCATCGCGATGATTCGTCGAGGCGCTATTGATTTGATAGCTGCTTGCGCACATCAAACAAGGACTGGGGGCCAATAGGCCTTTGTGCTTTTGGCCCGCGCAGAGCTGGCCGCTCGTCATTCGGCAGAAACAAGGCATTGGCAGAATGCCGCGGGCTTAAAAGCCAGAAAATTAACGCTATAATCTAAGGCTGTATTCCTCAATAGCTCAGTTGGTAGAGCGCCGGACTGTTAATCCGTAGGTCCCTGGTTCGAGCCCAGGTTGAGGAGCCAATAAATTCAAGGCCTGCACGCAAGTGCGGGCCTTTTGTCTTTCTTGGGGCGATAAACGTGACAAGGCCATCACGTTCTGTCCATCTCTCTGTCCCGACGCGGGATAACTGTTGGGGGGTCTGTTACCTAGTACCATTGTCGTCATGAAAATCTTCGGGTACGCGAGTCAACGATTGGCGCAGGAGCCAATCGTTCCAGAAGAGCTGGCGGAAATCACGTTGTGCGCGACCCCAGACGAACTCCGGCGTATCGGCGAATTTCTTACCGTCTGTGCTTCGGAAATGGTCCGGATGGGCGATGCCTACGATCACATTCATCTGGGCGATTGCATGAAGGAATTTGATACTTCACCGCCGCATTTCGTTGTCGCCAAGGCAGAGTCCGCGTGATTGGACGCTTGTCCACTTTATCTCTGAGTCAGACGGCATGAAAAAAAACCATTTCTTCGCCATCGCTTTCTTCGTGGCGGCCGGGCTTTTATATGTGATCGCAACTTCAGTTGCCGGCGCAGGAGTCTTTGTATTTGCCGGGGTTGTCGCGGAGTTATTTGGATGGATGGGCCTCTTCGAGGAACAAGAGGACAAGTCGTGATCCGTCGACCGTAAACATGCAAGGTTCGAACATGAAGCAGTGGATATTCAGCGCCGTCCTTGTGCCTTTGCTATTCGTCTCAACCAGCCATGCGCAAGTCTATAAATGGGTAGATGCGAAGGGGCAAACGCACTATTCCTCACGCAAGGACGATGCGGGGGCAGCCAGCGCTGCTGAAGTGAAGCTGCCGCCTCAGCCAGCACCGTCTCCAATCGCCAAACCTTCAGCCGAATACTTGCGTGGACAGACCAGGCAACCGCAACCACGCCTGGTGCCGGAGAAGGAGGCTGACAGCCCACCCACACCAAAACCGCCCAAATCGCTCTCGGGGGGAAAGGAAGATGGCACCGATGCGTCACGCTGCGCGCTGGCTCGGGACGTCCTTAGCGGCGCTGTAAGGCACCGCAATGGGCAACCCACGGACAAATATGATCGTGACGTTGCCCAAAATGATGTCCGGGCATTTTGCCGCTAGTGACACCTCTGCTAAATTTGCAGGTGTACCTGAGGGCTACGGAAAACGAATGACTGCACTCATGACTGAAACTGCTTTTGACCACGAATACCCCCGTGTGCTGAGCATTGCAGGTTCCGACAGCGGCGGCGGAGCCGGCATCCAGGCTGATCTCAAGACCTTCGCCGCGCTAGGCTGCTACGGCATGACGGCCATCACCGCGCTGACGGCCCAGAACACGCGCGGCGTTCGCGCCATCCACGGCGTGCCGCCGCAGATGCTGCGCGACCAGATCGATGCCGTGATCGAAGACATAGGTGCGCATGCGGTGAAGATAGGCATGCTGCACGCCCCTGACATCGTGCGGACTGTGGCGGAGGCAATTGACCGGCATGCGCTGCAGAACGTGGTGCTGGACCCTGTCATGGTCGCCACCAGCGGTGCGGTGCTGATCGACGACCCGGCCATTGCGGTGCTGGTGCGTGAGCTGTTTCCGCGTGCCATGCTGGTAACCCCAAATCTCGACGAAGCCTCGCTGTTGGTCGGCCGGCCGCTGGGCAGCGAGCAGGACATGCAGGCCGCCGCACAGGAGCTGCTGACGCAGGGCGCCCGCGCCGTGCTGCTCAAGGGTGGGCATTTGCCCGGCGAGGTGCTCAGCGATTTACTGGCGACGCAAAGCGGCGAACTGCACTGGATGCGCGGGCCGCGCATTCCCAGCCCCAACACCCATGGCACCGGTTGCACGCTGTCGTCTGCGATTGCCGCACACCTGGCGCTGGGGCACCCACTGCTGGAGGCCGTGCAGCTCGCACGCGCCTATGTGCGCGCGGCGCTGGAGGCTGGCGCCCGGGTGCGCACGGGCGCCGGTGGCGGGCCGCTGAACCACGGCCACGCGCCCATCGCGATGCGGCTTAAGCTGCTTCTGCGCTAGGGCTTGGATTTCCGGCGCGGGTGAGGCGTGCCAGCACAAAGGTCAGCACCAGTGTTGGCAAAGCCGCTCCCCAATCCGGCGCGAACTTGGCGCACAGGTGATAACAGGCAATGCCCAGCAGCCAAATGGCCACGGCGCTGGCATTCACCTTGCGCTCGGCCACCAGCGAAGCGATATCGGACGTGCCAGCCAGCCGCGCCAGGATCACGCCGTAGAGCGGCACAAACACCGAACTCAGCATCAGCAAGAACGGCTCCAGGCTGTGGATGGGCAGTACCAGCGCCAGACCCGTGCAGATCACGGCCAGGCCCTTGCCCCACTGGCGAACGGTCCAGCCGGCCTTCATGCTGTGGCCGGCGACCGAAGCCGAATAAACGTCGCCATAGGCGTTGTCGACCTCGTCAATGAGGATGAGGCCGAGCGCGATCAACCCGCCCTGGGCCACCAGCAGCGCGGTAACGAGCTCGGTGCTCGGCGTCGTGATGGCGACCAGCACGCCCAGCGCGTAGCACCAGATATTGGCCACGGCGTAGCCCAGCCAGGTGCCGCGCAGCGCGCCCTGGCCGTCGCGGCCATGGCGTGAAAAGTCGGCCACCAGCGGCAGCCAGGAGACCGGCATGGCAATGACGAGGTCCAGCGCTGACAGCGTGCTCATGCCTCCTTCGCCGGGCTTGGCCCACAATGCCGCAAAACCCTGTGCATTGGCCTTGGCCAGGAACTGCCAGCTCAGCCACAGCAGCGAGGCGATCACCAGCGGCAGTCCGTAGCGGCCGATGAACTTGCGCACCAGCGTGACCATGGAGCCCGACAGCAGGGCCCAAAGCACGCCGCCCCAGAGCAGTGTGGCCAGCACGGGCCCCAGCGCCGCAGTAAAGCCGCCACCCTGGCGGGCAATGGCGACAGTGCCGTCACGCATGACGACCAGCTCGAAAGTGGTCCAGCCGATCAGCTGCACGATGTTGAGCAGCACCGGCAGGCGCGCAAAGCTGCTGCCGTAGGTGGCGTGCATCAGCCCGGCGCTGGAAAGCCCGCTGTCGCAGCCGATCTTGGCCGTCCAGGCCAGCAAGCCGGCGCCAAGTACCGAGCCGCAAACGATCACCAGCAAGGCCGTCTGGGTGCCAACGGCCGGCACCAGGTAGGCGCCGATCTGCATGACCAGCAGGCCTACCCCGAGGCTGAGCCACAGCGCGGCATGGTCGCTCCAGCCGAACAGGCGGTCACTTGAGGGCAATGGCGCAAGCGCGGTGTTGCCGGCGGCGGCAGAAGTAGAAGTCGTGGTCATCAGCAGTTCCGATCATCGATGCCAGGTCGGCCTGCTTGAAGCCCGCAAGAACAGCGGGCATTCGGAACATGCTTCCCTGCGCGAGGATTACCTCAAATCAGGTTCAAAGGGACTTTCTCAGCCACCGCAATTCGCGCGACGAATTGCAGCAACACCCCCAGCGAAAGCGCCCTTGCGGGCGCTCGCCAAATTGTAGGGTGATTCCGTGCGGACCCATTGTGGAACCCGTACAGGCAACAAAAAGCCCGCACATGGCGGGCTTTCAGGCGGAAGCGAGCCAGTTCCGCTCAGTCGTCAAACACCGGCGATTCAACGCCCAGCACCTTGTGAAGTTTCGGGCTGGTCGTGGTGTATTGCAGGTGGATCTTCTTGTCCGGGAAGATCAAGGGAGCCGCGCCAAACGCTGCCAGCGCGCACTCATGGAAGCCGCTCAGAATCAGCTTCTTCTTGCCAGGGTAGGTGTTGATGTCGCCCACCGCGAAAATGCCGGGAATATTGGTGGAAAACTTCTCGGTGTCCACCTTGAGCTGCTTGCGCTCGATGTCCAGCCCCCAGTTGGCGATCGGCCCCAGCTTGGGTGACAGGCCGAAGAACACCAGCAGCACGTCCAGCGGTACCACGCGCGTGACGCCGTCGGAACCCGTGACCTTGGCGCCGGTCAGCTTGCCTTCCTTTTCTTCGTAGCCGGTGATCTGGCCCACGATGAACTGCATCTCGTAGGCGTCGCAAAGCTCGCGCATTTTGGCCACGCTGGCAGGCGCCGCCTGGAAGCCGTCACGGCGGTGAATCAGGATCACGCTCTCGGCCTTGTTCGGGCCCTCGGCGACAAAGTTCAGCGTCCAGTCAAGCGCGGAATCACCGCCGCCCACAATCACCAGGTTTTTTCCGGCAAAGTCTGCAGGGCTTTTCACGCGGTAAAACAGCTGGCTGTCGTCGAACTTCTCCAGGCCATCGACGCGCAGCAGCTTGGGCTGGAAGGCGCCCACACCGGCTGCGATGAAAATGGTTTTGGTCAGGAAGCGCGTGCCTTTTGACGTTTCGACAAAGAAGCGGCCGTCCTGCTGCTTTTCAACCACGCTGACTTCCTGGCCGAAATGAAAGGTCGCACCAAAGGGCTCGATCTGCTTGAGCAGGTTGTCGGTGAGCTCTTTGCCCGTGCAGACGGGCACGGCCGGAATGTCGTAAATCGGCTTGTCGGGGTAAAGCTCAATGCACTGGCCGCCCGGATAGGCCAGCGAGTCGATCACATGGGCCTTGATCTCAAGCAGCCCCAGCTCAAACACCTGAAACAGGCCTACAGGCCCGGCGCCGACGATCACCGCATCGGTTTCGATGGGGCCATCGTGTTGCGCTGCGGTATTGATCACTTCTTGGTTCAGTTGAGGTTCCATGGTTCCTGGGCGCTTTGCAAAGCGCGTGGCGGCCCGGGGAGGGCGAGGTGCCGGTGGCTTTGGGCTGGTTAGGCCGGATGACGCGGCTTAGCGGACCAATTCGGACAGCTTGCCCGTCTTGTCTTTCCATTCCTCGGCGTCGGGCAGGGCGTCCTTGCGCTTGGTGATGCTTTTCCAGCCCGCAGCGCGGCTCAATTCCACATTGAGCTGGATGAACGCCACCTGGTCGGCCGGTACGTCTTCCTCGGCGTAGATGGCATTGACCGGGCATTCAGGGATGCAGACGGCGCAGTCGATGCATTCGTCCGGATCGATCACCAGCATGTTGGGGCCTTCCCGGAAGCAATCCACGGGGCAGACATCCACACAGTCGGTGTATTTGCAGCGGATGCACGATTCGGAGACGATGTGAGTCATGTTATTTGGGCTAATCGGTGGAAACCCTCAATTTTAAGAGGATTCCGTGAGCAGGGTTAAGTCGTTGAAGGGAGCGGGGCTTGGATCCCGGTCAAAGGATCAGCACGGCACCTGAAGTCTTGTTCGAGGCGGTGTCCACCAGTACCAGCGAGCCCAGCATGCGCGAACGGGCATAGGGCAGGGTGGCCAGCGGTTCCTGCAGGCTCAGCTCGATGTGGCCGATGGCATTGGGCGGCAGCTCGCTGGCGTCTTCCTCGGCCAGCGTGTTGACATCGAGCTTGTGAACGATGCGTTTGACCTTGGCCTTGACCCAGCGGTGGCCGTGCAGCGCCCAGTAGATGCGCCCGGCGACCAGCGGCTCATCGTCCATCCAGGCCACGGTGGCCGAGATTTCCCTTGAGGGCTCAAAGGTATCCGTGGCCAGCAGCCAGTCGCCGCGTGACACATCGACTTCCCGGTCCAGCACGATGCCTGCACTGTGGCCGGCCAGGATGGCCTTGGGCTGGCGGGCATGGTCCAGCACCTGCGCCACGACGGCCGTCTTGCCGCTGGGCAGTATGGTCACGCTCTGGCCCGGCTGTACGCCGCCCGAGGCAACGCGGCCCCAGAAGACGCGCCGTCCTTGTGAGGTATCGGATGAAGACGAAAACTTTTCAACCCATTGCACCGGAAAGGCAAAGGCTTCGGTGGTTTCCGCCGGCGTCACAGGCAGGTGTTCGAGCAACTGCAGCAGCGACAAGCCTTCATAACCGCACCAGCCGGGCTGGGCGTCCACCACGTTAAAGCCTTTGAGGGCGGATACGGGCACAGTCGCTTTCACCGGGATTTTCGCGGCCCGGGCGAATGTCGCCAGCGCTGCCTCGATGTTCCTGAAAGCCAGCGTCGGGTCTTCCACTGCGTCTAGCTTGTTCACGGCGAACACGATGGACGGCACACGCAGCAGGTTCACCAGCAGCGAATGGCGGCGGGTCTGCTGCAGCAGCTCCAGCGCAGGGTTTTTCCAGTCGAGCTTGGTGGCATCCACCAGCACGACGGCGGCGTCGGCACTGGAGGCGGCCGTCACCATGTTGCGGGTGTATTGCTCATGCCCTGGGGCATCGCCGATGATGAATTTTCGGCTTTCAGTGGCGAAATAGCGGTAGGCCACGTCAATGGTGATGCCCTGCTCGCGCTCGGCCGAAAGACCGTCCGTCAGCAATGCCAGGTCGGTTTCACCCTGGCGCTGCACGCCGGCCAGGTGGTCCTGCAGCACGGCCTTGCTGTCCACCAGCAGGCGGCCGATCAGGGTGCTTTTACCGTCGTCGACCGAACCGCAGGTGATGAATTTCAATGCAGGTTTCAGGTCATTTTGGCCTGCAACCGTTTCTGGCTGTGCGCCAACAGCTATCAAATCAGTAGTGTGGGTACTTGTAGTCATCTCAGTCTCAAAAATGGTGGCAAGGTCTTTATCAGTGGGGGCCGCGGGTCCGGCTGTGCCGGTCTGCAGGCGCCGCCCCCTGGGGGGAGCAGGCGAAGCCTGTCCGGGGGAGAACTAAAAATACCCGTCTTTCTTGCGCTTTTCCATCGAAGCATCGGAGGTCTTGTCGTCCATGCGCGTGGCGCCACGCTCACTCACGTCGGCGGCCAGCGTCTCGATCACGATCTCGGCGGCCGTGGCGGCGGGGCTGTCGACGGGGCAAGTGCAGGTGATGTCGCCGACGGTGCGAAAACGCACGGTCTTTTCAACCACCTGCTCGCCGTCGCGTGCCGGGGTGAGGTCCGTCACCGGCACCAGCAGGCCCTTGCGTTCGACTACCTTGCGCTGGTGCGCGTAGTAGAGCGACGGCAGCGCGATTTTTTCGCGCTCGATGTATTGCCACACATCGAGCTCGGTCCAGTTGGAGATCGGGAACACGCGAAAGTGCTCGCCGGGCTGCAGCCGGGTGTTGAACAACGTCCAGAGTTCGGGGCGCTGGGCTTTGGGCTGCCACTGGCCGAAGCTGTCGCGGTGCGAAAAGATACGCTCCTTGGCGCGGGCCTTTTCCTCATCGCGACGGGCGCCGCCAATCAATGCGTCAAAGCGGAATTCGTCAATCGCCTCCAGCAGCGTGACCGACTGGTGCACATTGCGCGATTCGCCGGGGTGGGCCAGCCGCACGGTGCCGCGTTTCATCGAGTCTTCGACATTGCGCACGATCAGTTCGGCGCCCAGCTCTTTTGCGCGCAGGTCTCGAAAGTCGGTCACTTCATGGAAGTTGTGGCCGGTGTCGATCATCAGAAGCGGGTAGGGAATGCGACCCACGCCGAACGCTTTCTCGGCGCATTTGAGCATCACCAGCGAATCCTTGCCGCCTGAAAACAGCAGGGCCGGACGCTCGAAAGCAGCCGCCACTTCACGCAGGATGAAAATCGTTTCCTCCTCGAGCGCATCGAGATGGGAGTTGGACAGCCGCGCGATGGAGATCGCCGGGTCGGCTGGCAGCAGGTGGGATGGTGTGCGGGCGTTCATAGGTCAGTCAGTGCGCAAGGTGCAGGCCGCATTCGCGGTTGTCTTCGCCCTTGGTGGGGTCTACATAGTCAAAATTGTTGGGCAGGCCGTTGATCTCACAGTACTGGTAAAGGTCCTTGGACGACCAGTGCAGGAGCGGCGCGACCTTGATCAGGCCGTCGGGGTTGACGCTGACCGGATCCATCTGGGCGCGTACCGCGGTGTCGGTGGCGCGCAAGGCCGTGAACCAGACCTGGGGCGCGGTTTCACGCAGGGCACGGGCAAATGGCTCGAGTTTCACTTCCTCAGTGAAGGCCGCATGGCGTGGATCGTCCAGCGCCGGGGTCGGGCCCTCCACGGCCTCGCGGTGTGCACGGGAGCGGCGCGGCAGGTAAATATGCAGATCCAGCTTGAGCAGCCTGGTCACTTCGTCGGCGAAGCGGTAGGTGGCCTCGGTGTTGTAGCCGTTGTCCATCCAGACCACGGGAACGCGGGGATTGGCGCGCGTCACCATGTGCAGTATCACTGCCTCGAAGGGGCGGAAATTGGTGGTGACGATGGCGGGCCGGCCCAGTCCCACGGCCCAGCCCACCAGGCCCTGCGCGTTGTGGCCGAGTTCTGCGTTGATTTTTGCAAGGTCGAGGCTCATGGTGTTCAGGCCGTAGCCCCTTCCTTTGCTTCCTTGAAGTGCGGCTGCACGTCTACCGCATCGCCCTGGTATTTGCCGACGCCGTAACCGGGGTAAGACGCCAGCACGCGCTGGGCGATAGCCATGTCCTGGTCGGCACGCAGCACGGCGGTGTCAAAGCCGCTGCGCTCCATCTGTGCCAACTGGTCCACCAGCACGTCGCCGGTGGCGCGGATTTCGCCCTTGAATTCGCGGCGGCGGCGCAGCAAAAAGGCTTGGCTATAGGCGCGGCCGTCGGTGAACTTCGGGAAGTGCAGGTCAATGCGAGAGATGCCGTCGAGTGAGACCTCGAAGGGATCGGCATCATTCGCAAGGACCAGGGTACCGGGCTGTTCCACGCCGCTTTGTTCGCTGAAAGGCAGTAATTTCATCGTGATTTCCTTTCCAGTGTTCAGTGCGCGACGGTGTTGGGGGCAAAGCGCGCATTCTTGGCGGCGGCCTTGTAGGGTTCGATGCCGACGCGGCGGAAAGTCGCGATAAACGTTTCGCCGTCTTCGCGCAGTTGGCGATAGGTGTCCAGCACTGCTTCAATGACTTCCGGCACTTCGGCGCCGGTGAACGAAGGGCCCACCACCTTGCCGGGCACCGAGGCACCGCTCAGTGCGGAACCATCGGAGCCCCCCAGCGACACCTGGTACCACTCAAGGCCGTCCTTGTCCACGCCCAGAATGCCGATGTGGCCGCTGTGGTGGTGGCCGCAGGAGTTGATGCAGCCGCTGATATGCAGGTCGATCTCGCCCAGGTCATGCAGCTCGTCCATGTCCTGGTAGCGCTCGGTGATGGCTTCGGCGATCGGGATGGAGCGCGCATTGGCCAGTGAGCAGAAATCGCCACCGGGGCAGGCGATCATGTCGGTCAGCAGGTGGATATTGGGCTTGGCAAAACCGGCCTTGCGGGCGGCGCGCCAGAGTTCGGGCAGCTCGTCGCAGCGAACCCAGGGCAACAGCAGGTTCTGGTCGTGCGTCACACGCACTTCACCGGCGCTGAACTGGTCGGCCAGGTCAGCGGCGATGTCGAGCTGGTCGGCTGTCGCGTCGCCAGGCGCCTGGCCCAGGCGTTTGAACGACAGCGATACGGCGCGCAGGTCAGGGTTCTGGTGCGGGGCCACGTTACGCTGCAGCCAGCGGCCGAATTCCACGTCATCCTCGGCGGCGGCGCGCAAGATATTGGCTATTTTTGTATCGGCGCTCTTGCGGTCGCAGTTGAGCGCGGGCGGCACAAAGCAGGCTGTCACGCGGTCGAGTTCTTCCTGTGTGATGGTGTGCGGGGCGCCATCGTGTTCCAGGATTTGCTTGTATTCGGCCTCGACGTCATCGATATAACGCTGGCCTTCGGCCTTCACCAGAATCTTGATACGGGCCTTGTAGATGTTGTCTCGGCGGCCGTAGCGGTTGTACACGCGTACCACGGCTTCCAGGTAATTCATGATCTGGTTCCAGGGCAGGAACTCGCGGATCACGGTGCCGATCACCGGCGTGCGGCCCATGCCGCCGCCCACCAGCACCTTGAAGCCCAGCTCGCCTTCGGCATTGCGGATCAAATGCAGGCCGACGTCATGCCAGGCCGTGGCGGCACGGTCTTCGCGGGCGCCGCTGATGGCGATCTTGAACTTGCGCGGCAGGAAGGCGAACTCGGGGTGCAGCGTGCTCCACTGGCGCAGGATTTCGCCGAAGGGGCGCGGGTCGGCGATTTCGTCAACGGCAATGCCGGCGCGTTCATCGCTGGTGATGTTGCGGATGCAGTTGCCGCTGGTCTGGATGCCGTGCATGCTGACACTGGCCAGCAGGTCCATCACCTCGGCGGATTTATCGAGCGGAATCCAGTTGTACTGGACGTTCTGGCGTGTCGTGAAGTGGGCGTAGCCGGTAGTCAGCTTCGAGCTGACCGACAGGCCGTTTTTCAGGTTCACGGGGCCGAGCTTGTCCTGTTTGGCCTGCGCTTCATTGAACAGCGCGGCGTTGGGCTGGTCGTATTCGCGGGCGATTTTGGCCAGCACGCGCACCTGTGCGCTGGAGAGCTCGCCATAAGGCACGGCCACGCGCAGCATGGGCGCGTAGCGCTGTACATACCAGCCGTTTTGCAGGCGCAAGGGGCGAAATTCGTCTTCAGGCAACTGGCCTGCCTGCCAGCGGGTCAGCTGGTCACGGTATTGGGCGGCGCGTGCCTTGACAAACTCGCGGTCAAATTCTGTGTATTGGTACATGGCTGTCGGGATTCAAACGTCGTGGGATTTTTATAAGGAGAGGGTCAGATCGAAATCAGTTTCACGCCGGCATAGGCCAGCAGCACGGACAACAGCGAGCGGATCACGCGGTCGGGCGTTTTGTGCACCAGGTGCGAACCGAGCCAGATGCCGGGCAGGGAGCCGGCCAGCAGCTTGATGAGCAAAGGCCAGTCGACCGAACCGATGGAGGCATGGCCCAGGCCCGCCACCAGCGTCAGCGGCACGGCGTGGGCGATGTCGGCCGCCACGATGCGCGGCAGCGGCAGGGTGGGGTAGAGCAGCATCAACACGATCACGCCAATGGCGCCCGCGCCGACTGACGTCAAAGTGACCAGCGTGCCGATGACCGCGCCAAACAGCAGCGGCAGCGACCAGTGGCGGGCACGCGTGGCCTGGCCAATGAGTTCAGGCGCGATGGTGGTCGGGGCGGCCTTGCCGCGTAGCACCTTGTAGGCCGTGGCACCGGCCGTCAGCAGTAACGCCAGGCCGAGTGTGGTGGTCATGATGGCTTGCGTAGCCGGGTTGGCAGGACCCATGCGCTGCAACATATACAAGGTCGCCAAGGCAGCCGGAATGCTGCCGGCTGCTGTTTGGCCGACGATTTTCCAGTCAACCACCCGGGCGCGGGCCAGGCTGACGGTGCCGCCCATCTTGGTAAAGGCTGCAAACAGCAGGTCGGTACCGATAGCCAGGTGCGGTTTGATGCCGAAAAAGAAGATCAGCAACGGCGTCATCAGCGAGCCGCCGCCCACCCCTGTCAGGCCTACAACCAGGCCGACGGCAAAGCCGGCAAATACAAAGGCAAATTCATGCATAGCGGGAAAATGTAAGTGCGCCACTTATAAAAACAAACTACACATTTGTTCTGCCGTTATGCAGATAAGCTTATTCGCCAATAAATATGCGGATTTCGGGCGGTTTTTTCGTGCCAGCGGCATAAGGCTTGCATTGAGGCTGACCGTTCACCAGCCAACCCGTCACAAAGCGCTGGTACAGTCCCTGCTCTTTCGGATGAGCCGCCCTGTTTTGGGCTTGCCCAGTTAACCGAATTGCCCATTTTTGGAGAAAACCCGTGAAATTGATGAAGTCCGCCCTGACGGGTGGTTTGTTTCTGGCGTGCGCCGCGATGGTGACGCTGGCCCAGGGCAGCCCAAGACCTCCCATCAAGATCGGCGAAATCAACAGTTATTCCACCATTCCCCAGTTCGCCCAGCCTTACCGTCAAGGCTGGCAGCTTGCGGTCGAGGAAATCAACGTGGCCGGCGGCCTGCTGGGCCGCAAGATCGAAGTCATCTCGCGCGATGACGCCGGCAAACCCGAAGAAGCCCTGCGCCAGGCCGTCGAGCTGACCTCAAAAGAAAAGGTGGATGTGCTGGCGGGAGGGTTTTACTCCAGCGTCGGGCTGGCGCTGGCCGGCCATGCCCAGGCCAGCCGGCGGGTGTTCATCGCCAGCGAATCGCTGGCCGACGCCATTGTCTGGGAGCAAGGCAACCGCTACACCTTCCGCCTGCGCCCCAGTACGTATATGCAGGCAGCCATGCTGGTGGAAGAGGCGGCAAGGTTGCCGGCCAAACGCTGGGCCACGATTGCCCCCAATTACGAATACGGCCAGAGCGCAGTCACTGTGTTCAAGGAACTGTTGAAAGCCAGGCGGCCGGACGTTGAATTTGTGAGTTACCAGTGGCCGGCGCTGGGCAAGATAGAAGCCGGCCCGACGCTGCAGGCGGCCATGCAGGCAAAACCCGAGGCTATCTTCAACGCGACTTTCGGGGCCGACCTGACCAGGCTGGTTCGTGAAGGCAACCAGCGCGGCATTTTCCCCCGCATACCGGTGGTGTCGATGCTTTCGGGGGAACCCGAGTACCTGGAGGCGCTGAAAGACGATACGCCGAAAGGCTGGATCGTCACCGGCTACCCCTGGGACCAGATCGACTCCCGCGAGCATGCCAGCTTTGCCGCCAACTACTATCGCCGCTTCAACGAATACCCCAAAGTCGGTTCGGCGGTGGGCTACGCCACCATGCAGGCGATTTTTGCCGCCATCCGCAGGGCCAATTCCACCGACAACGAAAAGCTGGTGGTGGCGCTGCGCGGACTGAAGTTTTCCACACCTTTTGGCCCTGCCGAGTTCCGCGCCATTGACCACCAGTCCACCATGGGCGCCTATGTAGGCAGGCTGGATCTGCGCGGCCACAAGGGCACCATGGTGCAATGGCGCTATGCCGACGGCAAGGCCTATTTGCCAGGCGATGCGTATGTCAAGGCCCGCCGGCCTGCCGCAGCCATGAAGTGACGTTTTGACAACGCAGGCGCTGAATTCCTTGAAGCCTCCCCGGCGATCCCCCCATAATCGGGCGCAATGACGAATACGGGTGGTGAGGCTGTCAAGCGGGTTTTTGTAAGAGTGTTCGGGTTTGATGACGTTGAACGTCATGCCCTGAACACGGTGTTTCGCATTTCCGAAACACGACCTATCGCCTACACACCCTGGACGCCCGATGCGCCCGAAGAGGCCTTGATCGCGCTGATTGACGGTGACAGCTGGGAAGCTGCGCTGGAGCTGGCCAATCCCGCGAATGACGACTTCACGCTGGTCTGGATAGGCGACAACCCACCCGCCAGGGCGCGCCTGGTGGTTCCGCGCCCGCTGCAGTGGACAGCCGTGATTGACGGCATGGATGAACTCCTGGCCGCCGAGCAGCGGCAGGCGGCGCAGGCTTTGCGCCCAGGCACGGTGCCGGGGAAGGCCTTGGACCTCGACCTTCAGCCCGAATCCTCCTCGCTGGACCTCGATCTCGACTTTGATTCTCAGGCGCCTACCGCGCCGGCGCCGCTGGAAGCCCCGGAGCCGCTGCCGGAGCGCCCCCAGGTACTGGTGGTGGACGCTGATCGCGACGCGCGCCTTTACCTGCGCGCCAGGCTGGCCATGGCCGGTTTCGTGAAGATTGACGAGGCGACCACCGGCACCGAAGCGCTCAAGCTGATTGACACGCACCTGTACAAACTGGTGATTCTCGACATGGAGCTCCCCGACATCGAGCCCTGGGAGATGGTCAAACGGGTGGAGGCATCGCGCCCTGCCATCGCGTATCTGATCCTGACCGGCAACCGCCTCTCCCCGCTGGACACCGTGCGCGGATGGTTCGGCGGCGCGCGCGGCAGCCTGCGCAAACCGCTGCACCCCGGAAAGCTCAAACGCCTGCTGCGCAGCGTCGAGTGAAGGCGCTCATTACGCCTTGCACGCTATCTATTTGATAGCTGCTTGCGCTGGCCCCTTATAGGTTTTAGCCCTGTCTGGCTTAAGAATCTCAGGTATTGACGATCAGTGCGGGCGCAGCATGCTGCGGCATCAGCGCCTCCGCTAATCGCTGCTCAATCGGCAAGGGTTCGGCGTGCAGCTTCGCCGCCAGCAATTCCCCGCAAAGCGCGGCAAACGTCAGCCCGCGCGAGCCCATGCCGCTGCACACCCACAGGCCCGGGCTTTCTTCCAGCGGGCCCAAAGCGGGTAAACGGGTGGGTGTAGCGCAGCGCACGCCGGCCCAGGACTGAACCTTCCCTGGCTCAAACTGTGCGGCCAGTGCACGGGCGGTTTGCGGCAGCAGGGTTTGCAGCTGGCTGAAATTGTGCTGGTCGTCCTCGGGCCGTGTTTCGGCCTGGGTGTTGTCGCGTTCAAAGCTGGAGCCCATGACCCAGGCCAGGGCGCCAGCCTTGCCGGACAGTGGCACGGCAGGGACCAGGCTGCCATGGCCATTCACGGGAAAGGGCGGCAGCGCATCGGCTGTGCCCGGTTCGTGCAGGCCCCAGCTCACCTGGCCCCGGATGGCCTGCAGTGCCAGGTCACCAGCCTTGTTCGTTGCGGCGCCGGCTGCCAGTTCGAGGCTGGCATAACCAGCCGCCAGCACCACGAGTTCGGCGCGGGCCAACTCCCGGCCCTGCGCATCCCAAACCTGCCACTGGCCCGAGGCCTGGTTCAGGTGGTTCACTACTGATCGGCCGTGCGATTGCACACCCGGCCCAGTCAGCCAGGCATCGACCAGGGCGGCCGGCCGGATCCAGCCGGCCCGCGCATGCCACAGCGCGGGCGTATCCGGCGGCAGGCTGCATTGCCTGAGCTGGGCGGCGCCGGCTGGCCCTGTCCAGTCGCCGGCGGCGTCGACCCAGTCTGTTTGCCACGCCTCAGGCTGTTTGCGTGGGTGCTCCACCGCATGCTCCAGCACGCCGGTGCGGCCCCAGTCGCCGGCCTGCAGCAAGGCCTCAGCTTGCTGCAGCGTGGCGCGAATGCCATGGCGCGACAGGCGCGAAAGCGGGTTGTCGTCGGGCGAGACATGCGGCGCCAGCAGGCCGGCGGGCAGGCCGGACGCCCCGGCGGCGGGCTCTTCGGCAGCATCCAGCACCACGACCTGCCAGCCGCGGCGCGCCAGGCTGGCCGCCACGGCCGCACCCGCCAGGCCAGCACCAATTACCACGCAGCGGGCAGGTGGCCGGCGCGCGGGCGAGGGATGTGTTTTTTTCGGCTCCCATGCCGGGTTGAACTCGCCCTGCAGGTTGTCGCGTTTGGGCGGAATGCCGGGCACCTTGCGCACCACAAATCCGCATTGCGCCAGCGCATCGCGCACGCTGCGCGCAATTGTCCAGGTGGCGATTCGCGTGCCGCGCCGGCAGCAGCGCGCCACTGCCTTGAACGTGTGCAAGTCCCAGATGTCCGGGTTGCGCTGCGGGCTGAAGCCGTCCAGGTAGACCGAATCGGCCTCAAACAACTGCTCGCGCAGCATGGCCTTGGCGTCGCCAATGCACAGCGTCAGCAAGACCCGGCCGCCCTCAAACACCAGGCGGTGAAAGCCCGGCAGCAGCCCCCATAGCTGTGCCTGCAGCTGTTCGGCGAAAGGCAGCAGTTCAGGATGGGTTTTGGCGCTGCGCAACACATCTTCGGCGCTCGCCGGAAAGGCTTCGGTCGAGACGAAATGCAGCAGGCCAGGGCGCTGTGGGTCGGCCTTCCAGGCGGCCCAGGTCACGAGGAAATTCAGGCCCAGGCCGAAGCCGGTTTCAAGAACAGACCATTGCGGCTGGCCTGCCCAGGCCCCAGGCAGGCCGCAGCCCTTGAGGAAGACTTCTTTAGCCTGGTCCAGCCCGCCCAGCTCGCTGCGGTAGCGGTCGCCAAAGCGCGGGCTGTAGGGGCTGCCGCCGGCCGTGCTGTCGTCCAGCCACTCGATCACCTCAGCCATGGCCGACAAGCATGGGACTTCGGACCCAGACCAGCCGGGGCCGCGGAACCGGCTTTGCCGGGCCGCAGGCGCAGCGCCCCTTTATCTTGGGCAAGGGGCAGCGTACCGCCGAAGGCTCGCGAAGCGACAAGCGTGGGAGCCTTATTGAGTCGGAGGAACGTAGCCCTGCACCGCATCGGCGCCGTCGCCAAAGAAATGTTTTTCCATCTGGCGCGCCAGGTACTGGCGGGCGCGGGCATCGGCCAGGTTCAGGCGGTTTTCATTGACCAGCATGGTTTGCTGCTTCATCCATTCCGCCCAGGCTTCCTTGCTGACTTCTTCCCAGAGGCGCTTGCCCAGCGGGCCGGGGTAGGGCGGAAAGTCCAGGCCTTCGGCTTCTTTGCCGAGTTTGATGCATTTGACGAGGCGTGCCATGGGGTAGTTCTTTCGTAGGGCTAAGTGTCTAAGGATGTTTGTTGAATAAAGAACTGATTTTTTATTCGTTCCAGTTTCTAAGGTCTGCTTCCAGAATCCATTTTGTTCGCATTTACACGCAATTTTTTGGAAAAGAGAGCAACCATGACTTCACGCCGCAACTTTATCAATGTTTCCACCCGCGCTGCCGTGGCGGCCGGTTTGGGTTTGACGCTGGCAGGGTCACTGCTGACGGCGCAGGCCCAGCCGGCGCCCGTCACGCTGCTCAATGTCTCGTATGACCCGACCCGCGAGCTCTATGTCGAATACAACGCGGCCTTCAGCAAATACTGGAAAGCCAAGACCGGCCAGGACGTCACCATCAAGCAGTCGCACGGCGGCTCCGGCAAGCAGGCCCGCTCCATCATTGACGGCCTGGACGCCGACGTGGCCACGCTGGCCCTGGCCGGCGACACCGACGCGCTGGTCAAAAACGGCGGCTGGCTGTCGGCCGACTGGCAAAAGAAGCTGCCGCACAACTCGTCACCCTACACCTCGACCATCGTGCTGGCCGTGCGCCAGGGCAACCCCAAAGGCATCAAGGACTGGGATGACCTGATCAAGCCTGGCATCACCGTGATCACGCCCAACCCCAAAACCTCGGGCGGCGCCCGCTGGAACTACCTGGCCGCCTGGGAATTCGCCAAGCGCAAATACGGCAGTGACGCCAAAGCCAAAGAGTTCGTTGCCAAGCTTTATGGCAATGTCTCGGTGCTGGACACCGGCGCCCGCGGCTCCACCATCACCTTCGCCCAGCGTGCGCAGGGTGACGTGCTGATCGCCTGGGAAAACGAAGCGTACTTGCTTGAAAAGGAATTCGGCGCCAAGTTCGACGTCGTCGCTCCTTCGCTGAGCATCCTGGCCGAGCCCGCCGTCGCCGTGGTCGACAAGAACGTCGACAAGAAGGGCACCCGTGCTGTGGCCGAGGAATACCTGAAGTACCTTTATTCCGAAGAAGGCCAGGACATTGCCGGCAAGAACTTCTACCGCCCGGCCGTTTCGCAGAAAGCCATTGCCAAATATGCCAAGCAGTTTCCCAAGCTGAACCTGTTCACCATCGACCAGGCCTTCGGCGGCTGGGCCAAGGCGGACAAAGAGCATTTCGCTGACGGCGGCTCGTTCGATCAGATCTATACAAGAAAGTAACCCCCCGAAGCGGTTACCTCGGTCATCACCACGCGCTCGGTCGACCAGCTTGAGCTGGCTGTCGGCAGCGAGGTGGTGGCGCTGGTCAAGTCGACCGAGGTGTCCATCGCCAAGCTGTAGCCGCGCCATGCGGCCTGGCGACCGGTTTTTGGGCAGATTTATTGCCAAATAGCTGCCTGGCCCTTTATTTATATGCGCCAATAGCTATCAAAAGTGTAGCAATGTGGGGCCGTTTCATCGTGATGAGCGATGGAGCGGCCGCCTGTGCGTGTGCCCTACTGCAACTCGACCCCCGCCTTTTTCACCAGCTGCGCGTACTTCACCAGCTCGCTGCGAAAGTACTGCGCGGCGGCTTCCGGGCTGCCGGGGTTGATGGTGTTGCCCTGCTTGAGCATGGCTTCCTTTACCTCGGGCGTGGCATAGGCGGCAACCACCGCGGCCTGGATGCGCTTCACGTCAGCCGCCGGCAACTTCGCAGGGCCAATCACCGCGAACCAGCCTTCCATGTTGTAGTTGGGCAAGCCCTGTTCCGCAATGGTCGGGATGTCGGGCGCCGCGGGTGAACGGGTGCTGCCGCCCACACCAATGGCGCGCAGGGCGCCGCTCTTCAGGTGCGCCTGCACAGCGGGGAGCGCCAGCACGCCCATGTCTACCTGCCCGCCGATCATGTCGGCAACCATGGGCCCCACGCCCTTGTAGGGAATGTGTCTGGCCTTGACCTGTGCTTCGTCCAGAAACATCTGCGCGGCCAGGTGCAGGATGGTGCCGTTGCCCGACGACGCATAGTTGTAGGCGTCGGGTTTGGCCTTGAGCAGGGCAACCAGCTCTTTCACATTGGTGGCCGGCAGTTTGGCGGGGTTCACCACCAGCACCATCGGCGTGGTGCCGATGACGGTGATGGGCGTGATGTCGGCCACCGGGTCGAACGGCAGCGACTTGTACACGCTGGGGTAGATCACGTGGTTGTTGGACACCACGCTCAGCGTCATGCCGTCGGGGGCAGCCTTCACAAGCGCCGAGGTGCCGACAATGCCGCCAGCGCCGGGCTGGTTTTCAATCACCACCGGGTTGCCCAGCGCCTTGCCCAGCGCAACACTGGCCGCTCGCACGATGGTGTCCACGCCCGAGCCGGCGCCCACCGGCAGGATGAAGCGCACCACCTTGTCGGTGGTCTGGGCCAGCAATCTGCGCGGCATGGCCAGGAAAGCGCCGCCGGCAAAAAAGGCGCCCAGTCCCCAGAGGGCCTGGCGCCGGGTCGCTGGTTGGGTACTCAGGGCTGAGGTATCGGTACTGCGGATCATCTTCATCTTGGGGGTCATTTTGTCTCCTTCGTTGTCGTGAGTCGCGCAAATCGGCCGGCAGGTTCAACGCACTGCCTCAACTGACTGCCGCTTGCCGGTGCAGGTTATCCATTTCACCCGCGCTGTAGCCCAGGCCTGCCAGCAGCTCACGGGTGTGTTCGCCCAGCGTGGGCGGGTGCAGGCGAACCCCCAGCCGCTCCCCTTGCATGGTGATGGGGAACAGCGTGGTTTTTACCATCTGGCCGGCCTTGGGGCCATCGGGCAGGCGCACGTCGGCCAGGCCGCCGGTGGCCAGCAGGTGCTCGTCGTCGAACAGGTCTTCGGGCCTGCGGATAGGGGCAAACGGCAGGCCGGCTTTTTCCATCATGGCTGAAAGCTCGCCGGCGCTGCGCGGGGCCAGCCGCGCCGCAAGGTCCTTGAGCAGGGCGGGGCGCACCGCCACGCGCTGGTTGTTGGTGGCCAGCGAGGGGTCGGCCTTGAGGTCGGGAAACCCCAGCACGGTGCAAAAGGTCTGCCACTGCGCGTCGCTCACGGCCGCCAGGAAGATCTGTTCACCGTCCCTGACCGTGAACACGTCGTACACCGCCCAGGGGTTGTCGCGCGCGGGCATGGGGGCCGGGTGTTTGCCCGTCATGGCGTACTGCAGCATGTGCTGGCCCATCAGGAAGACATTGTTTTCATACAGCGCCGACTGCACTTCCATGCCCTTGCCGCTAATGCCGCGCTGGATCAGCGCGCCCAGCGCACCGATGGCGCCGAAGAGCCCGCCCATGATGTCGTTGACGCTGGTGCCGGCGCGCAGCGGGTCACCGGGCCGGCCCGTCATGTAGGCCAGGCCGCCCATCATCTGTACCACTTCATCGAGTGCGGTGCGGTGGTCATAGGGGCCGGGCAAAAAGCCCTTGTGGCTGATGTAAATGATGCGCGGGTTGACGGCGCTGAGCGCGGTGTAGTCCAGGCCGTACTTGGCCATGGTGCCGGGCTTGAAGTTTTCGGCCACCACGTCGGCGCTGGCGCAGAGCTTGCGCGCCACTTCGGCGCCCACCGGGTCGTGCAGGTCAATGCCGATGCTTTTTTTGTTGCGGTTGAAGAGCGGAAAGAAGCCCGAGCCGGCGCCCAGCAGGCGGCGGGTCCGGTCGCCGTCGATGGGCTCGACCTTGATGACTTCGGCGCCCATGTCGGCCAGCACCATGCCGCAGGTGGGGCCCATGACCATGTGGGTGAACTCCACCACGCGCAAGCCCGCCAGCGGCTGTGGGGTGGTGGATTCGGGGATGGGTTGCATGCAGTGTTCCGGAAGAAAAATAGTTCAGGCCGCAGCGGCAGCGGAGGCAGCAGATGCGCGCATGGTTTTGGGCAGGCCCGCACGCCACAGTGTGCCGTGCAGGGTTTCGCCTTCAAGCCAGCCCGCCACGCGGGTGCGCAGCGCCATCAGCTTGTCAAAGTCAATGCCGGTTTCGATGTCCATGCTGGCCAGCATATAGGCCAGGTCTTCGGTGGCCACGTTGCCGCTGGCGCCGGGCGCATGCGGGCAGCCGCCTATGCCGGCCAGGCAGGCGTCAAAGCGCGTCACGCCGGTCTGCAGCGCGGCATACACATTGGCCAGCCCCAAGCCGCGGGTGTCGTGAAAGTGGCCGCAGTCAAGCCGCTCACCGGCCACCTCAAAAGCCTGCTCAAACAGCAGGCGAACCATTTCCGGGTCCGCGTAGCCCACGGTGTCTGCCAGGCCTACGCGGTCGGCGCCGGCGTCCAGCACGGCGCGCAGCAGCCGCAGCACCTCGGACGGCTCGACCCGGCCCTGCAGCGTGCAGCCAAAGGCCGTGCTCATGCCGACTTCGATCACGATGGGTGAGCCCGACGCATCACGCAGTTCGCGGATGCGGGCGATTTCTTCGACCACCTCGCCGGGCGTCTTGCGCAGGTTGGCCAGGCTGTGGGCGTGGCTGGCTGAAATCGGCAGCAGCATCAGGTCGGCGCCGGATTCGATGGCGCGTTCGGCACCCTTGAGGTTGGGCACCAGCACCGATGTGACCAGGCCAGGCAGTGTTTTGGCAAAGGCCACCAGTTCGGCGGTGTCGGCCAGCTGCGGCAGCAGGCGCGCTGGCACAAAAGAGCCGACCTCGATCTCGCGCTGGCCGGCGTCGTAGGCCGCCTGGATCCATTGCAGCTTGTGTGCGGTCGGCATCACGGCGGCAATGCTTTGCAGGCCGTCACGCAGGCCGACTTCACGAATCGTTGCCTGCCGGGGGAGGGCAGGCCTTGAAGGCAGGTTCACTGTGGTCTCCGTTGTCATTCTGTCCATTCTCAGGGCGTGGCTGCAGTTTAGAATTTCCCAAAAGGTTTGGTTGATCAATTCTGGAAGCGCTAACGTTCCTGATGGGAATATCAAATCTAGCCATTGACCGCCAGGAGTCGCCCATGAGAGACCTCGACATGACCACGCTGCGGCTGTTCGCGGCGGTATGTGATGCACGCAGCATTGCCCGCGCGGCCGAGCAGGCCAACATCGTCGGCTCGGCCATCAGCAAGCGGCTGGCCCAGCTCGAAGACACCGTCGGCACGCCGCTGCTGGTGCGGCGGCGCCGCGGCGTCGAACCAACGCCCGCCGGCGAAAGCCTGTTGGAACACGCGCGCACCATGCTGGCCAGCGCCGAGCGCATCGAGCGCGACATGGCTGCCTATGCCCAGGGCGTGCGCGGCCAGGTGCGCATCCTGGCCACGGCTTCTGTCATGGCCGAGTCCCTGGCCGACGATGTGGCGGCCTTTTTGCAGGTGCCGGCGCACCACGACATCCAGGTCGACATGGAAGAACGCGTCAGCCCCGATGTGATTCGCGGCATCAAGGAGGGCGTGGCCTCGGTCGGCATTTGCTGGGACGCTGCCGACCTGAGCGGCCTGCAGTCGCGCAGCTACCGCACCGACCACCTGGCCATCGTGACCCACCCGTCGCACCCGCTGGCAGGCGAGAAAACCCTGCACTTTGAGCAGACGCTCGACTTCGAGCATGTCAGCCTTCCCGCGCACAGCGCTGTGCAGGTGCTGCTCCTGCGGGCTGCAGCGCTCAAGGGCAAGGTCGTTGTCCACCGCGTCATCGTGTCCAACTTCGAGGCCGCCTTGCGCGTGGTGCGCGCCAACCTGGCCATCAGCGTGGTGCCGCGCGAGGTGGCTGAGCCTTATGCCGCCACCTATGGGCTGCGCGTGATGCCGCTCGCTGACCCATGGGCCCGGCGGCGCTTTGCCATCTGCTTTCGGGACGAGGCGGGTTTGTCGGCGGCGGCCAGACTGCTGGTGGCCCATCTGGCGGCAAAAGGGTTGCCCGATGGAGGGTGAAAAGTACCGTAGACGCTCAGCGCGGCATTTCGGGTGCTATCAAATAAGGAGCTGCTTGCGCATACCAGTATTGGCTTGCAGCTATTTTTTATACTTTAAACGGCGTTCAAAAGACGTTTGGTAACACCTGCAGGCACGCCAAATGGCCTCTGGAAGCCGGGGGAAAGCTTCCGGGCCTGCCGTTTAGAGGTAAAATAGGCCTCCAACCCACAGCAGACAAGCGCGAGCAGCTATAAAAAATATAGCGCGCAGGGCTGATCCAGGCTAGCCCGAAAGGGGGCCAGCAACCGCCGAAGGGCGGTTACCTGGTCCGCAAAGTGCTTGATTTAGGGGAAGGAAGCCCCAAATTCACTGCATGAACGCCACCCAACCCCATCCCCACAAAACCGACCTCACGGTCACCCACGTACTGGCCGAGCTGCTGGAACGGCTTGAGCACAGCGCGGTGCCGGTGGGTGCCGAGCAGTACCGCTCCGTGGTGCTGCACCTGGTCAACGAACTGGGCGATGTGGAACCCGGCATGGCACTTGGCGCGCTGCTCGACACGCACCCGGCTGCGGCCGAGCTGTATGAAAACGTCAATTACCAGTACGCGGGCCTGTGCCGGTCTGCGCTGGACGCCTCGCTCGCTGCCGAGCTGAAGGCCAAAGAGGCCATTGAAAAGGCCATGAAACCCATCAACCCCCAACTGAAGGAAGACCCCAACCATGGCAAGAGCTGACGCCAAAACCGCCGTACTCGCTGACGGCCTGCGCTACAAGTCCAAGGTGTCGGGCTCACCGTTTGCTGCCACCACGTCATTTGGCGCTGCCACGATGTCGTGTTTCATGTGCGGCAAGCACCGCGCCCGCTCCCTGATGGGCACCCGTAAAGTGCTGGGCAAGTCCCAGGCCGTGTGCTCGCCCTCGTGCAAGGCACTCGACGAAGCCCTCGAAAACGCCGCCAACCAGGCCTGAAGCTGAGCCACGGGGCCGGCACCGCCGGCCTCTACCTGGCTATTCACGGCCATCCACGGCTACCCATCGATGCGATGGGGCCGTACGGCTCCTTGATCATCGCGCACACCCGGGCGCATACTGTGCTGAAGACGTTTTCAACGTCTGAACGCACAGCTAAAAGGTGATTCTCATGGCCGATCCGTCCCAACCCGATCCGTTTCTTGAACCCGACGACGCCATCGACCATATCCATGGCCCGGCGTCGGCCCCGGTCACTGTCGTGGAATACGGCGACTTCGAATGCCCGTCCTGCTTTCAGGCTTATGGCGCCCTGAAGGTGATGCTTCCGCATTTCGGGCGCCAGCTGCGTTTTGTCTTCCGGCACTTTCCGCTGCGCGAAGTGCACCCCCATGCCGAACTGGCCGCCGAAGCGGCAGAAGCCGCCGGCGCGCAACACAAGTTCTGGCCCATGTACGAGCTGCTGTTTGCCAACCAGCACCACCTCAAAGACAAGCACCTGCTCGACTACGCCGCGCAGGCCGGCCTGGACATGGCCCGCTACCAGAACGAAATGAACGACCACGTCTACCTGCAACGCGTGCAGGAGCACATGCAAAGCGGCCGCCACCTGGGCGTGCGCTCAACGCCGGCGTTTTATGTCAACGGCGTGTTTTGTGATGTGTCGTTTGGGCTGCAGCATCTGCATGAGGCCATCGACAAAGTGTTGACCAGCCAGCAGACTTAACCGTCAACAGGCTGCAGCGGCGTCTTTAAAGTCTTCTGCAAAAACGCCAGGTCCAGCCAGCGGCCAAACTTGAAAGCCGCCTGCTTGATGGTGCCGCTGTGCTCAAAGCCCAGGCGCTTGTGAAGCGCAATGCTCACGGTGTTGTCCAGATCAATCGCGCCGACTAGAACGTGCATGCCTTGCACTTCAGCCCTGGCCACAATCGCCTCCAGCAGCTTGCGCCCCAGGCCCAGGCCGCGGCTGTCTTTCTCCACATAGACCGAATGCTCGACCGTGTATTTGTACGCCGGAAATGCGCGGAAGGTGCCGTAGCTCGCAAAACCCAACAACTTGCCGCTGTCGTCTTCCATCCCGATCACCGGAAAGCCGTTGGCACGTTTGGTGGCAAACCAGGTCACCATGCTTTCGGGGGCGCGTGGTTTGTAGTCGTACAGCGCGGTGGAGTTGGCAATGGCCTCGTTGAAGATGGCGAGGATCTGGCTGGAATGGCGTTCTTCGGTACAGGTGACGGGGTGCATGGGAATTCTGTGGGTTCTGTGGGTATGGGGTGGCTGTTGCTCCGCTCGCTGGTCTTCAGGCCCCAGCGGGCGTAGCGCATACAGGTATTTTGCCGGGCCTCAGCCAGCGGCCGTAGAGCCGGGCAGGGGAACTGCCTGCGCGGCATGGCGCGCCCGTATGCGCCGCACCTGGAACGCCGCACCAATCACGTAGATCAGCAAGAGCACGCCCGTGGCGGCCTTGAGTTCGGGCGCATCGGCGTTGGGCAGCAGTGGCGCACCCAAGGGCAGGCGCGTCGATGTCTCTGTGATGGCCGGGATCATGTGGAACAGAAAGGTGATCGAATAACTCAATGTCTCAACATACGGCGAGGCGCGGCCCAGCACCTTGGTGTTGCCCGCCACCCAGGCAATGCCCAGCACCAGCAAGGTGATGATGCCCAGCGCATGCGGCTTGCCGAAGCCGCCATGCTGAAAGATGCCAAAACTGGTCAGGCAGGTGAGTACGGTGGTCCAGATATAGACCTTGCCCAGTGTGGACGCGGCGATGATTTCCTTGTCGCGAAAGAAGGCGATCATGGCGGCCGCAACGGCCACCAGGCTGATGGCGGTGTGGATCACACCGAGGTAGGTCAAACCATAGATCATCGGAATCTCCTTGTGCCCCTGCCAGGTGAGGGACGTGGGGTTGAACAAGCTGGCATGGGTACCCATGCAAACGCCATGCCGCGCAGATTGTTGCCGGTGACGCTGCTTTTGCCTATGGTTTTTCGGCCTGCCCGGCCACGGCCCGATAATCGGTAGTACACCGTGGCCGCAATGCGCCGCTCTTATAGGGCCTGTTAACACTGTGTTTGCAAATGCGAATGGGGTAAAAACGGTGCCAATCAAGGCGCGCGACGACGCCCAGACCGGGTGTCTGGGTGAGGAGCGCAACGCCGAGTGGCGCCGTTTTTACCCTATTCCCTCCGGGTTGCGATCAAAAAGGCCTTGCGCGGCGTTGCAAAGCCTTGACGGGGTTCACCCCGCCTGCGTTTTGCGCCTTGCTCATGGCCTTTTTGACTCGCAACGCATCTTGCAAACACAGTGTTAACAGGCCCTAAACCAGAAGTACTCATGAAAAAAACCTACCAGCTCAACATCGAAGGCAAAAACCGCGACCGCCTGCTCGATGCCGCCAAACACGACATCCGCAAATACCTCAAACGTGAACGCGCCAAAGCCTTGCCCAAGGGCGTGGATTTTTGGGACTTTGACTGCAAGTCGGGTGCGAGTGATGCCGCTGCTTCGGAGGTGCCGGTGGCAGACCTCATCAAGTCGATTGACGAGATTGTGAAAGACGGCGCGCCGCAGTTCTATGTGGAAGTGGTGGCCAAGGGCGGTGTCAAGGTGCCCCGTGCGCGCAATGAGGGTGACGACGATTTCGCCGACGTCGAATAAGCATGCGCAGACTCTTTGTGCTCCTGCTGATGGCCGCAGTTGCCGCGTCAGCGTATGCGGACCCGAATCTTGTCGGCCAGTGGAAGTCTGACTCCGAAATCAGCATGCGCTTCAATAACGAGCGCGCAAAGCTGGACAGCAAGACGGCCCTGTTTCTTTCGCAGGTGATGGGTCATATGACCCTGACCTTTACGGCGGACGCCATGACTTCCGAGCTGCCGGATCTGGAGACGAAAACGCAGGAAGGCCGAAAGAGGCCACTGACAGGCTTTCGCGAAACGCATCCGTACCGTGTCCTGGGCGTTGCTTCGGATTCGGTTGCAGTCAAAACCGTTGCGCCAGTGACCGGCAGGGACGCCATCGTTCTCTATAACTTCATAAGCCCAGACATGTTGTGGGTGTACGCAGGAGGGGAAGACAACTCGCAGAGTCTTCATCTGCGTGAATACTATGTGCGGGTGAAGGACGCGCCCAAGCCCGATGTGCCCAAGCCGGATGCGCCGAAGAGCGCGCAGCCCTAGGAACATCACTCCCGCAGGGGGTGACACCCGCTCCATCACAACATTCAGGGCCCCCTACCAATGCCCAAAATGACGGCCACAGACTCAGGAGAACAAAAGCTGCTCGATAACATTCGCAAGTTCGGATGGCATTGCATGCAGGTTTTTGGTGACGACCAACACGAAGCGTTCAGCTACACCGTTGGTTTATTTCATACATACGGCCACCCCGAACTGCTGATTTACGGCTTGCCAAGCGAGGTCGCCCACACCATCTTGAGTATCGCCGTCGATGCGATTGCAAATGGGAAAGCCATAAATCGGGGTGAACCAACAGACGCGCTGCTTGAAGGCTATTCCTGCGTGTTTGTACCCGTACCGTCCACTGAGTATCCGGAGCATGTCGGGTTCGCCCGCTGGTATTACGACGGAGACAGTTTTCCGGTTGAGCAAATCATATGGCCTTCCCGGGCAGGTCTCTTTCCCTGGCACCCGGAGGCCTCGCTCGAGTTCCGCACCAAGCAGCCCGTTCTTGGGCAGCATGAAAGAGGCTCCTGACCCTCATGGATAGAGACCCACAAGCTCCATCAAGCCCGTTCCCCGACACCATCAAGCAGGGTGACGTGTTCTGGATTGAAGCGGACCCCTCGCGTGGCTCCATCCCGGGCTCCCCGCATCCCCATGTCGTCGTGCAAGACGACGTGTTCAACCGCTCCCGCATCAGCACGGTGATTGTTTGTGCGCTAACTTCCAACCTGAACCGAGCCACGGAGCCGGGCAATGTCTTGCTGGAGCCTGGTGAGGGCAATCTGGAAAAGCAGAGCGTGGTGGTTGTGTCGCAGGTGTCTTCCGTGTACAAAACACGCTTGGGTGCGCATATCGGGACGCTGTCAGGTGAGCGGGTTCAGCAGATATTGGCGGGGATGCGGTTTCTGCAGGCATCGTTTCTTCATCGATAGTCCCGGTAGCACCGTGTCAGGCAATTTCTGCTGCCTGTGCCTATTGTTCGCTACCTGAAGGTCAACACATGCAAGCGCCAAGTGCCTCCACAATCACATTGCTTGTGCTTCTTCCATTGATCGTGTGGCGCGTCTATGCGCGCTTTCGCCGCATGGTCGGGCGCCAGCGCCTGTCGAGAATCCGCCCATGGATCACTTTGGCCATCTTTCCCGTCCTGCTTGTGCTGCTTGGCTTCGCCGCGCATGAGCACCTCGAACGGCTTTGGTGGCTGGCCGGTGGCTTGAGTCTCGGCGCGTTGCTCGGTGTCTTCGGATTGAGCAAGACGCGCTTCGAACCCACACCGCAAGGCCTGTTCTACACGCCCAACGCTCACCTGGGGATCGCGCTTTCGTTACTGTTCGTCGGGCGCATTGCCTATCGCCTTTTTGAGGTCTATACCGCAGAGCCGGCGGTGCGGCACGGAATGGGCGACTTCGCACGCAGTCCGCTTACGCTCGCCGTCTTTGGGCTGCTTGCGGGTTACTACATCAGCTACGCCATCGGTCTTGTGCGCTGGCGATTTCGCATTCTGCGGGCCAAGAGGGAGCGAGAGGCGGTGGGGCGGGATGCTTAAGACTTCGCCAACTTAATAGATTGACCCGGACATCACTTTTAAGAGTCGTCGAATTCGTCCCCTGAAATCTCAGATGTAAGGGTCATCAAAGCGCATTGCCTCAGGCCCCTCACCGCAATTCAAAGGCGACTGCAAACGGCATCAACAAGAACGTCAACATCACAAGCGTATACGCCCGCAGAGTTCGCCGAGTTCAACTCAATGATTTTCATTTGCCCGCCAGTGATCGCAACATCAATAGTGAAAGCCTTGTTCGGCATCCAATCATCAACGCAAGCTTGTGCGAATTCCCTGACGGCAGACGGTACTTCGCTGGAGACCGAGAGGTATTCGCCGACTTTGTAGCGTGACCCGGTCACGATTACTCCATCGATAACAAAGAGGCGGAACTCAGCCTCGATCTCGGTCAACGGAGCCATCACCACGCGGTCGCCTGGAAGGAGCGTTACGTCAGGAGCACTGGAAACTCGCGTCACACCGTCGCGAAATTCCTCCAGCTCCTGCCACGTCATGACTGTGCCTGCGAAAGACTTGCTGTCCAACGTTGGCCGAATGAAGAATCGATCCCAAGTGCGCGGCAGCTCGGCTAGTGAAGCGCAAATAGCCGACGAGTTTAGGGCTCGAGAACCGTACATGTTCAGCATGAGTTCATAGTCCAGGTTCGCGTCGAAGTAACCAGGCTTCCATCCGCGCGCTTTCGCCACGTTGCCAAGTCCTGTGCTGCCATATACAAAAATCCTTTCTCCAGGAAGGTCGCTTGGTTCGGAGGCGAGTTCGTGAAAAAAGGGAATCAAGCTAACTAGGCTATAGGCCGTGTCGCGGGCCTGCAGTGCTTGCTCGAAGCGACTGAGATCCACTGGGTTGATGAGATTCCGCTGTAGTATCCAATGCATGTGTTGCTAACGATATGACGAGGTGGTTGCAGCGATCAATTCTAGACTCGTGCTACGGAGCTCTGTGCCAAGATGACCTTCGTCAAAGGCGCCAAGGTGGACGACTCATCAGGCCTCTTCAGCTCCAGCCTCGAAGGCAACACCCGGCGCTTGATTTTCAGGAGGGTGGAGAGATTGATGAGAAGGCGTCGGTGCGAGCGGCAGCGCTGAACAGGGTGTAGGGTCTGCAGGTGAAACCGGGACAGATCGCAACGTATTCGAACTTTTCTTTGCCCATCTCAATTTTGGAAGAGACTAACCAAACTTCACCAAGCCTGGTGGGTGCTCGTTCCAAGCATCGTTGTCAGGTGTTTTGCCTTCGTACTGTGGTGATATCTCTAGCAAAAGTGGCTCGTTGAGTGGTTTTCCGTCCCTCAGTACGCGATTTGCAGTAGCGAAGACACCCGGTTTTTCCATCCACCTTATCTCTTGAGTCCAGCTTCCATTTCGAGCAACGAAAAACAAATTAAAGGATTGAACTGGGGTTCGAATGGCGGTGGCACCTGGAAGCCCTCCGAAACTATGGGCTCTTCCTGGAAACAAAGTCCCCAGACTTAACGTCGTGCCAGTGCTAAATATTGGATATCTGCTGTCGTGTATTCGGACTTGCACGTCATAAAGCGGAAATTGTCCGACGTGAATGAACGTCCATAGGATTTGATCGTGGTGGCCTGGCATGTTCATCATCGGTGCTCCGTGACAGAACGAATCGCCGCCACTAATGTGAGCCAATAAGTTTCCCGTTTTTTCATCGAGGTTCTGAAGCATTTTTGCCAGCTGGAGTTCAATTCCAGTCAGTCCCTCATCGACACGCAATTGTTTTTTAACTCGATTCCATTGTCCAAACCAAAAACCAAGGCCAAAAAAAGTAACGAATGCAGCGTTCACCGTGTCTGAAGTAACCCATTCTGTATACGGTTTCCCGAGCAAACCATATGCTGTCCAAGACAGCGCGATCACTAGCGGAATCCAAAACTCTTTAATAAGCTGAGCGATGATTTTTTTCATGGAAGCGCTTGTCCCTCAGTTTTTCTATATAGGTTCAATATCGTAGCGACCCAGTAAGAAATGCGGCTACCTCAATGACTAACAAGCCTCAATCCAATCGGTTTGATTGCGTAGTGTGAAGGCCACTTGTGCCTAGCGGTTCTGGCAGATTCGAAGAGTTGACCTACGGATTAAGAGTAAGAAAGATTGTTATTTATCAATGACTTATGCTCACCTTCGCTCGTCAAATACCGCTAGACTCAGCCGAATTCGTCACGCAGTTGACTGTATAGCCCCGCTTGAGCCGCTTGAGCCGCTTGAGCCGCTTGCGTTTGCAATACTTCGCCTTTTTGGCTCAGGCGACTACATTGGAGACCAATGCACCCAACAGAAGGCGCATGCGGAACCATCACAAACAGCAGCGTGACACATGTGAGCGTTCCGTTTAATCGAGCTTCTGGAACTAATACCGAACTTGAAAGCAACGCTTCGGCACAAAAGAATGCCAGAATGAAGAGCAACAAACTCACAAACTTGGTAGCTACATGCCATCCGAAATAAAACCGCCACTCCTGCGACTTCGATCTGTGGAGCTTTGGGGTTTGCACGGACGCTATGACCACAAGTTTTTGCTGTCTGATGATGACCGCGTGACAATCATCCACGGGCCTAACGGAGTAGGAAAAACTGTTCTTCTCCGAATGCTTTTCCACCTGTTCAACGGTCGATTTTTCGAACTATTGCGAATCAAATTTTCGCGTTTTCAGGTAGAGCTCTCATCAGGTGTTAATTTAGTTATTGATCGGAATCCCGCCGGTGACGAGCGTCCCGGGTTTGAACCACTCCGCATCAAGTACATCACGCCTCTCGGACTTGAGCATGAGGTCAACTTGAGATTGGAGCAACGAGTGCTTTCGCGGTTCGCCACCACAGTTTCTAGACGGACCCCTTGGGTTGAGCGTCTTGACGATGATGTTTGGGTGGATCGTCGAACAGGAGAGCGTTTGTCTAGCCTTGACTTACTAGGCACATTCGATTTCGGCGATTCTGAGCGCGTTGCCGGCCTTTCACTCGGGGATGCATTGCGCCCCCTTGCCGAGGCACAGAAAATAATGAGTGAATTGGCAGAGATGGTCAATGTTCACATAATCGAAACCCAACGGTTGTTGCGAACTGGAAAAAAGTTCAACAGGCGCCTGCATTCTGAAGTCGAGTCCGGCGACCTGGATGTGAGAACGACCGTGAGCGAGTGCGCGGAGGATATACAACGGCGTATTACCAAAAGCCTTTCTGTCTATGCAACAGAATCGCAAAAGCTTGATCGAACTTTTCCTCACCGGTTGTTGGCTTTTGGTCCGCAGCCAAAGGTTGAAGTAAACGAACTACGCCAGATGCTACTTGCAATTGACGCGCGACGTAAGTCTATTGCCGCGACTGGGTTGCTGATAGAGGGTGGCGATGACGCTGAAGACGGTCAACAGTTTTCTACTCTTGACCTTAATAGTGCCTCGGATGTTCAGCGAAGCGTTATTTCTCTCTACGCTGACGATACCAACAAGAAGCTGGATGTATTGGACACGCTCGCATCCAGCATGCGGTTACTGCTTGATGTTCTGAACGATAGATTTCGCCATAAACGTCTAATGCTCAGCCGCGAGAAGGGCCTTGTAGCCATAACAGATGAAGGCTCAACAATTAGCCTCGAATCATTGTCTTCTGGTGAACAACATCATTTAGTAATGTTTTTCGACCTGCTATTCAAGGTGCCGAAAGACGCGTTAGTCCTGATCGACGAACCTGAGCTCTCGTTACACATCACTTGGCAAAAGAATTTGCTTCGCGATTTGTTGTCGATTACCGAGAAAAATCACTTCGACATCGTTTTAGCCACGCATTCGCCTTATGTCATTTCGCACCGTATCGACTTAATGCGTGAATTGAGCACCGGTGACTATACAGATGAGGACTTCGCGCTTGAAAGATCACACAACGGTAATAGCAGAGATGATGTTGACTCTTCCAATGCTGAGAAACGGAGCATTCCTCCTTCTTGAAGGAGTGGATGACCAAGCATTTTGGAATTTGCACGTTGACTCGAGTCGCTGCGCAACTGTTGAATCGAATGGGGTGACAAATTTAATTGCAGCACTCCAGACACTTCCTGTTGCGTTAACTGACCGTGTCGTCGCGGTCGCTGATAGCGACTTCAGACAGTTTACTAAAATAGATCTGTTCGCTACAGTGGCGCCAAGCGTATTGTTTTACGACCACGGTTTTTTAGAGACGTTCTTGCTTGATAGTGCGGCTTTCAATAAAGTGCTGCGAAAATTTGGTTCGTTGGCGAAGATTGCGGCCTTTGAAGTTGCATCCGGAAAGTCGGTTTTAGATTACGTTCGAGAGTTGGGAACGGTGTTCGGGCAAGTCAGAGTGGCAAGCGTTCTCAATGGATGGTTTCTGCCAATGAAGGACTTCAGCCCTTATAAGTACGTTTCTCAAGCGACGTGGACTATCGACTCTTTAAGTTTGCATGAGGCCATTGCAGACGCAGTGAATCTAAAGAAACTCCCCGGAGTTGCGAATATCGGGCAGGTCGATGTGACTGCTGCTTGCGGAGCAATTGTCAGCAACAGTCCGTTTTCTTTGGTTCATGGCCACGATGCGTTAAAACTTCTGGACATCGGGTTTATGCAAGTCGTTGGGGATAGAGGCCCCGGGGCGAATCGAATCTTCGAGCACCTTTGCACTGGATTTGAAGCGGCATGTTTGGCTACAAAAATTGCAGTGGGGGACCTCGAGCAATGGTCACAGCAACGTGGCTACAAGCTGATGTAGCTGGACATCGTGGGATCTCGCGACGAGCTCAACAATTGGATGGCTAGGAGTCCGCTGCTCTAGAGCCCGCCGCCCGCAACTTATCCTTCTTGCTAGGCCGTTTCCCCTTGACCCCACCGGTCCCAGCAGGGTCCGCCGGATTCACCGCCAGCACCTCCACCCGCTCAAACCCCGCCACCTGCTCACGCGCCACCTTGATGCCCAGGCGCTTCTCAATCAGCTTGAAATGCGCCTCAGTCGCAGCGCTCACAAAGCTCACGGCCACACCCGATTCACCGGCCCGCCCGGTACGGCCTATGCGGTGGGTGTAGTCGGTCACTGAGCGCGGCAAGTCGTAGTTCACCACCACGGGCATCTGCGCAATGTCGATGCCGCGTGCGGCGACATCTGTGGCTACCACCACCTGCACGGCCTTGATCTTGAAGTCCTGCAGCACCTGGGTGCGCTTGCCCTGGCTGAGTTCGCCGTGGAAGGGTTCGGCTTCGATGTCGACTTTGCGCAGCTTGTCGGCCACGATTTCGGCGGCGTGTTTGGTGGCGACGAAGACCAGCACGCGTTCCCACTTTTCGGTTTGCACCAGGTGGCGCAGCAGCTGGGTGCGGCGGGGGGCGTCGACTTCGATGGCGCGCTGGGTGATGTCGGGCACGGCCTGCACCACGGCCTCTACTTCAATGCGCTGCGGGTTATGCAGCAGGCTTGCGGCCAGCGCTTCAATGGCGGGCGGGAAGGTGGCTGAGAAAAATAATGTCTGGCGTTTGGCCGGCAGCAGGGCGAGTATGCGGTTCAGCTCTTCGCCGAAGCCCAGGTCCAGCAGCCGGTCAGCCTCGTCTAGCACCAGGGTGCCGGTGTTGCCCAGCGTCAAGGCGTTGTGGTCGACCAGGTCGAGCAGGCGGCCCGGCGTGGCGACCACGATGTCGGCGCCGCCGCGCAGGTTCATCATCTGCGGGTTGATCGACACGCCGCCAAACACAATCGCCACCTTGATCCGCTTCGGCAGGTATTTGGCAAAGCTCACGATGGCTTCACCAACTTGCGCTGCCAGCTCGCGTGTGGGCACAAGAATGAGGGCGCGCACGGGACGGTGCTGGCCAGTGGCGGTGGCTTGTGAATTGACCAGCTGCTGCAGCAGCGGCAGCGAAAAAGCGGCCGTCTTGCCTGAGCCGGTCTGGGCCGAGCCGAGCACGTCGCGCCCTTCAAGAATGGCGGGAATTGCGGCGGACTGGATGGGGGTGGGCGCGGTGTAGCCTTTTTCCTCCAGGGCGCGCAGCAGCAGCGGCAAAAGCGAGGGCGTAAAACCGAGTGAGCTAAAGGGCATGGGAAAGTGTGGAGGAGAGAAGAGGGGGAGGGCCGCGCGCAGGGTGCGTGCGGTGGGGCGGTGCGCTGCCGTCTGAAGCCCCAAGTTTAAGCCTCGGGCCTTCTTCAAGGCTGTATTTGGCGGGTGGGTGTTGGCCGCATTGCCTTCCGCACCTGCCTGGTCCAAGAGTCTGCTATGAAAAATATAGCTGCTCGCGCACGTTCCTATTGGGTTGCAGCCACTATTTGCTTAAGAATGTGGCCCTGGTTGCTGCGCAGGTGCCAGAAACAGCAGTGCGCAGGCCGATGCGCCCAGCGCGCACAGCACGCAGCCCAGCACCACCCAGCGAAACGCGGCCACCAGCACTTCGGGTGAAGCCGCCTGCAGCGGCCCGCCCAGGCTGGCGGCAAACACCACGCCCAGCACCGCCACCGCCAGCAGGCCGGCCACGCGCGCCACCGCGTTGTTAATGCCGGAGGCGATGCCCGCGTGGGTGGAAGGCACGGCGTTCATCACCGTGGTGGTGAGGGGCGCCACGGCAATCGTCATGCCCAGGCCCATCACCACCATGGCCGGAAAGAAACCGGCCCAGTAAGACCAGCCCACGCCGGGCAGGGCCAGCAGTGCAAAGCCCGCAGCCGCCACCGCCGGGCCGGCCATCAGCATGCGCCGCGCGCCGAAGCGCTCCGTGAATTTGGCGGTAGTCGGTGACAAAAAGCCCAGCAGCAGCGACAGCGGCAGCAGCGTGGCGCCCGCGGCGGTGGTGGAGTATTTAAAGGCACCAATCAGCACAAAGGGCAAAAAGAACAGCGCACCGCTGAGCGCAAAGTACAGCAGAAGCGTCAGCAAATTGGTGCCCACAAAGTCGCGCGACTTGAAAAGGCCCAGCGGCATCATGGGTGCACGCGTGCGCGCCTGTGCGTAGACAAACGCCACCAGCAGCACCACACCCGCCGCAAACGGGCCCAGCACGCCGACGGCTTGCCAGCCGCGCTCAGGCGCCAGCGTGAGGCCGTAAGTCAGCGCGCCCAGGCCGCTGGCCACCAGCAGCACACCCAGCCAGTCGAGCTGCTGTGGTGCCTCGGGGTCGCGGCTGTCGGGCACGGCGTACAGCGCCAGCCATACGGTGGCCACTGCCATAGGCACATTCAAAAAGAAGATGGACCGCCACGACACGGCGTCGACCAGCCAGCCGCCCAGCACGGGGCCGGCCGCGCCGGTGATGGCGGCCCACGCGGCCCAGGTGCCAATCGCCTTGCCGCGCGCTTCGCCCTCAAACACATTGCCGATGATGGCCAGGCTGGCCGGTACCAGCAGCGCCGCGCCCACGCCCTGCACGGCGCGCGCGGCAATCAATGCCAGCGGGCCGGGCGCAAAACCGCAGGCCACCGAAGCCGCCGTAAAAATGGCAATGCCCAGGATGAAAATCTTGCGGCGGCCAAATCTGTCGCCCAGCGAGCCGCCCACCAGCACCAGCGAGCCCAGCGCCAGCAGGTAGGCGTTGATGACCCACTGCATGGCGGCCAGCCCGCTGGCCGAGTCACCGGCCAGGTCGCGCTGGATGGCGGGCAGGGCGATGTTGACGACCGAGCCGTCGATGAACGCCATGGAAGAGCCCAGCACCGTGGCCGCCAGCGCCAGCTTGGGGTGCGCCGTCTTGCCGCAGTCGCCACCCTGGGCGCGGATGATGCCTTCGTCACAAGGGGCGTGCGGGTTGGCGGGCATGGGGTCTCCTGCGGTAACTGGTTGGGAGGCGATTCATTGGTTTGACAAATTGTCTGACAATAGATAATATTTCCAGATGACGACGCACCTCGCGCAGCCACCCATGCCCCATCCTGCCAGTTCCCTGCCGTCAAAGGCAAGCAGGCCGGCTGATGCCCAACTCTTGTTGCTGGACAAACACGCGGTCGAGTCCCTGCTGCTGCCCGCCGACGTCCTTGCGGCCACGCGCGAAGCCTTTGTGCTCCACAGCCAGGGCGAGGGCCGCGTGTTCTCCCTGGTGCGTGAAAGGCTGGCCACCGGTGGCGTGTTCGGCATCAAGTCGGGTGACGTGGGTGCGCAGTCGCTGTTGGGCTTCAAGGCGGCCGGTTTCTGGCCCGGCAACCTCGCGCGGGGCGCCGACGCCCACCAGGCCACCATCATGCTGATTGACCCCGCCACAGGCAGGCCGACCTGCCTGATCGACGGCAACGCCGTTACCACCGAGCGTACCGGCGCCGCCGGTGGTCTGGGCCTGGAACTGGCGCGACCGGACAGCCGCACGGTGTGTGTCTTTGGCACCGGCGTGCAGGCGCAGGCGCAGTTGCGCTTTGCCCTTCGCCAGCTGCCCGGGTTGCGCCAGGTGTTTTACGCCACGGCCAGTGGCCTGCCCAAGGCCGCGTTTGAAGCGATGTTTGCCGGCCAGTGCGCCATCTCGCATGCGGCAGACGTGAATGCCGCCGTGGCCCAGAGCGATGTGGTGATCACGGCCACCACCGGCAAGGGCCCGCTGTTCGAGCTGGCTGCTCTTCAGCCCGGCACCCACATCAATGCCGTGGGCAGCGACACCAAAGGCAAACGCGAGCTGCCCGAAGGCTTGCTCGCCAAAGCACGCGTGTTTGTGGACGACGCCGCCCAATCGCGCAGCATCGGCGAACTGCAATGGGCGCCCGAAACCGCCTGCACTGAGATCGGCGATGTGCTGTCGGGCAAGGCGGCCTTTGCACGCGGCGCCAACGACATCACCTTGTTCGACATGACCGGCATCGCCCTGCAGGACCTCACTGTTGCCCGCTTGCTGGAGCAGCGCGCGCGCCTTGCCGGCAAGGGCCAAAGCATTGCCTGGCCCTGGTGAATTGTTTGATGTCCTCACCGTTCCGGAGATTCCCATGACCGCCAACCAGCCCAACCCCCTGGCCACCCTCGACACGCCCGCCGCGTTGATTGACCTGCCGCGCATGCAGCGCAACATCGCGCGCATGCAGCAGCGCATGAATGCGCTCGGCGTGCGTTTCCGGCCGCACGTCAAGACCAGCAAATGCACACCCGTCGCGCGTGCGCAGGTGGCCGCGGGTGCGCAGGGCATTACCGTGTCTACGCTCAAAGAAGCCGCGCAATTCCACGCAGACGGTTTCACCGACATCCTCTACGCGGTCGGCATGGTGGCCACCAAGCTGCCGCAGGCGCTGGCCCTGCGGCGCCAGGGCTGCGATTTGAAAATCATCACCGACAGCGTGGCGTCGGCCGCCGCCATTGCCGCGTTCGGCCGTGAGCACAGTGAAAAGTTTGAAGTCTGGATAGAAATCGACAGCGACGGCCATCGCTCCGGCATCAAGCCCGGCGAGGCCGCTTTGCTGGACGTTGCCCGCACGCTGCACGAAGGCGGCATGCAGCTGGGCGGCGTGATGACACACGCGGGCTCCAGCTATGACCTCAACACCCCCGAAGCGCTGGTGGCGATGGCCGAGCAGGAGCGCGCCGCCTGTGTGGAAGCTGCCGAACGCGTACGCGCCGCGGGCTTTCCGTGCGCGGTTGTCAGCGTGGGCTCCACGCCGACGGCGCTGTCAGCTGCGCAGCTCCAGGGCGTCACGGAAGTGCGCGCCGGTGTGTATGTGTTTTTTGACCTGGTGATGCACAACATCGGCGTGTGCGGGGCAGACGACATCGCGCTCAGTGTGCTGACCACCGTGATCGGCCACCAGCCCGAAAAAGGCTGGGCAATTGTGGACGCCGGCTGGATGGCCATGAGCCGCGACCGCGGCACGCAAAAGCAGGCGCATGACTTCGGCTACGGCCAGGTCTGCCGCACGGATGGCACGGTATTGCCGGGTTATGTCCTCAGCGGAGCCAACCAGGAGCACGGCATCCTGTCGCGCGAGGGCGCGCCCGACACGGACATTGCCGCGCGCTTTCCCATCGGCACACAGCTGCGCATCTTGCCCAACCACGCCTGCGCCACCGGCGCGCAATATCCGCAATATCACGCACTGGCTGAAAACGGTGAGCTGGCAACCTGGAGCCGCTTGCACGGCTGGTGAGTCACGGTTTGCGTGCGGCCAAGTGCTATTAAAAACATAGCCGCTTGCGCCCGACCTTATTGGTCTGCAGGCCTTTTTTTCTTGAAAATTCTTTGAAGCAACTCACTTGCACATGGTGTAGCCGCCGGTCTCCAGGTGGAAATGGTCCTTGTGCGCGGCGTTGTAGTCGGGGCCCAGCACACCCTTGAAGTATTTGCAGGCCCCTTTATGGGCGTCGCGCAGCAACAGTGCCTCGGGCCCGGGCGGTGTGGTGTCGTCTTCGTCGGGCCAGTGTTTCAGCACCGTGACACGCTTGCCGCCCGCCAGCGTGAAGGCAGAAATGTCCAGCGCATTGGCAGTGGCATGGCGGCTGCGGGAACGGGCCGGTGCATTGGGCGGCGCACCTTCGCCGCTGTTGATGTTGCGGCAGGCATAGCTGCCCAGGTGGTCAATGCCCGCCACGCGCTGGCCAAAATGCAGCTGCGCGGCCGGCTGCAGCGCATTTCTTTCCCACATGAAGAACGACAGCGCCATGGGGCAGCTGAGCGGCAGGGCCGCGCCTATGCGCACGGGCGCCGTGCGCAGCCGCACCGCGTTGCTGAAACCGCAGCCGTCGCCCGTGCTGCGGTCGGGCAATTCGTCGTACTGCATGCCGGTGCCTGCCAGCGCGGCCAGGCAGCGCGCCGGGTCGTTGCGGGCGCGTGACAGTTTGTAAAAGGTCAGCATGTTGGGCGGTGCCGTCACTTCCAGTGGCGCCCACGGGTTGATGTGCGTAGGAATCTGCAGGGCGCCGCTGTAAACCCCGTACGCCGCCGTGACAAGGCCGCTCCACAGGGCCAGCCATACCCAGCGGCCCCAGCGCAGCTGCCTGGCTGGCGCTGCGTCGGGTGGAAGGCCGGAGTCTGGGGGAAGGGGCATGGTGTTCGTTGATAAGCGGGGGGTGTAGCCATGAGCGTACAGGCCTGCTAGCCCAAGATGGCCGGATTTGTTCTCTTGCGCCGAAATCCCGACTGCTGCAGGAGGATTCGACATCCAATTCGTCGTTTAATGGCATCGTCTGACTGATGCCAAAACCCGCGCGCACAAGCCGCAGGCAACAGGCTTAACGGAGTATTTTGATGGCCGACAACGCAACCCACACCCCAGCCCAATCCCCGCTGGCTGCCGACACCAGCCGGCACCACCAGATGTTTCCGGTGCTCAGCGCCGCAGAAATTGCACGCATCCAGCGCTTCGGCAAGGTGTTGCAGTTCAAGAAAGGCGAGAGGCTGTTTGCCGCCGGTGAGCCCGGTCCCGGCATGTTTGTGATGCTTAAGGGTTCGGTCACCATCACCCAGCGCGACGGCCTCGGCCATGTGGTGCCCATCGTCAACCAGGGGCCGGGCCAGTTTCTGGCTGAGGTTGGCCAGCTGTCTGGCCAGAACGCGCTGGTGGACGGCCATGCCGAAGAAGATGTCGAAGCCCTGCTGGTGCCGCCCGGCCAGCTGCGCGCGCTCATCATTGCCGAAGCCGACCTGGGCGAACGGCTGGTGCGCGCGCTGATCCTGCGGCGCGTGGCCTTGATAGAAGCCGGTGCCAGCGGCCCGGTGCTGATCGGCCAGCCCAACTCGGCCGGTGTGGTGCGGCTGCAAAGCTTTTTGAACCGCAACGGCGAGCCCAACCATGTGGTGGATATCGCCCAGGACGCAGGCGCCGCCGCGCTGATGGAGCAATACGGCGTAGCCGCCGGTGACGTGCTGGCGGTGTGCCCGGATGGCTCGGTGCTGGTGAACCCCGACGAGAATCAGCTCGCGCGCTGTATCGGCATGGTCGACACGGAAGAGCACGACGAGCTGTTTGACGTGATCGTGGTCGGTGCCGGGCCCGCCGGGCTGGCCACGGCGGTATATGCCGCATCGGAAGGCCTGCATGTGCTGGTGCTCGACTGCCGCGCCTACGGCGGGCAGGCCGGCGCCAGCGCGCGCATTGAAAACTACCTGGGTTTCCCTACCGGCATCTCGGGCCAGGCGCTGGCCGGCCGCGCCTATGTGCAGGCACAAAAGTTTGGTGTGGAAATGCTGATCCCCGCGCAGGCCCAATCGCTGGACTGCGCCCACAAGGCCATCAAGGGCGAATTGCAGGTGAAGCTGACCGACGGCCGCAAGCTGCGCGCCAAGACCGTGGTGGTGGCCAGCGGTGCCCGCTACCGCCGGCCCGAAGTGCCGCGCCTTGAAGAATTTGAAGGCCGCGGTGTCTGGTATTGGGCCTCTGCGCTGGAAGCCAAAATGTGCAGCCAGACCGACGTGGTGCTAGTGGGCGGCGGCAATTCGGCGGGGCAGGCGGCGGTGTTTTTGTCGCAGCATGCAGCCAAGGTCAACATGCTGGTGCGCGGCCCCAGCCTGGCCGCCAGCATGTCGCGCTACCTCATAGACCGCATTGAAGCGGCACCCAACATCGAACTGCTGCCCCACACCGAGGTGGTGAAGCTGCACGGCGATGATGATGGCGACGGCAATGGCGGAACAGGCCTTTCCGGTGTGACCTGGCGCAACCGCAAGAGCGGCACCGAACACGCGGCGGATGTGCGCAACGTGTTCCTGTTTGTCGGCGCCGATCCGGAAACCAGCTGGCTGACAAGTTGCGGCGCGGCCATTGATGCGCACGGTTTTGTCCGCACCGGGGAGGCGGTTACCTGCAAGCATTCGGACTACAAGCCCGCGCCGCTGGAAACGAATATTCCGGGTCTTTTTGCCATTGGCGATGTGCGCAGCGGTTCGGTCAAGCGAGTGGGCGGCGCGATAGGCGAAGGTGCAGCTGTGGTGGCCATGATTCATCAGCACCTGGCGGCGATGGAGCGTACGGTGGTTGCTGTCTGACGAAAATTCTGGAGATTCACATGCGCATCAAACCCTGCACCCACGTACCTGCCGAAGTTCACGCACCTAATTCAAGGGGTTGCGAAGAATGCCTGAAGATGGGCGACACCTGGATGCATTTACGGCTGTGCGTGCACTGCGGCCATGTCGGCTGCTGTGACGATTCAAAAAACAAACACGCCAGTAAACACCATGCAGCGACCGGGCACGCGGTGATCCAGTCGTTTGAGCCTGGAGAAAGTTGGATGTGGTGCTATGAGCACCAACTGCAAGTGGGCTAGGAGCCGTTCACAAAACCTCCTGGCGTTGTTGCGTCGCCTTGCCGTGCCGGTGCACTGTCTGCGGCGTCGCGCCTAGCCAGGACCGCTTCGCTGGGCTTTGTGAACGGCTCTCAGACGGAGGGCGGTGGCGCCGCCTTGGTGGTCTTGGTGAACTCCGTCGTGGCCACCATCACCGGGCTGGATTTCGGGCTGCGTTGCCAATGCTCGTCGGCCGCTTTTTCCACCGCGTCCTTGTCGTAAACGCCTTTTGAGAGGTCAGCCCAGACATGCACGTAGGTCCGGCACCAGGCGTCGTGTGCCTCATTGACCTTTTCTTCGGAAAGCTCCGGGGTGGGGCCTGGATCGGGCTCGGGTTCTGTGACCATGCAGACATCCTAGCGGTCCAGGGCCGGCGAGTCCACTTCCACCGGATGGGAGTGGGTCTGGAAGCTTTAAATGTGGGCGAAAGTTCAGCTTGAGAAGACAAATTTTCCAGCCACTTTTTTCGGCGACAGGAAGCCCAGGTCCGGGAAAACTCTGGATTGGACGTAAAGGACAAAACCACACAAGGCCGCGCTGATGACCAGCCCGCCCAGGGTGCTGGCGGGCGCAGTGACGAAGCCGTCCAGCGTTCTTGCGACTCCCAGTATGGAGAGCATCACATAGGCTTCGTAAGCGACCGCCTTGTTGGCATAAAAAGCCCAGGCAAAGGCCAGTGGTACCAGCGTCACCAATGCGCTTGCGATCCAGGGAGCGTTCGGGCCAAGTTTGTAGCCGATTCCGTAGCCCACAAAAAAGGCAAGAACCGCCTGGATGAGCATGATCACGATCAACACCCGGACTTTGCCCCTGTGGGCTTCGGTGAGCTCGGGATCCGGGTAACTCGCAATCACGGTCGCGAGTTGCTTGTCTTTCATGCCCTGGCCGGACAACTGTGCAAACGTCGCGGTTTTCCCCTGTCCGGCGGCGAGTAATTCCTGCGCCATCTGCTTGACTTCGGATTTTTCCATCGACATTTCGCTCCCCTGTTGTATGAATTCTGATGGTGCGCAGCTTACGCCTGATTCTAGATGCCGTGATTCGCGTTGCTGTGCAAACGGGGGCGGATTAAAAAGCACGCTCGTTGTTCGCCAGGGGAAACGCCTTATTTCACGCAACCTATTCCCTGAAGCGCAGCCCTGACATCCGCCGGCCCTCGCACATGGACTGCCTGCAGCCCGGCGGCCCTTGCGCCTTCGACGTTGTCGGGATGGTCGTCAAAGAACAGGATGGCATTCAGGGGAACGCCCATCGCCTCAGCGACGTATTCAAAGGCCCGGCGTTCGGGTTTGCGATAACCCATTTCAGACGACACAAAAATGCGCTCGAATGACTGCGCCAGATCGGGATAGAGCGCTGTCCATGCTGCCTGGTGCGTGGCGTTGGTGTTAGAGAACACGTAGCAGGGAAGATGGGTGCGCGCCTCCTGCACCAGGCTGAAAGTCTCAGTGATTTCACCGCCGAAAATGGCGTTCCAGCCTTCGGTGATGTGCGCGGGATCATCCTGCAACTGCAGGTTCGCGGCCAGGTGGGCAAAGTAGTGCGCCGCCGTGATTTCACCGCGTTCATGCTGCTGGTAAGGCAGATCGGCGCTGAAGGCGGCTTTCAGTTCTTCAAGGGACAAGCGGGAAATAGGCTGCCAGTACTCCAGCACGCGGTTGAAATCGACGTCGATCAACACGCCGCCGAGATCGAACAGCAGGGCCTGGATTTTTTGTGTGGTCATGGGATGGATGATTTTTGTATTCGTGCACGCTATGTTTCAATTGCCGGCTGACCATTGGGGGTTCCACACCACCTCCCACAGATGCCGGTCAGGATCCTGGAAGTAGCCGGCATAGCCGCCCCAGAATGTGTCGTGTGCTTCCTTGGTGATCACGGCACCCGCTTTTTTGGCCTGCGCCATGACAGTATCAACTTCTGCCTTCGAAGAGACGTTATGGCCCAGTGTGAATTCGGTTGCGCTGGCATTTTCCAGCGGAACACCCGAATCATGGGAAATGCTTTTGCGCGGCCAGATGGCAAGCTTCAGGCCGGCGTGCAGCTCAAAGAAGGCCACGGCGCCATGCTCAAATTCGGTACCCACAATGCCTTCGGTGTGAAGTCCGAGGCCGTCGCGGTAAAAGCGAAGCGATCTTTCCAGATCATCAACGCCGACAGTGATAACCGTAATGCGTGGCTTCATGGAGAACTCCTTACATTGGGTTGATGTGTCTCAAACACGCGTCCCTGATACCAAGGCTTGCCAGGCGTATGAAGTCTATTCCTGGCGATAAACGCTGTCCCCGTGCGGTGCCGCCATGAACTCAGGCAGTTGCTCAGCCCGGGCAGAGAATTCACACAGGGCCGGGTAGTCGGCCGCGTTGACCACCTCGGGAATCATGGCCTGCGTGAAGTGCCAGGCAATGCCCGTGGTCACGCCGTCCTGGCCCATGGTGCCGCTGGTCGCAGCAAGCGGTTTGCGCCGAAGTTCTGATTCCAGCTCACCATAGGCCGCCAGCAACTGGCCCGTCACGCGTGACACCCAGGGCTGGTGCAGCTTTTCAGCGGGGCGCAGGTTGCGTTCATAGATGATTTGCACGCTTTTTTCACAGGCGGCCATGGCCAGGCCGATCACGCGCAGCGCCTGCTGGCGCTCGGCAATGGCCGCCGGCATCAGGCTTCTGGGTGGCGCCTGCTGGGCGGCCAGCGCCTCGGCGTAGTCGATGATCAAGGTGGAGTCCATGAGCACCGTGCCGTCGTCACACACAAGAGAGGGTGCTTTGACAACCGGGTTGATCTGCCGGAATTTCTCGAAGGTGCTGAAGACCGAGACCGATTGATGTTCAAAGCGCAGGCCCAGGAGCTGCAGGGAAATGGCTACGCGGCGAACGTAGGGCGAGTCGAGCATTCCTATGAGTTGCATGGCAGTTCCTGTTCAGGGTTTACCGGTCACGACGGATTTGTCTTGATGGGGAAGAGGCGGCGACTGGACCATGAGGTCACGCACCGAGCCAATGGCCAGCGCCAGAAAAGCGGCAGCGCAAAGCTTGTAGGTCACCTTGGCCCACCGCATGCCGGCCCGGCGAAAGATCCGGTCAACCACTGCCGCGCAGAAGAAAGCCCATACCACCGACGACACCATGAAGCCCACAAAAAAGATGCCGTAGTCGGCGGCCGTCGGTTCATGGATTCCAACGGCCCCCAAGGCGCTGCCGAGTGCGGCCCAGTAGGCAATGTTTTGTGGGTTGGTGATGGACAGGAGGGCGCCGGCGCGCATGGCCTTTTGGGGTTCGGCCGTTGCCGGGTCCGTTAAAGCGAATTCCTGGCTGGCGCAAAGCCATGAGTCGCGGGCAAGCCAGAAGAGATACAGTGCCCCGGCGATGCCGACGGGCCAGCGAATCCACTCCAGCTGAAGCAGCAACCCAATGCCGACCAGCCCGAGCAGGGCCCACAGCGCGTCACCGGCCAGTGAGCCGATTTGCACCGCCAGGGCCGGCCGGAAACCGCCGCGCACGCCCTGGCGCACGGTTTCGGCAAAAACAGCACCCGGCGCGGCGTTGAACAATAGCCCGAGCAGGAAAGCGGAGATGAAAAGCGTGGTCATGGATGCGAAGGGAATAGAGACGACCTGACGTTTATACCGCGCAACCGGCACAAGCGCAGGCCTGGTGCGGTCACCGGATGTGGCGCCCCCATGCCGGCCGCTTCAGCGCGCCGGGAAGGTCGGGGCCAGTTCCCGGAGTTTTTCGACCTGCCACGCGAACTCTCCCTCGAAAGCCGACGGGTCGTTGACCGCGTAGCCGCCGTAGCCATAGACGGCGGCATAAGCCGCGTAGCCGGCCGCATCCAGAGCCCGGCCAGCCAGTGCATTGGCCACGGCGTAGGTGGCAGAGACGGCTGCGTGGGCCGCGCCGTCAATGGAATTGGAGCCCCTATGGCTGTTGGCCACTGCGGCAACTTCCTGCGCCGCCCGCGCCAGGGCAGGCCTTTCCAGTTTGCCGTCAACGAAAGCCTGAAGCTGTGCCAGGCCATCAACGGCCCTGGGGTCTTCCAGCAAATGCTGCACGCGGCCGGCGCACGCCAGGCCAAAGGCCAGCCGGAGGGCTTCCTGACCCGGTTCATCAAGATGGATGCTGGCCGCCAGGCGCGAGAGCTCGTGGTTCATGGCAATTGTTTCGAGGTGCGGGTATTTTGCGGGACTGCCTGACTGAATTTTCGGGGCAAGAGCAGGGCCGCCAGGTACTGCTGGCGTTTCGCAATTTCCAGCACGAGCAGCGGCAATGCGACGCCCGCAGCCAGGCTCGCCGCCCCAACCAGATAGTCGTTGTGGCTGAAGCGGGAAAGCAGCAGAAAGGCCCGCCCCTGCGCGACGGGATGAAACACCAGGATGAGCAGGCTGCCGGAGCCGATGTAGGTCAATGGGCGCTGCAGCCGCGGATACCGCGCCAGCAATGCTGAGATGCAAAGCACCATGTAAATGCCCAGCGCGGCCTGCAGTGTGGCAATGAGCGGCTCGCCGTAGATGCGCAGATTCAGGTCCATGGTTTCGTTGAAATGGTAGTGCAGCGCCGCAAAGGCAATGGCCGCGGCAAGCAGCCTGATGGCGTTGAAATTCACTGCCATGACCTGTTCGCGCAGCAGGAACCCGAACAGCAGGCAGGCCGAACTGATGAAGGTCAGGTCAAGGCTCCAGGGCAACCCCGGCCAGCGGGCGAGGCCCATGAAATGCAGGCTGGCCGTGTCGATTTGCCAGAAGCTCCCAATCCAGCGGATGCCCACGGCCAGCAGTATCGAGGCGGCCAAAAAAACCCAGTGTGCGCGGCGTTTGGCGGCCCTGGTGGCGCGCAGGATGGCCATGGCCACCACCGACGCAACGAAGAGGTGCGGCAAAAACCAGAGCGGTGCCCACGCAATGGTGGGTGCGGTGGCATACAGGACGCCGAAAAAATAATCAGAGGCGCTTGTGTCGGCAGTGGGAACCACGTCGGAATCAAGCGCCATCAGGATGCCCGCCAGCGTCAGCACGATAAAGTAGGGTTTGAGAAGCGCATCGGCCCGCGACAGCGCAAACTTGCGCAGGGAATCGGAATCTTTCAGGAACAGGCCCGAGAGAAAAAAGAACAACGGCAGGTGAAATGCGTAAATCACGCGAAAGAGTTCGCCCTTGTTCTCCAGTACCAGATTGTTGTGCCCAAGCACCACCAACACAATGCCGATGCCTCGGGCGATGTCCACGGTGGCGTTGCGTTGGGTCATGGCACGGCAACGACAGCGACATATGAAACCAGAGCCGCGATACCGATTGACGCCAGCAGGAAAGTAGCGCTCACGGGTGCAGGCCGCGAGCGCAAAAGCCCTCGCGCCAAAGTTTTTGGTGGCTCAATACTGAAGCTCGCCCAAGTGCACTGAAAGATCGTGAAGCTTGGCCTTGCTCATGTAGTAGCAGTCCAGGCGCCATTCCTTGAGGATATCAATGCCCACATTGAATTCTTCATAGTTGAGCTTGTACAGGTCACCAAGGTAAAAATTTTCATCTGATTCAAGTGCGCGCACCAGCCGGGCCAGTGTTTGCGCGGAGTCCGACTGCGGATTGGCGGCGATGAGTTTCCGGGCTTTTTTGATAGCGTTCATTCAGATCCTTCGGTCAACAGGGTTGAGAACGCTGGCAGGCAGCGCACGGCCACCCGCTGGATAGCGGGTTCGGAAATTATGTCGGCGTCATGACGAAGCCGTCTATCGCAAGCGGGTGTTAATACGCTAAAAATCATAAAAAAATGTACGCATGCATAGTGTTTGCCGCTATTCAAGGCGATCTGGCATCCCCGCGGGTGCTGTTGCTCCCCACAAAGAAAATTTCCTGACTGCCGCGCCGCTTGCAGGAGCGTGTCACAGGCTGGACATGCGCACTGCCTACTGTTCACACATCCTTACAACTCCGAAGCTGCGTGCGCATGCCGCTACACAAAACCGAAAAAGCAAAGCTTGAACTGGCCTCGAAGGAGCGCGTGCTCAACCTTCGCGAGCGCTCAGCGCTTTTTCTCGCGGACGGTCGTAAAACCCGCGATGAAATGCAGGCGCTGTTGCAGGACGACGGCAGCATCCTGGAAAAACTGATTGCCGATGGGTACCTGCTTCCCGCCGAGGCAGGTGTTGCCGCCACTGCCCTTGTGGCCAGCGCGGCGCCTGTCCAGCAGGTCGCCGTTGCGGAGCCCGCGCCGCTGGCTGAAGAGGCGGCCAAGCCATCGAGCGACAACTTTGAAGGCAAGCGATCTCTTGCGACGACCCGGATGTTCCTGTTTGATATCTGTGAGCGTATGTTCGTGAGGAAAATGCCCGCGCTTGCGGCGCATTACCGGGATCAGCTGCGTGAAGCGCGGGACCGCGAATCCATGATGGCGATTGCCCGGGACATCATTCTCAACGTCGAGGAAATCGCCGGTCCGGATCGAGCTGACGGTTTGAGTGAACGCCTGGCCATGCTGCTGCCGCCCGAGCAATAGCTTTCAGTGCTACCGACACTGACAATCGGGGGAAGGGGCGTGTCTCACAGACACGAAGGTGTCATGTCGCGCGGGCAAGATTGATCTTCCGCTACCCCGCACAATCATGATTCGCAGCCATTCCATTTCCGCCGAAGAAGCCTGCATCCTGGCCATCGCGGCGCTGGACGGCCTGGTGATCGAGCTCGTCAAAGCCAGCCGTCTCCAGATGTCGCCCGCATTTCTGGACTGGGTTGCCGATGAGGCCACTCCGCTGGTAGAGCGGCATGTAGCCCGCTCCTTCAAAAGTCCGCGTTTTGCCGACAGCCTTCGCATCGGCGACCCGGGAATCGCCATGGCCCGCTGGGTACGTCATTGGGTTTGTCCGTGGATAGTGACCAGCTTTAAACAACTGGCCGAGCACCTGCCCGAGTTTTCCGACAACCGCCCGATGGCTCTGGTGCCTGGGTCTGACCGGCGGTCCCGGCGCCTGGGCTACCCCCTTTTGCCTGAAAGCGGCTTGCCAGGGCCAGGCAGCCGTCAAAAGGCCACAGCCCCGGCGCTGCCCTAAATCAGGCGCCTGATCGACTTCTTCTTCCAGACCAGCCGGTAATAAGCCGTCTGCAGACCCAGCATGGCGATGAAGGTGACCGGGTAGGCCACCCAGATGCCGTTGATGCCGATGCGGTGGCTCATGAACCAGGCGACGGGCACCTCCACCAGCGCGATGCAGAAGATGGCGATGCCGGTGGGCACCAGCACCGAGCCGCTGGCGCGCATGATGCCCGAGAGCACCGAGGCCATGCCGAAGATGACGCTGCTCCACAGCATGATGTGCAGCAGCGTTTGTGCCATCTCAATCACCGGTTCGCTGGTGATGAAAAAGCCCATCAGGTGGCGCGAGAACAAATAGCCCAGCAGCACGAGTGAGCCGGTCAGCACCAGGTTCATCAGCAGACCGGTGCGCACGATGGTGCCCAGTTTGTCGGTGCGGCCCGCGCCGATCGCCTGCGCACCCAGGATGGAAGCGGTGATGGCAATCGAGATCGCCGGGAACTGCACATACGCCACCACCTGGTTGACGGCGCCGTAGGCCGCTGTGGCGTTGGAGCCATAACTGTTGACCAGCGAGAGCAGGGCGACTTCAGCCAGCGCAATGACAATCATCTGCACGCCGGTGGGCACGCCGATCCTGAGCACGGTCTTGAGGATGCTGCCGTTGATGCGCATGTGGCGTACAAATTCCGCGTCCGGTGCCAGCGGGCTGTGGATGCGGCGCAGCCTGAAGGCCAGCCAGGCCGTGGCCGTCACCATCGACAGCACCGAAGCCACCGCACCGCTGGCCACGCCCAGCTGCGGCAGGCCGAACCAGCCGCGGATCAGCGCCGGTGTGACGGCGAGGCCGACCAGGGTTGAAATGCCCAGCGTGTAGAGAGGGTTGACGGTATCGCCCACACCGCGAAGCATGGCGGTGGCCAGCAGATAGACGAAGAGGCCGGGCCCTGCCATCATCATGATGCGGGCATAGAGCGTGGCGTCGGGCAGGATGTCGGCCGGCGTGCCCAGCGCCCTGAGCAGGGGCCCGGTAAAGATGCCGCCGAACAGCGCCACGAGCAGGCCAAAAATCAGGCCGACACTGAGCGTCGTGCCGGCAATCGATTTGACTTTTCCGGTGTCACGCGCTCCCCAGGCCTGGCCGATCAGCACGGAGGCGCCTGCGCCCAGGCCGATGGTGAAGGCGATGAAGAAAAACAGGATGGGAAAAAAGCTGGACACCGCCGCCAATGCGCCGACGCCGATCATCTGGCCGACGTACACGTTGTTCAGCGTGCCCGACAGCGACTGCAGGATGTTGCTGAGCAGCATGGGCGCAAGGAAGGCGGCAAAGGTCTTCCACATCGGCACCCCGTCGCTCAATGCGGGCCGGCCGTGCGAAGCGGGTTTCGCCGCCGCAGGCTGTGTTGCCAGCGGCGGAGCCGTGTCGGCCACGGAAATCGGCGGTGCCGCGATTTCACCCGCTGCGCGCACGTCGCCCTCATGCACTTCGGTTTCAAGCCGGTGGTCGAGGGCGGAAAGATCCGGCGGCTTCATGCGGCGCTCCAGCTGGCGGCGGCCAGTGCCGCCAGGTAGGTTCGCACGTCCTCAGGCCAGGGCTCGACCAGGGTGGCAAAACGCAGCCGGTCGCCGGCAAACAGGGCGCGGGTGGCTTCTTCGAAGCCGGGCAGGTCGCCCGCGATTTCCGCCATGAAGCGGTATGCGGCTTCGCGGGAGGCCCGTACCGCATCGCGTGCCTCGTTGGCCCTGCTCGCTTCTTCCACCAGCTTGCGCAGCGCAACCGAAGCACCGCCGGATTGGCGGCTGAGCCACTCCCAGTGCCGCGGCAGCAAGGTGACTTCACGCGCAACCACCCCCAGCCGGGGGCGCCCGACAGAACGCGTCGCCGGTGCTTCGGGTTCAGCGGGCGGAAGGTCGGGCGGCGTGTCGTCGGGCGCATCCACGGCATCGGGCCGCAGGTCAAGGTCCAGGCGTTCCCCGTTGGCATCGTTGAATATGCGAAGCAGGATGTCGGCCGGCTGGGGTGTAGCGCGCAACTGCGCGAGCAGCTCGCGGCGCGGCCCGGAGGCAATGCGCTGGAACCCGGCGAAGGCGGTCAGGGTGCGGGGCGTGGCGATCATGGTAGAGGTCATAAAGTCATTACGGTTAATTTTGTCCGGGTCAAATGATGAGTTTATATCATCCGGGTATAAATGATCAAGTTTTCGCTGAAAAATGCGTAAAAGGCTGTAAATCGGGCTCTATAGCTGGTTATTGATCTAACTAGTCAATTTAATATTCTTTTGAGTTTGGGGAAAGCTCGGCTAAATTCGCGTCCTGTTTAAAAATGAGCCTCACACGTTTTCACAAGAACCGTGAGGGGTGACAAGGTCTAGCGAATTTTCATGATCGAGCTCTTCGTCAACGTCGGCTACACCGTCAACTTCCCGATCGGCCTCTATTCCAAGAAGGTCAAGAGCCTGGCCGAGCTGAAAGAAGGCGCGCGCTTCGGCATCCCCAACGACCCGACCAATGGCGGCCGTGTGCTGCTGGTGCTGCAGGACAAGGGCCTGATCAAGCTCAAGCCCGAAGCAGGCCTGAAGGCCACGCCGCTCGACGTGATCGAGAACCCGAAGAAGCTGAAGTTTGTGGAGCTCGACGCCGCGCAGCTGCCACGCTCGCTGGACGACCTGGACGCCTCGGCCGTCAACACCAACTGCGCGCTCTCAGCCGGGCTGAACCCGAAAGACGCGATTGCCCAGGAAGCTGCCAAGTCGCCGTATGTCAATTTGCTGGCCGTGCGCGAGCAAGACAAAGACAAGCCCTGGGTGGCCAAGCTGGTCAAGGCCTACCACTCGGAAGAAATCCGCAAGTATGTGCAAGCCGAGTTCAAGGGCGCGGTGCTGGCGGGGTTCTGAACGGTTTTCAGCTGAATGGGAAAGCAGGGCTTCGGGGCATTCTGTCCTGAAGTCCTACAGCGAAAACACGCGAATTGTTTTACAAGTTGAGGTGGCTTTGCAGATCCGCTGGTCAACCCATTCCATCCTGACATTTTCTGGAGAACCCCATGGCTCAATACAACATCGCTGTCGTCGTCGGCAGCATCCGCAAGGATTCGTTCAACAAAAAACTCGCCGGAGCGCTTGAAAAGCTGTTTCCCGCGGACTTCAGCTTTACCCATGTGCGCATTGACGACCTGCCGCCTTACAACCAGGACGATGACGGGAATCCGTCGGCAGAGGTGAAGCGGCTCAAGGGCGAGATCAAGGCGGCGCAGGGCCTGCTGTTTGTCACGCCTGAATACAACCGATCGATTCCCGGTGTGCTGAAAAATGCCATTGACCATGCCTCACGCCCTTATGGGCAGAGTGCATGGGATGGCAAGCCTGCCGGCGTGATTGGGGCATCGGTTGGCGCCATTGGCACCGCGCTTGCCCAGCAGCACCTGCGCAATATCCTGGCCTACCTGAATGTGCCTACGCTGGGGCAGCCTGAGGCTTTTGTGCACAACAAGGAAGGTTTGTACGACGCTGATGGCGGCATCAGTGAAGGCAGCCGCAAGTTTTTACAGGGGTGGGTGGATGCTTATGTGGGATGGGTCAAGAAGCACTCTTGAGCTTGTGTTGCCCGTTGCGGCTCTTGTTTAGTGGGTGCGCTTTTGCTGAGGGTTGCTGGCCGGGAGTTGCCCGGCCAGCAGGACTCAGAGGAAGGCGCGCCCATCAAACCAACAACAACCCAAAAAAGAAGCCGCTATCAATTCAATAGCCGCTAGCGCTCGCCCCCATTAACCGTAACGCCTGTTTTCCTAAAAAAACTCAAGCCGCAGCCCGCTCCACCAAAGGCGAATAAGCGTTACCAAACCGGTTCCCCAGAAAATCCCCCAACGCAATATCTTCCTGCCGCACAAACCCCTGCGCTGGCAACCGCCCGTTAGCCAGCAAATCCAGCACCGTGCAAATACCGGCCGCCGTGGTGATCTGGATCGCGCTGCGCAACACGCCACCGACCACGTGGCTGTAAACCTTGTGGGCGTAGGTCTCCTGCATCAGCCGGCCTTCGCGCTGTCCGCTCACAGTCACGAACACGATGACCACGTCCTGCATCGTCGTGGGCAGGGCGTTTTCCAGGATGTCTTTCAGAACGCCGCGGCGGTCGCGCAGGCGCAGGTCGTTGAGCAGCGCCTTCATGATGGCTGCGTGGCCGGGGTAGCGGATGGTCTTGTAGTTGAGGTTGGTGACCTTGCCCTGCAGCGTCTCGCACAGCGTGCCCAAGCCGCCTGAGGTGTTGAAGGCCTCGTAGGTCACGCCGTCGAGTGAGAACTCCTCGTGTTCGGCCAGCGGCGGCACCTGGCGCAGCACGCCTTCCACAATGGCTTCGCAGGGCTCGCAGTACTCGTTGATGACGCCGTCGGTGCTCCAGGTCAGGTTGTAGTTCAGCGCGTTCGACGGGTACTGGGGCAGGGCGCCCACGCGCATGCGCACGCTGTGCAGGCTGTCAAAACGCCGGCACAGGTCGGCCGCCACGATGGACACAAAACCCGGCGCCAGGCCGCATTGCGGGATCAGCGCCGAGCGCGCGGTACCGGCCAGCTCCCGCACGCGCCGCGTGCTGGCCACGTCTTCGGTCAGGTCCAGGTAATGCACACCGGCCGCCACGGCGGCCTCGGCAATCGATGTGGTGAGGTGAAACGGCGCTGCGCTGAGCACCGCAAACTGCCCTTCAAGCGCCGCGCGCAGGGCGGCGGGGTCGGTGACGTCCAGCACTATGACTTGAACTCCGCCGCTGGCCTTGATGCCTGCCAATGCGGCCTGCGATGCGTCTACCACCGTGACGGCATAGTCCTGGCTGGCGCCCAGCAGGGCGGCAATGGTTGAGCCGATTTTGCCTGCGCCTACGACCATGATTTTTTTCATATCAGCTCCTTTTATGGCCACTCCAAAGCGAGGGGCGTTGATTGATTGTGGAGTGCAGCACCGGCGGTTGGTAGTATCAATTTATACAAATAGAAGTGATAATTTAGGTAAATAGAAGGCCATAACCATCTATTTGACTATTCATCTCCACAACAGGGTGCAACCCACCCAGACGCATGAACCTTGACGCCATAGACCAGATACTGCTCAGCGAGTTGCGTGAAAACGCCCGTTGCCCGGTGGCCTTGCTCGCCCGCAAGGTGGGTTTGTCGCGCACGGCAGTGCAGGCCCGCATAGAGCGGCTGGAGCGCGACAAGGTCATCACCGGCTACGGCGTGCGCACCGGCGACGCGTATGAGCAGTCGCAGGTGGCCGCCCACGTGATGCTCACCGTCGGCCCCAAGCTCTCTGGCCCGGTCGAGGCGGCGCTGCGCAAGATCCCCGAGGTCCGCTCACTGCTCTCGGTCAGCGGCACCTTCGACATGATCGCCATCGTGCAGGCCGGCTCGATTGAACGGCTGGATGCACTGATCGACGGCATTGGCTTGCTCGATGGGGTCGAGCGCACCAATACCTCGGTGGTGCTGTCTACGCGCATTCGGCGCTGAGAACCCCTGGCGCTGGGCCAGAAAGGTGTGATTAGATCAATCCTGCCTTGACACTAAAACCAACGATCATGATCAGCATCGCCAGCACAATCCATCCCGCCCAGAAGGACCGACGAGCCTTCCTTTTTTGCACTGCCTTGAGTCGTTCCGTATCGGCCAGAGACTGGTTGATCTGCCCGAAAACAAGCGCAGCCTTTTCGTGAATATCTTCAAATTTCTCCGCCGCCTTGAGCATGTCGTCTTTGATGGCGGGGTCGGTCGCTTGTGTCGCGCGGGTACGCAGTGTCTGCGCAGCTTTGGCAAAACCGTCTGATTGCTCAATAGGAGGCATTGGTGAGAACCTGGTGGATGGGATGTTGAAATAGGTGAAGCCGGGCAACCCGTTCCGGCTTAAGTTTGTATTTGGCAGTCAGGGCCGTCCGGTCTCAGCCTCCTGAAGTCGGCAGGTAGCGACAGTTTAGAAGCAGCGAAGGCGCTGTTTGCCATGCGAGCAGGATGAAAAAGCTCAATTCGTCGCTTATGGGCAGAACAGTGATGCTGTCTGCTGCGCCTAATCGCTATAAATTTCATAGCTGCTTGCGCACGCTGGTATTTGGCTGCAGGGATTTTTACCTCTAAAAGTAGTGTTTTGGGGCTCGAAAAAGGTCGCTTGGTGGCCAAAAACAGGTGAAAAACGGCCTTTCAAACCGATTTCAAGCTTAAATCGGCTTCCCGCCCAATCAGAATCGGCGCGAGCAGCTATTGATTTGATAGCGAGTGTGGGCTCAAACCGCACCCGCCTGCCAAGGCGCATGCTTGCCCATCACGCCTTCGTACAGCGCGCTGGCTTCAAAGCGCGCGAGCCAGGCCTGCACCTGCGGCCAGGGTTGCGCGGCAAACCAGGCCGCATCGGTATGTGCAAACTGCCGCACAAACGGCAGCAACGCCATGTCGGCCAGGCTGGCATGTGTGCCGAAGAGCCAGCCGCCGGCCAGCACGGTTTCCAGCTGGCCCAGCCAACTTGCGCATGCAGCCCGATGTTCGTGGGCAAAGCCCGCGTTGTCGCCTGCAGATTCTTCGGGGTAGCGATTCGGGTATTTGTAGCGGTCCAGACTGCGCTTGAAGGCGCCGTCGTTGCCGGCAACCAGCGCGAGCATGTCATCGATGGATCCTTGCGGTGATGTGAGCCAGCCCTCGGGATCATTGCGCCGCAGCGCCCACAGCATCACGTCCAGGCTTTCATCAATGACTTCGCCGCCGGGCAGCACCAGCACAGGCACCGTGCCTTTGGGCGAAGCGGCCAGCATTTGTGCGGGCTTGTTCTTCAACACGACTTCACGCAACTCATAGGGCTCGCCGCTCACGGCCAGCGCCAGCCGGGCGCGCATGGCATACGGGCAACGGCGAAAGGAATACAGGACGGGCAGGGCGCTGTTCATGGCCTGAGACACCAGGTGCATCAAGTGCCGGATTGCCGCACGCCGATGTGCGCCGCATTGCGTGCTTCGGCCAGCTCGACCTGGCGCTGGCGCTCGCGGTAGCCGGCTTTCTGTTCTTCCGTCGTCTTTGCATGGCAGTGCGCGCAGCTCACGCCCAGCTCGTACAGCGGCGACTGGCGGTCTTCTTCGCTCAGCGGGTCGCGGCACGAGCGGCACAGCGTGAAGGCGCCGGGCTTGAGGCCATGGCCGACTGACACGCGCTCATCAAACACAAAACATTCGCCTTTCCAGGTGCTTTGCGCCTCGGGCACGGTTTCCAGGTACTTGAGGATGCCGCCTTCGAGGTGGTAGACCTCTTCAAAGCCTTTGGAGCGCAGCAGCGCGGTGGATTTTTCGCAGCGAATGCCACCGGTGCAGAACATCGCCACCTTCGGCTTTTTGCCGTCATGCGCCGCCAGCTTGCCGCCTTCAGCCATTTCGCGCTCCACCCAGCCGGGCAACTCTGAAAAGCTGCTGGTGTGCGGGTTGACGGCCCCGTGGAAGGTGCCGATAGACACCTCGTAGTCGTTGCGTGTATCGACCAGCACCACGCCCGGCTCGTTGATCAGCTGGTTCCATTCCTGCGGCTTGACGTATTCGCCCGCCATCAGCGCAGGGTGTACTTCCGGCACACCCATGGTGACGATCTCGCGCTTGAGCCGCACCTTCATCCGGTAGAACGGCATCGATTCAGCCCAGGCCTCCTTGTGCTCCAGCTTCGCCAGGCGCGGGTCACTGCGCAGATAGGCCAGCACGGCGCGCACACCTTCTTCAGGCCCGGCAATCGTGCCGTTAATGCCCTCTGCCGCAAGCAGCAGCGTGCCCTTGACACCATGGGCTTCGCAATGCGCCAGCAGCGGCGCCTGCAGCTCGGCGAAATCGGGCAGCTCAACGAACTGATAAAGGGCGGCGGTCAGGAAGTCAGGCATGAGAAAACAGGCGAAAAGCGAAAAGAAATGTGCGGTGGTTCAAAAAGAGGGCAAAGAGGGCAAAGAGGGCAAAGGCCGGAAAGCACAAAAAGACTCTAAATGGTGCGTACACGCGCTGAAATGGCGCACGCGCTCCCGGCCTCCATCGTAGCGGCTCGGGTTTAGCATTTTGTAACCCCGATTTTGTGACGGAAAGCGCCGAATTCAATGTTTTATGACTACGCTGGTAGACATTTTGTTGCAATGCAGCAAAATGACCGTGTACTTATTGATCTGGCGCAAACGCCTTCCTGGAAATCAACGCAGACGCAGACCTCGAACCGACCCCAGATGGCCCCACCACTTTTTGTCAAACCATGTCCAGAAGCATAAGCAGTCTTTGGCTTAAAAGCATGCGCCGTATGGGCAAGGCCCAGCAGGCGCAGGGCTTGCGGCTGTTTGAAAGCCTGCTGCCCAAGGTCACACCGGCGTTGCCTGCCACCACAACGCCGCGCAGACGCAGGCCCGGGGTCAAGCTGCTGAAACCGGTGGTTGTCCGGCCCGCCAAAAAAGCCCGCCGGCCCACGGCTGCACAGGCCCGCGCAGCAGCCGGTTTGCCCGGCACCTGGCGCAAGGCCTGGTTTACCTTGCCCGGGGACGGCTTGCTGACGGATTCCCGGCGCATGCTGTATTGGCTGTATCTTCCCGCCGCGGCCGCTACGGCCGCTACGGCCGCTACGGCCGCTACTGCCGCTACTGCCGGGGTTCCCGATGCCCCTGCGGCACCGCGCCCGCTGGTCGTCATGCTGCACGGCTGCCAGCAGACGGCGGCTGACTTTGCAGCGGGCAGCCGCATGAACGAGCTGGCCGAGCGCAAGGGTTTTGCTGTGCTCTACCCCCAGCAGTCCAGCGCGGCCGACGCCCACCGCTGCTGGCACTGGTACAAGCGGGCCACGCAAAACGGGGAGGGCGATGTGGGCGTGATCGCCGCCATGATTTCCCAGGTGCAGCAAAAACACGGGCTTGACGCTTCACGCACCTACGTGGCGGGCCTGTCGGCCGGCGCTGCTCTGGCGGCCATCGTGGCACTGCGCCACCCGGAGCTGATCGCGGCCGTGGGCATGCATTCCGCACCCGTGTTCGGCACCACCCATTCGCCCTTTAGCGCCTACCGGGCCATGCAACACGGCTCGGGCTCGTCTTACGATGCGGTGGCGCGCTTGTTTGCCAGCGCCCAGCCGGAGTTCCCGGGCATGCCGGCCATCCTGATCCATGGCGACAACGATGCCGTGGTGCGGCGGGTGAACGCGGAGCAGCTGGCCGAGCAGTTCGAAATCATCAACAACCCGGTCATTACCCAAAATGCGGCCCGCCTCGAGCCGGTGGTTCGCCGCTACCCCGAGCGCCGCAGCGGCAGGCGGCCACGCCATGCCTACCAGACGACGACCTGGTACGCCGGCCGCAAGCCGCAGCTGGTGAAGTGCGATGTAGACGGCCTGGGCCACGCCTGGAGCGGCGGAGACGCCAGCATGGAATTCAGCGAGCCCGAAGGCCCGGACGCCACGCTGATGATGTGGACGTTTTTTACCTACCACCGCCGCAATGCCGCCCCGGCCGCGGCAGAGCCTGGTGCGGCGAAGTAGTTGAGCCTGAATCCGCTATCAAATCAATAGCTGCTTGCGCTCGTTCCCTGAGGGCTGCAGCCTGTATTTACTTAAAACCATCAGCGCGGCAGCAGCCCCGCCATAAAGCCATCTACCGCATCGGTATAGCCGCCGGGCAGGCCCAGCGTGGTGTTGACCTGTTCGTGCGTCAGGTCTTGCGGCAGCACACTGGCCCGCGCGCCTTTGGCCGTCACCTTCGCGGCAAAGTCACGCGACTGTGCGCAGGGGTCATCTGCCCGTTGTGTCGAGCAGACCAGCAGCATGGGCGTGGCGTCAGCCGCCAGCACGCTGCTGGGCGACACAGTGCGCCAATAGGCCGGGTCGGCGCCAAACACGCGGTCGTAAAACCGCATGTGGCGCGCTTTCATGATGCGCTCAAGGTCCAGCGCGGCGCTGTCAAGCGCCACAGTGCCGAGCCACGGCCTGGCGCCTGACGTATAGGCCAATGCCGGCGAGGCACCCAGTAACGCCACCAGGTGTGCGCCCGCCGAATGCCCCATCAGAAAGACCTTGGCTGAATCGCCGCCCCACGAGGCCGCCATGGCCTGCGTTTTGGCCAGGGCGCTGGCCACATCGCGCGCCTGCACCAGCGGGTCAACCTGCGGCGACAGGCGATAGCCCACCGACACCAGGATGTAGCCCTTCTGTTTGACCCACCAGGCCACCTTGTTGTCGGTCACATTGGCCATCGCCTTGTTGCCCACCATCCAGGCGCCGCCGTGCACCATGACGATGACCGGTGCGTTGGCTGCCGGCTGCTGCGGCAGGTAGGCATCCATGCGCTGGCGCGGGTCTGTGCCGTAGGCGATGTCGGGGATTTGCCGCACCCCGGCCGGCACGGTGGACCTGGCGGTTTTTCTTGCCAGGCGGCCGCTGTCCTGCTGGGCAGCCACCGGCGCGGCGCAGAGAGCCGCGGTGAGCACGAGCGCAAGCATCTGCCAGGTCGGCCAGTGCGTGGGGAGGCGAGGGGCAAGGGACATGTCATGGCTCCAGTGGTATTGCGGCGGGCAGGCCGGACAGCATATCCGGCCCGCCTCTGACCTTGTGCGTCAACGATGGGTCAGGCATTCGGGTTGCGCGATGCGTAGTCGTCAGCCGGCCGGTTTGCGCGAGCCTTTTTTCGATGCCACAAAGGTCTCGATGTCGGCCAGCGAGATGGTGCCTGCATGGCTGGCGTCGATGGCGTCAAAGTTTTTGTACACCTTGGGCATTTTTGCCTGCGCTTCTTCGCGGGTCAGCTTGCCGTCCTTGTTGGTGTCGGCCGCCTCAAAGCGTTTTTGCAGTTCGGTGCGGGCTTTTTCCAGGCGGGCGGCGTTGGGTGCCTGGGCATGGGCTGCGGTGCCCAGCACAAGAAAGCCCACGAGGCTGACGATTGAAAGTGCGCGGAGGTTGAACGAGGGGGTCATGAGAGCGCTCCAAAAAAATGAAAGTGAAGGTTGAAATTTTGAAAACCGGATTTGATAAAAGGCCCAGGCCCACTCAACGCGACGGGCAGCTCATCGCCGCGCCGGCAGCGTCATAGCAGGTCGTGCTGCGGGTGACACCGGTGGCCTGGTTGTAGGAAGCCGTGCTTTGCACGCTGTTGCCGGTGGCGGCACTGGTGGCCGTGGTGTTGCGGCTGGCGTTGATGGCGCCGTCGGCGGTTTTGCTGCTGCTGCCGCTGCTTTGCACGCTGCCTTTGGTGCCGGTGGCGGCAAACTCTCCGCTGCGTTGTGCCGAGCCGTCCGCGCTGCGGCTGGCCTGGCCGGTGCGCACGGCGGTGGCGCCGTTGGGGCCTGTGGTGGAGGCACCGCCCACGGTACTGGCATTGCCCTGGCCGTCGGCGGTGGTGCTGCGGTTGCGCACCCGTGTGCCGCCTTGCGGGCCCTCGCGGGTGATCGCCCTGGTGGCGGTGGCGCTGCCGTCGGCGTGGGTGCGTACCACGTGGCGGCTGGCCGCTTCGGCGGGGGCGGCAAAACCTGCGGCCAGCAGGGTGCATGTCAGGGCGGTGGTCAGGGCAGTGGCGGAAAGCATGGTTTTCATGGTGAACTCCTTGAAGGTTGACGTTGAACGGTGAAGCGTCTTGAGGTTCCGGCCGCATCGCAGCGCCGTGATGTCACTGTGGCCGCCAGATGTGAGCCAGGCATGGCTGCAAGCGGCCTCTTGATGACAAGGCATGAACAAATCCCGGCTTTGTCATCGTTTGTCATGATTTGCCGGGCGGGTGGCCAGGCGCGGGCCGCTACCATGGGGCATCTTTATTGCGGCGGGGTGTTTTCTGATGGTTGTTTCCAGCGCGATTTTGCAGACAGGTCTTTCACGATGAGCGAGCCACTGGCCCGGGTCCTGGTGGTCGACGACGAGGCCGACCTGCGCAGCCTGCTGCAGCGTTACCTGAGCGACCAGGGTTACGCCGTGCGCACACTGGAAGACGCCAAAACCCTGGACACCCTGCTGGCGCGCGAGCGCTTCGACGTGCTGGTGCTCGATGTGATGATGCCGGGCGAAGACGGCCTGGCGGTGTGCCGCCGCCTGCGCGCGCAGGGCGAAACCATTCCCATCGTCATGCTCACTGCCCGCGGCGACCCGGTGGACCGCATCGTCGGGCTGGAAATGGGCGCCGACGACTACCTGCCCAAGCCTTTCAATCCGCGTGAGCTGCTGGCCCGCATCCAGGCGCTGGTGCGCCGCCAGCGCATGCTGGGCGCGCACAGCGGCCCGCTGCCCGGCCAGGGCACGGTGCAGTTTGGCGCCTTCACCTTAAAGCTGGAAGCACGCCGGCTGGAAAAAAACGGCGAAGACGTGCCACTCACCACCGGTGAATTCAGCCTGCTGCAGGCGCTGGCCCTGCACCCCAACCGGCCGCTGGGCCGCGACAGGCTGATCGAGCTGGCCTATGGCCGCGACCACGAAGCCACTGACCGCAGCATCGACGTGCAGGTCATGCGCCTGCGCAAGCTGGTGGAGGCCGACCCGTCGCAGCCGGCGCACATCCAGACCGTGTGGGGCGTGGGTTATGTGTTTGTGCCGGAAGGCGGTGCGGCAAAAAACGCCAAGGCGGGCAAGCCGTGAGGCTATTTCCATGAAGCTGTTTCCGCGCAGCCTGTTCGGCCGCAATGTGCTGCTGATCGTGGTGCTCATCGTGGTCGGCCAGCTGGCCAGTGCGCTGCTGGTGCGTCAGCTGATCATCAAACCGCGGCTGGCGCAACTTTCGGTGGCGGTGGCGCGCAATGTCAGCTCCATCCGCGCCGGCCTGGCCGCCATGCCACCCGCGCAGCGCGAGGCTTTTGTCGCGCAGTTCAACCGCCGCGCCATGCAGGGCATTGCCGATGACGACGAAATTGACAGCCGCGGCGAACGCCGGCTGCTGAGCCGGCTTGAGCGGCGCTTCGTCAATGAAGCCTCGCGCGGCATTGCGCTGGAAGGCGAGGGCTCTGAAATCATCTGGCGGCGCGAAGCCGGCGGCAGCCTGGCGGTGCGGCTGCGCCTGGACGGCGCCGACCATTGGGTCAACCTGCCCGGCGTACTGCCGGCGCGTGAATTCACCGGCGCCTGGGTCGTGACCTCGCTCGCCAGCGCCTTGCTGGCCTTGTTGGGCGCGCTGCTGATTCACCGCTACCTGAACCAGCCCCTGCGCCGCGTGATGGCTTCGGCGCACACACTGGCGGGCGGCACCAGCCCGCAGCCGCTGCCTGAAGACGGACCCACGGAAATCGCCGACCTGAGCCGCAGCTTCAACCAGATGGTGCGCAGCCTGGCCCAGGCCGACGACGAGCGAGCGCTGATGCTGGCCGGGGTGTCGCACGACCTGCGCACGCCGCTGACCAAGCTGCGCCTGGGCATCGAGATCCTGCGCGACAAGGCCGAAAAAGCCGGTCAAGGCGACGATGAGCTGATGGCCCGCATGACACGCGGCGTGGAAGAAATGGACGCCATCATCAGCCAGTTCCTGGACTTTGCCCGCAGCACCGAAAGCGAAGCGCTGGCGCCGGTGGCGCTGGATGTGCTGGCGGCTGAGGTGGCGGCCGCCTCGGCCGGGCACGGCATGCCGGTGGCGCTGCAGGGTGGCAACCCGCCGCCCGTGTCCTTGCGCCCGCGTGCGATGCGCCGCGTGCTCACCAACCTGGTTGAAAACGCCTGGCGCCACGGCCTGCCGCCGGTCACGATGGCCACCGGCGTGCAAGGCGACTCGGTCTGGTTAGAGGTGACTGACCATGGTGCCGGCATTGACGCAGCGCAGGCCGAGGCCTTGAAGCAACCCTTTCGCCGCGCTGAAAGCACACGCACCGGCCCGCCCGGCGCAGGGCTGGGCCTGGCCATCGTGGACCGCATCGTGCGCGCGCATGGCGGAAAGTTTGAACTGCTACCTGCTGGCGGCGGCGGCCTCTGCGCCCGGATCACGCTGCCGCGGGCCTGAAACACCCCAAAAAAAGGCCTCGAAAGGCCTTTTTTGAGTGTCAAAACGGGCTGCAGGCCAATAGGGACGAGCGCAAGCAGCTATTGATTTGATAGCGATTGCTGCGGCTTCAGCCGAACTGCACCAGGTTGAGAATGGGCAGCGGGCCGCCGGGGAACTGCGCCAGGCGTCCACCCACGGCCAAAGCGCCGAGGTCGATTCCCGAGAACCCGAGCTGGCTGATCAGCGCCGCCACGGTCGCCTTTGCCTTGGCGTCGTCGCCTGAGAAAAACAGCACGCGTTTGCCGCCCTGGTCGGCAGGGTCTGTGGCCAGCAGCTGGGCGACCAGGTGGTTAAAGGCCTTCACCACGCGCGCGCCGGGCACCAGCTCGGCAAACACTTCGCTGGAGGCTCGGCCGTTCAACTCAACGGGCCGCAGAGGAGGGCCTTCGACCGCGTTGTTGGCGTCAATGACGACACGGCCGCCAAAGTTGGGCAAACCGGCCAGCGCTTCAGGCAGGCGGCCCCAGTTGACGGCCACCAGCACGATGTCTTTTGTGGCGGCTTCCTTGACGGTGCCGGCGTGGATGGTGGGGCCGAGTTCGCGCACGATGTCTTTGAGCGAGTCCGGGCCGCGGCTGTTGGACAGCGTGGCATGGATGCCCTGGCGGGCCAGGGTTTTGGCAAATGCCGTGCCGATGGCGCCGGCACCGACGATCCCGATGCTGGGGGTGCTGGATGGGGTTGAGGGGGTAGACATAAATTCACTCCTGGGTTGTTGATGGGTGAATGATGGGTTTTTGATTGCCTTTTGATAAGCCGGCAATTGATTGAATTATTTTCAATCATTGCTTTAAGATGGGGAAATGGAAACCCTGGCCAACCTCGAATCGTTTGTGCGCAGCGCCGAAGGCCGCAGCTTTTCTGAGGCGGCACGGCGCCTGGCCCTGACGCCTGCCGCCGTCAGCCGCAACGTCGCCATGCTGGAGCGAAACCTGGGCGTGCGGCTGTTTCAGCGCTCGACCCGCAAACTCACGCTGACCGAAGCCGGGGAACGCTTCCTGGTCTCGATTGGCGGCAACCTCGACGCGCTGCAATCCGCCATCGCGGCCGTTTCCAGCGACAGCGGCACTCCCGCAGGTCAGCTTAAGGTCAGCATGTCGCCCACCTTCGGCACCGAGTACATCGTGCCTTTGCTGCCGGGTTTTCTGGCCCGCTATCCCCTGGTTCGCCCCGACTGGCACTTTGAGAACCGGCCGGTTGACCTGATCGCCGAAGGGTATGACGCGGCCATTGGCGGCAGCTTTGAGCTGTCTCCGGGCGTAGTGTCGCGCGCCTTGGCCCCGATTCACCTGGTCGCAGTGGCGTCACCCGCCTATATGGCCGCCCATCAAGCCCCAGCCGACCCTGCGGGCCTGGCGGCGCTCAACGGCATCGCCCTGCGATCCAGCGCAACGGGCCGGGTGCGCCAGTGGGTCATGCGCGATGGGGCGGGTGTGGAAGTTCCGGCAAGCCTCACCGAGTCGGTCGTCGTGAACGACCCGACGGCCATGCGCGCCGCAGCGTTGCTGGGCCTGGGTGTGGCGTTGCTGGGCGTGCCCGACGTACTGCCCGCGCTGGAACGCGGTGAACTCGTCAGGGTGCTGCCGCAGTGGTATGTCGATGCCGGCGCGATCTCGATTTACTACGCCACGCGCAGCCAGATGCCTGCCAAGACGCGCGTGTTTATCGACTTCGTCGTCGAGGCTTTCGAGCGTGACCAGCTGGCCCGGCGCTTTGCCGGCGGCCCCGCGTAGACCGCGGAAAGGTTCCCAAGAGGCCCGGTCGCCGGCAAGGGCGGCAGACTTCACCCACAATTCCTTTTTCCTCTTCCGTTTCCGTATCTGCATCTCACCGAAGGCAAAGACACCCATGACCCAATCCCTCAAAGTCGCCGTGATGGGCGCAGGCGCTGTTGGTTGTTATTACGGCGGTATGCTGGCCCGTGCCGGGCTTGACGTGGTGCTAATCGCCCGGCCCCGGCATGCTGACGCCATCCAGAGTGACGGCCTGCACATGGAAACCCGCACTTTCGACGAACACGTGCGCCTGGCCGCCAGCAGCGAACCCGCCGGCGTTGAGGGGGCTGACCTGGTGCTGTTTTGCGTGAAATCCACCGACACCGAAGCGGCCGGTGCATTGATACGGCCGCACCTGGCGCCTGATGCGCTGGTGCTGTGCCTGCAAAACGGCGTGGACAACGCCGACCGCCTGCGCACCGTGCTGCCGCAGCATGCAGTGGCTGCCGCCGTGGTGTACGTGGCCACCGAAATGGCAGGCCCCGGCCACGTCAGGCACCACGGCCGCGGCGAACTGGTGATCGAGCCGGCCAGCCGGAGCGAGGCCGTGGCCCAGGCCTTCATCGCAGCCGGTGTGCCGGTTGAAATCTCCAGCAACGTGCGCGGCGCACTGTGGGCCAAGCTCATCCTCAACTGCGCCTACAACGCGGTCTCGGCCATCGCGCAGCTGCCGTACGGTAAAACCGTGCAGGGCGAGGGCGTGAAAGACGTCATGCGCGACGTGGTGGCCGAATGCCTGGCCGTGGCGGAGGCCGAAGGCGTGCGGGTGCAGGGCGACATGCATCTGGCCGTGGACAAACTGGCCGGCAGCATGCCCAACCAGTTTTCATCCACCGCACAAGACCTGGCGCGCGGCAAACCCACCGAAATCGACTACCTCAACGGGCTGGTGGTCAGGCGCGGTGAGGCGCTGGGTGTTGCAACGCCGGCGAACCGGGTGTTGTGGGCCTTGGTGAAGCTGATGGAAGGCAAGTGAAGAGCCCGGGTGCTGCCGGTCAGGCGCGTTGTGGCGCCAGTGTCTTGGTGTAAAGCGACGCGCCGGCCAGGTCTTTCAAGGTGACCGTCATGGCCCTGGTTTTGGCATCAATGTCGACCTGCCCAAAAAACTGCATGCCGTTGGTGGGTGGCGCGTTCACTTCGGTGGGGGCCTTCTGGTACATCACCTGCATGCCGAAGGTGGCGTCGGTTTTGTTGGGCCCAAATCCACCGGCATTGAGCGGGCCCGACACAAACTCCCAGAATGGTGAAAAATCGTTGAACCTGGCCTTGGCCGGGTCGAAATAATGCGCGGCGGTGTAGTGAACATCGGCAGTCAGCCACACCACATTCTTGATGCCGGCACGCTTGATCTCGCGCAGCAGGCGCGCAGTTTCGATTTCGCGGCCCAGAGGTGCGCCATCGTCACCGTTGGCGATGGCTTCCCAGCGGCTGCGGCCGTCGCTGTCTTTGCCATCGTCCACATGCAGGCCGATGGGCATGTCGGCGGCGATCACTTTCCAGACCGATTTTGAGCGCTTGAGTCCGTCCAGCAGCCAGGCAATTTGAGGGCGGCCCATAAAGGCGCTTTCTTCGGTTTCGCTGGTTTGCAGGTTATGGCTGTTGGGGCCGCGATAGCTGCGCATGTCGACCACAAACATGTCCAGCAGGGGGCCTTGGGGCAAATGGCGGTACACACGCTCACTCTCCACGTCGGCGGTACGGCGTAGGGGCGCAAATTCATGAAAGGCCCTGGTGGCGCGCGCCACCAGCAAGGGCACATTCTTTTCCGTGTAACGCTTGTCAGCACCGAAGTCTTTGGAGTCCGACCAGTTGTTGGCCACCTCGTGGTCGTCCCATTGCCAGATTTGCGGCACTTCAGCTGCCATGCGGCGCACATTGGCGTCCATCAGGTTGTAGCGATAGCGGCCGCGGTACTCATTGAGCGTTTCCGCGACCTTGCTGACCTCTTCGGTGACCACGTTGTTCCAGAGGGAACCATCAGCGAGCTTGACCTGCGCCGTGATGGGGCCGTCGGCGTAAATCGTGTCGCCACAATGCAGGAAGAAGTCGGGGTTGACCTTTCGCATCTGCTCGTAGATTTTCATGCCGCCCCATGCCTCGTTGATGCCCCAACCTTGCCCGGCCGTATCGCCACTCCAAGTAAAGCGCACGTCGCGTACAGCCTTGGCCCCTGCGCCGGCAGGCAGACGCAGGTGGCCGGCCACGGCTTCAGACAGCACACGTTCGTTATGCAGGTCTTGCAATACCACCCGGTAGAAGATTTCCTGGCCCGCCGGCAGGCCCGTCAGGTCCACGCGCCCGGTGAAGTCGGTGTCCTCCATCAGGTAAGGGCCCCGCACGCGCGTGGCATTGGTAAAACTGGCGGTCGTTGCCCACTCCAGCCAAAGGCGTGAAGGCCGGTCGCTTCGGGTCCATATCACCGCGCCGTCCGCTTTTGGATCGCCGCTTTGAATTCCGTGGGCCATTTGGGGCCGCATGGCTTCGCGCGTGATGAGGGCAGGGGCTGACTGCGCCTTGGCGAGGCGGGGAAGCACCATGGCCGAGCCTCCCAACACGGCAGCAGTTGAATTAACAAATTGTCGGCGATCCATGGGTTTCTCCAGAAAAAGTAGTGGCGTTGGAGCGCCTATTCTTTTGGAAGGACATGTCAGCCTCATGAATCAGCTGGCCGCCGAAAAGCTGTGGTGCTGCCAGGTGCGGATCGCCCAAGCCAGCGCCTGGGTTTGCCAGGTCATGTACCGGTTGGCACCAAAATATTTGCCAACGGTGTTGAAATGCACAAATTTGGGGCGGCGCAGTGCTTCCTCAGGGCCTCCGGGGGCCGGCAAGGCCGGATTCGCGGTGTTTTGTTGGCGGCACGGTATGTGCTTGCATCCATCAGGTCAGGCTGACGAAGGCCTGCGCAGGGTGCAGCGAGTTTCGCGGTGCCCAATCGATCTGAATGGATAACGGCGTCCACTTCGGTCTTCATCTTTTGTTGAAGATCCGAGGTGGTTTTTTTTTGGCAAAACAGGACTTAGAGGGATCGTATGGCTTATTTAGTGCCTTCGGAATTTGTGACCAAGATGGTGGATGCGGGTGAATCCAAAATCTTCATGTCCACCCGCGACACCGTTATCCGGGCCTACATGGCTGGTGCCATCCTGGCCCTGGCGGCCTGGTTCGCTGTCACCATCAACGTGCAGACCGGCCAGCCCCTGCTGGGCGCCGTGCTGTTCCCGGTGGGGTTCGTCATGCTGTACCTGTTCGGCTTTGACTTGCTGACCGGCGTGTTCGTGCTGTGCCCGCTGGCGCTGATCGACAAGCGTCCCGGCGTCACGGTCAAGGGCGTTTTGCGCAACTGGGGCCTGGTGTTCACCGGCAACTTCCTGGGCGCCTTCACGGTGGCCGTGATGATGGCGATCTACGTCACCAACGGCTTTTCCACCGAGCCCAACGCCGTCGGTAAGGCCCTCGGCGTGATCGGCGAGAACCGCACGCTGGGCTACCAGAAATTCGGCGCCAACGGCATGCTCACCCTCTTCGTGCGCGGCATGCTGTGCAACTGGATGGTGTCGGCCGGCGTGGTCGGTGCGATGATCTCCACCCAGGTCAGCGGCAAGGTGATCGCGATGTGGATGCCCATCATGCTGTTCTTCTACATGGTGTTTGAGCACTCGATCGTGAACATGTTCCTGTTCCCGTCCGGCCTGCTGCTGGGCGCGCACTTCACCATCATGGACTACCTGATCTGGAACGAAATCCCGACGGTGCTGGGTAACCTGGTGGGCGGCCTGGCCTTCACCGGCTTAACGCTGTACGCCACGCACATTAAAACCGGACCATCACGTTCCTTTAAATAATCCGCCTCAAAACAAAAGCCCCCGCGCATCTTGCATGCGCGGGGGCTTTGCCGGTACCCCACATGGCCAGTGAACTGAAGATATCGGCAGGTCAGTATTCGGACAAGGGCCGCAAGGAAACCAACCAGGATTTCCACGGCATCTATGTGCCGAAAGAGCCGCAACTGAGCGCCAAGGGCATCGCCATTGCGCTGGCCGACGGTATCAGCAGCAGCGCCGTCAGCGACGTGGCCAGCCAGTACGCCGTCACTGGTTTTCTTGAAGACTACTACTGCACCTCGGAAGCCTGGTCGGTCAAGACATCGGCCGAGCGGATATTGAGCGCCACCAACTCCTGGCTGCATGCCCAAACCCAGAAAAGCCAGTACCGCTACGACAAGGACAAAGGCTATGTGTGCACGCTGAGCGCCATGGTCATCAAGTCGACCACTGCGCATATTTTTCATGTGGGCGATTCACGCATTTACCGCCTGCGCGGCAAGGCGCTGGAACAACTGACCAACGACCACCGTGTGTGGATTTCCCAGGGGCAAAGCTATCTGGGCCGCGCGCTGGGCTTCAAGCCGCAGCTTGAGATCGACTACCAGACCCAGCAGGTGGAGCAGGGGGACATCTTTTTGCTGGCCACCGACGGCGTGTACGAACACGTCAGCGAATACGACATGGCCGGCCTCATCCACATCTGCGCTGACGAGCCTGGCGGGCTGGATATGGCAGCCAAATCCATCGTCGAAAAAGCCCTGGAGCGGGGCAGCGGCGACAACCTCACGGCGCAGATTGTTCGCGTTGATGAGCTGCCCAACGGGCAGGCCGGCGAGCTGCTCCAGCAGCTGTCGGGCCTGCCGCTTCCGCCCATCCTGGAGGCCAGGACGCAGTTTGACGGCTACACCATCGTCCGCGAAGTGCACGGCAGCAGCCGCAGCCATATTTACCTGGCCACTGACAACGACACGGGCGAGCTCGTCATCCTGAAAACGCCGTCGATAGATCTGGGCGGTGACCCGGCCTACCTTGAAAGGTTTTTGACGGAAGAGTGGATCGCCCGGCGCATCAACAGCGCGCATGTGCTGAAGCCTTATGTACCGACCCGAAAGCGCCACTATGTGTATGTGGCCACCGAATATATCGACGGGCAAACGCTGAGCCAGTGGATGATCGACAACCCCCGGCCCGGGCTGGAAGCGGTGCGCGGGCTGGTGGAGCAAATCGCCAAAGGCCTGCGCGCGTTTCACCGGCTGGAGATGCTGCACCAGGACCTGCGGCCCGAGAACGTCATGATCGACAAGACCGGCACGGCGAAAATCATTGACTTCGGCTCAACCCGCGTAGCCAGCCTCATGGAAGCAGACCCCCCCGGCGCGCACGAGGACATTCTGGGCACGGCCCAGTATTCGGCGCCGGAGTATTTTGTGGGGGAGGGCGGCACCACGCGCTCAGACCTTTTCTCGCTCGGGGTCATCACCTACCAGATGCTGACGGGCAAGCTGCCCTACGGCGCCGAAGTGGCCAAATGCCGGACCCGGGCCGCACAAAGCAAGCTGCGCTATGACTCCGTGCTGTACGAAGACCGTGACATACCCGCATGGATAGACGGCGTGCTCCGCAAGGCCGTTCACCCCGACCCCGCCAAGCGCTATGGCGAGCTGTCGGAATTTTTATACGACCTGCGCCACCCCAACCAGTCATTCCTGGACAAGACCCGCCCGGCTTTGCTCGAGCGCAACCCGGTGGCTTTCTGGCGGGGTGTTTCCCTGATCCTGGCTGTGGTCGTTGTGGTGTTGGTGGCGTTGAGGCCTGCCGGCGGGTAGGGCCGCAACTTGCCCTTGTCTCAGACCTGCTCCGTCGTCGCTTGCGCCAGCAGCCAGGTGCGAAACACCTCGAGGGCTTCGAGCCGGGCCGACTCTTCCGGGTACACAAGGTAGTAGCCGCGCGTAGACACCCATTGCTTCTTTGAGAGCCGACGCAACCGGCCGGTTGCCACCGCATCGCTGGCCATGAAATCAGGCAGCAGCACTGCGCCCAGGCCCACCACTGCAGCATTCAGGGCCATCGACATCAACTCATAGCGCGGCCCCTCTTGCCCGGTACCGATTTCCATGCCGGCGTGGTCGAACCACTTTTGCCAGGCGTCCAGTACCGTCGTGTGGTGCACCAGAGCGGATAGCGGCGTACGGGAGGTCAGCGACTTTCCGTTTTTGGCAATCCATGCCGGTGCGGCATACGGGGCCATGGCCAGGGGCAACACAAAGTCGTTGTGCAGGCCCAGCCGTTTCCCGTCGCCAAATTCGAGCGAGGCATCTACCGGCATGCTCTTGAAATCCACCGAGCCCACGCGGGTGGCAAAGTTGAGGGTAATTTCGCTGTACGCGCGGGTGAAGTCCGGCAGGCGGGGAATCAGCCAATAGCTGCCCAGCGATGCGCCGACCGACAGCGTCAACGAACCCCCGCGCCCCTTGAGCGCCATCACATTGGCCGTTGCGCGCTCAAGGCGCTGGAGAATGGCGCTGACTTCGTCCAGGTAATAGCGGCCGGCCTCTGTCAGGACCACCGCATCCCGGCGCCGCACAAACAGCTTGAGGTCAAGGCGGCTTTCAAGCGCCATGATCTGGCGGCTGACTGCGCCTTGTGTCAGGTGAAGCTCTTGCGCTGCTGCAGTAAAAGACCGTAGCCGCGCGCTGGCTTCAAGGCACAGCAGGGACATCGTGGAAGGGGCTCGGAGCATCATGGTGCATGAGAAAAAGACATGGAAGACGGACAAATTGTCGTTTGTAGCCAAAGATTTGTCCAAGCATCATTCAGTTTTCTCATTGATCAACCCTAAAGGTGGCCTTCATGACTGAATTTCAAGCCAGCCGGCGAACGCTTCTCAAGCTGGGTGCGGCCGCAATGGCATCGGCGCCATTGCTTGCCCGCGCCGCCTGGCCCGATCGGCCCATCCGGCTGATCGTGCCGTCTTCCGCGGGCGGTTCGCCGGACAACATATGCCGCATCCTCACCGGCGAGTTGATGAAAACGCTGGGGCAGCCATTTGTGATTGACAACAAGCCCGGCGCAAGCGGCAACATCGGCACGCAGGAGATCGTGCGCGCCGCACCGGACGGCTACACACTGGGCTACGGCAACGTGGGCACGCTGGCGATCAACAAAGCCCTTTTCGCCAAACTGCCCTATGACCCGGACAAGCAACTGGTACCGGTGGCGCTGCTCGGCTATGTGCAAAACGCGCTGGTCGTGCGAAACGACCTGGGCGTGAAGAACGTGGCCGAGTTGATCACGTTGGCCAAATCGAAGCCTGGCAAGCTCAGCATGGCTTCATCAGGCAACGGCACCACGGGGCACCTGGGCGGCGAGCTGTTCAAAAGCATGACCGGCACCTTCATGACCCACGTGCCTTACCGCGGCAGCCCGCAGGCGATTCAGGACCTGATGGGCGGCCAGGTTGACCTGATGTTTGACAACCTGTCGTCCATCGCACCGCACATCAAGAGCGGGCGCGTCAAGGCGCTGGGGGTTTCGGGCCGCGCGCGCAGCCTGCAACTCCCCGATGTGCCCACCATCGGGGAGTCCGTCAAAGGCTACGAAACGACAGCGTGGGGCGGCATTGTGGCCCCGGCCGGCACGCCACGGGACATCGTGATGCGGCTTAACAGCGAAATCAACAAGGTGCTGGGTAGCGCCGCGGTCAATGAGCGCTATGCTGCCATTTCATTCGAAACCACTATCGGCCCGCCGGATCGCCTGTTTGACCGCGCCATGCGGGAGACGCGCATGTGGGCGGAGGTCGTCAAGCGGGCCGGCGTCCAGCTGGATTGAGCGCGCATGTTCGATCTCATCATTGAAGGCGGCGAGCTGATTGACGGAACGGGTGCGCCCCGCTTGCGCACCGACATTGGCGTCTCCGACGGAAAAATCGTCTCCATAGGCGATCTGGCCTCTGCGCCGGCAACAGAACGGTTCAGTGCGCTTGGGCGCATCGTGGCGCCGGGCTTTATTGATGCGCATACCCATGACGACCGCTTGCTGCTGATGCCCACGACGGGCCCGCACCCCAAGCTGTCGCAGGGTGTCACCACGGTCATCGCTGGCAACTGCGGGGTCAGCCTGGCCCCGCTGGAAACCAATAACCCGCCAGCGCCTCTGGACATTCTGGGAACCGACGGCTGGGTCTACCGGAGTTTTGCCGCCTACCTGGATGCGCTGGCCCAGTCCAGCCTGGCCGTTAACGTCGCCTGTCTGGTTGGCCATTCCACACTGCGGGTCAAGCACATGGCAGACCTTGAAAGGGCCGCAACGCCTGAAGAGGCGGCTGCCATGGCGGCAGAACTCACGGCCTCGCTGGCGGCGGGGGCCATCGGTTTGTCGACCGGGCTGTACTACCCGCCCGCAAAAGCCGCGACTGCTGAAGAGGTGATTGCCGTGGGCGCGCAGCTCAAGGCGGCCGAAGGCATCGTGGCCATGCACATCCGAGACGAAGGCGACGCCATCGACGAGGCGCTGCGCGAGGCCCTGCACATAGGCCGCGAGCTGGGTGTGGGCACCGTGATTTCTCATCACAAACTGGTCGGCACAGCCAACCACGGCCGGTCTGTAGAGACATTGGCCCTGCTGGAGCAGGCCGCGCAAGGGCAGGCGGTGTGCTTTGACTGCTATCCGTACAACGCCTCGTCCACCATGCTGCTGCCATCACGCGTGAAGCAGTCCAGCGACGTGCTGGTGACCTGGTCGCAACCCGAGCCGGGTGTGGCCGGCCGCTCATTGAAAGAGCTGGCGCGCGAACGCAACCAGACCGAAGAAGACGTGGCCCGCGCGTTGCAGCCGGCCGGGGCCATTTATTTCGCCATGAGCGAAGACGATGTCAGCCGCATCCTGAGCCACCCGATGGCCATGGTCGGCTCCGACGGTCTCGCGCATGACGTGCGGCCGCACCCGCGCCTGTGGGGAACTTTCCCCCGCGTGCTGGGGCATTACGTGCGAGAGAGAAAACTCTTTTCACTCGAGACAGCCATCTACAAGATGACCGGCCTCAGCGCCAGGCGCTTTGGCCTCACAGGCCGGGGAACGCTGGCGCCCGGCCATCACGCCGACATCGTCATCTTTGACCCGGACCGTGTGAACGCCAACGCGAGCTACGGGAACCCGACGGAGGTCAGCTCCGGCATTGACGCCGTTTTTGTGAATGGGAAACTCGCTTGCCGCGATGGCAACACTGTGTGCGCGAATGGGGGCCAGGTGCTGCGCAGGCAGGGCGCTTTGCCCTGATTACGCTGGGCCGGAAAGCTATTTCCCCAGCAGTTTGGTCATCACGCGCCAGCGCTGCCTGTCCATCTTTTGTGGCTCTGTAGCAAAAGCTACAGAACACTTTTCCCGGCGCGGCTATCTTCGCGTTCGTGCCCGCATTGCGGCATGTCACGAAGAAGGAAAAAACCCATCATGTCCAAGGAAATCTACTGGCTGGCGCTGACCCTGGCCGCTGCGGCGTTGTTCGCCTTGCCTTATGTTCTCAACCGCATTGCCGTGCGCGGCATGGGCGGTACGCTGGCCAACCCGTCGGCCACAGAAAAACCCCTTGCCGAGTGGGCCCAGCGCGCACAGCGGGCCCAGGCCAATGCCACCGAAAACCTGGTGATTTTTGCGCCGGCTGTACTGGCGGTGCAGGCCAGCGGCCGAGCCGATTCGGTGACGGCCGCCGCCTGCGCCGTCTACTTTTTTGCGCGGCTCGTTCATTACCTGGTTTACACGCTCGGTGTTCCCGGCGCACGCACACTTGCCTGGGCAGCGGGCTGGGCGGCCACGCTGGTGTTGATCGGGCGCCTGCTGGGAATGCTGTGAGCCGGCCCTTCGCACTCATCGCGGGAAGCGGTGGTGTGCTCGGCGAATCGCTCGCGCGGCAGTTCAGCGGGGCGGGGTATGAAGTGGCGGGCCTGCGGCGCGCAGATTGCGATCTGGCGGATGGTGACGCAGTAGCGCAAGCTATCGCGGCCCTGATTCAGCGCCACGGGCCCATCGACACGCTGCTGTACAACGCGGGTCATCTGGCAGTTGCTCCTTTTCTTGAACTGGAGGCGAGTGCGCTGCGCGAGTGCCTTGAAGCCGGCCCTGTCGGGGCGGCGCACTGCGCCCGGGCCGTGCTGCCGGGCATGCTGGCCGTGGGGCGCGGCAATCTGCTCTTCACAGGCGCCACGGCTTCGCAGCGCGGGTCGGCCCGCTTTGCGGCCATGGCCGCGGGCAAATTTGCCCTTCGCGGGCTTGTGCAGTCACTGGCAAGAGAGTTCCAGCCGCAGGGCATCCACGTGGCCCACGTCGTGCTGGACGGCTTGCTTCATGGCTCTGCTGCCGCATCCCGCTACGCGGCAGCAGAAGCCCCGGTGATGGCGCCCGACGGGGTGGCTGCCAATTTCCTGTGGCTTGCGCAACAGGCGCGCACCGCATGGACGCAGGAGCTGGACTTGCGGACCGCATCGGAGAAGTTCTGATGGAGCTGATGCAGCTGAACGCCGACCGCACGGCGCCGGTCCTGGTACGGGCCGGGTCGCTGCCGTGGCTGCCGTCGCCGCAACCCGGGGTTGAGCGGCGCATGCTCGAGCGTACCGGTGCAGAGGTGGCCGTGGCAACGTCGCTCGTGCGTTATGCAGCTGGCAGCCGGTTTGACGCGCATTCGCATGCGCTGGGCGAAGAATTCCTTGTGCTCTGCGGCGTGTTTGCCGACGAGCACGGCTCGTACGGCCCCGGTACCTATGTGCGCAATCCGCCGGGCTCCAGCCACAGGCCCTTCAGCGACGAGGGCTGCACCATCTTCGTCAAACTGCGGCAGATGGACCTGCTCGAACAGCGCCGCGTTGTCATCAGTGCTGCAGACAGGCCCTGGGTGGATGCCGGAATCGCCCGGCATAGGCGCGCATTGCTGTACGAGGGCCCCAGGGAAACCGTATTCCTCGTACGGCTGGAACCGGGGTGTACCATGGCCGCGCAGTACGTGCGTGGCGGCCAGGAAATGCTGGTCGTCGAGGGTTCGGTCCGTGTCGAAGCCGGCGACGACGCGAGCGCGCGCGCTGCGGGTGCGCAAGACCTCGGCCCTCTGTGCTGGCTGCGCAATCCACACACCAGGCAGCCCGCCCTGGCCAGTTCTGAAGGTGCCTTGTTGTGGATCAAGCGTGGCCACGTGGCACCGATGGTTTGACGGTGCGGCAGGTCGCCGCGAATGGAGCAATATGCAGGTCTTACGTGAACTTGCCCTTTTCGAGCCTTTCAGCCGCCTGAGTGCGGACGGCCGTAACCTGCTGACCCAGGGTGCTGTTCCGATGAGTGCGCTGGCAGGAACCGGCATCATTCACAAGGGCCAGCCTGCCTCTGGCGCCTATGTCGTGCTGTCGGGCCGGCTGCGCGTCTACACCATCACGCCTGCGGGTACCGAGGCCACGCTGTATCTGGTGGAGCCCGGGGAGACCTGCGTACTCTCGCTCAACTGCCTGTTCAACGATCTTCTTTATCCTGCCTGGGTTCAGGCCGACAAGGCGACGCGTGTCGCTGTCATCCCCGGTCCGTTGTACCGGCAGCTCTTCAAGCAGGAAACGTGCATCCAGGACCTGACGCTGCATGCGCTCTCGACACTCGTTTTCAGGTTGATGGCAGAACTTGATGCCGTTCATTCCTTCAACCACCGGCAACGCCTTGTGCATTTTGTGTTGCTGCACGCCTCGTCCGATGGGGTATTGAAAACGACGCAGCAACAGCTGGCCGGGCATCTGGGTACGTCGCGCGAAGTGGTGGCGCGGCTGATGCAGGGGCTGGTCGCCGAAGGCTTCCTGAAAAGCCAGCGCGGCCAGGTCATCATCAAGGACCTGTTCGGGTTGCGCCGCCTGCAAAGCCTGCCGCAGTCCGGCGCCTGACAGGTTTCTCACTTTTTGCCGGTGATGGCTTTCCAGTGCTGCGGCTCGACGGGCGTGATGGACAGACGGTTGCCCTTGCGCAGCACCTGCAGGTCTACCAGTTCTGGCCGTGCACGCAAGGCGGGCAGGGTGATGTTGGGTATCTTGCGCAGCACCTGCACGTCCACCAGCATCCATCGCGGTTCTTCATGTTTTGACTTGGGGTCGTAGTAGGGTGACTTCGCATCAAACTGCGTGGGATCAGGGTAGGCCGTAGACGCCACCCGGCCGATGCCGACGATACCCGGCTCGGCACAGCTCGAGTGGTAGAACAGCACGCCATCGCCGACTTGCATCCCGTCACGCATGAAGTTGCGCGCCTGGTAGTTGCGCACGCCAACCCAGGGGACAGTCGAGTTCTTCGCCGCGAGCGCGTCGTCAACTGAACACTCTTCGGGTTCGGATTTCATGAGCCAGTAGCTTGTCATGGGGTGGCCTTGGTACCTGAAGTGGGGACGAAGCAAAGCTTAGCGGATCGATGGGGCAAAGAAAAGCGCCGGCCTCAAACCAGAAGCCGCTTGACAGCACGGTATATCTTGAATAAAGTTATTAACAAATAAGTTAATACATCAATGCCTGCATCCCTCGACAAAATATTTGAAGCGCTCGCCTCGGGGCCCAGGCGCCAAATTCTGGCCTACCTCACCGAGAAAGAACTCAGCACCACCGAGCTGGCCGAGCGCTTTGCCATGAGCACGCCGGCCGTTTCTCGCCACCTGTCGGTGCTTGAAAACGCCGGCCTGGTGACCAGCGAGCGCAGCGGCCAGTTTGTGCTCTACAAGCTCAACAGTGACAGCCTCGTCAACAGCCTCACGGGTTATGCATTTGAACTATGCCCGGTCGCGCGGCCCCTGAAGCGGGAGCGCGCTGCGGCCAAAACACAAAAAGCCAGGTAACAAGGAGAGAGGGACCCATGCTGAATCTCACACAGGTGATTGAAACGTTTCCGTCGGTTCGCATTCCATCCGAATCGGGCGGTTTGGCCGTCGAGGTGTCCTTGATTGCCCAGATCGGCCACGGCGCCGGCAATCATCTGTTTGCCAGCGTGGCCTCGCGGCAGCGGCAGCACAGCGCGTTTGTCGATGAACTGGACGAGCCATCAGCCAAACTGGGTGGGACCAACTTTCCCAAAGGTGACGCAACGTCGCTGTATTCATTCGTCGTGGGGCCTAAAGGCCATCCGTTTCATCGCCATGCGGGGCACCGCATATTTACGGCGGTATCGGGCAGCGGTGGAGCCCAGTTGCGCTTTTCCAGCGCGTCGGAACAACAAATCCAGGAAGACCCGCAAAACTTCATCCGCGCCCTCCGTTTTGTGAACATACCGCCTGACTGCATGTTTACCGTGCGTTTTGGCGGTGAAACCTGGCACCAGTTTTCTCCGCTCTCGCGTAATTCTCTGCACCCTGTGTTCTTTGCGTTGTCTTGCCATACCAATGAACTGGGCGGCAATTTGTCGGAGTCTTTGAAACAGGAGGTGCTGACCAATAAGGCGAGCATCCCATCATTGACGGAGTTGCTGCCGGACGAGGTGAAGGCGTTGCTTCAGGCCAAGGACTTCAAGGCCGATACCGTGCCGACTACGACTTTGTCGCTGGATGCTCCGCCCGGGACGTTCCACCGGGTGGTATGCAACACTGTGCGCAGCGGCGCAGGCGTGATGCGAGGCTGGTGGGGTTCGTGGAAAGGGGCGTCGGGCTTTCTGTCACATGGCGGATCCGCCCGAAGCGTGAAGGAGCTCAGCAGCCCGCCGGTGGATTCGCTCCTGCTTCAGCAACTGACCGAACTGCGCGTCCATCATGAAGACACTTTTCGCCTGCGCGTGACCGGCACCAACTTTGGGCACACCAGCGCCACGAATCTGCTCGCCGCGGTCCTGGAGGGCTTTTTGCTTAACGCGCCCAGCGGTGTGTCCAACCTGATGGCACTGCGCAACGTGCTCGTTAAACCCCTGGGCCTGCGTACATCGCCATTGGGCTGCCCTGTGTCTTCGCTGTTGTCACCGGACACCAGCAACCTGTTTGCCAACCGCTACCCGGTGCTTGACCAAAGCATCAATGCAACCGATACCAAGGCGCAAGTCATTCTGGGCGCCAATGACAAACATCTGCTGTTCAGGTCCTGTGTCAGCGTGGAAATCGTCGACAAGCATCATGTGGATGTGATGCTGGGTACGCGGGTTCATTGCAAGAATGCCTTTGGCCGCTTTTACATGGCGGCCATTGACTATGTGCATCGCCACTACGTCACACCCACGATGCTGCGGCTGGCAGTGGAATATGCGGTGGTTCAGGAAAAAGAGTCGGTTGTACCCGCCAAACTGGTAACGGCCTGAGAGATCAAGTCAGGAACGTTGTTGTTTTTGGCAGCTGTAACTTCGTCACCATCTCGCAGCACCTCACACCAGCACAAGCAGCAGCAGGCATATCAGGATCAGCCCCACCTCGAGCCATTCCTGACTCGTCATGCTGAGCATGCGGCGGGCCGTCAGCGTCACCACGGGAACCAGCAGGACGAGGCCTATCCAGCGGTCTAGCGGCATGAGGCAGACGCGCGCCAGCGCCCAAAGCCAGGCAGCATGCGCCAGGAAACCCCAGAACTCAGCCCGGCTTGTTTTTGCGGTGACATTCAGCGTAAGGCGCCAGCCGGTGGCCACGGCCTGCCACCATTCCATCTCCTCGTCGTCCAGCACCTTGTGCAGGGCATGCAGGGCCACCACGCCCAGCACCACCGGCCCGACGAAGCCCGCCCCCAAGGCAAGGCCGAGATACAGGGGATGGTCGTAACCCGTGCCGCCACCGCCCAGTTTCACAGTGGCCAGCACCCACGCGCCGCCTACCAGCAGCACCGAGACAACGGCAACCACGCCCTCCGGCACGCCCGCGCTACGCGCGGCGCGGCCGCCGGCAAACAGGCCGAGCGCCAACACGGTGGCGCCGAGGAAGGTAGTCAACAGTGAGACAGTTGCCTTCCATCCGTGATGCGGTGCAGCCGTTAGGCTGCCCGACTCGGGTGGGTCCATTGCTTTTTTTGCAGGGGACCACTGGCGGTACGGCTCGTGCCGGGCCTTCAGCTGGCGCTGGCTCCAGCTGACTCTTAATGGCGATGCATTCGCGAATGCCAGTTCTGTGTGGTACAGGCGCTGGGCACTGTCGAGGTCATGCGGTACCAGCATGGTCTGCAGGCCTGCCTTGCCGTTGGCCGCCTGCAGCGCAGCCAATTGCTCGCGCCAGTACCCGGCCACCGGAGGGGCCTCGCACGCCAGGGGTTCTGACTGGGCGCCGGGCTGCAACAAGGTGACTTCATTGGCGCGCATGACGCTTTGCGGTGCTCGCACCCGGTCCCAGTCGCAGGTAAAGCGCAGCGTGCCTTGCAAGACGATGTCGGGGCGGTAGAGGGGCAGCGGCACGGAGCTGGTATTGGCCAGGCGCAATGACAGCATCAGGCGTACCCGGCCTTCAGCAGAAGGGGCTGCCCAGATGCCGGGTGCGATGGGCCGCATGTCGCGCATCTCCAGGGTGAAGAGCGGCGCGCGCGCGGCGCCCGATTCCCAGCGAGGGGCCAGCGCCTGGTTGAAGGCCGCCTGCCAGGTCGCGCGGAAAGCGGGGCCCATCACGTCGTCGCGTTGGCGGCCGCGGGCGATGGCCACGGCCACATCGTCGGCCGGTGCTTTCGTACCGCCCGGCAACCGGCGCAGGAATGACTTCCATGCGCTGGGCTTGGGCTCGGGCACAGCCAGGGCCGGCGGTGGTGCCGCACCGGTGACCTGCGCCACATAGCCATGCAGCAGTTCGCTGCGGAAGGCTTCAATGTCCGCCTTGGGCGCTTCGGCACTGCGCAAGACATTCACGAGGAAGTAGGCCTGCGCGGCATTGCTGCCTACCGGTGTTCCGTATAGCGCAGTGGTGAAGGGAGTGGGCACGGAAGAAGGGTTGGCCGCGAAGGCCCAGCCCTGAAGCAGCAGCATGCTGCAGAGAATGGCGCGCAGGATTCGTGTCATGGCTTTATAGCTGCCGGGCAGTGCGAGTGAACGTGGTTGTCGTCGGCAAGGAGGCCGGAACACAACCGTCCTGCTCGCGTGGCTACCAGCAGTTGTGTAGCTTGGTGCGTGCTCATAAAGCAAGGTTGCCGGATGTGATTTCGACTGGCTTTATTTTTTTGCCTCTGAGGCCGAGCCCAAGGAGCGAACGAGGAGGGCGGACTGGCGTTCTGTTTTCTTGCCCTCCATATCTTGTATTGTCTCGACGATCACAATCTCCAGGTCTGTGATGGAAATGATCCGCCCACGTTCTGGGCCAAGATAGTTTCCAACCCGCACCCTGTAGAGCTGGGCGGGCGGCTTTTTGTGCATCACCAAGGCAAACTTATCGCTGCCTTGATTAAGAACACCTACGACGACAAGATCCGCCAGGAGCGCGGACTCGAGCGGTTCACGTTTGCCTTGGTAGACCTCTCCGTTATTGAACGGGTTTTTGATGCCCAGGATGCTTTGTCTTGCTTTGGCGAGTTGTTGGCGATATTCAACGGCCTGCTCCAGAACCAGGTCACCAAGATAGATACTGCCTTCTACGGTGATGGACGTGGTGTTGCTCTTCACAAAACTGATTCGCTCAACCAGTGCTTCGCTGAGCACAGGCGCATTGACCAGAAAATGAATCATTTCCTTGTAGGGTGCGGTGGTCTTGAAATGGACGCGAGACAGGCCGCTGTTCAGGGAGTTGACCGGTTCCGCTTTAAAGATGTCGAAACGGATGCCCTGCTGGGTCGCATACTCATGGAGGCGCAGTACATAGGTGTCGCCCAGCCTGGGTGGGGACAGGGTTGGAACAGGTATTGCCAAGCCCCGATGGATATTTGCCTTGAACTCCATTTCCGCGTTGCCGGGCAAGCGCTTGAGGGCATAAGGGCCAAGCCAATGGTCGGCATCCGGTACAAGCTTGCTGGCTAAGACGACGCTGTCGGTAGCACTGACACCGCTCTCGAACCTAAAAGTGCCCTCCAGTACTTCTGCTTTTTTTAAGTTGATGGAACCGGGTAGTTGTTGCGCAACCCGATCAAGTTCCTGCGCAACTTGATAGAGGACCGGGTGTTGGGAGTCTTTGGTAAGGCCTTGTGCTGCCAGTGTGTGTGCCCCCGGCAGCAAGGCCAAGATACAAAGAACTCGCGTAAGCTGGCCTTTGAAAGTCGAGGCTACCGTTGGCTGGATGTTCGCTGCTTTCACTTCTTGCCCCCTGAAGGCGCTTGAGCAGCAACCTTGTTGTTTTGGTGATCACGCTGATCTTATATTGGGCCTACCGTTGAATCGGCTTGCCCTTTGCCAGGGCTTGGCGCTCTTCAAGGTAAAAGTTAAATTGTCATTTTTTGCTTGAAGAATATCCTCTTCAAGGTAAAATTAAAAACTACCTATTTACCTTGAAGACGCCATTGGACTCTTTTTTTGAGCTCAACGAGCAGCAAAAGCGGCAAATGATCGATGCCGAGATGCTTTTTTCTACCCTGGAGCAGGCGGAGGCGCAAGCCATACGCCATCGCGGGTCCATGTTCTGGCGCGAGCAGGATGGAAGCCGTTACCTGATTTCTCTTTCGCCGCACTCGCGCCAGCGCTCGCATGGGCCTGCTTCACCCGAGAACGAGCTGAAATACCAGCAGTTCACCCAAAAAAAGGCGGAGGTGGAGGCCAGGGTCAAAGCTTTGCGCGAGAAGGTGGACGAGTGCCGGCGCATGAACAAGGCGCTGCGCGTGGGTCGCACCCCGGACATCCTGATTGATGTGCTCAACGCAATGATGCGTTACGGCGTGGCCGAGCATTTTCTGGTGGTGGGAACGCATGCCTTGTTTGCCTATGAGACCGCCGCCGGCGTGCGCTTTCCGAGCGACGTGATGGCCACTCAGGACGCCGACCTGCTGTTTGACACTGTCAGAAGGGCGGCCTTTATGGAGGTCATGAAGGACCGCAAGATGTCTTTCCTGGGCCTGCTCAAGAAGGTCGACAAGACTTTTGAGCGCGGTGAACTGGACAACTCCACCGCGCGCAATGCCTCAGGCTACGAAATCGACCTGATCCGCCGCTTTCCGCCGGACGCGGGAGACGAGTCCGAGCATCCGCTGCGGCTCACGGCCGAAGAAGAGGACTTGTGGCCTGTGCGCGCGTCCATGGGGCAAAAGCTGCTGTCGGTGCCGCGCTTTGACCAGGTTGTAGTCGGCGTGAATGGCGCGATGGCGCGCATGCGCACGGTGCACCCGCTGGACTTTGCTCGCATCAAGCGCGAGCTTTCCCGGAACAAGGACCGTGACCCGCTGAAAAAGAACAAAGACCTGGCGCAGGCCGAGATGGTGGAGGCGCTGGTTGGCGGCTACCTGCCTCAGCTGGCAAAGCGGGCTAAAGGCACGCCGGCCGGCGATGGGCCTAGCGGGACAGAGTGAAACCGGTTGCGACTGACCGCCCTTGCAGCCGCAACTGCGCACGAGCGACTGATGGTCGAGCCGGGAAGCTAGCGGTGCGTCATCCACGCGGCCATGGTGTCCAGCAGCTCCTCGCGCACCTGCGCATCGGTACGGCCTGAGCGCACCAGCACGTGAAAGGCGTGGTCGGCGCCATCCACGATATGCAGGCTTGCCTTTTTACCGAGGCTTGCCGTGGTTTGCGTGATCAGGTCCAGATCGGCAAGGCCATCGCGCGTGCCTTGCAGAAAAAGCATCGGCAGCTTCACATCGTCCAGGTGCGCGGCGCGTTCGGTTGAAGGGTTGCCGGCTGGGTGCAATGGAAAGCCCACCAGCACAAGGCCTTTCAGTCCGGGCAATGGCTCAGCCGCCTGCGCCTGCGTGCTCATGCGCCCACCGTAGGATTTGCCACCGGCAAACAGCGGCACGTCAGGCATTTGCCGCGCCGCTTCAGCAACCGCCGCCCGGATCGCCGCATGGGCAACGGCGGGGGAGTCCGGTCGTTTCGAGCCTTGTTCCATGAACGGAAAATTGAAGCGCAAGCTGGCAATGCCGCGTTCCGCGAGGCCCCGAGCAATCGCCTCCATAAAGGCGTGGTTCATGCCTGCGCCTGCGCCGTGGGCGAACACATAGCACGCCTTGGCGCTGGCAGGTTTTTGCAGCAGGCCGGAGATGGTGCCGCCCGAAGGGAGCGGAATGTTCAGTGAAACGGGGCGTGTGGGCATCAATAGAAAGGGCAGGCTGGAAAGGGCGAACTGGCTTGGGATGCCCATTACAGCATCGCCAGTGCTCAGGCCGAACGCTTCGGCGCAGGATCGGCAATCCCGGGCGGCAGGCGGTTGAGCAGCCACCGGATCGCCAGCGGAACCAGCACCAGATCGTCAGCAATCCCGATGACGGGCAGGAAGTCGGGGATGAAATCAATGGGGGAGAGGAGGTAGAGCGCAATTGCTGCGGTGCCCCACTTCAGCCAAACGGGCGCTTCGGGATGGCGCAGGGCAGTCCACAGCCGCCGTGCATCGCCGCGTATCAGAACCCAAAGCAGGGTCAGACGTTTGAACATGAAAGCTCCTTGGGTGAAGGTGCAAGCCCGAAGGGCCGCTGGCATCCAGATGGCGTCACTTGCCTGGGCTGCAAGAGTACTGACAGGACGTTACATTCGCGCCGGTCAGTGCGCCAGATCGGCAACCAGCTTGTCTGCCGCCTCAACGGCCTCAGCGCGCGTGGGCCAAGTCCTGTCGCTGTCGTGCAGGGGCGGCAGCGATTCAACGTGTACGACATCGATGTACCAGGGGCCGTCAGGGAGGTGGCACAGCCTGGCCATGTAATGCCGGCCGTTGGCGACGCCGGGGACGTATTCCTCGATCGGCTCCGGTTCGTCGTCGGGTGCTTCGTCCAGTGCGTCTTCTGTTGCGTCTGTTTGCATCGGGTTTCTCTCCAAATCCCGATTATCCGCAACCAACCCTTGTCCTTCCCCCGGGAGGGCACTGGTTACGGCTCAGTCCTTGATCTCCACCCCCAGCGCCGCGAGCTTTTTGGCGTACGCATCCCGGCGTTTTGCTGCCTTGCCTGCTGTCTCGACGGCCATCTGGATCGCCTTGGGGCCTTTGGCTGCAGCCGCCTTGATTAATGCGAACTTATGAGCGGCCTCCGCCTCCGCTCTCCTGAAAGTGGCGATGAGTTCGGCGTGGGCAATGGATGAATTCACGGGATACTTCTTGGGGTTTAGTGGGAAATCCTAAATCCAGTCGCGACCGACAGCACGCAACACGGCTGGATCAGTGGGCCTTTGCCTTGATGGTGTCAATCGCTTCCTGTGCTGCGGCACGGCAATCGGGATCGTCATCGCTCAACAAAATTTCCAGGGCCGGTATAGCCGGGATGGCAAGAGGCCCGAGCCCGCCGAGTGCGTTTGCTGCCGCGGAGCGGGGATACCTGGGGTTCGCACTTTCGATGATGCGCACCAGATGTGGGACGGTCCGTGGGTCAGCCGCTATTCGCGCCAAGGCGATCGCGCATGCGGTCGACAGCACGTCGCCAACTGGTTCCACACCTTTGAGCAATTGCGGCGCGGCGGAAATGGCCGCAGGCCCCATTTCTCCTAATGAAAAAGCAGCCCACGCCGCACGCGAGTCGCCTTGCGCTTGCACAAGCGCGAGGAGCTGTGGAATCGCAGCTATACCCACACGCGCCAGTGCCCGGCTCGCGGCAGACCGGACAATCGGGCTCTGATGCCCAAGGGCTGTCAGCAAAGCTGACATGACCGGGGGATCCGCCGAGGCCATAGATCCCAATGCGTCCGTTGCAGCCCATTGAAGGTCCCAGTTGTCTTCTTCCAGCATGGCTTCGATGAGCTTGGGAAGAAGGGGGGCGGCCGCTGGCCCTAGTTCGCAGATGACATCGCAAACAGACTCGTCGTATTCGTCAAAGACCCGTGCAAGCGCGGGCAGCGACTCGCTGACACGCTGGTCAATTTTCCACAAGGCCTTTGACGCGGGCACAACGCATTCGTCAATATTCAATGCAGCCACAAGGGCGCCGATGGCATCCATTGGAGCGGGGCGGATCAAACCCAGAATGTCGCAAACCTGTGATGCTGAAGTGCTGTTGTGGCTCAGCCATCGACAAAGGCCTGTCGCGCGGGAAGAAAGGTCTATCTGGGGCGCCAGCAGCTTCAACTGCGACAGGACTGTGTGCAACACCCTTTCGCCGGGATCTTGTTCCAATATCCCTAGCAGGACTTCTGCATGCTCTGACGCTGGGAGGCCCAGGGATTCGATGAGGTAAAGCACTGACCAGCGCGTATCCTCATCGGCATCATCCAGCGCGGAGAAGATGAGCGGGCGATGGCTGCGCAGGCGCGAGGGCTCATCCATGTATTTCCCTATATTTCCAAGGGCATGGAGCGCGGACCGGCGATCCGAGGTGATGCCGAACTCCGCCAGTTGAAAGAGGGATTCGACGGTTCGGCTGTCGCAATCGTGGACGAGGCCTAAAGCCCAGGCCGCGCGTGAGCGGACGTTCTCTGCGGGGTCTTTCAGCAGCCGCCGAAGTGAATCGCTGGCAGGGTGGGCTTCGTCGCCGATATTGCCGATCGCCCACGCCGCGCGTTCCCGCACCTGCGGGTCCGCGTTCAGAAGGCAGTCAATGAGCGGCTCGATGCTTTGAGGTTTGCAATAGCCAAGGGCCCAGAGTGCGCTTTCCGCCGTCTTGGGATCGCCGTCACCCAGGCGTTCGATTAACACGGGGATAGCTGCGGCGGCTTTTGTGCCCACCTTGAACGCCAGGTCATAGATGGCCTCGACCGCTTCTCGCTTTTCATCCACGCTAGGGCTTCGCGCCTTGATGACAAGTTTGCTGACTATTGCGGGTAACTCCGCGTCATCTGGTGGTGGCGCGTTCCAGTTCATTGACGTCCAGCTGGAAAGGGCTCTCGGCATTGACCAGTTTGTCGAAAATCCGTGCTTGAAGGCCGCTGAGGCAGCCGCAGGCCGGTTTTTACTTCCGTGGTCTCCGCCAGCAGCAGCCCCTTCCTCCACACCTTGAGCCGGTTCGCCCGTAACCGGATCGCCTCCACCGGGTCCCGCGCCTGCAGCAGTACAAAGCTCGCGTCGCAGCCCGCCTCCAGGCCATAGCCTTTGAGGTGCATCACCTTGGCGGCATTCGCTGTCACCGCGTCAAAGCATTGGCGTATGCCTTTCTGGCTGGTCATCTGCGCCACGTGCAGGCCCATGTGCGCCACTTCCAGCATGTCACCGCTGCCCATGCCGTACCAGGGGTCCATCACGCAGTCGTGGCCGAAGGCGACGTTGACGCCTGCCGCCATCAGTTCAGGCACGCGGGTCATGCCGCGGCGTTTGGGGTAGGTGTCGTGGCGGCCTTGCAGGGTGATGTTGATGAGCGGGTTGGCAATGACGCTGACGCCGCTCTCGGCGATCAGGGGCAGCAGCTTGCTCACGTAGTAGTTGTCCATGCTGTGCATGGAGGTGCAGTGGCTGCCGTTGACGCGGCCCTGCAGGCCCAGGCGCTGGGCCTCGTCAGCCAGGGTTTCGATGTGGCGTGAGAGCGGGTCGTCGGACTCGTCGCAGTGCATGTCGACCAACAGGCCGCGCTCGGCAGCGATTTCGCAGAGCAGCTTGACGCTGACGGCGCCGTCGGCCATGGTGCGTTCAAAGTGGGGGATGCCGCCGACCACGTCCACGCCCTTGTCGAGTGCGCGCTTGAGGTTGTCGATGCCGCCTTTCGTTCGCAGCACACCGTCTTGCGGGAAGGCGACCAGTTGCAGGTCGATGTAGGGGGCAACCTGCTTTTTGACTTCGAGCAGCGCATCTACCGCCAGCAGGCTGGGGTCGCTGGTGTCCACATGGCTGCGAATGGCCAGCAGGCCTTTGGCGACGGCCCAGTCGCAGTAGGTGAGGGCGCGTTGAATAAGCGCTTCGGCTGTGAGCAGCGGCTTGAGTTCGCCCCACAGCGCGATGCCTTCGAGCAGCGTGCCGCTTTCGTTAACGCGCGGCAGGCCGTAGCTCAGGGTGGCGTCCATGTGGAAGTGCGGGTCGACAAAAGGCGGGCTGAGCAGGTAGCCGCCGGCGTCTACCACCTCGGCGGCGGGCGCGTCCAGGTTGAACTCCACGGCGGTAATGCGGCCGCCCTGGATGGCGACGGACATACCGGTTCTGCCGTCAGGCAGCGCAGCGTTCTTGATCAGCAGGTCGAGCATCTTGGGACTCCTGGCAGGGCAAGCCTAACGCTCGCCTTTTCGGTAAGGTTTCATCAACGCCTGAGGATACGCCGCCTTGCGCGCCACCAGCACCAGCGCGAGGATGGAAAGGGCGTAGGGCAGCATCAGGTACACCTGATAAGGCACATTCACGATGCCCGAGGTCTGCAGGCGGAGCTGCAGTGCGTCGAAGAAGGCGAACAGCAGCGCGCCCAGCAGCGCCTTGCCCGGCCGCCACGAGGCAAACACCACCAGTGCCACACACACCCAGCCGCGGCCGTTGACCATGTTGAAGAAGAAGGCGTTAAACGCTGACAGCGTGAGGAAGGAGCCCGCCACGCCCATGAGCGCCGAGCCGGCCACGATGGCGGCGGTGCGGGTGGCCGCGACGGAGACGCCCTGGCCTTCGGCGGCCTGGGGGTTCTCGCCGACCATGCGGATGGCCAGGCCTGCCGGTGTGCGGTAGAGCAGCCAGGCGATCAGCGGCACCAGCAGCAGGGCCAGCAGCGTGAGCGAGGTTTGCGCGGCCAGCACGTTCAGCCCGCCGCCGGGAAAGCCGTCTAGCCAATGCATGGGGGCGAAGGGTGTGATGGTGGGGGGCGTGTCGACTTTGGGAAAGCTGACGCGGTAGCCGTAATAGCTGAGCGAGGTGGCCAGCAGGGTGATGCCGAGCCCGGACACGTGCTGCGACAGCGCCAGGCCGACGGTGAGAAAAGCGTGCAGCAGGCCGAACACCGCACCGGTAAGCGCTGCCACCCCCACGCCAACCCACAGCGGCGCGCCGCCGTACACGGCAAGCCAGCCGCTGAAGGCGCCGGCAACCATGATGCCTTCGATGCCCAGGTTGAGCACGCCGGCGCGTTCACACAGCAGTACGCCCAGCGTGCCCAGGATGAGCGGCGTGGCGATGCGCAGCACGGCGATCCAGAAGGGCGCCGCGGCAAGGATGTCGAGCATTTCAGCCATACAGGACGCCTTTTCCCGTTGGCTTGCAGGTTGCTGGTGCTATGGATTTAATAGCTGCTTGCGCCCGTCTTAATTGGCTTGTGGCTATTATTTTCTCAAGAATTGCGCGTGCAGCTTCAGCCCGGGCGGCAGTGGCCGCATGGGTTGGCAGGGCGCGGGTGCTGGAGAATTTCATGCGGCCCGGCCCTTTTCTTTAACTACCACCCGGTATTGCGTCATCAACGTCGCGACCAGCACCGAGATCAGCGACGCCGCCACGATGACGTCGGCGATATAGGTCGGCACGCCCACGGCCCGGCTCATGGTGTCGGCGCCGACCAGTACGCCCGCCACAAACACGGCCGCCGCCAGAACGCCCATGGGATTAAGTGCGGCCAGCATGGCGATCACGATGCCGGTGTAGCCGTAGCCGGGCGACATGTCGAGCGTGACATAGCTGGTGCGGCCTGCCACCTCAATGGCACCAGCCAGCCCGGCGAGAGCGCCCGAGAGCAGGGCAACCAGCACCACCGTGCGCGTGACGGGCACGCCGGCGAATGCCGCGGCTTTGGGGTTGGCACCCACGGCGCGTATGTCAAAGCCCAGCACGGTGTATTTCAGCAAGGCCCAAAGCGCCGCAGCCAGCGCGGCGGCCCACAGCAGGCCGGTGTGGATGCGTGTCTGCGCGACGAGCCTGGAAAGCTCCAGCTCGCCCTGCAGCGCCACGCTTTGCGGCCAGCCCATGGCAGTGGGGTCTTTCATGGGGCCGTCGAGCATGGCTGACACAAACAGCAGCATGATGAAGTTGAGCAGCAGGGTAGTCACGACTTCATCGACGCCCAGCCGGGCCTTCAGCAAGGCCGGGCCCAGCAACAGAAGCGCGCCGGCAATGGCCGCAGCCAGCATCATCAGCCCGAATAGCAGCCAGAGGGGCAGCTCAAAACCTGTACCGCCGTGCATGCCGCCCACAGCCACGGCCGCCAGCGCGCCGGCATAAAGCTGGCCTTCCGCGCCAATGTTGAAAAGCCTCGCCTTGAACGCCACCGTGGCGGCCAGGCCGGTCAGGATGAGGGGCACTGCGCGGGTGAAGGTTTCGCTAAGGGCAAAAACCGAACCGAAGCCCCCCTTGAATAACAGCATATAAGTTTGGCCCAGCGGCGCGCCGGCCCACAACACCAGCAGTGCGCTGATCAGCAAGGTGAAGGCGATGGCGCCGACGGGCGCAAGGGCCAGGGCCCAGCGCGAGGTTTGCGTTCTTTTCTCCAACCTCATGACTGGTTGGCCCCCACGCTTTTCACTTCGTGTAATGCGCTGCCCCCCGAGGGGGCCCTCGCGCCTTGGGGCGGCCCGGCGGCGCTCGAGTCACTCCCATTGGCTCCAGCCATGGCCAGTCCAACGGCCTCGCGAGTCCAGGCTTCGGCGGGCAGGGCCTCCGTCAGCTGGCCCGCGTGCATCACCGCCACGCGGTCGCCGAGCGCCACCACTTCGTCCAGGTCGTCAGAAATGACCAGCACGGCCGCGCCGGCGTCTCGCGCTGCGATGAGTTGCTGCTGCACGTAGGCGACGGCACCAATGTCCAGGCCCCAGGTGGGCTGGTGGGCGATGATGAGTTTTGGCGATGCAGCGTCTGCAGAAGGAGAAACCAGGGCTCGCCCGAGGATCAGCTTTTGCATGTTGCCGCCCGACAGCGAGCGCGCCGCGGTGTGTGGGCCTCCGCCGCGCACGTCAAACTCGCGCATGATGCGGGCCGCATGGGCCTGCGCGGCCTTGCGCTTGACCCACAGCGCCTTCGAAAACGCCGGGCTGCGCAGGCGCTCTGACACGGCGTTTTCCCAGACGCTGAGGTCGCCAACCACGCCCACGCCATGCCGGTCTTCGGGGATGCGCGCCACGCCCTGAGTGACCAGCCAGGCCGGCGATGCCTTCATGGGCTGGCCCAGAAATGTCACGGAACCCTGGCTGGCGGCGCGGGTGCCGCACAACAAGTCGGCCAGGGCGAGCTGGCCGTTGCCTGAGACGCCCGCAATGGCGACGATTTCACCGGCCTTGAGCTGAAGCGAAACGCCATCCAGGCGGTCTTGCCCCGCATCGGCCGTGCTGACGCCTTCCAGCGTGCAGACCGGCAGGCCGGTTGACGGCGCGGGGCGGCGTTGTGTGGTGGCGACGGCGTGGCCGACCATCCATTGCGCCAGCTGCGCCTGGCTGGTGCTGGCGGCTGGTGCTTCGGCCACCAGCTTGCCGCCGCGCAGCACCGCCACCCGGTTCGACACGCGCAGCACCTCGCCCAGCTTGTGGCTGATGAAGATGATGGACAGGCCCTGTGCCACCATTTGGCCCAGCGTATCGAAGAGCGCTTCGCTTTCCTGCGGTGTCAGCACGGCGGTGGGCTCGTCCAGGATCAGGATGCGTGCACCGCGGTACAGCGCCTTCAGGATCTCGACCCGCTGGCGTTCGCCGACCGAGAGGCTGCCCACCTTGGCATCGGGCGCCACGGGCAAGCCAAAACGCTGTGCAACTTCGAGCAGCCTGGCGCGGGCTGCGCCGCGGCGTGAAAACAGCTGCCACAGCGGTTCGCTGCCGAGCATCACGTTGTCGAGCACGCTGAGGTTGTCGGCCAGCGTGAAATGTTGGTGCACCATGCCAACGCCCGCGGCCAGCGCGGCCTTGGGGTTGCCGGGTGGCAGCGGTTGGCCGAAGATGTCGATATGGCCTTCGTCGGCGGTGTAGTGGCCAAACAGGATGGACACCAGCGTGGACTTGCCGGCGCCGTTTTCACCGAGCAGCGCGAGGATTTCGCCGCTGTGCAGTTCGAGCGAAATCGCGTCGTTGGCAACCAGCGGGCCGAAGCGTTTGGTGATGCCGCTGAGGCGAAGAACGGGGGTAGTCATGAAGAGGCGGACCCCAGCTTACGGCAGAACGACTGAATGGCCAACGCGGCGGGAGCTGGTGAGACCTGCAAAAGGCAATGCGGGCCTTCTATTTTCACGATCTCCATGGACGGAAGGTCTTGCTTCAGGGATTGCGCGGCAGATGCAGGAACCACCTGATCCTGCGTTGCTTGCAGATACATTACCGGCACGTGGATCTGTTTGAGTTTATCCCTCACATTCACATGAAGAACCTCTTGAGTTCGCTTGGCCATCGCTTGCGGTGACAGCTGCCGCAGTGCCTGCTCAAGAGAGTTTCTCAATTGGGTAGATGCAAATCTACCGAGCAAAAAGGGGCTGACAAGGCGGGTCAGCAGATGCGGAGGGATTTTCCGGGACACCCAGTTGTCCGCAAGATGGGAGACAAAGGAAAAGGCAGGGCGGGGATTTTGCGCAAAAGTACAGCTCAGGATCACTCCACGCAAGCCGGCAGGCCGGGTGGCTGCAATGGAAATGGCCAAAGGCCCGGAAAAAGATTCACCCAGCAATACGAATGGCGCTACGGTCATGCGCGCCAGGATGAACCTGTGCAAGTCGTCATAGCCCAGCGCGTCATGTCCAGGGTAGCGCACGACTTCCACTGGCATGGATGGCGCCAGTGCGTTGACCAGCGACGCGAGCAAATCTCCTGTGCCGTCCATTCCGGGTAGCAAGACGAGCCGTAGTACAGGGAGAAGGGGCGCGGTCATCCGAAAGAAGTAAGGTTTAGCAATGTGGCTTTCAGATCAACAGGGGCCGCAGCACTGGCGGCTGCGAATGCTTAGCCGAGGGATTCCCAGTGGTCATGCCGGTCGCGCCGCTCCTGGCGGTAGTTGGTGATCTCCAGACGAAGGCCGTCGGGGTCGGTGAAAAAAGTGGCCCAGTAGTCGGGTGCGTATTCGCCGTGGTTGTGCGGCTCGCTGGCGTTGATGCCTGAGCCCCGCAGCAGCCGTGCGCATTCGGCCACGTCTTCGATGGTGTCTACGCGCAGGCAGAAATGGTGAAGACCGGGCGAGTATGAGTCGTGCGCGACTTGCGAGCGGGCAGGCCGCAGCACATAACCAAAGTGGCGGTTGTAATACTGGATGTGCGGGTCGCCGCCTATCGTGAAGGTGTTTTTGCGGCAGCTGAGCGTCTTGAGCATCAGCTTGTCATAGAACGCTTCCGACTCGGCCATGTTGCTCACGGCAATGTAGATGTGGTCGATGCCGGCGAGCTCGGGCATGCTATTTCCAGGCGGCCAGGAACGCCAGCAACACCTTGGCTGAGTTGTCGGCAGCGATGTTCATGAAGGTGACCATTTCATTGGCGGCTTCGCCGCCGCCGGCCAGGTCGCTGAGCGAGCGGAAGGCGATGTAAGGCACGCTGTTGCTATAGGCCACCATGCCGACGGCGGCGGTTTCCATGTCGAGTACGTTGGCCTGGAAGGTCTTGAAGGCGTATTCGCGGAAGGCGGCGTTGTCGACAAAGGCCTGGCCCGACACGCCGTTGCCGCCCACCATCAGCTGCGGTTTGTGCGTGAGGCATACGCCTGCGTTGCAGGCGCCGAGTTCGATGTTGCCCATGCCTCTGGCGACCTCGAGCATCCGGGGGTCGACTTCAAACCAGAACTTGCGTACGGGTGCCGGGTTGGCGGCGGTGCGCGTTTCGACCGGGCGCGGGTGCAGCATGCCGAAGGGCGCAAGGGTTTGCGCCTCCATGCGCGGCGGAATGGTGAACCGGCCCGGCGAAGTTTCGCGCGCCATCAGCACTTCCAGGTATTGGCTCCACTGGGTGGGTACGCTGACGTCGCCGATGTGCAGGGCCGGGTTGACGCCACCGGCGATGCCGCTGAAGACGATGTGTGTGATGTTGAAACGGTCAAGCACCAGCTGCGTGTTCATGGACGCATTGACCATGCTGATGCCTGAAAGAAACAGCACGACCGGTTTGCCCTGCAGGGTGCCGGTGGTGAAGTCAACGCCGTTGATGCGGTGCCTGGCAGGCCCTTGCAAGCGGTTGAGCAGCAGGGTCAGCTCGGGCGCAAAAGCCGACATCACCGCGATGCGGGGCGTGGCGTCGAGCCGGACGGGAACGCCGGCAACTGCGCCAGTCGCATGAGCTGGGGTGGGTAGGGCCGGCGCTGGACCCGCGCACCCCAAAAGGCCCCACGACGCGATGGCCAGGAATGCTAGCGGCGCCGCGACCCGCCAGGCAACAGGCTGGCTGAAAAGAAAACGCCGCAGGCAAAACAGGGAATGCATACGGCGCTTTCAGGTGGGGCGGTGAAACGCCGGCTTATTTCGCGGTGGACTTGGGCTGGCCGTCGTCGACCTTGACGGTGAACTTGCCGGCCAGGATGTCGGCTTCTTTGGCCTTGACCTTGGCAACGATGTCGGCAGGCACTTTTTTCTCGAAGGTGCCCAGCGGGGCGAGTTCGGAACCCTTGTACTTCATCATGGAATAGGGGCCGTAGTCTTCGGCCTTGAATTTGCCTTCCTTGACGGCCTTGATCGCGCGGTCGATGCTGGGCTCCATGTTCCAGAGGGCCGACGCCACCACGGTGTCGGGGTATTTGTCTTGCGTGTTGATCACGTTGCCGATGGCCAGCTTGCCTTTTTCCTTGGCGGCGTCGCTCACGCCAAAGCGCTCGGCGTACATCACGTCAGCGCCCTTGTCGATCATGGCGAAAGCGGCTTCCTTGGCTTTGGGTGGGTCAAACCAGCTGTTGATGAAGCTCACGCTGAACTCGACCTTGGGGTTGGTTTCTTTCGCCCCGGCCATGAAGGCGTTCATCAGGCGGTTGACTTCAGGAATCGGAAAACCGCCGACCATGCCGATCTTGTTGCTCTTGGTCACGCCGCCGGCGATCATGCCGGAGAGGTAGGCCGGCTCCTGGATGTAGTTGTCGAACACCGAGAAGTTGGGCGCCTGCACCTTGCCCGAGGAGCCCATGAGGAAAGATACTTTCGGGAAGTCCTTGGCGACCTTGCGGGCCGCGGCTTCCACCGCAAAAGCCTCGCCGACGATGAGCGCGTTGCCGGCCGTGGCGTATTCGCGCATGACGCGTTCGTAGTCGGCATTGGAGACGTTTTCAGTGGCCTTGTATTCGATCTCGCCGCGCGCTTCGGCGGCTTTCAGCGCCTTGTGCAGGCGGCTGACCCATTGCTGCTCAAATGGCACGGTGTAGATGGCCGCAACCTTGGTTTTTGCTGCCTGGGCAAGGGCCAGGCCGGGCAGGGCGGCTGCGATGGCGGTGGCCAATAGAACGAGCTGGCGGCGCTTGAAGGTCTGGTGCATGAGTTCCTCCGGGTAGGTTCAGGTTTTGGGTGACAAACAGAAAAAACTAAAACAGGAGCAAAAAATCAAACGCTCGCAGGCTCCCCGAGTTCGCCAGTCGGGGCCGCGGAACCGGCTTTGCCGGGCCGCAGGCGCAGCGGCCCCCTCGGGGGGCAGGGAGCTATACGCAGTGAGCGACCGTGGGGGCTCATTTGGTTCCGAAAATCCGGTCGCCGGCGTCGCCCAGGCCTGGCAGGATGTAGCCGTGGCTGTTGAGTTCGCGGTCGATCGCGGCGGTGTAGATCGGCACGTCCGGGTGGGCGTTTTGCAGGGCCTTGATGCCTTCCGGGCAGGTCAACAGGCAGACGAACTTGATGGACTTCGGGTTGAGTTCTTTCAGCCGCTCGACTGCGGCGATGGCCGAGTTGCCGGTGGCGAGCATCGGGTCGACCACGACAATGTCGCGCTCTTCCATGTCGTGCGGCATCTTGAAGTAGTACTCGACCGCCGTCAGGGTTTTCGGGTCGCGGTACAGGCCGACGTGGCCGACGCGGGCGCCGGGCACCACGCTGAGCATGCCTTCAAGAATGCCGTTGCCGGCGCGCAGGATGGAGACAAACACCAGCTTTTTACCGTCGATGACTTTGGAGGTGGTGGTTTCGAGCGGGGTCTCGATCTCGATGTCCTGCATCGGCATGTCGCGCGTGACCTCATAGGCCATCAGCATGCTGAGCTCGTTGAGCAGGGTGCGAAAGGTGTTGGTGGAGGCGTCCTTGCGGCGCATCAGGGTGAGCTTGTGCTGCACCAGCGGGTGGTCGATGAGATGGACTTTGTTGCTCTGGATGGTCATTTTTTTGTGTGCCTCTGTGTTCTGTCTGCGTTTTGTTGGTTGTTATTTTTATTTTGCTTTGCCTGTCGGGTCCGCGCATCTTTCGGGATGGATGCTCAGAAAACGGTGCCGTCACTTTCGATGTTCAGGGGCGGCAAACCTTGATGCAATTGCTGTGCCAGTGCACGCCCTGCGGCCCAGGTGCCGCCTTCGAGCACGCAGGCCAGTGGCATTTGCTCGGCGGTCAATCCCAGCTGCTCGCGCACCAGTGGCGCGAGCTCGTCAAGAAGCGCCACGGTAAGCGCGCGCCACTCCACGATGAGCTCGTCGCCGGCAGCATGCAGGCGGTTGGCCTGGGCCGGGTCTTTCAGCGCCAGCACACCGGCGTCGAGGAACAGGCCGCCATTACGGTACTCGGGCAGGCCGGTCAGCGCGTCTAGCCCTTTGACCTGCACACCGGCCCACTCGAAAGGCTCCAGCAGTGAATAGGTGAGCCACTGCGACAGCTTGTGGAAAGGCATCCAGCCATGGCTGGGACCAGCTTTTTCGGACTCATCGTCGCCTGCCGCGCTGTGCTGCCAGCAATCACCCAGGGGAATGGTACCCAGGACATTTTGGGCCGGCCAGATGGACGACAGGCTGGTGAGCAGTACTGACAGCAGCTCGTGCGCCTCGATGGCGCTTTGCCCGGGTTGCGCCAGCGCTTCAAACAAATGGCCGGGACGGCCGCGCTGGCCAAAGAGGGCGGGCTGGTCCTGAAGTGCCTGGCCGAGGCGCCGCAGCAGCGCGGCGCGGCCTTCGAGGCCGATCAGCGGGTTCTCGGGCGTGACCTGAAAAGCCAGGGCAAGCTGGTCTGCGGTAATGGTTTTGAGCTTGAGGGCATCGGCCTGCAGCGGTTGCAGTGGATCGCTGGAAAAGAGCCCAGCCATGAAGGCGTGAAAGCTTGCCACGCCCAGGCCTTCGGAGCGGCTGTATTCACTGCACGGATGCTCTCCCTGGGCGGCTTCGAGGTAGTGCCACTGGGCGCCGGCGCCGGCGTCCAGCAGCACGCTGATAAGCGCGAGGTCAATCTGGGCGCGGGCGCGCCCGGCAGGCGTGGCGGATGCCAGTGCTGCATTGAGTAAACCCAGGCGGTCAATGCCGCCAGCTTCAAAATGTCGCCAGCGGCTGTGGTACGGAATGTCCAGGTCCGGGTAGCGGGCGCGGGTGATTTCGGCCACCAGCGCAGCGGCGGTGGTCATGGCGCCGTCGTTGACGGTAAACCAGGCGGATTCGCCGCGGCGTGCGCGCTCAAGCAGGGCAGAAGCGCGGGCGCGTATGGTTCTGGTGGAACGCAATTCTGCGGCGGCGCTGATCCCGCGCAGGTTTCCGGCGATGGTGTAGGTGGCGTTGGCGGGGTTGCGGGGACTCTCAGGAAGAGGCGTGGTTTCAGACATCCAGCCCCCGGCCCTTGGCTTTTTTCAGTTCTTCGGCGTCGGGCACCGCGCCGGGGGTGAAATAGCCTGCGGCCATCTTGGCGTCCATTTCGACCTGGGCGTCGGCCGGGATCATGTGTTCGGGAATGTTGATGCGCTGAACTACCTCGATACCCGAGCGGGTGATGGCGTCGTACTTCATGTTGCTCATGGAAACGAGGCGGTGGATTTTGCGGATGCCCAGCCAGTTGAGCACGTCGGGCATGAGTTCCTGGAAGCGCATGTCCTGTACGCCGGCCACGCACTCCGTGCGGTTGAAGTACTGGTCGGCGGTGTCGCCGCCGACCTGGCGCTTGCGGGCGTTGTAGACGAGGAATTTGGTGACTTCGCCGAGCGCCCGGCCTTCCTTGCGGAAATAGGACACCAGGCCCACGCCGCCGCGCTGGGCGCCCTGGATGCACTCTTCAATGGCGTGCGTGAGGTAAGGGCGGCAGGTGCAGATGTCGGAGCCGAAGACGTCGGAGCCATTGCATTCGTCATGCACGCGGGCTGTCAGCTCGATATCGGGGTTGGCAAGGTCGCGCGGGCGGCCAAAGATGTAGGCCGTGAGGCCGCCGATGGGCGGCAGGAAGACTTCCAGGTCGCTGCGGGTGACGAGCTCGGGGTACATGCCGCCGGTTTCTTCAAACAGCACGCGGCGCAAATCGGTTTCGCTGCAGCCAAAGCGGCGGGCAATTTCGGGCAGGTACCAGACCGGTTCGACGGCGACCTTGGTCACCATGGCCGCTCCGCCGGCTGTCAAAAACTTGCCGTCGGCCTTGAGCCTGCCGGACTGCAGGGCTTCGATCACCTCGGGCAGGATCACGTGGGCCTGGGTTACGGCGATGGTTGGCCGGATGTCGTAGCCCGCTGCCAGTTCGTTGGAAAAGACGTCTGCCACCATGGCGCCCCATGGGTCCATGGCGACGATGCGGCCGGGCTCGCTCCATTGCGGGTAGGGGCCGATCACGTCGGTCGGCGAGGTGTTGGTCAGGTCGGCCTTGTGGCTGGCCTTGAGCGCCCCGGAAGCAACGGCGAGCGCGCGGTAGACGCTGTAGGAGCCGCTATGCGTGCCGATGACGTTGCGGTGGCTGCGTTTGGTAGTGGTGCCTACCACCGGGCCGCGTTCGGCGGCCGTGGCGGCAGCCCAGCGGATGGGCAGGGCGCCATAACCTCCCGCGTGAGAGGTCAATCGGATGTGGGAGACCGCAGGGCTGGCCGGAACTGTGGAGGCAGAAGTGGGGACGGGCGCGGAAACAGGCACAGGGGTAGCCGGCCTCGAATCGGGTGACTTGGCGGCAACTTCAGCAGGCATTGCGGATCCTTTAAAAAATCCAATGTAGCCATGCGTGCCGGGATTGACAAGCCCGGCGGTTTTGCCGGGTCGTTAATTTGCGACAAGGCCCGGGCGGACGCACCGGGTCTGTGCACATGCTCAGCGTTTTTTGCCGCCGAAGATGCTGCCGAGGACGCCGCGGATGATTTCCCGGCCCACGGCCGAGCCCATGGTCCGCACGGCGGACTTGGCCATGCTTTGCGCCAGGCCGTCGTGTTTGCCGCCGCGCGGGCCCGTGGTGCCGAACAGGACGTCGTTGAGCCCGCCCATGATGCCACCCGAATCGGTCTGGCCCGCCGCGCCGCCCTGGGGTGCCTTGGCTGCTTCCGTGGCCGCGACTTCCGCGCGGCCTTTGATGGCTTCGTAGGCCGATTCGCGGTCCACGGTCTTTTCGTAGGCGCCGGCCACCAGTGAGTTTTGCAGCAGCTGCTGGCGTTGTGGCGGTGTGATGGGGCCGATCTGGCTGCCGGGAGGCAGCACATAAACGCGTTCCGTCACGCTGGGACGGCCTTTGCTGTCGAGAAAGCTCACCAGGGCCTCGCCAACGGCCAGTTCGGTGATCGCGGTTTCGATGTCGAGGCCGGGCTTTTGCCGCATGGTCTGGGCGGTGGCCTTGACGGCTTTCTGGTCGCGCGGCGTGAAGGCGCGCAGGGCGTGCTGCACCCGGTTGCCAAGCTGTGCGAGTACTGAATCGGGAATGTCCAGCGGATTTTGTGTCACGAAATACACGCCGACACCTTTGGAGCGCACCAGGCGCACCACCAGCTCGATGCGCTCGACCAGCACCTTGGGCGCTTCGTTGAAGAGCAGGTGGGCCTCGTCAAAGAAGAAGACAAGCTTGGGTTGGTCCGGGTCGCCGATTTCAGGGAGTTGTTCGAACAGCTCGGACAGCATCCACAGCAGGAAGGTGGCGTAGAGGCGCGGTGAGTTCATGAGCTTGTCGGCGGCCAGGATGTTGATCACCCCTTTGCCGTCCACCGTCTGCATGAAGTCGCTGATGTTGAGCATGGGCTCGCCGAAGAACTTGTCGCCGCCCTGGCTTTCGACCTGCAGCAGCCCGCGCTGGATGGCGCCCACACTGGCGGCGCTGACGTTGCCGTACTTGGTGGTGAACTCGCTGGCGTTGTCGCCGACGTACTGCAGCATGGCGCGCAGGTCTTTGAGGTCGAGTAGCAGCATGCCGTTGTCGTCGGCAATCTTGAACACCAGGTTGAGCACGCCGGCCTGGGTTTCGTTGAGGTTGAGCATGCGGCCCAGCAGCAGCGGGCCCATGTCGGAAATGGTGGCGCGCACGGGGTGGCCCTGTTCGCCGAAGACGTCCCACAGCGTGGCGGGGCAGGCCAGCGATTCGGGGAGGTCGATGCCGCGCTCCTTGAGGATGGCGGCCATTTTGTCGCCGATGGTGCCGGCCTGGCTGATGCCGGTCAGGTCCCCTTTGACGTCGGCCATGAAGACCGGGACACCGATTTTCGAGAAGTTTTCGGCCAGTGTTTGCAGCGTGACGGTCTTGCCGGTGCCGGTGGCTCCGGTGATCAGCCCATGGCGGTTGGCCAGCGCGGGAAGGATCTCGCAGTGGATGGAATCGTGCTTGGCAATCAGTAACGGCTCGGCCATGGGGTGTCCTGGAGTGAAAAAGTAAAATGCGGGTTGTAGATTAAATCAATTAATCAGTCTGAAAAGGGATTCTTCGTGGCCGGTCACAGTAAATGGGCGAATATTCAACACCGCAAGGGGCGCCAGGATGAAAAGCGCCAGCGCATCTGGACCCGTGTGATGCGTGAAATCATGGTGGCGGCCCGCATGGGCGGCGGCGACCTGGGCACGAATCCGCGCCTGCGTCTGGCAGTGGACAAGGCCAAGGCGGCCAACATGCCCAATGAGAACGTCAAATACGGCATTGCCAAGGCCACGGGCAGCCTGGAAGGCGTGCATTACGAGGAAGTCCGCTACGAAGGCTACGGCATCGGCGGCGCGGCCATCATCGTGGACTGCATGACCGATAACAAGGTGCGTACCGTGGCTGAAGTGCGGCACGCTTTTTCCAAACATGGCGGCAACATGGGCACCGAAGGCTCGGTGGCTTTCCAGTTCAAGCACTGCGGCCAGCTGATTTTTGCGCCCGGCACCAGCGAAGACAAGATCATGGAAGTCGCGCTGGAGTCCGGCGCCGACGACGTCATCACGCATGAAGACGGTGCCATTGAGGTGTTGACGCCTTACACGGGCTTTGAAGCCGTGAGGAACGCGCTGGAAGCCGCCGGCCTCAAGCCCGAGATTGCCGAAGTCACCATGCGCGCCGACAACACCATAGAACTTGCCGGCGAGGATGCCCGCAAGATGCAAAAACTGCTGGACGTGCTGGAAGACCTGGACGATACCCAGGATGTGTTCCATAACGCCGAGTTGTCTGAATAAGCAAACCAAACACGCAGCCACAATGAAGCAACAACACCACAACAGCAAAAGCAAAGCCAGGCACACAATGAAAGCAGCAGCATGAAAGTTTTAGTGGTGGGCGGCGGTGGCCGTGAGCACGCCCTGGCCTGGAAACTGGCGCAGTCTCCCAAGGTTCAGGCGGTGTATGTTGCGCCCGGCAACGGCGGCACTGCGCTGGATGCGCGTCTTGAAAATATTGACATCACCGACGTGAAGGCGCTGCGCGAATGGGCGCTGACCGAAAAGATCGCGCTGACAGTGGTGGGCCCCGAGCAGCCGCTTGCGGCCGGTATCGTTGACGAGTTCCGTGCGCACGGCTTGCGGGTCTTCGGCCCGACCAAGGCGGCGGCGCAGCTGGAAAGCTCCAAGGCGTTCTCCAAGGCCTTTATGAAGCGCCACGGTATTCCGACGGCTGAATATGAAACCTTCACCGACGCTGCGGCGGCCCACGCCTACGTGGACGAAAAAGGCGCCCCGATAGTCGTCAAGGCCGACGGCCTGGCGGCCGGCAAGGGCGTGGTGGTGGCCATGACGCTGCACGAGGCGCACGAGGCCATCGAATTCATGCTGGCGCCAAATCCCGACTTCAACCCGCTTGGCGTGGCACACAACGAGGGTGGCGCGCGTGTGGTGATTGAGGAATTTTTGCAGGGTGAAGAAGCCAGCTTCATCGTGATGTGTGACGGCAAGAATGTGGCCGCCATGGCGACCAGCCAGGACCACAAGCGCTTGCTTGACGGTGACGAGGGTCCCAACACCGGCGGCATGGGCGCGTATTCACCGGCCCCGGTCGTTACCCCCGAAGTGCACGGCCGCGCCATGCGCGAGATCATCCTGCCGACCATCAAGGGCATGGAAAAAGACGGCATTCCGTTCACCGGCTTTTTGTATGCCGGCCTGATGATTGATGCGGAAGGCAAACCGAAAACACTGGAATTCAACTGCCGCATGGGCGACCCGGAGACGCAGCCGATCATGATGCGCCTCAAAACCGACCTGTATGAGGTGATGATGGCCGCCACCTCGGGTGCGCTGGACCAGATCGAGCTGGACTGGGACCGCCGGCCAGCCCTGGGGGTGGTGATGGCTGCGCACGGTTATCCACTGAGCCCGCGCAAGGGCGACGTGATTCATGGGCTGCAAAAAGGCGCCGATGCGGCCGAAGACGCGATGGTGTTTCATGCCGGAACACGAAAACAGGGCGATTCGACGGTAACGGCTGGCGGCCGGGTCCTGTGCGTGACGGCACTCGGCAGCACGGTGAAGGCCGCGCAGCAACGTGCCTACGAAGTTGCCCAGGACATTGGATTTGATGGTGCGCAGTACCGCAAAGACATCGGCTGGCGCGCGGTCAAGTCTTGATCGCCAAATGAGCGCTGGTTTTTCCCTCCGCCCTTCGGGTAACACTGCAGCATGACCGATATTTCAAGCGTTCGAGACTTTCTGCTGGCGCTGCAGCAGCGCATCACCGGCGCGGTTTCCGGGATCGACGGCCAGTCCTTCACGGCGGACCATTGGCAGAAAGCGCCCGGCGAGACGCTGCAGGGCAATGGCATCACCATGATCCTGGAGCAGGGCCAGGTGTTTGAGCGTGCCGGCTGCGGGTTCTCGCATGTGCGGGGCCCCAAGCTGCCGCCTTCGGCGACGCAGCACCGTCCGGAATTGACAGGCGCACCGTTTGAGGCCCTGGGGGTTTCGCTGGTGTTTCACCCGCGTAATCCCTACGTGCCGACAGTCCATATGAATGTGCGCATGCTGGCCGCGACCCCGGTGGCAGGCTCGGGCGAGGCCGTCTGCTGGTTTGGTGGAGGCATGGACCTGACGCCTTATTACGGGTTTGAAGAGGACGCGGTGCATTTCCACCAGACCTGCAAGGACGCGCTGGCACCGTTTGGCGACGACAAGTACCCCCGGTTCAAACAATGGTGTGATGAGTACTTTCACCTGAAGCACCGGCAGGAGCAGCGTGGAATTGGCGGCGTTTTCTTTGACGACTTCCAGGAGCTGGGGCCGGACCGGAGTTTTGCCCTGATGCAAAGTGTGGCTGACTCTTTCTTGCAGGCCTATTTGCCAATTGTTGAGCGGCGCAAGGACACGCCATATGGTGAGCGGGAGCGCGAATTCCAGCTTTACCGGCGCGGCCGATATGTGGAGTTCAACCTTGTGTGGGACCGCGGCACGCACTTTGGTTTGCAATCCGGGGGGCGCACGGAGTCGATCCTGATGTCCATGCCGCCGCTGGCGAGCTGGTCTTATCAGCGGGGCGTAGAGACTGGCAGCCCTGAAGAGCGCCTGTATACGGAGTTTTTGCCGAGACGGGACTGGGTTTGATGGCAACGCCGTCACCTGCGCAAAAGCGCATCGGCATGTTTGGTGGTGCGTTTGATCCGCCGCACAGCGCACACGTTGCACTGGTTCAAGAGGCGATCAGGCAGTTTGGCCTTGATACCTTGTATGTCGTTCCGACCGGCCACGCCTGGCACAAATCCCGCGCCTTGAGCGCGCCGGCTCACCGGCTGGCCATGGCCAGGCTGGCTTTTGGCGATATTTCCGGCGTTCGGGTGGATGAGCGCGAGGTGCAACGCACCGGGCCGACTTTCACCATTGACACGCTTTTGGCGCTCCAGGAGGAGAATCCGGGCGCCCAGCTTTATCTGTTCATTGGTGCAGACCAGTTTGCCGTCTTCAGGCAATGGCACCGGTGGCAGGACATTCTTGACCTTGCTATAATTTGTATAGCTGATCGCGCACAATCCACGCTGGCTGGAGCTCAATTTGAGTCCTACGAAAGCCGCAGCAACCGTTTTGTCCTGCTCAATCTTCCCCTGATGCCTGTCAGCGCCACCCAGATTCGCCAGTTAATGGCCTCCGGAGCCGCGGTGACAGGGGGAATTACCCAGTTGGTCCCTGAAGCCGTTGCGCGTTATATTTCACTTCACCAGCTGTACGGTTCCCATTAATTTCCCACTTTATCGAAGCAAAACACTGCATGACATCCACCACCGTCAAAACCTCCGCCGCCGCCGACAAAAAGGACGTGCAGAAACTGCAGCGAGCCATCATTGACGGTCTGGAAGACGTCAAGGCGCAGGACATCCAGGTGTTTGACACGGAGCACATCACGTCACTGTTCGAGCGCGTGATCATCGCCTCCGGCAGCTCAAACCGCCAGACCAAGGCATTGGCCGCCAGCGTGCGGGATGCCGTGCGGGACGCAGGTTTTTCCAAGCCGCGCATCGAAGGCGAGGACAACGGTGAATGGATCATTGTTGATTGCGGCGCCGCTGTGGCGCACATCATGCAGCCGACCATTCGCCAGTACTACCATCTGGAAGAACTCTGGGGCGACAAGCCCATCAAACTCAAGCTGGGCGCGCCCGCGCCACTGGTGAAGGCGTCCAAATCCGAGGCCGAACCGGAGGCCAAGCCCAAGACTTCCCGCGCTGGCGCGAAAACTTCCGCGAAACCAGGCGCAAAGACCACCGCGAAGTCGGCGGCCAAAGCACCTGCAAAGGCGCCGACGGCCCCCGATTCAAGCTATGTGGGCCGGGTCGGCAAGACCAACGACTGGACCGCCAAGCGCAATGCCGCCACGCCTGCGACCGAACCAGCCGCCAAGCCGGCCCGGGCAGGCGCCAAAGCGGCTCCTGCCAGGTCATCGGCAAAACCTGCGGTTAAGACACCGATTGTCAAAGTGCCCGTAGCCAAAAAGGTGGCGGCGAAGAAAACCGCGGCCAAAACCGCCGCTAAAACAGCAGCCCGCAAACCCGCCGCCAGGAAAACTCCGTCCCGGAGCAAATGAGGCTCACGATCGTAGCGGTCGGCCAGAAAGTGCCCGACTGGGCGCAAACGGCCTATGACGACTACGCCAAGCGCTTCCCGCCAGAGCTGAAAGTCGAGCTCAAAGCCGTCAAGACCGAGCCGCGCGCCTCCAAGACCCTGGAAAACCTGCTGTCGGCTGAGCGCGGGCGCATAGAAGCGAGCATCGCCCGCGGCACCCGCGTCGTGGCGCTCGATGAACGCGGCACGGCCGTCACTACCGTGGCACTGGCTGAACGACTCAAAGCCTGGCAACTCTCCGGTGATGATGTCGCCATTGTGATCGGCGGACCCGACGGGCTGGACGCCGGTTTCAAACAGTCTGCGCATGAGCGCCTGCGCCTCTCAGACCTGACCTTGCCCCATGCCATGGTGCGCGTGCTGCTCATTGAACAGCTTTACCGCGCCTGGAGTATCACGATCAATCACCCCTATCACAGAGAGTGATGAAGCCCCCACGGTCGCTCACTTCGTGTAGCTTCCTGCCCCCCGAGGGGGCCGTTGCGCCTGCGGCCCGGCAAAGCCGGTTCCGCGGCCCCTGCTGGTCTGAATATCCGAATATCTGAATAAGCTGCTGTATGTCTGAATTTATCTACCTGGCCTCGCAAAGCCCGCGGCGGCGTCAATTGCTGGAGCAACTCGGCGTGCGTCACGAACTGCTGCTGCCGGACGCTGATGAGGACGCTGAGTCGCTGGAGGAGGTGCTTAAAAACGAGGCACCCGCTACCTACGTCCAGCGTGTCACCGGCCTCAAGCTCGATGCGGCAGTTGCCCGCATGAAGCGGCGCAAGCTGTCACCGGCGCCCATCCTTTGTTCGGACACTACGGTGGCCATGGGGCGGGTGATTTATGGCAAGCCGGAGGACGAGAAAGACGCGGCCCGCATGCTGCGCGAGCTTTCGGACGATACGCACAGGGTGCTGACCGCCGTGGCGGTGCAATCCGGGCGCCGTCGTTTCGAGGCGCTGAGCACCTCGCGTGTCAGTTTTGACGCGCTGACGCCTGCACAGATTCGCAGTTATGTGGCCAGTGGCGAGCCCATGGGCAAGGCCGGCGCATATGCTGTGCAGGGCAGGGTGGCGATGCACATCAACCGCATCGACGGCTCCTACAGTGGCATCATGGGGCTTCCGCTGAGGGAAACCGCCCAACTGCTGCAGGCAGCGGGCATTCGCCTCTAGCGCCTCCAGCCAACTCAATTTTCCAAAAGACATGCAACAAGACATCCTGATCAACTGGTCTCCCCAGGAAACCCGGGTGGCGGTGGTCGAACACGGCGCGGTGCAGGAGCTTCACGTCGAACGTACCCTGGAACGCGGCCTGGTCGGCAATGTGTACCTGGGCAAGGTCGCCCGCGTGCTGCCCGGCATGCAGTCCGCCTTCATCGACATAGGCCTGGACCGTGCAGCCTTTCTGCACGTGGCAGACCTCATGAGCAGCATCAACAGCCGCCATGCCGACTCCGACGCACAGGCCGCAGGTGGACTTATCGCACCAGCCATGGCGTCGCTGCAACCGATCGAAAAGCAGCTGTTCGAAGGGCAGGCGGTCATGGTGCAGGTTCTCAAGGACCCGATAGGCACCAAGGGCGCACGGCTGACGGCGCAAATCAGCATTGCGGGCCGGTTGCTGGTGTTTTTACCGCAAGACAACCACATCGGTGTGTCGCAAAAAATACCCCCCAGGCAACGTGAAGAGCTTCGTCAACGGGTTCAGGCCCTGACTTCGGACATGGGTGGCGGATTCATACTGAGAACCAATGGCGAGGACGCGACAGACGCTGAACTGGCAGAGGACATCACCTACCTGCGCAAGACCTGGGGACGGATCAAGGATGCGTCTGTGCGTTTACCTCCCGCTTCCGTGCTGCACCAGGACCTTAATCTGCTGCAACGCGTGCTGCGCGACCTGGTGGTAGAGGAAACGCAGACCATCCGGATTGATTCACGTGAGCAGTTTGAAAAGCTGAAGGCATTTGCCGTGGAGTTCATGCCGGCAACCGAACCGAAGCTTCAGCACTACGGCGGTGAACGCCCCATTTTTGACTTGTTCAACATTGACGAGGAAATTGCCAAAGCGCTGGGCCGGCGGGTCGATCTCAAATCAGGCGGTTACCTGATCATCGACCAGACGGAAGCGCTGACAACCGTCGATGTCAATACAGGTGGATTTGTCGGTGCCCGCAACTTCGACGATACGATTTTCAAGACCAACCTGGAGGCATCGCAGGCGATTGCCCGGCAGCTACGCCTGCGCAACCTTGGCGGCATTGTGATCGTCGATTTCATCGACATGATCAAGGAAAACCACCGCGATGCGGTGCTGACCGAATTTCAGAAACAGCTTTCACGAGACCGTATCAAGACCAGTGTCAACGGTTTTTCTGCGCTGGGCCTGCTGGAGATGACGCGCAAGCGCACCCGCGAATCGCTGGCCCATCAGCTTTGTGAGCCCTGCGCCGCTTGCATGGGCAAAGGCGTGGTTAAAACCGCGCGGAGCGTGACCTACGACATCCTGCGCGAAATCCTGCGCGAAGCGCGCCAGTTCAACCCGCGTGAATTCAGGGTAGTGGCATCGCCTAAGGTGATTGAACTTTTCCTCGACGAAGAAAGCCAGCATCTGGCCAGCCTGAGCGATTTCATCGGTAAACCCATTTCCCTGCAGGCGGAAGCGGCGATGGCTCAGGAACAATACGACATTGTGCTGCTGTGACCTTCGTGCCCCTTTCAATGTTCAGCCAGAACCGCCAACCCATTCCCATTCTGGTCTATCACCAGATCGCCGAGGCGCCGCCAAAGGGCAGCCCATTTCGCGGCCTTTACGTGGCGCCTGCGGCCTTTGCGCGGCAAATGGCCTGGCTCAAACTACTCGGCTACACCGGCCTGTCCATGAGCGCCTTGCAACCTTACCTGCAGGGTGAGCGCAGCGGCAGGGTGGTTGGCATCACTTTTGACGACGGCTACCTGAACAACCTCACGCATGCCCTGCCGACATTGGTGAAGCATGGCTTTTCGTCTACCTGCTACGCGGTCAGCGGGTTGTTAGGCAAAACCAATATCTGGGACGAGAACATTGGCATTCCGCAGACCCCGTTGATGGACGAGGACGAGATCCGTCAATGGGTGGCGGACGGGCAGGAGATTGGCTCGCATACGCACAGCCATGTCAATCTAATCGAAACCGACGAGCCAGGCTGTCGCAAGGAGATGGTGTTCGGCAAAACCGGGCTGGAGGCCGTCATAGCCCGGCCGGTCGAGCATTTCTGCTATCCCTACGGTCACTACGAGGCCAGGCACGTCGAACTGGTTCGGGAGATGGGGTTTGCCACCGCCACCACCACGCAGCGCAGTCGCTGCCATGCGGGCATGGACTTGTTACAGTTGCCGCGGGTGCCGGTGCTGCGCTCCACGACCTTGCCGGTGTTCTGGCTCAAGGTCTCCACGGCCTACGAGGACCGCCGGAAAAAATGAACCTGCCTGATTCTTCCTCCAGGAAACTGCGCGTCGCCGTCTTCAACCGAACCTTCTCGCCCACCGGCGGCGGCGCAGAGCGCTATTCCATCGCCCTGGTGGAGCAGCTTTCGGCCCGGCACGAAATGCATGTGTTCGCGCAGGAAATCGACCACAAGTGGCCCGGTGTGACTTACCACAAGGTATCGGCTCCGCTGCGCAAGCCGCGCTGGGTCAACCAGCTGTGGTTTGCCACAATAACCTGGTGGGCGACGCGCAGCGGCTTCGACGTAGTGCACTCGCATGAAAACACCTGGCACGGCGAGTTGCAGACGGTGCACGTGATGCCGGTGAAGTACAACCTGTTCCATGCGCGCAGTGGCTTGCGCCTTGTGCTGCGCTGGGTCAAGGTCGTGACCAGTCCGCGCCTGCTCGCTTACCTGGCACTGGAGCGCGCGCGTTATACGCCACGCCCAGGCCGGCAGGTGGTGGTGACCTCCGAAAGCCTGCGGCCCATCATGGGGGCAGCTTACCCGGCGTGCCGCGCGGCTGTTTCGGTCGTGACTCCGGGCATCACGCTGCCCAATCTGCCGGTTGCGGCTGATCGCAAACGCGAGGCGAGGGCGGGGCTGGACTTACCGGCGGAGGGCATCTGCCTGCTGTTTGTGGGCAACGATTACCGCAAGAAGGGCCTGGAGGCTTTGCTGCAGGCCATGACGCGGCTGCCAGCCGATGTGGTGCTGGCGGTGGTGGGTAACCCTGCGCATATTGCCGAATTCCGCGCACTTGCCGGAACACTCAAACTCGGTGCACGGGTGTTTTTCCTGGGTGCGCTCAAGGACGTCAGCCCGGCCTACGAGGCTGCCGATATCCTGGTACACCCCACCTTCGAGGACACCTTTGCGATGGTGGTGCTGGAGGCCATGGCCCACGGCCTGCCGGTGGTGGTCAGCGGGCCGAATTACTGCGGTATTTCCGGCCTGCTGAGCCAAGGTGTGAATGCCTTGATGCTGGACGATCCCCGGGATGCGGGTGAACTCGCCCGGGTGCTGGGAGATTTGCTGGCCCAGGCAACGTTGTGGAAAACGCTGTCGGAAGGTGCAGCGGCCTTTGCCGCACACTACCAGTGGCGCGAAATCGCGCTGCAACAGGAGGCACTGTATTTTTCAGCCCTAGCGGCCAGGACCGCGAGCTCCTGAGCCTGGAACCTGTTTAGGCCGTTAACAGGTTCTAGGCTACCAGCTTGAAATGCTTGCGGCTGAAGTCCAGCCCGGTCAGCGTTTCCACCTGCCGCATGAAGTGGTATTTGTTTTCCTTGGGCGTGGGCTTGTAGGCCGGGTCGATGTTCAGGACCGGTTCAGCCTCAGTGGCCAGCCATTCCTGCACCGCCTGGGGGTGCGTGCCCGTAAAAGGGGCCAGAGCTCGGCGATCAAACTGGCTGTAGGTGATTTGCGCTGCTGAGGCCTCGCCCCAGTACTTGCTGACCTGATCCAGCTTTTTCTGCATTTCCTCGTTGCGCCGTATCCAGCCGTAGTGGTAAATGTGCGCACCGGCAAGTGCGCCCCGGGGGTTACGCCCCCGTTTGTGCTGTGTAGTAACCAGCCAATACTGGCCATCGGGTGCATAGCTTCGAATGGTATTGCGGATCAAGCGGCATTCGCGGCGGTACCATCCCGGGCTGATGGAAATCCAGTCGGGAGAGCCGTAAAAGTGATGATAGTCAAACACCAAAGCTTCGACTGCGGGATTGGCGTGATGGCGTTCAACGCTGGCCCGAATGGCGGCAAGCTCGCCTTCGTGTACCACTTCATCGCCCTCCAGGTAGAAAGCCCAATCGCCGGTACAGGAGTATTGGGCGATCATTTTTTGCTGTGCGTAAACAAATCCGCGGTCTGCCATCCGTTCGTTCCACAGCGTTTCGATGATCCTGATTTTCGGATCGTTGATCGCTTTCACGCGTGCCAGGGTGTCGTCTTCACCTTGCCCGACGGCCACAACGAATTCATCCACGAGGGGAAGGAGGGAGCGGATAGATGCTTCGAACGGAAAGCCGAGACTTACGCCGTTACGAATGAATGTAAAACCGCTGATTGAGACACTCATCGCAATGAACTTTCGGGTAAAGGGCTGGTCCGCTGTGGGCCGTTAGGGAAAATCGGGCAATCCGCAGCCCTGGACAACTTCATATGGTCAGGCAGCAGACTGAAATCCCAGTCGATAAAGGTGAGCATAGGCGCCATTTTTTTCCAGCAATTCAAGGTGGGTGCCGGACTCGATGATCCGGCCTGCCTCCATCATGATGATGCGATCTGCATGCTGGATCGTGGAAAGTCGGTGTGCAATGACCAGTGATGTCCGACTGGACGTAAGGCGGCGGATAGCTTCCTGCACCGCGAGTTCTGACTCGGTATCGAGTGCCGAAGTGGCCTCGTCCAGGATCAGAATCGGCGCGTCTTTATACAGTGCACGTGCAATGGCAAGCCGCTGGCGTTGTCCTCCCGACAGCTGCATGGCATTGTGGCCCAGTACGGTGTCAAGTCCGGCTGGCAGCTCGGCCAGCAATGCGGATAGATTGGCGGCAACAATGCATGCCAGAACCCTGTCGCGGTCGACCGATTGGCCGAGGGCGACGTTTTCCGCGATGCTGCTATTGAACATGACCACGTGCTGGCTTACGAACGAGAACTGGGTTCTGAGCGATTGAAGGTTCCAGTCTCGGAGTTCCCGCCCGTCCAGGTAGATGTTCCCTGCTGTCGCGTCCACAAATCGCGGTAACAGGTTAACGAGCGTGGTTTTTCCAGATCCCGAAGTCCCTACGACCGCCAGCGTTTCTCCCGCCTTCACTGACAAATTCAGTGTGTTGATTGCCGGCGGCGCGTCGGCCTTGTAAGCCACGCTCACCCCTACGAACTCGATATCACCACGCGCCCGATTCAATACAAAATTGCCACCGGACTCATCTTCGGTGAGATTCATCAAGTCAAGTCCGCGCTCCAGTGCGGCAAGGCCGCGGGTCACCGGCGTAGCTGCGTCCGAAAGGCTTTTAACCGGTGCGATCAGCAGCAGCATGGCGGTCACGAATGCCACGAAGCCGCCGACGCTTGTGGTGTTTTCTGCGCTTTGAAGTAGGGCCACGGAGATGACCGCTGAAAGCGCCATGGCAGCCAGCACCTGCGTAATGGCGCTCATCCCCGCGTAGGCCGCCGTCGATTTCATGGAAAGCCGGCGCAGGGAATGACTGAGGACTTCAAAGCGGCTGGCCTGACTTTGCTGGGCGCCATGCAGGCGAACGTCGCGATGCGCCAGGACGTTCTCCTCGACCACATACGCGAGGTTGTCGGTCGCAGTCTGGCTTTCCTTCGTCAATCGGTAGAGCCGTTTTGAAAGAATCTGGATCACGAAAGCCACTGCGGGGAAAAGCAGGGCGACGATCAACATCAGTTTCCAGTTCAGGAAGACCAGGTAGCCTATTAGCGCTACCAGCGTCAGTACGTCCCGTGCAAGTTTCATGATCGCATTGATCAGCATCGAGGAACCGTTAAAAACCTCGTACACCACGGTGTTCGCAATTGCACTGGAACTCTGGTCCGCAAACAGGTTGAGCCGTGCGCTCAGTAGTTTGCCGAACATGGCCTCACGCAATCGTGTTAATCCGTCATTGGTGACTTTTGCAAGTGCAAACTGAGCCAGAAAGCCCGAAAGTCCGCGCAGCGTAAACAAAACGATCAGCGCAAGAGGAACCAGCCAGAGGTTGAACCCGTCACGCTGAAAGCCGCGATCCAGCAGTGGCTTGAGAAGCGCAGGAACCAGGGGTTCGGTTGCCGATGCGACGATGGTCGCACCCACCGCGAGTGCCCAGCCTGCTTTTGAATCCTTGAAGTATGGCCATACGCGCGCAATTCGGCGCGCCAGTGAAAGCCTGGGCACCACCGGAGTTTCAGGAGTGGGAGGCGGCGGAGTGCTCAAGCGCGACTCCCTCGCATGGCAGGCGGCACGGCGGCTTCAGGTGCCTTGCTCAGACCGGCGGAAAGAAGCAAACCCAGGCAGACACAGAAGAAGTCGCCTATGAGTGCGTCATACAGCGACGAGTTGAAAAGACATGCAATGGCCAAACCGGCAAGAACGGACAGCGTAGCACGCGCATAGATTTTTTCCATCCGCCATGCATCCAAAAGTATCGCCCCCATCAAGGCGAGCAGAAGTGCAATACCGGGGATTCCGAGCTGAACTCCCCACAGGAGATATTCTTGATGTGGATTTCCGTTGCCAGCGATATCAATGTGAGCGGGGTTTTGCAGTTTCTCCAGACGGTTGTATTCGGTGCTCCAGCTGCCGATGCCCGCGCCCAATAACGGGTTCTCTTCGACAACTTCCAACGCGCGTAGCCAAAAGGCAAGCCGGATTCCGGATGAAGTCGCCGACTCGCCTTTTGTCGAATAGGATTGAACCTCATGGGCCACCTGCGTCAGGCGGTCCCGGACCTTTGCCGAACTGGCAAACAGACCCAGAGCGATCAGGAAAGGCAGAACCACAACGGTTGCCCTATATTTTCTTGGAAGCTCCCACATGATCGCCAGAGAGAGAAGTGCGATGGCAATTGCATACCCGCTGCGTCCGTTGAGTACAAAAAAGACATTGCCCAGCGCGACCGCACATGCCGCGACAGCAAACTGTCGGCCAAACCTGCCGGGCACGATTTCCCGTAAATTCCAGCAGAGGGCCGCGAACACGGCGCTCATGATTCCCTGGTCGAGGTAGCTGGAGAAGACTGCATATTGTGTCAACGCCATATTGGAGGTAGCCCAAGGTACTGGCATACCGAGAAAAAGAGCCCATGAACTGGCGACAAGGAATAGCTGCGCAGCCCCAAATGCGCAAAGCGCATAGAGTGCTTCGCGGCGATTACGAATGAGCATCATGACAAGGAGAGGCAGGAGCAGTTTGCCGTATTTCGCAAGAGATCCCACCGCGTCGACCGGCGGCGCCACTGTCCAGACCAGGCTTAAAGTGAATCCCGCGAGTGCACTCAGGATCGCAATGGTTGTATAGCTGTTTTTGGATTCGGCTGCTTTTCTGGAAGTTGCCAAAGTAACAATGCCGAAGACCAGCGCGAAGAGAAATAGCACCAGCTTGGACAGGCTGATGATTGCCATGGACAGCCCAACCGAAGCAGCCATTGCGCAGACCACAACCAGCCGAAAATTGATGTTCTTGTGGGGCAAAATAATGGCGCGCTCGCTTGAGGAAAGCCTGCATTATCGGCGATTCCCGCCCGCTCAAGCATCCAGCCGCCCGGGCTTGTCTGCTATGCTGTCCGGGCGCCGCGTCACTGTGCGTTTCATTGGAAAAGTCCTCTTTATCACTCAGGAAAAAGGCATTCGTTGGCCAGCTTGTCCGTCATCGTCATTACCCATAATGAAGCCCGAAATATTGAAGCCTGTCTTCGCGCGGCGAATTTTGCAGACCAGCTTGTTGTGCTGGACTCGGGCAGTACGGACGACACCCTGAAGATTGCCGCTTCATTGGGCGCAGAGGTCAGCACGGCTCCCGACTGGCGCGGGTTCGGTATTCAGAAAAATCGGGCTCTTGCCCTGGCGACGTCGGACTGGGTGCTTTCGCTGGACGCAGACGAACGTGTCACCGCCCAGTTGCAGGCCGAAATTCTGGCTTGTTTGGCCGCTCCGGTTTTTGATGTGTACTCCTTCCCGAGGCTGTCGAGCTACTGCGGTCAATACATGCGCCATTCGGGCTGGTATCCCGACCGGGTGACTCGCCTGTTCCGGCGTAACGCAGCCTGTTTCAGTGAAGACCTGGTGCATGAGAGGCTGGTGACTTCGCTGCCCGTTGGGCAATTGCAATCATCGCTGATGCATGAAAGCTTCATTAATTTCGAAGCCGTACTCGACAAGGCCAATCGTTATTCCTCGGCTGGGGCCCAAATTCTGCGAGATAAAGGCCGATCTGCTTCCATCGGCAAAGCAGTAGGACATGGAATCTGGGCTTTTATTCGCACGTATTTCCTGCGGTTTGGCTTTTTGGATGGAAAGATGGGTTTTGTGCTCGCTGTTTCCAATGCGGAGGGCACCTATTACAGGTATCTGAAATTGTGGTTGTTACAACGCCAGGGGCCCGATGGACATGGCTCGGCCGGTGCACCATGAAGATCAGCTTCATCGTCCTCACATACAACCGGGCGGATGCGCTGCTGGCGGTGTTGAGGTCACTTTCAAGTCAATGTGATGAGGATCACGAGGTGGTGATAGCCGACGACGGCTCGGGGCCCGACCAGGTCGCCATGCTGCTCAGCGCCTGCCCGAGCTTCAGATGCCCCGTTCGCCACGTCTGGCATCCCGATGTGGGCTTTACCGCTGCGCAGGCTCGCAACCTCGGAGCCAGTCTGGCTACGGCTGACTATCTGGTTTTTCTCGACGGAGACTGCGTTCCCGGGCCGCACTTTGTGGCCGAGCACGCCCGCCTCGCCGAACCAGGGTGTTTTGTCAACGGAAGCAGGGTGCTCATCAGTCCGCGTCTTACAGAACGTGTAGTCAATGGCGCTATTGATTTACCCAGCCGTCCTGTATCGTTCTGGATTCGCGCCCGGCTGCAGGGTGATAGCAACAAATTATTGCACCTCATCCCCTGGCCACGGCGTTTATTCAGGGTAAAACAAGGCTTTCACTGGCATGGCATACGCAGCTGCAACTTTGGTATTTGGCGCACTGACTTTGTCCATGTCAACGGATTCGACGAAACCTTCCAGGGATGGGGGCATGAAGATGCCGACCTCGTGCTCAGGCTTCACCACTTGGGCATCCATCGAAAAAACGGTTTCATGGGCACCGAAGTCTTTCACCTCTGGCACCGCGAGAATCCGCGCGATCAGGAGTCCAGCAACAAAAACAGGGTGCTTGAACGCATGAAAACCAATGTGGTCCTGGCCGAAAAAGGCCTCCGTGAACTTGATCCCGCTTTTGACGTTTCTCCCGTCAAAATAACGCCCTTGAACGGATCCAAACCTCCCCTATGAGCATTACACCTTTTCTTCGCCGCCGCACTCTCGTGAGTCTTCTGGCTACCGCCACACTCCCGGCATTGCCGGCCTTGGCGCAATTTCGCGTTGAGGTTACCGGCGTTGGCCTGACGCAGTTGCCTATCGCCGTCGCCGCATTTCGGGGAGAAGCGCAGGCACCGCAAAAAATCGGCGCCATCGTCCGTGCCGACCTGGAGCGTAGCGGCATGTTTCGCCCGATTGATGCCACCGGGGTCGTTGCAGATGAGAATACCCGCCCGGATCTGACTGCCTGGAAGCAGAAAGGCGCTGATTCGATGGTAACCGGCAGCATTTCCCCGTTGGCAGACGGCCGCTTCGACGTTCGTCTTCGCCTCTGGGATATCGTGCGTGGACAGGATTTGGGGGGCCAGAGTTACACGGTAGGGCCTGCTGACTTGCGGCTGTCTGCACACCGCATTTCCGATTTTGTCTATGAAAAACTCACTGGCGAAAAAGGCATTTTCTCGACGCGTATCGCTTACGTGACCAAGGCGGCCCAGAAATACAACCTCTGGGTGGCCGACTCCGATGGCGAAGGCGCACAGTCGGCACTGACCAGCCCCGAACCCATTATTTCGCCCGCCTGGTCACCTAACGGCTCGCAACTGGCCTATGTGTCGTTTGAGTCGCGTAAGCCGGTGATCTATGCGCACGACGTGGCCTCCGGCAAGCGGCGCCTGCTGGCCAACTTTCGAGGCTCCAATAGCGCGCCGGCGTGGTCACCGGACGGCAAACAGTTAGTGGCGACGCTGAGCCGCGACGGCGGTTCACAGCTTTATGCGATAGGCCTCAATGGGGGCGAGCCCAAACGGCTTACCCAGTCTTCCAGCATAGACACCGAGCCTGCCTTCTCGCCCGATGGGCGCTACATCTATTTCGTGAGCGACCGCGGCGGCGCACCGCAGATCTACCGCATGAGCCCCAATGGTGGCAATGCCGAGCGGGTCACCTTTACCGGGACCTACAACATATCCCCGGCGCTCAGCCCCGACGGTCGATGGCTGGCTTATGTTTCGCGGGTGGGCGGCGCCTTCAAGCTGCACGTTATGGAACTTGCCAGCGGTACGGTCACTCCAATCACCGAAACGACGGCCGATGAGAGTCCGAGCTTTGCGCCCAACAGCCGGTTGATTGTGTATGCCACCCAGCAGCAGGGCAGGGAAGCCCTGATGACTACAACGCTGGACGGCAAGATCAAGGCAAGACTGTCCGGGGCAAGCGGTGACATCCGGGAGCCCGATTGGGGTCCTTTCCAGCGGTGACCGGCAACACCAGGGATTATTTTTGTTTTCCATACAGCCTATTTTTTTGTAGAGGTACTCCATGAAACGCACCGTTTTTTCAATCATCTCCTCCCTTGTCCTGGCGGCCACGCTGACAGCCTGCGGCTCTGGCGTCAAGCTGAACGACGTGCCGGTCGAGGATCGCACCGGCACGACCCAGCAAGGCGGTACACCAGGCGCGACCGGCCGTGCTGTTGCGCCAGTACAGGTTGAAGGCGCCGATGCCTCGCTGGCGGGCCCAGCCAATACCACCAAGGTCATCTACTTTGACTTCGACAGCTACGTGGTCAAGCCCGAGTTCCAGGGAGCAATCGAGGCCCATGCCAAATACCTGACGGCCAACAAGGGCCGCAAGATGGCTATTGAAGGCCATACCGACGAGCGCGGCGGCCGCGAGTACAACCTGGCTCTGGGCCAACGGCGCGCTGAGGCAGTTCGCCGCGCGCTGGGCTTGCTGGGCGTGGCTGATGCGCAAGTCGAGGCCGTGAGCTTCGGCAAGGAAAAGCCGGCAGCTACGGGCTCTGATGAGGACTCCATGGCGAAGAATCGCCGCGCTGAACTCAACTACCGTTAAACGGGGCCCGAACCGTGAACATCTTTCGGTATGCCGCGGTGGCCGCGGCCTGCGTGCTGGCGTTCAATGCAAACGCCGGCCTGTTTGAAGACGACGAGGCCCGCCGGGCGATCCTCGATTTGCGGCAAAAGGTCGATGCGTCGCAGCTGCGTATGGCCGACGATGTGCGGAAAAACACCGAAGACAATGCCCAGTTGCGCCGCAGCGTGCTCGACCTGTCCAACCAGATTGAGGCACTGCGCAGCGAAGTCGCCAACCTGCGTGGGCAGAACGAAAACCTGACGCGCAGCGTAGTCGAGATGCAGCGCACCCAGAAAGACCTGACGACAGGCGTGGACGAGCGTCTGCGCAAGTTCGAGCCCGGCAAAGTCAATGTGGATGGCAAGGAATTTGTGGCAGAGCCTGGTGAAAAACAGGAATTCGAAGCCGCACTGGCCACGCTTCGCAAGGGCGACTTCGCAGCAGCGCAGACGAGCTTCCTGGGCTTCCTGAAGCGTTATCCGCAAACCGGCTACCGGACATCGTCCCTGTTCTGGCTGGGCAATGCGCAGTACGCCTTGCGCAACTACCGCGACGCGGTGACAAATTTCCGCTCGCTCGTGACGGCTGAACCCGACCATATGCGCGCGCCGGAGGCCATGCTTTCGCTGGCCAACTGCCAGGTGGAACTCAAGGACACCAAGTCGGCCCGCAAGACGCTGGAGGACCTGATCAAGACATATCCCCAGGCTGAGGCGGCTTCCGTCGCCAAGGAACGGCTGGCCAGGCTGAAGTAAGCCGCACCTCGGGCGGGCTATCCGGCCGGCCCAGGCAAAGATCATTCGCCCCTAAAATCGGGCGATGGACATCTCCGCACTCAACAGTCTCACCGCCCAGGTTCTCTGGGCCGGTTTTATTTTGGCCATGGTTTTTGGCGCGATTGCCCAGCGCACGCACTTTTGCACCATGGGCGCCGTCAGCGACATCGTGAACATGGGTGACTGGACCCGTATGCGCATGTGGGGCATGGCGATCGGCGTCGCCATGATCGGGTTTTTCACCATGGCCGCGGCCGGTGTGATTGATCCATCCAAGACCTTGTATGCCTCTAACCGTTTTATTTGGCTTTCCGCATCGGTGGGCGGTGCGATGTTCGGTTTTGGCATGGTCCTGGCTTCCGGTTGCGGCAGCAAAACGCTGGTGCGTATTGGCGGGGGCAGCCTCAAGTCCGTCGTGGTATTTGCCGTAATGGGCATCGCGGCTTTCGCCACGCTCAAGGGCATCACCGCCGTGGTCCGGGTGGCCACGGTCGACAAGGTCGCCATTGACTTCACCACCAACGCGACACTGCCGAACTGGGTGGCGGGCGCTATCGGCATCACGCCCGCTGCCGCCGGCATAGGCCTGGCCGTCCTCATCGGGCTGGGCCTCGTCGTCTGGGCGTTGTTCGGCGAAGAGTTCCGCCGCTTCGACAATCTGCTCGCGGGCTTGGGCATAGGCGGCGTCATTGCGGCCATGTGGTGGGTCAGCGGGCATCTTGGTTATGTGGCCGAGCATCCGGAGACGCTGCAGGAGGCCTTCCTGGCCACCAATTCGGGTCGGGCCGAGGCACTGAGCTTTGTCTCGCCGGTGGCCTATACCGTGGACTGGCTGATGTTCTTCAGCGACAAAAGCAAGGTGCTCACACTGGGCATCGTGTCTGTATTCGGGGTGGTGGCCGGCTCAGCCGTCTATGCCCTGCTGTCGCGCAGCTTCCGCTGGGAGGGATTTCGCGACGCGGAAGACACCGCCAACCACCTCGTGGGGGCCACGTTGATGGGCGTAGGCGGCGTTTGCGCCATGGGTTGTACCGTGGGACAGGGCTTGTCGGGCATCTCGACCCTGAGCGCAACCAGTTTTGTGGCGCTGGCGGCCATCCTGGCCGGTTGCGTGGCGGGTTTGAAGTACCAGATCTGGCGGCTGGAACGTACTGCCTGAGCGCGTCCCGGCAACGATCCGCATTTCCAATGACATCCCTCCTCGAAGAACCTCCCGCCGATCTGGAGCGCCGCTTCAGCGGTCTGGCGCGCCTCTATGGCGTAGCAGGCGCGCAGCGCATACGCCAGGCGCACATTGTGGTGGTAGGCCTGGGCGGGGTAGGCTCCTGGGCGGCCGAGGCCGCGGCGCGCAGCGGCGTAGCCCGCCTCACCTTGATCGACCTCGACCACATCGCCGAATCCAACATCAACCGCCAGATTCATGCGCTTGACAGCACGTTGGGGCAGGCCAAGGTGCAAGCCATGCGTGAACGCATTGCGCAAATTCATCCAGGGTGCCGCGTCGACGGCATTGAGGAGTTTGTTGATGCTGCCAACTGGCCTGGCATCCTTGGCCTGGAAGCGGGTTTTGACCGCAAGCAATTCGCCGTGATCGACGCCTGCGACCAGGTCAAAGCCAAGACGGCCATGGCTGCGTGGGCCATTGCCGAGAAGGTGAGCCTGGTCAGCGTGGGCGCCGCCGGTGGCAAGCGGCTTGCGCACCGCGTCGACATTGATGACCTGTCGCTGGTCACGCATGACCCACTGCTGGCGCAATTGCGTTACAGATTGCGTAAAGAGCATGGTGCCGCGCGCAAGGGCAAGATGGGCGTGGCCTGCGTGTTCAGTCGGGAGGCGGTCCTGCAGCCGGCTGCCGCAGCCCAGAGTGATGGCAGTCTGAACTGCCACGGCTATGGATCGGTCGTCAGCGTGACCTCGACCTTTGGCCTGTGCGCGGCCGGCTGGGCACTCGACAAAATTGCCGTCTGAGTTTTTGCGGAGGTCTAAAAAACCACGCTATAATTCAAGGCTTTGCTGCCTTCAAAGCAGCAAATACCGGGATGTATCGCGAGATACGTTCTTGGGACCATAGCTCAGTTGGTAGAGCAGCGGACTTTTAATCCGTTTGTCGTGGGTTCGACCCCCGCTGGTCCCACCAGAATTTCCGGGTTCTTAGCTCAGTTGGTAGAGCAGCGGACTCTTAATCCGTAGGTCGACAGTTCGAATCTGTCAGAACCCACCAGGTACATCAAGGACTTAGCCGCAAGGCTAGGTCCTTTTTTTGCGCTGACTTGGAATCCTGAGCTCGGCCTTGCGGTTTCAGGTCGAATAGCCGAGCAAGGGCAGCTCCATATCCGCCTGCTTCGCCACCCGGATACAGTCTTTCATGTGCTCTTCGCCGAGGTAGCGGATTGCCGCATAGCCGACTGCGGCAGAAACGATCTGGCCGGCCAGTGGCACATACTTGGCAACCTGTTTGGTGGTCAGCCTGACGCCGATCTTGGTGGCAGCCTTGATGACAAGGTCACGGCTGATGAATTTGCCGATGAGCACCGAACCGACCAGGGTGACTGCTTTTTGCACCTGGTCGCGCTTTCTGGGCTCCAGCTTGTCGAGTTGTTGCGGCGTGAGACCGAACTCCCTGTTGATTTCCGGGATCAGTTTTGAGAGCAATGCCGCATCGACGGCCCAGTCCAAACCCGGCACAGGTACAGCACTGGCTGCAGCAGCGACCAGAGCCCGTTTGTTGAGCAGCTTGCGGCTGCGCTTGACGGCGGCTTCAAGCGCCGCGTCATCTGCGGCCATATGGAGTGCTGTTGGCATGATCGGCATCCTTTCGCTGTGGTACGCCAAGCTGGCAGACAGATTTTTTCTGCGCCAGGATGTGGTTTCTGTTTCCTGACCGGAATGGGCTTTTGGCGGCTTTGCCCCGGGATATGGTCTACGGCGCTGCACGCGCGCAGAAGTCAGCCCACATCTTGACATAACAGGCTTCGAGGCTTTGCACAAATCGTCGTTCGTCCGCCAGGGGAGAGCCCATCAGCAAGGGCCGAAGTGACTGGCGCAGGGCTTGCAGGGCAGCGGGATCGGAAGCGCGCCGGGTAGCTGTGCGGACGTAGTCTTCTATGGAAGGTGCGATCCATTCGGTCAGGCCCAACGCCTCCAGAATACTGGCCGCACTTCTGGACGCCGGCGTATTTCCCTTTGCTGCGACCACGGGCACACCCATCCAGAGTGCGTCAAAGGTGGTTGTACCACCGCCGTAGGGGTGCGTATCCAGTGCCATGTCTACCCTGTTGTACAGGGCAAAATAGCCACGCATCTCCATGCGCGGCATGAATTCAATACGGTCGGCCGTCACCCCGACCTGGCTCATTTGCTGGGTGATAGCCACCCGCTTGCGTTCAGATTTCACGTCTGCAATCAGAAGCCTTGAACCTGGCACTGCGACCAATATCTCTGCCCAGCGCTGGCACATGGCTGCGGATATCTTTTGACCACTGTTAAAAGATCCGAGTGTGATATGCCCATTGGCCTGAACGGGCGCGGTTTGCGCATGGTCCATGTCCATCACCGGGCGGTAGCACCACTGGCTTTCAGGAAGATGAATCAGCCTCTCGGTGTGGAACTTGCCCGACAACTCTACGGGGTCGGTTCGAGCATCGCAAATCCGGTAATCCATCCGGCTCAGACCGCTCGTATTCAGGTAGCCCAGCCAGGTCGCCTGTACAGCTGCCGGGCGCTCACTGAACACCGCCAGCTTCGGGCTCCCGGAGTGACCCGACAGGTCGACAAGAATGTCAATGCCGTCCCGATAAATCGTGTCGGCCAGCTGCCGGTCCGACAATGTGTTTGCATCGGTCCAGTGGTGGCAAAGACCGCGAATTTTTTCCGTAACGTCGTCTTTGCGCGATCCACACGAGTAGCAGAAGACTTCGAACGAATCAGGGTCATGACGTTCAAGAACGGGAAGCATGAACTGTGACACCGGATGACTGTTGAAATCACTCGAAACATAGCCGATTTTCAAACGCGCTTTCTGAATGTCCGATCTCCGTCGCGTTTCAAACCTAACCGGCAAAGCCATTTCCATCCTGGCCCCGAACGCTGCATGGCGTTGAAAAACATCTTCCGCTAAAAGTTTTTCGTCCAGATTCAGAAGAAACAACTGTGTGGATTGCAGGTCAAATTTTTCGGGCCGCAGCCGTAAAGCCGTCTCAAGCACCACGGAGGCTTCTTCGTTGAATCCAAGTGTGCGCAGGATGCCGCTCAGGATAGATAAAGCCTCTGTGTTGGCCGGGTCGATTTCCAGAGCCTGTCTGATTGCTTTTTCAGCGTCTTCGGGCTCGTCCAGTTTGCGCAACAGCATGGCCTGATTCATCCACGCGCCGCCGTTGTCCGCCCTGAGGCGCAGCGCCTTTGTCAGGGCTTCCAGAGCCAATAAAATGCGTGCCGTGTCATCCAGGACACTGGAAAGAAGCACCAGCGCCTCAAAAAAGTCTGGCTTGGTCAAAAGCGCCTGTTGCAACAGGGTTTCTGTTTTTGCAAGGTCCCTGCCTAAATAAGTCAGCTTGGCAAAGTTGTAGTTGCCGAAAGCGTTGCCTGGGTCTATTCGCAGAACTTCTTCATAGGCACCTGCGGCGCCGGAGGCGTCACCGATAGCTGCCAGGGCTATGCCGAGGTTCAAATAGCCTTTTGCAAACTGCGGCGCTGCAGAGATAGCCTCGCGATACAGCGCACACGCGCGCTCCAGCTGCCCTGCATCTTCAAACTGGTTGCCCTCCAGAACAAGTTTTTCGGCGAGTGCCGCCCCAGATTCCGCGACAAGCGGGGTTACCAGCGGCTTTTTGAAGAACTTTTTTAACATTTCAAAGATACGGCCCGGACAGACTTCGGTTCCGCGGCCATCCAGAGGGGTTTTGCAAAAAATGCTCTGTCCGGTTTATACCGCCGCCGACTCTATTTGTTCTGAAATTTCCAGCCACCGTTCTTCCAGCATGTCTATTTCGCCCTCGATGGCCTTGAGGCGCTTGCCGGTCTGGGCGATCTCTGCGGGCGCAGTGGTGGTGGTCAGCAAGCCCTGCAGGCTGTCGCGTTCTGCGGCAAGCGCTTTCATGCGCACGTCGATTTTCTCGATTTCCTTGCGCAGCGGCTTGGTGGCTTCGGTCTGTTGCTGGCGGCGCTGTGCATCAAGCTTGCGCTGTTCGGGCGGGTCTTTCGGGATCGTTTTCTTGCTGTCGGCCTGAACCGCCGGTGCGACTACGGTCGCAGGCGATGCCACCGCAGGGGTGGTCGTGTTGCCGGCTTTTTTGGCTTCCTCGCGCTGGCGTTTGGCATGGTCCAGCAGGTACTTCTGGTAGTCGTCCAGGTCGCCGTCAAAGGGGGCGACGCCGCCCTGAGACACCATCCAGAATTCGTCGCAGACGGCGCGTAGCAGTGCGCGGTCGTGGCTCACCAGCATCACGGTGCCTTCAAACTCGTTGAGTGCCATCGACAAGGCTTCGCGCGTGGCCAGATCCAGGTGGTTGGTCGGCTCATCAAGCAGCAGCAGGTTGGGGCGTTGCCAGACGATCATGCACAGCACCAGGCGAGCCTTCTCTCCGCCGCTCATGCTGCCCACGGCCTGTTTGACCATGTCGCCGCCGAAATTGAAATTACCCAGGAAGCTGCGCAAGTCCTGCTCACGCGTGGGCTGGTTGCCCATCTTGCCGGCAGCGGTGACTTCCTTGGCCAGGCGAATCATGTGCTCCAGCGGGTTGTCGGCCGGACGCAGCACGTCCAGCTCCTGCTGCGCAAAGTAGCCGATGTTCAGGCCCTTGCCCTCAATCATCTCGCCACTGATGGGCGCCAGCGCGCGCGCCACGGTTTTCACCAGCGTGGACTTGCCCTGGCCGTTGGCGCCCAGGATGCCGATGCGCTGTCCGGCCAGCACCGACTTGCTGACGTTCTGGACGATAACGGTGGGGAGCGTACCCTCGGGAGAGCCTTCAAGCGGCGGGTAGCCGAAATAGGCGTTCTGCATCGACAGCATGGGGTTGGGCAGGTTGGCAGGCTCCTTGAACTCGAAGGTGAAGTCGGCCTCGGCCAGCAGTGGCGCGATCTTCTCCATCCGGTCCAGTGCCTTGACGCGGCTTTGCGCCTGCTTGGCCTTGCTGGCTTTGGCTTTGAAGCGGGCGATGAACTTCTGCAGGTGGGCGATCTTGTCCTGCTGCTTGGAAAACGCAGTCTGTTGCAACGCCATCTGCTCGGAACGCAAGTCTTCGAACTTGCTGTAATTGCCGCCGTAGCGGGTCAGCTTGGCGCTTTCGATGTGCACCGTCACGTCGGTCACGGCGTCGAGGAATTCGCGGTCATGGCTGATGACTAGCATGGTGCCCTGGTAGCGCTTGAGCCAGGCTTCCAGCCAGACCAGTGCGTCCAGGTCCAGGTGATTGGTGGGCTCGTCCAGCAGCAGCAGGTCAGACGGGCACATCAGCGCACGCGCCAGCTGCAGGCGCATGCGCCAGCCGCCGGAAAAGCTGTTGACCGGGTTGTCCAGTTCGCTGACCTTGAAGCCCAGACCCAGGATCAGTGCCTGCGCGCGCGCCTGCGAGTCATGCGCGCCGGAGTCGTACAGCTCCATGTAGGCGTGCGCCATACGGTCGCCGTCACCGCTGGCCTCGGCGGCCGCCACTTCGGCCTGCGCAGCCATCAGCACCACGTCGCCTTCGATGACGTAGTCCGTGGCGCTTTGCTCGGTTTCGGGCATGTCCTGCGCTACTTGCGCCATGCGCCATTGCGTGGGAATCGAAAACTCGCCGCCGTCTTCATGCAGCGTACCGTTGAGCATGGCGAACAACGAGGACTTGCCCGCGCCGTTACGCCCCACCAGGCCAACGTTTTCGCCGGGGTTGAGGGTGACGGACGCGCCATCCAGAATCACTTTGGCGCCGCGGCGCAGCACGACGTTTTTGAGGGTAATCATTTAATAAAAAGCTTCAGGAAAAGTATTCGGGGGCGGCGGAGCGTCGTACACGCTTGCCATGCAAGCGCTGCGCCAGTTATCCAGGCCGGGCCTTGAGCGTCAGCTCAGGCCAGTTGTTCGCGCGTCAGCAGCAAGACCTGGTCGGCGCCCGAGCTGGTCTCGAACCACAGCGGTTCAAGCGCCGGGAAAGCGCGCTCAAAATTCTTGCGCTCATTGCCGATTTCCAGCACCAACACAGCATTTTCGCTCATATGGCGGGTCACGTCCCGTAGAAGGCCGCGAATGAAGTCCATACCGTCCGTGCCGCCCAGCGTGTTTCCGTCCAGCGCCATCGCCGGTTCTGCCCGGAATTCTGCAGGAAGGGCGGCCATGCTGGCAGCGTTAACGTAGGGCGGATTGCACAAAATCAGGTCGTAGAGCCCGGCGCATGCAGCCAGGCCGTCGGACTCAACCAGCGTGATGCGGCCGTCCAGATGATGACGGTCCACATTGATACGGGCTACCTCCAAAGCGTCCAGGCTGATATCAGCGGCATCCACCACCACATCGGGGTAAGTCATGGCCGCCAGCACTGCGAGGCTGCCATTGCCGGTGCAGAGGTCGAGCACCCGGTGGGTGTGCTCGCCCAGCCAGGGGTCTATGCTGGCGTCGGCTAGCAGCTCGGCAATCAGGGAGCGCGGAATGATCACACGCTCGTCCACGTAAAAGGGCACGCCCATGAGCCAGGCTTCGTTCGTCAAGTAAGCAGCCGGCTTGCGGGTGCTGATGCGCGCTTCCAAAAGCATAGCAGCTTGCGCTCGTTCCTCTTGGGTTACAGGCCGGTTCTCTACAGAATCGAGGTCATCCAGCGGCAAGCCCAGCTTCCACAGCACCAGCCAGGCGGCCTCGTCGAACGCGTTGGTGGTGCCTTGCCCGAATCCGTCCGAAAAGTGCAGGCCGGCGGCCTCCAGCCTGGCGGCCATTTGCTCGACCAGCGTTAGCACCGTCAGCGACGCGGCAGGCGTTTTCGACTCTGTCATGCTGCCGCCAGCCGTTCCAGAACACCTTTGTAGATGTTTTTGAGCGGATCGAGTGAACTCACCAGGACATGCTCGTTGATCTTGTGGATCGAAGCGTTGAGGGGACCGAACTCAATGACTTGCGGGCAGATTTTGGCGATGAAGCGGCCGTCACTCGTGCCGCCCGTGGTCGAAAGCTCGGTTTTCAGGCCGGTTTCAGCCTGGATCGCTCCACGCACCGCGTCCACCAGTGTGCCCGGAGTGGTCAGGAAAGGGAGACCTCCCAGGGTCCATTTCAGGTCGTACTCCAGCTGGTGCCGGCTGAGCACGGCCTGCAGGCGTTGCTGCAGGCTCTCCGGTGTGGACTCGGTGCAGAAGCGGAAATTGAAGTCCACCACCAGTTCGCCCGGGATGACGTTGGACGCGCCGGTGCCACCGTGGATGTTGGAGACCTGCCAGCTCGTGGCCGGAAAAAAGTCGTTGCCTTTGTCCCACTCGGTGGCCACCAGTTCGGCCAGCGCAGGTGCAAACAGGTGGATGGGGTTTTTGGCCAGGTGCGGGTAGGCAATATGGCCCTGCACGCCCTTGACAGTGAGCTTGCCGCTCATGGTGCCACGGCGGCCGTTCTTGATCATGTCGCCCAGGCGCTCGACCGAGGTGGGTTCGCCCACGATGCAATAGTCCAGCGTTTCGCCGCGCGCTTTCAGCTGCTCGCAGACCATGACCGTGCCGTCCACGGCGGGGCCTTCCTCGTCGCTGGTGATCAGGAAGGCGATCGACAAGGCCGGATCCGGGTGGGCGGCCAGGAATTCCTCGACCGCAACCACCATGGCCGCAATCGACGTTTTCATGTCGGCGGCGCCACGGCCATACATTTGTCCATCACGATGGCTGGGGGTGAACGGGTGGCTGTGCCACTGGTCGAGGGGGCCGGTGGGCACCACGTCGGTGTGGCCGGCGAATACCAGTGTTTTGGCAGGCGCGGTTTCAGCGCCATTTGCTATCAATTCAGGAGCTGCTTGCGCTCGTCCTGATTGGTCTGCAGGCCTAAAGTCCTTAAATTTCCCCTCGCGTTTGGCCCACAGGTTGGTGACGCGGAAGTCGGCGGGGCCGCTGACGATGGTTTCACATTGAAAACCCAGCGGCGCCAGCCGGGCGATCAGCATGGCCTGGCAGTCGGCGTCGTCAGGCGTGACGGAGGGGCGGGAAATCAGCTGTTCGGCCAGATGCAGGGTTCGGGACATGTCGTTTAGGGCCTGTTAACACCGGCCCGAAAACGAGCGCGGCCGTGTTTTTAGTGTTTCACGTCCAGCGTGATTTCCGTAAAGGACGGTTCGTCATCCGGGTCCTCTTCAGGCTCCAGTGTCTTGGCCTTGATGGCAAAGTCATTTTCCAGCCGCCACATCAGGTTGGTCGGCGAGTCGGCGTAGAGAACACCTTCCTTGCGTGTGACGGTGCCGGCCACGATCAGCTTGGCGATGTCCTGCTCGAAGGTCTGTGAGCCTTCGGCCATGGATTTTTCCATCGCTTCCTTGACGCCTGAAAAATCGCCTTTTTCGATCAACTCGGAGATCAGCTTGGTGTTGAGCATGACTTCCACCGCCGGCGTTCGGCCGCCGTCCTGGGTGCGCAGCAGGCGCTGCGACACGATGGCCTTGAGCGCGGCACCCAGATCACCCAGCATGGTGCTGCGCACTTCCACCGGGTAAAAGCTCAGGATCCGGTTCAGCGCCTGGTAGCTGTTGTTGGCGTGCATGGTCGCCAGGCACAAATGGCCCGACTGCGCATAGGCAATGGCCGCCGACATGGTTTCGCGGTCGCGGATTTCACCGATCAGGATGACGTCAGGCGCCTGGCGCAACGCATTTTTCAGCGCTACTTGCAGCGATTGTGTATCGCTGCCGACCTCCCGCTGATTCACGACAGACTTCTTGTTGGTGAACAAAAATTCGACCGGGTCTTCGATGGTGAGGATGTGACCCAGCGTTGTCTCGTTGCGCAGATCGATCATGGAGGCCAGCGTGGTGCTTTTGCCGGCGCCGGTGGAACCCACCATCAGCAGCAGGCCGCGCTTTTCCATGATCAGGTCGGCCAGGATGGGCGGCACGTTCAGGCTTTCCAGTGGCGGGATTTCGCTGGGGATGTAGCGGATCACGGCGGCGTAGGTGCTGCGCTGCTTGAATCCGCTGATACGGAAGTTGCCCAGGCCGGCAATCGGCAACGCCATGTTGAGCTCACCCATTTCCTCCATCTCTTCGATGCGCTCGGGCGGCAATACCTCGGCCAGCAGGTTGCGCGGTGCCTCCGGCGGCAGGATCTGCGCATTGATCGGGATGGCCTGGCCATTGATCTTGATCAGGGCGGGTGAATGGGCCGACAGGTAGACGTCAGACGCCTTCTTGTCCACCATCAAACGCAGGATTCTTTCCATCGTGCTCATAGTCCACCCTCTTGATTGAAATGAAATACAACGTTGGCCACCCGACTTAGGGTTCCTCGCCAGCAGGGGCCGCGGAACCGGCTTTGCCGGGCCGCAGGCGCAGCGGCCCCCTCGGGGGGCAGCGCACTACGCGAAGCGAGAAGCGTGGGGGCCATGTCTAGTCGCGCAGCAGATCGTTCAGGCTGGTGGTGGAACGGGTTTTTGCGTCCACGCGCTTGACGATCACCGCGCAGTACATGCTGTACTTGCCGCCGGCCTTGGGCAGGTTACCCGACACCACGACGGAGCCTGCAGGAATACGGCCGTAGGTGACGGTGTCGGCTTCGCGGTCGTAAATCGGCGTGCTCTGGCCGATGTAGACACCCATAGAGATCACCGAATTTTCTTCGACGATCACGCCTTCGACCACTTCGGAGCGTGCGCCGATAAAGCAGTTGTCTTCAATGATGGTGGGGTTGGCCTGCAAAGGCTCCAGCACGCCGCCCAGGCCGACGCCGCCGGAAAGGTGCACGTTGTTGCCGACCTGTGCGCAGCTGCCCACGGTGGCCCAGGTGTCGACCATGGTGCCTTCGCCAACCCATGCGCCGATGTTGACGTAGCTGGGCATCAGGATCGCGCCCTTGGCGATGAAGCTGCCGCGGCGGGCCACGGCGGGGGGCACCACGCGCACACCGGTTTCGCGCATTTCGGCTTCGCTCAGGTGTGCAAATTTGGTTTTGACCTTGTCGAAAAAGCCGAGGTCGCCGGCACGCATGAGTTCGTTGTCTTTCAGGCGAAAGCTCAGCAGCACCGCTTTCTTGATCCACTGGTGCGTCGTCCACACACCCACGCTTTCGCGGGTGGCCACGCGCAGCGAGCCATTGTTCAGCTGGGAAATCGTTTGCTCCACTGCCTCCAGGATGTCCTTGGGCGCCGACTTGGGCGACAGGTTGGCGCGGTCTTCCCAGGCGGCGTCAATGGTTTGCTGGAGCGCTTGCAGGTTGGCTTGAGTCATGAGAATGGTTTTTCAGTGAACTTTGGATTGGATGAACTGGACGATGCGCTCTGCGGCCTCCACGCATTCGGCCGTTTCTGCCACCAGCGCCATGCGGATTCTGCCGGCGCCGGGGTTGTAGCCCTGCGCATCGCGTGCCAGGTAACTGCCCGGCAACACCACGACATTGTAAAGAGCGAGCAGCTCGCGCGAAAACGCGGTGTCCGAACCCCTGAATGCCTCGGGGATTCCGGCCCACAGGTAAAAGCCTGCATCGGGCAGGGCGACGTCCATCACCGCCGACAGCAGGGGCGTGACTTTGGTGAATTTTTCGCGGTACATGGCGCGGTTGTCCACCACGTGCTGCTCGTCGTTCCATGCGGCGATGCTGGCCGCCTGCACGATGGGACTCATGGCGCTGCCGTGGTAGGTACGGTAGAGCAAAAACGGCTTGATCAGCGCCGCATCGCCCGCCACAAAGCCGCTGCGCAGGCCCGGCACGTTGCTGCGTTTGGAGAGGCTGGTAAGGGAAATCAGGTTTTTGAAGTCATGCCGGCCCAGCTGGGAAGCCGCCTGCAGGCCGCCCAGCGGCGCTCCTCCATCGTCACCCTCGCGGAAATAGATCTCGCTGTAGCACTCGTCGGAGGCGATGACAAAGCCGTAGCGATCACTGAGCTCAAACAGCAGCTTCCATTCAGGCAGCGACATCACCGAACCGGTGGGGTTGCCGGGCGAACAGACGAACACCAACTGGGTTTTGGCCCATACCTCAGTCGGCACGGCCGCCCAGTCGATGCCGAAGTTGCGCGCCGGGTCGCTGGGCGCAAACCAGGTCTGGGCGCCCGCCAGCAGGGCTGCGCCTTCATAAATTTGATAGAACGGATTCGGGCAGACCACGGTGGCGCCCGGTCTGTTGGCGTCCAGCACGGTTTGCGCCAGTGAAAACAGCGCCTCGCGCGAGCCGTTGACCGGCAGGACTTGTGTGGCCGGGTCCAGTTTCAGGCCATAGCGGCGGGCCAGCCAGTCGGTCATGGCCTGGCGCAGCTTCGGCTCCCCCAGCGTACCGGGGTAACTGGCCAGGCCGCCCAGGCTGGCTGTCAACGCATCCTTGATGAGCTGGGGCGTGGCATGGCGCGGTTCGCCTATGCCAAGGCTGATGGGTTTATAGGCCGGGTTGGGGGTGACATCGGCGTGCAACTGGCGCAACCGTTCAAACGGGTAGGGCTGGAGGCGTGAAAGCAGGGGATTCATGCCCTGATTATCCAGCCTCGCCTTGCAGACCCGCTGCCGGTCTGGGTTGCGGCTTGTCACGCCCCGATCTGATTGCTATCAAATTAATAGCTTCTCGCGCCTGTTCTTATTGGGCTCCAGGCCAATTCAATCTAAATTTCCCCGGTACCCAGCCATTTTCAGGCAGCGCAGGGCCGGGCATCACCCTGACAGACCGCCGCCGTGCGAAGCAAAGTGTTTCACGCTGGGCCCGTCAAGGGCCTTTTTCCCGGCAAAATCTGCGTCCCGCTCGGGTAACATGGCGGACCGTGCGCTACTGAAAGTGGTACACGGCGTGTGTCAGCGTTTTTCCGTAAAACGCCATAAAAATCAACGAGTTAGGGCTGTAACTCCCTACCTCAAGCTCAAAAAAACAGGGACAGCCGTGCGTCTCAATTCGATCAAGCTATCTGGTTTCAAATCATTCGCAGAGCCCACCAATTTCGTACTGCCGGGCCAACTGGTCGGCGTGGTGGGCCCTAACGGTTGCGGCAAGTCCAACATCATGGACGCAGTGCGCTGGGTGCTGGGCGAGAGCAAGGCCTCCGAGCTGCGCGGCGAGTCCATGCAGGACGTCATCTTCAACGGCACCACCACACGCAAGCCCGCCAGCCGCTCCAGCGTGGAACTGGTGTTTGACAACGCCGACCACCGCGCCGGCGGCCAGTGGGGCCAGTTTGTCGAGATCGCCGTCAAGCGCGTGCTGACGCGCGACGGCACCTCCAGCTACTACATCAACAACCAGCCGGTGCGCCGCCGCGACGTGCAGGACGTGTTTCTGGGCACCGGCCTGGGCCCGCGCGCCTACGCCATCATCGGCCAGGGCACCATCAGCCGAATCATCGAGTCCAAACCCGAAGAGCTGCGCCTTTTCCTCGAAGAAGCCGCCGGTGTCTCCAAGTACAAAGAGCGTCGCCGCGAGACCGCAAACCGCCTGTCGGACACCCGCGAAAACCTGACCCGCGTCGAAGACATCCTGCGCGAGCTGAACGCCAACCTGGACCGGCTTGAAAAGCAGGCCGAGGTCGCCATGCGCTACAACGCGCTGAATGCCGACGCGAGCCTGAAGCAGCACCAGCTGTGGTTCCTCAAACGCGCCGAAAGCGAAGCCGACCAGTCCAAGGTCAAGGCCGACGCCGAAAAGGCCGTGAACGACCTGGAAAGCCGCGTGGCCGACCTGCGCCACATCGAGGCCGACCTGGAAACCATTCGTCAGGCGCATTACTCGGCCGGCGACCAGGTCAACCAGGCCCAGGGCAAGCTGTACGAGGCCAGCGCTGAAGTCGGCCGCCTGGAGGCCGAGATCCGCTTCGTGGTCGACGGCCGCCAGCGCGTCGAGCAACGCCTGGCCCAGTTGAAAGAACAAACCGCCCAATGGGCCACGCGCAAGGAAGACGCCGCCGTTGAGACGGAAAACCTGGCTGCGCAAGCCATTGAAGCCGAGGAAAAAGCCGAGCTGCTGGCTGCGCAGACAGAAGAGCACCAGACGCAGTTGCCCGCCCTGGAAGACGCCCTGCGTCAGGCACAAGCCAAGGCCAATGAGCAGCGCGCCAGCGTCGGCCAGGTGCAGCAGCAAATCCAGGTGTTGGCCGCCGACCAGCGCAACATCGAAGAGCAGTCGCGCAGCCTGGGGTTGCGGCTGGAAAAGCTCACGGCAGACCGCAACGCGCTGAACGCACCCGACGAAGCGCGCCTGGCCAACCTGAACACACAGTTCACCGCCGCGCAAGAAGCCCAAGCTGAAGCCGAGGCGCGCCTGCACGAGCTGACCGACAGCGTGCCGCAGCTCGACGAAGAACGCCGCACGCTGCAGCACACCGTCAACACCGAATCCGCCAAGCGGGCCGACCTGTCGGCACGCATGGAAGCGCTCAAGGCCTTGCAGGAAAAGGTCAAGACTGACGGCAAGCTCAAGCCCTGGCTGGCCAAGCACGGCCTCGATGGCCTGCAAGGCCTGTGGAGCCGCATCCACATCGAACAAGGCTGGGAAAACGCGCTTGAAGCTGCACTGCGTGAGCGCCTGGGCGCACTCGAAGTCAGCCGGCTCGACATGGTGCGCGGCTTTGCCGGCACCGATGGCCGCGACACGCCGCCGGCCAAGCTCTCGTTTTATTCGCCGCCCAGCGCCGCCGCGCCCGCACGCACCAACGCTGCGATCAACCTCAAACCACTGACCGAACTGCTGCGCCTCAATGATGCCGGCCAGTCGGCATTGCTGGGTGACTGGCTGCAGGGCTGCTATACGGCCCAAGGCCTGGACGACGCCCTGGCCGCGCGCGACAAGCTGCAGGCCGGCGAAGTGATTTATGTGCAGAGCGGCCATGCCGTGACGCACCACAGCGTGAGCTTTTACGCCCAGGATTCCGAACAGGCCGGCTTGCTGGCCCGTGCCCAGGAGATTGAAAACCTCGACAAGCAGCTCAAGGCCCAGGCGCTGATCAGCGAAGAGGCCCGCTCCGCGCTGATACGCGCCGAAGCCGCCTATGCCGACGCCGCCCAGCGCCTGGCCACGGCACGCCGCGAAACCGCCGAAGGCCAGAGCCGTACCCATGAGCTGCAGGTCGAAGTGCTGCGCCTGACGCAACTGGCCGAGCAGACCCGGGCGCGCAGCGAGCAGATCCAGGCCGACATGGCCGAAATCGAAGCGCAGCTCGGCGAACTGCAGGAGCGCAAGGTTACCGCCGAAGGCCGCTTTGAAGAGCTGGACATGCAACTGGCCGACAGCCAGGAACGCCATGCGCAGCTGGACGACCGCGTGATCGAAACCGAGCGCAAGCTGGGCGAATCACGTGAGCAGCAGCGCACGCTGGAACGCCAGGCGCAGGAAGCCACGTTTGCATTGCGCAGCCTGGCGTCCCGCCGCGAAGAACTGACCCGCTCCATTGACATTGCCGCTCAGCAGGCCAGCTCCATCGCGAGCGAGGAAGCGCAAGCCCGCGAAGAGCTCACGCGCCTGACAGACGCCGCCGCGCAGGCCGGCCTGCAAAGCGCACTGAGCGTGAAGCTTGAGCGTGAAGCCGACCTGGGTGCCAAGCGCAGCCAGTACGACGACCTGACCAGCAAGCTGCGCGCCAGCGATGAGCGGCGCCTGCAACTGGAGCGCGAGCTTGACCCGCTGCGCCAGCGCATCACCGAGTTCCAGCTGAAAGAGCAGGCCGCGCGTCTGGGCTTTGAGCAATACGCGCAGTTGCTGGCCGACGCACAGGCCGACCTGGCTGCGGTGGAGCAATCCATCCAGTCCGGCAATGTGCGCCTGACCGGCCTGCAAGGCGAAATTGACCGCATCAACCGCGAAATCCAGTCGCTGGGTGCCGTCAACCTGGCCGCGCTGGACGAGCTGAGCACCGCGCGCGAACGCAAGCAATTCCTTGACGCGCAGTCTGCCGACCTGAATGAAGCCATGACCACGCTGGAAGATGCGATCAAGAAGATCGACATCGAAACGCGCGACCTGCTCTCGAGCACCTTCGAGACGGTCAACGGCCATTTCGGCCGCATGTTCCCCGAACTCTTTGGCGGCGGCAACGCCAAGCTCATGATGACGGGCGAGGAAATCCTCGACGCCGGCGTGCAGGTGATTGCCCAGCCGCCCGGCAAGAAAAACCAGACCATTCACCTGCTCTCGGGCGGTGAAAAGGCACTGACAGCCATCGCCCTGGTGTTTGCGATCTTCCAGCTCAACCCCGCGCCTTTCTGTTTGCTCGATGAGGTCGACGCGCCGCTGGACGACGCCAACACCGAGCGCTACGCCAAGCTGGTGCGCTCCATGAGCAAGGAAACGCAGTTCCTCTTCATCAGCCACAACAAGATCGCCATGGAAATGGCCGAACAGTTGATTGGCGTGACCATGCAGGAGCAGGGCGTTTCACGCATCGTGGCGGTGGACATGGAAGCTGCCATCGGTTTCGCTGAGGCAGCATGAACACCGGGGTTTTATGCCAGCAGGGGCCGCGGAACCGGCTTTGCCGGGCCGCAGGCGCAGCGGCCCCCTCGGGGGGCAGCGTACTACGCGAAGCGAGAAGCGTGGGGGCTGAATGAGCACTTTGCAGATCAGTCTGGCGGTGGTGGGCGGGCTGGTGCTGGCCGGTGTGGTGGCACACAGCGCCTGGTCGTCGCGCAGGAACCTGCCCAAGCAGGCCACACCGGAAGCCCCCGCACCCGAGCAAGAGCTTGCACCCGCACAAAGTGGCGAAGGTGCCGCTGCTGAACGGCTGGAACCCAGCTTTGACGTGGATTCTGGCCTGGCATCGCTGGCCTCGCTCGCCACGATGAATGCATCCGACAGAAAGCCAGGTCTTGACGTGCTGATTGATGCCGTTGCGCCCGTGGTGATTGAGGGCATGGTGTCGGGCGAAGCCGCGCTTGCCGCCATGCCCAGCACGCGCCGGGCCGGCAGCAAGCCTTTCGGCGTTGAAGGCCTGAGCATCATTACCGGCGAATGGGAATTTCCCACAGCAGGGCATCGTTACAGCGCCTTTCAGTGCGGCGTGCAGCTGGCCAACCGCACCGGTGCGCTCAACCAGATTGAATACTCTGAATTCGTGATGAAGGCGCAGGCGTTTGCCGATGCGGTGGGCGGCGAGCCGGAGTTTCCGGAAATGCTGGACGAGGTGGCGCGAGCCCGCGAACTCGACCAGTTTGCCAGCGGCCATGACGCACAGCTGAGCTTTACCCTGCGCGCCGTCAACACCGCCTGGAGCCCGGGTTATGTCCACCAAAGTGCGGCGCGGCTGGGCTTCGTTCCCGGCTCCATTCCCGGGCGCATGGTATTGCCGGCGAACCAGCAGGGGCAGGCCCCCATCCTGGGGCTGGCCTTCGACACACAGGCCGCCATGGCAGAAGACCCGGAGCAGACGGCGCTGCGTGAACTGACGCTGTCGCTCGACGTTCCACAGGTTTCCCGCTCCGAGCAGCCCTTTGCTCGCATGTGCGAAGCCGCGCTGTCCCTGGCTGCCAACATGGACGGTGTGATCATCGACGACAACGGCAATCTGATCCGGCCCGAGGCAATGGAAGTCATCCACGCCGACCTGGAACAGCTTTATGACACGCTGGACAGCCGCGATCTGTCGGCGGGCTCGGTGCTAGGGCGCCGGCTTTTCTCTTGATTTTCCCGGGCTTTTCGCCCGTTTCCGATCTTTTTCATGGCCACCAAAGACCTGTTTGCGCAGCCCGAACCCTCGCCGCAGCCGGCTTCCGCCGCGGAGCACGTCGCTGCGTTGCGCGCAGAGCTGCATCTGCACGCGCACCGTTACTACGTGCTCGACGAACCCACGATTCCCGATGCCGAGTACGACAAGCTGTTCAAAGAGTTGCAGGCGCTTGAGGCGGCTCATCCTGAACTGTTGACACCCGATTCGCCGACCCAGCGCGTAGGCGGCAAGCCACTGGACCAATTCGCCAGTGTGCGCCACAAGGTGCCCATGCTCAGCATTCGCACTGAAACTGACACCGAAGCTACAGGCGCCCAGAACTTCGACACCCGCGTGCGCAAGGAGTTGGGTCTGGTGGAATCCGACCCGCCTGTCGAATATGTCGCCGAACTCAAGTTCGATGGCCTGGCGATGAGCCTGCGTTATGAAAATGGCATCCTGGTGCAGGCTGCCACGCGCGGTGACGGTGAAGTCGGCGAAGACGTGACGCAGAACATCCGGACCATCAACCAGATTCCGCTTCGTTTGCCCAGCCGCAGCGACGGGCCGCCCCTAGCAAGGCTAGCCCCCTCGGGGGGCAGCGAAGCACATGAAATGGCGAGCGTGGGGGCCATTTTTCCGCCGCCGGTCATGGAAGTGCGCGGCGAGGTTTACATGCGCCGCGCCGACTTCGAAGCGCTCAACGAGAAGCAGCGCGAGAAGATCGCGCAAGGCGCCAAGGGTGAAAAAACCTTCGTCAATCCGCGCAACGCCGCAGCTGGCGGCGTGCGCCAGCTGGATCCAACGTTGGCCGCGCGGCGGCGCTTGAGTTTTTTTGCTTACGGTTTGGGGGATATCTCTCCGCCGGAAGAGGGCGGTCCGGCGTTCGAAACCCATTTTCAGCTCCTGCTAACACTCAAATCATGGGGTTTTCCGGTCGCAGCCCAAACGCAGCTTGCGCAAGGCGCTCCTGAATTAATAGCATTCCACCAGACCATGGGCAAGCAGCGCGACAGCCTGCCTTACGACATTGACGGTGTGGTCTACAAGGTCAACAGCCTGGCGCTGCAGAAAAAAATGGGCTTTGTCACGCGCGAGCCGCGCTGGGCCGTGGCGCACAAATACCCGGCGCAGGAGCAGCTCACCACCGTGCTGGCCATTGAGGTGCAGGTGGGCCGCACAGGCAAGCTGACGCCGGTTGCCAAGCTGGCACCGGTATTTGTGGGCGGTGTCACCGTGACCAACGCCACGCTGCACAACGAAGATGAAGCGCGCCGCAAGGACGTGCGCGTGGGCGATACCGTGATCGTGCGCCGCGCGGGTGACGTGATACCCGAAGTCGTCAGCGTGCTGCTCGACAAGCGGGTGCAGGATGCGCCGCAATTCACCATGCCGCACAAATGCCCGGTTTGCGGCTCCGACGCCGTGCGAGAAGAAGGTGAAGCCGATTACCGCTGCACCGGCGGACTTTTCTGCGGTGCCCAGCGCAAGGAAGCCATCCTGCATTACGCACACCGGCGCGCCGTCGAAGTCGAAGGCCTGGGCGACAAGCTGGTCGAGCAGCTGGTTGATGCCAACGTGATCCGTACCTTGCCCGATCTCTACAAACTGGGCCTGACGGCGCTCGCCAGCCTGGACCGCATGGCGGAGAAGTCTGCCAACAACTTGCTGGAAGCGCTTGAAAAGTCCAAGCAGACAACTTTGCCTCGCTTTTTGTTCGGCCTGGGCATACGGCACGTCGGCGAGGCGACGGCCAAGGAGCTGGCGCGCCATTTCGGCAAGCTGGACGCCATCATGGATGCCACCGAAGAGCAACTGCTGGAAGTCAGCGATGTGGGGCCGATCGTGGCGCAGAGTATTCGCACCTTCTTTGAGCAGGCGCACAACCGCGAAGTGGTCGAGCAACTGCGCGCCTGTGGCGTGGCCTGGGAGGAGGGCGAACCAGCTGCCCGGGCGCCCCAGCCGTTGTCGGGCAAGACTTTTGTCATCACCGGCACATTACCCACCTTGAGCCGCGACGAGGCCAAGGACAGGGTGGAGGCCGCAGGCGGCAAGGTGGCTGGCTCTGTCAGTAAAAAAACCGACTACGTGGTGGCCGGCGAAGAGGCTGGCAGCAAGCTGGTCAAGGCCCAAACACTGGGTGTTCCGGTCATCGACGAAGCGGCCTTGCTGGCCCTGCTGGCTGGCCCACCCGGATAGTTTCAGGCTCACGGGAGGCAACACACCCATGCAGGCATTCGAAAACCTCAACTCTGCGGACCTCCTGGACTCGCTCCTGAGCCTGTCTTCGGCGTTCGTCTTTGGCGCCTTGATCGGTTTTGAGCGCCAGTACCGGCAACGCACCGCAGGACTTCGCACCAACGTATTGGTGGCCGTAGGCGCCGCGATTTTTGTCGACATGGCGAATCGGCTGACCGGCGCGCAGGGCGCAGTGCATGTGGTGGCCTATGTGGTTTCGGGCATCGGCTTTCTGGGTGCCGGCGTGATCATGCGCGAGGAAGGCAATGTGCGCGGGCTCAACACGGCCGCCACCTTGTGGTGCTCGGGTGCTGTGGGCGCCTGCGCGGGCGCTGACCTGGTGGTGCAGGCAGGCATTGCCACGCTGTTCGTGCTGGCGGCCAATACCTTGCTGAGGCCCATCGTCAACCAGATCAACCGCTTGCCACTGGACGTGCAGTCGGCCGAGGTAACCAACTCGGTCTATGTGGTCACGAGCGGGGGGCATCAAAAAGAGGTGCTGGGTGCCCTGGAGAAATCGCTGGAGGAGCTGCACTATCCGACCAACGACCTCAAAGTGTCCGCCTTCGGCGAGGAAAGCGTGAAAATCCAGGCGACGCTGGTCGCCATTGCGGTGGACGGCCCCGCGATGGACCGCCTTGTCCGGCAGCTCGGTGAGTTGCCTGCGGTCAGCCAGGCTTACTGGAGCGCCAGCACCACGGAGTAGTGCATCACCGACGCGCCTTACATGGCGTTACCGGGGTTTGCACGCCGGACGTCACGCCAGGCGGCTACGCCAGACGTTGAAAAGACCTGTACACACAGGAGTTTTTCATGAATTACAAACGTTTATCTGCCTTGACAGGGGCCGCCGGTCTGGCTGTTTTGCTGTCTGGCTGCGTGGTGGCGCCGATTGCCCCACGTCCGGTGGCTGTTTACCCGGCCCGCCCTGTCTACGTGGAGCCGGCCCCCGTGGTGGTGGTTCCCGCGCCCGGCTATTACCGGGGTTGGGGCTATCGGCATTGGCGCTAAAACTTCCCCGATAAGGCCCTGCGCCACGATAATTGGCGCATGACCATTCGCGAAATCCTCAAAATGGGCGACCCGCGGCTGCTGCGCGTGGCTCAGCCCGTGACCGCCTTCGACACCGACGAGCTGCACCTGCTCATTGCCGACATGTTCGATACCATGCGCGCTGTCAACGGTGCCGGCCTGGCAGCCCCACAGATTGGGGTCGACCTGCAGTTGGTCATTTTTGGGACTGACACGGTCAACCCACGCTATCCCGATGCACCGGTAGTGCCCCGCACCGTCTTGCTGAACCCTTTGATCACGCCCCTGGGGCCTGAAGAAGAGGGCGGCTGGGAAGGCTGCCTTTCCGTACCCGGTCTGCGCGGCCTGGTCCCGCGCCTTTCGCGAATTCGCTACAGCGGCTTTGACCAGTACGGTGATGCGATTGAGCGTTCGGTGGACGGTTTTCACGCGCGAGTGGTGCAGCATGAGTGTGATCACCTGATTGGCAAGCTTTATCCCATGCGCATCCGCGACTTCAGCCAGTTTGGCTTTACCGAGGTGCTTTTCCCCGGACTGGACGCGTCGGACGACGACTGACCGCGGGAACGTCGAAGGGTACACTGAGGCTGATCGAGGGCTATTTCGCCCCGCCAGAGCGTGTTGTACGCAAGGAAAACTTCCGGATGTCGCACGCTCCCGTCTCGGGAGCAGTTTCCATCACCGGAGCTGCTTCGCCACCTCCCTACCAGCTGAAATTTGAAACCGTGAGCGGCAGCGGCGACGACCTGCAACTGCGTTCCTTGCTGGACCGCCAGCAATTCCATGATCCCCTCGGCGAGGCTGAACGCGAAGGCATTTCCTCGTCGGCTTGGCCTATATTCGGTTTGCTCTGGCCCTCGGGCCGTGTGCTGGCCCATGCCATGCTGACCTTTGAACTGGAAGGCAAGCGCATTCTGGAGCTCGGTTGCGGCCTGGCGCTAGCCAGCCTTGTTGTGCATCGCCGCGGTGGCGACATCACGGCGAGCGACTGTCATCCGCTGGCGGCGCAATTTCTGCTGGAAAACCTCAAACTCAACCACTTGCCTGCAATGAAATATCAGACGGGCAACTGGTCGCGCGCCAATCCGCTGCTGGAACGCTTTGACCTGATCATCGGCAGCGATGTGCTGTATGACCGTGGCCAGCCGGAGGTGTTGTCGCAGTTCATCGAGCTGCATGCGCTGCCGCACACCGAAGTGCTGATTGTCGATCCGGACCGCGGCAACCGGGCCAGCTTCAATCGAAAAATGGATGCACTGGGCTATTCGCGCACTGAGACGCGCGTGACCAAATTGCCGGCCGGCGGCAGCTACAAGGGGCGTCTGTTGCAATACCTGCGGAAACCAGTCGCCTGAAGCTTCAGGTATTGAGCGCTTCCAGGAGCTCCGTCTCGATCGCGATCTGTGCCTTGTTGTGCTGCAGCTCCGGTCCATCGATCAAAAATGTATCTTCCACGCGCTCGCCCAGGGTGCTGACCTTGGCGAGCTGCAGGTTGATGCGGTGACGGGCCAGCACCCGTGCGATGCGGTAGAGCAGCCCGACCCGGTCGCTGGCCGATACGCTGAGCAACCAGCGCTGGGCTTTTTCATCGGGTCGCAGGTCCACGCGCGGAGCGATCGGGAAACTCTTGACCCGGCGCGACACACGGCCTTTACTCGGAGGCGGCAGAGGCCCGGGGTTCTCGATGGTGCGATCCAGTTCGGCCTCCACCATGGCCGCCAGTTCGCGGTAGTGGTCGGCCAGCGTGGGGCTGACCACCTGGAAGGTGTCCAGCGCATAACCGTTTTTCGCCGTGTGGATCTTGGCGTCCAGGATGCTGAAGCCGGCTTCGTCAAAGTAGCCGCAGATGCGCGCAAACAGATCGGGCGCGTCGGGCGTGTAAACCAGCACCTGCATGCCTTCACCCGCCGACGAGCGGCGCGCGCGAACAATCGCCTTGGCCTTGCCCACATGCCGTGACAGCTGGCGTGCATGCCAGGCGATGTCGGAGGCCTCATGGCGCATGAAATAGCTGACATCCAGCGTATCCCACAGTGCCTTGTGCGCCTCGAAAGGTTCAGCGTGCAGGGCCAGCGTGGTCAGGGCTTCGCGCTTGCGGGCCTCCACTTCGGCATCCGCGTCGGGTGCGCGGCCACCCAGCACGCGCAGCGTGTAGCGGTACAGGTCTTCCAGCAGCTTGCCTTTCCAGGCGTTCCAGACCTTGGGGCTGGTGCCGCGGATGTCGGCCACCGTCAGCAGGTAGAGCGCTGTCAGATAGCGCTCGTTGCCCACGCGTTTGGCAAACGCGGCAATTACTTCGGGGTTGCTCAGGTCTTCCTTCTGGGCGATGCGGCTCATGCTCAGATGTTCGCCCACCAGGAATTCGATGAGTTTGGAGTCTTCGGCGCCAATACCATGCTGGCGGCAAAAAACGCGCACGTCCTTGCAACCCAGCTCGGAGTGGTCGCCGCCGCGGCCCTTGGCGATGTCGTGGAACAGCGCAGCGATGTAAAGAATCCAGGGCTTGTCCCAGCCGGCCGCGAGCTGCGAGCACATCGGGTATTCGTGCGAGTGCTCGGCCATGAAGAAACGCCGCACGTTGCGCAGAACCATCAGGATGTGCTGGTCCACCGTATAGACGTGGAACAGGTCGTGCTGCATCTGCCCGACGATCTTGCGGAAGATCCAGAGGTAGCGGCCCAGCACCGAGGTCTGGTTCATCAGCCGCATGGCATGCGTGATGCCCTCGGGCTGCTGAAGGATGCGCCGGAAGGTGTCGCGGTTGACCGGATCGCTGCGGAACTTGCTGTTCATCAGTCCGCGGGCGTTGTAGAGAGCGCGCAGCGTGCGCGCCGACAGGCCCTTGATGCCCACGGTTGTCTCGAATACCAAAAAGGTTTCCAGAATGGCGTGCGGTTCACGCGCATACAGGTCGTCGCTGACCACCTCCAGCATGCCGGCCTTGTCGAAAAACCGTTCGTTGATAGGCCGCAGCGGGTAGGTGTTGGGGTTGAGCCGCTCTTCGATATTGAGCAGCAGGATCTGGTTGAGCTGGGTGACCGCTTTGGCCGCCCAGTAGTAGCGTTTCATCACGGCCTCGCTGGCGCGGCGCGGCACTTTGCTGCCGTCGTCGGCCTCCGCAGAATAGCCAAAGGACTCGGCCACAGCGGTTTGCAGGTCAAACACCAGCCGGTCTTCGCGCCGCCCGGCGATCAGGTGCAGGCGGGCGCGTATCAGGCTCAGCAGCGCTTCGTTGGCCTTGATCTGCCGCACCTCGAAAGGCGTAGCCAGGCCATTGCGGGCCAGGTCGTCCCAGGATTTGCCCAGGCCGGCGGCGCGCGCCACCCACAAAATCACCTGCAGGTCGCGCAGTCCACCCGGGGATTCCTTGCAGTTGGGCTCGAGCGAGTAGGGCGTATTTTCGAATTTGTTGTGGCGCTGCCGCAGCTCCAGCGTCTTGGCCACGTAAAAGGCCTGCGGGTCCAGCACGACGGCCAGCCGGTTTTGCAGCTGCAGAAAATTCTTTTTGGACCCGGCGACCAGGCGGGCTTCAAGCAGCGAAGTTTGTACCGTGACGTCCTTGGCCGCTTCTTCGACACAACCGGAAATCGTCCGCACGCTGGAGCCAATTTCCAGGCCTACATCCCAGCAGGCGCCGATGAAACTCTCTACCTTGGCCTTGAGGGCCGGGTCGCCGTCGATGTTGGCGCTGTCCGGCAACAGCAGCAGCACGTCTACATCTGAATGAGGGAACAGCTCGCCGCGGCCGAACCCTCCTGCCGCGACCAGGCAGGCGGAAGCCGGAAAGCCGGCGCGCTGCCAGAGCAGCTGCAAGCTCGCATCGGCGTGGCGGGCGAATTTTTGCAGCAGGCTGTGGATGCCGCGGGATGACGCACCGCTGGCGGCCAGCGTGGCGAGAAGGGCCGCTTTCCCTGCCTTGTATTGCTCGCGGACCGGGGCCAGCTCGATCATCGCGGCGCTCGCAGGGTCAGAAAGTGCGCGGGGCGCCACCGTGCGCCTGGCTCAGGCACTGACAGCGGCTTGGGCAGGGCTGCTTTGCGGGACAAACGCCGGGATCGGCGGGCTGCCGGCGGACAGGGTCAGTACCTCATAGCCGGTTTCGGTCACCAAAATGGTGTGTTCCCACTGGGCGGACAAGGAATGGTCGCGTGTCACGATGCTCCAGCCGTCCTTCTCGGGGCCATCCTTGATGTCACGCTTGCCGGCATTGATCATGGGTTCGATGGTGAAGGTCATGCCCGGTGTGAGCTCTTCGAGCGTGCCGGGGCGGCCGTAGTGCAGCACTTGCGGCTCTTCGTGGAATTTTTGGCCAATTCCATGGCCGCAAAACTCGCGAACCACCGAAAACCCCTGTTTTTCGGCAAAAGTCTGGATCGCAAAACCGATATCGCCCAGCCTGACTCCGGGCTTGACGCGCATGATGCCCTGCCACATGGCTTCATAGGTCACATGGCAGAGCCGCTTGGCCGCAATGGAAGCTTCGCCCACCAGGTACATGCGGCTGTTGTCGCCGTGCCAGCCGTCCTTGGTGATGACAGTCACGTCAATATTGACAATGTCGCCTTTTTTCAACGGTTTGTCGTTGGGAATGCCATGGCAGACCTGGTGGTTGATGGAAGTGCACAGCGACTTGGGATAAGGCACATAACCGGGAGGGCCGTAACCCAGGGTGGCCGGAATGGTGCCCTGGACCTGGGTCATGTAGTCATGGGCCAACCGGTCTATTTCATTGGTGGTGACACCCGGCTTCACGAAGGGGGTGAGGTAGTCCAGCACCTCGGAAGCCAGCCTTCCCGCCAGGCGCATGCCTTCAATTCCTGCGGCATCTTTGTAAGTAATACTCATGGCCCTGATTATCCCACCGCTCCCGGGCACATGCATTTTCAGCATGGGACCAAGGGGCTTTGGTTCTGAACCGAATGTGGCCCGAAAGGATCGCAAAAGTGCCCGGGCGCACCGGCAGCAAACCGGGGAAGGCCTTCAGTCGCTGATAAAATTACGGGTTAACGCTAGCCCGTTAAACCCAACAGCCATGCGCTGCCCACCTCCCATTACAAGGCCACCGCTACCGTGACCCTGCACCTGACGACTTTTGAGGGCGAACCCCACGGGATCAGCGCCCTCAGCGATTTCCGCGTCCAGCAACTCCTTCCCCGCCTGCAAGCCATCCACGACAAGATCGTGGGCATCAGCGCCCGGTTTGTGCATCTGGTTGCCACGGAGGCACCGCCTTCAGACATCGTCAAGGGCCAGCTCTCAGCATTGCTTACCTATGGTGATCCTTGCACTGCAGGCGCCGGCAAAACCGATGATGCACTGACCTTTATTGTTTCGCCGCGCTTTGGCACCGTCTCCCCCTGGGCGTCAAAGGCCACGGACATCGCCCACAACTGCGGCCTGGCCGTCAAGCGCATCGAGCGCATCACCGAGTACCGCATTACCTTGAAAAGCGGCTTTTTCAGCAAAACGGCCCTGACGGATGCCCAGCGCGAGCAGGTCGCCGGCCTGCTGCACGACCGCATGACTGAAAGCGTGATGTTGGATCGCGCGCAGGCTGCCGGCCTCTTCACCGAATTGCAAGGTGCACCGCTACAGACCATCGACGTGCTCTCCGGTGGCAAAGCGGCCCTGGAAGCCGCCAATGCCGAGTTCGGCCTGGCACTGGCGGCCGATGAAATCGACTACCTGGTCAATGCCTTCTCTCAGCTCAAACGCAACCCGACCGATGTCGAGCTGATGATGTTCGCCCAGGCCAACAGCGAACATTGCCGCCACAAGATATTCAACGCCGACTTCACGATTGACGGCGTGCCCCAGGGCATCAGCCTGTTCGGCATGATCCGCAACACCGAAAAGCTGCACCCCCAGCACACGGTGGTGGCTTATTCGGACAACGCTTCGGTCATGGAAGGCTATAAAACTCAACGGTTTTACGCCAAAAATAGTGGCAAATTGCCCTCTGGCCCAACAGGAACAAGCGCGAGCAGCTATCAAACTTATAGCGCCACGGATGACGTGTTGATGCACGTGCTGATGAAGGTGGAGACGCACAACCACCCCACGGCGATTTCCCCGTTCCCGGGCGCTTCGACCGGCGCGGGCGGCGAAATTCGCGACGAAGGCGCCACCGGCCGCGGCTCCAAGCCCAAGGCGGGTCTCACGGGTTTCACCGTGTCCAGGCTGTTTGACGACGTTGCCACGTCTTACGGCAAGCCTGAACACATCGCCAGCGCGCTGCAAATCATGATCGAAGGCCCGCTGGGCGGCGCGGCCTTTAACAACGAGTTCGGCCGGCCCAACCTGAACGGCTACTTCCGCGAATACGAGCAAACCGTGGGCGGCCAGCGCTGGGGTTATCACAAGCCCATCATGATTGCGGGCGGCGTCGGCACGATTGACGCGGCACTCACCAAAAAGATCCTGTTTCCGGCCGGCACCTTGCTGATCCAGCTGGGCGGCCCCGGCATGCGTATCGGCATGGGCGGCAGCGCAGCCAGTTCCATGGCCTCGGGTGCCAACGCGGCCCAGCTCGACTTTGACTCGGTGCAGCGCGGCAACCCTGAAATCGAGCGCCGCGCGCAGGAAGTCATCAACCAGTGCGCCCAGCTGGGCGCGGCCAATCCGATCCTGGCGATCCACGACGTCGGCGCCGGTGGTTTGTCCAACGCCTTCCCTGAGCTGGTGAACGACGCCGGACGTGGCGCAAAGTTTGACCTGCGCGCCGTGCCGCTGGAAGAAAGCGGCCTCTCGCCCAAGGAAATCTGGAGCAACGAAAGCCAGGAGCGCTACGTGATGGCGATTGCGCCTGAGTCGCTGCCGCAGTTCCAGGCTTTTTGTGAGCGCGAGCGCTGCCCGTTTGCCGTGATCGGTGTTGTCACTGAAGAAAAACAACTGGTGCTGTCCGACAAGGACGCCGCCCCGCCAGTGGATATGCCGATGAATGTTCTCTTGGGCAAGCCGCCCAAGATGCACCGCGACGTGAAGTCCGTCAAACACACGATCAAGCCCATCGACCTGACGGGCGTTGACCTGCAGAAAAGCGCGATTGCCGTACTGAGCCACCCCACGGTTGCCTCCAAGCGCTTCCTGATCAGCATCGGCGACCGCACCGTGAGCGGCCTCACGCATCGTGACCAGATGGTCGGCCCCTGGCAGGTGCCGGTGGCCGATTGCGCCGTCACGCTGGCCGACTACAGCGGTTTTGCCGGCGAAGCCATGAGCATGGGCGAACGCACGCCGCTGGCCACCGTCAACGCGGCCGCCTCCGGTCGCATGGCAGTCGCTGAGGCCATCACCAACCTGCTGGCCGCGCCGATTGAGTTGCCGCGCGTCAAGCTGTCGGCCAACTGGATGGCCGCCTGCGGTGAACCCGGCCAGGATGCTGCACTGTATGAAACCGTCAAGGCCGTGGGCATGGAACTGTGTCCGGCGCTGGGCGTGTCGATTCCCGTCGGCAAGGATTCCTTGTCGATGCGTACCGTGTGGAGCGAAGGCGCTGACAGCAAGAAGGTGACTTCGCCGGTTTCGCTGATCGTGACTGCGTTCGCCACGCTGCCCGACGTGCGCGGCACACTCACGCCGCAGCTGAACCGTGATGAGGCCGACAGCACGCTGATCCTGATCGACCTGGGCAAAGGCCAGAACCGCATGGGCGGCTCTATCCTCGCGCAAACGCTGGACAAGGAAGAGGGCGACGTGCCCGACCTGGACGACCCGAAAGATCTCGTCAACCTTGTCAACGCCATCAATGCGCTGCGCAAAGAGGGCAAGCTCATGGCTTACCACGACCGCAGCGACGGCGGCCTGTTTGCTGCGGCCTGCGAAATGGGCTTTGCCGGCAATGTGGGCGTGTCGCTCAACATCGACATGCTGCTCGTCGAAGGCGACGGCATTTCCGACAGCCGCATGGACACCGGCGACAGCAAGAACTGGGCAAACCAGGTCGGCGCGCGCCGTGAAGAACTCACGCTCAAGGCGCTGTTCAACGAAGAGCTGGGCGCTGTCATCCAGGTGGCGACTTCCGCGCGCAACGAAGTCATGCAGACCCTGCGCGAGCACGGCCTCTCTAAATTCAGCCATTTCATCGGCAAGACCCGCCCGCAGCACGCTTCGCTGGAGGTCGGCAAGGGCGAGATCCAGGTCTGGCGCGACACCAAGGCTGTGTTCTCCGCCAAGCTGCAGGACCTGCACCAGGTCTGGGATTCGGTGAGCTGGAAGATCTGCCAGCAACGCGACAACCCTGACTGCGCCAATAGCGAACATGCGGCCGCCGGCAACCCCGCCGATCCGGGCCTGCATGTGGCGCTGACGTTCGAGCCCGCCAAAGTGCCGGTGGCCTCCGCGCTCAACCTCTCGGCGCGGCCGCGCGTGGCCGTGCTGCGCGAGCAGGGTGTGAACTCGCATGTAGAAATGGCCTATGTCTTCACCCAGGCCGGTTTTGAAGCCTGCGACGTGCACATGACCGACCTGCAAACCGGTCGCGCCAGGCTGGCCGACTTCAAGGGCATCGTGGCCTGCGGCGGTTTCAGCTACGGCGATACCTTGGGCGCCGGCGTAGGCTGGGCGCGCTCGGTCACCTTCAACCCGGTGCTGTCTGAAGAGTTCAAGGCCTTCTTCGCGCGGCAAGATACCTTCGGTTTAGGTGTGTGCAACGGCTGCCAGATGTTTGCCGAGCTGGCCGACATCATCCCGGGCGCCGAAGCCTGGCCGCGTTTTACCACCAACCGCAGCGAGCGCTTTGAAGCACGCCTGAGCATGGTCGAGGTGCTGGAATCCCCCAGCATCTTCCTGCAGGGCATGGCCGGCAGCCGCCTGCCGATCGCCGTCGCGCATGGCGAGGGCTATGCCAATTTTGCCTTCCGGGGCGATGCTTCCAAAGCGATTGCGGCAATGCGTTTCACCGACAACGATGGAAAACCGACTGAGGCCTATCCGGCCAACCCCAATGGCAGCGCCGGCGGCTTGACTGCCGTTACGACCGCCGACGGCCGGTTCACCGCCATGATGCCGCACCCCGAGCGCGTGTTCCGCAACATCCAGAAGAGCTGGACTTCGGGCGGCGCCAGCGAACACAGCCCGTGGATGAGCCTCTGGCACAACGCGCGCAAGTGGGTGGGTTGATCCTTGGGTGTTGACGCGGTACGGCGCATCTCCTACGTCGTTCCCTATGCGCTGGTTGCGCTGCTCGCCTGGCTGGGTAACCTGTCCTGGTGGGCTGTGGCAATGCTGGCTGGTGGCGGCATTTTTTCGTGGGACTGGCTTTGGGGCGACAGAAACCTGCTTGAGGCCGGTCACGGCCTGGCTTTGACCGCGGTGGGCATGCTGTGCCTGACGGCGTCTTTCTTTCTGGCACGCGGCTTGAATCTGTCGCTTGCGGAATTCCAGGAGCTTGCACGCGGTTTGCCGCGCAGGCACAACCTGCCTTATCTCTTGCCCGTCATTGGCGTTGGACTCACCCTTTATGGGCTTCTTGGCTGGAGCCGCGCCTGGCTTTTGCAGAGAGAAGAGCGCTGGTGATTTACCGGTGTGGCGGCGCCACCGCAGCGCCTTCAATGCCATGGCGCGCCAGCGCTGCCGCCACAAAGCCGGAAGCTTTCATTTCCTCGACGAACGCACCCAGGTAACGCGCACCGGCATCACGCCCTCTAGGCAGGCCCATGGCCTGGTTGATCACCATAAAGCGTCCCGGCAGCAAGCGCACGCCCGACACGCGTTTGGCGTCGGCCTCCAGTTGCTGCTTGACTCCCGCCGCCACTTCCACGTTTTGCGCGATCATCACATCGGTCACGGCGGGTGAGGTGGGAGCCTTGATCAGCTTCGCCGCCTTCAGCTCACGGGTCAGGTAGAGGTCATAGGCACTGCCGTTGCCGACCACAATGCGGTTGGCCGCCTGGTCCACCTCTTCATTGCGCCGGATCGGTGAGTCGTTTTTCACCAGGTAGGCACCTTCGATGATGACGTAGGGCGGCGTCTGCAGCATGTCGGCACCGCGCACCGGGTCAATGGCTACAAAAGCAATGTCCACCTGCGCATCCCTGACCGCCTCCACCACCTTGCCTGCGGAATTGAAGGTGACGAGTTCCACAGGCACACCGAGACGCCTGCCCAATTCGCGCGACAGATCCACCGAAACGCCCCGCGGCTCGCCGGTAGCGGGGTCTTTCACCGCCAGGATGGGATTGCCGAAGTTGATGGCTGCCTTGAGCTTGCCCGAAGGGGCCAATTCGGCGACAGAAGCCGGCGGCGCAGAGACACAACCCAGCAGCGCAAACGCAGCCAGCGCCAGCACGGCCAGTGCAACAAGCCACCACCATACGCCATAAGAGCTGCGCACCTGACCCAGGGACTGTTCCTCGCTCGCACGCGCTCCCGCGCCCTTGCCCGCGGCATCCACCACCGCGTCCATGGCTTCCTTGAGACCCAAGCCCGTCAGGTCCCGCAAGCGCCGTATCGCCTCTATCTTGTTGCCCTGATCGAGCACCTCTTGCACCTGCGCGGGCAGGGGTGTGCCAGCGGCGAATGCCTTTGGCGCAAATCCCACAGCCAGCGGTTCGCCGCGCATCGAGGCCTCCACCGCATCCTTCGCTTCCTGAAGGCCCAAACCTGTTAGGCTACGCAGCCGCTTAACCGCCTCTACCTTGTTGCCTTGGTCCAATGCTTCTTGCACCTGCGCGGGCAGGGCGGAAGGAGAATCGGGGTTGCTCATGCGGCGCCCGACTGCGCGGCGAATTGAGGGAAAACAAGGCGTTTGGACATGGGGTCTCCAGAAAAGTGTGAACCATTGGAGCGGTACCGGCTGCTCCGTCAATCGGGAAACACGCCTTTTTCAAGGCAGGCCCACCGGTCGCACATTGACCAGCATGGAAATAAAAACGCGGCCACATGGGCCGCGTTTACGAAGGCAGTTTGCCTGCGGCTTATTCCACCTTGGCTTTTTTGCGCAGTTCTTCCTGGAACGCCGCCAGCTTTTGCTGCTGCATTTGCTGGGCAATCTGCGGCTTCACTTCCTCAAACGAGGGTAGTTGGGCCGTACGGATGTCGTCTACGCGGATGACGTGGTAGCCGAACTGGGTTTTCACCGGGGTATCGGTGGTCTGGCCCTTATTGAGCTTGACCAGTGCCTCGGTGAATTCGGGCACATAGCTGGAAGGGTTGGCCCAATCCAGGTCGCCGCCCTTGGCACCGGATCCCGGGTCTTTGGACTTCTTCTTGGCGATGTCATCAAATTTGCCGCCCTTTTTCAGGCTGGCAATAATTTCCTTGGCCTCGGCTTCCTTTTCGACCAGGATGTGGCGGGCCTTGTATTCCTTGCCGCCATTGGCTTCGGCAAATTTGTCGTATTCGGCCTTCAGCTCGACATCGGTCACTGGATTCTTCTTCTGGTAGTCAGAAAACAGCTCGCGGATCAGGATGGTCTGGCGCGCCAGTTCCATTTGCACCTTGACGTCATCGCTGGAAGCGAGGCCCCGCTTTTCCGCTTCCTGCATGAACACTTCGCGCGCAATCACTTCTTCACGAAGCTGGCCTTCCATCTCAGGTGTTACTGGCCGCCCGGACTTGGCGACCTGCTGCGCCAGCGAGTCCAGGCGCGATTTGGGAACGGCCTTGCCATTGACGATGGCCACGTTTTGCGCCATGGCGCCATGTGCGCCCAGTGCCATCAGTGCCGCTACGGTGGTGCCGAGTAAAAAATGTTTCTTCATGATGTTTTTGTAGTCCTTTGGGTAATGCTTGAAAGCGTTTGGCAATGCGTGCTGACGTTGCCGTGGCTCTATGCCGAAATCCCCGGGGCAAATCGGCGCAGATTCAGGGTGACTCGATGACTTCAATTGCCAGGGCATGGAGGCCCTGATCAATGAAATTTTGCATTGCATCATACACAAGCCGGTGGCGCGCCACCCGGCTCTTGCCGGTAAAGAGCGGGCTGGCAATGCGGATGCGAAAGTGGGTGCCGTAGCCTTCCGCGTTGGCGCCTGAATGCCCGGCGTGGGCAGCGCTCTCGTCCAGAACCTCTAGTCGGGTGGGTTGAAGCTTCGCCTTGAGCTGCTGCTCGATCTCGTGGGTGCGCACGGGCAGGGCGCTGGAAACGCCGGCGTTCATGGTGTGGTGCCCGGTTTGATGTGCTTGTTCAGGTACACCGCCTGCGCCAGCACAAACACCACCATCAGGCCCAGGCCGCCAAACAGCTTGAAGTTGACCCAGGTGCTGGTGGAAAACGTGAAAGCCACCCAGAGATTGAGCAGGCCCATTACGGCAAAAAAACCAACCCAGCTGAAATTGACCACGCGCCAGATCGGGTCAGGCAAGTTCATTTGCGCGCCCATCAGCGATTTGATACCGTTTTTCTTCCACACCAGCTGTCCCAGCAGCAGCGCGCCGCCCATCACCCAGTACAGCACGGTAGGCTTCCATTTGATGAAGCTCTCGCTGTGGAAATAGATGGTGGCGCCGCCAAGCACCGTCACCAGCCCCAGGCTGATCCACAACATAGTGTCGACTTTCTTGCCGCTTACCTTGAGCCAGAGAATCTGGGCCAGCGTGGCAACGATCACAACCACGGTGGCCAACAGCACAGGCGCTTCAGCCGCACCCACCACACCCCCGGAAACCATAAAACCCAGCCACTCGGTGGCTGTAGCGGCGGCCCAGTCCTTGTTGCCTTCGGCGTACTTGAACATGCCGAAAAAAAGGGCGATCGGCAAAAAGTCGAAAAGAATTTTCATCTGTTGATTATCAGGGTTCAAGTTGGGGCCACGCGAGTACCAGCAGGGGGCCGCGGAACCGGCTTTGCCGGGCCGCAGGCGCAGCGCCCCCTCGGGGGGCAGCGAAGTACACGAAGTGACAAGCGTGGGGGCCTTATTTCTTCTTGAAGTCAAGGGAAGCGGAGTTCATGCAATAGCGCAGGCCTGTGGGAGACGGGCCATCGGGGAACACATGGCCCAGATGCGCACCGCAGCTGGCGCACACGGTTTCGGTGCGCACCATGCCGTGCTTGCGGTCCACAATTTCCTCGATCGCACCCGGCACGGCTTCTTCTGAAAAGCTGGGCCAGCCGCAACCCGCATCGAATTTGGTTTCCGACTCGAACAGCTTGGCACCGCAGCAGATGCAGTGGTAGCTGCCATCAGCCCATACCGCTTCATATTTTCCAGTGTAGGGGCGCTCGGTGGCGGCGTGCCGCGTGACTTCAAAGGCCGCAGGCTCGGCGCCTTTTTCGGCCAGCAGGGCCTTCCATTCAGCATCGGTTTTCTGGATCTTGGTGCTCATGTCTTTGTCCTGGCGTGAAGGGTGGATGTTGCCGGCGATGTTACGAACTGCAACTGATTTCAATGGATGAGGCCCAGTCTGGGGGGAAATCCGCAAAGCTCTCGTGCCCCGGATGCTCATCAAATGGGGCCTGCAGCAAGGCAAGCAAGGTATCGACCCCGGAAAAGTCTTTTAGTTTCGCAGCGCGTATGGCTTGTTCGCCCAAATGGTTGCGCAGCACGAATTTTGGGTTATTTTTCAGCATCAAATCGGCCCGAAACCCTTGATCCACGTGCGCAAGGCGCTCTGAATACTGTAGCGCCCATGCGTTGAAGGATTCCCGGTCAAAGAACAGGTCACGCAGGGGTTCATGGCCGCTTTGTGCCGTGAAGCCATTCAGGCGCCGCCAGAAGATGGTGTAGTCCACCTTGTTGGCGGCCAACAGTTTGAAGGTGTTGTCCACCAGAGTCTTGTCGTCGGGCTGCTCGTCCGCCAGGCCAAGTTTGCTGCGCATTCGGGCCTGCAATGCCTCAGGGAACACGGTTTTGTAGGGTTCCAGGGCTGCAAGCGCCTGCTCCTGGTCTTCAATCAGCGGAAGCAACGCCTGTCCCAGGCAGAACAGGTTCCAGTAGGCCATGTTCGGCTGCTTGTTATAGGCGTAACGGCCCTGGGTGTCCGAATGGTTGCAGATGTGGCCGGGATCAAACGCATCGAGAAACTGGAACGGGCCATAGTCAATGGTTAGCCCCAGGATGCTCATGTTGTCGGTATTCATGACGCCATGGCAAAAGCCTGCAGCCTGCCACGCAGCCATAAGGTGCGCGGTCTTTTCGCTGACGGCCTCCAGCAGCGCCGCATAAGGTTGTTTTGCTTCGCGGCAGGCAGGGTAAAACCGGTCGATGACATAGTCGGCCAGTACCTTCAGCTGCGCATGCTGGTCGTTGTAACTGAAATGCTCAAAATGGCCGAAGCGAATGAAGCTTGGCGCGGTGCGGGTCACCACGGCGGCGGTCTCGATCTCCTCGCGCCGTACGGCCGCATCGGAGCCGGTAACGCACAGCGCCCGCGTGGTCGGAATGCCCAGGCCATGCATCGCTTCCGAGCACAAAAATTCGCGAATCGAGCTGCGCAGTACAGCCCGGCCATCGCCCATGCGGGAGTAGGGTGTTTTGCCGGCGCCTTTGAGCTGGATTTCCTGTGGCCCGCGCGGAGTATTGATTTCGCCCAGCAACAAGGCACGGCCGTCACCGAGCTGCCCGGCCCAGACGCCAAACTGGTGACCGCTGTAGACGCTGGCCAACGGCTCGGAGCCGGGCAAGACGCTATTGCCGGTCAAGGCTTCCAGGGCAGCCTGCGATTCAAGCCATTCTGCGCCCAGTCCCAGCTCATGCGCCAGGCTGCGGCTGCGGCCAACCCAATAAGGGTCCGGCAGTGACTGCGGCCGCAAGCGGGTGTAGAAGTCGCCACCCAGTTGGGCGAAGCTGTTGTTCCAGGTCAGCGAGGTGCCGGCAGAAGGGTCCGCAGTGTCGGGCGCCGGAAGGTTTGCAGAAGTCATCGGCAAATTGTCCCCTACCTGACATGAACCCGTGATTTCACGGGCAATCCCGCATGACCGTCATGTTGTGCTGCGGCATGATGACCGCTTGCCAACCGCACTATTTAACCAATGGAGACTTCCCGATGCTTGGGTTAATGCAAAGCCAGCCGCTGCTGATTTCCGGCCTGATCGAATTCGCAGAGCGCCACCATGGCGACGCCGAAATCGTGTCGCGCCGCGTGGAGGGCGACCTGCATCGCTACACCTACAAGGATGTCGCCCATCGGGCACGCCGGGTTGCCAATGCGCTGGACGGCCTGAAGCTCGCATTCAGCGACCGCGTTGCCACGCTGGCCTGGAACGGCTACCGGCACCTGGAGCTTTATTACGGCGTGAGCGGATCTGGCCGGGTGCTGCATACCATCAACCCGCGCCTGCACCCTGACCAGATCGCCTGGATCGCCAACCATGCGGAGGATCAGGTGCTGTGCTTTGACCTGAGCTTTCTGCCGCTGGTGCAAGCCGTACACGCCCGCTGCCCGACCATCAGGCACTACATCGCGCTGTGCGACGCCGACAAGTTGCCGGCCGATTCGGGCATTCCGAATTTGCAAAGCTACGAAAGCTGGATAGGCGCGCAAAGCGCCGACTACGCGTGGCCCAGTTTTGACGAAAACACCGCCTCCAGCATGTGCTACACCAGCGGCACCACGGGCAACCCCAAGGCCGCACTCTATAGCCACCGTTCCAGCACGCTGCATGCCTACGCGGCCGCGCTGCCTGACGTGATGTCCATCTCCGCACGGGATGCCATCCTGCCCGTCGTGCCCATGTTCCATGTCAATGCCTGGGGCATTCCGTATTCGGCCGCGCTTACTGGGGCCAAGCTGGTGTTCCCCGGACCGGCCCTGGACGGCAAGTCAATTTACGAGCTGATCGAGGCCGAGAAGGTCACCTACGCCGCGGGCGTGCCCACCGTGTGGCAGATGCTGCTGACCCATATGAAGCCTGCCGGCCTGAAGTTCTCTACCCTGCGGCGCACCGTCATCGGCGGCTCGGCCTGCCCGCCGGCCATGATCAATGCCTTCCGCGAAGACTACGGCGTCGAAGTGCTGCACGCCTGGGGCATGACCGAGATGAGCCCGCTGGGCACGCTCTGCTCGCTCAAGAACAAGCACGACGCACTGCCCGAAGCCGAAAAAATGAAGATACGCCTCAAGCAGGGGCGCGCCATCTACGGCGTCGACATGAAAATCGTTGATGCAGAGGGCCAGGAGCTGCCATGGGACGGCAAGACCTTTGGCGACCTGCATGTCAAAGGGCCGTGGATTGTGCGCGAATACTTCAAGGGCGAGGGCGGCGACCCGTTGGTGGACGGCTGGTTCCCCACGGGCGACGTCGGCACCATAGACGCCGACGGCTATTTGCAGATCACAGACCGCAGCAAGGACGTCATCAAGTCCGGCGGCGAATGGATCAGTTCCATCGAGATCGAGAACATCGCCGTGGCGCACCCGGCCGTCGCCATGGCTGCCTGCATCGGCGTGGCCCACCCCAAGTGGGATGAGCGCCCCATCATCGCGGTCGTGAAAAAGCCCGGCATGGACGTCACGCGCGACGAGCTGCTCCGCTTCTACGAAGGCAAGACCGCCAAATGGCAAATCCCCGACGACGTCGTCTTCGTCGACGCCATTCCCCTGGGCGCCACCGGCAAGATGCTCAAAACCAAACTCCGCGAACTGCTCAAGGATTACAAATTACCGCAGAGTTAAAACCAAAATTCGACGAGGGCTTTCTTCACCAGCATGAGCCCCGGAACCGGCTTTGCCGGGCCGTAGGGCGGGCGGCCCCCTCGGGGGGCAGCGCACTACGCGAAGCGAGAAGCGTGGGGGTCACATCTGTGACATGCCGCTAGGGCATTCCCTGACGCAGTGCACCATCATTTGACCTAACCTTTGCCGGTTCCCTCTGCGGATTCACCGCGCATTCATACAATTTTCAGGAGACAAGGGATGACAACCCAGAACCGATTTTTCGCACGGCATGCAGGCATCGCCCTGGCGGTGTCTTCCATGCTTTACAGCGGCATGGCGCTGGCCCAGGCGCCCGCCAAGGCCGCAGCGCCGGCCAAAGCTGCAGTTGCAGCACCGGCCACCGGTGCCGTCAACCTGAACCAGACTGTCAAGATCGCCTGGCTTGATCCACTGTCCGGCCTGATGGCGGCCGTGGGCACCAACCAGCTCAAGGGCTTCCAGTTTCTGGCCGAGCAGTTCAGCAAGAAGAACAAGGCCGGCGTGAAGTTCGAGATCATCGGCATCGACAACAAGCTCAGCCCACAGGAAACCACCAACGCGCTGAAGTCCGCCATCGACCAGGGCGCGCGCTACGTGGTGCAGGGCAACGGCTCCGGCCCGGCGCTGGCCATCATGGATGCGCTGTCCAAGTACAACGAACGCAATCCCGGCAAGGAAGTCGTCTACCTCAACTACGCCGCGGTAGACCCGGATCTGACCAACAGCAAGTGCGACTACTGGCACTTCCGGCTCGATGCCGACACCTCCATGAAGATGGAAGCCCTGACGGCCTTCATGAAGGACCAGCCGGACATCAAGAAGGTCTACCTGATCAACCAGAACTACTCGCATGGCCAGCAGGTTGCCAAGTTTGCCAAGGCCAACCTCTCAGCCAAGCGCCCCGACGTCCAGATCGTCGGCGAAGACCTGCATCCGCTGGCCCAGGTGCGTGACTTTGCGCCCTACATCGCCAAGATCAAGCAGTCGGGCGCCGACACCGTGATCACCGGCAACTGGGGTTCCGACCTCTCGCTGCTGGTGAAAGCCGCCAACGAAGCGGGCCTGAACAACGTCAAGTTCTACACCTATTACGCCGGCGTCACCGGCACGCCGACCGCGCTGGGCGCGGCCTCGGCCGGGCGGGTCTATATGGTGTCCTACAACCACCTCAACATGGGCGGCGAGATCCAGCAGGTCCAGGCCGACTACAAGAAGAAGTTCAACGACGACTTCTACACCGGCGCGATCTTCCATGCCTTCACCATCCTGACCGAAGCCATGGCGCAGACAAAATCGACTGAACCCGCCGTCGTGGCCAAGGCCATGGAAGGCCTGCGCTTCAAGAGCTTCAACGGCGATGTCGAAATGCGCAAGACCGACCACCAGCTGCAGCAGGGCCTCTACATCGACAAATGGGAAAAAGCCGGCGGCAAATACCCTTACGATGCCGAGAACACCGGCTACACCTTTGTGCCGGTCAAATACTATGAGCCCTATGTGGCCAGCACGCCTACCTCTTGCCAGATGAAGCGTCCGGGCTAAGGCCCTGGCGGCCGCTTGACCGGCGAAGGCCCGACCCACTCGGGCCTTTTTCTTTATCCCGGCAGGTTTCCTGCCCGTATCTGTTTTACCTTCCAGCTTCAGGCGGTCATTGATGAATTTGGAATTTTTCACCATCTCCCTGCTTAACGGCCTCAGCTACGGGCTGCTGCTGTTCATGCTGAGCTCCGGCCTGACGCTGATCTTCAGCATGATGGGTGTGCTCAATTTTGCACACGCCTCTTTCTACATGGTCGGCGCCTACATTGCCTACAGCACCTCGCAGGTCATCGGGTTCTGGTGGTCGCTGCTGGTGGCACCGCTTTTGGTGTTTGTGATGGGCGCGGCCTTTGAGCGCTTTTGCCTGCGCAAGGTGCACAAGTTCGGCCATGTCCCCGAGCTGCTGGTCACCTTCGGGCTGTCCTACCTGTTGCTGGAACTGGTGCAACTGGTGTGGGGCCGCTCGGCCGTCAACTATGTGTTGCCTGAGGGTTTGCAGGGCCCCCTGTTCACGGTGTTCGGCACCAACTTTCCCAAATCGCGCGCCTTCATCATGTTTATTTCGCTGGCCATGCTGGCCGGCATCTGGTTGCTGCTCACGCGCACCCGCATCGGCCTGGTCATACAGGCCGCGCTCACCCATCCGGAAACGGTGGAAGCGCTGGGCCACAATGTGCCGCGCGTCTTCATGCTGGTCTTTGGTGGCGGTGCCGCACTCGCGGGCCTGGCCGGCGTCATTGGTGGCAATACCTTTGTGACGGAGCCCGCCATGGCCGGCTCGGTCGGCGCCATCATCTTTGTGGTCGTGGTGGTGGGCGGCATGGGTTCGCTCAGCGGTGCATTCCTGGCGTCGCTGCTCATCGGCCTGATTCAGACTTTTGCGGTCGCGATGGACCAGTCGTTGATGACCCTGCTCGCCAAATTCAGCTACACCGTGACGCCTGAAACTTTCGGCTACCCCTTGCTCAAGCTCACCATTTCGCAGGTGGCGCCCATCCTGCCGTTCCTGTTTCTGGTGCTCATTCTTATCTTCAGGCCCAAGGGCTTGCTTGGTACACGGGAAGGATGAGTCGCCACATGTCTACCGCTTACCACCAATTCAAACCCTATAACGTCGGCCGTTGGCTGCTGTGGTCGCTGTACGCGCTGCTGCTCATCGTCGCGCCGCTGATGTTCAAAAGCAGCCTGGCGCTCACCATGCTGTCGCAAGCCGGTTACCTGGTCATCATTTGCCTGAGCTACAACATTCTGCTGGGGCAGGGCGGCATGCTCAGCTTCGGCCATGCGGTCTATGCCGGGCTGGGCTCTTTCCTGGCCGTGCATGCGATGAACCTGGCCGCCAAAGGCAGCTTCTACATCCCGCTGACGCTGATTCCGCTGGTGGGTGGCCTCTCGGGCCTGTTCTTTGCCGTGCTGCTGGGTTATGTGACCACCAAAAAAGCCGGCACCACCTTTGCCATGATCACCCTGGGCGTGGGTGAGCTGGTGTTTGCGATGTCGCTGATGTTCCCCGAGTTCTTCGGCGGCGAGGGCGGCATCACCACCAACCGGGCCTACGGCAAGCCGGTATTCGGCATCAGCTTCGGCCCGCAGATCCAGGTCTATTACCTGATCGCCTTTTATTGCTTCATCTGCACGGCGGCCATGTTTGCCTTTACCCGCACGCCACTGGGCCGCATCCTGAATGCGGTGCGCGACAACCCCGAACGCGTGGAGTTCATCGGCTACAACACCCAGCGCGTGCGCTACTACGCTTTCATCATCGCGGGTTTTTTTGCCGGCATCGGTGGTGGGCTGGCGGCGATCAATTCGGAAATCGTCACGGCGGAAGTCGTGAGCGGTGTGCGCTCGGGCAGCCTGCTGCTGTTCACTTTCCTGGGCGGGGCGACATTCTTCTTCGGCCCCATCATCGGCGCCGGCCTGCTGGTGTTGGCGCTGATCCTGCTTTCAGAGCTCTCCATGGCCTGGCTGCTTTACGTAGGCCTGATCTTCCTCTTCATGGTGATGTATGCGCCCGGCGGCATTGCCAGCCTGATCATGATGAACCTGCGCATCGCCTCCTTCGGCAAGCTCAGGGAATTGTGGGTTGGTTATCTGGGCCTGGCCGTGACGGCGCTGGTGGCGTTGTTGGGCGCCGCGGCGATGGTGGAGATGATTTACCACCTGCAACTCAATGCGGCGCTAGGCGCCGAGCTGGGCTTTATGGGCGTGCGGCTGAACGCCACCAATATCAACAGCTGGCTGGGCGCCGGTTTTGTGCTGGTCACAGGTCTGGGCCTCTTTGAGCTCACGCGCCGGCAGTTTTTGACGCAATGGGGCGAGATCCAGAATGACATCGAAAAAGAAATCAAGCGGAGGGAGCTGTTGTGAGCACGGTAATCCCTGATGCAAACGCTGCGGCGTATTCGCTTGAACTGAAAGACCTGCGCAAGAGCTTCGGCAAAACCGAAATCATCCGAGGCACCAACCTGCAAGTGAAAGCCGGTGAGCGCGTCGCCATCATCGGGCCCAACGGTGCGGGCAAGTCCACGCTGTTCAATCTCATCAGCGGCCGTTTTGAGCCTACCAGCGGCGAAGTGCTGCTCAACGGCCAGCGCATTGACGGCAAAAAGCCGTTTGAGATCAACCGGCTGGGCTTGTCGCGCAGCTTCCAGATTACCAATATCTTCCCCAAGCTCAGCGTGTTTGAAAACCTGCGCTGCGGCGTGCTGTGGAGCCTGGGCTACAAGTACACCTTCTTTCGCTTCCTGGCCGACCTGGACGACGCCAACCAGCGCGCCGACGAGTTGATGGCCATGATCAAGCTCGACAAAAAGCGCGACGTGCTGGCCACCAACCTGACTTACGCCGAGCAGCGCGCGCTGGAAATCGGCATCACGATTGCCGGTGGCGCCAACGTCATCCTGCTCGACGAACCCACAGCAGGCATGAGCCGGTCAGAGACCAGCCGCTTTATCAACCTGATCAAGGAAGTCACCGTCGGCAAGACCCTGCTGACGGTGGAGCACGACATGGGCGTGGTGTTTGGTCTGGCCGACAAGATTGCGGTGGTGGTTTATGGCGAGATCATTGCCTACGACACGCCGGAGGCCGTGCGCGCTGATCAACGGGTTCAAGAGGCTTACCTCGGCTCTCCGGTCGCAGATGCCCAGGCAGGAGGCCACTAATGCTCCATATCCAGAACCTCCACGCCTTCTACGGCAAAAGCCACGTGCTGCACGGTGTGCATTTCGACGTGCAGCCCGGCCAGATTGTTGCTCTGTTGGGCCGCAACGGCTCGGGGCGCTCCACCACGGCCAAGGCCATCATGGGCCTGGTCGACTGCCAGGGCTCCATACTGTGGAAAAAGCAGGAGATCGTCGGCAAGAAGGCCTACCAGATTGCCCACCTCGGCATAGGCTATGTGCCGGAAAACCGCGACATCTTTCCCAAGCTCACGGTGCACCAGAACCTGCTGCTGGGCCAGAAGGGCTCTGGCAAGGGCTCGCGCTGGTCGTTTGAAGACATGTACCAGATGTTCCCTCGCTTGCGAGAACGCCAGCACACCGAAGCCGGCGTGCTCTCGGGCGGCGAGCAGCAGATGCTCACGCTGTGCCGCACACTGATGGGCGACCCGGATCTCATCATCATTGACGAGCCCACCGAAGGCCTGGCGCCCAAAATCGTCGAACTGGTGGGACAGTATTTACAAACGCTCAAGGCCAAAGGTATCTCGGTGCTGCTGATCGAGCAGAAACTGACGATTGCCATGGCGATTTCCGATCGCGCGCTGGTCATGGGTCACGGCAGCATCGTGTTTGACGGCACACCCGATAGCCTGCGGGCCGATGCGTACATCCGCAAAGAGTGGCTCGAGGTGTAAAACCCTGTGTTAATTGCCCCGGTTATGTCACCGCCGGGACAAAAATAGACTGAACAGCCCACGCAGGGACTTGTGCCGTCACAAACGCCCCCTACAATGGAAAAAGAACGGTCGTACTTTTTTGTACGCCCGACCAGCGCGTGCCGGGCCGCAGCGCCAGCCGAGACAACTGAAAACTGAAACTCCCATCAAGGAAAGAAGCATCGCAATGACCACCCTTTACGAAGTTCACGGCCCCGTCGCGCTCATCACGCTGAGCAACCCACCCGTCAATGGACTGGGCCACGCCACGCGCCTGAGCCTGACCGACAACATCCAGAAGGCCAATGCCGATGCCGCCATCAAGTCCATCGTGATCACCGGCGCTGGCAAAGCCTTTTCGGGCGGCGCCGACATCAAGGAGTTCGGCACGCCCAAAGCGCTGATCGAACCCAATCTGTTGAGCGTGATCCGTGCGGTCGAGAACTCCGGCAAGCCCATCGTCGCCGCGATCCATTCCGTCTGCATGGGCGGCGGCCTGGAACTGGCCCTCGGTTGCCACTACCGCATCGCCGCGCCCGGCACCAACGTGGCCTTGCCTGAAGTCAAGCTCGGCCTGTTGCCCGGCGCCGGCGGCACGCAGCGCCTGCCGCGCGTGCTGGGCGTGGAGCCGGCCCTGAACATGATCGTGAGCGGCGAACCCGTCAAGAGCGAACTGCTCGCGCAAATCCCCGGTCAGAAACTGTTCGACAAGCTTGCCGCCTCGCCCGAATCGCTGGCCCAGGAAGCCTTGGCCTTTGCCCAATCGATTTCCGACACCCGGCCGCTTCCGCTGGTGCGTGACCTGCGCGCCAAGCACCCCAATGGCGACGCTTACTTCCAGTTCGCCCGCAACATGGTGAAGGGCATGGCCAAGAATTTTCCCGCGCCGCTCAAGTGCGTGGATGCCGTCGAAGCCGCAACCAAGAAGAAATTCGAAGACGGCATGACTTTTGAGCGCGAGTGCTTCATCAACCTGATGTGGACACCCGAAAGCCGCGCGCTGCGTCATATCTTCATGGCCGAGCGTGCGGCCTCCAAGATCCCCGACGTGCCGGAAGACACGCCCAAGCGCGAGATCAATTCGGTGGCCGTGATCGGTGCCGGCACCATGGGCGGCGGTATCGCCATGAATTTCCTGAACGCCGGCATCCCGGTCAAGATCCTCGAGATGAAGCAGGAGGCGCTGGACAAAGGCCTCGGCATCATCAGCAAGAACTACGAGGCCCAGGTCAAGAAGGGCAAGCTCAAGCAGGACAAGTACGACCAGCGCATGGGCCTGCTCAGCACCACGCTGAGCTACGACGACCTCAAAGATGCCGACCTGGTGATCGAGGCTGTGTTTGAGGAGATGGGCGTCAAGGAAAAGGTCTTCAAGGAACTGGACCGCGTGATGAAGCCTGGCGCCATTCTGGCCTCTAACACCTCCACACTCGACGTCAACAAAATCGCCGACTTCACCAAGCGCCCGCAAGACGTGGTCGGCCTGCATTTCTTCAGCCCGGCCAATGTGATGAAGCTGCTGGAAGTGGTGCGTGGCGCCAAGACCGGCAAGGACGTGCTGGCCACCGTGATGGCCATTGGCAAAAAGATCAAGAAGACGGCAGTGGTTTCCGGCGTGTGCGACGGCTTTATCGGCAACCGCATGATCGAACAGTACGGCCGCCAGGGCGGTTTCCTGCTCGACGAAGGCTGCACGCCCGAGCAGGTAGACAAGGCCATCGAGAAATTCGGTTTTGCCATGGGCCCCTTCCGCATGGGCGACCTGGCCGGCAATGACATCGGCTGGGCCATCCGCAAGCGCCGCTACACCGAAAAGCCGGACATGAAGTACAGCAAAACGGCTGACCTGCTCTGCGAAAAAGGCCGCTTTGGCCAAAAGACCGGCGCCGGCTGGTATGACTACGTGCCCGGCAAGCGCGACGCCATTCCAAACGCCGAAGTCGTCAAGATGATTGAAGATCACCGCGCCAGTTTGGGCATCACGCCGCGCAAAATTTCCGACGAGGAAATCGTGCAGCGCCTGGTGTATTCGCTGGTCAATGAAGCTGCTCACATCCTGGAAGAAGGCATTGCCTCCAAGGCCAGCGACATCGACATGGTCTACATCATGGGCTATGGTTTCCCGGTCTACCGCGGTGGCCCGATGCTGTACGCCGACCAGGTCGGCCTCTTCAATGTGGTGCAAAGCATGAACCGCTTCGCGCAGAACCCGCTGGACGACGCCAAATTCTGGAAGCCCGCACCCCTGCTGGCCAAGCTTGCAGCCGAAGGCAAGACCTTCAACCTGTCTACCTAAGTCCAGCAGACCGCACAGATCAACGTCCCAGAATCCGGAGAATTCCATGACTTCAGCAGTAATCGTTTCCACCGCACGCACCCCCCTGGCCAAAAGCTGGAAGGGCTCCTTCAACATGACACACGGCGCCACCTTGGGCGGTCACGCCGTTGAGCACGCGCTCAAACGCGCCGGCATCGAGGCCGCAGAGGTCGATGACGTGATCATCGGCTGCGCTACGCCCGAAGGTGCCACCGGCGCCAACATCGCACGCCAGATCGCGCTGCGCGCCGGCTGCCCGGTGACGGTATCGGGCATGACGGTCAACCGTTTCTGCTCGTCCGGCCTGCAGACCATCGCCCTGGCGGCCCAGCGCGTGATCGCTGGCGAAGCCGACATCTACGTGGCCGGCGGCGTCGAAAGCATTTCCTGCGTGCAGCAGGAAATGAACACCCACATGCTGCAGGAAACCTGGCTCGCCAAGAACAAGCCCGAGATCTACTGGAACATGCTCCAGACCGCTGAGCAAGTCGCCAAACGCTACAACATCTCGCGCGACCGCATGGACGAATACGGCGCGCTGAGCCAGCAAAAGGCCACGGCCGCGCTGGCTGCGGGCCTCTTTGAAGCCGAGATCGCACCGATCACCGTGACGGCCGGCGTGGCCGACAAGGTCATGGGCCTGACCACCAAAGAGGTCACCGTCAGCAAGGACGAAGGTATCCGCGAAGGCACGACCAAGGAAGGCATCAGCGGCATCAAGCCGGCCATTCCTGGCGGCGTGATCGCGGCCGGCAATGCCAGCCAGTTCTCCGACGGCGGCGGCGCCGTGGTTGTCATGAACGAAACCCTGGCGGAGAAAAAGGGCCTTAAACCCCTGGGCCGCTTCCTCGGCTTTGCCGTCGCCGGTTGCGAACCCGACGAAATGGGCATTGGCCCGGTCTTCGCCATTCCAAAGGTTCTCGCCAAGCTGGGCCTGAAGATCAGCGACATTGACCTGTGGGAATTGAACGAAGCCTTCGCTGTGCAAGTGCTGTACTGCGCCGACAAGCTGGGCATTCCCATGGACAAGCTCAACGTCAACGGCGGCGCCATCGCCGTCGGCCACCCTTACGGCGTGACCGGCCAGCGCCTGACGGGCCACGCGTTGATCGAAGGCAAGCGCCGCGGCGCCAAGCGCGTCTGCGTGACCATGTGCATCGGCGGCGGCATGGGCGCAGCCGGCATTTACGAAGTCCTCTGAACCGGGCATCATGATGAATGAAACCCTGCTCCTTCAGAAAGGGCAGGCGTTTCCTGCCTTGACGCCCGCCGTTTCGGGGAGGTCATCATGAGCCTCAGGCCCACCCTCGATTTCCTGCTTTACCAGTGGCTCGGTGCCGAGTCGCTCAATCAGCGCGAGCGCTTCGCCGACCACTCGCGCGAAACCTTTGACGCGGTCTTCGACACCTGCGAACGCATCGCACGCGAAAAATACGCGCCGTTCAACCGCACGGTCGATACGCAGGAGCCGCACTTCGACGGCGAAAAAGTCATCCTGCCGCAGGCCACGCACGACGCGCAAAAGGCCTACGCGGCCTCGGGCATGCTCAGCGCAGCGCAGGACTATGAAGTCGGCGGCATGCAGCTGCCCTACACCGTGGAGGCTGCAGCCAATGCCTTCTTTGCCATGGCCTCGGTCAGCATCGGCTCGGGCCTGCTGACCACCGGCAACGCCAACCTGCTGATGGTGCACGGCACCGACATGCAGAAGGAAGTCTTTGCCAAAAATGAGTTCTCGGGCCGCTTCTCGGGCACCATGTGTTTGTCCGAACCGCAGGCCGGTTCCTCGCTCAGCGACGTGACCACGCGTGCGGTCCCGGATGGCGACGGCTTTGAGGCCGACCCGCTGGGCCCACGTTATCGCCTCAAAGGCAACAAGATGTGGATCTCGGCCGGTGAGCACGAGCTGACCGACAACATCATCCACCTGGTGCTGGCCAAGATACCGGGGTCGGACGGCAAGCTGATCGCCGGCACGCGCGGCATTTCGCTCTTCATCGTGCCCAAGAAAATGGTCAATACCCAAGGCGAACTCACCGGCGTGCGCAACGACGTGGCGCTGGCGGGCCTGAACCACAAGCTGGGCTGGCGCGGCACCACCAACACCTTGCTCAACTTCGGCGAGGGCAAATACCCGGTGGACGGCCAGGCCGGCGCGGTCGGCTACCTGGTGGGCAAGCCGCATGAAGGCCTGCGCTGCATGTTCCACATGATGAACGAGGCGCGCATAGGCGTGGGCACGGCCGCCACCATGCTGGGCATGGCGGGCTACTACGCCAGCCTCGATTACGCCAAAAACCGGCCCCAGGGCCGGCCCGTCGGCGGAGGATCTAAAAACGGCACCGGTGCCGTGGGCAAGGACGCCTCCCAGCCACAGATCCGCATCATTGAGCACGCCGACGTCAAGCGCATGCTGCTGGCGCAAAAAGCGTACTGTGAGGGCGCGCTGGCGCTGGAGCTGTATTGCGCCCGCCTGGTTGACGAACACCACACGGCCGACGCGCAGGCCGCCGACGACGCGCGCCTGCTGCTCGAGGTGCTGACGCCGATTGCCAAGAGCTGGCCCAGCGAGTGGTGCCTGGAGGCCAATTCCCTGGCCATCCAGGTGCATGGCGGCTACGGCTACACACGCGACTTTCCGGTCGAACAGTACTGGCGCGACAACCGCCTGAACATGATCCATGAAGGCACGCATGGCATCCAGGCCATGGATTTGCTGGGCCGCAAGGTGCTGATGGAAGGGGGCAGGGGCCTGCAATTGCTGGCAGCGCGTATCAACGCCACGGTTGAAAAGGCCATTCAGGCGCCTGAACTCGCAGCCCATGCCAACGCACTGGCCCAGGCCCTGCAACATGTGGGCAGCGCCACCAAGGCGGCCTGGGCCACGGGCGAGCCCGGCCAGGCGCTGGCCAATGCGGTACCCTACATGCAGGCGTTTGGCCATACCGTGCTGGCATGGGTCTGGCTGGATGTGGCACTGGCCAGTCTTGCAACACAGCAATCCGCTATCAGTTCGATAGCTTCTCATGCAGGACGGATGGGCGCTACACGCTATTTTTATCATTACGAATTACCCAAAATCGGCGCCTGGCTCAAGGTCGTTGAAACCCGCGACCTGACCTGTGCCGATTTGCCCGAGGAGGCGTTTTAATGGCTTTTTTCAAACCGTCCGCTGAACCTGTTTCCAACAAGGCCGTGGCTCGCTTGCAGACCCTGATTTGGGTCCTGATCTACGGCGGGCTGCTGACGTTGGTATTGGGTCTGTCGGTTCAGCGCCTGGACGATGCCATCGGCTGGTCCATGGTGGTGCTGGGCGGCATTGTGGCGGCGGCTGGCGCGGCGCTGGTTTACGTGCGCTCCCGCATCAACACCAGTTCGTAGCGGCCGGAAGTCGCCACCACGACAGCGCAGCCTGCAGGAGGCCTGATGTTGTGCCAATATGGCAGACCGCCGCTTCCCGATATCGAGATCGCAATCACGGCTGAACCCGACACATTATTTGCAACCCCATCCTTGCCGGAGTCCCGATGCGGCACCCGGCAAGCCCGATGACACTCAACAGGAGACAACTTTCATGACCCGTACCATCCAGCAGCTGTTCGACCTCAAAGGCAAAACCGCACTCGTGACCGGCGGCTCACGCGGCCTGGGACTGCAACTGGCCCAGGCGCTGGGCGAAGCCGGCGCCAAAGTCATTTTGAGTTCGCGCAAGGCCGAAGACCTGGTCGAGTCCGCTGCCGAGTTGAAAGCCGCCGGCATCGACGTTGACTGGATCGCCGCCGATTGCTCGAAAGAAGAAGACATCCGGGCGCTGGCCGACGAAGCCATCAAGCGCCTGGGCCACGTCGACATCCTGGTCAACAACGCCGGTGCCGCGTGGGGTGCACCTGCTGAAGATCACCCGGTTGAGGCTTGGGACAAGGTCATGAACCTCAATATCCGCGGCTATTTCATCCTGAGCCAGCACATCGCCAAACACAGCATGATCGCCCGCAAGTCCGGCCGCATCATCAACGTAGCCTCCATCGCCGGCCTCGGCGGCAATCCGCGCGAGATGACCACGGTGGCTTACAACACCTCCAAGGGTGCCGTCATCAACTTCACGCGCGCACTGGGCTGCGAATGGGGCAAGTACAACATCACCGTCAATGCGATTTGCCCGGGCTTTTTCCCGAGCCGGATGACCGTGGGCACGCTGAAAGCGTTGGGCGAGGAAAAGCTGGCCTCACACGCACCGCTGGGCCGCCTGGGCGACGACGAGGATCTGAAGGGCCTGTGCGTGCTCTATGCATCCGACGCCGGCAAGCACATCACTGGCCAGTGGCTGGCCGTCGATGGTGGCGTTTCGGTCGTAACCGGGGGGTGAGCAAGAAATGGGCTGGGAACAGTTAATGAATTTCGGCGCCGACATCCCTTTCGTCAACCACCTCGGCTTTGAGCTGGAGCTGTTTGAAGGCGGTGCTTCGGCCATTGGCTATGCGCCCAAGCCCGAGCACCTCAACTCATTTGCCGTGACGCACGGCGGCGCCATCATGACGCTGCTGGACGTGACCATGGCAACTGCCGCGCGCAGCGTACAGAAAGACATGGGCGTGGTCACCATCGAGATGAAGACCAGCTTCATGCGGCCGGCACCCGGCGACGGGAGCCGGCTTACAGCCAAGGGGCGGCTCATGCATCGCAGCACCACCATGGCGTTTACCGAGGCCACGCTGTATGACGCGCAAGGCCGCGCCTGCGCACACTCCACGGGTACCTTCAAGTACGTGCGGCGGGTTGCCACCGCCGCCCAAAACACCGGCACACCGGATCTACCCGGCGGCGGCATATCAACCGATTGAACCGAGGTATTGGTTAAATCACAGCCCAGCCCAATAAAAACCGGCGCAAGCAGCTATCAAATCAATAGCAAATCATTTGCCTTTCCCGACAACACACAGGAGACTTCCATGCCCATCAACCAGCAAATCCTGCTCGACAACCGTCCCACCGGCGAAGCCGTCGCCAGTAACTTCATGCTGGTCTCCAGCGACACGCCGCCCCTGCAGGATGGCCAGGTGCTGGTGCGCCACCATTACCTGAGCCTGGACCCTTACATGCGTGGCCGCATGAGCGATGCCAAGAGCTACGCCGCGCCGCACCCGCTCGGCCAGGTCATGCTGGGCGGTACGGCAGGCGAGGTGGTGGAAAGCCGCTCGCCCAAATTCCAGCCCGGCGACAAGGTGGTCGGCATGGGCGGCTGGCAGGAATACAGCGTGGTCGATGCCGACCAACCCGGCGCGCTGCGCAAGGTGGACACCACGCACGTACCGCTGTCGCACTACCTGGGCGCGGTCGGTATGCCCGGTGTCACCGCCTGGTACGGCCTGGTGAAAATCATTGAGCCCCAAGCCGGCCAGACCATGGTGGTCAGCGCCGCTACCGGCGCCGTGGGGAGCGCGTTCGGCGCACTCGCCAAGGCACGCGGCTGCCGCGCCGTCGGCATTGCCGGTGGCCCCGACAAATGCAAATATGCCGTCGATGAACTCGGCTTTGACGCCTGCATTGACTACAAAGTACACGCCGATGCCGCTTCGCTGACCAAGGCTCTTAAGGACGCCTGCCCGGATGGCATTGATGGCTACTTTGAAAACGTGGGCGGCATGGTGCTGGACGCCGTGCTGCCGCGCATGAATGCTTTCGGCCGCATCGCGCTGTGCGGCATGATCGCCGGCTACGACGGCCGGCCCATGCCGTTGGCCTACCCGGCGCTGATTTTGACCAGCCGCCTCAAGCTGCAGGGCTTTATCGTGGCCGAGCACATGGAAGTCTGGCCCGAAGCGCTCAAGGAACTCGGCACGCTGGTGGGCACCGGCAAGCTGCGCCCGCGCGAAAGCGTGGCGCAGGGGATTGAATCGGCGCCCGAAGCATTTCTCGGGTTGCTCAAAGGCAAGAATTTCGGCAAGCAGTTGGTGAAACTGGTCTGACAGGGTCACTGCGCGGTCAAAAGGAGATGGATATGACCCATGAAGTCTTCAACCAGCCCGCAGCGCTGTCGGACTACAACCTGTTTGACACCAACCGCCCGCTGCGTGATGCGCTGAAATTCAATGCGCCAGCGCTGGATACGTACGAGCTGAGCCAGCTCGGTGCGAAGCTGGGCAGCACGGCCATGCAGACCCATGCGCGCCTGGCCAACATTCATGGCCCTGTGTTGCACAGCCATGATCGTTTTGGCCGTCGTGTGGACCAGGTGGAGTTTCATCCCGGCTATCACGAGCTCATGAAACTCGCGACGGGCGCGGGCCTGCATGGCTCTCCCTGGTCTGACGAAAATCCATCTCCCCATGTCCAGCGCGCGGCGGGTTTCATGCTCTTCACCGAGCTCGAGCCCTCCATTTTGTGCCCCATCTCCATGAGCTACGCGGCCACGCCCGCGCTGCGCGGCAACACGGCCATCTACGCCGACTGGGGCCCCAAGCTGGCGAGCCGCGCTTATGACCCCGAACTCAAGCTGTGGCAGGCCAAGGCCGGCCTCACCATGGGCATGGGCATGACGGAAAAACAGGGCGGCTCCGACGTGCGGGCCAACACCACGCGCGCTGAGCCCGCAGGCCGCGACGGCTGGGGCGAACGTTATGCCATCACCGGCCATAAATGGTTTTTCTCGGCGCCCATGTGCGACGCCTTCCTGGTGCTGGCCCAAACCCCAAGCGGCCTTTCCTGCTTTTTCCTGCCGCGCGTGCTGCCCGATGGCGGCCTCAACGCCATCCGCATCCAGCGCCTCAAAGACAAGCTGGGCAACAAGGCCAACGCCAGTTCTGAAGTGGAATTTGAAAACGCCCAGGCCTGGCTGGTCGGGGGAGAAGGCCGCGGCATTCCGCAGATCCTCGAAATGGGCACCATGACCCGGCTGGACTGCGCGCTGGGCACCAGCGGTCTGATGCGGCAGGCGCTGGCCCTGGCGCTGAACCACACCTCGCAACGCAAAGCTTTTGGCAAGCTGCTCATCGACCAGCCGTTGATGCGCAACGTGCTGGCCGACCTCGCGCTTGAATCCGAAGCCGCGACCGCGCTGGCAATGCGCCTGGCCCGGGCGTTCGACCACACTGTCGATGCCCACGAGGCCGCCATGGCGCGCCTGTTGACACCCGTCGCCAAGTTCTGGATCTGCAAGCGCGGCAGCCATTTCGCCCAGGAGGCGATGGAATGCCTGGGCGGCAACGGTTATGTGGAGGAGGGTGGCGAGGGCATCATGGCCCGCGTTTACCGTGAAATGCCGCTCAATTCGATTTGGGAGGGCGCGGGCAACATCATGGCGCTGGACCTTTTGCGCGCGCTGCGCAAAGCCGACGCCGTGGCGGCCCTGAACCAGGAGCTTGCCGCCGCAAAAGGCGCGCACCCGGCGCTGGACCGGCTGGCCGCTGCCTTGCCAACACGTGTGGAAGAAATGGCGACTGAAGTGGAGGCACGGCGGCTCGCGCAGGACGTCGCGCTGGCGGTGCAGGCCGCCTTGCTCTACCAGACCGCGCCCGCTGCCGTCTTCAGCGCTTTTTGCGACTCGCGCATTGCGGGCAATTGGGGCCATGCCTTCGGCACGCTGGGCGCCGGCACCGATTTCGACACCCTCATCGCGCGGGCCATGCCCCGCTGAATTTCCAGACACCCAGAACACCCGGAGACACCATGAGCGAGCTGATCCTTCACCACTACCCCACATCGCCATTTGCCGAAAAAACCCGGCTGATGCTGGGCTACAAAAACCTGCCCTGGAAGTCCGTCATCATCCCGATGATCATGCCCAAGCCCGACGTGGTGGCACTTACCGGCGGCTACCGCAAGACGCCCATCCTGCAAATCGGCGCCGACATTTACTGCGACACCGCCTTGATCAGCGACGTACTGGAACACCTGCAGCCCGAGCCTTCGGTGTACCCGGAACCCAGCAAGGGCCTGGCGCGCACGCTGGCGCATTGGGCCGACAACACGCTGTTCTGGACCTCCATGGCCTACAACACGCAGCCCAAGGGGATTGCCCAGATGTTTGACAAAGCGCCGCCCGAAGCCGCCCGGGCTTTCGGCGAAGACCGCAAGGCCATGAGCACCGGCATGCCGCGCCTGCGCTCCAGCGACGCTGCCGCAGCCTATAAATCCTATTTGCGCCGCATTTCCGACATGCTCGATGACCGGCCTTTTCTGCTGGGCGACGTGCCCTGCATCGCCGATTTCGCGATGTACCACCCGCTGTGGTTCACGCGCACCCGCACACCGGTGCTCGCGGGCATCCTGAACCTCACGCCCGCCGTGCTGGAGTGGATGGACCGCATGGCAGCCATTGGCCATGGCGGCATTGAAAAATTCAGCTCCGCCGAGGCTGTGGCGCTGGCCGTCGCGTCAACGCCGGCGCCGTTGCACGATGACCTGTTCCAGGACGAGCACGGCATTGCGCTGGGCAGCCAGGTGCTGGTCAGCGGCGAGAGTTTTGGACCGGAGCCCACCGAGGGCGAGCTGATCGCCGCCACCCGCATGCACTACACGCTGCGCCGCACCGATGCGCGTGCCGGTACCGTGCATGTGCACTTTCCGCGCATCGGTTACACCCTGAAAGCGGCAACTCCGGCATGAGCGGCAATACCGGTATTTCCTGGCGCTTTCTTCCCTTTGGCGCGCTGACCACCCTTGAGCTTTATGAGATCTTGCAGCTTCGCAGCGAAGTGTTTGTGGTCGAGCAGGCCTGCATCTTCCAGGACATGGACGGCGCCGACATGCAGGCCATGCATTTGCTGGGCACGAGGCAAGGGCGGCTGGTAGCCTATGCGCGTTGCTTTGCCGCGGGCGTGAAGTTTGCGGAGGCCAGCATAGGCCGCGTGGTCACACATGCTTCAGCGCGCGGCGGCGGCATTGGTCATGTGCTGATGAAAGAGGCCGTTGGCCGTTTGCAGCAGCACTGGGGCCCGCAACCCATCCGCATAGGCGCGCAGGCACGGCTTGAGCAGTTCTACCTGCAGCACGGTTTTGCCAATACCGGCCAGCCTTACATCGAGGACGGCATACCGCACATCGAGATGCTGCGGGTTGCCTGAACAGTTGCCTCAAGTTGCCAGAGTGACAGCTGAGACGCTTTGCCTCACGGACAATTTTCCCATTCCAGCCATCAAGGACTCCCCAATATGATCACGAACTTCAAAGGTAAAACGGCAGTGCTGACCGGCGCGGGCTCGGGCTTTGGCCTGGAATGCGCACGCCTGGGGGCCCAACTGGGCATGAACCTCGTGCTGGTTGACGTGCAGCAGGATGCGCTGGACAAGGCCACCGAAGAGATGAAGGCTTCCGGTGCTCAGGTGCTTTCGTTCAAGCTCGACGTTTCCAGCGCCGCGCAGATGGAAGCCATGGGCAAGGCCGTGTTCGAGCGCTTCGGCGCGCCGCATTTCGTCTTCAACAACGCCGGCGTTGGTTCCGGCGGTTTGATCTGGGAAAACAGCGTCAAGGACTGGGAATGGGTACTGGGCGTCAACGTCATGGGCGTGGTCCACGGCGTGCGCATTTTCACGCCAATGATGCTGGAAGCAGCCGCCAAAGACCCATCCTGGCAAGGCCACATCGTCAACACCGCCAGCATGGCCGGGCTGCTGAACCCGCCCAACATGGGCGTCTACAACGTCAGCAAACACGCCGTGGTGGCGCTCAGCGAAACCCTGTACCAGGACCTGGGCTTGGTGACCGACCAGATCGGCGCTTCGGTGCTGTGCCCCTTCTTTGTGGCCACCGGCATCGGCATGAGCCACCGCAACCGCCCAGCCGAACTCGGCGCGGAAAAACCCACCAGGAGCCAGATGATCCAGCAGGCCATGACAGGCAAGGCGGTCGGCTCCGGCAAGGTGAGCGCCGCCGATGTGGCGAAACTGGTGTTTGACGCCATCGCAAAGAACCAGTTCTACATCTACAGCCACCCCAAGGCCATCAACTCCGTGCAGACGCGGCTTGAAGACGTGCTGCAGGCACGCAACCCGACGGATCCGTTTGCCGACAAGCCTGAAATTGGCCAGCAACTGAAAGCCGCGCTTCGCGGGGCCTGATGCGCCGCGGCTGCCTTGCTCTGGCCGGCCTGCTGCTTGGGTTGGCAGGGGCAGGCGCGTTGGCACAACCGGTGAAGTGCCCCGACGGAAAACTTGCCGACGGCATTGAGCGGGCAGGGGACGCCCGGCAATGCCTTGTCATCCGCAAGCTGGCGCCTGGCCAGACGTCCCGCATCACGCCCAAGGTACTGGTCGTCTTTCTGCACGGCGACAACGGCGGGCGTACGGAATTGAAAGCGGACAGCGGTACAGCAGCCCTGCTTGCCGAAAAGCTCCAGGCCGTCACTGTGGCGATGCAGCGCCCCGGCTACCGCAGCGATCTGGGCGTATCGGACGGCGAGTCCGGCCCCGGGGACGACGACTACACGCCGCGCAACGCCGAAATCATTGCTGCCGCGCTGGGCAGCCTGCGCAACCTTAATCCCGGCAAGAAGATTTTGCTGGTGGGCCACTCGGGCGGCGCGGCCATGGCGGCCTTGCTGGCCAGCCGTTTCCCGGGCAGTGCTGATGCCTACTTGCTGGCCGCTTGCCCCTGCGATGTGCCGGCATGGCGGCAATGGCGCAACAGCTCTGCGGGCAAGGCCGGCGCCTGGAGCCGCAGCCTTTCACCCCTGGCTGAAGCGGAGAAAATCAGCCCGTATACGCAGATCAGCGTGGTGGTGGGCAACAAGGACGAAAACACCTTGCCCCAGTTCAGCGAGGCCTATGTCAGGGCGCTGCAGGCGCGCGGCGTCAAAACCCGGGTCACGTATGCGATGAACGCCACCCACGTGTCGGTGCAGCGTTCACCGGAGTTCTTCATGCTGGCCGGGGAATTGGTCGGCAAGCTGTCGAAATAGCGCCGCTGCGCTATCCTTGGCTATCCCTTATTCACAGCCGTTTTCACGGCTTTTGACGATGTCCGAACTCCTGAACCGCCTTTTCCTGTCTGCCATTGTCGCGGCTGGCTCGCTGCTTGCCGGCTGTAACGACGCGCCGGGCACCGCGCCCGGCAGCCCGCCTGCAAAGGCTGTCACCGAACCGGTATCCGTGGCTGCCATCGAAGCGGGTGCCAAAGGTTTTTCAGCCGGCGCTTTAATGAGCAAGCGCACGGTGTATGTGTTTTTTGACGCGCAATGCCCGCATTGCGGCGCGCTGTGGGAAGCGGCAAAACCGCTGAAGTCCCAGGCCAGGTTTGTCTGGATCCCGGTTGGCATGCTCAACGCTGCCAGTACGTCCCAGGGAGCGACCCTGCTGGCGGCCAGCGACCCGGTGGCCGCCATGGACGAGCATGAAACTTCGCTGCAGGCCCGGCGCGGCGGCATCAGTGCGGCCAGCAACATCGACGCGCAAAAAGAAGCCGTCGCCAAAAACACCGAACTGATGACCAGGCTGGGATTTGCCTCGATTCCCACCATCGTCGGAACCCATGCGCAGACCGGCGCTACTGTGTCGCAGGAAGGTTCATTACCCACCGCCGCGCTTGCCAACCTGCTGGGTTTGCAGGTTCCGCCGGCGCAGTAGGCACGGCGTATTTTTCAAAGATAAGTGGCCGAAACCCAATAGGGAAAAGCGCAACAAGCTATATATTTGATAGCGGTCGCGCTCTGTGCACTCAGGCCCGGTTCAAAACAGAACCCGGCTGCGGATCGTTCCAGGCACCTCGGCCAGCTTGGCCAGCGCAATGTCGGAATGCGCAGCGTCAATGTCAATCACCACGTAGCCCACAGCCTCGTTGGTCTGCAGATACTGCGACGCGATGTTGATGCCGTTGGCCGCAAACACCTTGTTGATTTCCGACAGCACGCCCGGCACATTGCGGTGAATGTGCAGCAGGCGGTGCTTGCCCGGATGGGCCGGCAGTGCCACTTCGGGGAAGTTGACGGAAGACGTCGAGGTGCCGTTGTCGCTGTACTTCACCAGTTTTTCGGCCACCTCGATGCCGATGTTTTCCTGCGCTTCCATGGTCGAGCCGCCCACGTGCGGCGTCAGGATCACGTTGTCGAGGCCGCGCAGGGGTGATTCAAACATGTCCTTGTTGCTGCGCGGCTCCACAGGGAACACGTCGATTGCGGCACCCAACAGCCTTTTTTGCTTCAACGCTTCGGCCAGCGGTTCAATTTCCACCACCGTGCCGCGTGAGGCATTGATCAGCACACTGCCGGGCTTCATCGCGGCGATCTCTGCTGCGCCCATCATCCATTGGGTGGCTTGCGTCTCGGGCACGTGCAGGCTCACCACGTCGGACTGGGCCAGCAGGTCCTTGAGCTGGGCCACCTGCCGGGCGTTACCCAGCGGCAGCTTGGTCACCACGTCAAAAAACACGACCTGCATGCCCAGCGCTTCGGCCAGCACCGACAGCTGCGTGCCGATGGAGCCGTAGCCGACAATGCCCAGCGTCTTGCCGCGGATTTCATAGGCGTTTTCGGCCGACTTGAGCCAGCCGCCGCGATGCGCCACCGCGCTTTTCTCGGGCACGCCGCGCAGCAGCAAAATGGCCTCGGCCAGCACCAGTTCGGCCACCGAGCGTGTGTTGGAAAAAGGCGCGTTGAACACCGCAATGCCGCGTTCGCGGGCGGCGTTCAGGTCGACCTGGTTGGTGCCGATGCAAAAGCAGCCGACCGCCGCCAGCTTGCCAGCCTGGGCAAACACATCGGCGGTGAGCTGGGTGCGGGAGCGGATGCCGACGAAATGCGCGTCGGCTATTTTTGCCTTGAGTTCATCATCGGGCAGCGCTCCGGCCAGGCTTTCGATCTGCGAGTAACCTGCCGCCTTGAGAACCTCCACTGCGGAGGGGTGAATGCCCTCGAGCAACAGGAATCTGATTTTTTGCTTGTCGACCGAAGTTTTGTTCATGGAAAGCCGCTGCGCCAAAAAGTGGATGAGGAACAAGTATGAGGGAAGCGAAATACCCGTGCTGGTGCGCGGTTGGGCAGCGGGATCCGAGACCAGGAACAATGCCAAAAAATAGCTCCAGGCATTGCTGGTCCTGCGCAAGCAGCTATCAAATCAATAGCGGCTGAGTTAGATGCTCCCGATCGGATTTGGCAGTCTCACAGACAACGGCATCACCCACGCGCAGTGAACCGCCCTGTAGCACGCGCGCTGTCAGCCCGCCATGGCCGCGCATGGCGTTGTAGCCGCCCGGTCCCAGCACTTCCTCCATGCGCGAACAAGGTTCGCACGGGCCGGTGATTTCCAGCACCACATCACCGATGCACAGCACCATGGGCTGGTCTTTGAAAAGGGATTTTGCCGCCATCAGGTTCAGGCCGGACACCACCAGGTTGCGCCGCAAACTCGCGGCATTCACTGTGCCAAGCCGTACCAGCGCCGCCAGCGCGGGAAGGTGCTCGGCCTGGATCAACGTGACCTGGCGCTTGCTGCTTTCCGGGCGAATGGCGGGCGCCGCAGCGCTCCGGTCGCCTTCCAGGCCGCGGCCGGCCAGCGCTGTCACGGTTGCAACGCTGAGCACCGGGCTGCGGCGGGCGGGCCTCAGGAAAATTTGCTCAAGCCGCCCTTCGTGGGGGAATTGCCGGGTGAGCGCGCGCAGGTCACTGATGCCCGTGCCGGCGGTGGCTGTCATTCCAGTACCTGTCCCGTGGAAGGGTAGCTGCGCAACAGCACCTGCTCGTCTGTCAATTCCGGGCCCTGCCACATGGTGACTTCTGAAGCGCCGGCCCCCAGGGCCATCTCATGGAGGGCCCGTATTTCCACCTGGGTGAAACCACCTGCGGGCTCGCCCAGAGGATGGAACACCATGCGGGGCGCGGGAGCCAGCACGTGGCTGGCCTGAAGTTTCCGGACGAAGGCCTTCAGTACCTGCTCACCATGAACGAAGTCGGACACCATGGAGCGCGGGTGGCTGAAAGGATTGATGACCTGTGCCGACTTGCTCGATTTATGCAGGGCAGCGTCATTGCCCGCGCCCAGCACTTTGGGCTTGGGGCTGCGGGAAATCGCAATTTCGGGCACTTCGGAAATGAAAGCGCCCGTTTTCACATTGCGCACCGTCAGCCGGTAAGGCGACAGGCGGATGTACAAAGGTGGCTTGATGAAGTCGAACATGGTCAAGGGCGGCGGTTGAATTCAGTGAGCCTGGTGCTCATGACAATACGGCTTTCAGCGCGGCCAGGAGCCGCGCACTTGCCAGCTTGACCCGCGTCTTGAAACGGCGGGCCATGCGCCATGGCAACGACGCCCTGGCCTGGGCCATGATTTTGTCCTTCCAGGCTTTCCAGGGGGTGTAGAGCCGCGCGAACCACGGCATTTGCATGAGTGCAGGCTGGGTCAGCTGAAAGAGGCGTGCCGCCAGCGCGGTTCCGGTGAGTTTGGCCGCCAGTATCAGCGCAAGGCCGACAGTGACATGCCCCAGGCCGAACAGGTAAAGCGCCAGCAGCTTCAGCGGGATCAGCGCCAGAACCGGCACGCCGAAGGCGAGCAGCGCAGCCCAGGGCGGCAAGCGGGTGATCCAGCGCTCCAGCCGCCCCCACCAGGGCAGGCGCCCCAGTGCTGCAAAGCCGGCGGCCAGCGGCTCCCAGCCCCATTCTTCAAACAGCAAAAACAGCGCGACAGGCGCAAGCAAAATGGCCCGCAACACTTTTTTGAATTTGCCCATATCCTTTTTCCTCAAAGCGCCGAAGGGTAGGCACGGCTCCAGCCGAGCAGCAGCACGCCCGCTGCAAGCACCCAGGCCAGTGTGGCGCAGGCAAGCGTGACGGGCAGGGTCGCGCGCACGCTGAGCCAGTAAACCACCAGCAGGTAAACCGCATAGGGGATGAGCGACCACAGGCCAAACAGCGCCGTGGTGCGAAGGTCGGCCGCGGAGCGTTCGCTGCCCACGATGTAGTGCGCAATCAGGGCAAAGGTGGGAAACAGCGGCACCAGCCCGGCGATGAAAAAGCTGCGCGACCGGGAAAGAAGGGCTATAACCAGCACGGCAAGCGCACCCAGCAGGCATTTAAGAAAAAGTGAAAGCATGGATGGAAAAGAAGAAGGAATGCAAAGACGGAGCAGCAGCACGGATCAACAGTTTATCGAAGGGCACTATCGACGCTCTTCGGCCTGTATCGCCTGCATGCCGTTCAGCGTTTCCCTGCGCATGGAAAAGATGTTGTCGTTCGAAAGCTCAGGCACCGCTGCAAAGCCGAGGCCTTCGTAGATGGTCAGCGCAGGATGGTTGTCACGGTAAACGCGCAGCGTGAAAGCTGTGGCACCGGTGTCACTGGCCGCCTGGGCCATCAGCAGCCTGCACAGTGTTGAACCCAGACCCTGGCCGCGCGCGTGGGGCGCCAGGATGATGCGGGCCAGGTGGGCAACACCTGCCTCACGCACCCAGAATTGCCCAAAGCCCAGCGCCTCTGCCGGGCCCCGGCTCATGACAAAGCTGAAGGCGCCGGGTTCAGCCAGCAGTACCGGGAGCCGCTCGGGCTCAAACGGAAACTTCAGCTTTGGGCCGGCCCAGCGCAGACAGGTGCTGGCATCCCGGACCCAGGTGGCCAGCGCCGCGTAGTCGGCGGCCCCGGGTGGCCGCAAGGCCAGCGAAGGAGCGCTGGGCGGTGATTGCGGGGAATCCATGGCACCATTGTGCGGCAAGCCTGAAGCCTCGCGTTGCCCCGCCTATACGTGCGCCGGGCGGTCTTCCTTCAGTGGCCGTGCTTCACGCGGCACATTGAAGGCTGACGGCCTGCAGGGTTTTGCCGGTTTGAGGGTCGAACACCACGAGGTTCACCTGGCGGTCATGGCCCTGGGTTGCTGCAATGCTGCGAAAGGCCAGTTTTTGCGGCCCGGTATCACTGCTTTTGTATTCCCCGGCCTGGGTGTACTGGCGCACCACGAAGTCGTGTTTGAGAACCTCTCCGGCGTTTTCGCCGGCTTTCACTTTGGAGTTGTGCCCATGCTCGGTGACGGTCCAGTAGGCCGACCAGGAGGGTGACACCTGCGGTGCGGGCAGCGGGGTGACACTGGCTTCAAACTGGTCCGTCCCGAGTTGCCTGAGCACGATGCTGGCGCGCGCGGGTTCCTTGCTGTCGGCAGGCCTGCCGCCCCAGCGGGGCCAGTCTTTGCCGTTGAGCACAGCCTGCGGTGTATAGATGCTGCGCAGGTTATTCCTGGCTGCTATTTCGCGCTGCCGGCTGGTGTAGGCGGGCGCGGCAAAGCGGTCGACCCAGCCGATATAGTCCCAGTAGCCGACGTGAAAGGCTTGCACCACGGCCCCACTGCCTTTCAGCGACGAAGCCCATTTGTCGGCGGGCGGGCAGGAGCTGCAGCCCTCTGAGGTATACAGCTCAACGACCGGCGTGATGGCCGGCCCTGAGCTGATGGCACAAGCGTTTTGTGCAGACAACGCGCTGGACGTCAATGCCATCAGGACGATTGCGGTGATTAGCGGGGTATTGCGGCGGGAAGGCCGTGGGGGCGCGGTGTGCAGCATGGGGGTCTCCGTGGATTGCAGACCCCCATTGGTCGATGGACTTCGCCGGTTCTTACATCTGCCGGGCGTGATTTAATAAGAAAAGAAAGAAAGAGGCACAACCGGTATTGCGGCACTCAAACCAGCGGCATGGTCTCCGAGTCTTTTTCCAGGTGCGGAATGCCGCCATGCCGCTCAAGCCGGTCCTGGAGCTGTCCCATGTGGGCGGCCATGGTGTTGTCCGACTGCTCCAGCCGCGCCAGCAATGCCTGTTGCTGCTGCGAGAAGCGTTCGGCCAGCACAGTGGCGGCAGCGGCTTCCCGGTGCTGTGCGGCCAGGGCCTGCACCTCCAGGTAGCTCCGCAGTTCGGTAAAACGCGATGCCTCGGCCTTGTCAGCCAGCTCACGCTGCGTGTTCAGCTCGCGTGCGTAGCGCCGGGTTTCCAGCAAGTTGGTGCTTTGCATGTAGAGCGTGGAGGCCAGGAACACCACCGTGGCAACCACCAGCAAGAGCAGCATCACGAAGCCCAGCGACACCTCCACGGTGGTAAAGCCCAGGCTGAGCATGCTCACACGGCTGAATTCATCGACATTGAGGGCCACAAAGCCCGCCAGCAGCAGCATGGCCACCACCAAAAAAATTGTGCGAGTCCGCATGTGTCTCTCCCCTGAAAATGTAAGAAATTGCTTTAAGCCAAGGACCATTATCAGAAGCAAAACAGCGCTGGCGCTGTGGGACAATGCCGACCCTTGGCGTCAGTTTGTACTCGGCGCACCGATAACGGCTCTCCGCCAGGGCAGGTTGCATCGCCGGGCGGGCATTTGCCCCTTTCGTCGACCTTTTTTTGCTTCTTTTCCGAGCTTTTTCGAACATCTCTTTCAATATGCAGAAAATCATCCGCCAGATCGCGGCAGAAATCAAAGTCCAGGAACACCAGATCAAGGCAGCGGTAGAGCTGCTGGACGGCGGCGCCACGGTTCCCTTCATCGCGCGCTACCGCAAGGAAGCCACCGGCGGGCTGGACGACATCCAGTTGCGCGAGCTGGAATACCGGCTGGGTTACCTGCGCGAGCTGGAAGAGCGACGCGAAGCGGTCCTCAAAAGCATTGAAGAGCAGGGCAAGCTCACGCCCGAGTTGAGTGCCGCGATTGAATTTGCCGCTACCAAGCAGGACCTGGAAGACTTGTACCTGCCCTTTAAACCCCGGCGCCGCACCAAGGGACAGATTGCGCGCGAAGCCGGCATCGAGCCGCTGGCCGACAAGCTGTTTGCCGACCCGTCGCTGGTACCTGCCGACGAAGCCGTGGCCTTTGTGAAGGCCGAAAAGAACGAAAGCGGTGACGACTTCACCACCGTGCAAGCCGTGCTCGACGGCGTGCGCGACATCCTCAGTGAACGCTGGGCCGAAGATGCCGGCCTGGTGCAGTCGCTGCGCAACTGGCTCTGGAGCGAGGGGCTGTTCAGCTCCAAGCTGGTGACCGGCAAAGACGAGAACAACGCCGACAACAGCAAATTCCGCGACTACTTCGACTACGACGAGCCGATTGGCCGCGTGCCTTCGCACCGTGCGCTGGCGGTGTTTCGCGGGCGCGGGCTGGAAATATTGGACGCCAAGCTGGTACTGCCGGAGCAGGCCGAGCCCGGCAAACCCAGCATTGCCGAAGGCAAGATCGCATTGCACCTGGGCTGGAGCCACAAGGCGCGCCCGGCGGATGATTTGATCCGCAAGGCCGTGGCCTGGACCTGGCGCGTCAAGCTCAGCCTCTCGCTCGAGCGAGACCTCTTTACCCGTTTACGCGAAGAGGCCGAGAAAGTCGCCATCAAGGTGTTTGCCGACAACCTGCGCGACCTGCTGCTGGCAGCGCCCGCCGGCCCGCGCGTGGTGATGGGGCTGGACCCGGGCATTCGCACCGGCGTGAAGGTGGCCGTGGTCGACGCCACCGGCAAGCTGGTAGAGACCTCTACCGTCTACCCGCATGAGCCGCGCAAGGACTGGGACGGCTCGTTGCACACGCTGGCCAGGCTTTGCGAAAAGCACGGCGTCAACCTGATCGCTATCGGCAACGGCACGGCCAGCCGCGAAACCGACAAGCTCGCCGCTGATTTGATCAAGGGCATGGCCAAGGTCGAGCAGGTGATTGAAAAAGTCGTGGTCAGCGAAGCCGGCGCGTCCATTTATTCCGCCAGTGAATTTGCGAGCCAGGAGATGCCCGACGTGGACGTGAGCCTGCGCGGCGCGGCCAGCATCGCGCGCCGCTTGCAAGACCCGCTGGCCGAGCTCGTCAAGATCGACCCGAAATCGATTGGCGTCGGCCAGTACCAGCACGATGTGAACCAGAGTGATCTGGCGCGCAGCCTGGACACCGTGGTCGAAGATTGCGTGAACAGCGTCGGCGTAGACCTGAACACCGCCAGCGTGCCGCTGCTGGCCCGCGTGTCGGGCCTGTCGCAAACAGTGGCCAAGTCGGTGGTGCGCTGGCGTGATGCCAATGGCGCGTTTGCCAGCCGTGCCGATTTGCTCAAGGTGACCGGCCTGGGCGCCAAGACCTTTGAGCAGAGCGCCGGCTTCTTGCGCCTGCGCAGCAGCAGCAACCCGCTGGACATGACCGGCGTGCACCCCGAAACCTACCCGGTGGTCGAAAAGATCATGGCGCACACCGGCAAACCGGTGGCCGAGTTGATGGGCCGGGCCGAGATGCTCAAGACCCTGAAGCCTGAGCTGTTTGCCAACGAGCAGTTCGGCGTGATTACTGTCAAGGACATCATTGCCGAGCTGGAAAAACCCGGCCGCGACCCGCGCCCGGACTTCAAGGTGGCGCGCTTCAACGACGGTGTGGAAGATATCAAGGATTTGAAGGAAGGCATGACGCTGGAAGGCACGGTCAGCAACGTGGCCGCCTTCGGCGCCTTCGTCGACATCGGCGTGCACCAGGACGGTCTGGTCCACGTGAGCCAGCTTTCCAACAAGTTCGTGACCGACGCACGCGAAGTGGTGAAAACCGGTGACATCGTGAAAGTGCGCGTCACCGAGGTCGACGTGGCGCGCAAGCGCATTGGCCTCACCATGAAACTCGACGCCGCACCCGCACGCCGTGACGGCCCGCGTGACAACCGCTTTGAAAGCGCGCGCCCGCCGGGCGGGCAAAACCGCGGCGGCAACTATGGAAGCCGACCAGGCGCACCACAACCGGCAGCCGCCACCGCGATGGAGTCGGCATTCAGCAAGCTGGCGGCGCTGAAGAAATAATCGCGCCCAATGCGCGCCAGGCCGCCTGAAAGACATGAATTGACCCATTTTTAGGGTTAAATCAGGCCCTGGTGCTTGACTGACATACCCGAGCAGCTATCAAAATAATAGCACCTATCCACCTTCATGCAAGCCCTCCGCATTTACGCCGGCCCCAAGGCACGCCGGCATATCGAGCAAAACGGCCTCAAGCCGGCAGACATTGCCGTTGTACCCGGGGCGGCGGGCGGGCCCAAGGGCTTGATCCTTGGCGCCCTGGACCGTTTTATCTTCGGTGACTGGCTGGCGCAAAGCAGCCATCCGGTGGACCTGGTCGGTGCGTCCATAGGCGCGTGGCGTATGGCCACGGCCTGCCTGAGCAACCCGGCGGCCGCATTCCAGCGCCTCGAAACCGATTACATCCACCAGCATTACGAACTCAAGCCCGGCCAGAAGCGCCCGACCGCCGATGCCGTCAGTGAGCAGTTCGGCCAGAGCCTGAAGGTTTTCTACGGGGGCCGGGTGCAGGAAGTGATCGGCCATCCCCGCTATCGGCTGCACATCGTCACCTCACGTGGCCGCCACATGCTGGGCCGTGAGCACAAGGTAGCCACGCCGCTGGGCTATTTTGGCGCGTTCCTCACCAACAGCCTGCACCGCAAGGCCATGGGCGCATGGCTGGAGCGCGTCGTGTTTTCGACCCGGAACGCCCCTTTGCCGTTTGCGACCGCCGACTACCGGACGCGCCAGGTGCCCATGGACGAAGCCAATTTTCAACCGGCGCTTCAGGCCAGCTGCTCCATCCCTTTTGTGCTGCGCTCCGTGCGCAACATTCCCGGTGCGCCGCCCGGCGCCTACTGGGACGGCGGCATCACCGACTACCACCTGCACCTGAACTACCACCGCGGGGGCACGGCAGGGGAGGCGGGATCATCGCCGGGATTGGTGCTGTACCCGCATTTCCAGAGGGCCGTGGTGCCTGGCTGGCTCGACAAGGGCCTGAAGTGGCGGCACGGTGCCACACATTTTCTGGACAACATGGTGCTGCTCGCCCCCAACCCGGAGTGGATCAAAACCTTGCCCGGCGGCAAGCTTCCGGACCGCGCGGACTTCATGCGCTACGGCCCCGATATCCAGGCACGCATACGTGCATGGTCAGGGGCGACATCGAAGGCCGGGCAGCTTGCCGAAGAATATGCCCGGTGGCTGGAACATCCGGACATGAAGCTGGTTCATCATTTATGAACCGGCCATGGGCCGGCCGGAATGCGCGCCTCGATGCAGTGTTCCCCCGGCGAGGCGCTCATAAAAAAGCCGCATGACGTGGCACGTCATGCGGCGATTCCAGATCGCTGCCAGGCACATCAGTTTGGAGCGGAAGCCTCAAAACACGTGTGCAATACCCGCGTACAGCGACTTCGGACTTTGGCCGACCGCCGAGAGCGCCAGGCCAGCCGAACTGCCGCCGCCGCCGCTGATGGTGTAGCCTGCGTTGGCCTGGTTGCTGATCCTGGTCGCGCCGCCGTAGATCGTGGTTCGCTTGGACAGCGGGTAGTCGTAACGAACGCCGAAGGCTTTTGAGTCGGCGCTGGCCGTGGTCTTGTTTTTGAGCCGGCCATAGGTGGCAATCAGCTTGCCTACGCCGACCGGTGCCGAGGCGCCGATCTGGTAGGCATCGAGCGCGGGCGCCCCGGTCGCGTCGCCGCGGCGGCGCACAAAGATGGCAGACGGCTTGATGAACCCGAAATCGTAGGAGACAGCGACGTCAGTGTATTTATCGGTATTGCCGACTATGTAGATGGTTTTTTCCGTCAGGTAGCTGACTTGCGCCGCAAGCGTGCTACTGCTGTAGCCGGCTGCGATGTTGAGCACGTTACCGGTGGACTTGGGTTGGCCGCCCGCGCCGGTCGATTCGCCGAAAGCATAAAACACATTGGCCTTGAAGCCACCCCAGGTCGGCGTGGTGTACTGGATGGAGTTGTCGCGGCGTGTGGTGGCGTCGGAGAGCGAGCCGCCGTTGATGCCTACGCCCGGGCCCGCGTAGTAGTTCAAGGCGCCGGACATCGTGAATCCGGCAGGGTCAAAAGCCGCCATGGTTCCAAAATGCGGCGTGTACTGACGGCCCATATTGACGGCGCCGAAGTCACCACTCAAGCCCACAGTCGCCAGGCGCTGGAACATGTAATTGGCTCCAGTCGGCACGGTGCTGGTGGGGACGGTCGCAGTACCTGTGCCAGCGCCCGTGTCTGTCAAAAAGCCGGCCTCCAGCACGAAATTCGCCTTCAGCCCGCCGCCGAGGTCTTCCGTACCGCGAAACCCGAAACGTGAACCCATGGCCCCCCCGCTGGAGACGCGTGTCACATTGCCGTTTCCAGCAGACGCGACTTCCAGATAGGTATCAACCACGCCATACAGCGTGACGGAGCTTTGGGCCTGAGCGGCGCAACTGGCAGCGGACAGCACGGAAAGTGCAAATAGTTTGGTCTTCATCAGGTCTCCTAATGTTGTTGATATGGCGTGCTTATCGATTCGACGTAGCTCTACAGGTCCAGTGCGCTGTTGTTTGCGGACAGCAAACACCGCGTGAAATCGCTAATCACTGCATGAGGTTAATGGGTTTTTAGTTATAAAAAATAAGTAAATAGTCTCTTGCCAGCAAAGACATTTATGGTTATAAAAAGTAATTAAATAACTTTTACAGGCACGGATGAGCCTGGCTCATGGCAGTCTTGCCATGGATGGCGGCGCAGGCGGCCCCGGTTGCGCCGGGGCACACTATCGCGCAATCGCGGGGCAGGGCCGCATCATCACGAAGCCGCTGGTTTGCCGCCAACCACAATTGCAGCAGGGAAAGCGGCACATTGGCCGCCAGGGGCGAGGCCTAGAGCGACGTGCCGAGGAGCTCTTCGTATTCCGCCGCACTGGCAATTCGCGGATTCGTTTTGTGGCAATGATCTGCCAGCGCGCCAGTGACGATCTGACTGAACTGCTGGCGCTGTACCCCCATGGCCGCCAGGCCCGTGGGAAGGCCCAGCCGGGCGTTCATGTCCCGGATGGCGTCGGGAATGTCGCTGCCCGAAGCCAGCCCCATGGCGCGGGCCATGCGGTTAAGCCGGTTGTCCTTCTTAACTGATTCAGCCTCCGCATTAAAGAGAACCACAGCAGGTAAAAACATCGCGTTCAGCGTGCCATGGTGAAGGCGCGGGTCTACACCGCCCAGGCTATGGCTCAGCGAATGCACGCAGCCCAGCCCCTTCTGGAAAGCCATGGCACCCTGCATGGATGCGCTCATCAGGTTGAAGCGGGCGTCCCGGTCACTGCCATCGCGCGTGGCCCGTTCGATGTGAGCCCAGCCGCGTTCCAGGCCGTCCAGCGCGATGCCGTCGGCCGGCGGGTTGAAGGCAGCTGACATGAAGGTCTCCATGCAATGCGCAATCGCGTCCATGCCGGTGGCCGCTGTCAGTTTGGCCGGCAGGCCCAATGTGAGCTCCGGATCGCAAATCGCCGTTTTCGGTACAAGGTGCCAAGAGTGAAACCCAAGCTTGCGATGGTCGTCCACGATGATGATCGCCCCGCGGGCGACTTCGCTGCCGGTGCCGCTGGTGGTGGGCACAGCAATCAGCGGGGCTGCGCGGTCCGTGATTTTCGGGGAGCCACCTTCGATGGTGGCGTAAGTTGTGAGCGGGCCTTCATGGGTGGCGGCAATCGCCACGCCTTTGGCGCAATCAATGGCTGAGCCGCCGCCCACCGCGATCAGGCCGTCGCAGCCGGCGGACTTGTACAGGGCCGCAGCTGCGCGAACGGCTGCTTCGGTGGGATTCGAAGGGGTCTGGTCAAACACCGTCACCTGCATACCGGGCAGCGCGTCAAGCGCTTTTTGCAAAATACCTGCGGCCTTGACACCTGGGTCGGTGACGATAAGCGGGCGGGTGATGCCGACACGCTCACATTCCTGCTTGAGCAATTTGATCGCACCGAATTCAAACTGGATCTGGGTGACGTAATAGATAAAGGCCATGGTTTTGCTGTCTTTCGCGTTGTACGATGCTGGGCGGTTTTCCCGTGCCGCCCATCTTGCCCCAATCGGTTGCCCCAATCGGCTTGGCCTTACTTTAATAGCTGGAGATGCCCATGAATTGCAAGCAAACCCTGATGCTGTTCACCTTGGCGATAGCAGCTCTTCAGGCTGGGGCGGAATGCCTGAGCGATGCGCAAGTCGGCGACCTGGCCGAAAAGATCGATGCCAGACAGCCTGCGGCCAACCCGGAAGGTCTCAACGAGGCCGATGGCGCCTGTACCCGCGCCAAACTCAATGCGCTGCTGGAAAAGCGCCACGGCAAAGTGATCGGCTACAAAGCCGGCCTTACCAACCCGGCGGTACAAAAACGCTTCAACTACGACCAGCCCGTGTGGGGCAAGCTGTATGAGGGCATGGTGCTGCCCGGCGGGTCCGTGGTTGATGCGGCGTTCGGCGCGCGTCCGCTTTTTGAGGCCGACATGCTGGTACGCGTCAAAAGTGCAGCCGTCAACCAGGCCCGGACACCGATGGATGTGCTGGAAGCCGTTGACCAGGTAATTCCCTTCATTGAATTGCCCGACCTGGTCGTGCAGGCGCCGCCCAAGCTCAATGGCCCGGCGGTCAGCGCCATCAATGTCGGTGCCCGGTTCGGTGTGGCCGGTATGCCTTTGGCCGTGCCCGTGACAAGGGCAGAGCGCCACGCCATGCTGGGCATGCTGGAAAACATGACCGTTGTGCTTGCAGACGGCAGTGGTGCAGAACTGGGAAGAGGAAAGGGCAGCGACATCCTCGGCCATCCGCTTAACGCCGTCGTCTGGCTGGCCGGCGCCCTGGCCAAAGAAGGCCTTGCCATGAAACCAGGCGATTTGATCAGCCTGGGCTCGTTTTCACCGCTGCTGCCGCCCAAGGCAGGGCTGACCGCCACAGCGACTTACCAGGGGCTGGCCGGAGCGCAGCCTGTGTCGGTCACATTCAAATAAATGCGCCGTACCTCCCCTGAAGACTTGCTGACTCCCGCGATGCGGGGTGTACTCAGCCGCATGGCGCGGGCCATGCGGCCGCCGTTTCATACGCTCACGCCCGCGGGAGCCAAAGCAGCCTACGAGGCGGGTGCGGGCGTGCTGGAAATTCCCAAGCCGGCCCTGACGCGGGTCGAAGACCTGCTCATTCCCGCCAGGGATGGCTACAGCCTGCCTGCGCGCCTCTACGCGCCCTCAACTGACCACCTGCCGGTGCTGCTTTACTTTCATGGCGGCGGCTTCACCATCGGGAGCGTGGCAACGCATGACATTTTGTGCCGGCAGCTCAGTCACCTGGCGGGTTGCGCGGTGATTTCCGTGGACTACCGGCTGGCGCCGGAATACAAATTTCCTGTAGCTGCCCATGACGCCTGGGATGCCCTGGAATGGCTGGCGGCACGGTCAATCAGCCTCGGTCTTGATGAAACCCGTATGGCGGTCGGCGGCGACAGTGCGGGCGGCACGCTGGCAACCATGTGTGCCATCCTCGCCCGCGATGCCGGCCTGCCGCTGGCGCTGCAGCTGCTGTTTTACCCTGGTTGCGCCGCCCACCAGGACACACCGTCGCACCGGCTTTTTGCCGGTGGTTTTGTGCTGGAGGAGGCTGATATCACCTGGTTTTTCAACCACTATGTGCGAAGCCCTGCCGACCGCGAAGACTGGCGCTTTGCACCGCTCAACGCGGCGGATGTGGACGGTGTGGCCCCTGCCTGGCTGGGTCTGGCAGAGTGCGATCCCCTGGTCGACGAAGGGGTAATGTATGCCGACAAACTGCGCGCGGCCGGCGTGCCGGTCGACCTGGAAATCTACCGCGGCGTCACGCACGAGTTCATCAAGATGGGGCGCATCATTCCCGAAGCGCGGCAAGCCCATGCGGACGCGGCTCTGGCGCTGCGCCAGGCATTCAATCTTTCGGACAACACGCCATGAAACGACAGGAATACCGATTTTTTCACCCGCTGCGGGTTCGCTGGGCCGAAGTGGACATGCAGAAAATCGTGTTCAATGCGCATTACCTGATGTACTTCGACACTGCCATGACCGACTACTGGCGCGCGCTGGCGCTGCCGTACACGGAGACCATGCACAAGATGGGCGGCGACCTGTATGTGAAAAAAGCCACACTGGAATACCACGGCTCGGCACGCTTCGATGACCGGCTCGACGTAGCGCTCAAGTGCGCGCGCATCGGCAATTCATCCATGACGTACACCGGCGCGATGTTCAGGGCCGATGAACTGCTCATTAGCTGTGAACTTGTCTATGTGTTTGCCGATCCCCTGACGCAGACGTCCCGGCCCGTACCGGACGCGCTGCGCAACCTGCTCGTGGGCTTTGAGGCCGGTGAGGCCATGGTGGACATCAGGATAGGTGATTGGGCCACCCTGGGCGCCGACGCGGCCAAGGTCCGCACGGCCGTGTTTGTGCAGGAGCAGGGCATTCCAATGGAGATGGCGTGCGACGAAGCGGACAACACGGCCTTGCACGCCGTGGCCTATAACGGGCTGGGAGAGGGCATCGCGACCGGGCGGCTGATGCGGCAAGCCGATGGCACGGCGAAGATCGGGCGCATGGCGGTGCACAAGGCGCTGCGCGGAGCTCACCTCGGTCAAAATCTTTTGAACGCGTTGATGGACGCCGCCCGGGATCGCGGGGACCACGAGGTCATGCTGCATGCGCAGCGCAGTGCGGAGGGCTTTTACCGGCGCCTTGGCTTTGAGGCCCGGGGTGAGCCTTTCGAAGAAGCCGGCATCTCCCATGTTGAAATGGTCCGGGCGCCGTAACGGCGTTGTTGGTGCATGCCGCCGCCTTTGCGTGCGGGCTGTTTCAATCACTCAGAAAACTGATCGACCTCATGACCCAGAAAAGGAACGGCCCCGATGCCCAGGGGCATCCCACCCTAGCCGGTGCGGTAGCCAAGCTGGAGCCTGTTGACTCACCTGGCGCGGACTCCACGGCGGCCCCGGCTGCAGAGGTGGCGCAGGGCGGCTGGATCACCGTGCTTCTTGCTTTCATGATGTTTGTGACGCCGGCAATCGGCGTGCCTCATGAAGAAATGCTGCAGGACACGCTGAAATCCATGGTGGTGTCGTTTTCGGCGATCAGTGCCGGCCTGATTTTCTTCTGGCAGCAGCGCCACCGGCGGGAGCCCCTGCGTTGGCATGCCCTCATGTGGCTGCCTCTGGCTCTGATGTTTTACGCCCTGGCAAGCATGCTGTGGTCACACGCCTATCTTGGTGGCGTGGAAGCCATCAGGTGGTTCGTCTTCAGCCTGCTGCTGTGGCTGGGGCTCAATACCTTGTCGAGAGACCGGTTGCCTCATTTGGCCATGGGGATTCATGCGGGCGCCCTCGTGGCCTCGCTCTGGACCGCACTTCAGTTCTGGTTTGATTTCACTTACTTTCCGCAAGGCCCGAATCCAGCGTCCACTTTTGTCAACCGCAATTTTTTTGCCGAATTTGCGGTTTGCACCATTCCTTTCTCCTTCTATCTATTGATGCGGGCACGGAACTCGTTGCAAATATCGCTGCTGTCCTTGACCAACGGCTTTGTCATTGTGGCGCTCATGATGACAGGGACACGCGGGGCCTTGATGGCGTTATGGCTGCTACTTATCTTCGTTCTGCCGCTCATCGCTATCCTCTACCGTTGGCAACTGGCAATTTCTTCGTGGCACCTTCGTCAGAAGTTTCTTGCATGCGGACTTCTTGCTGTAACCATCCTGGCTTTGGGCTTCATTCACACAGGAAATCCAAAACTGGTTGGTGAAGACCGGGGTACCACGGCTTTTGAGCGGGCCTTCAAACGCACAGCGACAATCTCCATGGACGACAGCTCACTGAATGTGCGCTTTGTGATGTGGAAGGCAACCTTCAGGATCATCCAGGCCCATCCGTTGAGAGGTGTCGGCGCCGGCGCCTGGGAAGTCGATATTCCGCTGTATCAGGTTGACGGCACCCAGCTCGAAACCGACTATTACGTTCACAACGAAATCCTTCAGTTGCTGGCCGAATATGGCCTGACGGGCTGGATTTTCCTGCTGGCCCTTCTTGGCTATCTCAGCATGGCCGCATGGAAAACGCTCAGAAACCGGGGATTCGGGTGGGTGCAGGAGGCTCCGGAACGTGCGATTGTCCTGTCCAGTTTGTTGACGCTTTTGATCGTCAGCAATATCGGCTTTCCATGGCGTATGGCAACTACCGACGCGATCTTTGCGCTGGCGTTGGGGTTTCTGGCTGCTTCCGATGCCCGCCTGGGCGTTCAAGGCAAGTTTGCCGCTCAACAACTTGGCTGGAAGCCTGTGTATTCGAAGTTGCTGGGCATCACCTTAATGTTCTGCCTGGTGCTGGCGATCTATATATCGCAGCAGGCCACCCTTGCGGAAAGCAGAATCGTCAGGTCCGTCAGACTGGCACTATCTATCACGCGGTCCGGGGATGTCAACAACCCGCGCTGGAACGCCACCAAGCTGGAAATATTGGAGCTGGTCAAGGAAGGCACCCGCATCAATCCCCACTACCGCAAGCTGACGCCCATGGTGGCTGACGAACTGGCGCGCTGGGGCGACTGGCCAAACGCCGTCTGGGTCTGGGAGTCTGTGGCGTCTTCGCGTCCGCACGTGGTGGCGCTGCTAACGAATATTGCCCGTGGATATGCCCAGATGGGAGCCTTGGACAAGGCTTTCGAATACCTGGAGCGCAGCAAAAACCTTCAGCCGAAAGCGGCTTCAGTCCGATCACTGGAAGTCGTCCTGTTGAGCCGGTCGGGGAGAACTGCGGAGGCTCAAAAGCTGGTCAAACAATACCTGTCAGAAGGTATTTATGACTATGACCTCCTGGATGCCGGATGGGTACTCGGCGTAAAAAACGGCGACTTTGATCTGGCCGTCCAGAGCATGGAACTGCGTAACAAAAGCTTTCCTGACCAGCAGGTCGATGGGCTGGTCAAACTGGGCTACCTCTATGCCGTCCGGAAAAAAGATGACGCGAAGGCGTTGATGTTCTACAAGGCGGCCATGGCCGCATCACCCGAAAAAGACAAGGAAGCGACGCGTCAGCGCATTCCCCCCGACTACTGGCCCAGGCTCTGAGAAACGTGCGCTGCTTTCTGCCATTCAACAGTGAACCGGTGCGAAACAGGATACGCAGCCTGATGGTGACGACCGGACTCTTCAGCCGACGGACTCAGGTGCGTACGCTCCTCTACCTGGACATCCCATCGCGTTGACAGATCGGCCGGATCCGCTGCTGCCAGCAGCACCGTGCTGCTCCGTGTTCCGTAGGTATGGTCCGGAAAATCCACAAAGGCGCTCGACAGAGCTTCTTCCAGCGCCAACGGCACGCCGGTGGCTGGAAGGTCTTCGCGCGGCGCGCGCTGACGGTTGCCCAGAGCTGACCACAGCGATGCCTGAAGCTCCGTTGCTTGCAGGCCTGAGCTCGCCTCCAGGGCGGCATGGAGGGAGCGTTTGAGTTCCAGTGTTTTGGGCCACGGCGTATCCAGTGCCGCATTGGACAACCCATAGAGCCCTGGTGACAGAGCCTGAAGACGCAGGCTTGAAGCGCCAGACACTACGGCCGGCTTGTTCGTCACCCAGGCCCAGGCGTTCCGCTGAAAATCGCCGACCACCAGGTTAAAGCCTGCATAGTCCGAGCCTTCTTCTTCGAGGGCTGAAGCAAAACCGGTCGCATCGTCGTGGCTTTCCAGCCAACGCGTCACCAGTTCCCCCCGCGAGCGGGCCCCGGCATCTGCTCGGGTGCCGCGCACATTGGTCAGAAAAGCAATCCTGCCGTCCGGTGTCATGCCCATCCAGGTGCCACCGGCACGCAAGTCGCGGCCTGAAAGGACTTCTTGCCCCGAGTCGGTTTGCCAGCGGGCGAGCGGCAGCGTCGGCCGGTCCAGGAATTCATCGCGGTTGGCCGCAATCAGGAGCGGCCAACGCTCCGATACGCCAATGGCAAACGCGATCAGGCACATGTCATTAGCCCCGCGCCCCCTGTGCCGCGCATCAGATGTCTTCCAGCAGCGGATAGGGCAGGGGCAGCAGGCTCAGAGCTTCGCCTGTGGCGCTTCCCAGCGTCAACCGGCCGTCGCCGGCATCGGCGGCGGCAGAGGTCTGCATCGACACGATGGCGTCAAAGCCGCCATCGGGATTGGCGGCCGCCGCGGCGACCAACCCGCAAGGCTGCTCTGCGTCCGAGGCGTGGAATATCTCCTGGCCTGTTGCCGGCGTTCCGGCGGTATGAACAAGGTATGCGCGCCGTTTGAGCGTGCCGCGGAACTGGCTGCGCGCAACGATTTCCTGGCCCGGGTAACAACCTTTTTTGAAGTTCACCCCTCCAACGGATTCGTAATTGAGCATTTGCGGCACAAAGGCCTCAAAAATGGGCTGCGTGATCATCGCAATACCGGACTGCACGTCCAGCCAGTGCCACAAGGCGCTGTCGATGCGCGCGCCTTCGGGAGCGGGCGATGCGGCAGGTGCGCACCAGATTGCACGCGGCTGGCCAGCGCCGGGGTACAAAAACACCACATTTGCATCACCCATATCGACTTTTGACCATACAGAATGTGCGCCGCCAGCTATCGAATCGATAGCATTTCCGGTGATGCCGTAGAGCGCAAATTCCGCAGTGGCATCGGTCAATCGGGTCTTGGCGCGCAGCACAAACATTGACAGGCGCTTGAGTGTGGCAGGCAGGATGTCGCGGCTGCACAGCAGCAACACGTCCTGGCCGGCATCGCTGCTGCGCTTGAACACCACAAAACTCGCCTGCATCCGGCCCCTGGCATTGCAGAAAGCCGCAAGGCGCGCTTCGCCGGCCCCCATCAACGCCACGTCCTGGGTCAGCTGGCCCTGCAAAAACGTGACGGCATCTTCGCCCGTGACGCGGATGACGCCCAGGTGCGTGAGTTCGGTGATGCCGGAAATCAGGGGAGCAGCAGAAGGCAAGGTCATGGGGCGTTCATATTCGATGGGGGGATGGGCTGAATTATCATAGGCTGGAGGTTTTGCATTCTGTACAGAAAAGGTAGCTGGGTTGTGCGTCGTGTCTTTACAAGTCTGTTGATACTGGTATTTGCCGGCGCCCTGTTGTTGTTTGGCGCGGGTTTGTGGTGGCTGCACGAGCCGATTCCCCTGCGGCTGGCTCCCGGCAGCCAGGTCGTAGACCTTGAAATCGAGCCCGGCACTCCCGCCAGCGGCGTGGCCGAGGTCATCGTGGCCAGCGGCGCCGACGTGCCGGCGATTTTTCTCCATGTCTGGTTCCGCTTTTCCGGCCAGGCTCGGCTCATCAAGGCCGGCAGCTATGAATTGGTGCCCGGCACCACGCCGCAAAAGCTGCTCGCCATGCTGGTGCGCGGCGATCAAGCCCTCAAAAGCGTGACGCTGGTCGAAGGCTGGACCTTTAACCAGGTGCGCGCGGCGCTACAAAAGGCAGAGCAGCTTGCGCCCGACACGCTTGGGCTGGCGCCAGAAACCATCATGCAAAAGCTGGGCAAGCCGGGTGTGCACCCCGAAGGCCGCTTCTTCCCTGACACCTACACCTACGCCAAGGGTTCCAGCGACCTGGCCGTGCTCAAGCGCGCGGCACGGGCCATGGACAACCGGCTGGATGCTGCCTGGGCACTGCGAAGCCCCGACACACCGCTGAAAACCCCTGACGAGGCCCTGATCCTGGCCAGCATCGTCGAAAAGGAAACCGGCAAGCCGTCGGACCGGGCCCAGATCGGCGGCGTTTTCACCAACCGGCTGCGCCTGGGCATGCTGCTGCAGACCGACCCCACCGTGATTTACGGGCTCGGCGACAAGTTCGACGGCAACCTGCGAAAACGCGACCTGCTGACTGACACGCCCTACAACACCTACACCCGCGCCGGGTTGCCGCCCACCCCCATCGCCATGCCGGGCAAGGCCGCCTTGCTGGCCGCCGTGCAGCCGGCACCGACCAAGGCCATTTATTTTGTGGCGCGCGGCGACGGCACCAGCCACTTCAGCAGCAGCCTGGACGAGCACAACCGCGCGGTGAATAAGTACATCCGCGGACAGTGAATATGGCCCCCACGCTCGTCACTTCGTGTACGTCGCTGCCCCCCGAGGGGGCCGCTGCGCCTGCGGCCCGGCAAAGCCGGTTCCGCGGCCCCTGCTGGCACCACAACTTCGGCCACGCATTCGACCGGAAGAGATCATGAGCACCAGACCTCTGAGCGGCCTCTTCATCAGCTTCGAAGGCATAGACGGCGCTGGAAAGTCCACGCACATTGCCGGCCTGGCCGATGCCTTCAAGGCCGAGGGCAGGGTGGTCACATTGACGCGCGAGCCCGGCGGTACGCCGCTGGCCGAAAAACTGCGCGCCATGGTCCTCAATGACGCCATGGACCCGCTGACCGAAGCCTTGCTGATTTTTGCCGCACGGCGCGACCATCTGGTGAACGTGATCGCGCCGGCGCTGCTGCGCGCTGACGTGGTGCTGTGCGACCGTTTTACCGACGCAACCTTTGCCTACCAGGGGGCAGGGCGCGGTTTTGACCTGAAGCTGCTCTCGACCCTGGAGCGTTGGGTGCAATCCGACGAAGGGCTGCTGGGCGACCCCGCCGGCAACTCTCCCATGAAGCCTGAGGTGGAAACCGTGATCGAGCCGCATTTGACGGTGTGGTTTGACCTGGCGCCTGAAGAAGCGGCCCGGCGGCTGACGGGCGCGCGACTGCCCGACAAATTCGAGGCGCAGCCGGTGGCGTTTTTCCGCCGCGTGGCGCAAGGCTACGCGGACCGGCAGAAAAATCACCCCGAACGTTTCGCCCGCATTGACGCATCGAAAAGCCGCGACGAAGTCTGGCAAGCCGTGCAGCAGGTATTTATCGCCAAAGGCTGGCTCTCATGAGCATTCTGGATACTTTGCCGGTGACGGCCGGATCCAGCAACCCGCGCCTGGCACCGTGGCTCCAAACCCAGCTGGAAAGCCTGCTGGCGCAGCGCGGCCATGCGTGGCTCTTGAGCGGGCCGTCGGGTTTGGGGCAGTTTGAACTGGCGCTGGCACTGGCGCGGGCCTGGCTTTGCGAAGAAGCCACGCCGCAGGGTGCCTGCGGGCAATGCGGCAGTTGCCATGCGGTAGATGTGCACACGCATGCGGACCTTTGCATGCTGATGCCCGAAACCCTGTCGCTGGCGCTCGGCTGGCCGCTCGACGAAAAAACACAGGACGACCTGGACAGCAAGAAACGCAAACCCAGCAAGGAAATCAAGGTCGATGCGGCGCGCGAAGCTGTGTCTTTCACGCAGTTCACACGGTCGCGCGGCACCACCAAGGTGGTGCTGGTGTTTCCGGCCGAGCGCATGAACAACGTCACGGCCAATACCCTGCTCAAGACCCTGGAAGAGCCTCCAGGAGCCGTCAAGTTCATCCTCGCCACCGAGGCCGCGCACCAGTTGCTGCCCACCATCCGGAGCCGGTGCCTGGGCCACACCATGGTCTGGCCCGACTTCGACCAGGCACTGGGTTGGCTCCAGCAGGAAATCACGCTGGCAGGTGACAGCGCCGGTAACACCAAAAAAGGCGCGGCAGCGCCAAAAGCCGCCGAATTGCAGACCTTGCTGGTGGCCGCGGGAGGGCGACCCGCCGACGCGCTGAGCTGGGCACAAAGCAATCCGCCCGCGGAAGCCGCCCAGCATTGGCAGGCCCTGCCCAAAGCCATGGCGCGCGGCGACGTGAGCCCGCTGTCGGACTGGGCGCCAGCGCAGGCTGTGGATGCACTGCAAAAGCTTTGCCACGATGTACTGGCTGTGCGCATGGGTGCGGCGCCGCGGTTTTTTCACGCGGGCGACCTTCCGGCAGCCCTTCCCGCTGCGGCCGGCAAGACGGGGAACGGCCTTTACGCCCTTGCAAGCTGGTCCAAAGAGCTGGCGGCCATTGCCCGCACGGTGGAACACCCCTACAACCCGGGCCTGATGCTTGAATCGCTGGTAAGCCGGGCCCGCATCGCGCTGAACGCGAAATAAACCCAAACCGTTTCTTTTATGCTGCAATTGCAGACGCCGCAGCAGTCAAACCGATAAACTAGCGCCATGAGCACACCACCGCCCGCCAGTTCACCCGCAGCCGCCACCGCCCGACCCAGCGTTGTCCAGCTGGCCATCAAGGAAAAAGCGGCGCTTTACGCGGCCTACATTCCTTTGTTCACGGAAGGCGGTGTTTTCATTCCCACGGCACGCGACTACAAGCTGGGCGACGACGTCTACGTCCTGCTAACGCTCCCCGAAGATACGCAGCGCTATCCGGTGGCCGGCAAAGTAGCCTGGGTCACACCCGCAAGGGCGGCCGGTAACCGCACGCAAGGCGTCGGCGTCCGGTTCCCGTCGGACGAAAAATCCCGCCTTCTCAAGCTCAAGATTGAAGAAATCCTCGGCGCCCACCTGGCGTCCGACCGCCCCACACAGACCATTTAAGCTTTGCCGCTGGCCGGCTGATCGGCAAGCGTTGAAATTGCTATGGTATTTATAGCTGCTTGCGCATGGCCAAAAAGGCTTGCAGCCTGTTTTGATACCCAACCTTGTACCGCAATGTTTACTGACTCCCATTGCCATTTGAGCTTTCCGGAGCTTCAGGCCCAGTTGCCACAAATCCGCCAGGCCATGCAGGCCGCCCAGGTTGACCGGGCGCTGTGCATCTGCACCACCCTGGAAGAGTTCGAAACTGTTCACGGGCTGGCCACGGCCTACGACAATTTCTGGGCAACCGTCGGCGTGCATCCCGACAACGAAGATGTCCGGGAGCCCAGCCTGGACGACCTGCTGACGCGCGCCAGCCTGCCCCGAGTGGTCGGCATTGGCGAGACCGGGCTCGACTATTACCGGCTGGGTGACCGGACCGTGGCGGACATGGAATGGCAGCGGGAGCGGTTTCGCGTGCACATCCGGGCGGCTCGCCAGACCGGCAAGCCCCTGGTGATTCATACCCGCAGTGCGTCCGACGACACGATTGCCTTGCTGAAGGAAGAGGGCGGTAGCGCTGGAGAAGCGGGCCGAGCCACGGGGGTTTTTCACTGCTTTACCGAAACCCAGGCGGTAGCCCGCGCCGCGCTTGACCTCGGGTTTTACATCTCTTTTTCCGGCATCCTGACCTTCAAGAACGCGGCGGATTTGCGGGAGGTGGCCCGATTTGTCCCCCTGGACCGCATGCTGATTGAGACCGACAGCCCCTACCTCGCGCCCATGCCGTACCGCGGAAAAGCCAATAATCCTTCGTATGTTCCCCTGGTGGCCAAGCAGATCGCGGAACTCACCCTACAACCCATCCAGGCCATTGCAGAGGCCACAAGCCGAAACTTCGAGCAGCTTTTCAGTGGGGTTAAAGTGTGAAAAATAACTTCATGAATTACTTTAAGAAAGCAATTATTGCCATTGTTTTTTATGGACTTTCTTCGGCAAATGCGGGGTCATACGATGATTTTTTCATCGCCGTCAAGCGCGACGATCCCAGGACCATCCAGGCATTGCTGCAGCGGGGGTTTGACCCCAACACACCTGACCCAAAAGGCGAGCGTGGGCTCTTTCTCGCGCTGAAGGAGCCATCGCTCAGAGCAGCGCAGGTACTGGTTGACTGGCCCAAGACCGACGTCAACAGCCTCAACGACAAGGGCGAAAGCGCACTTATGCTGGCCGCCCTCAAAAACTATCAGGGCCTGGCTGAGAAGCTGGTCAAGCAGGGCGCCGACGTCAACAAGACCGGCTGGACGCCGCTGCATTACGCCGCCAGCGGCGGGCACCTGGGCATCATCAGCCTGCTGCTGGAAAACAGCGCCTACATTGATGCCGAGTCTCCCAACGGCACCACGCCGCTGATGATGGCCGCAATGTATGGCACCACGGAAGCAGTGCGTCTTCTCCTGGAGGAGGGCGCCGACCCGCAACTCAAAAACCAGCTGGGTTTGACTGCCCTGCAGTTTGCCCAGCAAGGCAACCGGCCTGATGCCGCAGCAGCGATCACAGCAGCCCTTCGGGCAAAAAAGCCTGCCGGAACCTGGTGAGTCGACCTGCCAGGCGCATGGGAGGGTTGTGGTGTGATGTGGCGGCGCCGTCTGACTTGACGCAGCCCACATATGACATATGCTTTCAACTGCGTCTCTGATCCGGAGCGTGCAGGGAGAAAATCATGACCTCATTGAAATACGCAGTGGCACTGTCCTTAACGGCCTTGGTCGCACCGGCCATGGCGTGCTACACCGTTTTTAGCCCCGGCAACCAGATCGTTTATTCCGGTGAGGCGCCGCCCATAGACATGAGCTACCAGATCCACGAAAAGCTGCCCGCAGTCTTTCCAAGTGGCCATCTGATTTTTGACATGAGCACCAATTGCCCGTCGGTAGACGCACGCCGTGCCGTCCCGCAACTCACCAATGTCGCGCTTGTAACGGCCCCACCAGCGTCCAGACGAGAACGTCAGATGACGCGCGCCCAGCGCGAACGCGCGCTCGATTCCATGACGAAATGAACATGAGTGGCTTGACGCCAATCGGCTCGAATCTGTAGCGGAGCGACCGCTGAGCCAACACGATCTTGGTGATGTTAAGCAAACCCTCCCCAAATCGGAGGGTTTTTTATGGCCAGCTGCGCCATACTAATGCGCATATGGCTCTTTCTTTTGACACGGTAGACTGGATTATCGGGCTTACTTTCATCGGTGGTGGTGCGCTCATGGTGCTAGTTGGCCTCGCACTAGTCGGGCGCCCTCTCATAGGACTCGTTTGGGCGATACTGGGCGTCGGGCTTGCTATCGGAACCGCCGCAGGACTTGACTTGCTGCTTCAGTCCTTTACCAGTGAAATGTTCTGGGGTGATGGAGGGCATAAACGCCACGCGATGCGGACATTTCTGCCTTTTGGTCTAGGAGTGATCGTTGGCATAGGGGGGACCGGCTTGTTGCTTGGTTGGCTTGATAAATACGACTACCAGGGCGTGTCGGATCAGCGTAATCAAGTCTAATAGCCAACGCCGCTTTCGGCCAGAAGCAGACAACTTAAAGCTCCTTCATCAATGTTCGTTGTTCATCCCCTTTTCAATACTTGGTTTGGCCGGTTGAATCTTTCTCTGCTCAAGCTGAACGAAACCGAGATTCCGAGCTTTACGCGGACTCCTGATTGGAATTGCGCTATTGACGAAAAGAATGCAGTAATGGTGTTCCAGCTAATCAGCACTACGGATCAGATGAGAGATAACTACTACCGATACGTCTTGGCGACAGGATCTCGGATGTATGTCGCTGAATCTCCAAGCGCGAAGATTCGGCTGGACCTTAGTCTTTCTTCAAGAGATCAACCTGTGCCAGATCGCTCAGAATCTTTCCGACTAACTTCAATTGCAGAGCAGGGAGTGATCGCGCTTTTGGAACATGCTCGAAAGCCCAAGCATTTGCAAAGTGTGAAGTTGGGTCAATGAATCACCGGTCCGATCAAACATTCCACGATGTATATTATGTTAAGTGATAAATACAGCCGATCAGAGTGGTAGCCACCTTTGGCTAAAGCACGCTTTTCGCCCATCCCTCTTCGACCTGCCTCTCGAGCTATTGTTCGCCCATGGCTTTTGTTTCCACTCGCGGCTGGCTCACCATAGCCAGGAGAGAGTCGATGTCCGCGGGTTTCACCACATGATGATCAAAACCCGCTTGTTGGGAGCGCAACCGGCTTTCGGCTTCGCCGTAGCCGGTCAAGGCAATCAGCAGCGTTGTTTTCGATTCCGGGCGACTGCGCAGCTGGCGGGCAACCTCAAAGCCGTCCAGGCCGGGCAAACCGATGTCGAGGATGACTACGTCCGGCACGAATTCCCGGGCGATATGGAGCGCTGACGCACCATCATTCGCGATCCTCACATTAAAACCTTCCAGTTCCAGCAGCACTTGCAGCGTTTCTGCGGAAGCCGATAAATCGTCGACTACAAGGACTTTTCGGGGAACGGCAGCCACCGGTTTGGCGGCCGCCGGCGCAGCCACCACGGGAAGACCGGCATCGTTGCCTGAAATCCTCGCCGGAAAATAAAGGGATATCCGGCTTCCCATGCCTTTGCCTTCGCTATAAGCCTCTACTTTGCCGTTGTGCAACTCGACCAAATGCTTGACCAGTGTCAAACCGATACCCAGGCCCCCTTGCGCGCGGTCCAGGGCCTGGTCGCCCTGGGCAAAGAGGTCGAATACATGCGGCAGGAATTCGGGCTCAATGCCCTGGCCGTTGTCTGATACGAACAGGGTGACGCCCTCCTCCTGCAGCGAAGCGTTCAGCTCGATCTTTCCATGCTGATCCGTGAACTTGGAGGCATTGTTCAGCAGGTTGGAAAGTACTTGCGACAAGCGCACCAAATCGCCCTGGAGCACCACGGCTTCAGCTGGAAGACGGACAGTCAATTCCTGATTCCTGGCTGCCAGCAGCGGGCTGCTGGCCTCCACTGCATGCTCGCACAATGTCGAGAGCAGGACCGGCTCCATATGAACCGTCACCTTGCCCCTGACGATCCGCGAGACGTCCAGAAGATCATCGATCATTCGTGACATGTGATCGACCTGCCGGGCAATGACATCACGCGCCCATGCAACCTTCGGGTTGACCACATGGGAACTGTGGATGATGTGCACTGCGTTCCTGATCGGAGCCAGCGGATTCCTGAGCTCGTGCGCCAGCATGGCAAGGAACTCGTTCTTGCGGCGATCCGCTTCCTGAACCAGCGTATAGAGTCTGGCGTTTTCCATGGCAATAGAGGCACGGCCCACCACCTCGCTGAGCAGGGCGGCATCCGCCTGTGCAAAACCGCCGACCTTGCCGAACAGGATGAGTGCGCCCAACATCTGCTCACGCGCGACCAGCGGGCAAATCGCCATCTCCTCATGGTCCGCCGGCAGCTCCGGCCAGGCAGGCTGTGGGGCTACCGCGGAGGCCGTGGACGCCGCGCACAGCTCCGTTGCGGGCAGAAACGCTATTTTCCGCGAGAGCATGGCGCTGCGGACCGTCGCCGCCATGGAGGCGCTCAACTCGCGATGGCATTCGAGTACGACAGGGCCCGCAGAGGGATCCGGGCCGCCCGCAATCTTGAGGCAGCGGCAGTGCAGGTCGCCATGGCTGTCCAGCAGGGCGACTGCCGCCATGGCGCCCAGGCCCGGTACGGCGATATCCGCCAGCGCTTGGGCAGTGGCATCGATATTGAGGGACATGGACAGGCGTTGGCTGGCGTCCGACAGGAAGGCGGCGCGCCGCGTGGCATCCTCTGCCGCGGTGCGTGCCGCCTCGGACCGCGCCAGCGCCTCGCGCTCGACGGCCTGCTGCTGAAGCTGCCGGTTCATGCGGTGAAGGTCGACGAAAACCTTGACCTTGGAACGCAACACGCCAGGCACGACGGGCGACGAGATGTAGTCCACCGCGCCCAGCGCGTAACCCTTGGCGGCCTGTTCCTCGTCCACATAGGCCGTGATGAAAACAATGGGCGTTTGCGCCGTCTTCTTGTACTGCCGGATCATGCTGGCGGTCTCCAGCCCATCGATGTCGGGCATGTTGACGTCCAGCAGGATGACCGCAAACTCCATCTGCAGGATGAGGCGCAGAGCCTCCCGGCCCGAGCGGGCGCTGACGATGTTTTGCCCCAGTTCTTCCAGGATGCTGTTCATGACAACGTGCTTTTCCGGCAGGTCGTCGACGATCAGGATATTGACCAGGTCCGGATTCAGCATGTTTGCCGGCTCCTGCGGCATGAGGACGGCGCTCACCGGGGCAACCAGGCACGCAGCACGGCCAGCAGGTTTTCCGTATTGACGGGCTTGGAGAGATAGTCCCAGGCGCCGGCCTCTATGCATTTCTCGCGGTCCCCCTTCATGGCTTTGGCCGTGACTGCGATCATGGGCAAGGTCTTGCCGGCCGGCAGCTTGCGAATCTCCTGCATGGTGACCAGCCCGTCCATCACCGGCATCATGATGTCCATCAGTACCACGCTGAGCTGCGGATCGGAGGCAACTTTGGCGATGGCATCGTGGCCGTTGTCAGCCCAGACGATGTCCATGCCCTGCCCCTCCAGCACAGTGGCCAGAGCGAAGATATTGCGCATGTCATCGTCGACGATCAGCACCCTTTTCCCCGCGAGTGACTTGTTGACTTCGTGGAAGTTTCTCAAGGTGCTGCGCTGCCTGTCCGTCATGCGCGCCTCGCTTACATGCAGGGCATGCAGGGCCAGGTCTATCACCCGGGGGACGGACCTGGCTTCGCGGAAAAAGTAGCCGTCGTGTGACTGCCAGGCGGGCTGAAGCTGTGCATCGATCATGCCTTCACGCCAGACCACCACCTGCAGCGGCCCAAGCACCGAGGCTGCGGGCGAGGCATTTCGCAAGCGGTCGAACCCGTTCGCCAGTGACGCCTCATCAATCACGGCGCATTCGAAGCGGGCGAAGTCCTCGGGTTTGACGTCCGCCAGTGACGGCACCGCAAGGCACTGAACATGGCTGCCGCCCAGCAGGCTGGTGACCTCGGCACGCAACGCTTCGTCCTTCAGGGCAACAACCACGTGCCGCACCGGGCGCGACACATAACGGTGCAGCTGATCCAGCATTTCGTCGAGAACTTCCCTGGCGGGGATCGGTTTCTCAATGAATGCCATGGCGCCGGATCGATAGGCGCGCTCCTTGGAATCGTCGGTGGAGATCACGCAAACCGGAATGTGCCTGACGCTGAAGTCCTGCTTGATGCGCTCGAGCACGCGCCAGCCCTCCATGTCGGGAAGATGCATGTCCAGCGTGATGGCCGAAGGCTTGAACTCGGCGGCAAGCGTGAGGGCGCGGGCCCCCAGCGACGTCACCAGGCCCTTGAACCCCTTGGCCCTTGCGGCATCAAGCAAAAAGCTGGCAAAGGCCAAGTCGTTCTCCACAATCAGGAGCACAAAGTCGCCCGGCTGGATGGTGTGCCGGTCATCCGCAGCCTCATTGGCCGCAGAGTGCGTGTCCAGAGACAGAACGGAATCATCGAAGGCGACTTCCATCTTCTCGAAACCCAGGCGGCTGATCGGCGCGGCCGGCTCGAAGCGCTGCTCGGCGCTGCTGCCCTGCTTGCGCGCGGCGCGCGTGGAAGCGTAGACCAGCGGCAGGTAGAGCACAAAGCTGCTGCCTTCTCCCGGCGCGCTGGACAGGCGTATTTCGCCGCCCAGCAGGCGCGAGAGTTCGCGACTGATGGCCAAACCCAGACCGGTACCGCCGTACTTGCGGCTGGTACTGCCGTCAGCCTGCTGGAAGGCTTCAAAGATGATCTGCTGCTTGTCGGCGGAAATACCGATACCTGTGTCAGTAACGGAAAACGCCAGCACCTGCTGCGCGCGGTTGAGTTCCTCGTTGTCCGGACTCCAGCCGGTAAAGGCTTCTTCTATCGCCAGGGCCACATGACCCTGGTGCGTGAATTTGAAGGCGTTCGACAACAGGTTTTTGAGAATTTGCTGCAGGCGCTTGACGTCGGTCACCATGGAAACCGGCAACTGCAGCCCGGTAGTGATCAGGAAATCCACATTCTTGGCTTCGGCCACATGGCGGAAAGTGCGCTCGACGTACATCTGCAGATCGGACAGCCGCAGCTCGTTCACGTCCACCACCACCGTGCCCGACTCGATCTTGGACAAATCCAGGATGTCGTTGATCAGCATCAACAGGTCGTTGCCGGAGGAATGAATGGTCTTGGAAAACTCCACCTGCTTGTTGGTCAGGTTGCCTTCCGAGTTCTTGCACAGCTGATCGGACAGGATCAGCAGGCTGTTCAGCGGTGTGCGCAGCTCATGCGACATATTGGCCAGAAACTCCGACTTGTACTTGGACGTGAGCGAAAGCTGCTTGGCCTTTTCTTCCAGTGCCTGCCGGGCTTGTTCGACCTCCTGGTTCTTGCGCTCCACCTCGTCGTTCTGCTGGACCAGCAGATGGGCCTTTTCCTGCAGTTCCTCGTTGGTCTGCTGCAGTTCTTCCTGCCGGCTTTGCAGCTCCTGCGCCAGGGACTGCGACTGGGTCAGCAAGTCCTCGGTGCGCATATTCGCTTCAATCGTGTTGATCACGATGCCGATACTCTCAGTGAGCTGATCCAGGAAAGCCTGGTGGGTTGGGTTGAATCGCTCGACCGAGGCGAGTTCCACCACACCGCGGACCTGGCCTTCGAAGATGATGGGCAGCACCAGGATGTCCATAGGCGCCACTTCGGTGAGGCCGGACGATATCTTGAGGCCCTGCGGTAGCGAGGACGTCAACAGGATCTTTTGTTTGTCGAAAGCGCACTGGCCTATCAGGCCCTGGCCCAAGTCGATTTCCTTGCCGTAAGCGCCCTGCCCTTCAGAGGCGTAGCTGGCCATGAGACGCAGGCGCGGCCTCTCGTGCGTGTAGCTCAGCACATAAAACTCCGCCTGCTGCGCGCCAACCACCGGTGCCAGCTCCGAGAGAATCAGATGCCCCACGGCCACCAGGTCTTTCTGGCCCTGCAGCATCCGGCTGAATTTGGCGAGATTGGTTTTGAGCCAGTCCTGCTCTGTGTTGACCTGGGTCGTGTCCTTGAGGTTGCGGATCATTTCATTGATCGTGTCTTTCAGCGCCGCCACCTCACCGAGTGCCTCGACAGTGATGGACCGCGTCAGGTCACCTTGCGTTACGGCAGTGGCCACCTCGGCAATGGCGCGTACCTGGGTCGTCAGGTTGGCAGCCAGCTGGTTCACGTTCTCCGTCAGGCCTTTCCAGGTGCCGGCGGCTCCGGGCACCTTGGCCTGGCCACCCAGCTTGCCTTCCACGCCGACCTCGCGCGCCACTGTGGTTACCTGATCGGCGAAGGTGGCCAGGGTGTCAGTCATGCCGTTGATGGTATCGGCCAGCGCGGCGATCTCGCCCTTGGCTTCCACGGTCAGCTTGCGCTCCAGGTCGCCGTTGGCCACGGCCGTCACCACGCGCGCAATGCCTCGCACCTGGCTGGTCAGATTGCCAGCCATGAAGTTCACGTTGTCAGTCAAATCCTTCCAGGTACCGGCCACGCCCTGCACGTCGGCCTGCCCGCCCAATTTGCCTTCGGTGCCCACTTCTCGTGCTACCCGCGTCACTTCAGAGGCAAATGACCGAAGCTGATCCACCATGGTGTTGATGGTGGCCTTGAGTTCGAGGATTTCGCCCTTCACGTCCACCGTGATCTTCTTGGAGAGGTCACCGGCGGCCACGGCCTTGGTCACGTCGGCAATGTTTCGCACCTGTGATGTCAGGTTACCGGCCATGAAGTTCACGTTGTCGGTCAGATCCTTCCAGGTACCGGCCACTCCCTGCACGTCGGCCTGCCCGCCCAGCTTGCCCTCAGTACCCACCTCGCGCGCCACCCGTGTCACTTCAGAGGCAAATGACCGAAGCTGATCCACCATGGTGTTGATGGTGTTCTTGAGCTCCAGAATCTCGCCCTTCACGTCCACCGTGATCTTCTTGGAGAGGTCACCGGCCGCCACGGCGGTCGTCACCTCGGCAATGTTCCGCACCTGTGCCGTCAGGTTGGAGCCCATGGAGTTGACCGAATCGGTCAAATCCTTCCAGGTGCCGGCCACGCCCTGCACGTCGGCCTGCCCGCCCAGCTTGCCCTCGGTACCCACCTCGCGCGCCACCCGCGTCACCTCCGAGGCAAACGATCGCAACTGATCCACCATGGTGTTGATGGTGTTCTTGAGCTCCAGAATCTCGCCCTTCACGTCCACCGTGATCTTCTTGGAAAGGTCACCGGCCGCCACGGCGGTCGTCACCTCGGCAATGTTGCGCACCTGGCCGGTCAGGTTGGAGCCCATGGAGTTGACCGAATCGGTCAAGTCCTTCCAGGTGCCGGCTACACCCTGCACGTCGGCCTGCCCGCCCAGCTTGCCCTCGGTACCCACCTCGCGCGCCACACGCGTCACTTCAGAGGCAAAGGACCGCAGCTGGTCCACCATGGTGTTGATGGTGTTCTTGAGCTCCAAAATCTCGCCCTTCACGTCCACTGTGATCTTTTTGGACAGATCACCGGCCGCCACTGCCTTGGTCACCTCGGCAATGTTGCGCACCTGGCCCGTCAGGTTGGAGCCCATGGAGTTGACCGAATCGGTCAAGTCTTTCCAGGTACCGGCCACGCCCTGCACATCGGCCTGCCCGCCCAGTTTGCCTTCTGTGCCTACCTCTCGCGCCACCCGCGTCACTTCGGATGCAAAAGACGAGAGCTGGTCCACCATGGTGTTGATGGTGTTCTTGAGCTCCAGGATTTCACCCTTGACGTCCACCGTGATCTTCTTCGAAAGGTCACCAGCCGCCACGGCGGTCGTCACCTCGGCAATGTTGCGCACCTGGCCCGTCAGGTTGGAGCCCATGGAGTTGACCGAATCGGTCAAGTCCTTCCAGGTGCCGGCCACGCCCTGCACGTCGGCCTGGCCGCCCAGCTTGCCCTCGGTGCCCACCTCGCGCGCCACCCGGGTCACTTCGGACGCAAAAGACGAAAGTTGATCCACCATGGTGTTGATGGTGTTCTTGAGCTCGAGAATCTCGCCCTTCACATCAACCGTGATCTTCTTTGAAAGATCGCCGGCTGCCACGGCCTTGGTCACGTCGGCGATGTTGCGCACCTGTGATGTCAGGTTACCGGCCATGAAGTTCACGTTGTCGGTCAGATCCTTCCAGGTGCCGGCCACGCCCTGCACGTCGGCCTGGCCGCCCAGTTTGCCCTCGGTGCCCACTTCTCGTGCCACACGCGTCACCTCAGACGCAAAGGACCGCAGCTGGTCCACCATGGTGTTGATGGTGTTCTTGAGCTCCAGGATTTCACCCTTGACGTCCACCGTGATCTTCTTCGAAAGGTCACCAGCCGCCACGGCCGTCGTCACCTCGGCGATGTTGCGCACCTGCGCCGTCAGGTTGGAGCCCATGGAGTTGACCGAATCGGTCAAGTCCTTCCAGGTGCCGGCCACGCCCTGCACATCGGCTTGCCCGCCCAGCTTGCCCTCGGTACCCACCTCGCGCGCCACACGCGTCACCTCGGCCGAGAAGGTCCCCAGCTGCTCCACCATCTTGTTGATGATCATGGCCGTACGCAGGAACTCGCCTTCCAGCGCCTTGCCTTCTGCTTCGAGGGCCATGCTCTTGGACAGATCGCCCTGGGCGACGGCACCAATGACACGCGCCACCTCGCTGGTTGGATGAACCAGATCCGCTATCAGGGAATTGATGGATTCGGCAGAGTCGCGCCAGAAGCCGGACGCATCAGGCACGAATGCGCGCTCTTTCAAGCGGCCTTCCTTTCCGACCACCCGGCTCAATCGCTCCAGTTCTCGCGCCATCCGGACATTCTCGGAAACGACATCGTTAAATGCATCTGCAACCTTGCCCGGTACACCCGTCCAGTCCTGCGGCAACGACGCATGCATATCGCCTTTTTTAAGGTCGGTCAATGCCGCGAGAATAATTTTTGCCTGGTCTGCCGCCGTATCGGCGTCATCAAGCACGGTGTTAACCGCGACAGCGTTTTCCAGCCAGAAGCCGGATAATTTTTCTTCCGGCAGACGGCGGCTCACTCGCGCTGCGGAGCGGGATTTGGTAGCAAGTCCCTTGCAGCGGCTCGTGGTCGCCGCCGTCATGGCCGACAGCTGATTGAATTCAGCGGCTATTTTCCCGTAGACGCCTTCCCATTCGGTCGGAAGTGTGACTGCGAGTTCGCCCCGCCGCAACGCGCTCAGGGATTTGAGAATGAACTTGAGTTCAGTGTCGCGCTCCACCACCGAAAGCTTGGCCAGTGCCTCCATATCATTCATCCTGTATTGAAGGTAACGTTTTGTAGAAACGGGTGCCGAGATTACTCGCGAACATTCAGAATGACAATAAAAGCCCACACTATTTACCCAGGGGCTCAGCAATTTTCGGCATGCCAGTCACAGCCTGTTCAACTGTAGGTTTTGGCTTACACGATCCTCGATTCAAACGCTGTATATTTTGAAGTTACGCCTTGAAAATATCGCAGCAAGATGTGTTCAAAAATGGCGAAGCCCTGCAACCGACCTTGCAGTTTTATTGGAAAATTTCCAACGGCACCCTCACCATGAATGCTCAATTTCACAGCACATCACTCCAGGACACGGCATTGACAAGATGCGTGACAGAGGCCGCACAATATGCGCTCCTGCGGCGGCTTGCCCCCGTGATCCGCCACAATTTGGCGGGAACGCTGCAGCCGATTGCCATGGTCGCGGCCATGCTGGAAAGGCGGCTGCAGAAAACAGACACAGACCAGGAAACGTTGCTGCGAAATGCACGCGACATCATGGCGTTATCCAAAGAGGCGGCCGCATCCTGCGTTGATTTGATGGGCTGGCTTGCCCCGCGTGAAAACAAGTCCGTCAAAGTCGCAGAAGGCATTGCGGAGTGTCTGAGCATGGTGGCAACCCAGCTCTCGTTCAAGGGCATTTCCATTGTCGACAACACCAGCCAGCTCGATGTTGAGCTGTCCCAGTCGGCGCTGCGTAATGTGTTAACAGCCGCGATCATTACCCTGACCGACACGGCCACCGGACCCAGGGCACTGCTCATGGAAACTGAATTCACCGAGGGCTTCGTTTCCGTTCAGGCTTCATTGGTTGAACAGAATACGTCCGCACCGGCGCGGGCGCCTGAGAAGTCGTCGTATCGGCAACTTGAATGGCATGACCTGGAAGCATTGGCGCGGCGGGAAGCCGTGCGCCTGACCCGTACGGAAAATCGGATCGCGCTGCTATTTGAAGCATCCCCAACAACGCCAGACAGGTTGGCCGAAGCGGCACAAGCTTGACCACATCCTTTTGGGCTCCCATTTCCTCCCTTCCTCCCTCCCTCTTTCGGCGATAAATGTAGGACGATGGAGCGTATGGCCCGATTGCCTGTTTTCCACTGGCACACTGAGATCATGAGCAACGTCAAACCCCTCGTGGTCACCTGTTGCCTGGCATTGGGCACATACCTGCCGCCGGCTGCCGCGCAAGCGCAGCAAGCCGCCGCTGTTTCCGCAGAACCCCACGCCGCTGCCCTGCTCGAAAAGCACATGGCATTGGCCGGGCAGCTGGCGCAGAACGCCTACCACAGGCCGCTTTTTCTGGAGTCTTCAGAGGGCACCAACACGGTCAGTGGAAGTGCGTACGCTGTACTGAATTCCCCTTTCAATACGGTTAGCGCCGCTTTCAAAAGCCCCAATCGCTGGTGCGAAATGCTGATGCTCCACATCAACACCAAATACTGTCACGCCAGTTCGGACAGCAGCCCCAGCACTCTGAAAATGAACATCGGCAAAAAAACCGCACAGCAGCTGGAGGACGCATTCGCGTTGCAATTCAACTATCGGCTGACCGCCAGTTCTTCCGACTACCTGGGTGCCCAACTCAATGCCGATAGAGGGCCGCTGGGAACCAGCAACTACCGAATCGAATTGCAGGCGGTCCCACTACCTGGTGGAAAAACCTTCATTCATTTGGGTTATTCCTATGGCTACGGCATCACCAGCCGCCTGGCCATGCAGGGTTACCTTGCCACCGTGGGCAGTGGAAAAGTGGGATTCACCCAAATACGGCAAGACCAGAACATGACACATGTAGGCGGAATGCGCGGCGCGGTAGAGCGCAACACCATGCGTTACTACTTGGCGATCGAAGCCTACCTCGCCGCTGTGGAAAAACCAGCCGCGCAGCAACTTGAAGCGCGCATGCTGCATTGGTTTGATGCCACAGAGCAGTACGCGCGGCAGCTTCATGAGGTAGACAAGGACACTTATCTCACCATGAAAAGGGCTGAATACCAGCGGCAGCAGGCCGCTCTGTGAGCTGTTCCGCTGCGTGCCCGCGCGAGCAGAAAATTATATTTAAACCGCCTGCGGCGGCACGTTGGTCGCAGGCTCACGAATCGGTAGCGTCGGCTCCGGCGGTGGATCATTGACCTCAGGCGGCGCGCCAGGCGCAGGAGGAATAATCACCGGCGGCACCTCGGTGGGAACATGGATGCCCGGGGTGCCGGGACTGGGTTCTGGAACGGGAACATGAAGTTGCATTGGATGCTCCGGGGCCAGGAGTTATCTGATCCAGCGTGGCAGGTGCGAACCAGCGCGGCGACGCAGCTGTGATCGCAGCACGATCATGGCCAATGCGCCGGCAGCGGCGGCCATCAATGCCGAGCGGCAAGGGTATTGCGCGACCTGAGTTCGAAGAGAACTCGTGAGAGGGGCCCGCTTATCGTGGGCGCGGACTGGCTGCAGCCGGGTCGCCCGGGCGTCGGACGGAAAACCGCCTGTTCCCTGGACCTGCTCCGCCAATACCGCCTCTTCGGCAGACGGAAAAATATCTTCTGACAACTTGCGTTGACCTGCACCGGAACGATAAACAGGATCCTCTGTGGGCTGGCCTGTCAACACCGCGGATTCATTCATGCCGTCCTCCTTCAGGCTCGCTGGAGCGCGGATTCGTCATTCGCAACCCGGTCCAGTTTCTGGCTTTGAGTTACGCAGTAAGCAAGCAGGCAGTCAATTTCAGTCGATTTGTCAAATACCGCATCGACACCCAACTCTGCACAGCGCCTGCGCATTTCGGGTGTTGCATAGTTGCTGAACACCACTATTTTTTGAAGAGGCCGGCGCGCGCGGCAAGCCTGCAATACCCCGAGACCGCTTCCTTTCTTGAGAAAGAGGTCGACGATGGCCAAATCCCATTGCGCCTGGTTGCGCATCAGCCACTCTGCCCCCTGCTCTTCAGTATCAGACGTGCCAACCGCTTCTACCGGCACGAGTTCTTCCAGCGTACTGATCAGGTTTTCGCGGATGGTCGGGTTGTCCTCTACGACATAGGTTTTCATTTTTGGCAACGTCATCGGCGTATCCCCGTCTGTAACTGGGCATGGATGTCTTTCATGGTTGCAAATTTAAGCGAAGCGTCTTCCGCTTTCTGCCGGAGGGACGAGCATGCCCGTGTAGGAGAAAAGGCCAGTGCGCCGCCAAGGCGCCTGAAACCTGACGTCTACATGAACACTTTGCACACGCCTAAACGGTAAGCCATGTCTTACGCAAGGAGAAGAAAGGCCTTACAGGGTGCACCGGCATCCGGCTACTGAATATGGATCTGCTGGCCCGTATGGTCTATGCACCAGACAACGACACCGGGACACAACCGGTGGAGCGCAAACCACACGGGGAATCACCATGAAACTGATGGGCGGACTTTTGGCAGGCATGGCAGCAGGATTGCTCACCGCCTGGCGAATTCATGCAAGCCCCCGGGATATCGACCTCGTCCATGCATTTCTCACCGCCCTTGTCTGCGCAGCAAGCCTGTTTTTGTGTTCAATGCTGTTGCCCGATGGCCTTGCCGACGCACTTCAGGAACTCATGGGCTGGTGCCTGGCCGGTACCGTTGCCGCACTGGCACTGCTGGCCTGCGTGAAGGGGCTGGAAGGTTTGCTCGATACGTGACGGCCATATTGCGCCGGCCAAACCGCCGGCCCGCCTGCTGCTAAAAGCTCCAGGCGCACTCTCCTTTCACCCGCCCCTGACGCCATCTTTTAAGAAGAAAGACTTTTCATGCCGCCATCCAAGCGCAACGCTATCAACCCTGGCCGAAATGCGGAAGGTGCAAAAGACAAAAAGTCGCAGCTTGAGGGGTTCTCCACCGGCCCGGCCGCGGCCCTGACCACCAACCAGGGCCTGCAGATTCCGGACAACCATAACTCGCTGAAGGCGGGCGTGCGTGGCCCTACCCTGCTGGAGGATTTCATCCTTCGCGAAAAGATCACCCATTTCGACCACGAACGCATTCCGGAACGCGCTGTCCACGCGCGGGGTTCCGCTGCACATGGATACTTCAAACCCTACAAGTCGATGGTGCAATACACCAGCGCCGCGTTTCTCCAGGACCCGGACGTGGAAACGCCGGTATTTGTGCGGTTTTCTACCGTGGCCGGATCCAGGGGCTCGGCGGATACTGTGCGTGACGTGCGCGGGTTTGCCGTGAAGTTTTACACCTCCGAGGGAAATTACGACCTTGTCGGCAACAACATTCCCGTTTTCTTTATCCAGGATGCCATCAAGTTTCCGGACCTGATCCATGCAGTCAAGCCGGAGCCGCACCATGAAATGCCCCAGGCGGCCAGTGCCCACGACACCTTCTGGGATTTTGCTTCGCTGATGCCCGAAACCACACACATGCTGATGTGGGCCATGTCAGACCGCGCCATACCGCGCAGCCTCCGCATGATGGAGGGCTTTGGTGTCCATGCATTTCGTTTTATCAATGCCCGCGGCGATTCGCATTTTGTGAAGTTTCACTGGAAACCCAAGCTCGGTATTCACGGACTGGCATGGGACGAAGCCCAGAAAATTGCCGGCAAAGACGCTGATTTTCACCGGCGCGACCTGTGGGAGGCCATCGAAAGCGGCAATTTTCCTGAATGGGAGCTGGGCGTTCAAATCGTGGACGAAGGCAAGGAGGAAGAGCTGGGGTTTGACATCCTGGACCCGACCAAACTGATCCCGGAAGAACAGGTGCCCGTGCAGATCATCGGGAAGATGGTGTTGAACCGTAATCCCGACAATTTCTTTGCTGAAACCGAGCAGGTGGCATTCCACCCTGGCCACCTGGTGCCGGGCATCGATTTTTCCAATGACCCGCTGCTGCAGGGCCGCCTTTTTTCCTACACGGACACGCAGCTGTCACGCCTGGGCGGCGCCAATTTCCACGAGATTCCGATCAACCGCGCCGTCTGCCCGATGCACAACTTCCAGCGGGACGGCATGCACCGCCAGGCGATCAGCAAAGGACGGGTAGCGTATGAGCCCAATACGCTGGGCAATGGGACAGAGTTCAGGATCGATGGCGGAGCGCATGGCTTCCAGTCATACCCAGAACAGGTAGAGCCACCCAAAATCAGGCGCCGCAGCCCTTCATTCGACGACCATTTCTCCCAGGCGGCACTGTTCTGGAACAGCCAGAGCGCGGTGGAAAAAGACCATATCGTTGCGGCATTCCGGTTTGAGCTCTCCAAGGTGGAGGTCCCTGAAATCCGCCAGCGCATAGTGGACAACCTGGCCCATGTGGACCTGAAACTGGCAACCCGTGTGGCAACCCCGCTGGGCATCAATCCGCCGGATCCCAAAGCCGCATCCGGCAGGCTGGGTTTCCGGGACTACCGCATCACCAGCAAGATCGAGGAAGACCCGGCATTGCGCATGGTGGGCCGCACCGGCGGCAGCGTCAAGACACGCAAAGTGGCCATCCTGGTAGCGGACGGCGTCGAAGCCGCAGCCCTCAAGCGCATCCAGCAAGACCTCCTGGACGCCGGTGCGCTGTGCAAACTCGTCGCGCCGCACCTGGGCACGGTCAGCACCTCGTCCGGCCGGCAGCTTGCGGTGGACCATACTTTCACGAATATGCCCTCCGTGATGTTCGACGCAGTGCTGATCCCCGGGGGAGGCGACAGCATAGGCACCCTGGCCGCCATGGGCGAAGCTGTGCATTTCGTGCTGGAGGCCTACAAGCATTGCAAAACGATTTGCGCCATCAACGATGGCGTCCAGCTGTTAAGCACCCTGGGTTTCAGCCTGGGCAAAGACCCGGAGCTGATCCAAGTGCCGACGCCAGGAGTCCTGATTGCCGATGCACGCAAAGTGACTGAGGGGCAGGTTTCACAGGACTTTATGGCAGCCATCGCCCTGCATCGCCACTGGGACCGGTTGAATGTCGACGCCATCCCGGCGTGAGACTTCAAAGCTCTTTCAGGGACTCAGCGTGAGCCGATGCACATAGGTTGACGGGTTCATCTGCAACGGCCGGTATTGCACTGCGGCCCAGCGCTCCTTCATGTCGCGATAGCGCCCGGAAAACACCAGGCCGCTTTGCCCCGTCTGGTAAATGAAGCGTGAGTTCTCCAGGTCTGCGAGGTCATACACGGCCCGCAAAGAGGCGGCCTGCCGGCTGGCGAAAGGGGTCGCATCCCCGGTCGCCCAGTATTGCCCCACGTTGACGGTAAAGGTATCGCCACCGGTGGGAACGCGGACATCGAAGAACTGCGCGAGCCAGGGTACGTTGCCAAATGGCTTGTGGGCAGACAGCGCGAAGTGCGCCCTGCCCCAGCTCCAGGCCTCCACGTCGTTCCCATAGGCTGCCTGCAGGCGGTCCAGCGCCCGGTTCAGCGCCGCAGCAGACTGCGCCGCACAACCAGCCGCGCCGCACCATCCGGTGTCGTTTTGCTCAAGAATGTCTTCCAGCGTGCTCCTGAAATGGCGCTTGCCGTAAAGGGCCTTGAACGCGGGCTCACCCAGTTTTGCACCGATGACGCCCCGTGTCAGCTCGTCTGCCCAGGCGGCAAACACCAGCGGCGCCGCGCGGTCGGCACGCATGGTTCCGTCAAACCCCGCCACTTTGCGGCGTACCGCCTCCGCCAGCGGATGGCCGGAGGACCGCGACAGCGTTTCCTGCAGGAAAGGCAAGAGCCGCACTGTGGCCGCCGAGAACTGGTCACCCTGTATTTTTTGCATGGACTCCATGGTGTGCCTGGGTGTGGCAGCCAGCAATTGCTCAATGCGGTTGTAGCGGTAAGGCACGGTCCAGTCCTGCCCCATGAAGAAGGGATAAGCAGGTGGCGAAATGCGCTGGTTCGCTGTAGACCACCAGCCCTTGGCCTCAATCGCCGGATTGGCGGCTTCGGGCGTTTGCGCATAAGGCACCCAACCTGCCCAGTCGTATCGCGCCTCCCAGCCGGGTGACGGCGCAGTCCCGAGAATGTCGTTGTCGGGTTTTCGCAGCGGCACCTTGCCGACAGCCTTGAAACCGGTCTGGCCGAAAACATCCGCGGTCACGACGTTTTGCATGGGCGAGTGATAGGCCGAAAATGCCGCAAGCAACTCCTGGGCAGACTGCGCCCGGTTGGCGCGCAGGCCTGCCAGCACGGTCTGGTTGTCGGCATCAAGGGCACTCCAGCGCAACGCGATCACATATTTGCGGATGTCGAGCAGGTCGGCATGCGACTTCTGGACATCGCTGAGAACGGGGCCGTGGCGGCTTTCGCGCACATGGAGCACCACGTCAGGCTGGCCTTTCACCTTGATCGTCTCGCTGCGAACCTTGAAGTCCTCCCAGGCCATGTCAACGCTGGCACCGCCCGCATGGGGTATGCGGTACTGCTGTGCATTGGCGGGGTTGACCTGCTCCAGGTACAAGTCCTGCACATCCGGGGCGGTGTTGGTGAAGCCCCAGGCCACCTTTCCGGTATGCCCCATCACCACAAAGGGCAAGCCAGGCAATGTCGCGCCAATCACATCCAGCCCTGGCGCGCTCCCGCCGTTGGCTGTCTTGCCTTCAGGTGCCTGCAGCCGCGCGAAATACCAGACCGCCGGCGCCGACAGTCCCAGATGCGGATCGTTGGCGAGCAGCGGCTTGCCGGTGCTGGTGTGAGAGCCCGCCACAACCCAGTTATTGGAACCTTTACCTCCCACGTCGCCGAGCGCCAAAGCCCAGTCGTTGATGTCAGAGGCCAGCGCAATGACGTTTGATGGCGAAGGTTTCTGATCAAATAGGCCTCCAGCCCTTGATTTACCAGCGCCAGCAGCTATCTTTTTCGTAGCATCCGGAAGATCGGGCCGATACACTCCCAGGCCCGCATACAGCTTGGCAAAGTCCACTTTCGAGGCAGGCTGTTCGCCTGGGTAAGGCGGAAACAACTGCTGGAGTTCTGCGGGCTTCAGCAGCCGGGCCACCGACAGGCGCGCGAACTCGGTGCCCCAGTTGCCCCCCAGGTCCAGCGCCATCATCAGCGACCATGCGACGCTGTCAGTGGGAGACCAGGCTTTGCCGGAAAGGCCTCCGGGTTTGACGCCCACGATATGGAACTCGGGAGACAGCGCCTGCGAAGAGCCCTGATAAAAAGCATTGATACCATCGCTGTAGGCCTGCATCGCATCGCGCCCCTCGGCCGGCAGGTTCTGCCATTGGCGCTCGGCGGCCTGCACAACACCCAGGGTGCGCAGCAACCTGTCGGTTTCAAGTGTGGCCGGGCCAAACACCTCGGACAGTTCACCGTGCATGACCCGCCGGTTGAACTCAAGCTGCCAGCCACGCTCCTGTGCGTGGACATAACCTAGGGCAAACCAGGCGTCGTGGGGCGACTGAGCCTTGATGTGGGTGACATCCGCGGTGTCACGGGCAACCGATACGGAGCCACGCAAGCCCGTGGCCTGGAGTTCACCGTCGAGTGCCGGGAAGGTCCGGTAAATATAGAAACCCGCCACGGTGGCGGCGATCAGCAGCAACACCAGCAGCGCAGCAGAAATGCGTTTGAACCAGACCATCATGTTCCATCGGGTGATACGGATAGTGCAGCCAGGTGCCCATGGCGATGAGCAGTTGGCATGCCAGGCAGAACTGCGTCGGCCCCTGCCAGCAAGACGCTATTTTGTTTGAAGATGGACTTTGCCGTCAGCAAACTTGAAACTGACGGTAGGCACCGTGAAGTCTTCAAAGGGAGCGCCCAGAGCAATCTCACCCTCTTGCAGCAACACACATTCCTGCCGGCGCAATGCCACGACAGCTGCGCTGTCGGAAAATCGCACCCAGGTGCCGTAACTGCTGACATCTTCAAGGTAAAACTTGCCGGCACGCCATTCAATTCTGGCGTGCCTGCGGGAAACGCGCGGATCTTGAACCACAAATTGCGCGTCGTGGTCTCGTCCCAGGAAAATCGGCAGCTCACCCGAGGCGAACTCGGTATTGATGTCCAGCCAGCACAACTCGATCGACGCCAGAGCCAGGGGCTGCGGGGCCGAGTGCGCCGTCAGGCTGGAAGGTACGGTAAATGATTCGGTCATGACCTCTGCCTGCCATTCGATGCGGTGGACCAGGCAGGCTTCGGTGCGGCCACGAATGTCCATGGCGCCAAGATTTCGGGAGCGTACGAGTGTGTCGGCTGGCAGCTTTTCGATGACGGCTTCGGTCGCGAGTATCTGGTCCGGGCCCGACAGGTCACTCAACCGGGAGGCCACATTGACAGCGTCGCCGAAGCAGTCACCATCCTGCTCGACAATTTCTCCGCGGGCAACACCCAGCTGCAACCGCATCTTGAGGTGCTCGGGCCAGTTCCGGATACGGTCGCGGTGAACCCGCTGCAGTTCGGTTACGGCGTCAACGGCGTCCGCATTGTCTGGAAACACCACCAGCACACCGTCGCCGAGGTATTTCACAACGTGGCCGCGATAGGCCACGCTGACCTTGCCTATCCACTGCGTCAAACGTGTGATGGCCTGAGTTGCCTTGGCATTGCCCAGCGATTCAAAAACCCCGGTGCTTCCGGTGAGATCGGCAAAAACGACGGTGACTTCTGCCATACGGTCTATGTAACTGCTTGTAGCTATCTTGTGTAATTAAAACATAAGCATGATTACGACAAGAAGAAATTGCGCGTCGAGACCCGCAACTGTAACTAAATGTTTTAATCTTCCATCAATCGGCAGCGTTGAACCAAGCGGCTCAAGCCACGGCGGTTTTTAGCTGGATGGCCTTGAATTCCAGAAATTCTTCAAAACCATAAACGCCGTTTTCACGGCCATTACCCGATTGTTTGTAGCCACCAAACGGCGCCTGACCATTGAAAGGCCCGCCATTGATATCGACCTGCCCGGTGCGCAGGCGGCGCGCCACTTTCATGGCCCGTTCGTCTGTGCCGCCCCATACCGCCCCGCCAAGACCGTAAATGGTGCTATTGGCGATTGCCACAGCCTCGTCCTCATCGTTGTAGGAAATAACGACCAGGACCGGGCCGAAAATTTCTTCCTGTGCCAGCGTGTCAGTTGCCTTGATCCCCAGGATGGTGGGCTGAACAAAGTAGCCTTTGGCAAAGTCAGGCGCACCGGCGCCACCGGCAATCACGTCCGCACCTTCTTCAATGCCGGTGCGGATGAAACCCAGGACACGGTCGCGCTGGGCTGCACTGACCAGCGGTCCGAGCTTGCTGGTTTCCTCCAGGCTGGGGCCAATACTGAATTTCGCGACAGCTGCCTGTGCGAGCGCCTTGGCTTCCTCATAACGCCCGGCCGGCACCAGCATGCGGGTATGGGCCGAACAGGTCTGGCCGCTGTTGAGCATGCAGGCCGACACGGTGCCTTTGACCGCAGCTTCGAAATTGGCATCGTCCAGGATGACGCTGGCCGACTTGCCGCCAAGCTCGAGCGCTACCCGCTTGACCGACTGGCTGGCCAGTTCGCTCACACGTTTGCCTGCCCGGGTAGAGCCGGTAAAGCTCAGCATATCGACTTCGGGATGCGTTGCCAGCACCTCGCCCACCACGGGGCCGACACCGTTGACCAGGTTGAACACGCCGGGCGGCAGGCCGGCCTCATGAATGATTTCAGCCAGGATCATGGCGTTGACCGGGGCGATTTCGCTGGGCTTGAGCACCACGGTGCAACCTGCCGCCATGGCGGGGGCGATCTTGAGTGTGATCTGGCTGAGCGGGAAATTCCAGGGCGTGATGCACCCCACGACACCGATCGGCTCGCGTACCACGAGCGAGTTGCCGACCTGCTTTTCCCATTCGAACTGGCGGGCCACCTTGGCAAAGTTTCCCCAGTGCCATGCGGGCCCTCCTACCTGGACGGCCCGGGCCATCTTCAGGGGCATGCCCACCTCGCGCGCAATGGCCACGGCCAGGTCTTCGGTGCGGGCCTTGATGCCGGCGGCCACTTTATCCAGGTAAGCAGCGCGCGTCTCGACGGACAACGCAGACCATCCGTCAAACGCAGCCCGGGCCGCCAATACCGCAGCTTCTGCCTCCCCGACGGTACCGGATGGCACGGTTGCCATCACCTCTTCGGTGCTGGAATCGTGGACAGGAAGGGTCTCCGAAGACTGGGCTTTAACCCATTGGCCGTTGATGTAATGCGCGGGATAGGCGGTCATTGTGGTGTTCATGTGGGGTCTGGCTGGGGCTGAAAAATTGAGCGAATGGTGGAAGGGTGACTTTTGTCTACAGCTGAAACTTAGTGTAAGTCTAAAGATTTAAACACTGTTCAATACCAGAATCGACTTGACATCTAGTTACTAACTCCTTGATTCATTTGTTGTTTTGCGTTAACCATTTCACACAAAACGTCTTGCAAATGAACCGCCGCAGTCTTAATCTAACAGAACAAACCGTTCCTCGGGAACGTGAACAAATACCCTACGGATGCCCGGTAGAAAGTTGTGAGACACATGCGCTGGTTAAAACCGAATCTGAAAAGCAGTTTCATGGCTTTGCTGGGCACTGGTGAAGTCACTGCTTCCGTTCTGGAAGACCGCACCGAAGAAATCCGCCAATTCATCCTGGATGAGCTTGGCGAGTTTGGTGAAAAGCACTACCCCAAGATCACGCGCCGCGTGCGCTACGCCCAGGATGTTCAAGGCCTGTGGTACACCCGCGGCGACATCATGGCGGTGCTTGCTGCCATGCATGGCGAAACAGTTGCCCGCGAAAAAGTCAGCCGTATCAGCGACAAATTCAAGGGCATGCTGCCACGCGGCCTCAGTTCCCGGTCCAGCCCCCTGACAACCTGACCTTCCAGCTTTCAGTTTTTTCGCTTTTTCCGCCTGTTTTTTCCGTTTTCTTCCTGGCCTCCAAGGCTATTTTTAAACCAGCTTCGTGCTGGTTTTTTTTTGCCCTGAACACCGCCACCGGCAGACAGGCTCAGCGGGGGCCGGCGTTTTAACGTCGGCTAGTGCTGATGGCCCCAGAGCAGGAAAGCATCCCGGTCTTCTACCACCAGGGTAGTTTTGCAGCCCACAGGCAGCAGGACCTTGGTTGGCACGTGGCCGAACGGCAGGCCGGTCAAGACGCGTGCCTTCACCTGACCCTGAAGCCAGGCAATGACGGTATCCAGCTTGAAGCCCTTGTCGTTCGGCGCCAGCTTGTAGTTGGTGAACTGGCCAAAAACGATCGCCTTCTGCTGCGCCAGAATGCCGGCTTGCAACAGCTGCGTGAGCATGCGCTCCACCCGATAAGGGTGTTCGCCGACATCCTCAACAAACAGGATGCCGCCTTTGACGGCCGGCAGATAAGGCGTTCCCACCAGCGCAGACAGGATGGCGAGGTTACCACCCCAGAATACCGCGTCTTTAATGGTGAATCCGGCTCCAGCCTTTTCACCACGGGCGGAAGCAGCTATTAAATTCATAGCAAACTTGGGCAGCTGCCAGCCGGTGCCTTCACCCTGCCCCGTGATCAGGTCGTCAAAGCAGGCTTCCATGATGTCGTCAGGTGCTTCCGCGCCAAAGTCGTCCAGCGAGGGGCCCGCCCAGGTCATCGCGCCGGTTTTGGCCAGCAAGGCCATCTGAAAGGCCGTGAAGTCGCTCAGGCCCACAAAACGCGTGCCTCCGGCAGCAGCTTTGGCGACCGCCTTGTAGTTGATCTTCGGCAGGATGCGGGTGAGGCCGTAGCCGCCGCGGGAGATCAGGGCGATGTCGGCCCCACTGGCTGCCGCACGGTGAATAGAGGCAAGCCGGGTTTCGTCGTCGCCGGCAAAACGCTGATGCTGCGCCAGTGCATCGGTATCGATTTCAACTTCATGCCCCTGGGACTCGAGGCGCTTCACGCCACGCTTGAAAGCTGCTTTGTCGCGCACCGCGCTGGAAGGGGAATAGATGTAGATATGTTTTTTCACGGATGCAAGTATCCCATCCCGCGAAGACCTTCGCCCCTTCCCTGCCGCGGATAGCAGCAGGTATAAACGGGTCAACCATGTTCCTTTACCTGCTTGACCTCTTCGGCGTTGCCGTGTTTTCAGTGAGTGGCGCACTGGCGGCAGGACGCCTGCAGCTTGATTTGCTGGGCGTGCTGGTCCTGGCCTCGCTGACGGCCATCGGCGGAGGCACCCTGCGGGACTTGCTGATGAACCGGCACCCGGTGTTCTGGATGGCCAACCCCACCTACCTGCTGGTGATCTGCGCGGCGGCACTGGGCACAGTGCTGTATGTACAGCTCCTGCCGATTCCTGCGCAGGCCCTGCTGGTGGCCGATGCCTTCGGCCTGGCCCTGTTTGCCCTTTCAGGTGCGCAGCTGGCCGAGGCAGCGCGGCTGTCGCCCATCATCGTGGTGTTGATGGGCACCATGACCGGTGTGGCCGGCGGCGTGATGCGCGACATCTGCAGCAACCAGATCCCCCTGCTGCTGCGTCAGGACATTTATGCCAGCGCGGCGATTGCCGGAATTGTGCTGTACCTGGCTCTGAAGACGCTGGGCCTGAAATCCTCATGGGCATTCGGCATTGGGCTGGTGGCCGTGGCGGCGCTGCGGCTGAGCGCCATCTTCCTAGGCTGGCATTTGCCGGTCTTTAAGCTGGCGGGCTGAAAAACCGCACTGCTTGCTGCGCAATCGGCTCACCGTGCTCTTGCACAAAGTGGCCGGCCTGCGGCAGCATCACGGGCTCGCCGCAACCGCGGATCAGGGCTTGCAGTTCCTTCATGACGGGCGGGCCCAGCACCGGGTCTTGCGCACCCACCACCATCAATGTCCGGCCGGTCCAGTCGTTGTGCCAGAAAGCGCGCGCCTGGCGTGAAATGGCCGCGCCGTCGGTATCGGGTGTATCCGGCACCATGGGCGGAAAAGCGCGCAGCGCGGCACGATGCCCTTTGTCCGGAAACGGTGCGTTGTAGGCGGCGCACTCGGCCGGGCTCATCTGCGGGTTGCCACGCGCAAAAAGGCGCGCCACATCAAACTCTGGGTTCCTGGCGCACATCTCGCGCCAGGCCACAAAGCCCGCAGGCAAGGGAGCATCCCCGGTGCCCAGCATGGTGTTCATGACCAGCAGGCCTTTGTAGCGCGAGGCCGCGGCCATGGGCAGCGTCAGGCCCAGCAAGCCGCCCCAGTCCTGAACCACCAGCACCACGTTTTGCAGATCCAGCTTTTCGACCAGTTCGAGCAAAATTTGCCGATGGGTGGTGAAGCTGTGAAAGCTGTCCTTCTTGGGCTTGTCGCTTTTGCCAAACCCGACCATGTCAGGGGCAACAACGCGGTGCCCGGCTTGCAGCAGCGGCGGGATCATCTTGCGATAAAGATAGCTCCAGGCCGGGTTGCCGTGCAGGCACAGAAAGGTCAGGCCGCCTCCTTCGCCCTTGTTCCCACTGTCGCCTTCGTCAAGGTAATGCATGCGCAGCCCCTGCAGCGCCGGCAGGTCGCTCACATAACGGGGCGGCCAGGGATAGCCCGGCAGGGCATCAAACGCGGCGTCGGGCGTGCGCAATGCATCGTCGCGCAGCGGATGGGCCAGCCGCGATGCCTCGCGTTGCTCATCCCTGCGCCGGCGAAAAAACTCCTGCAGCAGTGCGCTGCATTCCCCAGCCAGCACCCCGCCTTGCACATGGGTCTGGTGGTTCAGCCGGGACTCGGCAAACAGGTCGATGACTGAGCCGGCGGCGCCGGTCTTGGGGTCGGTCGCGCCAAACACTACGCGTTTGAGTCGGGCATGCAGCATGGCGCCGCTGCACATGGCGCAAGGTTCCAGCGTGACAAACAGTTCGCAATCGTCCAGCCGGTAGTTGCCCAGCGCCTGAGCTGCCGCACGCAGGGCCACGATCTCGGCATGCGCCGTCGGGTCGTGCCCGTCCACCGGGGCGTTACGCCCCGTGGCAATGACCTCGCCACCCCGTACCACCACTGCGCCCACAGGCACTTCACCCAACGCGGCTGTCTGACGGGCCTGCGCAAGCGCCTGCTGCATGAAGGTGATGTCATTCATTTGCTATTATTTTAATAGCTGCTTGCGCCCGTCTTGAAAGGGCTACAGCCTTTTTCTTCTTGAATTATTTTTCGTCCTGCGACGGCCGGGGCTGCTGCATCAGGCTTTCCACGGACTGCTTGACCTGCTGCTGCACCTGCCGGCTTTGTTCTTGCGGCGTGGCGCCGCCAGAGACTGCGGGCATGCCGGCCGCCGGTGGGCTGGCCAGCTGGCTGCCCAATTGTTTCTTGACCAGGAACCCCACGATGGCCAGCACGACCAACAGGCTCACGATGCTGAACATGGCGCGCATTTCAAGCCTCCGTTGATGTGTTGCTTGGGCCGGCCATGCCCAGGCGGTCCATCCAGTTGGCCAGACCGCGCTCGTTTTCGTTTCCGGCGGCGTACATGGCCTTCATCGCCGCGTGGGACTCGGGCCTGTGCTGGTTGATCTTGACCTTGCACTGCAGATCGGTCACCTGCAATTCAAAAGCCACAATGCCGGCCAGCATTTTGTGGGCAAACTCTTCGCCCAAGCCACGCCATTGCTCGGCGTAAGGTGGCTCATGGTCGCCAATCAGCTTTTTAAGCAGGCGGTCTTTTGCCAGGGGATCTTCGATCAGCGTGGCCTGTACGGTGCAATGCACGGCCAGGTAGTTCCAGGTCGGCACCCGCGCCAGGTCTGGGTAGACCTTGGGCGACAGGTAGGCGTGAGGCCCGAGAAACGTAACCACGGCCTGCGGGCGTGCCCGCAGGTAGCGCCAGTGCGCATTGGGCTTGGCCACATGGCCCAGCAGCACCAGTTGATCGCCGCGATCTTCCAGATGCAGCGGCAGGTGCGTGACATACGGCAGACCGGCGTCGTCGACGCTGATCAGGCTGGCGAAAGGGTGTTCTTGGATCAGCGCCGCAGCCTTTGCGCGGTCGCCTTTGAATTGGGGCGGCATGTACATAGCCTGAAGCATAGGCCAAAACCTGGATCTGGCGACGGCTTGATCAGCCGCAAATTTCCCGGAGATCCGCGCCCGTGGGCGCAAGATTCAGGGGCGTAAAGGCCAGCGGGCCAATGGAACGTGCAGCGTCTGGCCGATCAGGCTGCGCACAAGGACAAACTCGCCGGCCGTCCAGGCGATAGGCTCGACCGGCTGTTCGGCTACCGCGCGGTCGTCATAGAGCAAAGTGACATGGGGCGTGTAGGCCGGTTTCGCCCAGCGCCCCAGCCCGGCCTTGGTCATCTCAATGCCCAGCGCCCGCTGGAACGCCATCAGGTCGGCAAGGCCAGCGTCACCGCGCAGGACAAAAGGCCGGTTGCGCGGGGAACTGGAAAAACTCGCGGCTCGGTCAAAAGTGACAGTAAACGGTGAAGCTTTGACCGCTGCCGCCGCTCTGCCAGCCATGTCGACCACGCCCTGCGGCATGCCGGCGTAATCACCCAGGTGGTGCAGCGTGATGTGAAAGCGCCCGGTTTTCAGCGGCGTGCCATGCAGGCCGTGCTCTGTGCGCAATTGCCGGGCACACTGCGCAATACGCTCGGCGGTCTCAGCGTCAGGAAAGAGCGCGAAAAACAACCGGTCCGTCGGTGCCGGCGCGTCGTCAAAGCCGGGTAATGCGGATTGCCCAGGCATGGGTCAACTCCTCATTCCCACTCAATCGTGGCCGGCGGCTTGCTGCTCACGTCGTAGGTCACGCGGTTGATGCCGCGCACTTCGTTGATGATCCGGCCCGAGACCTTCTTGAGCAGCGCGTAAGGCAGCTCGGCCCAGTCGGCCGTCATGAAATCGCTGGTCTGCACGGCGCGCAACGCCACCACGTAGTCGTAGGTCCGGCCATCCCCCATCACGCCCACGCTTTTGACTGGCAGGAAGACGGTGAAGGCCTGGCTGGTGAGGTCATACCATGTCTTGCCGGTTGCGGCATCCTTGAAGTTGCGCAGCTCTTCGATGAAGATCGCATCGGCGCGGCGCAAGAGGTCTGCATATTCCTTCTTGACTTCGCCCAGGATGCGCACACCCAAGCCGGGGCCAGGAAACGGATGGCGGTACACCATGTCGTGCGGCAACCCAAGCGCGACGCCCAGCTCGCGGACTTCGTCCTTGAACAACTCGCGCAAAGGTTCGAGCAGCTTGAGACCCAGTTGCTCAGGCAGGCCGCCAACGTTGTGATGGCTCTTGATGGTGACGGCTTTCTTGCTTTTGGCGCCGCCGGATTCGATCACGTCGGGGTAAATCGTGCCCTGGGCCAGCCATTTGGCGCCCTTGTGGCCGCCGGTGCCGGCCTTGAGCCGGGCCGCTTCGGCCTTGAACACCTCGACGAACTCGCGGCCGATGATCTTGCGCTTGGCTTCGGGTTCGCTGACGCCTGCCAGATGGCCGAGGAACTGGTCGCTGGCATCGACGCGGATCACGTTGGCATGCAGCTTGCCGACAAACATCTCCATGACCATGTCGCCTTCGTTGAGGCGAAGCAGGCCGTGGTCGACGAACACACAGGTCAGCTGGTCGCCGATGGCGCGGTGGATCAGCGCCGCAGCCACTGAAGAGTCAACACCACCGGACAGACCCAGGATGACTTCCTCGTCACCCACCTGCGCGCGGATTTTCTCGACGGCTTCGCTGATGTAGTCACCCATGACCCAGTCCTGGCGGGTACCGCAAATATCGAGCACGAAGCGCTTGAGGATGGCGTTGCCCTGCTTGGTGTGCGTGACTTCGGGATGGAACTGCACCGCGTAAAAACGGCGGTCTTCATCGGCCATTCCGGCGATTGGGCAGGAATCGGTCGAGGCCATGAGCTTGAACCCCGGTGGCATTTCGGTGACCTTGTCGCCGTGGCTCATCCAGACATCGAGCATGCCCTGGCCTTCGGGCGTGGTGTAGTCGGCGATACCCTTGAGCAGGGCGGTGTGGCCGCGGGCGCGCACATCGGCGGAGCCGAACTCGCGCTTGTGGCCGCCTTCAACTTTGCCGCCCAGCTGGTGCGCCATGGCCTGCATGCCGTAGCAGATGCCCAGCACCGGCAAGCCCAATTCAAACACCGCTTGCGGTGCCTTGTCGGTGGTTTCTTCGTAAATGCTGGCGTGGCTGCCGGACAGGATGATGCCCTTGAGCGTGCCGTCTTTGGCGTATTCGCGGACCCATTCGTCGCTGACGTCGCAGGGGTGGACTTCGCAGAACACGTGGGCGTCGCGCACACGGCGGGCGATCAGCTGGGTGACCTGTGAGCCGAAATCGAGAATGAGGATTTTCTGGTGTTGCATGAGGGGCTTCTTCAAGGCAAAAAAAGAAAGGGCGTCTTTCAAGACGCCCTGGCCGGCTGGGTCAAACTCAATCGGCGCGGTAGTTTGGCGCTTCTTTCGTGATCTGCACGTCGTGGACATGGCTTTCGCGGATGCCGGCAGAAGTGATTTCCACAAATTCGGCCTTGTCACGCATGTCCTCGATGGTGGGGCAGCCGCAGTAGCCCATGCTGGCGCGCAGGCCGCCGGCCATCTGGAACACGATGGCGACCATGGAGCCCTTGTAGGGGACGCGGCCTTCAATGCCTTCGGGGACCAGCTTGTCGGCATTCGGATTGCCGGTGCTGGACTCCTGGAAATAACGGTCTGCGCTGCCCTGCTGCATGGCGCCTATGCTGCCCATGCCGCGGTAGCTCTTGTAGCTGCGGCCCTGGAACAGGATCACTTCACCCGGCGCTTCTTCGGTGCCGGCGAACATGCCACCCATCATCACCGTGTTGGCGCCCGCCGCGATGGCCTTGGCTATGTCGCCGCTGTAGCGGATGCCGCCGTCGCCGATCAACGGCACGCCGGTACCGCGCAAGGCTGTAGCAACATTATCGATGGCCATGATCTGCGGCACGCCCACGCCGGCAACGATCCGGGTGGTGCAGATGCTGCCGGGGCCGATGCCGACCTTGACGCCGTCGGCGCCAGCCTCAACCAGTGCCAGCGCCGCGGCGCCGGTGGCAATGTTGCCGCCAATCACATCAACTTGGGGGTAGTTCTGCTTGACCCAGCGGACCCGGTCGAGCACGCCTTTGCTGTGGCCGTGGGCGGTGTCCACCACAATGGCGTCGACGCCGGCTTTGACCAGCGCCTCGACGCGTTCCTCGGTGCCCTCACCCACCCCGACAGCCGCACCCACACGCAGCTTGCCGTGCAAGTCACGTGCGGCATTCGGGAAGGTGGTCTGTTTGGTGATGTCCTTGACGGTGATCAGGCCCTTGAGCTCGAAATCGTCGTTGATCAGCAGCACACGTTCAAGGCGGTGTTTGTTCAGCAGGGCCTTGGCGTCGGCCAATGAAGCAGTTTCAGAAATGGTGATCAGGCGCTCCCGCGGCGTCATGATGGTGCTGACCGGCACATCCATGCGGGATTCGAAGCGCATGTCGCGCCCGGTGACGATGCCGACGACCTTGCCCCCGTCAATCACGGGAAAGCCGGAAATGCCGAGCTGCTCGCTGAGCGCCATGACCTGGCGCACGGTATGCGTGGGGGTGATGACCACCGGATCGCGCAGCACGCCGCTTTCGTAGCGTTTGACCTTGGCAACCTCGGCTGCCTGCTGCTGGGGTGTCAGGTTTTTGTGAACAATGCCTATGCCGCCTTCCTGCGCAATGGCAATGGCCAGCCGGGCTTCGGTGACGGTATCCATGGCCGCCGAGACAAGCGGCAGATTCAGGCGGATATTTCGGGAGAACTGGGTGGAAAGTGAGGTGTCCTTGGGCAGGACCTGGGAGAACGCTGGCACCAACAATACGTCGTCGAAGGTGAGCGCTTTGCCGAGTAGGCGCATAGGGATGGCTCCAAAAACACGATTGTACCCTTGTCGTCATACGCCGTCGGTACTTACCCCTAGCCGCCTTTTGCGGCCTAGGTATCTGTTCGCCAAAGGTTGTAAAAAAACCGCTTTACCCGCCAGCCGCACGAAAACCGGACAGCACAGCGCTACACTCACGAAATGCACTTCAAATCCGTTTTTCGTCCCCTCCTGCTGGCGATCGCCTGCGGGTCATTTGCGCTGACAGCATTTGCCCAATGGCAGTGGATCGACAAAGATGGCCGCAAGGTCTACAGCGACCGCTCGCCGCCCGCCGAAATCCCGGAAAAAAACATTCTGAAGCGGCCGGGTGGTATGGCGCGAACGGCAGCAGCCATTGAGCCTGCAGCAAGCGCGACTGATGCGGCTGCCCCGGCAGCGTCTGCACCGGCCGGCAAAGCCAGTGCACCCAAGCTGTCTGGCAAAGACACCGAACTTGAAGCCAAGAAAAAGCAGGCCGAGAACGAAGAAGCCGCCAAGAAAAAAGCCGAGGAAGAAAAGTTGGCCAAAAGCAGAGCAGAAAACTGCGAGCGGGCCAAAAAGCATCTGGCTTCATTGCAAGCGGGTACGCGAATCAGCACGACCAACGCGAAAGGCGAGCAAGAGGTGATGGATGACACCAAGCGTGCCGAAGAATCAAAGCGAACCCAAGGTATCGTGGATAGCAGTTGTAAATAATCAACCGCGACCGTCCCCCCTCGGGCCGGCCCCGGGTTACGCAGTGTGGAACCGGGGGCTTAGTACCCCGCTTTCGCCCCGGGTCGGGCTTTGGCAAACAGCCCGGCGCTTTTGGCGCCCTGCCGGGTAAAACGCTCGCGGCGCGCAACCTTGGGGTCAACCCGAAGGCCGCGGTAAAGTTCAACCCTGTCATGCTCTCGCAGCACATGCCCTAAAGTGGTCTTGCGCCCCCAGATGCCGATGACCAGACGGCCCCCCTGCTGCAACGCCGGGAATTCATCAAAGACCCCGGCCGCAGCAAGCGCCTGCGCCACCGTGGTACCCGCCGCCAGCTCCAGCGCCCACTCGCGGACCTGCCGCGGCACCGCTGAATAGACCAAGGTGACTTTGAGCGGCGCGCCGCCCTCAGGCTTCGCCATAGACGTCTTCAGCCCTTTTGACAAAGGCATCCACCAGGCTTCCCGCTATTTTTTCGAAAACGGGACCGACCAGTGCCGCCAGCGCGGCGTTGTCAAAGTCATAACGCAGCGTGAAATCCACCTTGCAGGCCCTTTCATCGGCCTTGCCGACAGGCGTGAAATCCCAGTGGCCGTCGAGCTTTGAAAACGGGCCATCGACCAGTTTCAGGCTGACTTTCCGGTTTTTTTCGTGTGTGTTGCGGGTAGTGAAGCTTTGCGTCAGCCCGGCCAACGAGATGCCGACCTTCGCGGTCATGCCGCGCGCGTCTTCCTCCAGCACAGCGGCCTGGTCACACCAAGGGAGAAACTCGGGATACCTTGCGACATCAGTGACCAGCCCAAACATTTCGGCGGCGCTGTACCAGATTAAAACGGACTTGTGAACGGTTTTCATACAATCGAGGGCTGGGCGCAATTGTATTAGCCACTTCGCGTGGCACTGTACTTTTCAGATTTCGCCCTTACCTTTTATCCATGGCCACCAAAGAAGCATCCTCCTCCAAAAAAACGGCCGCAACGCCCAGCGCCAATCTCTCCCCCAAGGCCGCTGCGGCGGCCGTGCGCATTGCCGACAATAAAAAAGCGCTTTTCAATTACCAGATTGAAGAGCGCTTTGAGGCGGGCATGGTGCTCGAAGGCTGGGAAGTGAAGTCCCTGCGCGAAGGCAAGGTCCAGCTTACTGACGGCTATGTCGTCATTCGCAATGGCGAACTCTTCATCATCGGCTGCCAGATCAACCCGCTGGGCACGGCTTCGACCCACGTGCGTCCCGACTCGGTGCGCACCAAGAAACTCCTGATGCACAAGGAAGAGATCCGCCGCCTGATTGGCAAGGTGGAGCAAAAGGGCTTCACCCTGGTGCCGCTGAACATGCACTGGAAAGCGGGCAAGGTGAAATGCGAGATCGGCCTGGCCAAGGGCAAGGGCGAGCACGACAAGCGCGACACCATCAAGGACCGTGAAGGCAAGCGCGAAGTTGAGCGCGCGATGAAGTCGCGCAACCGCTGAGCCTCGGCAAGCACGCCGCTTGCGGGCAGCAGGCAAACTATTTTTCACCGTCTATGGAATAAACCGGCCCTGGCGGGTGTTTATCCGTGTGCACCCCACATTCAAACGTGGTCTGCGCACCAATACTTCACCTGAAACCCCACCGGAGAATTCCATGAAACTGCTGTCCACCGTCCTTTTGACTGCCGCCCTGCTCGGCGGTTGCGCCTCCATGACCGCCAGCAGCCCGGCCAAAGTGGCCGACGGCGTGCTGGTCGGCCCGAACGGCATGACCCTGTATGTCTTTGACCGAGACGCCGCGGGCAGCGGCAAGTCCGTCTGCAATGGTTCCTGCGCCACCAACTGGCCGCCCCTGATGGCTGCTGACGCCGACAAGCCGGCCGGTGACTACACGGTCATCACGCGTGACGATGGCAAAAAGCAATGGGCCATGAAGGGCAAGCCGCTGTACTACTGGGCCAAGGACACCAAGCCCGGTGACAAGACCGGCGATAACGTGGGAACTGTCTGGCACGTCATCAAGCCTTGACGTCGTAATGCCGTGACGCCTGTGGCCGGCTTCGTTACGATGGCCGCAGGCTTCGCAGATACATGACCCACTTTCCGCTGACCGAGCACATCCCCAGCCTGCGCCGCTATGCGCGCGTGCTGACGGGTGACGCCTGGATGGCGGACGACCTGGTGCAGGACACGCTGGAGCGGGCCTGCGCCAAATGGCGCCTGTGGGTGGTGGGTAGCGACCTGCGGGCCTGGCTGTTCACGCTGATGCACAACATTTTCATCAACCAGGTGCGCCGCTCCACGCGGCAGGCGACGGCGGGCATCACGGTCAACTTCGAAGATGTCGAAGGCGAAATGGCCGCGCCTGAAACAGGCACGGCCCAGGCCCTGGACCTGCAGCGTTGCCTGCTGCGCCTGCCCGAAGACCAGCGGGTGGTACTGCTGCTGGTCAGTCTGGAAGACCTTTCGTATGAAGAAGTCGCCAAAATCACCGGCGTACCTGTCGGGACGGTCATGTCACGCCTCTCACGCGCGCGCAGCCGTTTGCGTGAACTGATGGATGGCCCCGCACCGCAGGCAGCGGGCGTCCCAACGCAGCTCAGGCGCCTGAAATAACGACCCCACGACCATGGAAAAACCACATATCCCACCCCATGATCATCACGGCGAGCTCACGCACGACCAGATCAGCGCCATGATGGATGGCAGGTTGCCCGCTGAGCGCCGCGCGGAGTTTGAAGCCTCGCTGCTGGCCGGCGACCCCGCAGCCCGCGAAACGCTTGAGGCCTGGCAATCGCAGCGCCTGGCGCTGCGCGCGCTGCACCGTCCGTTGCTGGAAGAACCCATCCCCGATGCGCTGCTGGCCGCCGCCCGCCGCGGCCAGGCCGCCCGGCGGCAAATCGACCAGTGGTGGCGATGGGGCGGCATGGCGGCTGCGGTGGTGATGGCGTTCGGCATGGGCTGGCTGTCGCATGGCCACCTGGGTAGCCCGCCAGCTGGGCAAATCGCAGCCGGGCCGGCAGCACGCGCTACGCAGTCATTTGTGCACCAGGCTTCGGTAGCGCATGCGGTGTTTTCACCTGAGGTGCGCCATCCGGTCGAAGTCACGGCCGCGCAACAAGACCACCTGGTGCAGTGGCTATCCAAACGTGTGGGGCGACCGCTCAAGGTGCCGGTGCTGGCAACACAGGGCTATGAACTGGTCGGTGGCCGCCTGTTGCCCGGTGAAGGCGGCGCCCGCGCACAGTTCATGTTCCAGAACGCAGCCGGCCTGCGCCTGACGCTTTACCTGGGCGCTGTGGATGGCGCAACGCCGGCCAGTGCCGGCGCCTCGCAGGCCCAGGCGCGGCCTGGCAACACGGAAACCGTTTTCCGCTACAGCGGCGACGGCCCGGTGCCGTCGTTTTACTGGGTTGACCAGGGCTTTGGTTATGCGCTTAGCGGTGCGGTGTCGCGCGATGAACTCATGAAGCTCGCGCAGCTGGTTTACCAGCAGCTTTGACTGCAGCGGGAAATTACAGAAAATCGGCCTCCAGGGTAGACAGGACAAGCGCAAGCAGCTATCTATTTGATAGCGAATAAACTTCCGGAAGGTAGCCCTCGAGCCGCTGGCCCACCGCGATGGCGTTACGCCAGCGCGCGTAAAGGATGCGTTTGCGCCGTCCAGGGGCTGGCAAAAAACGCATCGGCCATGCCTGGCTTCACGTCTTCGATGCGCGCGGGCATCCACTGTGGCTTGTAGTCCTTGTCAACGGCCAGCGCACGTATGCCTTCGACGGTTTCGCTGGCTGCGCCGGGACGCAGGTGAAAGCACTGGTACACCATGTCCCGCTCCATGCGCAGGTCATCGGCCAGCGTCATGGTGCGGGCGCGGCGGATCTGCTCCAGTGTCACATGCAGCATCAGCGGTGAACGCCTGCGCAAGGTGGCGGCCGTCTTCAGCGCCCAGGGGTCGGTTGCAGCTTCCAGCGCGTCCACGATGTGTTTAACTCTCGGCAAGGAAAAATACGCATCAAAATGGCTCGTAGCCATTGCTGGACGAGCGCCACCAGCTATCAACTCAGTAGCAACCCACTGCTCTGCCTCAGCCGCTGATGTGAAAGCCCGGCTGCCCAGGGCCTCCCAAAGTGCCGGCAGGCGTCCTGCCTCCAGCTTGACGTCCGCCAGGCCGTAGCTGATGGCTTCATCTGCACCGATCACGTCACCCGTGAGTGCCAGGTACTCGCCTGCGTGGCCCGGGCAGCGACTCAGGAAGTAGCCGCCGCCTACGTCCGGAAACAGGCCAATGTTTGTTTCCGGCATGGCCATTTTGGTGTGCTCGGTGACGATGCGCACCTTGGCGCCCTGGCTGATTCCCATACCGCCGCCCATCACCACGCCGTCCATGAAGGCGACGTAAGGCTTTGGATAGTTGTGAATCAGGTGGTTGAGCGCGTATTCCTCGGTGAAGAAGTCCTCCAGCGCAGAATCGCCCGCGAACACCGCCTGGTGGAAAAAGCGGATGTCGCCCCCGGCGCAAAAACCGCCGAAGAGACTCTCGGGCGTGCCGGGCTGGCCCTTCTTGTTGGTGCCGCGTATCGCCACCACATGAACCTCAGGGTCGTCACGCCAGGCCAGCAAGGCGGCGGACAGGTCCCGAATCATGGCCAGCGACAGCGCATTGAGCGCCTTGGGGCGGTTCAGGGTAATGAGCCCGGCGCTGCCGCGCCGCTCAACCAGCACATCGTTTCTGCTGACAGTATTCATGCCCGCTGCCTCCATCCAACCAGTTCATTGACCACCAGCGCACCTATCACCAGCGCGCCGCCTGTCAGCACACTCGCGCCGGGCACCTCGCCCGCGCCAAACCAGGCCAGCAAAATACCAAAAATCACTTCCAGCAGCGCCAGCAGGGCCACTTCCGGCGCCTTGAGCACGCCGGCGCACATCACCGACAGCACGCACGGGATGGCCAACTGGACCAGGCCGAGCAAAGCCAGCAGCCCGATGTCATGCGGTGTGGCCGAAAACGGAAACGACAGCGGCAGGGTTGCCAGCGTCGAAATCACCGCCCCCACCAACACGGCAGGTACCAGGTCGATGTTCTTGCCGTGCGCGCGGCTGTGCTGCACCACCGTCCAGTTGCTGGCGCTGGCCAACGGCACCATCAGGGCCACCAGCGTGCCGCCCAGGTGGCTGGAGAGGTCCATCTGCCCACCGTACATCCAGGCAATGCCTGCGCCCGCCATGGCAATGGCCAGCCAGGTGCGGCCGGGAATTTTGTGGCCAATAAAGGCACGGGCCAGCAAAGCCGTGATGAAGGGACTGACCGCCATGGTCACCAGCACATTGGCCACCGTGGTGAGCGTGAGCGCCACCATGAAAGCCGTGAACATCACGCTCCAGCAAAAGCCGGAAATCCAGAGCGCCGAGCCGCCATTACGGATTTTGGTGAACACCGCCCTGCCCTGCCACAGCGGCAAGATCACCAGCAGCGAAACCACCGTGAAAAAGCTGCGCCAGAACGTGACTTCAAAACTGCGCGCCGATTCGAGGTGACGCGTGACCACACCCGCAATCGACCACATCAGGGTCACGAAGATCATCAAGACGACAGCTTTGGAATGCGTGAGTTTCATAGGCTTGCAATCTGGAGCCCCCACGGTCGCTCACTGCGTGTAGCTTCCTGCCCCCCGAGGGGGCCGCCCGCCTGTGGCCCGGCAAAGCCGGTTCCACGGCTCATGCTGGGTTGAAAGGCAGCGGCGAGGGCGGCTCCTGTTGGTGGCAAACGAGGAACGCTAGCCACCGTGAAGGCTCAAGACCTGCCTGCGCGCTTGCGATCGCTCTCTTTGAGGTGGCGCTTGCGCAGGCGAACCGACTTGGGCGTGATTTCGACCAGCTCGTCGTCCTCAATAAACTCAACGCCGTATTCCAGCGTCAGCTCGATAGGTGGCGTGATCTTGATCGCGTCTTCCTTGCCGCTGACGCGGAAGTTGGTCAACTGCTTGGTACGTGTAGCGTTCACCACCAGGTCGTTGTCACGACTGTGGATGCCGACGATCATGCCTTCATACACCGGGTCATTGGCGCGCACAAACATGCGGCCGCGGTCGTCCAGCTTGCCCAGGGCGTAGGTGAAGATTTCACCGTCGTCCATCGAGATCAGCACACCGTTTTTACGGCCGCCGATTTCGCCCTTGTGCGCTTCGTAGCTGTCGAAGATGTTGGAGATCAGGCCAGAACCACGCGTCAGGTTCAGGAACTCGTTGGTAAAGCCGATCAGGCCACGCGCCGGGATTCGGTACTCAAGGCGCACGCGGCCTCTGCCGTCCGGCTCCATGTTCACCAGCTCGCCCTTGCGCTCGCCCAGTGCCTGCATCACGCCGCCCTGGTGCTGGTCTTCGATGTCGGCCGTGACCAGCTCGATAGGCTCGTGCTTTTCACCGTTGACGTCCTTCATCACGACGCGCGGCTTGGACACCGCCATTTCGAAGCCTTCGCGGCGCATGTTCTCCAGCAGGATGGTCAGGTGCAACTCACCCCGGCCCATGACTTCAAAGATGCCTTCTTCGTCGGTTTCGCTGACGCGCAGCGCCACGTTGTGCTGCAGTTCTTTTTGCAGGCGGTCCCAGATCTGGCGGCTGGTGACGTACTTGCCTTCGCGGCCAGCCAGCGGGCTGGTGTTGACGCAGAAGTTCATGGTCAGGGTCGGCTCATCGACCTTGAGCATGGGCAGCGGTGCGGGATTGGTCGGGTCGGTAATCGTCACGCCGATACCGATGTCGGTCAGGCCGTTGATCAGCACGATTTCGCCCGGGCCGGCTTCGGTGGCCTGCACACGTTCGAGGCCCTGGAAGGTCAGGACCTGGTTGACACGGCCCTTGACGGCCTTGCCGTCCGGGCCCTCCATGACCACCACATCCATCATGGGCTTGATGGTGCCCTGGCTGATGCGGCCGACGCCGATGCGGCCGACGAAGGTCGAGAAATCGAGAGCGGAAATCTGCAGCTGCAGCGGCGCGGCAGGGTCACCCTTTTGCGCAGGCACATGCTTGAGGATGGTGTTGAAGAGCGCCGACATGTCGGGGCCCCACTGCTCATTCGGAGGGCCTTCTTCGAGGGACGACCAGCCGTTGATGCCCGAGGCGTACACCACGGGGAAATCGAGCTGCTCGTCGGTGGCGCCCAGCTTGTCGAACAGGTCGAAAGCGGCGTTGATGACCTTGTCGGGGTTGGCGCCCGGCTTGTCGACCTTGTTGACCACCACGATGGGCTTGAGGCCCAGGGCAAGTGCCTTCTTGGTCACGAAGCGCGTCTGGGGCATGGGGCCTTCCTGCGCATCGATCAGCAGCACCACGCCGTCGACCATGGACAGCGCGCGCTCCACTTCACCGCCGAAGTCGGCGTGGCCCGGGGTGTCGACGATGTTGATGTGCGTGCCTTCCCAGGTCACGGCGCAGTTCTTGGCCAGGATGGTGATGCCGCGTTCTTTTTCGATGGCGTTGTTGTCCATCACGGTGTCGACCACTTTTTCGTGCTCGGCGAAGGTGCCGGACTGACGCAGCAGCTGGTCAACCATGGTGGTTTTGCCATGGTCAACGTGGGCGATGATGGCGATATTGCGGATTTGGTTATGGCTCATGGTTGGCTTTCAGGAAGACTCGAAACGGTACGGGGTTAATGTTGGAAAGAAGAAGCCGCAACGCCTGTGGGCGCGGCAGCGAAATCGGGTGTGGAGCGTTCAGCCGGCGTTCTGGCGGCTTGCAAAATGTCCTGTATTTCAATCGGGCTCAGCAAACGCTGCGGAATCAGTTCGTCGGCCGTGACATGGGCCGAGCCCAGGAACGCCGGCGGCTCGGTGCCATAGACCTGCACCAGCGGCGCATCGGTGCCCCACTGCCCGGGCTCACCCCGGCGGCGCAAACCACTTAAAAAACGCCCTGCATTGTCGGCGTCCAATGTGACAGACGGGTACGCCGACACCAGCGACTGCGCCGGTAGCAGGCAGGCTTCGCGCTCGGGCTCGGTCATGGCTTCCAGGGCGGGCAAGGTCACGCACTGCTGCGCCGTGTAGCCGCCGGTCTCCAGCCGCCTGAGCGAACCCAGATGCGCGCCGCAACCGATCGCCTCTCCGATGTCTTCACCGAGCGTGCGGATGTAAGTGCCCTTGCTGCAGGTTACTATGATTTTGATAGCTGCAGGTGCACGCTTATCCTGGGCTACAGCCATATTCAGCTTGAAAATCGTGATGTTACGGGCTTCCCGCTCCACCTCTTGCCCCTTGCGGGCGTATTCGTACAGCGCTTTGCCGTCCTTCTTGAGCGCCGAGTACATGGGCGGAACCTGTACTTGCGGGCCGGTGAAGCGTTCCGTCAGCGACACCAGCAAGGCCGCCGTGATTTCGGGCACGGGCCGGGTCTCAATCACGTCGCCTTCGGCGTCGGCCGTGGTGGTTTTCCGGCCCAGCAGCAGCACCGCTTCGTACGTCTTGTCGGCGTCAAGCTGGATCTGGCTGAACTTGGTGGCGGCACCAAAACACAGCGGCAACACGCCGGTGGCCAGCGGATCAAGCGTGCCGGTGTGGCCGGCCTTGTCGGCGCGCAGCAGCCATTTGGCCTTCTGCAAGGCCTGATTGCTCGACAGGCCCAGCGGCTTGTCGAGCAGCAACACGCCGTGCACGGGACGTCGCTGGATTTTCTGGCGATGAGAAGAGGTTTGCGTCATAACTTCCGACAGGCTCAGCGCACGGGCTGGCCCGGGCGCTTCGTTGGCACCGTTGTCCCTGAACCTGTCATCAAGGGAAACGGCGCGAACTCAGTCGTCTTGGGCGCGGGAAGAAACCGCCTTGGCAATCAAGGCGTTCATGTCGGCCGCACGTTCGGTCGTGCGGTCGAAGTGGAAATGCAGCGTCGGCACGGTGTGCGTCATCAGCCGCTTGAAGAGGCCATTGCGCAGGAACCCGGCGGCCTGGTTGAGCGCTTCTTCGCACTCTTTCGGGTCACCGACAAGCACACTGAAAAACACCTTGGCATGCGCATAGTCGGCCGTCACCTCGACGGCCTGCACGGTCACCATCCCGACCCGCGGGTCTTTAAGTTCGCGCGCGATCAGCTCCGTCAGATCGCGCTGGATCTGATCGGCGACGCGAAAACCGCGATTCGGGGTGGATGATTTTTTACGCATGTCAAAAAATGGTGGGGTCTGCGGAAAGGCTGGCAGCCAGGGGCTGCCGGCCAGCCGGGATCAGACTTCCAGTGTCCGCGCCACTTCCCTGATTTCAAAGAACTCCAGGATGTCGCCAACCTGGATGTCGTTGTAGTTCTTGATGTTCAAGCCGCACTCGAAGCCTTCCTTGACTTCCTTGGCGTCGTCCTTGAAGCGCTTGAGCGAATCGAGTTCACCCGTGAAGACGACCACGTTTTCGCGCAGAAGGCGCAGGCGCGCTGTGCGGCGAACCACCCCGGCAGTGACCATACAGCCGGCAATCGAGCCGATCTTGCTGACCTTGAACACCTGGCGAATCTCGGCATTGCCGATGACTTCTTCCTTCTTGTCCGGCGTCAGCATGCCCGACATCGCGGCGCGAAGTTCGTCCACAGCGTCATAAATGATGTTGTAGTAACGAATGTCCACGCCGTTGTTTTCGGCCTGCTTGCGGGCCTGGGCATCGGCACGGGTGTTGAACCCGATCACCACGGCCTTGGAGGCAATCGCCAGGTTGACGTCGGATTCGGAAATACCACCCACACCGGAGTACACGAGCTGGACCTTGACCTCTTCGGTCGAAAGCTTGAGCAGCGACTGGGCCAGCGCTTCCTGCGAACCTTGCACATCGGCCTTGATGATGATGGGCAACATCTTGACTTCACCGGCGCCGATATCGGAGAACATGTTTTCCAGCTTGGCGGCCTGTTGCTTGGCCAGCTTGGTATTGCGGAACTTGCCGGCGCGGTAGGTGGAGATTTCACGGGCACGACGCTCGTCGAGCATGACCATGAATTCATCACCGGCCTGCGGCACTTCCGTCAAGCCCTGAATTTCCACGGGAATCGACGGACCCGCCGTTTTGATCGGCTTGCCGTTTTCGTCCAGCATGGCGCGCACGCGGCCATAGGTCGAACCGGCCAGCACCACGTCGCCGGCTTTCAGCGTTCCCGCCTGAATCAGCACAGTCGCCACGGGGCCACGGCCCTTGTCGAGACGGGCTTCGATTACCAGGCCCTTGGCCAGTGCTTCCACCGGCGCCTTGAGTTCAAGCACTTCGGCCTGCAGCAGCACCTGTTCGAGCAAGGCATCGACACCGGCGCCAGTATGGGCGGAGACGCCGACAAAAGGAACGTCGCCGCCGAACTCTTCGGGAATCACTTCTTCGGTGACCAGCTCGCCCTTGACGCGCTCCATGTTGATACCGGGCTTGTCGATCTTGTTGATCGCCACCACGATGGGAACACCGGCCGCCTTGGCATGCTTGATGGCTTCCTTGGTCTGCGGCATCACGCCATCGTCAGCCGCCACCACCAGAATCACGATGTCGGTCGCCTGGGCGCCGCGGGCACGCATGGCGGTAAACGCCTCGTGGCCCGGGGTATCCAGGAAGGACACCATGCCGCGCGGGGTCTCCACGTGGTAGGCACCGATGTGCTGGGTGATGCCGCCCGCTTCACCGGAGGCCACTTTGGCGCGGCGGATGTAATCGAGCAGTGAGGTCTTGCCATGGTCGACGTGACCCATGACAGTCACAACCGGCGCACGCGGCAACAACTCGGCCTGCTGGCCTTGCACGTCTTCATCGGCAAAGGCTTCCGGGTCGTCCAGCGAAGCCGTCACGGCCTTATGGCCCATTTCTTCCACCACAATCATGGCGGTGTCCTGGTCCAGCGGCTGGTTGATGGTGACCATCTGGCCAAGCTTCATCAGGTGCTTGATCACTTCCGATGACTTCACGCTCATCTTGTGCGCGAGTTCGGCCACGGTAATCGTCTCAGGCACGTGCACTTCAATGACCTTGAATTCGGTCGGCGCCACGAAGGTGGATTCCGGACGTGCTTCACGGTCATTGCGGCGGCCACGCGGGCCGCCACGGAAATTGCCACGGCCGGGTACAACGGGTGCGCCACGGCTTGGAATGCCCTTCTTCTTGGCGGCGTCGTCTTTCCATGTCGAAGAAAGGTTCTCCGACTTGACTTCCTTCTTGCCGGCGGCACCAGGGGCGCCCGCAGTGGCGGGGGCACCCGGTTTGGCCGCGGCACCCGGCGCCCCGGCCGGCTTGTGCAGCGTGCCCTTGATGGCGGCTTTGGGATCGACGTGGGGCACCAGAACGCGCTTGGGCGCGGACATCATGGCGCGAATGCCAGCAGCTTCTGCTTCAGCCTTGCGGCGGCGGTCCTGGAGCTCCTGCGCCTTGGCGGCGTCGGCCTGGAATTCGGCGGTGGCTTTGGCCTTGGCAGTTGCAGCGGCAGCCGCGGCATCGGCAGCCTTCGTGGCTTGTACGGCCGCAGCGGTTTCAGCGGCCTTGGCGGCTTCAGCTGTTACCGGCGCAGCATCCTTGGCTTTTCCTGCTGGCTTGGCCTTCTTGACCACGGCCTCGGCGGCTGCAGTAGCCGCCTGGGCGGTTTGCTCGGCGGCCAGGCGCTCCTGCTCGCGCGCAGCATCCTTGGCGTCCTGCTCTTCGCGAAGACGGCGTTTTTCAGCAAGCTCCTGCTCCTGGCGGCGCAGCAGTTCTGCGTGGCGGCTGGCTTCTTCTTCGCGGCGAATCAGTTCGGTCTCGTCGACGACAGGAGGTGCCGGCGGAGCGGCCACTTCAGGCTGCACTTCTTCCGCAGGCTGGTCGGAGCCGTCGTCACGCTTGATAAAGGTACGCTTTTTACGCACTTCCACCTGGATGGTGCGCGCCTTGCCGGTGGCGTCGGCCTGCTTGATCTCGCTGGTGGATTTTTTCACCAGGGTGATCTTCTTGCGCTCGGCCGTGACGGTGCCATGGCTGGCCTGCAGATAGCCGAGAAGCTTCTGCTTGTCCGCCTCGGACAAGGGGTCGCTGGCTTGCGCCTTGGCGACACCCGCACTGGTCAATTGCTCGATCAGGGTTGCGGGGGATTTATTGAGTTCAGCTGCGAATTCAGCGACGGTAGTGGTACTGGACATATGTTTTTTTCCTGCTGGCCTCCATGATCATTGCTCTTGGGCCGCTGCAGGTGCAGGGGTGTCAGCGGCAGCGGGTTCATCGGTAAACCAATGAGCGCGTGCGGTCATGATCAGGGCTTTGGCTTCGTCCGAAGACTGGCCGGTGATATCGGTAAGTTCGTCCACGGCCAGATCGGCCAGGTCGTCACGGGTATGGATGCCCGCTTCTGTCAGTTTGGCGATCAGCTCAGGCGTGAGGCCTTCGACGTCACGCAGGTTCTGCGATACGCCCTCGGCATTTTCTTCCTTGGCGATTTCCATCGTCAAGAGCGCATCTTTGGCGCGCGTGCGCAGCTCATTGACGGTGTCTTCGTCGAAGGACTCGATCTCCAGCATTTCCTGCAGCGGCACATAAGCCACTTCTTCGAGGCTGGTGAAGCCTTCGGAGATCAGGATGTCGGCGATTTCCTCGTCCACGTCGAGTTTTTCCATGAACAGCTTGCGGCTGGAATCGGTCTCGGTGGCCTGCTTTTGCGCAGACTCATCGGCCGTCATGATGTTGATCTTCCAGCCGGTCAGCTCGGCAGCAAGGCGCACGTTCTGGCCGCCGCGCCCGATCGAAATGGCCAGGTTTTCTTCATCGACGACGACGTCCATGGCGTGGCGCTCTTCATCGACCACGATGGACGACACGTTGGCCGGGGCCAGCGCGCCGATCACGAACTGGGCCGGGTCTTCGCTCCACAGCACGATGTCCACGCGTTCGCCGGCGAGTTCGTTGGTCACGCCGTTGACGCGGGTGCCACGAACGCCGACGCAGGTGCCAATCGGGTCGACACGCTTGTCATGCGACAGCACAGCGATCTTGGCGCGTGAGCCGGGGTCACGGGCGCAGGACTTGATCTCCAGCAGGCCTTGTTCGATTTCAGGGACTTCCTGGCGGAACAGCTCGACCATGTACTCGGGCGCCGTGCGCGAGAGGATGATGGGCGCGCCGCGCAGGGTGGTGTCAACTTCCATGATCATGGCGCGGACGCGGTCGCCGGAGCGCAGGTTTTCCTTCGGGATCATGTCGGAACGGCGCAGGCGGCCTTCCACACGGCCGGATTCGACAATGATGTCGCCCTTGTCCATGCGCTTGACGGTGCCGACAAAAATCTTGTCGCCGCGCGACATGAAGTCGTTGAGCAGCATTTCGCGCTCGGCATCGCGGATTTTCTGCAGGATGACTTGCTTGGCCGCTTGCGCGCCAATACGCCCGATCGGCAGGCTTTCCACCGGCTTTTCGATGTAGTCGCCTTCTTCGATGTCGGCGATTTCGTCGCGTGCGTCGCTGACCAGCTCTTCGGCTTCAGGGTTCTGCAAGCCGGCTTCGTCAGGCACCACCAGCCAGCGGCGGAAGGTCTCGTAATTGCCGCTGTCACGGTCGACGGCTACGCGGATGTCCACTTCGCCTTCGTACACCTTTTTGGTAGCCGAGGCGAGCGCGAGCTCGACGGCGCCAAAAACGACGTCACGTTCCACATTTTTTTCACGCGAGATGGCATCAACCAACATCAACAGTTCGCGATTCATTTCACAAGCCTGCCTTTCTTCATTTCTTGAAATTAATTCTCTGCGGAAGGTTCGGCACCAGGCGTTATTTTGGGTTTACGCCCCTTGAAATCAACCACCGGCGCGAGGCGCGCCTGTTGAATCTCATCGAGGGTAAAACCCAACGCCTGCAGCGGTGCGGGAACCTTCTTCTTACTGACCTTCTGGCCGGGTTTGACGGCTGGCTCATCGCTCCACACGATCTGCCAGCCTGCCACGCCGTCCGCGGCCACGACACGCTCCAGCGTGCCGCGAAACTTCTTGCGGCTGGCCGCGACGGTTGAACCGGCACTGGCAGCCACGCCAATAGGAGCCTTGAGCGTGATGTCGATCAACTCACCGGCAAAACGCTCAAAATCTTTTTCGTTGCGCAAGGGCCTGTCGATGCCGGGGGAACTGACTTCCAGCCGCGCATATTCGGCGCCTTCGACTTCCAGGACAAACTGGAGCTGGCGGGTGACTTTCTCGCAGTCCTCGGCATTGATGAACTGTTCGGCGCCCTTGACGTAAGGCATATCGATCGTGACGCGCAGCAAACCACCGCCGGTGCGTTCGATTTCGACCAGCTCGTAGCCCAGCCCCGTCACAGTTTGCTCAATCGTCTCTTGCAATGCCATTCAGTCTCTTAAACCCGCTCTAAATCCGTATGTTCAAAAACAAACGCCCAAAAAAAATGGGCGGTGAAAACCCGCCCATTTGGTCGTGAAGCTCATATTGTAACGTGCTGCGCCCTTCGATGCAAACAATTTCCGTGCCTGACACGCTGGAGAACGCTTGAACCGCCGATGTAAATCCTTCTGGTTACGACGCCCGCCCTGCGTATTGGAACAGGCCTGATGAGTCGGCCCAGGGCACATTCTTTTCGGTTAACCATTCCGGCGTCACCACTAGAAAGAGCAATGCGAAAATGAATGCATCGCTGCGTGAAAGTCCAAATGACACCTCCTTGCTCATGCTCCCCGCAAAAATTCTTGACTTTATAAAAACAAATTAAATCATATAGATTTTTAACTTAATTAAAGTAATTGATGAAGATTTTTCGTGACCTCCGCGATCCTGGAGGCTCACAATGTTTAAGCCGCAGTGACCAAAACCCGCGTATAGGGATGCTGCGGCGCATCCAGCACTTCGCTCAGCGACCCTGACTCCAGTACGTCACCATCCTTCATCACCATGACCTCGTGGGCCATGGCCCGGATCACATCGACGTCATGCGTGATCAGCAAATAACTCAGGCCACGCTCGCGCTGCAATCTTTGCAGCAGTCCCAGCACCTGTTTCTGGATGGTCACGTCCAGTGCGCTGGTGGGTTCGTCCAGTACCAGCAGGCTGGGGTTGACGATCAACGCCCGGGCAATCGCCAGGCGTTGCCGCTGGCCACCTGAAAATTCATGTGGATAACGCTGCAGCAAACCCGGAAACTGGGCTTCGGTCATGCCAACATCCGCCAGCGCCTGCAGCGCCCGGTCCCGCCGGTCGCCTGCTTCCAGCTTGGGCTCATGCACCAGCAGGCCCTCCTCCACAATGGCTTCAACGGTCATGCGAGGTGACAGGGAAGAAAACGGGTCCTGGAACACGACCTGAACGGCGCGGCGGATGGCTTTGTTGCGTGCCGCATCCCGGCTCCAGGCCTGGCCGGCCGCCTGCAGCTGCCCTGAAAAAGGCAGCAAGCCCAGGCTGGCCAGCGCCAGGGTGGACTTTCCGGAGCCCGACTCACCGATCACGCCCAGCGTTCTGCCCGGGGGGATATGAAAGCTGGCGTCTTTGACCGCTACAAATTCGGCTTTTTTAAACCACCCGCGTATGCCTGGAATAGAGACCGGATACGCCACACGCAGGCTTTCCGCGCGCATGGCCGGCGCCGCACCCGGGTCCGCGCCGGTGCTGGCCGCCAGCCCGTCCCGCTGCGGCTTGCTGTCGATCAGCTTGCGGGTGTAGGAATGCTGCGGCCTGGCAAAAACCTCGGCCACGGTGCCCTGCTCCACGATGTGGCCGTTTTCCATCACCGCCACGCGGTCAGCGAACTTGCGCACCAGGTTCAGGTCGTGGGTGATCATCAGCACCGCCATGCCGTTGCGCTGCTGCAGCTCACCGAGCAGGTCCAGGATCTGGCCGCGCAGGGTGACGTCCAGTGCGGTGGTCGGCTCATCGGCTAACAGCAGCCTGGGCTGGCAGGCGAGCGCCATCGCAATCATGGCCCGCTGTCGCTGGCCGCCCGAAAGCTGGTGCGGGAAAGAGTTTGCGCGTCTCTCGGGCTCGGTGATGCCCGTATCTGCTAGCAATTTGATAGCTGCTCGCGCACATTCCGCAGGGGTCAAACCCTGTTTTAACTGAAGAACTTCGGCTATCTGGTTGCCCACACTGAACAAGGGGTTCAGCGCCGTCATGGGCTCCTGGAAGATCATGGCGATGTCACGGCCGCGAATCCCGCGCAGGGACTGCTCCGGCAAGGACAGCAAATCTACGGGCGCCCTGGGCGGAGCACCGCTGGCAGCCCGCTCTGCTGCGTCGATGCCGGTAAAAACAGCCTTGCCACCGACCACGGCGTTTTGCGCCAGCCGTAGCAGGCTCAGCGCCGTCACCGTCTTGCCCGAACCCGATTCGCCCACCAGCGCAAGCTTTTCGCCGGGTGCGATGGAAAAATCGATGCCGTGGACGACGGATTTTCCTGAGAATGAAATCTGCAGGTTTTTGACATCAAGGAGCGGCGGTGTCATCAGTCGGCCTTCCTGGGATCCAGGGCATCGCGCAAGGCGTCGCCCATGAAGGTGAGGAGCAGCAGCGTGATCACCAGCACCGCGAAGGTAGACAGCGATATCCACCACGCATCGATGTTGGCTTTGCCCTGATTCAGCAATTCACCCAGCGAGGGGGTTCCCGGCGGCACGCCCAGACCCAGAAAATCAAGCGAGGTCAGCGCAAGGATCGCCGCCCCCATTTCGAAAGGTGCAAAGGTGACGATAGGCGTCATGCTGTTGGGCAGGATGTGCCGCCACATGATCTGCAGATTGCTGACGCCCAGCGCCTTTGCCGCCCGGACGTAGTCGAGCTGGCGATTACGAAAGAACTCAGCCCGTATGTAAGCGGATAACCCCATCCAGCCAAAGAGGCTGAGCAGGACGATAAGCAGAGGGACGCTGGGCGTAAAGATGGCGCTGAAAATAATCAGCAGGTAAAGCTGGGGCATAGAGCCCCAAACTTCGATAAATCGCTGGAACGCAAGGTCGGTTTTACCGCCTGCGTAGCCCTGAACCGCCCCAGTTATCACACCAGCGAGAACACCAATGACGGTCAGGGTAATACCGAACAGCACGCTCAGCCTGAAACCGTAAATCAGTTGCGCCAGCAGGTCACGGCCGCGGTCGTCCGTGCCGAAGAGGTTGTCACGCGACGGCGCTGAAGGGTTGGGCTCTTTGGCAAAATAATTGATGGTTTTCGGACCGTAGGGATTGGGCGGGTAGATCGCCCAGTTGGCGCCTTCGCTCAACTTGTCACGGATGAAGGGGTCCAGGTAGTCGGTGGGGGTCTCGAAGTCGCCGCCAAAGGTCTTTTCAGGGTAGTCCTTGGCCAGCGGAAAGTAATACTGCCCATTAAAGCTGACCACCAGCGGTTTGTCGTTGGACAGTACCTCGGCAAACAGGCTCAAAATCACCAGCACGCTGAAAACCACCAGGCTCCAGTAGCCGAGCCTGTTACGGCGAAAGCGCCGCCAGGCCCGGCGCGAGGGCGACACCGAGGGTGGGATGACGGAGGGGGCAAGGGGCGGGACGGGGCTGTTCATCTTCAATCGAACTTCACGCGAGGGTCCACCCACACATAGCACAGGTCACTGATCAGCTTGGTCGCCAGGCCAATCAGCGTAAAGAAGTAAAGCGTGCCCAACACGACTGGGTAGTCCCGCCTGATGACGCTTTCGTAGCTCAGCAAGCCCATGCCGTCGAGTGAGAAAAGCGTCTCAATGAGCAGCGCACCTGTGAAGAAGGAGGTGATAAACGCCGCCGGAAAGCCGGTGACGATGGGAATCAGCGCATTGCGAAATACATGCTTCCACAGCACCTGCCGCTCACTCAGGCCTTTGGCGCGAGCCGTCAGCACATATTGCTTGCGGATTTCCTCGAGGAAGGAGTTTTTGGTGAGCGCGGCCGTGACTGCAAAACTGCCCAGCACCATGGCGATTACCGGCAAGGTGATATGCCAGAGATAGTCGGTGATTTTCGCACCCCAGTTCAGGGTGTCCCAGTTGGCTGACGTCAGCCCGCGCAGGGGAAACCACTGCAGTTGCCCGCCAAAAATCACCAACAGTGCCACGCCAAGCACAAAACCCGGAATGGCATAGCCCACCAAAATGATCAGCGTCGTGACAAAGTCAAATCGGCTGCCCGCCCTCACCGCCTTGGCCACGCCCAGCGGCACGGCAATCAGGTAGCTGATGAAAAACGTCCAAAGTCCGAGACTGACGGACACCGGCAGTTTTTCCTTGATGAGCTGCCAGACGTCCTTGTGCTGGTAGAAGCTGTTGCCCAGGTCAAAGCGCGCAAATTGCCCCAGCATCTGGAAGAAACGCTCATGCACGGGCTTGTCGAAGCCATACAGCGTCTTGATCTCTTCAATGCGTTTGGCGTCCACGCCCTGCCTGCCGCGGTAGCCGGCGCCCGACGAGGCGGCGCGCTCGCCGCCGGAATCCCTGCCTTGCAGTTGCGCCACCATCTGTTCGACCGGCCCGCCCGGCACAAACTGCACCATCGCAAACGTGACCAGCAGGATACCGAGCAGGGTCGGGATCATCAACAACAAGCGCTTGAGGATGTAGCTGGCCATTGTTCGCCTACTTGTTGCTTTCCGAGGCCCACCAGGTGCTCATGGCCCAGGTGTCTGACTCGTAGTACGGCGGGATAACGGGCGGCAGCACGAATGGGCGCGGCCGGTAGCCGATGAGGAAGGCGTCACCATAGTATTGCGGCACCGAGTAATAACCGTGGGTGAGCACCCTGTCCAGCGCGCGCACGGCTGCGCCCAGTTCGGGCCGGGTTTTGGCGGTGACCACTTTTTGCAGCAGTGCATCGACGGCCGGGTCGGCAATGCCCCAGATGTTGGACGAGCCCGGCGTTTTGGCCGCGGCAGAACCCCAGCGGTCCAGCAATTCGCCGCCAGGGGCGGTGCTGCCGGGCAAGCGGGCCGTGGTGATGTCAAAGTCAAAGGCATCCATCTTCTGCTTGGACAGGGAGAAATCCACGACCCGGTAAGTCATGGTGATGCCGAGCTTTTCCAGCGCCTTCTGGAAGGGCCCGACGATGCGGATCAACCCCGGCTGGTCATTGAGAAACTCCATGGTGAAGGCCTCGCCTTTGGCATTGCGCAGGGCGCCATCCCGGTAAGTCCAGCCGGCCTCCTTCAGCAGGGCCTGGGCCTGGCGCAGGTTTTCGCGCAGGCTTCCCGGCGGGGCGGTGCTGGGCGACACCGGAACTTCACCAAACACCTCGGGCCGGAGCTTGCTGCGCAGTGGTTCCAGCAAAGCCAGCTCGTCGGGCTTGGGCGGGCCTTCGGCGTGGAATTCGCTGTTGGGGAAATAGCCGTTCACCCGCTTGTAGATGCCGTAAAACAGCTGGCGGTTCATCCACTCGAAATCCATCGCCAGGCCGATGGCCTTGCGCACCCGGATATCCTGGAACTGAGGCCTGCGCAGATTGAAGATGTAGCCCTGGAAATCGCCCGGATTCTTGTTCTCAAAGGCCCGCTTGACCAGATCGCCGGAGGCGAACTGCTTGCCGGTGTACTGCCTTGCCCAGTTGCGCGAGGTGAATTCGCGCAGGAAGTCGAACTCACCCGCCTTCAGGCCTTCAAACCTGGAGGTTTCGTCCAGGTAAATCTTGTAGGTGACACGGTCAAAATTGAAGAATCCCTTGCGTGTAGGCAGATCAACCGCCCAGTATTTCGGGTCGCGCACGTAGGTGATGTCGCGGCCCATGGCCAGCGAAGCCAGCTTGTAGGGGCCCGACCCAATAGGCGGTTCGGACACGATCTGGTCAAAGGGCTTGCGCTTGCCGTCAGCCACGCCCCAGTCGCGGCTGAAGACCGCCATGCCGCCCACCACCAGCGGAAGCTCGGGATTCGGCGTGGCAAAGTCAAAGCGTACCACCCGTTCGGAAACAGCCACGGCGTCCTTGACCTCGGCGTAAATGGTCTTGAACTGCGGCGCGGCTTCCTTGCTGATCAGCGTCTTGAAGGAATGCACCACGTCGGCGGCCAGCACCGGCTTGCCATTGTGGAACCGCGCTTTTTCGTTCAGGCGGAAGGTCGCCGAAAGCTTGTCCGCCGCCACCTCGACGTCTTCGGCCAGCAGGCCGTAGGCCGTGGTGGGTTCTTCAGAATTGCCCGTCAGCAGGCTTTCCAGCAGCAGGCCGCCGATGTTGTAGGGCGCGGTGCCGCGCAGCGTAAAAGGGTTGAACTTGTCGAAATTGGTCGGCCGCGTAGGCGGCACCATGCGGATTTCGCCGCCCTTGGGCGCATTCGGGTTGACGTAACTGAAGTTGCTGAAGCCTGGCGGGTATTTGATGTCGCCAAACTGGGCGTAAGCATGGGCGGCGTGCGAAAGCGGCGCAAGGGCGGCCGCAAGCAACGTCACCAGCAACCGCCAAAAAGAGAAATCCCGCATGCGACAATTCTGCACTACTTAAGCTGGCAAAATTCCGGCGCGCTGACGCTGCGCCCTTGTCCCTTGCCTTCCCTTCCCCGCGAACTACCTACTGGAGCACCTGCATGGCCACCAACACCGGATTCCTCACTGGCAAAAAACTGTTGATCACAGGGGTCCTCTCGAACCGGTCCATCGCCTACGGCATCGCCAAGGCCTGCCATGCCCAGGGCGCCGAGCTGGCTTTCGGCTACGTGGGCGAGCGCTTCAAGGACCGCATCACCGAGTTTGCTGCCGACTTTGACTCCTCGCTGATTTTTGACTGCGACGTGGGCGACGACGCGCAGATCGACAAGATGTTTGCCGACCTCTCCAAAACCTGGCCAACGTTTGACGGCTTTGTGCACAGCATTGGCTTTGCGCCGCGCGAGGCGATCGCAGGCGACTTCCTGGAAGGCCTGTCGCGCGAGGGCTTCAAGATCGCCCACGACATCAGCGCCTACAGCTTCCCGGCCATGGCCAAGGCGGCTCTGCCTTACCTCAACCAAAAGTCGGCCCTGCTCACGCTGACCTACCTGGGCGCCGTGCGCACGGTACCCAACTACAACACCATGGGCCTGGCCAAAGCCAGCCTGGAAGCCTCGGTGCGCTACCTGGCCGAATCGCTGGGCCCCAAGGGCATGCGCGTCAACGGCATCAGCGCTGGCCCGATCAAAACCCTGGCAGCCAGCGGCATCAAGGGCTTCGGCAAGATTTTGAGCGTGGTCGCCGAGGCCTCGCCCATCCGCCGCAACGTGACGATTGAAGACGTCGGCAACGTCGCTGCCTTTTTGCTGAGCGACCTGGCTGGCGGCGTAAGCGCCGAGATCACCTATGTGGACGGCGGCTTCAGCCACGTGGTGGGCGGTATTGCCGAGCCGGCAGCCGAAGCCTGACGCACTCCCGTGCCCGGCACGCATGCCGGGCCTTGCGTGCCGATGCCGCTATCGTGCCCACAGAGCGCTATGAAATAGATAGCTGTTCGCGCTTGTTCCAATTGGGCTGGAGGCCATATTCATGCATGAATATGGCCTGAAAGCACGCTACAGACCCCTGAAGGCTGGAACCAGGCCCCAAAACGGCCAAATTTGGCTAAATGAGAGTTAAAACAGCACTAAAACCGGCCGTCACCCAATACGAACAAGCGCGAGCAGCTATAAAAACGATAGCAATTCGTTTGTGCGTCGCGTCAGGGTTCAGGCATCAAGCCTGCGTCCAGTAGTCATAACTCCAGACCGTTTCAAAGCCCGCCCGCCGGTAAAGCGCCCGCGCCGCGGCATTGCCTTCTTCCACCTGCAGGAATACACGCTCAATGCCCCGCTGCATGGCCGCTTCGGCCATCGCGGCCAGTACCCGCCCAGCCAGTCCCTTGCCGCGATGTGCCGGGTCGGTTCGCATGCCGTGGACACTGGACCATCCGTGGCTGAAAGCCGCCGCACCGGCCGCAATGGCCTTGCCGCCTTCGCGCACGCTGGCAAACACTGAATCGCGTCCGCGGCTCAGTGACCTGACACGGCTGGCTCCGTCCACAGGGTCGAAACCCTCGGCCAGGAACAACGCAGCCCAGGCCTCGTCCGGCGTCTTGGCTGTTTCAGCCAGTGCCTGCGCCGACACGCCACGCATGGACTTGACCTGCGCCACTTCCACCAGCACCGGCTTGCCTGCCGTGTAACCCCGCGCGCCGAGTTCGCGACGCAAGGCATCAAAACAGGCCTCATTGGCCAGCCGGAAGACGGCCCGCTTGCCGCGTGCACGGTACAGCCCTTCAATGCTATCGATCACGCCGTCATCGGGAGGCTGATGCAGCAAAGGCACGGCACTTTTGGCCCGGCTGACGGTCCCGCTGTCGAAGGGCAGAAGCCAGCCCCCGATTTCGAGCTGGTCCTCGGGTGATACAGCCGCCACAGTGGCGCGCTCAATATTTTCAATGTCGCTGGAAGTCATGGTGTTGGTAAAAAATGCCGGAGCCGGCCCGCCCGGGGAATCAAGCAGCAATGAGTACTGGCCGGGAATACCGGCCCTATGGGTACGGGCGAAGTGGCAGATTATTGCGTCCGTCCCAGGATCTGGGGGTATCCAGGACGGGCTAGGAAGAGCGCCCATCGAAATGCGTCACTTTGATGGTGTCCAGATCGATGCCTTCGAGGCAGCGCACATTAATGGCCGCCATGCGATTGCCGGCCGGATCAGTCCCTTCGCCATAAGGATGAATGCCGCAGGTGGGACAAAAACGGTGGCGAATCATGTGCTTGTTGAACAGGTAGGTGCTGGCGTTTTCATCGGGTGTCAGCAAACGGAGCTGGTCATGCGGCACAAACCACAGCAGCGACCCCTTGCGCTGGCACATGGAGCAGTTGCAGGCCAGGGCGGTGGCCGGCTGGCCGTCGACCTCAAAAGCAACTTTCCCGCAATGGCAACTTCCTTTGGAAGTCATTTTTTCTGTCATAAGTTGATTCCTCTCATGGCCATTGCAGCCTTCGGTGGGTTGACGGGTTGCGCGGGCAACACACGCTCCACCAGAACGCTTGCACCCCGCAAATTTGAACTATAAACTGTACATTCATACAGTCATAAGTCAAGAAAAACAGGGAGGGCCCATGCGGCAACACATCACCCGCTCCGGCGAGCGGGCCAACACGGTCTTTTTTCGCCTCAAAACGCTTCACTGGCTGCTGGCACTCGCCGGCTTGCTGGCACCAGCGCTTCCGGTGCTTTCGGCATCCGCAGCTGCGCAAGCGCCGCCGCTGATGCTCGCCAAGGTGTACCAACCCGGCGTCACCCTTCAGGATTATTGGGTCAGCGAAAAATTCGACGGTGTACGCGGCTACTGGGACGGGGAACAGCTGCTCACGCGCGGGGGTGAACGCATCGCCGCACCGGCCTGGTTTACCGCAGGCTGGCCCAAAACACCCCTGGACGGCGAACTGTGGGCGGGCCGCGGCCAGTTCGCCAGGGCGGTGTCTACCGTCCGCCAGCAAACCCCGGACGACGCTGCCTGGCGGGCCATGCGCTTCATGGTGTTTGACCTGCCCGCGCAAGGCGGCCCGTTCAGCGAGCGGATCCCGGCTCTCAATGGCGTGGTGAGCCGCATCGACCAGCCCTGGGTGCAGGCCGTGGCGCAATCGAAAGTGGCAAGCCCCGCCGCCTTGCAGGCGTTACTGGTCACCACCGTGAAGCGCGGCGGCGAAGGCCTGATGCTGCACCGCGGTACGTCTGTCTACAAGGGCGCACGCAACGACGACCTGCTCAAGGTCAAGACCCATGAAGACACCGAAGCCCGCGTGGTGGCGCATGTTCCCGGCAAGGGAAAGTACGCCGGCATGCTGGGCGCACTGCTGGTGGAAATGCCCGGCGCCGACGGCAAACCGGGACGGCGCTTCAAGCTGGGAACCGGGCTCAACGACGAGCAGCGGCAGAATCCGCCGCCTGTGGGCAGCACCGTCACCTACCGTTTTCGCGGACTCAATGACAGTGGCCTGCCCCGGTTTGCCAGCTTCATGCGGGTACGGGAAGACCCGCTGCTTTAAAGGTGGGCCCGCAAATCGGCGCACCGCCGGAGAGCAACGTGAGTTGGCCTTGCGCCCAACGCGCCTGACGGGAGAAATGGCCTCTGGCGCCCGCCAGTCATGCGCCAGCTGCAAAAAGAATAGCAAACGTTCCGGGGAGGCGGCCTTATTTTTTCTGGTTCGCCAGCAGGCCGAGGCCCGTGTAGCCCAGGCTGGCAATGACGAAGAACCAACCCACCCACTTGAGGAAGGATGATCCGCCGGCTTCCTGCGCGAACCCCACCTGGCTCGGGTTACCCGGCATGTAGTAGATATTCACCGGCCGCCCTGCCTCGAAGTCCTTCAGCACGGCCTCGGGGAACGAGCGCTTGATCGTCATGGCTTGCCCGGTGTCGGTGCGGAATTTCAGCTCCGCCGTGTAGATGGTTTGGCCACTGCGGGAAAAACTTTTGTATTCCTTGATCGGATCGACCACCGCCGTCTTGCCGCTGGCCATGAGCAGCCGCAACTCGCTGTCCCCGCTCGCCTGCGCGCGCAGGAACACTGCGCCGACGATGACGCCGAGCACTCCGAAGAGAATCGTCTTGAACATGCTCCCCTCCCAATAAATATGGGAAGGACTATAGCAAACGAAAGTACCTGTTTATTCCCGCCTAGCGTTTGACGCAGTCCGCGTAGTAGCGCGTCTTGCCCTTGGCATCCACTTGCTCCACAAGGCCGTGGATGTCTGTTTCAAAGCCTGGGCACTGGGCGTTGAACTCGCGCGAAAACTTCAGGTAGTCCACAATTTTCCGATTGAACACCTCGCCCGGGATCAACAGCGGGATGCCCGGTGGGTAGGGCGTGACCAGGCCCACGGTGATGCGGCCTTCCAGGTGGTCGATTTCGACCCGTTCCGTCGTGCGGTGGGCAATGTGGGCGTAGGCGTCGCTGGGTTTCATGGCGGGGGCCAGGTCGCTCAGGTACACCTCCGTGGTCAGGCGCGCGATGTCGTACTTGGCGTACAGCGTGTGGATGTGCTGGCACAGGTCAGCCAGACCCATGCGCTCGTACTTGGGGTACTTCTGGCAGAACTCGGGCAGGATGCGCCACATCGGCTGGTTCTTGTCGTAGTCGTCCTTGAACTGCTGCAGCGCCGTCAGCAGCGTGTTCCAGCGGCCCTTGGTGATGCCGATGGTGAACATGATGAAGAAGCTGTAGAGGCCGGTCTTCTCGACGATCACGCCGTGTTCGGCCAGGAACTTGGTCACGATGCTGGCCGGGATGCCGGTTTTCGCAAACTTGCCGTTCAGGTCGAGGCCGGGCGTGACGATGGTGGACTTGATCGGGTCCAGCATGTTGAAGCCGGTGGCCATCTGGCCGAATCCGTGCCAGTTGTTGGCGCCGTTTCTGGCCGTCTTGGCGCTGCGGGACTCACCCTTGATGATCCAGTCCTGCGACTCGCCGATGCCCTCTTCGACGAGCTTGTCCGGCCCCCAGACCTTGAACCACCAGTCGGTGCCGTATTCCTCATCGATCTTGCGCATGGCGCGGCGGAAGTCCAGCGCTTCGGCAATGCTTTCCTCAACCAGTGCCGTGCCGCCGGGAGGCTCCATCATGGCCGCGGCCACGTCGCAGCTGGCGATGATGCTGTACTGCGGCGAGGTGGACGTATGCATCAGGTAGGCCTCGTTGAAGAGGTGCCTGTCGAGCTTGGTGTTTTGCGAATCCTGAACCAGCACGTGGCTGGCCTGGCTGATGCCGGCCAGCAGCTTGTGGATGGACTGCGTCGCGTACACCACTGCATTCTTCGGCCGGATGCGGCTCTTGCCCATGGCGTGATAGCTACCGTAGAACGGGTGGAAGGCGGCGTGCGGCAGCCAGGCTTCGTCAAAGTGCAGGTTGTCGATGTAACCGTCCAGCATGCCCTTGATGGTTTCGGTGTTGTAGAGCACGCCGTCGTAGGTGGACTGCGTCAGCGTCAGCACACGCGGCTTGACCTTGCTGCTGTCCACGCCCTTGAGCAGCGGGTTGGCGTCTATCTTGGCGCGGATGGCTTCGGGCTCAAACTCGCTCTGTGGAATCGGGCCGATGATGCCGAAGTGGTTGCGCGTTGGCTTCAGGAACACCGGAATCGCACCCGTCATGATGATGGAATGCAGGATGGATTTGTGGCAGTTGCGGTCAACCACCACCACGTCACCAGGTGCCACTGTGTGGTGCCACACCATCTTGTTGCTGGTGGAGGTGCCGTTGGTCACGAAGAAGCAGTGGTCGGCATTGAAGATGCGTGCGGCATTGCGCTCGCTGGCGCCGATGGCGCCGTCGTGATCCAGCAACTGGCCGAGCTCTTCCACCGCGTTGCAGACGTCGGCGCGCAGCATGTTCTCGCCAAAAAACTGGTGGAACATCTGGCCGACCGGGCTTTTCAGGAAAGCAACGCCGCCCGAATGGCCCGGGCAGTGCCAGGAATAGGAACCGTCTTCGGCATAGTCGAGCAGTGCCTTGAAAAACGGCGGCTGCACGCCTTCCAGGTAGCTTTTGGCCTCGCGCAGGATGTGGCGCGCCACGAACTCAGGCGTGTCCTCAAACATGTGGATGAAGCCGTGCAGTTCACGCAGGATGTCGTTGGGGATGTGGCGCGAGGTCTTGGTTTCACCATAGACGTAAATCGGCACATCCAGGTTCTTGCGGCGCACTTCCTCGATAAAGGTGCGCAGGTTGAGCACGGCCGGGTCGAGGTCGGGGCCTGGTGAAAACTCTTCGTCATCAATCGACAAAATGAAGGCGCTGGCCCGGCTTTGCTGCTGGGCGAACTGCGAGAGGTCGCCGTAACTGGTCACCCCCAGGACTTCGAAGCCCTCGGTTTCAATGGCTTGCGCCAGCGCACGGATGCCCAGACCGGAGGTGTTCTCGGAGCGGAAATCTTCGTCGATGATGACGATGGGAAAGCGGAATTTCATGGCTTGGGCTGGAGTTCATGGTCGCCCTGAACCTGTCGGAGGGCATGGGAAACGCTCAAAGGGCATAGACAGGTTGAGCCCGGGCGGTGAAGGGACGCTATTTCAGGAAGCTTTTTCCAAGCAGCGAAGTGTAAGGACATATTGTTGCGCTACGCTTGTCTTGGGGTCTAATTGCCCCAAAATGTAGCGGATGACCGACAAAAGGAGGAAGCATGAGTGAATCGACTATTTGGTGGCTGCTGGCGGGGGCCGCAGTGGCGGTGGAGCTGGTAACCGGAACTTTTTACCTGTTGATGATCGCGGTAGGCTTGGCAGCCGCTGCAATTGCCGCTCATTTGGGCGCCTCGACGGCCCTGCAACTCGTTGTGGCGGCCGTTGTGGGCTCGGCCACCGTGGGCGTTACCCATTTCATTCGGGGTCGGGGGCCCAAGGCGTTATCGGCAGGAACCAATCCAGACGTCAACATGGATATTGGTGAAACGGTACAGGTCGATGACTGGCAAGCGGACGGCACGGCGCTCGTACGCTATCGTGGCGCGCAATGGGCGGTTGTTCAGGCGATAGATGGCACGCCCTCCGCGGGCGCCCACCGTATTCGGGAAGTTATTGGCAGCAAATTGGTCGTAGAAAAAATCTGAGGGAATCACCATGTCATCTTATGTAGCACTCATTATTCTCATCGTCGCGGTCATCTTCGTCATCCGCGCCGTCAAATTCGTCCCCCAGCAAAATGCCTGGGTCATCGAACGCATGGGTAAATATCACGCAAGCCTGACGCCGGGCCTCAACTTCCTGTTTCCCTTTATTGACCGCGTCGCCTACAAGCACAGTCTGAAGGAAATCCCGCTCGACGTTCCCAGCCAGGTTTGTATTACCCGCGACAACACGCAGCTGCAGGTTGACGGCATCCTGTACTTCCAGGTCACCGACCCGATGCGGGCCAGCTACGGCTCATCCAACTACATCGTAGCCGTCACGCAGCTGGCGCAGACCTCCCTGCGCTCCGTGATCGGCAAACTGGAGCTCGACAAAACTTTTGAAGAGCGCGACATCATCAACGCGCAGGTCGTTGCCGCCATTGACGAAGCCGCCCTGAACTGGGGTGTGAAGGTGCTGCGCTATGAGATCAAGGACTTGACGCCACCCAAGGAAATCCTGCACGCCATGCAGTCGCAAATCACTGCCGAGCGGGAAAAACGCGCGCTGATCGCCGCCTCTGAAGGCCGCCGCCAGGAGCAGATCAATATTGCCACCGGTGAGCGCGAAGCATTCATTGCCCGCTCGGAAGGCGAAAAACTGGCAGCCATCAATAACGCGCAAGGTGAAGCCGCTGCCATCATGGCCGTTGCCGACGCCAACGCAAAAGCCATCGAAATGGTCGCGGCCGCGATCCGCCAGCCCGGCGGCGAACAGGCCGTTCAGCTCAAGGTGGCCGAACAGGCGGTTGACGCCTATTCCAAGGTAGCCAGGGACGCCAAAACCACGCTGGTGGTACCCAGCAACATGACGGAAGTCACCGCCCTCATCAGCTCGGCCATGAAGATGGTGCAGGCCAACAAGGCCTGACCGATTTCAAGCTCGCCACCTCAACGCCTCCCAGACGACACCATGAGCGCAAAAAATGTACTGGGCACGGATTTGGTGCCCTGCTCCTATGACCCGCTGACAGGATACTTTCGCGACGGTTGCTGCAACACGGATGCGTCGGATGCAGGCTCCCATCTGGTGTGCGTTCGCGTCACGCGTGAATTTCTGGCTTTTTCCGCCAGCCGGGGCAACGATCTTTCCACGCCGCAACCCGCGTACCGCTTTGCGGGCCTTCAGCCAAATGACCGCTGGTGCCTGTGCGCCAACCGGTGGCGCGAAGCGCTGGAGGCCGGCTTTGCACCGCCTGTTGTACTGGAGTCGACGCACAGCAAGGCGCTGGAATTCGTCTCCCTGGCCCTGCTGGAAAAGCACCGGTTCCAGGGCGCACTCCACTGAGCCTGTTGCGCGTCGGGTGCAATTCTTGCCTCCGTCTGTTCGCAGCACTGCTATAATCGAAGGCTTCGCGGAAGGGTGGATGAGCGGTTTAAGTCACACGCCTGGAAAGCGTGCGTAGGGTTAAACCTACCGCGGGTTCGAATCCCGCCTCTTCCGCCAAACAGTCTCGTCGCCGTGAGTTTCCACACGGTGGCAAAAACTCCTAAAAGCCCAGCTTGCTGGGCTTTTTTGTGCCTGCTCCGCTTTCGGCACCTCACTTGCAGGTCTTCCTGGGGTTTTAGGGGCAAAAAAAAGCCACCTCTCGGTGGCTTTTTTTGTTTGCGGTGAACGATCAGTTCAGGGCAGACTTCTTGCCGTCTTTGTAAACGTACAGGGTGATAGCGGGGTTCTTCAGTTCGCCATTGGGTTCAAAAGCGATCGTGGTGGTCACGCCCTTGAAGCTGGTTTCAGGCAGCTTGGCGGTGTAGACCTTTGGATCCCAGGAACCGGCACGCTTCATGGCGTCGACCAGAACGAAAGTCGCATCGTAGGTGTATGGGCTGTAAACCTGGAACTGGTTGGGGTACTTGGCGTCGTAACGCTTTTTCCATGCTTCGCCGCCTGGCATTTTGGCCAGCGATGCGCCGCCTTCGGCGCAAACCACGTTACCGATGGTCTTGGCGCCTGCCGTCAGCTTGGCAAGTTCTGCGGTGCAGATGCCGTCGCCGCCAAAGTACTTGACGTTGCCCATGCCGAGTTGTTCCATCTGGCGCAGCATTGGGCCGCCTTGTGGGTCCATGCCGCCGAAGAAGATCGCGTCAGGTGCCTTGGCTTTGATGGCGGTCAGGATGGCCATGAAGTCGGTGGCTTTGTCGGTGGTGAACTGCTCGTCAACCACAGTCATGCCTTTTGCCAGGGCCGTTTTCTTGAACACTTCAGCAACGCCTTGGCCGTAAGCGGTACGGTCGTCAATGATGGCAACTTTCTTCAGCTTGAGGGTGTCGGCAGCATAGAAAGCCAGGCCAGCGCCCAGGGCGTTGTCATTGGCAATGATGCGGAAGGTGGTTTTGTAGCCTGGCTTGGTCAGGTTGGGGTTGGTTGCAGCGCCCGTGACGTGGGGGATGCCGCAATCGTTGTAGACCTTGGAGGCAGGAATGGTGGTTCCGGAATTCAGGTGGCCGACCACGCCGGCGACTTTGGAGTCGCACAGCTTTTGTGCAGCAGCCGTGCCCTGTTTTGGATCAGCGGCGTCATCTTCAGCAACAATTTCAAACTTGACCTTTTTGCCGCCGATGACCACGTTTTGTGCGTTCAGGTCTTCGATGGCCATGCGAACGCCGTTTTCATTGTCTTTGCCGTAATGGGCTTGCGAGCCGGACAGCGGCGCCACGTGACCGATCTTGATCACTGCGTCTTGGGCAGAGGCAAAGCCCGCTACTGCAGCGAGAGCAGCCACTACTGTCAGTTTTAATTTCATTTGCATAAAAAACACTCCGATTAGGAAATTACCGTTAAAGGTTGAGAACAATTTTTTTTACTCAACGGGGCCGAACATAACGCAATTTCCGGGCCCGCACCATAGCAACGTCCCTAGGTTAAATTCCGATAAGGGGGTTTACCCGGGGAGCAGATTGCCTTATGTGAACTTGTGTTTCAAGGGTTGAGCACAGCGAAAAGCGCCTGTGCAAACAGCCGCTTGCACGGGCCTACACGTCCGTGTTTGGCGGTGCTGCTTCGGGCTTCAAAGCCTGGCTCACAGATTGACGGACAACGTCCTCAATTTCTTCGCGCAGACGCGGAACCAGGGTTTGCGTGTGCTCCAGGATAAGCTGCCCTACGACCTCCCGCAAACGCCGCTCAAGGACCAGGTTCACCCGCTGCAGCACGCGTTGCACCATCTGTTCCTGAAGCTCTGCAGAAGCGGTGGGCGGAGGCACAGGCAAACCAGTCCTGGCCGTTTCTGGCGGCGCGGCCGGCATTGGCGCAGGCATGGGCCGCACGACCTCCGTCAGCGTCGGCACGAACCGCGGCGGTGCGGGCGGGCGGTTCATGCACCCTCCCCGGCCGTCGCAAGGTCATGGCGTTTCATGGCATAGCCCCTGTCGGTGTAGTGCTTCCACCGGCTTCGCGCTGCAAGACGGTCATCGTCGGCCTGCGCCACGACTTCGATAAAACGTTCGAAGCGTTCAAATTCGGCGGGGATGCCATGTCCCAGATTGACCAGCACGCCGTAATGCGGGCAGGCCTTGAGCGACTCGGCCAGCACCACCGGCGTTGCCGCCAATGTACTTTCGGGGACGTCCGCACGGCAATGCGGCACAAATTCCGCAGGCGAAAAACTCCAGATCAACTGGTCCAGTTCTGCCAGTACCGCAGCGTCCCCCGTCACCACAACGCTGGCGCCGCTCAGGTAGGCCTTGCGAAGTAACCGGCAGCTGTAGGCCAGCTTGTCCGGCACATTGAAGTGAAAGGCGATTTCGGTCATGCCCGGGTTTTGGATGCGGGTTTGCGCCTGGACGCTGTTTTGGCTTTTTTGCCCGATGCCTGGGCCGAAGTCCCTGCCCTGGCGGGCACCACCTGGTCCAGCAGGTAGTCCAGCAGCAGCGGCACCGGCCTGCCGGTCGCACCTTTGGCGGCTCCGCCTTTCCAGGCCGTACCGGCAATGTCCAGGTGCGCCCATGGGAAGCTGGCCGTAAACCGCTGCAGGAACTTGGCCGCGGTCACCGCACCTGCGGCACGCCCCGCCACGTTGGCGACATCTGCAAAATTGGTCTTGAGTCCTTCCGCATAATCGTCATCCAGCGGCATCCTCCAGCACAGGTCCAGGGACGATTCGCCTGCAGCCGACAAGGCCTCGGCCAAGGTGTCGTCGCTGGAGAAAAGCCCGCTGCGCACGCCACCCAGGGCAATCACGCAGGCACCGGTCAGCGTCGCGATGTCCACCACAGCCCGGGGTTTGAAGCGCTCGGCGTAGGTCAATGCGTCGCAGAGCACCAGCCGCCCTTCTGCGTCGGTGTTCAGGATCTCAATGGTCTGCCCGCTCATGCTGGTCACCACATCGCCGGGCTTGATGGCGCGGCTGCCCGGCATGTTTTCGCAGGCGGGAATCAGGCCTACCACATTGAGCGCCGGCCGCAGCTCCGCCAGCGCCCGGAAGGTGCCCAGAACGCTGGCGGCACCGCACATGTCGAACTTCATCTCATCCATTTCGGCTGCGGGCTTGATGGAGATACCGCCCGTGTCAAAGGTGATGCCTTTGCCAACGAGCATGACGGGCGCCTCAGCCTTGGCCGCCCCCTCATAGCGCAGCACGATAAAGCGCAACGGCTCGGCCGAACCCTGCGCCACGGCCATGAAGGAGCCCATGCCGAGTTTGGCGACCTCTTTGGGCCCCAACACCTCCACCTTGATGCCGCGCAGCTTGCCCAGTTCCCTGGCAGCGCCGGCCAGAAGCGTCGGTGTCGCGTGGTTGGCCGGACGGTTCGCCCACTCCTTGGCAAATTCAATGCCCTTGATCAACGCTGCGCCCTTGTCGAGGCCGGGTTGCGCGATCTTGGCACTTGCGGCGTCATTCACGGCAACCACCACCCGTTGCAACCTGCCGGGGCCGGCTTTTGCGTTCCTGGCGGCTTTGGACTTGGTGGTAGCGTAGGTATAGGTGGCATCACCGCAAGCGACCACGGCCGCGCGCACGGCTTCAGCTCTCAGATGGCCCACGGCACCGAAGCAAATGGTCAGGTGTTGCACGTTCGCAGCCTTCAGGGCGCCCAGGCCGGCACTGACGGCGGTACGAACGTTTTTGGCACTGGCATCCCCGACCCCCGCCAGCACGACCCGCCTGGCAGTGATGCCGGGAGCACGGTACGTACTCAGGAGCTTGCCCGGCTTGGCCTCAAAGTCCCCCGACTTGATCGCCAGCGATGCGAGCACCGAAAGAGGGTCATTGCCGGAGCCCGGATCCTGGGGTACGAGAACCAGCAGCGCGTCGGTTTTTTCGCTGCAAATACGAGTGGGTGTCAGTGTTTTGAGTTCAAAGTCCATAATTCAGGGTCTGGTAAATAAACCAAAGTAAAACAAAAATAAATCGAAGCCAAGGCAGATATTCAGTCAATGTTATTCCAATCCACGATTCGCAAAGAGCTGGCACGCAGTTTTGGGGCCACGCTGGTAGTCCTGGTCACCATCGTGATGACCATTGTTCTGATCCGCACCCTGGGCCAGGCATCGCGCGGTTTCATCAATCCGCAGGACGTCATGCTGTTCATGGCCTACTCGGCGCTGGGACGCCTGCCGACCATCCTCACGCTGTCGCTGTTTATTGCGATGGTCAGTACCTTGTCGCGCATGTACCGCGACAGCGAAATGGTGGTGTGGTTCACCAGCGGTCAGGGCCTGGCGGGTTTTCTGCGGCCGCTTTTCCGTTTTGCGTGGCCTGTCCTGCTGGTCATCACGCTGATGGCCCTTTTTGTCTGGCCCTGGACCAACCAGCAAACCAAAGACATGCAAAGCCGGTATGAGCAGCGCGGCGACCTTGACCGCATTGCCCCTGGCCAGTTCCAGGAATCCTCCAGCGGCAACCGGGTTTTCTTTATCGACCGTGACCTGGCGGGCGAGCGCTCCAGCAACAACGTCTTCATCGCTGCGACCGAAAAGGGCAAGAGTTCCATCACCACGGCCCGCTCGGGCCGCATCGAGGCCAGAGGTGACGCGCAGTTCCTCATGCTCGAAAACGGCCAGCGCCTGGAAAACGTAATCGGGCAATCGGCGCTCAAAATCAGCGACTTCGAAGAGTACGGCACCAAAACCGGCGATAACAATCCGCTGACCGAAAACGCACCGGAAGCCAAACTGCTTTCCACCCGCTCCCTGATCAAGGCGCCGACCCGCGGCAACCTCAGCGAGCTGGCGTGGCGGCTGGGGCTGGCGCTGGCATCCATCAACTTTGTCGTGCTGGCGGTGGCCCTGGCCAGCGTGAACCCGCGCGGTGGCCGCAGCGGCAACATGATCTTTGTGTTGCTGACGTTTGTGGTCTACAACAACCTGGTCAACCTCGGGCAAAGCTGGATTTTTGTGGGCCTCATCAGTTTCAGCAGCTTCCTGCTGGCACTGCATGGCGGCGTCCTGCTGCTGGCCCTGGCCTGGCTATCCAAGCGGCAGTTCAACTGGACGCTGCGGCCCGCCCGGCGCATCAACCGTACACCGCTGGCCGTACGTGACAGTGAAAGCCACGCATGAAAACCATACGCCGCCTGATCTACGGTGAAGTGCTGGCTGCCATCGCCCTGGTGGCACTGGGCTTCCTGGCCCTGTTCTTCTTTTTTGACCTGGTCGATGAACTGCAATACCTCGGCAAGAGCAGCGGCATCAACGCAGCCGATATCTACCAGATCAGGCACGCATTGTTGTATGTAGGCCTGCTGATTCCCAATCATTTGTACGAGCTGCTGCCGATCTCCGTACTGATCGGCACCATCTTTGTGATGGCCCGGCTGGCACAGAGCTCCGAATACACCATCCTGCGCACCAGCGGACTCGGCCCCTGGCGCGCGCTGAAGTTGCTGCTGGTCCTGGGGGCGCTGTTCGTGGTGTTCAGTTTCGCCGTGGGCGACTATGTGGCGCCTGCCAGCGAACGGGCCGCACAGCTGCTCAAGGCGCGCTACCAGAACAAGATCACCATCGGCCAAACCGGTGCCTGGCTGAAGGAAAAGCAGGCCTACAACACCTTTGTGGTCAATGTGAGGGCGCTCACCCCCGACAACGAAATGCAGGGTGTGCAGATTTTCGAGTTCAACAACAAGGGACTGATCGTCTCCACCACACAGGCGCCGCTGGCAGCGTTCACCGCCAGCGATGCCTGGGAATTGAACCAGGCCACGCGTGCAGAGTTTGATGTTCCTGCCGGCGCCAGCAATGCCGCCAAACCCGGGGGCAGCGCCAAGGTCAACCGCACAGTGCTAAAGAACTTTCGCTGGCCCACTGAAATCAGCGCTGAAATGGTGTCGGTGGCGCTGCTCAAGCCTGAGCGCATGGGCACCATTGACCTGTTCAATTACGTCCGTCACCTGGACGCCAATGGGCAGACCGCGCAGCGCTACGAAATAGAGTTCTGGAAAAAAGTCTTTTACCCGCTCAGCTGCCTGGTGATGGTGATTCTGGCGCTGCCTTTTGCCTACCTTCACTTTCGCTCCGGCGGCATCGCCGGTTACGTGTTCGCCGGGGTAATGATCGGGATCAGCTTCTTCCTGCTCAACAACGTGTTCGGCTATATCGGCAACCTGCGAAACTGGCAGCCTTGGCTTGCGGCTGCCACACCAGGCCTGCTTTATATGGCCGTCTCGCTGGGCGCGTTTGGCTGGCTGGTGCTCAGGCGTTAACGGACGCGACCGTTCATGACGTCCCTGGCCCATACGCCGCGCGGCATCATCCTGCTTGCCCATGGCTCGCGCGACCCGCTATGGCGCGACCCCATTGAGGCGGTTGCCGCACAAGTCCGTCTCCGCGAGCCCGGCACCCCTGTCAGTTGCGCCTACCTGGAGCTTTGTCCTCCTTCATTGCCTGAAGCCGCTACAAATTTAATAGCTGTTGGCGCACGCCATATAAGGGTGTTTCCGCTTTTCTTTGGTATAGGCAAGCACGCCCGGGAAGACTTGCCGCTGCTGGTCGAACGCGTCAGGCTGGCGCATCCGGGCGTAGAAGTCGAGCTTCTGCCTGCAGCCGGGGAATACCGCGAATTGACCGCACTTATAGCCAGCATTGCCTTGTCATAACCGTGGAGACGCGGCGCATCGGTACGGCGGTTGGTACGGCAGTTGGGCTCCTCCTTAGCGTAAAACAGGCATAATAAAATCAATAATTAGCCTGAATTCGATATGAACCTTCACCAATTCCGCTTCGTCCAGGAGGCCATCCGGCGCAACCTGAACCTGACAGAGACCGCCAAGGCCCTGCACACCTCGCAGCCCGGCGTATCCAAGGCCATCATCGAGCTTGAGGAGGAACTGGGCGTCGAAATCTTTGCACGGCACGGCAAACGCCTTAAGCGCGTGACGGAACCCGGGGAACACGTCCTCAAAAGCATTGAACTCATCATGCGCGAGGTCGGCAACCTGCGTCGCATTGGCGAGCAGTTTTCTGCCCAGGACAGCGGCACGCTCTCCATTGCCACCACCCACACGCAAGCCCGTTATGTGCTCCCGCAGCCCGTCGCCAAGCTGCGTGAAGCCTTTCCCAAAGTCAATGTCAGCCTGCACCAAGGCTCTCCCGACCAGGTGGCGCGCATGGTGCTTGATGAAGTGGCCGAAATCGGCATTGCGACCGAGTCATTGACGCAGTACGAAGACCTGGTGACCCTGCCCTGTTATGAATGGCAGCACATGCTGGTCATTCCTGTTGACCATCCGCTGGCCAAAAAAGACAACATCACGCTGGAAGACCTGGCGCAAGAACCCCTGATCACTTACCACCCGTCTTTCACCGGCCGTACCAAGATCGACCTGGCGTTTGCCGCCAAGCGCCTGCAGCCGCGCATCGCGCTGGAAGCCATCGACTCCGACGTCATCAAGACTTACGTGCGCCTGGGACTGGGCGTGGGCATCGTCGCGGAAATGGCCATCAAGGAAGACGGCACCAACAGCGACCTGATCGCCATCGCAGCCGGCCCGCTGTTCGGCATCAACGTCGCCCGCGTGGCCTTCAAGCGCAGCGCCTACCTTCGCAATTTCGTCTATAAATTCGCCGAACTGCTCAGCGACAAGCTGGACCGCGCCCTGATCACCAAGGCCATGGCTGGCCGTGTCAATGACTATGAGGTTTGACTCCCCCCCGTGGCGGGCTTCGCCCGCCTCCCCCCTCAAGGGGGCGCCAGCTGCAGCCCGGCGAAGCCGGTTCCGCGCTGACTGCTTGATGAAGAAAAATCACCTTATCTAGCCCTTGCCATGACCATGATCCTCGAACGCACCCCCAAGCTCAAAACCAAGCTGCCCGCTGTCGGCACAACCATCTTCACGGTGATGTCCACGCTGGCCGCTGAAAAAGGCGCCGTCAACCTGGGCCAGGGCTTTCCTGATTTTGAGTGTGACCCGCAGCTGGTCAATGCCGTCACGGACGCAATGACTAAGGGACTGAACCAGTACCCGCCCATGACGGGCGTTCCGGCGCTGCGCGAAGCCATCTCGGCCAAGGTGGCCAACCTTTACGGTCACCGCTACGACGCCAACAGCGAGATCACCATTACCGCGGGCGCCACGCAGGCCATCATCACGGCCATCCTGGCTGTCGTTCACCCCGGCGACGAGGTCATCGTGCTGGAGCCCTGCTACGACAGCTACGTGCCCAACATCGAGCTGGCCGGTGGCGTCGTGGTGCGCGTTCCCCTCACGCCAGGCACCTTCCGGCCCGACTTCGACAAAATTTCCGCAGCGATCACATCCAGGACGCGGGCGATCATCGTCAACTCGCCGCACAACCCGAGCGCCACGGTGTGGACCGAGGCCGACATGCTCACGCTGCAGGACATCCTGGCGCCCACCGACGTTCTGCTGATCAGCGACGAGGTATATGAGCACATGGTGTTCGATGCGGCCCAGGGACGCGTTCATCAAAGCGCGGCGCGTTTTCCGGGCCTTGCCGCGCGTGCGTTCATTGTCAGCAGCTTCGGCAAGACTTACCACGTCACCGGCTGGAAGGTCGGCTACGTGGCCGCACCCGCTGCACTGACCACCGAGTTCCGCAAGGTGCACCAGTTCAACGTCTTCACCGTGAATACACCGGTGCAGTACGGGCTGGCCGCGTACATGGCCGATGCGCAGCCCTACCTGGACCTGCCGGCCTTCTACCAGCGCAAGCGCGACCTCTTTCGCGAAGGGCTGGCAAAAACCCGCTTCAAGTTATTACCCAGCGAAGGCAGCTACTTCCAGTGTGTCGACATCTCCGACGTGAGTGACCTGGACGAAGCCGGGTTCTGCAAGTGGCTGACGACCGAAATCGGCGTGGCGGCCATTCCACTGTCGGCGTTTTACGGCAACGGCTTTGACCAGCGCGTGGTGCGGTTCTGTTTTGCCAAAAAAGACGAAACATTGAACACGGCCCTGCAGCGGCTGGCCAAACTGTAAGCGCCGCAACGCCGCAGACCGCCCGAGAAGGCGCTTGCCTTCCGGGTTGCGGGTGAAATCGCGCGATTGCACCCCAACGCGGCCTCGTTTAGACCGTAAACAGGTTCTAAGCCAGGGCTGTCAGTATTTGCCGACGGCTGGACAGGCGTTCATCCTGCTTGTTTGCGCCCCGCACCGGGAAACAATCACTTCACATAACAAGGAGTGCTTCAAATGTCCCTATCCCTCATTCTGCTGATCGTTCTTATTCTTATCCTCGTCGGCGCATTGCCAACCTGGGGTCACAGCCGCAGCTGGGGCTATGGACCCAGTGGTGGTATCGGCCTGGTGGTGTTGATCCTGGTCATCCTGCTGCTGATGGGACGCATCTAGTCCGCATCTTCCGTTGGTGATTCACCAGGAAAAATGGCCTTGCTATGCAAGGCCATTTTTTTAAGCGCTTATCTCGCAAGCCTGTTTCAACCATTCAGTTGCTGCCACGCTTTTTAGCTGCGGCATAACAAGCCTTCGGCAATTTGTTAGCCTTCGTTGAAAGGTTTGGACTCAGCTATTGAGTTGCTACCCAGACCTTTTAGCTGCGGCATAACAAGCCTTCGGCAGTTGTTAGCCTTCGCTGAAAGGTTTGGACTCAGCTATTGAGCTGAGTCCAAACCTTTTCTAACCGCTTAATGCTGACCGGCTGCGGCGTGCGCAGCTCCTGCGCAAAGAGGCTCACACGAAGCTCTTCCAGCAACCATCTGAACTCCTGCATGCGGGCATCCACCGCGCCTTTTCGTTCGGCCACCAGCCGCCAGTAGCGCTGCTCTTGCGGCCGCAACTCAGCCAGCCGTGCGGCATCACGTGCCGGGTCGGCGCGCCATTTTTCCAACCGCAAGGTAATGGCCTTGAGGTAGCGTGCGAAGTGCTGCAGTTGCCCATAAGGGGTGGCCGTCAGAAAGCGTTTGGGTACCAGGCGCTGCAGTTGCTGGGCGGCATCGGTCGCCGCTTCAGCGGCATTTTTGGTGTCCTTGATCTTGCGTTGGGCCACGGCGAATTCGCCCAGGATGCCGGCCGCCAGACGGGCCACCTCGCTGGCAATCAGCGTCAGGCGCCCTCGCCCATCGTCGATGCGTTTTTTGAACTCGGCTTCGTGCGTCGGCAATGGGTCCAGCAAAAAGGCGCGGTCCAGCGCCACTTCGATGATCTGCTCGCGCAATTCCTCCAGCGTACCGCCGCCGGAGTTGTCGGCGGCGCGGCCCACCAGCATGTAGCTGGTAGCCATCTTCTGCAGCTCCGGCAGGTTCTTTTCCAGGTACTTCAGCGCATCCTTGATCTGCAGGGAAAACAGCCGGCGCAAGCCGGCGCGGTGTTTCGCGGCCGCCACATCGGGTTCGTCAAACACCTCGATCGTCACCGCGTCGCCCAAATCAATGAGCGCCGGAAACCCGATCAGCGTCTGCGAACCCTTACGAATCTCCATCAGCTCCGGCAACTCGCCAAAGCTCCAGCTGGTGTAGCGCTCCGGTGCTTTCACTGCTATCTTTTCAGGAGCTGCTTGCGTATGTCCTGATTGGGCTGGAGGCCGATTTGACACTGAATTTGCGGCGAAAACGGCTTTTTCGGGCTCAGATTCGGGTGCTTTTGCCAAATTTTTGAGTCCCGCCAATGCCTGGAAGGCCCCACGCGCCTGCGAACCCAGCTCGCCCTTGAGCGCACCCAGGTTGCGGCCCGCGCCCAACTGGCGGCCATGCTCGTCGACCACGCGGAAGTTCATGAACAGGTGCGGCGGCAGCATGTCCAGCTTCATGTCATTGCGCTTGATGTCCAGCGAGGTCGCGTCGCGCACCAGCTTGAGCACCGCATCCGTCAGCGAGCCGCTGCCGAACACCTCGGGTTGCAGCAACTGCTCGGTCATGCGGGCGGCAGTGTCGGGCAACGGCACCAGGCGCGAGCGCGGGCGCTGGTGCAGGGTCTTGATCAGCGCCTGGACCTTGTCCTTGAGCATGCCGGGCACCAGCCACTCGCAGCGCTCTTCATTGACCTGGTTGAGCGCGAACAGCGGCACGTCCACCGTCACGCCGTCGCGCGCATCGCCGGGTTCGTGCAGGTAAGTCACCAGGCAATCCACGCCGCCCATTCGCAGTGTCTTGGGAAACGACTGCGTGGTGATACCGGCAGCTTCATGCCGCATCAGCTCTTCACGCGTGAGCAGCAGGAGCCGCGGCTGCTTTTTGACTTCCTCTTTGTACCAATGCTCGCAGCTTGCACCGCTGTGCACGTCGGCAGGCAGTTGCTGGTCATAAAAAGCGTAAATCAGTTCCTCATCCACCAGCACGTCTTGCCGCCTGGCCTTGTGCTCCAGATCCTGCACCTGCTGGATCAGCTTCAAGTTGGCCGCCAGGAAAGGCAGTTTGGTGTCCCAGTTGCCGGCGACCAGCGCTTCGCGGATGAATATCTCTCGCGCCGTCACCGGGTCTACACGGCCGAAATTGACGCGCCGGCCGTTGTAGACCACCAGGCCGTAAAGCGTGGCTCGCTCCAGCGCCGTCACCTGCGCAGCCTTTTTCTCCCAATGCGGGTCCAGCAACTGTTTGCTGAGCAGATGCCCCGCCACCTGCTCTATCCAGGCCGGGTCAATGTTGGCAATGCCGCGGCCGAAGAGGCGTGTGGTTTCCACCAGTTCGGCCACCACAATCCAGCGGCCCGGTTTTTTGCTCAGGCGTGCGCCAGGGTGGCGGTAGAACTTGATGCCGCGTGCACCCAGGTACCAGTCTTCCTCGTCGCTCTTGCAGCCGATGTTGCCCAGCAGGCCGCAGAGCATGGACAAATGCAGCTGCTCATAGCTGGCGGGCTTGTCATTCAGAACCCACTTTTGTTCACCCACGACGGTATGCAGCTGCGAATGGATGTCGCGCCATTCGCGCACGCGGCGGATATTGACGTAGTTCTCGCGCAGCAGGTTTTCATACTGGCGGTTGGACAGCTTGTGGTCGGTGCCGTGGCCGCCGCGCGCGTCACCCAGCCATTTCCACAGCTTGAGGTAGCCGCTGAATTCGCTCTTCTCGTCATCGAACTTGGCGTGCTGCTGGTCGGCCTGGGCCTGTTTGTCCATGGGGCGGTCGCGCACGTCCTGCACACTGAGCGCGCTGGCGATCACCAGTACCTCGTCGAGCGCGTTGCGGTCCCTGGCTTCCAGAATCATGCGGCCCACGCGCGGGTCCAGCGGCAGCTTGGCCAGCGTACGGCCGACGCTGGTCAATTCGTTGTCCTCGTCTACCGCGCCCAGCTCGGCCAGCAGCTGGTAGCCGTCGGCAATGGCGCGGCGCTGCGGCGGCTCGATGAAGGCGAACTCTTCCACATTGCCCAGGTGCAGCGCCTTCATGCGCAAAATCACCGAAGCCAGCGAACTGCGCAGGATTTCAGGGTCGGTGAAAGGCTGGCGGCCCTGAAAGTCTTTTTCGTCGTAGAGGCGTATGCAAATGCCATCGGCCACGCGGCCGCAGCGGCCTGCGCGCTGGTTGGCCGCAGCCTGCGACACCGGCTCCACCATCAGCTGCTCAACCTTGTTGCGAAAGCTGTAACGCTTGACCCGCGCCGTGCCCGCATCCACCACGTAGCGGATGCCCGGCACGGTCAGCGAGGTTTCGGCCACGTTGGTAGCCAGCACGATGCGCCGGCCGCTGTGGCCGTCAAAAATGCGGTCCTGCTCGGCCTGGCTCAAACGGGCGAACAACGGCAGCACCTCGGCGTTGCGCGTCAACGGCTGATGCGCCAGATGCTTGCGCAGGTGGTCGGCCGCCTCGCGGATCTCGCGCTCGCCGGGCAAAAACACCAGGATGTCGCCCGCGCTGTGCGGGCTCAGCCAGAGCTCGTCGACTGCGTCCGCGATCGCGTCGTTCAAATCATGCTCGCGTGACTCCTCAAACGGCCGGTAACGCTGCTCGACGGGAAACATGCGGCCCGACACCATGATCACCGGCGCAGGGCCTTTGCTGGACGCGAAATAATCCGCGAAGCGCTGCGCATCAATCGTCGCCGAAGTGATGACCACTTTCAGGTCGGACCGGCGCGGCAGCAGCTGGCGCAAGTAGCCCAGCAAAAAGTCGATATTCAGGCTGCGCTCATGAGCTTCGTCGATGATGATCGTGTCGTAGGCCTTGAGCAGCGGGTCGGTCTGCGTCTCGGCCAGCAAAATTCCGTCGGTCATCAGCTTGACGGAGGCATCGCGGGAGAGCCTGTCCTGGAAGCGCACCTTGTAGCCCACCACGTCGCCCAGCGGCGTCTTCAGCTCCTCCGCGATGCGCTTGGCCACGCTGGACGCAGCAATACGGCGCGGCTGGGTATGGCCTATCAGCCGGCCTTGTCCGGCCGGGTAATTGAGCTTGCCGCGCCCCATGGCCAGCGCGATCTTGGGCAACTGGGTGGTTTTGCCCGAGCCGGTCTCGCCGCAGACGATGATGACCTGATGAGCCGCCATGGCAGCGGTGATTTCGTCGCGCTTGCCCGAAACGGGCAGCGATTCCGGAAAAGTGATGGCGAGGGGAGACAAGGATGGGGGCGAGGAAGAAGGCAAGAGAAAGGCAAAAAGAGAGACAGGACGAAAGCGGCAGCAACGCTGCCAAAACGCTCAATTATCGGGTGTTACGGGCCGCATCGGCTGGTCAAGGTTATGGCGCCGTGGAGGGCGCTGCGATCAGGCCGCCAGCACAGGCAAGTCCACGGCTTCCCCACTGGTCTCGTCAAACCACGCAATGCGGCTTGGGTAGCTGAGCGCTATGCGCGACATGCCCCGCCCTGTGCTCACCGCCGAAGAGGCGCGCGCGTCGGACTTGGAGACCCTGAGCACGCCAAGGCCGACTTCAGCGACCCAGCGCGTCTGCTGGTTCCCTACCAGATCGCCTTCGAGCGTGGTGTTGAGCACCACCGACCTGGCCAGGGCCGACTGAACCCTGCGCGCGAGGTGAATCAATTGGCCGCTGTCATGGCAATTGCGCATCAGCAGCAAAAACCCGTTCTCTTCGAGGCGTCCCATTTCCACACCGCCGGGCACGGTGCGCCGCAGCCGCCCGGCGCACACAAACAGCGCGTGGTTCACAGCCGCGTGGCCGTAAAGCTTTTCCAGCACATACAGATTGGCAACCGACACCACCACAACACCCAGCGGCACCGGCTCATCGCGGTAGCGCCTGAAGGTTGCCTCCAGCATGTTGCCGGTTTCACTGTGGGAGCGCATGCGCGTGACCGGGTCGTAGCTGGGGCCATGTGCCATGGCCCGGTTCAGCTCGATCAGGTAGGAGTAACGGGTCCACAGCACAGCCGCCATGGTCGCCAGGTAACACGTGCCGGCGACAGCGGTCACCGCGTGCACCTGCCACGGCACATGGGCACGGTCCAGTGCCACCCAGCTCAACCCGGCAATGGCCACCAGCATGAAGGAGACACCCGAGACGGCCACCCAGGCAAGCAGGTCCCCCCGCACGGCGCTGCGAAGACTGAGCGCCATTGCCACCAGCCCCAGAAAACAGGCCACCGCCAGGCTCAGTGTCAGTGCGTGGCGCGGGCTCAATGCCCAGCCAACGGCGATATTCAGAAGAGCCAGGCTTGCCAGCCAGGTCAAGGCACGCCGGGCCGAGTCCGGATTGCGCAGGATGCCCAGGATGGAAAACAGCAGGTAAGCCAGCAGCGCAGACACCACGCTGGCCACGTGGGCCAGGAAACGGTCAAGAACATCGGCGTTCTCGATCGGCAACCAACCCAGGAAGGCCACCACAAAAAAAGTCGAGGCGATTGCCGAGACAGCCGCATTGACGGCAATACGCCGCAGGGACCGGATATAGGCAAACGCCGAACCGGCCAGCATCAGGCTGGCTGACCCGAAATAGCAGCCCCAAAACCCGATCGCGTATTTGTCCATGAACCCGAACCATACCCCGCCGCCCCTCATTAAGCAAACCCCCAAATGGAGTACGCCGGCAAAAGGCACACCCTCGCCAAAGCCGGCATTTGCATCCCTCAGGCCGGCGGTGTCTCCCTTACACTCACTGGACTTTTTCCGTTTACCGGGGAAACAGCGCCCAGGGAGACCGCTTGCCACCTTCCGCGCCGTCCCCGGCTGCCCTTGACCCGCCACAACCGATCCCGAAAGCGCGCCCATGTCTGCCGTCTTCAATTTCACCTTTGTGCCCTGGTTCCGTTCGGTCGCACCCTACATACACACCCACCGCGGCAAAACGTTCGTCGTAGGCATTGCCGGCGAAGCGATTGCGGCCGGCAAGCTCCAGCACATCGCCCAAGACCTGGCACTGATCCAGAGCATGGGCGTGAAGATCGTGCTGGTGCACGGCTTTCGCCCGCAGGTCAACGAGCAGCTCAAGGCCAAGGGGCACGTCGCCAAATATTCGCACGGCATGCGCATCACGGACGAAGTCGCGCTCGACTGTGCCCAGGAAGCCGCCGGCCAGCTGCGCTATGAGATTGAAGCGGCGTTCAGCCAGGGCCTGCCCAATACCCCCATGGCCGGCTCCACGGTGCGGGTGATTTCGGGCAATTTCATCACCGCGCGGCCGGTCGGCATTCTCGACGGTGTGGACTTCAAGCACTCGGGCCTGGTGCGCAAGGTAGACACCGCCGCCATCGGCCGGGTGCTGGATTTCGGCGCCATGGTGCTGCTTTCACCCTTTGGCTTCTCACCCACCGGCGAAGCCTTTAACCTGACCATGGAAGAGGTCGCCACTTCGGTGGCCATCGCAATGCAGGCCGACAAGCTGATTTTCCTGAGCGAAATTCCCGGCATACGAATCCACCACGACCAGCCCGAAAGCGAAGACAACCCCATCGACACCGAGCTGCCGCTGGCCGCCGCCGAAAAACTGCTGGCCACCCTGCCCAACGGCGAACGTCCCACCGACACCGCGTTTTACCTGCAGCACTGCGTCAAGGCCTGCAAGGCCGGCGTGGAACGCAGCCACATCCTGCCCTTCGCGGTGGACGGCGCGCTGCTCCTGGAAATCTATGTGCACGACGGCATAGGCACCATGGTGATCGATGAAAAACTCGAAGAGCTTCGCGAGGCCACGGAAGACGACGTGGGCGGCATCCTGCAGCTGATCGAGCCTTTTGAAAACGACGGCACGCTGGTCAAACGCAGCCGCACCGAAATCGAGCGCGACGCCGCCAACTACAGCATCATCGAACACGACGGCGTGATCTTTGCCTGTGCGGCGCTTTACCCCTACCCCGAAGCCAAAACGGCTGAAATGGCGGCGCTCACCGTGTCGCCGCAAAGCCAGGGCCAGGGCGACGGCGAGAAAATCCTCAAGCGTATAGAGCAACGCGCCCGCGCCGCCGGCCTGCAAAGCATCTTTGTGCTGACCACCCGCACCATGCACTGGTTCATCAAGCGCGGTTTTGTGCAGGTAGACCCGGACTGGCTGCCCGAAGGCCGCAAGCGTAAATACAACTGGGACCGCAAGAGCCAGGTGCTGGTCAAGAAGTTGTCATAGACGTCCGGCTGGGAGAAGGCGGGCTTTCTTCCCAGGAAATTTTTCTTTAGCATCGAGTTAAATCCCGCCATTCACACAGGACCTCCACGTGCTCCAACTCCGCCCCAACTGCGAATGCTGCAACAAGGACTTGCCCAACGAGTCGCCCGATGCGCGCATCTGCACCTTTGAATGCACCTTCTGCGCCGACTGCGTCACCACCAAACTCCAGGGCGTCTGCCCCAACTGCGGCGGCGAATTCACCACACGGCCGCGCCGCCCGGCCGACATGCTGGCCAAGTACCCGCCTTCCAAAGAGCGTGTTTTTAAACCCCAGGGTTGCGGAGCCGCACCATGAACACCACCACACTGTTGCTTTTCTCCATCGTGGCACTGGTGGCCATCGCCACACCCGGCCCCACGGTGCTGCTGGCGCTGGCCAATGGTTCGCGCTACGGTGTGCGCCGCTCCGTGCCTGGCATGCTGGGGGCTGTGGTGTCTGACTTTGTACTGGTCGGCGCGGTCGCACTCGGTCTGGGTGCGCTGCTGGCGGCCTCCGAGTTCTGGTTCTCGGTGCTCAAATGGGCCGGCGCGGTCTATCTGGCCTGGCTGGGCGTTCGCCTGCTGCGCTCGCGCGGCGGATTTGAGATTCCCGCCGAAGACAACGCCGGCACGCAACACGGCAGCCGCGCAATTTTCATGAAGTCCTTCCTGGTGGCCGTGACCAACCCCAAGGGTTACCTCTTTTGCTCAGCCCTGCTCCCGCAGTTCATTGACCCGGCTGCGGCCCAGGCACCGCAATACCTCGCCATTTCGCTGGTATTCGCCGGCATCGATTTTTCCGTCATGTTCGGCTATGCCTTCATAGGCGCACGCGCAATACGCCTGCTCAAGGCCTCGGCCACACGCTGGATAGACCGCGCCTGCGGCGGCGCGCTGCTGGCGCTGGCGGGCTCGCTGGCGTTCTACCGCCGGGCAAACAGCTAGGGCTGCACGGCCCCGCTATGTGCGCTGGCGCACGGACTTTTCAGGCAGGACCTGTACACTTCCGGAGTCTTTGCAAAGACTTCGCATATCCCCGGCCAGGATTCTGGAAGCACCGCCCATAGTCGGCGCTTCGCAGGGTCGTCGTTACTTTTACAGAAACATGGCCCATGTCACCTATTACCAGCCTGAGCGTTATTGACGCCATTGCCAAAGCCGATGGCATAGAGGTCAAGCGCCAGGAAGCACTGCTCAAGACAGGCGCATTGCAGACGGCCATCCTGACGAGTGAAAATTTCTCGATCATCGCAACCGACGAAAAAGGCATCATCCAGCTCTTCAACGTCGGTGCCGAACGCATGCTGGGTTATATGGCGGCTGAAGTCGTCAACAAAATCAACCCCAGCGACATCCATGATCCGCAGGAAGTGATGGCCCGGGCCCAGGCGCTGAGCCTGGAGCTCGCCACCACCATCACGCCCGGCTTCGAGGCACTCGCATTCAAGGCCTCGCGAGGCATCGAAGACATTTACGAGCTGACCTATATCTGTAAAGACGGCAGCCGCTTTCCGGCCATCGTGTCCATCACCGCATTGCGCGACGATTTCGGCACCATCATCGGCTACCTGCTGATCGGCACCGACAACTCGGTACGCAAGCAGGTCGAAGTGGCCCTGAAGGAAGCGATGGCCGTGGCCGAAAAAGCCAATCTCGCCAAATCGGATTTCCTGTCCAGCATGAGCCACGAGTTGCGCACACCGCTCAGCGCCATTCTCGGATTTGCGCAGCTGATCGAGTCCGGCACACCCCAGCCAACGCCCTCGCAAAAGCGCAGCGTAGACCAGATTCTCCAGGCCGGCTGGTACCTGCTGGAATTGATCAACGAAATCCTGGACCTGGCATTGATCGAGTCCGGCAAGCTGTCGCTGTCGCTGGAACCTGTTTCGCTTGCCGAGGTTATGCTTGAATGCGAAACCCTGATCGAGTCACAGGCCGGCAAACGCGGCATTACCGTGACGTTTCCGAAATTCCCCGTGCCCTGCTTCGTGAATGCCGACCGCACGCGGCTTAAACAGGTTCTGATCAACCTGCTGTCGAACGCGATCAAGTACAACACCAGCAGTGGAACGGTCTTGATCAACTGCGTGGATCTGCCTCAAAAGCGCATCCGCATCTGCATTGAAGACACGGGCGAAGGCCTGAACCCTGCCAAGATCGAGCAGCTCTTCCAGCCCTTCAACCGCCTGGGCCAGCAAGCCACCACCGAACAAGGTACGGGCATTGGGCTGGTGATGACCAAACGCCTGATCGAGCTGATGGGTGGTGTCATCGGCGTGGAAAGCGTTGTCGGAAAAGGCAGTGTGTTCTGGATTGAAATGGACGTGACCGACGAAATTGCATTGCGAACAGAGCTGGCAGCCCTGGCACCGATCCAGCAAAGCCAGGTGGCTACCGATCCACGTGCCCATACACTTCTGTACGTAGAAGACAACCCGGCTAACCTGATGCTGGTGGAAGACCTCATCGCGCGCCGCTCCGACATCCGGCTGCTGTCGGCCCGTGACGGCATCAGCGGCATCGCGATGGCCAAGGCCGCGCAGCCGGACATCATCCTGATGGACATCAACCTGCCGGGCATCAGCGGCATCAAGGCGGTACAGATTCTGTGTGCCGATCCGTTGACGGCACACATTCCGGTGGTGGCGCTCAGCGCCAATGCCATACCCCGTGACATTGAAAAAGGCATGGAAGCCGGCTTCTTTCGCTACCTCACCAAGCCCATCAGGATCAATGAATTTATGGAAACCCTGGACCTGGCGCTGGCATTTTCCAAAACAAGGTCCACGCAGGCCCCCGTGCCGGAAAAAACCGCATGAACACCGAATTCGACATCCTGAACGGCAGCATCCTGGTGGTGGACGACCAGCCCGTCAATGTGCAGTTACTCGAGCAGCTGCTGGCAGGCGCCGGCTATACCCAGGTCAGCTCCACCATGAATTCGCTGGAGGTAGCCGCGCTGCACGCAGAGCATCGTTACGACCTGATCCTGCTCGACCTGAAAATGCCCGGCATGGACGGCTTCCAGGTGATGGAGGCGCTCAAGGAAGACAAGCAGGACAAATACCTCTCGGTCATTGTGTTGACGGCGGAGCCGGCCCACAAGCTGCGCGCCCTGCAGGCCGGCGCCAAGGACTTCATCAGCAAACCGTTTGATCTGGTGGAAGTCAAAACGCGCATCCACAATGCGCTGGAAGTGCGCCTGCTGTATAAAAAGCTGGAGAACTACAGCAAGCTGCTGGAGCTGGCCATGCAGCAGAGCACCGCAGAAACCGACGAAGCGCGAAGCCGCTAATCGCGTCTGGCTGGACTGGCCGGCCAGGCCCATCCCTCCAGTCTGCGGCCGGCATTTACTGCTTGAGCTTTTCAAGCAGGAAGTCGATGAACAAGCGCACCCGCAAGGGCACGTGCCGGCCATGCGGGTACAGCAATGAAAACGGCCGTGACCGCCCTGCAAAGGGCTGCAACACCTCTTGCAGCCGGCCCTGGCGCAAGTCTTCTTCGACGATAAAACGGTAAGTCTGCAGCAGGCCCGCGCCGTGTCGAGCCAGCGTCACCCCACCCAGCAGGTCTTCCGAGCAGCAATATCCACCGGTGGTAGCCACCTCCAGTTCCTTGCCCGCCTGGCTGAACAGCCACGGAATTTTCTGGCCGCTGCTGGGCAACAAAAACTGGATGCAGTCATGCTGTTGCAAAGCCTCCAGCGAGGCCGGTGTTCCCGCCTGTTGCAGGTACGAGGGCGCAGCCACCACCACCAGCGCGGCATCTTCCAGCTTGCGCGCGACCAGGCCTGAGTCGGGCTGTGCGCGCCCGCGTATGGCCAGGTCGTAGCCCTCGTCGGCAAAGTTGACATTGCGGTTGCTCAGGTTGACCTCGACCTGCACCGCTGGATAAAGGGCCCGAAAAGCCGGCAGCAGCGGCAGCACACGGTAGTGTCCGTAAGGCGTGGGCAGGCTGATGCGCAGCACGCCGGCCGGCACCAATTGCTGGCCCGTGGCTTCGCGCTCGGCTTCCACCAGCTGTCCCAGGGCCTGCCGCGCCTGCTCAAAATAAGCGCGGCCGGCTTCGGTCAGCCGTATCTGCCGCGTTGTGCGCGTGAAGAGCCGCGCGCCCAGTCTTTCCTCCAGGCGCGACACCGAGCGGCTCACGGCAGCGGGCGTGAGGCCGGCACTGGTTGCCGCCGCCGTGAAGCTGCTGAGCTCTGCCGCAAGGCAAAAAAGCTCAATGCTTCCCAGCTGAAGATCATCAAATTGACGGCTCATGGTTTTGATTTTCTGTGGATTATCTATTACGCCATGTAACTTATGAAGTTAATCAATCTCCATTTATCTCCACGAACATCATCAATAGCATGAGGTCTTCCCAACCCACCTAGTCCAAGGAACCCATGAAACTGTTTTTCTCTCCCGGCGCCTGCTCACTGGCTCCCCACATCGTTCTGAAGGAAACCCGGCAGGCATTCAAGCTTGAAAAAGTTGACACAGGCACCCACACCACCGCAGACGGGGCCGACTACTACGCCATCAACCCCAAGGGCGCAGTGCCGCTGCTGGAGCTCGAGAGCGGCGAGCGCCTGACCGAAGGCCCCATCATTGCCCAATACCTTGCCGACAAGGCGGGCCGCGCCGACCTGCTCCCGGCCGCCGGCAGCATGGACCGCTACCGCGTGATGGAGTGGCAGAACTACATCACTTCGGAGCTCCACAAGACCTTCACGCCGCTCTTCAACCCGGACCTGGACAGCAGCGCCAAGAAAACCCTGGCCAGCGTTCTGCGCAAAAAATACGAATGGGTCAACACTCAGCTGCAATCCAAAGACTATCTGCTCGGCCAGTCCTTCACCGTGGCCGATGCCTATCTGTTTGCGGTCACGGGTTGGGCCAAGTACGTGTCGCTGGACCTGGCGGACCTGAAGCACCTGCAGGACTTCCTGGCACGTGTCGCCGGCCGGCCCGCCGTGCGTGAGGCGCTGAAGGCCGAAGGACTGCTGGCATGAGCCGCTGGAAAACCACGGCGCTGACCCAAAGACTGGGCCTGGCAGCGCCGATTGTGCAAGGTCCCTTCGGCGGCGGACTTTCCTCGGTGGCCCTGACCGCGGCGGTCTGCGAAAGCGGGGGACTGGGTTCGTTTGGCGTGCATCACCTGACAGGCGCGCAAATTGAAGAGACGGCCCAGGCCATACGCCTGAAAACAAAACGGCCTTTCGCCTTGAACCTGTGGGTGCCGCATGAAAAGAGCGAGGACCCGCCGCTCACAGACCCGCAGTTCGAACAGCACCTGGCGCTGCTCGCGCCCTACTTCAAGGAACTCGGTGAACCCCTGCCGACCCGGCCGGAGCGTTTCAGTCCGCGCTACGACGACCAGGTGCAGGGCCTGCTGGCAGCCCGGCCCGCCGTGTTCAGTTTTGTCTTCGGCATCCCGTCGCCGGACATCCTGCGCCAATGCAAGGCGCTTGATATCGTGACACTGGGCGCCGCTACAACACCTGAGGAGGCGATAGCGCTCGACAACGCCGGCGTCGACATGGTGGTGGCAACCGGCTTTGAGGCTGGCGGGCACCGCGTGTCCTTTCTCCGCCCGCCCGAAAACTCGCTCACCGGCACACTGGCGCTGATCCCCCAGGTGGTCGACGCGATCAAGGCCCCGGTCATTGCCGCCGGCGGCATTGCCGATGGGCGTGGCATTGCGGCTGCCCTGGCGCTGGGCGCCCAGGGCGTGCAGATTGGCACGGCTTTCCTGGCGTGCGCCGAGTCATCTGCCAGTGACATCCACCGCCAGAAGTTATTCAGCGCCGACGCCAGGTACACAGCCCTCACCCGTGCTTTCAGCGGGCGCCTGGCGCGCGGCATTGAAAACCGCTTCATGAACGAGCTGAAGGCGCATGAAGGTCGCATTGCGCCCTACCCGGTCCAGAACTGGCTGACAGGCCAGATGAAACCGGCGGCCATTGCCCAGAGCAGAACAGACTTGATGTCGCTTTGGTCCGGTCAGGCCGCTCCACTGCTCAGGCACCGGGATGCGAGCTCGCTGATGCAGGCGCTGCAACAGGAAACCGACGACGCGCTAAGGCGGGTTGCCGGGTCAGCCTGACCCACAAGCAGGATTTTTCTGATGACAGCGCATGACGATGGATTGACTGAAGGTGCCTGTTTGAGGTGCCGTCCCCTCAATGAAAATCGCGGCTCGAAGTGCCCAGGCGCCCCAGCAGCGGCGTGAGGTCTTCGAGCCGATGCGCCACCAGGTTGCGCACCGCGCCGTAGCCCTTGGCGGTGCCGGTTTCTTCACTGCGTTGCCACACGCCGTGAACCGCCAGCAGGCGCGCATGCAGCACCTCGGGGCGTTGCGCTTCGCGCAGCGATTTCCAGATGATCACATTGACCGGCCCGGTCTCGTCTTCCAGCGTGACGAAGATGGTGCCCTTGGCAGTTTGCGGCTGCTGGCGCACGGTGACGATGCCGCAGCCGGCCACCTCTTCGCCGTCAGGCAAGGCATTGAGCTCGCTGGCACTCAGCAGGCCTTTGCGTGCGAGCCGTTCCCGCAGCAAGGCCACCGGGTGGCGCCGCAGCGTGAGGCCGGTGGCCTGGTAGTCGAACAAAATGTTTTCGCCCTCGGGCGTGTCGGGCAAGGCCAGCGGCGTTTCGTGCGTGGGCACCGATTTGAGCAGGCGCGGCGCCAGTTTGATGGCTGAAGCCTCCCAGACCTGCTGGCGCCTGTGCCCGGCCAGCGGCAGCAGGGCATCGGCGGCGGCCAGTGCGTTGATTTCCAGCGTACCCAGCTGGGCGCGCGACACCAGGTCTTCCGTCGAAATGAAAGGCGCTTGCGCCCGCGCCTCCACCAGGCGCAAGGCGGCCTCTTCACGCAAGCCGGCCACCAGGCGCAGGCCCAGGCGCACCGCCGGCTGCGTCCCCGCAGGCAACACACCTTGCGGCTCCAGCGTGCAGTCCCATTCACTGTGCATGACGTCCACTGCGCGCACCTCCACCTGGTGGCGGACCGCGTCTTGCACCAGCTGGGACGGCGTGTAAAAACCCATGGGCTGCGAATTGACCATGGCCGCCAGAAAGCAGGCCGGCTCGTGGCGCTTGAGCCAGCAGCTCACGTAGACCAGCTTGGCAAAGCTGGCAGCGTGGCTTTCCGGAAAGCCGTAGTCGCCAAAGCCCAATATCTGGCTGAAGATGCGCTCTGAAAATTCAGCGCTGTAGCCGTTTTTGACCATCGCATTGACCAGGCGGCCATGAAAGCGGTCTACCCCGCCCTTGCGCTTCCAGGCCGCCATGGAGCGGCGCAGGTCGTCGGCCTCCCCGGGCGTGAAGTCAGCGGCGATCATCGCGATCTGCATCACCTGCTCCTGGAAGATCGGGATGCCCAGCGTGCGCTCCAGGGCCGGGTTGAGGGCCGGGTATTCGGGTTTGATCTCGCCGCCATTCCTGAGGATTTCGCGGTTCTTCAGGTAAGGGTGCACCATGCCGCCCTGGATGGGCCCCGGCCGCACGATGGCAACTTCCACCACCAGGTCGTAATAATCGCGCGGCTGCAGGCGCGGCAGCATGGACATCTGGGCCCGGCTTTCAATCTGGAAAACACCCACCGTGTCGGCTTCGCAGATCATGTCGTAGGTGGGTGTGTCGTCCGGCTCGACCTGGTACATCTCCAACCGGCTGCCCCGCGTCCGGTTCACCAGGTCCAGGCAACGCCGTATGGCTGACAGCATGCCCAGCGCCAGCACATCCACTTTCAGCAAGCCCATGGCCTCCAGGTCGTCCTTGTCCCACTGGATGATGCGGCGGTCTTCCATTGAGGCCGGCTGCACCGGCACCAGCCGCGTGAGCTTGCCCTGGGTGAGGACAAAGCCGCCGACGTGCTGGCTCAGGTGGCGCGGAAAGCCGATGAGCTGCGCCGACAGGTCAAACCATTGCAGCACCGGCCCTTCCCTGCCCTCCAGCCCGGCTTCCTTGAGTTTTTCCTGCAGCACCTCGCTGCCGTCAAACCAGAAATGCTCTTTGGCGAACAGGTCTATCAGTTCAGGTGCCATCGCCAGCGCCTTGCCCACATCGCGGATCGCGCTGCGCGGCCGGTAGCTGATGACGGTGGCGGCAATCGCGGCGCGGTCGTGGCCGTATTTGCCGTAGATGTACTGGATGACTTCTTCACGCCGCTCGTGTTCGAAGTCCACGTCGATGTCGGGCGGTTCACTGCGCTCGCGGCTGATAAAGCGCTCAAACAGCAGCTTGCTTTCCGCGGGGTTGACGGCCGTGACGCCCAGGCAAAAGCACACCACCGAATTGGCCGCTGAGCCGCGCCCCTGGCAAAGAATTTCCTTCTCTCTCGCAAACCGCACGATGTCGTGCACGGTGATGAAGAACATCTCGTATTCAAGTTCTTCGATCAGCGCCAGCTCAAAGCCCAGCTGCCGCCTGATCTTGTGCGGTATGTGATGCGGGTAGCGTGTATGGGCGCCCTGCCAGGTCAGCCGCCGCAGCCACCGCGAAGGCGTCTCGGCCGCCGGCACCATGTCTTCCTGCGGGTAGCGGTACAGGTTGCGGATCTCATCGAGATTGAAATTGCACCGCGCCGCCACTTCCAGCGTGGCGCGCAACAGGCTGGCGGGGTAAATCTCGGCCAGGCGCATGCGCGGCCGCAAGTGCGATTCGGCATTCGGCTGCAGCGCAAAGCCGCATTCGTGCACCGGTTTGCCCAGCTTGATGGCGGTCATCACATCGTGCAGCGGCTTGCGTGAGCGCTTGTGCATCAGCACATGCCCCGCCGCCACCAGCCGTATGCCGGTGCGCTGCGCCACCTCCTGCAGCTGCTGCAGGCGCAGCGCGTCGTCCAGGCCCTGCAGCAGCTCCACCGCCAGCCAGGCATTGGTGCCAAAAAGGCCTGCAGCCCAGGCGCAATGAGCGCAAAGCGCTTCTGTATTGATAGCACCCGCACCTGCTTCATGCAGGGGCGCGAGCAAAATTTCGCAATCCCCCAGCCGGGAGAAATCCGTTTCGCCCAGCGCGACGCGGTAGCTGCCCTTCTCCACCACATCGCCGGCCTTGCGCGCTTCGGTGATGAACTCGCACAGGTTGCCCCAGCCTGCCGCGTTGTGCGGCAGCACCACCAGCCTGAAGGCATAGGGCGCCTGCACCAGAAATTCCGCGCCCGGCAGCAGTTTGAGGCCCAGCTTCTTTGCCACCTCATGCGCCCTGACCACCCCGGCCACCGAACATTCGTCGGTGATGGCCAGCGCCTTGTAGCCCAGCTCGGAAGCGCGATCGGCCAGCTCCTGCGCGTGCGAGGCACCGCGCTGGAAGCTGAAGTTGCTCAGCGCGTGCAGTTCGGCGTAATCGGGAAGCGCGTAGGCAGGCATGCGGGCCTCAGGCAAAAAAGCCGTGCAAATACCAGGTGCGTTGCCGGCCGGCCTGGACGGCAGAGCCCAGCCTTTCGCTGTAAACCCACAGCAAGCCGCCCTGCTGGCTGCGGTAGATGTAGTAGTCGCGGAACGCCCACGGTTTTTCACACAGGCCCGGCTCAGCGCTGCGGTTGTCGCGATCAGCCAGCAACCATTCGGCAGCCTCCAGCCGCTGCGGCCCGGCCAGGCGTGTCAACTTGCCCTGGTACACCGGGCTGTTGCCCGCCGCTTGCAGCCTCAAAGGCTCGGGCAGCAGCCAGGCCGGGTACAAGGCTTCGGCCTGGGCATCCGGAAAAGCATGCGAAGTGGTTTTTCTTAAGCCTTTTAGAGCCCTGGCGCGCACTGGTTGTGCGCAAGCAGCTATCGATTTAATAGCGCTTCGGGCGCTCACCCAGCGCTGCATCAGCTCGGGCCGGTGGTCGGTGCAAGGTTGCCAGGCTTGCACATTGGCATCACCCAGGCGGGCGCTGAGCCGCTCGACCAGCTCCACCACGCTGTCGCCCTGCCGGCGCGCTTCCATCAGCAGGCTGCCAGTGGCGGCGGCCGAGTCAGCCAGCAGCTCGGTGGCCAGCGACTGCAGCGTCAGGCTGTGCACCGGCGCCGGCAGCTTTTGCTGCGCCAGGTGCTCTGAGATAAGGCGCGCCATGTGACGCAGGTCTTGGGCGGGCTGGGCGGTGCGAATCTCAAGCTCACCTGTCGGCGCAACATCGCGGCGCTTGTCCAGGTGCCAGATGATTTTCAGGGCGCAAAGCCCGCTCTGACGCCCCAGCAGCCAGGCGTGCAGGTGGACCAGCAAGCGCTCAACGCCCGCCATCAGCGCAGGCCCGTGGGTCACGAGTGCGTTGAGCTCAATCTTTTCCTCAAAGTGTTCGGGCAGCACTTGCCACGCGTAGTCGTCGGCTACGGTGCCGCGGGCGCGGTCCAGCGCGTCCAGCAGCTCCGCGCCAAAACGCCGCGCCACGCCGTCACGCGGCAGGCGCAGCAGGTCGTCCCAGCTGCGGCAGCCTATGCGCTCCAGCACACCCAGGTGCGGGCGCGCGGCCGTCAGCGTGTGCATGGGCAGGTCGGCCACGCGTTTTTTCACCGCGCCGGCCTGATCCTGCTGCAGCCGAAGCCGTCCGATTGCTATCAAAGATGTAGCGCCTTGCGCACGTTCCATAAGGGCTGTAACCTGATTTGATTCAAAAAACAGCTCGATTTTCTGCGCCAGCAGCTGCATCAGCCGCGCCAGCCCGCCAAACAGGCGCAGGCTGCCCGTTACGTCCATCAGCACCGCTTCATCGACCACCGCCACGCGCGGCGTGAAGCCCAGCGCCAGGCTGGCCACCGCGCGCTGCAAAGCCGCGGCGTCCAACACAGGGGCCGGTTGCGCCGTATCAGTGGTGATCGAGATGCGCAATGCGATCCAGCAACGCATGGATGGAGCTCCGGGGTGAGGTGACAGGCAGCGAAACCAGAGACGGCAGCAGGATGGGTGCAAGCTCTTCCCGCTTTTGCCGGGCCCTGTCGCGGCTGGCCGCCAGCAAGGCCGACAGCCGCGCGGGCCGGGTATCGAGCAACACCGCCGCGGCCAGCGGCGGGCCGCGGCGCTTGAGCACGTGGACCAACAGGTTGCCGGCCTCCTGCACAGTGCCTTCCAGCAGCAGGCGCAGCGGCGCGGGTGACGATTCGTGTTGGGCCCGCAGCGGCCGGAACACAAACAGCAGCTTGTGGTGCGCATGCGCGGCAATCTGCAGGCGGCGCAGGTGGGCGCTGCGCGCATCGGGTAGCCAGGCCAGCACGGCGGTCACGTCAGCGCACTGCAGCGCCTCTCGCGTGGCCCAGAGCAGCGAAGGCGCGTCACCGGGCTTGCCGTGAATGCTGATGAGCCGCCGCATGTCGATCTGGCGCGCGCCCAGCGCCGGGCCAAACGGCAGATAAGGCGCACCGACCAGCGCCGTCAGTTGCGCGCCGGGCTCATCCGGTGTGGCGGGCTGGTTGAGGGCACGGGCCAGGCCGGGCGCCAGCAAACCCCATTCCTGCTGGCCCGCCTGCGGCAGCAGCAGTTCAACCAGCGCGCCCTGCGGCCAGCCGCCTCCCGGCAAGGCCTGGTCGAGCGCCGCATAACCTGTGGCCACCGTCTGCACACTCGCGCTGCCCAGTTCGCCGGCCCGCCAAACCTGAGCATTCAGGGCGTCGGCAAAGTCCGGCAAAGCGCTGGGCATTGCAGTGAGGGTGGGCATGGAAGGTGGTCCGGATCAAGCTGAATATACTGTATTTATGTACAGTATATGACCGATTCGACGCCCTGCCAATCTCCATGAAACCCGGGTACCCCAGTCGAGAATTATTCACCCCGGAGCCGCCGGGCGAACCGACACCTCCCTGCAAATCAGGGGGCAGCGCGCTTGCGACAGCACCCCTGTTCGCGCGTCTAGAGTTTGGGCGGGGGTGGCCGGCCCACGTTGTGGGCGCCCTTGTTGGCCGCCTCCCAATACGCCTTGTCCAGCGTGCCGGGGTGGTTCTTGACCGGGGTGCCGACCGGCACATTGCCAGGGCGCTGAACGCCCTCTACCGAATAGGTTTTCAGCTTGGGTTTCTCGGTGCTGGAGGGGTTGAGCGCATGAAACTCGTGCGCCACCTTGGAAGGGTTGTCGGGAGCCAGCTTCTGGCCACGGACACTGGCCAGCGTTTCAATGTGCGTCATGCACCGCGTCGTGTAAGGGTCTGATGCCTCGCCGTACAGGTGGAACACGCCGTGCTGCTGGCGTTCGCTCGTCATCTGCTTGAGCTTCCAGAGCTCGAACACCGACACCTTTGCGCGCATCGCCTCCTTGGAGTCATAGCGGTATTCCCGCCCCTTCTTGACATCGCTTGCCAGAGCCGGCCGCGCCAGGAAGCGGTCCCTGTGCTCCGTCGGTGTATGGCTGCCATAGGCCAGGTTCGAGTAAGGTTTGGACTCATCTATGCCCGTCAGCTTGTTCACGGCGCCAAACTTTGGCAAATCCGTACGGGGTGGGCCGCTGCCCATCCGGAAATCTTCGTAATGGCCCCAGGAACCCCGTCCATATTTGACGGTCATGTGTTCTGCCTGTTGCGGATCCGTCGTGTTTCTCCACGTCGAGAACTTGACCGGCACCACCGGCTGGTTTGCCAGGTAATAGGCGCTGGCAGCGGCGCCGGCACTCGCCAGGACCGGAAAGCCAAAGCGCGATAACACCCTTCCTGCTGCCATGGGGACCATCCTTGTGCCGCAGCGCGGCAATGTTGATGAGCTGACCTTCCGGTAAAACCGGCGACTGGATATTCAGTCTAGTCATGGCGCACGGCTGGCGCCATCCCCTTTTTCAGGTGAAAAATTACATGCCCAGGCTATGGACGGGGCGCTGCGGCCCCAAGCTTGCAGGATGAGCTGGCAATGCGCCGCCAAACTGGCGATGCGGTCGATTCAGCGTTTGCGTGCCAGGCGGACCACCAGCAGCAAACCCGCAAGCGCAATCACCACAAAGCAGACAAACGACCAGTTGGCAATCGAGCCGCCCAGAAAAGTCCAGTCGATCTTGGTGCAGTCGCCGCTGCCCTTGAAGATCATGGGAATGGCGCGCTTGAGCGGAAAGGTTTCAATCATTCCGTAGAAGTCGCGGCCGCAAGAGGCAATTTCAGGCGGGTACCACTGCAGGAAACTTTGGCGCGCCGCCACAAAAGCACCAAAACCCGAGAGCAGCACCATCAGGCCTGAACCGGCGATCAGCAGGCCCCGGCTTTTGGCGATAGCCGTCACGCCCGCCACCACCGCCACCAGCACCAGCGCATACCGCTGCACGATGCACATCGGGCAAGGCTCCAGGCCCACCACATGCTGCAGGTACAGGCCAAAGGCCAGCATGGCCACACAGGCCGCAGCAATCAGCACCAGCACGCGGCGCGGCATGGCGTCGAAATACGTCAAAAACATCAGGGAGCCCTCTTTTTTTCTGGATGAATTGTGAATTGTCCAGGGGTTCGGGCGTTTGGTGCGGGATAAGTTCCCTTGGGCGATGCCTGCAGGCAGATTCTTCGTCGCCTTACCCTTCCCTGTCGCTCCATCCCTGCGGCCCCCTCTCGCCCTGATTTGCCAGCATTTGTCCTACAGATGGGGTGCCCCGGCGGGCGTAGATTTTCAGGACTTCAGTTTTTGGGGACCAACCCGGAAAGGATCCACCATGGAAATACACCGCGGACGACTCATCGACCATGTCCACCTGCGCGCCCATGACCTCGCGGCCAGCAAGCGCTTTTACCGCGCCGTGCTCAAGTCACTGAACAAGGAAAGCGCCATCCAGGAAGCCGATGACCATTTTTCGGCCGACGAGTTGTGGATAGACCAGGCTGACGGATCTACCTCGCACGTCCATCTGGCTTTCCGGGCCAAAGACCACGCAGAGGTCAAAGCCTTCTACGAAGCAGCCCTGGCCGCAGGCGGCACCGACAACGGCGCGCCGGGCGAGCGCAAATACCACCCCGGCTACTACGCCGCCTTTGTGCTGGACCCGGACGGCAACAACATCGAGGCGGTGTACCACGGGCCTTTTGTGGCGTCGGCTGAATCAGTGGTGATCAGGCCCGCTGAATAGAGACAACCAGGCTGGGTGAAGGGTTGCGGCTGGCGGCAAAATGCGCCGTGGAATGATTTCCAAGTCTTTTGCTTCAAGGAGCCGTCATGTGCCGCAACATCAAGACCCTTTTCAACTTCGAGCCGCCGGCCACGGAGCTGGAAATCCGTGACGCCTCGTTGCAGTTTGTCAGGAAGCTCAGCGGGTTCAACGTGCCATCCAAGGCGAACGAGGCCGCGTTCGACCGCGCAGTGGAAGAGGTGGCGGCCTCAGCACGGGCTCTCATCCGCACACTGGTAACCAACGCCGAGCCGCGCAACCGTGAGGTAGAAGCAGAACGGGCGCGTGCCAGGTCGGCGCTAAGGTTTGGCACGAGCCAGTAGCCGCCCCCCAAGTCGGCCTCGCCCAACTGGAAGCGTTTGACGACATCAAAAGGCCGAGCTTGACTTGCTTCAGCTGCGGCGGACACTTCCATGGTTGAAATTCCCGCCATGCGCAACAAGGCAGCCCAGCCCTTGCAGTGTTTCCTCCATAGCAATGTCCAGCGGCGTGTGCGGCTCCGCACCGAGCGCCGCCACCAGGGAGGCGTTGTCCATGCGTACCGGCGTGTTCCAGAGGTAGCGCATCTGGCGCAGCTCGCGCAGGGTCTCGACAAAAGGCGCGGCCAGGGTCACCGCCCACCAGGGAAAGGACTTTATTGACGGCTTAGGTTCGTCGTGCCGTGCGGTGACACGGCAGATCGCTTCAGCCAGCTGGCGGCCGTCGGAGTCCCACTGGCCGTTCATATGGAAGGTTGCAAATGCCGGCAGAACGTCACGCCGCGCCAGCAAGGCGACCATGGTACGCGCCACATCCGGCAAATACGCCCACTGGTGACCGACGCCAGGTTTGCCAGGGAGCTTCACACTGCGCACCGGTGCGCCCGGCCGAACCATGCCTTGCGAGAACCAGCTGTTCCCGGCACCCGGCCCGAAAAAATCCCCCGCGCGCACGATGATCACCCGGCAGCAGCCCTGGCCACTGTCGCTGGTCGCATCCTTGAGCCGCTGCTCGAGCTGCACGCGAATCGCACCTTTGGCCGTTTGCGGGTGTTGCGGTGAATCCTCCCGGAGGCAGGGAAATGCGTCTGGCCCGTAGTTGTAGACCGTGCCGGGCAGCACGATGGTCGCGCCCTGCGCCCGGGCGGCCGCAATCGTGTTGTCCAGCATGGGCAGCACCAGCTCGCCCCAGCGACGATAGCCGGGCGGATTGACTGCGTGCACGATCACGCCGCAGCCTTGTGCTGCAGCCATGACATCACCGGGATTCATCGCATCGCCACGCAGCCAGGTGATGCCGCCACGTTGCTCGCCCGGCCGCGACTCACCACGGCTAAGCGCGCGAACCTGCCAGCCTGCCGCCTCCAGTTGCCGCGCGACTTCCCCGCCGATGCCACCGGTTGCGCCCAACACCAGTGCTGTGTTTGATTTGTCTTGTTTGCTGCTCATGCCATTCCCCAAAAAAGTTGCTATGGGGAAATTCTGGGCCCCGGGGCATCAAAATGGAATTGACTAAAGCAGGGTAACGGCTATACATTTTTGTATGGAAGAAGATGCTGGCTGGGAGCTTTACCGTTCGTTTTTAGGGGTGCTGCACGAGGGTTCGCTCTCAGGTGCGGCACGGTCTTTGGGGGTGGCACAGCCTACGGTCGGACGCCATGTCGCCTCCCTCGAAAAGTCGCTCGGCCTGGCGTTGTTCACGCGCTCACAAACCGGTTTTGCGCCGACCGAAGCCGCGCTGGGACTGCGGCCCTTCGCCGAAGAAATGGCCAGCGCCGCAGCCGCCCTGCGCCGTGCCGCCGAAAGCCAGGGTGACGGTGTGCGCGGCACGGTGCGGGTCACGGTGAGCGAAGTCATCGGTGTCGAAGTGCTGCCACCCGTCGTCGCGCAACTGCAGCGCACGCACCCGGGCCTGACCATCGAACTGGTGCTGACCAACCGCGTGCAGGACCTGCTGCAACGCGAAGCCGACATTGCCGTGCGCATGACCCAGCCCAAGCAGGACCTGTTGATCGCTCGCCGCGTGGGCGAAGTGGAACTGGGTCTCTACGCACGCCGCGATTACCTGGACGCGCGCGGCACGCCGCAGTCATCAGCGGACCTGGCGCAGCATGCGCTGATAGGGTTTGACGAAGAGACACCCTTCCTGCGTTCGGCGCGCAAAGCCTTGCCCGCATGGAAGCGGGCGGCGTTTTCCACACGTACCGACAGCGACCTCGCGCAACTGGCACTGATACGTGCCGGCGCCGGCATTGGCGTGTGCCAGTCAGCGCTGGCGGCGCGTGACCCCGCCCTGGTGCGGGTTCTGCCTGGCGAGTTGTCCTTTAAACTCGAAACCTGGCTGACCATGCACGAAGACCTGCGTCACAGCCCGCGTTGCCGTGTAACCTTCGACGCATTGGTCGAAGGTTTGCAGCAGCATATTGGTTGAAGTCTGGCAAGTTTCGATCTGCATAACCAGCTGCCTGCACACGCGCGCAACTACCCCTCCACAAACACCCTCGCCTTGCGCGGATTCACCACTAGCATTGCTGCCATGCCGTTCGAACACGAATTCATCTTGCCCAAGGACAAGAGCCTTCTTCGCCTGGCACCTAACCCACACTTCTACCGAGCGGGAAAATCGTCGTGGACGGCCAACCACGAGCGACGAATATTTCTCGTGTACCGCGGAGGCTACGGCCCCGCAGGACCGCGAGACCTGACATCCTGGGCATTCTTTTGGCGCGGCATCTTGTTGGATATCGAATTACGCAGCCTCCGGTCAGAAGCCGATGCCAGCAACAATCACATGCAGTCGCTTAAGAGAGTCGTACGCATATCGGAAGTGCATGGGCAAATCGATGGGAGGCTCGATGAAATCCTCCGCGACCTGCAGGAAGCATTGACAGCAAACGCTGTGCTTTCGTTGCAGCTAGACCTTTCCTACCAGATTCTCTTGGAAGGGCCAGATGGAAAGCCTGTTGCATAGAAGCAATTGCAAGGGCGCTAGTAGCGTCGGGCGGTCAAAGCGCCTAACCCTTCCATCGAGAAGACTCGCCCCGGCAAGCCGGGTCGAATCTCTCATTTCAAACATTACCCCTCCACAAACACCCTCGCCTTGCGCGGCGTCACCACCAGCATGTCGCCTTCGCGCAAGCCCATCTCGGCAAATTGCTGCGAGGTCATCTGGGCTTCGATGATCGAGTCGCCTGAGACATTGCCCTTTTGTTCGTAGCCTTCGGCGGGAATCAGTTCCAGCCGCGCGATCGGGCCGATCACGATGGCGCGTTCCAGGTGGGCGACGATGCCTTCAGCGCCTGGTGCATAACGCTGCACGTCCAGGTCGTGCGGGCGCACATAGGCAAAGGCCTTGGCGTCCTGTGCGCTGGCGTGTTCGGGTGAGTTGAGGCGCAGGCCTTCGAGCTGGACTTCGCCTTCGTGGGCGCGGCCGTGGAACAGGTTCACGTCACCGAGGAAGCCATACACAAACGGGCTGGCCGGGTGGTCCCACACCTCTTGTGGCGAACCAATCTGCTCGACCTTGCCCTGGTTCATCAGCACCACGCGGTCGGCAACTTCCAGCGCTTCTTCCTGGTCGTGCGTCACAAAAATACTGGTCACGTGCAGGTCGTCGTGCAGGCGGCGCAACCAGCGGCGCAGCTCTTTGCGCACCTTGGCGTCGAGCGCACCGAATGGTTCATCGAGCAGCAGCACCTTGGGCTCTACCGCCAGCGCACGCGCCAGGGCAATGCGCTGGCGCTGCCCGCCCGAAAGCTGCGATGGAAAGCGCTCGGCCAGCCAGTCGAGCTGCACCAGGTTGAGCAGCGAATGCACTTTTTCCTTGATCTGCGCTTCGCTGGGCCGCTGGCCGCGGGGCTTGACGCGCAGGCCGAAAGCCACGTTTTCAAAGACGGTCATGTGGCGGAACAGCGCGTAGTGCTGAAAGACAAAACCGACCTGGCGCTCACGCACATGCACGTCGGTGGTGTCTTCACCGCTGAAAAGAATGCTGCCGCGGTCGGCGGTTTCCAGCCCGGCAATGATGCGCAGCAGCGTGGTCTTGCCGCAGCCCGAGGGGCCAAGCAAGGCGACCAGTTCGCCCGATTGAATGTCCAGGCTGACATCGCCCAGTGCCTGGAAGTCGCCAAAATGTTTGCTGACGTTGCGGATTTCAATGCTCATGATGTTTTCCTTTAGCGAGCGGCTGCCACGGCTGTCCCGTCAACGGGACTCTGCGGCCGCTCAGGCGGCAAATCAGCCGCGGCTTTCATTTCTGCTTCGTGGCGCCATTCGGCCACCGATTTGATGACCAGCGTGACCAGCGCGAGGATGGCCAGCAGCGATGCCACGGCGAATGCGGCGACGGACTGGTATTCGTTGTAGAGAATTTCCACATGCAGCGGCAGCGTGTTGGTCTGCCCGCGGATGTGGCCCGACACCACCGACACTGCGCCAAACTCGCCCATGGCCCGTGCGTTGCACAAGATGACGCCATACACCAGGCCCCACTTGATGTTGGGCAGGGTTACATGCCAGAAGGTTTGCCAGCCGGTGGCGCCCAGCACGATGGCGGCCTGCTCTTCGTCGTTGCCCTGCGCCTGCATCAACGGGATCAGCTCACGCGCGATGAACGGAAACGTCACAAACACGGTGGCCAGCACAATGCCGGGCACGGCAAAAATGATCTTGATGTCATGCGCCAGCAGCCACGGCCCGAACCAGCCCTGCGCGCCGAAGATCAGCACGTAAATCAGGCCGGCCACCACCGGCGACACGGAAAACGGCAAGTCGACCAGTGTCGTCAACACCGATTTGCCGCGGAATTCGTACTTGGCAATCGCCCAGGCGGCTGCCACGCCGAACACCAGGTTCAGCGGCACGGCAATCGCGGCGGCAATCAAGGTGAGCTTGATGGCCGACCAGGCGTCGGGCTCCTGCAGCGCGGCAATGTAGGCGCCAAAGCCCTTGCGCAAGGCCTCAGTGAACACGGCGGCGAGCGGCAAGATCAGGAACAGCAAGACAAACATCAGTGCGACCGTGATCAGCGTGTAGCGAACCCACGGCGATTCGGTCGTACCGGACGCGACACGGCGAACAGGTTGATTCAGCGGGCCACTCATGCTGGGGCTCCCGCGTTTCGGCGCTGCCATGCCTGCAGGCCATTGATGACCAGCAGCAGCACGAACGACACCAGCAGCATCACTACTGCCACGGCCGTTGCGCCGGCGTAGTCGTATTGCTCCAGCTTGCCGATGATGATGAGCGGCGTGATTTCAGAAATCATGGGCATGTTGCCGGCGATGAAAATGACCGAACCGTATTCGCCGATCGCCCTTGCGAACGCCATGGCAAAGCCAGTCAGCAAGGCAGGCGTGATGTGCGGCAGGATGACCTTGGTGAAAATCTGCAGGCGCGTGGCGCCCAGCGAAGTGGCTGCTTCTTCGAGTTCCTTCTCGGCGTCTTCCAGCACCGGCTGCACCGTGCGCACCACAAACGGCAGGCCGATGAAAATCAGCGCAATCACCACGCCGGCCGGCGTGAACGCCAGCTTGATGCCCATGGGCTCAAGGTACTGGCCTATCCAGCCGTTGCCGGCCAGCAAGGCCGTCAGCGAAATGCCGGCCACGGCTGTGGGCAGCGCAAAAGGCAAGTCCACCAGCGCATCGACGATTTTTTTACCCGGAAATTTGTAGCGCACCAGCACCCAGGCCAGCAGCAGGCCAAACACCAGGTTGACGAGCGCCGCGATCAACGAGGCGCCAAACGTGAGGCGGTAAGACGCCAGCACGCGCGGCGATGTCACTGCGGTGACGAACTGGTCCCAGCTTAGCGTGAAGGTCTTGAAAAACAGCGCCGAGATCGGGATCAGCACGATCAGGCTGAGGTACAGCACGGTGTAGCCCAGCGTGAGGCGGAAACCGGGCAGCACGCGTTTTGCGGCGCGTTTGCTACCCGCAGGAACACCTCGCGCTGACTGCGCTAATGACGTGGAAATTGTTTGAGTGAGCATGTAAAAACGGCACTGACCTGTCTGGGCGTCAAACGAAGGAGGGCAATTTTCCGACGGGCCGCCCCTAGGAAAATTCGCCCCCTCGGGGGGCAGAGAGCTACGCGAAGCGAGCGAACGTGGGGGCCAGTTTTCGGTCTACTTGACGGTGTACAGCTTGTCGAACTGGCCGCCGTCGTTGAAGTGCACTTTTTGCGCTTCACCGAGGCTGCCGAATACGTCTTGCACCGTGAAGAGCTGCAGCGGCTTGAAGGTGCTGGCGTATTTTTTCAGGATGGCCTGCGAGCGCGGGCGCAATGCATGGCGTGCGGCGATTTCCTGGCCTTCGTCTGAATAGAGGTAGTTCAGGTAGGCCTTGGCCAGCTCGGCCGTGCCCTTCCTGGCCACGGTGCGCTCCACCATCGCCACCGGGTTTTCCGCCACGATGCTGATGGACGGATAGACCGCGTCCACCTTGCCTTCGCCGAACTCCCTGTTCACCGACAGCACTTCGGACTCAAACGTGATCAGCACGTCGCCGATATTGCGTTGCAGGAACACGGTGGTCGCGTCGCGCCCGCCCTTGCCCAGCACCGGCACGTTTTTGTACAGTTTGCCGACGAACTCGGCGGCTTGCGCATCCGTGGCGCCCTTCTTCTTCGCATATCCCCAGGCGGCCAGGTAGGCGTAGCGGCCATTGCCGCCGGTTTTCGGGTTCACCAGAATCACCTGGATGCCGGGCTTGATGAGGTCGTCCCAGTCCTTGATGCCCTTGGGATTGCCATTGCGCACCAGGAACAACATGGTGGACGTGGTGGGCGATGCGTTGTCGGGAAACTTCTTCGTCCAGTCTTTGGCGACCACGCCGGCGCCGGCCAGGAAGTCCACGTCGGTCGAGGTGTTCATGGTCACCACATCGGCGTCCAGGCCATCGGCCACGGACCGTGCAATGGCGCTGGAGCCGCCATGCGACTGGTCAATCTTGATGTCTTTGCCCGTGGTCTTCTTGTAGTGGGCAATGAAAGCGGCGTTGTATTCCTTGTAAAACTCGCGCGCTACGTCATACGAGCCATTGAGAAGCGTTTGCGCCGAGGCCGTGCCGGAGAATGAAGCGCCCGCGGCCAGTGCCAGCGTTACAAGGGCTATTTTTATTTTTGAAGAAGTCATGCCGTTTCCAGGGACCCAAAAGAAGAAGACGAAGAATTTGCCAAAGAAGAAAAATCAAGACGGGGCGCCGTCAGCGATGCATCACCTGCCAGCGACTGCAACAGCGCAATGCCCAGCGGCCATTCGCCGTGGCCCGACTCCACATTGATGTGGCCGGCGTCCTGCATGCGCACAAATTCGCTGCCCCAGGCGCGGGCATAGGCACCGGCCAGGCGCACCGGGCAATACGGGTCGTTGCTGCTGGCCACCAGCACGCTGCGGTAAGGCAGCTTCTGGTAGGGCACGGGCGCAAAGTCGCTCAGCACGGCGCGGCGCTCCGGGTCTGCCGGCGCCACCAGCAAGGCACCATGAATGCGCTCTGCCGCCTCAGGCGGCAAGTGCGCCGTGGCAATGCAGCCCAGGCTGTGTGCCACGATCACGACCCGCTCGTCCTGCAGCAAGATGGTGTTGGCCAGCGAGGCGACCCAGGCCTTGCGCGAAGGCGTGATCCAGTCGTCCTGGCGCACGCGCACCGCATTGCTCAGGCGTTCGGCCCACAGGCTTTGCCAGTGGCCGGGGCCCGAGTCACGCCAGCCAGGGACGATGATGAAACGCACTTTGGTTACTTATTAGGCTGGGGCGTGACGCGCAAGTAAGGCTTGATCGCCTTGAAACCCTTGGGAAACCGCTGGGCAAGTTCGGCCGGGTCCTGCAGGCTGGGCACGATGATCACGTCGTCGCCGTCTTTCCAGTTCACCGGCGTGGCCACCTTGTAGCCGTCGGTCAGCTGCAGCGAGTCAATCACGCGCAGGATCTCATCGAAGTTGCGGCCCGTGCTGGCGGGGTAGGTAAACGTGGTGCGGATGGCCTTTTTCGGGTCAATGATGAACACGCTGCGCACGGTGGCCGTGGGGCCGGTGCTCAGGGCATTTGGGTGAATCATGTCGTACAGGTTGGCCACCTTGCGATCGGCGTCGGCCAGGATGGGGAAATTCACCGTGGTGTTTTGCGTCTCGTTGATGTCATTGACCCACTTGCCGTGCGACTCCAGCGGATCCACGCTGATGGCGATGGGCTTGACGTTGCGCTTGGCAAATTCACCGCTCAGGGCTGCGGTTTTGCCCAGTTCGGTGGTGCAGACGGGTGTGAAGTCTGCGGGGTGCGAAAACAGCACCACCCAGGAATCGCCTGCCCATTCGTGAAAGGAAATCTTGCCGGCGGTGGAGTCCTGGGTGAAGTCGGGGGCGGTATCGCCGAGTCTGAGAGTGGTCATGCTGTGCTCCTTGGTTGCTGATCAAAGCATTGTGGGGAGCAAGCGTTAAAACTCAAAAGAATATATAGCTCTTAATTTATCTCAATAATCGAATAACGATTCAAGGCACTGGTATTTTCCAGCGCTATTGTTTTGATAGCTGCTTGCGCACAGTGTTGTTGGGTCACTGGCCATTTGTGTCTTCAATAGTTGCGCCACAAGCATCCTGGCGGCATCAAAGCACAGCCGCGACACCCTGATTCAAGTTTTTTAGCTGTTTTCAGGCACAAAAATTGGCTTCAGCCCAATGGCTGCTTGCGCAAGCAGCTATCGTATTGATAGCAACCCAGCACGGGGCCAGCAAGGCGCCCGCCCTGCCGCCGGCAGCTCAGGCCGGTGAGCCCGACAGCTCTGTTTTCAAATGCGCCAGAAAGGCCTGCGCCGCCCGCGACAGCGTGCGGCCCGCGGCCGTCTGCACTTCGACATTGCGCAGATCCAGGCCGCGGTCACGCAGGCGTATGCAGGCAAACTCGCCGCGCTGGACCTTGTAGCGCACCGATATTTCGCCCGCGATGGTGACGCTTTCCGGGTAATGGCGCAAAAAGTCGTTCAGGCTGCTGACGTAGTTGCTGGTCAGCACCGGCGACACGGTCAGGCCCTGCAGGCTGCAGGCGATGTCAAACAGCTGGCGCACGGTGGTATTTGTTTCCGGCAGCACGATCGGATAGGCCAGCAGCTGCTTCAGGCTGATCTGCTTGAACTGGGTCAGCGGGTGGTCAAAGCGCATGGCCGCCATCACCGGCGACGGCTGCACGTGCTCTACCTGAATGCCGCTTTCGGGCGTGCGGCTCATGGTAAGGCCGATGTCGGCATCGCCATGCAGGACGCGGCGCGAGCATTCCGCCGGGGGGTGCGCACCCAGGTGAAACTGGATGCCGGGATGCGTCCTCATGAAGTCGCTGATGGCCTTGGGCAGGAACTCCATCGCAAAACCTTCGGTGCAGGCCAGCCGCACCCGCCCGCGCTGCATGCCTTGCAGCGCCTGGATCTCATGCACCACGCGCTCCGAGTCGTGCGCCGATTTGAGCGCGTGCACGGCCAGCATCTCCCCGGCGGCGCTGGGCACCATGCCCCTGGGATGGCGGTCAAAAAGGGTTGCACCGAGCAGGTCTTCCAGGTGCGCGATGTGGCGGCTGATGGCAGACCCCGCCACATTCAGGCGCTGGGAGGCTTCGCTGATGGAGCCGCAGCGCACGACCTCCAGGAAGTAGCGCAGCGCGGTGTCCTGCAATTGACGGGCAACCTGGGGAGAAAGGGTCATGGGCGTCGGGTGATGGCGGAGCTGCCAGGGCATGGGCAACCGGAGCATTGCCGATTTGGCAACGCAATCATACATATTCTCTAATGCATGGAATGGTCTTTCGGTCTGGTTCTTGCGCAGAATGAGCCGTCTCCACTCCCCACGCCATGACGAAGGACTTTTATGAAGCAATTTTTCACCACGATGGTGCGTCAAAGTTTTGTGCTTGCGGCCTTCGGTGCGGGCCTGACTGCAGCCCACGCAGGCAAAGCCAACGACACCCTGGTTTACGCCTCGGACAGCGAGGTTGAGAACGTCAGCCCGTACCACAACAACATGCGTGAAGGCGTGATCCTGGCCAACCTGGCCTGGGACACGCTGGTCTACCGTGACCCCAAAACCGGTGAGTTCAAACCCCAGCTGGCCACCGCCTGGAAATGGGAATCCGCCACCGCGTTGCTGGTCACCCTGCGCCAGGGTGTCACCTTCCACAACGGTGACAAGTTCAGCGCCGACGATGTGGCCTACACCTTCAATGTGGTCACGGCGCCGGAGGCCAAGATCGCCACGCGCCAGAACACGGGCTGGATCAAAAACGTCGAAAAGCTCGGCGACTACCAGGTCCGCATCAATTTGAAGGCGCCGTTTCCGGCCGCGATGGACTACCTGGCCGGGCCCACGCCGATCTACCCCGCCGCTTACATGAAGAAGGTGGGCCTGGAGGGCTACAGCAAGGCGCCCATTGGCACCGGCGCCTACAAGATCACCGCCGTGGTGCCAGGCCAGGGCGTGACCATGGTGAAGAACACGGCCTACTTCAAGGACAGCCCGGCGGGCCAGCCGAATATCGGCACGGTGAGGTTTGTCGTGATCCGCGACCCGGAAGCGCGCGTGGCCCAGCTGATGACGGGCGCGGTGGACTGGATCTGGCGCGTGCCGTCGGACCAGGCCGAGTCGCTCAAGTCCAGGCCCAACACCACCGTGCTGAGCGGTGAAACCATGCGCGTGGGTTTCATGTCGATCAACAGCAACGGCACCACGCCGGAAGCCCTGCCCTTCAAGGACATTCGCGTACGCCAGGCCGTCAACCACGCCATCAACCGCAAGGGCCTGGCCGACAGCCTGGTGCGCGGCGGCAGCCAGCCGGTGTATTCGCCGTGCTTTCGCACCCAGTTCGGCTGCGAAACCGAAAAAGAGGTGAAGTACACCTACGACCCGGCCAAGGCCAAGGCACTGCTGGCGGCCGCGGGTTACCCCAACGGCTTCGACACCGACCTGTGGGCTTACCGCGAGCGTGAATATGCCGAAGCCATGGTGGGCGACCTGCGCAAGGTGGGCATACGCGCGCGCCTGCATTTTGTGCAGTACCCGGTGCTGCGCACCGAAATCTATTCGGGCCGCGCACCCCTGACCTTCCAGTCCTGGGGATCGTTCTCCATCAACGATGCGTCCGCGTTTGTCGGCAACTACTTTGAAGGCGGCCCGGACGACACGGCCAAAGACCCGCAGGTGATTGCACTGCTGAAAACCGCCGACAGCACGGTGGACAAGACCGAGCGCAAGAAAAAATATGCGCAGGCCCTGCAGCGCATCAGCGAGCAGGCCTACATGGCGCCCATGTTCTCCTACTCCACCAACTACGCCTTCACGCCGGACCTCAAATTCACGGCGCATGCGGACGAGCTGCCGCGCTTCGTCCAGGCCAGCTGGAAGTAGCCACGATGGCCCGGCCGTGCGCCGCATGGCTGGGCTGACCCGCGCAGTCCGCTAACGCAACAACCGGGGCATTCCCATGCTGCAATACATATTCCGCCGCTTTCTGGTGGCCCTGAGCGTCATGCTCACGGTGGCCGTCGTCAGTTTCATGCTGCTGCACCTTTCCGGCGACCTGGCGGCCTCCATCGCCGGCGCCGAGGCCAACGCCGCGGCCGTCGAGGAAGTGCGCGTCCAGTACGGCCTGAACCGCCCCATCACCACCCAGTTTTTTGACTGGCTGTGGGGCGCGCTGCACCTGGACTTCGGGCGTTCGTTCTTCTTCCAGAACACCGTGATGGAACTCATCGGCGAGCGCCTGCCCATCACGCTCAAGCTGGGCGCCGTGTCCCTGCTGCTGGCGGTGTCGGTGGCGATTCCGCTGGGCGTGCTGGCCGCCGTCTACCGCGACACCTGGATAGACCGGCTGGCGCTGATGGTGGCGGTGGTCGGCCAGGCCATGCCCAACTTCTGGTTTGCGCTGACGCTGATCCTGCTCTTCGCCGTCGGGCTGCACTGGCTGCCCGTGGCGGGCAACACCACCTGGCAGCACTTTGTGTTGCCGGCCATTGCGCTGGGCTACTACGCCATGCCCTCGCTGATGCGCCTGACCCGCGCGGGCATGCTCGACGTGCTGGGCGCGGACTACATCCGCACCGCGCGCGCCAAGGGCCTGAGCCCGGCGCGCGTGGTGTTCAAGCACGCCTTGCGCAACGCCATCATTCCGGTTGTCGCCCTTGCGGCCGTGGAGCTGGGTTTCATGCTGGGCGGCTCGGTCGTCATTGAATCGGTCTATTCGATGCAGGGCCTGGGCCAGCTCGCCTGGGACTCCATTTCGCGCAACGACTACCCCGTGGTGCAGGCCGTGGTGCTGATCATCGCCGTGTTCTACATCGGGCTGACATTCCTGGCCGATGTCTTCAACGCCGCGCTCGACCCCCGCATGCGCACACGCTAGGACATCACCATGAACGCACCTTCCCTGACCGTTTCCGCCGCGCCGGCGCTGCCGCTGCCGCCCATTCCCGCGTGGCGCCGCAGCCTGCGGCGTGTGCTGGGCCACCGCGGCATGACGCTGGGCAGCATCCTGCTGGGCCTGGCCGTGGTGGCAGCCCTGTTCGCGCCCTGGCTCAGCCCGCATGACCCGTATGCGCAAGACGTGACCCAGCGCCTGATCCCGCCGTTCTGGCACGACAAGGGCAGCTGGGAGCACGTCTTCGGCACCGACAAGCTCGGCCGCGATTACCTGAGCCGCCTTTTGTACGGCGCCCGCGTATCGCTGGGCATCGGGCTGGTCGCGGCGCTGGTGTCCGGGCTGATCGGCACCACCATGGGCGTGCTGGCCGGCTATTTCGGCGGCCGTGTCGACGCCGTGGTCAGCTACATCATCACCACCCGGCTGGCCATGCCGGTGGTGCTGGTGGCGCTGGCAACGGCTTCCCTCATCGGCGGCTCATTGCAGGTGGTCATCATCCTGCTGGGCCTGTTGCTGTGGGACCGCTTTGCCATCGTGACGCGCTCGGCCACGCAGCAGCTGCGCGATGCCGAATTCATCGCCGCCGCCAAGGCGCTCGGCGCGTCCACGCCCTACATCCTGGTGCGCGAGCTGCTGCCCAACCTGATGGGCCCGCTGACCGTGGTGGCCACGCTGGAGATGGCGCACGCGATTTTGCTGGAGTCCACCCTCTCCTTCCTGGGCCTGGGCGTGCAGCCGCCCACGCCGTCGTGGGGGCTGATGGTGGCCGAAGGCAAGGCCTACATGTTCTTCCAGCCCTGGGTGATCCTGGTGCCCGGCGTGGTGCTGGCCCTGCTGGTGCTGGCCATCAACCTGGTGGGCGACGGCCTGCGTGACCTGACCGCGCCCGACGGCCGCAACTGAAAGGGAACCCCCATGGACATTTTGCTGGACGTGAAGAACCTGCGTGTGGACCTGCCGACACCGGGCGGCATGCTGCATGCCGTGCGCGGCATCGACTTCCAGGTGCGGCGCGGGGAAATGCTGTGCCTGGTCGGCGAGTCCGGCTGCGGCAAGTCGATGACGTCGCTTGCGCTGATGGGCCTGCTGCCGCGCAAGGCGGTGCGCACCGCCGACCACATCCGCTTCGGCGGTGTGGACCTGCAGGGCCTGCCCGAGCGGGAAATGTCCCTGCTGCGCGGCTCGCGCATGGCGATGATTTTCCAGGAGCCGATGACGGCGCTGAACCCGTCGTACACGCTGGGCGACCAGCTGTGTGAGGCGCTGCGCGCGCACCGCAAGGTCAGCATGGCCCAGGCGCGTGAGCGTGCGCTGTACCTGCTCGAACGCGCGGGCGTGCCGCAGGCCGCGGACCGTTTGCGGCAGTACCCGCACCAGCTCTCGGGCGGCCTGCGCCAGCGCGTGGTGATTGCCATGGCCCTGATGTGCGAGCCGGACCTGATCATTGCCGACGAGCCCACCACCGCGCTGGACGTCACCATCCAGGCGCAGATCCTGCGCCTGATCCGCGAGCTGCAAAAAGAATTCGGCACCGCCGTTGTCTTCATCACCCATGACCTGGGCGTGGTGGCGCGCATCGCTGACCGCGTGGCCGTGATGTATGCGGGCGAGGTGGTGGAAACCGCGCCGGTGGCCGAACTGTTCGCCCACCCCGCCCATCCCTACACCCGCGGGCTGCTCAACTGCATTCCGGTACGCGGCAAGACCCTGCCCGGCAGCCGCCTGCAGGCCATCCCCGGCGTGGTGCCCAGCCTGGTGGGCAAGGTAGAGGGCTGTGCCTTTGCCAACCGCTGCAGCCAGGTACAGGCAGGCTGCGCCGCCACCCCGCCCTATGTGGCGCTGGACGCGGAGCATGCCGTGCGCTGCGTCGCGGCTTCACCCTTGCTGGCGGAGGCCGCATGAACCCCACCACCCCTTTGGCAACGCCCTCCGGCGGCAGCGAAGACATTGCGCTGGAGCTGTGCGCGCTCAGCCGCGTCTTCAAACTCAAGCGCGGGCTGTTCACAGCGCCCGGTGAAATCAGGGCGGTGAATAACGTCTCGCTTCGCATCCGCAAGGGCGAAACCCTGGGCCTGGTCGGGGAGTCCGGTTGCGGCAAAAGCACCCTGGCCAAGATGCTGCTGGGCTTGCTGCCGCCCACCTCCGGCAATGTGCTGGTCAACGGCAAGGAAGTCGACAGCAGCCAGCGCCGCGCCCTGGCGCGCCACATCCAGCCCATTTTTCAGGATCCGTATTCATCACTGAACCCGCGCCGCACGGTGGCAGAGATCGTTCGTGTACCGCTGGCCCTGCACAAAGTGGGCACCGCGCAGGAACAGCAGCGCAAGGTGCGCGAGATGCTCGACCTGGTCGGCATGCCCGAGCGCACACACAGCCAGTACCCCAACCAGCTTTCGGGCGGGCAGCGCCAGCGCGTGGCGATTGCGCGGGCGCTGGTGCTGCGCCCCGACATCCTGATCTGCGACGAACCGACATCGGCGCTCGACGTGTCGGTGCAGGCGCAGATCCTGAACCTGCTGATGGACCTGAAGGCCGAGTTCGGGCTGACCTATTTCTTTATCAGCCACGACCTGGGCGTGGTCGAACACCTGGTGGACCGCGTGGCCGTGATGCACCGCGGCGCCATCGTCGAGCTGAGCACGCGCGAGCAGGTTTTTGCCCGGCCCGAGCACCCTTACACCCGCATGCTGCTGGCCTCCGCCCTCACGCCCGAGCCCGGGCTGGGCGTGCCCGACATTGCCGCCGAAGCCATCGCCTGACGTTTTACCCATTCATTTCAACCGCGCAATCTCCCTTCAATTTCAAGGACCCCTCATGAGCCGTACCCAAGCCGTGGCCCAGACCCTCGCCTGTTTCGACGACGGGCGTTTCCAGCAAACGCTGGACCGCCGTGTTGCCTACAAGACCGAAAGCCAGGACGCTGCCAGCGGCCCCATCCTGCACGCCTATCTGCAGGACGAAATCACGCCCAAGCTCACGGAGCTGGGTTTTGCCTGCCGCATCGTCGACAACCCGGTGCCGGGCAAAAGCCCTTTCCTGCTGGCCGAACGCATCGAGCCCGGCGCCGCTTTCACCGTGCTGACCTACGGCCATGGCGACGTGGTGCGCGGCTACGACGCCCAGTGGCGTGAAGGCCTGAGCCCCTGGAAGATCGTGGTCGACGGCAACCGCTGGTACGGCCGCGGCACCGCCGACAACAAGGGGCAGCACACCATCAACCTGACCGCGCTCGAGCAGGTGCTGGCCGTACGCAGCGGGCGCCTGGGCTACAACGTGAAAATCATCCTGGAAATGGGTGAAGAGGACGGCTCGCCCGGCCTGAACGAAGTGTGTGCCCTGCACCGCGATGCGCTGGCGGCCGACCTGTTCCTGGCCTCCGACGGCCCGCGTGTGTCGGCTTCGCGCGCCACGCTGTTTCTCGGCTCGCGCGGCGTCTTCAACTTCGATCTGCACCTCAAGCTGCGCGACGGCGGCCACCATTCGGGCAACTGGGGTGGCCTTTTGCGCAACCCCGGCATCCGCCTGGCCCATGCGATTGCCAGCCTGGTGGACGCCCGCGGCCGCATCCTGGTGCCCGGCCTGCTGCCCACCGCCATTCCGGCCAGCGTGCGCACCGCGCTGCAGGACATCGAGGTCGGCGGCGGCCCGAACGACCCGGAGATCGATCCCGACTGGGGCGAGCCGGGCCTCTCGCCGGCCGAGCGCGTGATCGGCTGGAACAGCCTGGAGGTGTTGGCCTTCACCACCGGCAACCCGGCCATGCCGGTGCATGCCATTCCGGCCGAGGCGCGCGCGCATTGCCACATGCGCTATGTGGTGGGCAGCGACCCGGCGAATTTTCTGGCGCACATCCGCAAGCACCTGCTGGCCCACGGCTTTGACGATGTGGAAGTGCGCGGCACCGACATGAACATGGCCGCCACCCGCCTCGACCCCGACAACGCCTGGGTGCGCTGGGGCATGGCGTCCATCGAACGCAGCACCGGCCGCCGCCCGGCCCTGCTGCCCAACCTCGGCGGCTCGCTGCCGAACGATGTGTTTTCTGAAACGCTGGGCCTGCCCACGCTGTGGGTGCCGCATTCGTACCCCGCCTGCTCCCAGCACGCGCCGAACGAACACATCCTGGTGGACACCACCCGCGAATCGCTGCAGATCATGGCCGGCATGTTCTGGGACCTGGCTGAAGAAGGCGCCGGCGTGATGGAGGAATGCGCATGAGCGCCGCGATGAGTGCCGTGACGAACGACGTACAAGTGCCAGGCTGCGCCGCCACCGAATGGCTGGCCGGCCAGCGCCCCGCCATGCAGGCGGCCCTGGCCACGCTGGTCGACATCGACTCCAGCAGCCACGACAAGCCGGGCACCGACCGCGTGGCCCAGGCCATGGCAGGCTGGCTGCAAACCGCGGGCATCAGCGCCGAACACCGCGGTGATGTTGCCGAGGGAGACGTGCTGCTGGCCCGACTGCCGGGCGCGCAAGCTGCGGCAGCGCCGGTGGTGTTGATGGGCCACCGCGACACCGTATTCCCCACCGGCACCGTAGCCCAACGCCCCTGGCGCGTGGACGGCGAGCGCGGCTACGGCCCCGGTGTCTCCGACATGAAGTCCGGCCTGGTGCTGCAATGCTTTGTGATGATGGCGCTGCAAAAACTGCCGCCGCTGCCCTTTCCGGTGCTGGGTCTTTTCACGGCCGACGAAGAAGTCGGCTCGCAAAACGGCCGCATCGCCATCGAAACCCATGCGCGCGGCGCGCGGGCAGTCTTCAACTCCGAGCCCGGCCGCGTCAGCGGCAACCTGGTCACCGAGCGCAAGGGCGGCGCCACCTTTTTGATCGAAGTCACCGGCCGCGCCGCCCACTCGGGCATGAACCACGCCGACGGCGCCAGCGCGATTGGCGCCCTGGCGCAACTGGTCACTGCGTTGCATGCCTTGACGGATTACAGCTGCGGCATCACCACCAATGTCGGCCTGATCAGCGGCGGCATGTCGACCAACACCGTCGCACCGGCGGCGCAGGCCAGGCTCGACGTACGCTTTCGCACCCTGCCCGAGCGCCAGGCGGTGTTCGCCAGCATCCACGCCCTGGCCGCCGCGCCCGGTGTGCCGGGCACCACCATCCGCATCACGCAGATGTCGGAGTCGCTGCCCCTGGAGCCCGAAGCCAGCAGCGACCTGATGCAGCGCTACAAAACGAGTGCGGCCGAAGTCGGTTTCGACGTCAACGGTGAAGCCACGGGTGGTTGCTCCGACGCGGGCTTCACCGCATCGCTGGGCATTCCCACGCTGTGCGGTGTCGGCCCGGTGGGCGCCAAGGCGCACACCGACGGCGAATACTGCTGCCTCGATACGCTGGTGCCGCGTGCGCAGGCGCTGGTCAAAACGGTGTTGAGTTTGGTTTAAGCGTACTTCGCCGTGGGAGGCGAGAGGCAACCCACGACTGTCAAGTTTCGCGTCAATGCGACCCACCTTTTTCGCAGTCGCTTGATCCCATCAAAACCCTGAAATGTGGATTGCCAGTTCTGCGCAATAGGACATCATCAGTGGCTCAATGCTCGATGAAAAAACGGATCAAACACACACGAAAATCCACAGCCTGCCGTGCCGGCCGCTGCCAAGCGTCCCCGGTCGCTGTAGCTGAATGTGCTCAGCCCGTCGCTGGCGATGTTGTCTGCTGCGTCGTGGGTGCTGGTGCGGGTTCCTAGTGCGTCCTGAATCTGGTCGATCCGGTTGCTGCTTAGAAAATTTTATTTTCTAGCTTCCTAACTCGCTCGTCTAATTTGATGATCGAAACATAACAGAAGACAAAAAATATAGACAAAAACGCAATTAATGCGTAGTAAAGAGTTGAACCGACTCTTACCTCAAGCAGCGAATACAAGGCAGCATTGGCAAGGATTAGGGCAAGTATTCCAAGTAGTCGCATAGTCATTTTTGTAGAACAGGAAATGCATTTGGCCTTGCAAGCAGCATAGCCTGCTTCACAACCTTTATAAAGACCGCTTTGCGACATACCCGTCACTCCCTCAGTGATATTGGGAGAAGCACCGCCATTCGTTCAGGCGCACTCGGGCGCCGGCGATTGCCGCCTACTGGCAGTAAATAACCTTGTTCGCTGATATCGCCCGACGGCTTCCGCCCGGTTGCCGTCGGTGGCGATACCCGGCGTGTCCAGGCGCTATTATTTTTGTAGCTGCTTGCGAAGGTTCCTATTGGCCCGCAACCATATTTCTCATGAAAAATGGGCTCTCACGGACCTGTTTGCGGCCTCAAACTGTCGCGCAGGCTCCCAACAACCTGTTTTTTCTCTGTTTTGACGAATTTTTAGCATCAAAACCGCCTCCAACCCAATCAGAACCTGCGCGAGCAGCTATTAAATCGATAGCAATTCGATTCGCACGCATGGTCGGTACACGCCAGGCCAGGCCATCAAACCAGTTCTTCACCCCGCATCCGCTCCCCCAGGAAGTCCAGAAAACTCCGGACCGCCGGAATCTGCCCACGCCGTGAAGTGAACACCGCATGCGCCACACCGGGGCGAAGCGCCCAGCCCGGCAGCACGGGCACCAGCAATTGGGCCTGCTGCTCTACCGCGCTCAGGGATTCGGGCAAAAAACTCATGCCGGTGCCGGCCAGCACGGCCAGCTTCAGGGTTTGCAGGTCGTCGGCCACATAGCGCGGCTGGTGCTGCAGCACAAACTCTTTTCCGTCGGGGCCCATCAGCGTCCAAGACGCCCGGCCGTCCACCCAGGACATGGCGACGGTGTCGAGCTTGTGCAGGTCTTCCGGCTTTTCTGGCGTGCCCTGGCGCCTCAGCAAGTCCGGGCTGGCCAGCAGGCGCCCGGAGCCGGCGCCCAGGTTTTTCACGATCAGGCTGCCGCTGTCTTCCAGCGTGGGCCGCACGCGCAGGGCAATGTCGATGCCCTCTTCCACCAGGTCAATCACCCGGTTGGTCACGCGCATGTCGACTTTCACGTGGGGGTGAAGCGCCATGTAGCGCGGCACCAGATAGCCCACCGTGCTTTGTGCCAGCGTCACCGGGCAGGTGATGCGCAGCGTGCCGCGCGGCTCGACCTGCATTTGCGCCACGGCTTCCGATGCAGCCAGCGCCTCGTCGCGCATGGCGCTGCAGTGGCGCAGGTAAATCTCTCCGACCTCGGTCAGTGAAAGCTTGCGGGTGGTGCGCTGCAAGAGGCGCGCGCCCAGCCGCGCCTCCAGCTCGGCCACGCGGCGCGACAGCCGCGACTTGGGCAGCCCCAGCGCCCGACCAGCCGCGGCAAAGCCGCCCCGCTCCACCACTTCGGCGAAGTACAGCATGTCATTGAGGTCTTGCATGGGAAAAGTCCTTTCGTCGCCTTTCACCGCCTTTACTCGCCTTGCGCCACGTGCGAAGGCGCCGGATAGAGGCATTTTGTGATTTTGCGGTGTTTATTGTCTCATCAGTAGAACGATAAGTCGCATTATTGCCAACTTATCAAACACTCGACTCACCCGCACAATCTATCCCATGGCTGCGGTTCAAGGTGAACACGGCCTGAAAACCGGTTTATCCCACCCGATCAATCACTTCACTCAAGGAATTCACCATGACCAAGCTTCTTCACATCGACTCCAGCATCCTCGGCGGCAATTCGGTTTCCCGCCAGCTCACGGCCCAGATCGTGGCCTCATGGCGCGCCGCCAACCCCGGCACCGAAGTCAGCTACCTCGACCTGGCAGCCGACACACCTTCCCACCTTTCCGCCGAATCACTCGGTTTCCGCATGCCTGCCGGCGCTGCCCTGAGCGACGTGCAAAAGCGCGAAAACGCCGTGTCTGAAGCGCTGGTGACGCAGTTCCTGGCTGCCGACGTGATCGTTGTCGGTGCACCGCTCTACAACTTCGCGATTCCCACCCAGCTCAAGGCCTGGATCGACCGCGTTGCGCAAGTCGGCCGCACCTTCAAGTACACCGACAAGGGCCCCGTGGGCCTGGCCGGCGGCAAGACAGTGATCGTGGCGTCCGCCCGCGGCGGCGTCTATTCGACCAGCGACGCGATGACAGCCCTGGAACACCAGGAGAGCTACCTGAAGGTGGTGTTCGGCTTCTTCGGCATAACCGACGTGCGTTTTGTGCGCGCCGAAGGCCTTGCCATGGGCGAAGCCGCGAAAGCCGCAGCACTGGAAGCCGCGCAGATTGAAATCGTGACCCACACACAAAAGCCTGCCAACCAGGAAAAAGCCGCACTGGCTGCCTGAGTTACTGCTTCCCGGCACTGATGCCGGAACACTGCACAGAAAAAAGCCCGCAACTGCGGGCTTTTTTTTGTTTCCGCCAGCGGGGTGGCGAGGCCGGGCAGACTTTAAAGTAATTAACAAACGACAATCAGGTAGTTCGCTTTGAACAGCGACGCCTCTACATTTATTAGGTGACCGGCGCAGCCGGACGCAGCTGAGAAAGGTGAAGATGACAGCGACTTTGGCTTCGAACGACCGTGCAAGCGCAGCAGCAACCATGCAGCACGCCCCCCACACCCCTTCTTCCATCGAGATCCGGCCTTTTGACGCCCCGCTGGGCGCCGAGGTGCTGGGCATGGATTTGTCGACGCCGCTCAGCACGGCTGACTTCAGCCGCATCCACCGCGCCCACCTGGATCACCACGTGCTGGTCTTTCGTGACCAGCGCATCACACCGCAGCAACACGTTGATTTCAGCCGCCGCTTCGGCCCCTTGCAAATCCATGTGCTGAAAAACTTCCAGCTGCAAAACCACCCTGAAATCCTGATCGTTTCGAACATCAAGGAAAACGGCGAGCCCATCGGCCTGGGCGACGCCGGCCATTTCTGGCACTCTGACCTGTCCTACAAAGACAAACCCAGCCTGGGCTCATTGCTGCACGCGCAGGAGCTACCCTCCGAAGGCGGCGACACCCTCTTCGCCAACCAGCACACCGCCTGGGACACCCTGCCCGACGCGCTGAAGACAGCCGTCCAGGGCCTGCGCGCCGAACACACCTACCTCGCCAAATACGAAGAACTGCGCAGCCGCAACCCCTGGCGGCCCAAGCTCACACAAGAGCAGGTTGAAGAGGTCAAGCCAGTGGTTCACCCGGTGGTGCGCACTCATCCTGAAAACGGACGCAAGGCGCTTTTTGTCAGCGAGCATTTCACCACCCGCATCCTGGGCATACCAGAGGACGAAAGCACCGCCCTGCTCAGCGAACTGTTCGAACACACCTCACGCCCCGAACTCATCTACCGCCACGAATGGCAGCCGCACGACATGGTGTTCTGGGACAACCGCTCAGTCACCCACCTGGCGGCAGGCACCCCCGACCACCTGCGCCGCAAGCTTTACCGCACCACCATCGAAGGCGACGCCCCGTTTTAAGCGGAGGCCAGCGCCCGGTATTCGGGCTTCTGTCTTCGGCTGTCCGGTATTCCTCGACCCCACCCCTTCTGTATGTGCCGAGGAGCGCAGGTTCAGGCGGATCAGGGATCGCGATTGTCTGAGCCGAAGGCGAGTTCGAGCGAGACCCGCCTGGACCGAGCACCGCAGGTTGCCCGCAGCGCAGCGTAGGGACGCAGACAGCAGGGTCGCCTTTTGGTATTCGCGTAACTTCGCTTCGCGAAGTGAGCGAATTCCCACTACGTGACTTTTGGTGACTTTCTTTTGGCGAAGCAAAAGAAAGTTACTTGCCGCCGGGCAACCCCCCGGCCAGCTACCTTCAGCAAAAAGCGCCTAGGCCGGGACAAGCCTGACCTGCAAAAGCCACCTACGACATCTCAGGCGCAATCATCTCCGCATACTCATAAAGCGCCTCAAGCACCGCCTGCCCCTTCTCATCCGCCGTCTCCGCCAACACATCAATCTCGGCAAACAACGCATCCACATTCCGCGCCCCGCCCTCACCCTCCAGCAGGCGCGCGGCGCGATGCGCCTCCCAGCGTTCGGCGTCTTCGGGCGACAGGGTTTCGGCAAAGTTGCGCGCCCGGTAGCGAAACACCAATTCCCCGAGGCGCTCGTCGTCAAAGCCGATGCGGGCATGGGCCAGCTCGGCGGGAGACAAGGCGCGCAGCTGGTTCAGGCGGCGGCGGTCGGTGTTGTTGATAAAACCGCCGTACAGGTCTTCATCGACATCCGGCGTGGGCTCTTTGGGCCGCTGGAAGACTTCGGGCCAGACGGCGCTCATGTCGGGCAGGCCGGCCGCTTTTTCGGCGTTGGCCAGCGCAGCGGGAATGTCTACATTCCATTTGGCCGCCATCTCCGGCGACAGCGTGGCGAGCTTGCGCACGACCATGGGTGATTTGTTCAAGTGAATCGATTTGATGGGCAGGCGCAGCACGCCTTCGGGCAGCTCGGCCGATTTGCTGAAGAGGCGTTGCCGCAGCGTGGCAACGTCGAGCAAAGGCAACTCACTCGGGTCTTGCGACAAGTCCCAGGCCAGCAATTCGTTCTTGTTTGTCGGATGCGTTGCCAGCGGCCACATGACGGCCAGGCAGCCGCGCTCTGGCGGGAACATGCCCGAGACGTGCAAAAACGGCTGGGCGGTTTGCGGGCTGGTGGGCAAGCCCAGCTCTGCAGCCACGCGGTCTTTTTTGTGCAGGCCCAGGCAAAAGTCAAAGAGCTTGGGTTGCGCCTTGCGGATCAGGCGGGCCAGCGCGATGGTGGCGCGCACGTCAGACAGGGCGTCGTGCGCCGACTCGTGCAGCAGGCCGTTGGCGCGCGCCAGGTCTTCGAGCTTGAAGCTGGGGCGAACGGCGCTGGCGTCGTCCGGCCTGCGCTCATCGGGCTTGAGGGGCCAGATGATGCCCTCGGGCCGCAGCGCATAGGCCATGCGCACGACATCGAGTAAATCCCAGCGGCCGCAGTCGTTTTGCCATTCGCGCGCATACGGGTCAATGAGGTTGCGCCAGAACATATAGCGCGTGACTTCGTCGTCGAAGCGGATGGTGTTGTAGCCCACGCCGATCGTGCCGGGCTCGGCCAGCACGGCTTCGATTCGGGCAGCGAATTCGTGCTCGGCCACGCCGCGCTCCAGGCACAACTGGGGCGTGATTCCGGTAAGCAGGCAGGACTCTGGATTGGGCAGGTAGTCGTTGGCGGGCTTGCAATAAATCATCAGCGGCTCGCCGATTTCATTGAGCTCTGCGTCGGTGCGAATGCCGGCGAACTGCGCGGGCCGGTCACGGCGCGGGTTGATGCCGAAAGTTTCGTAGTCGTGCCAGAGGAAGGTGTGGGGCATGAAGAACTCGAAGTAGATAATTAGAGCAAGGGTGAAAACAGCCGCGCCGTGGCATCGAGCAGGCGCATCAAAAATTTCTGGGGGCGATGTGCGCGCACGGGCGCGGCGCTGAGCAGGTCGGTTTCAAACTGCGCAGCGAGCGGCCCTGCCAGCGCGGGGCCGTAGACCACGGCCATCACTTCGAAGTTGAGGCGAAAGCTGCGGTTGTCGAAATTGGCGGTGCCGACCATGGCACAGCTGTCGTCGACGACCAGTGTTTTGGAGTGCAGCATGCGGGCCTTGTACTCCCAGACCTTGACGCCGGCGGCGATCAGTTCGTCGAAGTAGGAGCGCGCGGCGGCGCTGACGATAAAGCTGTCGCTGCGGCGCGGCACCAGCAGGCGCACATCGACGCCGCGCAGCGCGGCGCTGGTCAGCGCCATCAGCGCGGGCTCTCCAGGTACAAAGTAAGGCGTGGTCAGCCAGGCGCGCTGGGTGGAGGCATTGATGGCGGCCAGGTGCATGCGGTGAATCGGCTCCAGCATGTTGTCGGGCCCGCTGGTCACCACCTGCACCGGAATGTCACCGGCTTCTTCGTCGGGCACCAGGAGGGGCAGCAGGTGCGGAAGGGTCCCGTCCGTGTCGGCTATCGATTCGCCGGTGGCGTAGGTCCAGTCTTCCAGGAAGGTGGTCTGCAGCCATCGCACCGCGCTGCCTTCAATGCGCAGGTGCACATCATGGTAGGCATCGGCGCGGGTGCGCCGGTCTTCTTCGTCGGTGATGTTGACGCCGCCCGTGAAGCCGACGCGGCCGTCACAGACGACGATCTTGCGGTGGGTGCGGTAGTTGGTCACCGGGCGCAGGCGGCGGCCTATGCGGGTGTCGTGAAAGAACGCAACCTCGACGCCGGCAGCCTCCAGTGGCGCCAGAAACCGGCTCCCAAGCCGCTTGGAGCCGAGCGCATCGACCAGCAGGCGCACTTTGACGCCCTGCTTCGCCCTTTCAGCCAGCAGGTCGCGCAGGGCGGTGCCGATCCGGTCGGGCTCAAAAATATAGTACTCAAGGTGCACATGATCGCGGGCGCTGCGGATCGCGTCGAAAATGCTGTCGAACGCCTGGGCGCCGCCTGAAAGCAGCTGAACGGCGGTGGCGCTGGATACCGGCAGGCCGCAGGCGGCGGTGCCCATGGCGGTCATCTGCCGCAGGGCCGGAGGTGCTCTTTCTGCCACGCCCTGCAACTGGGCCAGATCGGCATCGCCGCGCGCACCGGCGCGGCTGCGCAGCCGCTTCAGGCGCTGCTTTTTGAGGCGCTGGGGACCGAGAAAGTAGTAAATCACGAAGCCGGCAAACGGCAGCAAGGCCAGCGAGAGGATCCAGCTCATGGTGGAGACCGGCGCACGCTTTTGCATCACGATCCAGACCGACAGCACGGCAATGTAGGCACTCCAGGCCAGGGAGAGGCCGGTTTTCCATTCTGAGCTGAGTTCGGGAAGGGTCAAGGCGGGGTGTCTGTGGGGTTTGGGCGCGGGCGAAATGAAAAAAGCCGATAGCGTGATGCTAGCGGCCTTTTTTGGGTGCGCGGAAACTATCCGCGCCGCTGGATCGGTTCGATCAGCGAATGGGTCAGTTGGTCTCTGCCGCTTCGGCTTCCGGCTTGGCTTTGCCTTCCTTCTTCGGCAGCGGCTGGATGTCGAGCTGGACTTCTCCGGTCTCAACGCCCTTCTCGTCCGTCGTGACCTTCATGTCAACGGTCAGGCGACCACCGTCGGTCAGCCGGCCAAACAGCAGCTCGTCGGCCAGCGCACGACGGATCGTGTCCTGGATCAGGCGCTGCATCGGGCGCGCACCCATCAGCGGATCAAAGCCCTTCTTGCCGAGGTACTTGCGCAGCGTGTCGGTAAAGGTGACTTCCACCTTCTTCTCGGCAAGTTGCGTTTCGAGCTGCAGCAGGAACTTGTCGACCACGCGCAGGATGACGGTTTCGTCCAGCGCCTTGAAGCTCACTGTTGCATCGAGGCGGTTGCGGAACTCGGGCGTGAACAGGCGCTTGATGTCGGCCATCTCGTCGCCGGACTCGCGCGGGTTGGTAAAGCCAATGGTCGCCTTGTTCATCGTCTCGGCACCGGCGTTGGTGGTCATGACGATGATGACATTGCGGAAATCGGCCTTGCGCCCGTTGTTGTCCGTCAGCGTGCCGTGGTCCATGACCTGCAACAACACGTTGAAGATGTCCGGGTGCGCCTTTTCGATCTCGTCAAGCAGCAGCACGGCGTGCGGCTTCTTGGTGATGGCTTCGGTCAGCAGGCCACCCTGGTCAAAACCGACATAACCCGGAGGCGCGCCAATCAGGCGGCTCACGGCATGGCGCTCCATGTACTCCGACATGTCGAAGCGGATGAGCTCAATGCCCATGATGTAGGCCAGCTGTTTGGCTGCCTCCGTCTTGCCGACGCCGGTGGGGCCGGAGAACAGGAAGGAGCCGATCGGCTTGTCGTCCTTGCCCAGGCCGGAGCGCGCCATCTTGACGGCGGAGGCCAGCACTTCGAGGGCCTTGTCCTGGCCGAAGACCACGCTCTTCAAATCGCGTTCGAGCGTCTGCAGCTTGCCGCGGTCGTCGTTGGAGACATTGGCGGGCGGGATGCGGGCGATCTTGGCCACGATCTCTTCGACTTCGGCCTTGGTGATGATCTTCTTGCGTTTGGACGCGGGCAGGATGCGCTGGGCGGCGCCGGCTTCATCGATCACGTCAATGGCCTTGTCGGGCAGGTGGCGGTCGTTGATGTACTTGGCGCTGAGCTCGGCGGCAGCCTGCAGGGCAGCCACGGCGTACTTGACGCTGTGGTGCTCTTCAAAGCGCGACTTCAGACCCTTGAGGATGTCGACCGTTTCCTGCACGGTCGGCTCGACCACATCGACCTTCTGGAACCGGCGCGACAGGGCCGCATCTTTTTCGAAGATACCGCGGTATTCGGTGAAGGTGGTCGCGCCGATGCACTTGAGCTGGCCGCTGGACAGCGCCGGCTTGAGCAGGTTGGACGCATCCAGCGTGCCGCCCGAGGCCGCACCGGCACCGATCAGGGTGTGGATTTCGTCGATGAACAGGATGCCGTTGGGCTTGTCCTTCAGTGCCTTGAGCACGCCCTTCAGGCGTTGCTCAAAATCACCGCGGTACTTGGTGCCGGCCAGCAATGCGCCCATATCGAGCGAGTACACATTGGCTTCGGCCAGGATCTCGGGTACGTCTTTTTGCGTGATGCGCCAGGCCAGGCCCTCGGCAATCGCGGTTTTACCCACACCGGCCTCACCGACCAGCAGCGGGTTGTTCTTGCGGCGGCGGCAGAGAATCTGGATAACGCGCTCGACTTCATACTGACGGCCGATCAGCGGGTCGATCTTGCCGTCCTTGGCGAGCTGGTTCAGGTTAACGGTGAATTGTTCAAGCGGTGAGGCTTTTTCATTCTTCTCGCCACCCTCTTCGTTTTCGGCGGCGCTTTCGCCGGCTTTGGCTGGTTCGGGCGGGTCGCTCTTCTTGATGCCGTGCGCGATGAAATTCACCACGTCAAGGCGCGTCACGCCCTGCTGGTGGAGGTAATACACGGCGTGTGAATCCTTTTCACCAAAAATGGCAACCAGCACATTGGCGCCGGTGACTTCCTTCTTGCCGTTGCCGGTGGACTGCACGTGCATGATGGCGCGCTGGATCACGCGCTGGAAGCCCAGCGTGGGCTGCGTGTCGACATCGTCAGTACCGGCGACCTGCGGGGTGTTGTCCTTGATGAAATTGGCCAACGACTTGCGCAAGTCGTCCACATTGGCTGAGCAGGCGCGCAATACCTCGGCTGCACTGGGGTTGTCCAGCAAGGCAAGCAAGAGATGCTCAACGGTGATGAACTCGTGGCGCTGCTGACGCGCCTCGACAAACGCCATGTGCAAGCTGACTTCTAGTTCCTGGGCAATCATTGATCTTCCTTTCGGCTTGCTTGGGTTAACTCTACTGACTTATGAAGGGAATATTGGCCGGATTTACGATTATTCAATGGGCTCACTGACGCACTGCAGCGGATGGCCGTTTTTCCGGGCAGCTTCGGTAACCTGGTCCACCTTGGTCGCCGCTACGTCCCTGGAAAACACGCCGCAGACACCTTTGCCGTCCAGATGGATCTTCAGCATGATCTGCGTGGCGGTGTCATGGTCCTTGTTGAAAAACTCCTGGATCACCACCACCACGAACTCCATGGGGGTGTAATCGTCGTTGAGCAGGACCACCTGATACATCTGCGGGGGCTTGGTCTTTTGCGGCCGGCGCTCCAACACGACCGACTCTCCCCCATTGCCGTTATCGGGCTTGATAGCCGGGACTGGGGGCTGCACCGGAGAGTTGGGGGATTTGGGAGACTTGGTTGCCATGGAATTCATTCTAGCCACCGATGTAGTCCAGTGCGCCTGATAGGGAAATTGGTGGCGGGAACGCGACATTCAAGCGTGATTTTTTTCCTTTTCCGCGGCCAAGAAAAAAACCGCCGCGGGATTGCTCCCGGGCGGTTCTCGGAAAAACCGGCTGCGCCAGCTTTACATGTGGTCGATCATGACCTGGCCAAAGCCGGAGCAGCTGACCTGGGTAGCGCCTTCCATGAGGCGGGCGAAGTCATAAGTGACCTTCTTGGAGTCGATGGATTTTTCCATCGAGCTGATGATCAGGTCGGCAGCCTTGGTCCAGCCCATGTGGCGCAGCATCATTTCGGCCGAGAGGATTTCGGAACCGGGGTTCACGTAGTCCTTGCCGGCGTACTTGGGCGCAGTGCCGTGGGTGGCTTCAAACATGGCGACGGTGTCGCTCAGGTTGGCGCCCGGGGCGATGCCGATGCCGCCAACCTGAGCAGCCAGCGCGTCGGACACGTAGTCGCCGTTCAGGTTCAAAGTGGCGATCACGCTGTATTCAGCGGGGCGCAGCAGGATCTGCTGCAGGAACGCGTCGGCGATGCTGTCCTTGACGGTGATTTCCTTGCCGGTCTTGGGGTTCTTGAACTTCATCCATGGGCCGCCGTCGATTTCCACAGCGCCGAATTCCTTCTTGGCCAGGGCATAAGCCCAGTCACGGAAGCCGCCTTCGGTGAACTTCATGATGTTGCCCTTGTGCACAATGGTTACGCTGGGCTTGTCGTTGTCGATGGCGTACTGGATGGCCTTGCGCACCAGGCGCTCGGTGCCTTCGCTGGAAACCGGCTTGATACCGATGCCGGAGGTGTTCGGGAAACGGATCTTCTTGACGCCCATCTCGTCCTGCAGGAACTTGATGAGTTTTTTGGCCTTGTCGCTGCCGGATTCGAACTCGATGCCGGCGTAGATGTCCTCCGAGTTTTCGCGGAAGATGACCATGTGGGTCTTTTCAGGCTCTTTGACGGGCGAAGGAACGCCCTTGAAATACTGGATGGGGCGCAGGCAGACGTAAAGGTCCAGCTCCTGGCGCAGCGCCACGTTCAGGCTGCGGATGCCGCCGCCCACAGGGGTCGTCAGCGGGCCCTTGATCGACACGACGTAGTCACGAACAGCGTGCAGGGTTTCTTCTGGCAACCAGACGTCCGGGCCATAGACCTTGGTGGACTTCTCACCGGCAAACACTTCCATCCAATGGATTTTTTTCTTGCCGCCGTAGGCTTTGGCAACAGCAGCATCAACCACTTTCAGCATAACCGGCGTGATGTCTGCGCCGGTGCCGTCGCCTTCAATGAACGGAATGATGGGTTCGTCGGGTACGTTCAACGAGTTGTCGGCATTGACAGTGATTTTTTGGCCTTGGGAAGGCACCTTGATGTGCTGATACATGAACAAAAGTCTCCGGTAAGCGCAAGGCGTCCAAGGGCACGCCACGCAACAGTTAGGTAAAAACCCCTAAATTCTAGCCGTAAAACCGCACAGCAAAAGAATTTGGGGGCATCGTGTCAACGGCTTTGGAACCGGCCTCGTTACGGTAGGGCCTCCGAGAAGTTCGGGGTATTTTTTCCAATAACGTTATCAAAGGAAATTCCAAATGAACAAAATCCTCGCTGCTTTGATCGCTGGCCTCTTCGCTGCTGGTGCTTTCGCACAAGCTTCCGCTCCTGCGGCTACTCCAGCCAAGCCAGCTGTTGCCGCAACGCCAGCCGCTCCTGCTGCCAAAGCAGAAGCCAAGCCAGCCAAAATGACCAAAGAAGAAAAAGCTGCTGCCAAGGCCGCAAAGAAAGAAAAAGCTGCTGCTGACAAGAAAGCAAAAGCTGAAGCCGCTGCAGCCAAAAAAGCAGAAGCTGCTGCCGCCAAAAAAGCAAAAGCTGAAGCCAAGAAGTAATTCCTGGTGACTTCGGTCAAAATGCCCGCCGCGTGCGGGCATTTTTTATGCGCGTCGTTTATGCTGGCCGATCAACTTCATGCGTGGTGACTCTATGTTTTTCGAATCCGGTACTGTCTTTTTTCGTGGGGCGTTCAAGGGTCTCACCCAGATGCTGGCTGTTGCCGCCTTGTTTGTGCCCTTGGGTGCTTCGGCGCAGGACGGCCCCCAGATGAATTTACAGCGCGTCAAGCTGTCGGCCGGCATGCACCTGATTGATGCACAGGTGGCCCTCACACCGGAACAGCGGCAAATCGGCCTGATGTTCCGCAAGGAAATGCCGCAACAGGAAGGCATGATTTTTATCTTCGAGCAGCCAGCCCAGCAGTGCTTCTGGATGAAAAACACCTTGCTGCCGCTGACCGCCGCCTTTGTGGCGGATGACGGCACCATCGTGAACCTCGCCGACATGAAACCTCAAACCACAGACCCACACTGCTCTGCCCAACCCGTGCGCTTTGTCCTGGAAATGAACAAGGGCTGGTTTGCGCGAAAACGCATCAAGGCCGGCAGCAAACTGGGCGGCCCGATCTTCGAAGCGAAGCGCTGATTTCTCGCTTTTAAAACAAAAAAGCCGACTCATGTCGGCTTTTTTGTGAGCGAAGGCTTCTCGCCTCAGGCGAAGTTGGCCTCGGCAAAACTCCAGTTCACCAGATTGGAGAGGAAGGTCTCGACAAATTTCGGACGCAGGTTGCGGTAGTCGATGTAGTAGGCATGCTCCCAGACATCCACCGTCAGCAGGGCCTTGTCGGCAGTGGTGAGCGGGGTACCTGCCGGGCCGGTGTTGACAATATCAACCGTGCCGTCGGCTTTTTTGACAAGCCACGTCCAGCCGGAGCCGAAATTGCCAACGGCCGACTTGACGAAAGCTTCTTTGAACGCAGCGTAAGAGCCAAACTTGGCATTGATGGCTGCAGCCAGCGCGCCGCCAGGCTCGCCGCCGCCGGCAGGCTTCATGCAGTTCCAGAAGAAGGTGTGGTTCCAGATCTGGGCAGCATTGTTGTACACACCACCACTGGATTTCTTGACGATCTCTTCGAGCGTCATGGCTTCAAACTCAGTGCCCTTTTGCAGGTTGTTGAGGTTCACCACGTAAGCATTGTGGTGCTTGCCATGGTGGTATTCAAAGGCTTCCTGGCTGTAATGCGGCGCCAGGGCGTCGATCGGGTACGGTAGCGGGGGGAGTTTGTGTTCCATGATTTTTTCCTCGTGGTGATGAATAAACTGCTTTTAACGATGTCATTGTAAAAACTAAATCAGTCTGCGCGCAGAAACCGTCAAATCGACCTCGCCGTCGGCAAGGGTAGCGCGTACGGGTTGTCCCACATGGGTCTTTTCGCGGCTTGTAATGGGTTGCCCCTGGAGGTCGGCAAGCCAGGCATAGCCGCGCTTCAGAACCAGTTTGGGGTCCAGCAATTCAAGCCGTAACTGTGCGCGCTCAATGCGTTGCCTGCCGCGCTGCAGGCTGCCTTCCACCTCGCGCGGGAAGTCGCTGCCCCAGGCCTGTAGCTTTTGCCGTTCGTGCTGCAGTGCCGAACGCGCCGCATGGCTCAGGCTCTGGCCGAGCCCGGCCAGGCGGGCATGCTGCCTGGTAACCAGATGCGACGGCCGGCTGATCCGCGAAGCCGCCCAGTCCAGGCGCTGGTTGTGCGACTCCAGCTGCCGGTCTACGCCGTTTTGTAACCGCGACAGAGTCAGATCCAGCGCACCCAGCCAGACAGCCTGAGGCTGCGCGCAGAGTTCTGCCGCAGCGGTCGGCGTGGGCGCACGCACGTCAGCGCAAAAATCGGCGATTGTGAAATCGGTTTCATGCCCTACCCCGCTAATCACTGACATGGGCGACTCCACCAGGGTTCGGGCGAGCTGCTCATCATTAAAAGCCCACAGGTCTTCCATGGCGCCGCCACCACGAACCAGCAGCAAGACATCCACGCGGTCCTGGGATCGCCGCTGATAGGCTTTGAGCAAAGCAGCGCGCAATTCGCCGGCGGCCTGGCTACCCTGCACGCTGGCAGGATAAATAACCACGGGAATGTGCGGTACACGGCGCTGCAAAGCACTCATGACATCATGCAAGGCGGCGGCACCCAGCGAAGTCACCACACCAATGGCGCGGGGCAGCAAAGGCAAAGGCCTTTTACGGCCTGGGTCGAAAAGGCCCTCAGCTTCAAGCCTGGCCTTGAGCAGCAGGAACTGCTCAAAAAGATTGCCCTGGCCCGCCTGGCGCATGGATTCCACCACCAGCTGCAACTCACCGCGCGGCTCATAAATACCCAGCCGTCCCCGCAACTCCACCAATTGGCCGTCGCGCGGGGAAAAGTCCAGCATCGTGGCAGCGCGACGAAACATGGCGCAGCGAACCTGCCCCTGTTCATCTTTGAGGGAAAAATAGCAGTGGCCGCTGGCTGCCCGTGAAAACCCGCTGATCTCACCCTGCACCGCGACGGGGTTAAATCGGGCTTCAAGGCTGTCTGAAATAGCCCTCAGCAAAGACCCGACGGGCCATACCCGAATGCCCGCGTCGCGCGCTCCCGCTTGTGGCTTCTCCGAAGGAGTCGAGGCATCAAACACGCCTAAACCCCCTTGGCAATCCGGGTGTAATACTCCACAGAGAGCCGCCCCTCAAGGCTCAAACCCTGGGTTTCCCGCGGATATCGAGATAAATTCGTGTAACTCATTGATTTTGAATAACTTAATTCTGCTCAAAATTTCATCGTTCTGTCACATGCACGATTTGACGCGGCTTGCAGGCCGCTGCGCCACCACTTGCTAACAAAGTTATCCACAGCTTCTGTGGGCTACGTCTGACACCGATGACGTTGTTGCGAACATTTAACAGATCAGGCTCGGCTGCAACGAGATGGCAGTTTCTGTAAGCCATAATCCACCACAACTTACTGCCTGGAGATGTGCATTGTTTTCGATCATACAAGCCGCAGGTTGGCCGATTTGGCCCCTGGTTGCCTGCTCTGTCTTGGCCCTTGCTCTGGTTATCGAGCGTTTTACCAGCCTAAAAACCCGAAAAGTCGCCCCCGCCAAGCTGCTTGACGAAGCCATCACCGTCTCCCGCGCCTCCGTCCCCTCCCCCGATGTCGTGGCGCAGCTTGAACAAAATTCGCTGCTCGGCGAAGTTCTTGCCAGCGGTTTTCGCGCGCTGAATACCAATCCACGGATCAGCGAAGATGACCTGCGTTCCACGCTGGAAGGCGCCGGACGCAAGGCGGCCCACAAGCTGGAGCGGTATCTGGCAGCCCTGGCCACCATCGCCTCTGCCGCCCCCCTGCTCGGCCTGCTGGGCACAGTCATAGGCATGATCGAGATTTTCGGCTCCCAGGCAGGTGGTGGAAGTGTGAGCAATGCCGCCGGCGGAAACCCCGCCCAGTTGGCACAAGGCATTTCGATTGCGCTCTACAACACGGCTTTCGGCCTGATGGTGGCCATTCCCTCGCTGATTTTCTGGCGCTATTTCCGGGCGCGCGTGGACGGATATCTGCTGACGATGGAGCTGGCGGCCGAGCGTTTTGTACGCCACCTCAATACCCTCAGAAAATGAACTTCCGACCCCATCCTCATGACGAGCCGGAGATCAACCTGATCCCCTTCATCGATGTGCTGCTCGTGGTGCTGATCTTCCTGATGCTGTCCACCACCTACAGCAAGTTCACCGAACTTCAGGTCAAGCTGCCGATCGCCAACGCCGAACAGCAGCGCGACTATCCCAAGGAAGTCATCGTTGCCGTGAGCAGCGACGGCCGCTACATGGTCAACAAGACTCTGGTGGAAGGCCGTGGCATCGAAGTGCTGGGAGCCGCGCTGGCCGAAGCAGCGAAAGCCGGCAAGGAAAGCGTCATCATCATCAGCGCTGATGCAAACGCCACACATCAAGCCGTCATCACCGTCATGGAGGCCGCACGCCGCCAGGGGCTGACGCAAATCACATTTGCAACGCAAAGCGCCGCAACGGCCGGGGCCAGATAGGCCAGGGCCGGTTGCCCATTCCATGCAGCCTTCGCGGCGAAATGGCTGTCATCACGTGAAACAGATTTTGCAGAATGCCTGGCGCAAACGGGGTTGGCTGGCATGCCTGCTCTGGCCGCTGGCCCAGGCCTATGGCCTGGTCGTGCGGCTGCGGTGGGTGCTGTATCGCCGTCACATTCTCCGGTCCGAATATTTTGGCGTTCCGGTGATCGTGGTCGGAAACGTCATCGCCGGCGGCGCCGGAAAAACACCGCTGGTGATTGCCCTAGTGAAACATCTGCAGGCGCAACAGATACGGGTAGGGGTGGTGTCGCGAGGTTATGGACGGCACGGCACCGCCTGCCTGGAGGTGGTCCCCGGCGGATCCCCTCATCTCACAGGCGACGAGCCGGCCCTTATCAAGCGCGCAACGGGTGCGCCTGTTTTTGTTGCCGGCAAGCGCGCAGACGCCGTGCGCGCATTGCTTGCGGCATATCCGGGCACGGCTGTAGTCGTGTGTGACGACGGTCTGCAACACTACGCCCTGCAGCGCGATATCGAGATTGCCGTGTTCGACGACCGAGGTGTGGGGAACGGCTGGCTGCTACCGGCAGGCCCGTTGCGTGAGCCCTGGCCCGCACGCGAACGGGTTGGCTTGAATTTTGTGCTGCACACCGGGCAAAAACCGGCATTTGAAGGGTTTGTTTCCAACCGGAAACTGGGCAACGAAGCTTATTCCGCCCGGGACGAACCGGTCTCGCTGGCGAGCCTGCGGGGCCGGCCTCTGGCGGCACTTGCGGGCATAGCCAATCCTGAAGCATTTTTCGGAATGCTGAGGGAAACCGGCCTGACGCTGCAGGCCACAACGGCCCTGCCCGACCACCATGACTTCACCGATCAAGACCTGGAAGCGGAGGCACTCAGAGGGCGTGTGGTGCTGTGCACCGAAAAAGACGCTGTCAAGCTTTTTGCACTGCAGGGCACGTCACAAAAGGAGGTTCTGGCCGTGCCTTTGGTGTTTACGCCCGAACCAGCGTTCTTTGCCGCACTCGATGCCCGGCTGGCCCCGCTGATTTCTCCCTTACCATCAGGCCATGGACACCAAACTGCTTGAACTGCTGGTCTGCCCTGTGACCAAAGGCCCGCTCGACTACGACCAGGAAAAACAGGAACTTGTTTCCCGCAGCGCCCGCCTCGCCTACCCGGTACGCGACGGGCTTCCCGTGCTGCTGGAAAGCGAAGCGCGGACCTTGACCGACGAAGAGCTCGGCCTGTGAACGGGTCCTTGAAAAACACAGGCAAGACCCCGAAAGCATGAGCTTCACCGTCCTCATTCCGGCCAGACTGGCCTCTACACGCCTGCCCAACAAGCCGCTGGCCGACATCGGCGGCGCACCCATGGTCGTGCGTGTGGCGCAGCGCGCGATGCAGAGCACTGCCCTGCGCACCGTCGTCGCAACCGACAGCGACGAAATCATCGAAAAATGCGCGTCTTTCGGCATCGTCGCCGTGCTGACACGAGGAGACCACCCCAGCGGCAGCGACCGGCTTGCGGAAGCCTGCAGCGTGCTGGGACTCGCGGACGACGACATTGTGGTGAACGTGCAAGGTGACGAGCCGCTGATTGACCCGGCCTTGATCGACGCGGTCGCGCGCCTGCTCATCGTGCGCCCGGACTGCGCCATGAGCACGGCGGCGCATGCCATCCAGCAGCTGGCCGACCTGAACAACCCCAACGTGGTCAAGGTGGTGCTTGACGCGCGCCATACGGCCCTTTACTTCAGCCGCTCACCCATTCCGGCCGCGCGCGACTTTACCGGCAAGGCGTGGTGGGAGGCCGGCAGCAGCCTGCCCCGGCCACTCCGGCACGTCGGCATTTACGGCTACCGGGTGGGATTTCTGCGGGAGTTCCCGCGCCTTCCCCAGTCGCCACTCGAGCAACTGGAGTGCCTTGAGCAACTCCGGGCGCTGTGGCACGGCCATCGCATCGCCGTGCACATCACCGGCGACGCGCCCGGGCCGGGCGTTGACACCCCGGAAGACCTGGACCTTGCCCGCAAGCTGTTTTCCTGACCTGCCCTCCTGGCATAACGCCGGCTCGTAAGTTGCTGTCAGGGGTGCATGCTATCCTTGGGAAAAACACAAGTGTGAGGCCTGCAGGACGTGTCGGCAGCCCTCCATACCTGTCAAGCAGCCCCTGCGGAAACCGGCCGGCGGTTCGGGACTGACTTCAAGAATTCATAAAATCCGAGGACATCCATGAGACTGATTTTGTTGGGCGCGCCTGGCGCGGGCAAAGGGACGCAAGCGACCTTCATCTGCCAGAAGTACGGCATTCCCCAGATTTCCACCGGCGACATGCTTCGTGCGGCCGTCAAAGCCGGCACGCAGCTGGGCATTGAAGCCAAAAAAATCATGGACTCGGGTGCACTGGTCAGCGACGACCTGATCATCAATCTGGTCAAAGAGCGCATTGCCCAGCCCGACTGCGCCAAGGGCTTTCTGTTTGACGGCTTTCCGCGCACCATTCCGCAGGCCGACGCCATGAAGTCTGCCGGCGTCAAGCTGGATTACGTTCTTGAAATCGACGTCCCCTTCGACGCCATCATCGAGCGCATGAGCGGACGCCGTTCGCACCCCGCCTCAGGCCGTACCTATCACGTCAAGTTCAATCCGCCCAAGGTCGAAGGCAAAGACGATGTGACCGGCGAGTCGCTGATCCAGCGCGATGACGACAAGGAAGAAACCGTCCGCAAGCGCCTGGAGGTTTACAGCGCCCAGACCCGTCCGCTGGTGGAGTACTACTCCAGCTGGGCAAAGTCAGAGCCTGAACTGGCCCCAAAATACCGTGCCATCAGCGGCATGGGCGGTGTTGACGAGATCACCGCCCGGGCGTTCAAAGCGCTGGCGGGTTGAATCGAGCCTCCAGCGAATCCATCTGCATCCCAGAGCCGTCAGCCCGACGGCTTTTTTCATTCCGTTCCCGGCAGACCGGAATCGGAAGTCGGGGTTCAGCTTTGCGCCAACAGCTCAAGCATCATCGCTATCCTCGCCTTCACGGGGCTCAGCCCCTGCGAATCAGAAAACAGATCCCCCGGTGTGGGCAAGACCCGGCCATTGAGACACCTTGTCGCACAGACGACCCGCACCCCCGCAGACCGCGCACGAAGCAAGGCCGCTTCCAGCGCATGGTGCAAGGTGCCATTACCCGTGGCAGCCACCACCAGCCCCTGAATACCCTGCACCAGCAACGCGTCCACGACCGCACCACTGGCGCCGGCATGGTTCATGACAATCTCAACGCGCGGCCACTGGAACGGAATTATGGGGTTTACTATCATTTTGATAGCTGCTAGTGCTTGTTTTACATGGGCTTCAGGCCAATTTCGCATTAACCTGAGCGATCCTTCCTCCACATAGCCAATCGGCCCGGCATCACCGGAGTCAAAGGCGTCCACCTTGTAGGTATGCACTTTCTGCACGTCCAGCGCGCTGTGGATGGTTCCGGCACACACCGCAACAACACCCCTAGCCCCTGCATGACGCGCCACCGCCATGGCATCCAGCATGTTCTGGGGGCCGTCAGGCACCAGCGCCGTCGCGGGCCGCATGGCGCAGGTCAGCACCACAGGTTTATCGGGGCGGCACACCGCATGAAGGAAATATGCTGTTTCTTCCAGCGTGTCCGTTCCGTGCGTGATGACAATGCCCTGCACGTCCGGCTGGGCCAGAAAGTGACTGACGCGGCCGGCCAGCCGCACCCATACCTCGAAGCTCATGTCCTTGCTGTCGACCTGCGCGACCTGCTCGGTCATCAGGGGGCCGAACCTGGCCAAAGGCGGGACCGCCGCAACAAGTTGTTCAACGCCCACCTGGGCAGCGATATAGCCGATGTTGTCCGACGCACTCGCAGCCTGCCCGGCAATCGTGCCGCCAGTGCCCAGAATCACAATATTTTGAGGATGCATAAAACGTAAACTTGCAATCTTTTAAAAACTGGATGAAAATACAGTTACTGGATATTAAAACAGCTACGGCAACGTTGCGTACCCAAAGCCAGCAGGCAATACGCAAGCGGGCTTAAGTTGTGATTCAAGGAGCAACAGTGATGAGCACACTCGATAACTTTTCGCATTTTCCCCCTGAGGCTCCCAAGCTCACTGCGCGCCAGCAGCAAATTCTGGAATTGATCCAGAGCGCCATCGCGCGCACGGGCGCCCCGCCTACCCGTGCTGAAATCGCCGCCGAGCTTGGCTTTCGCTCTGCCAATGCCGCCGAGGAGCACTTGCAGGCGCTGGCCCGCAAAGGCGTCATCGAGCTGGTCAGCGGGACCTCACGCGGCATACGTCTGCGCAACGACGCCCTTCGCAGCCTGAACGAATCCAGAATCAAACAGTTTTCCCTGCCGTTGCAAAGCCTGGCCCAACTCGCCCTACCTCTGGTGGGGCGGGTTGCTGCTGGCAGCCCGATTCTCGCGCAGGAACATGTCGAGCAAACCTATTATTTTGAAAGCAGCCTGTTTCAGCGCCAGCCCGACTACCTGCTCAAGGTCCGCGGCATGAGCATGCGGGACGCAGGCATCATGGATGGCGACCTGCTGGCCGTCAAGCAATCCAAGGAAGCCAAGAATGGTCAGATTGTCGTGGCCCGGCTGGGTGATGAAGTGACCGTCAAGCGCTTTCGCCGCAACAAGCACCTGATCGAACTCCTGCCCGAAAACCCGGACTTTAAAACCATTGTGGTCGAGCCCGGTGAGCCTTTCGAGCTGGAAGGCCTGGCCGTCGGTCTCATTCGCAACACGATGCTGATGTAGGCCGCTCACCTGGCCGCGCACCAGGTGGCGGGCGTTTGGCCTTTGTGGTGGCCAACACCCTGGTGCGAGGCCTTCCTGGCAATTTGCCAGTCTGCAATCCTGCCTGTGTAAACCTCTCTCATACAGGAGTTCATCATGGGAATCACCAGTTTTTCATACTCACCAATGTTGTCAGTGTTGCTTGCACCCGTGCAGGCATTGGTGTCATTGTTTTTGCCGGCGCAGGGCATGGCTGGGGCAAGCCGGCTTTCCGCGCCAGCCGGCGCACAGCTCAGATCTCACCAGCTTGCGCTACCCTTTGCTTCCGGCGATTTCGCGGCAACGCGCGCCCCGACTGCGCGCGCAACCGGCGCTCTTGCCGTCCAACGCTCTGTCAAGGAGTCCCGCCCCAGCCGGCTGCGAGTTGTTCGTGAGTTTGATTCCAACGTCAGCCCTGCGTGTGCCGGCCGTATGGTGATATCCGGCCGCATGGCCGACGTCTGTGCAGAACTTGAGCGCATGAGCCAGCGGGAAGCCCCTTTGCGATAACCGGTACGGAAAACACCTGCCAAAAGTTCAGCCCTGGGCGTTTTGCGGCGCAATCTGGCGCGTTTCCTTGAGATACAAAATCCCAAGTCGGAAGTGACCCCGGCGGAAAGGAAGAAAAATCTTGCAGGCACAATATCGGCATGAATATTGTGATCCTCGACGACTACCAGGACGCGGTGCGGAAGCTGACCTGCGCGGCCAAGCTTGAAGCCTACCCCGCCAAGGTCTATACCAATACCGTTAAAGGCATCGGCCAGCTGTCCGTCCGCCTCAAGGATGCCGATGTCATCGTCCTGATCCGGGAGAGAACCCAGCTCAACCGGCAAGTTATTGAAAAGCTGCCCAAACTCAAGCTGATTGCCCAGACAGGCCGTGTCGGAAGCCATATAGATGTCGCGGCTTGCACAGAACGCGGCATCGCGGTTGCCGAGGGCATTGGGTCTCCTACGGCACCCGCGGAGCTGACCTGGGCACTGGTGATGACCGCCATGCGCCGCATTCCCCACTATGTAGCCCACTTGAAGCATGGCGCCTGGCAGCAGGCAGGGCTCAAGTCAGCCTCGATGCCACCCAACTTCGGCATTGGCTCCGTCCTCAAGGGCAAGACATTGGGGGTATGGAGCTACGGGAAGATCGGGCAAATTGTGGCCGGCTACGGCAGGGCCTTCGGCATGCGTGTCGTCATTTGGGGCCGCGACGCGTCGCTGGAGCGGGCACAGGCCGATGGCTTTGAAGTCGCAGCCAGCAAAGCCGAATTCTTTGAGCAAAGCGATGTATTGAGCCTTCACCTGCGGCTCAACGCGGAGACACGCGGCATCGTCACACTGGAAGACCTGTCGCGCATGAAAACCACGTCCCTGCTGGTGAATACGTCAAGGGCGGAGCTTATCGAACCGGAAGCGCTGATTGCATCCCTCAATCGCGGACGGCCCGGCCTGGCGGCCATTGATGTGTTTGAATCAGAGCCCATCCTGCAAGGCCATGCGCTGCTCCGTCTCGAAAATTGCATTTGCACGCCGCATATCGGCTATGTTGAACAGGACAGCTACGAGCTGTACTTTGGTGCGGCGTTTGACAATGTTGTCAACTTCATCAAGGGCACGCCTACCAATATCGTCAATCCGGGTGCCCTGCAAGTACGGCGCTGACGCAACGCGCCCAGCCTGGTCAGGTGCTCGCAAAACGGAGCCCAAGCTGAAACTTTCGCTCAAGTTTTCTGCGTCGACCCTGAAGAATCTGGAAAGTCGAGGTCAAACTCGATGAGATTGTTGGCAGCGGCTTGCGGCGGCCGCGCACCAGCGTCGATCGATGGAAACGGCGCCAGGTCCCCACCCTCACCTGCACTCAAATCAATATCAAGGCCAAGCCGGGGGGACGCGGGAGGCTGCGTCGGGTCGGTTGCACCTGCCACGGCAGGAGATGGCAAGGGCGCTACGATCTGGAACCGGGCTGACAGCGGCTGGATGCTGGTGGGTCCAAAGCCTGCGACGCTTGGGAGCGTATCCGGCATGGTCGGAATCGACGGTGCGTCCGATGGTTTGACCAGTGCTTCGGCTTCGCCGGGCGGCCGGCTAACAATCCTTTTTGCGATCGAGTGGAGGAGCAACAGCTCGCGATAGGCGGCCAGGCTGAAGACCTCTCCCCGCGAATCCGGTTTGCGGAATATGGACTCTTCAAGTACGTCGAGTACCTTGGGCGTTGGCCAGAGGGCCTCAATCCGCGAGAGGGCCTCCGTGTAATACTCCAGATCGTGCGTATTCGCCGCGTATTCGTCGAATGCCGGCACCTTGGCATTGAACATCTTGTTGAAGTCCGTACGCAACGCGTCGTAATCCTCCCGGCGTCCCAAGCTGTGATAGAGGTCAAACAGGTCGAGATAGACGAGCGCGCTTGTTTCCACGTTGTCCATGATGTGGTGGCGCAGAACATCTACGGCCTTGTCGGGCCGGCCGAGCGACAGGAAGAAATCGGCCTGTTGCTGCACATCAAACAGCTCTTCGGCATTCACAATCCGCGGCATGCTGCTGATCCCGCTCAGGCTAGGCAGAAATTCCGAAGGGAATCTGGATTCGGCAACCCTTGGGCGCGCCACGGCGCTTGAAGCCGGCGTATTTTTCGGCGCCTCGGAAAATGGTTCGCTGGGATCGAAATCAACCAGCGAATCGGGCAAAGGCCCGGCGCTCAACGATTCAGCTTCTGGAGCCCTGCGTAAATAGGCCTTCCCGGTGTTACCCGCACCCTCAGTCACATAAGGCGCGCTGTCTTCGGCAAACCCTTTGCCCCACCATGATCCCCGGCTGACACGGTTTTGTTGTCGGCTACGCATCCACAGTACCAGGATCGCCAGAAGGGAGGCGGCCAGCAAGGCGTAAAGGGCGTATACGAGCCAGTTGTTATAGCGTTCGCCGCGTGCCTGCTCAAGCTGTCCACGCATTTCCGTCACAGCTTTTTCGGTTTTCTGGCTTTGCGCGAGCATGCCGGCAACGTCGGCTTCCAGCGACTTCAGGCGCTGGTTGTCTCGCACCATGTCTTGCGGCTGGGCATTCAGCGCCTGCCACAATGCGGCGGCGGCAGCGCGCTGCTGGGCGTCTGTTGAGGGCTCCGTCAGCAGCTCCGGCGAAGACCGGAGCACAGGGTCGCGCTCGGCCGCCATATCAATGGGGTCAAGTTTCAGGCGAGAACGGGGCTTATCCGCCGGCTTGGATGCGGACTTGCCAGCCCCGCGGACAGCAGGCGTTGTCTGCGGCAACCCAACTGAAGTAGCCGATCGCAATTCACTGCCTCCGGGAGGCGGGACTTTTCCGGACCTCGCTCTTGGGGCTTTTCCCGGACTGGAGGGCGCGGAGCCTGCCTGTGCCTTTGTGGCGTTGCCGCCGGCGCCAGCAACACCAGGCATCTGCGCCACCAGAGGCGCAGTCGCCACGGCTTCTCCGCCGACAGCGGGAATCGGGCTGGTGTTTTCTCCGGCCACTTCCGCCAGCAGCACATACTTGCGCGTGTTTTTCTGCAGGCATCCTTCACGCACATAGAGTGTCACCACCGGCTCATCGACGCCGGAGCTTGTGCGGATGCGGATCAGCGCTTCACCGGAAGCGCCTTGCGACGTGATGACACGAACTTTGTCCTGGGGAACCTGGCTGTCGCCAAAAAACACATCAGCCGCCACGCAGACTGCAGACAGCCCTTCCGCGCCGTCCAGTTGCGCCGACAGGGTGACATCAAGGGGACGTCCGACAAGAGTGGCGCCGCGCATGCGCCCAAGCGACAAGGCCATGCTGTGGACGGCAACGCCCATCAGCAGAACGCCAAGGAGATATTTGACAGGCTTCTTGGCAAGTTTCATGGGGTTGGCAATTTTGACACGGGACCCTGACAAATACGGTCGGCCATAATTCAGGCATGGAAGTAAATTACACGAATGTGGGAATAGTTGGCACCGGCGCCATGGGGCGCGGCATTGCGCAGATCGCAGTGCAGGCCGGTAGCACCGTCAGGCTGATGGACGCGCAGGCAGGCGCCGCGGAAAAAGCACGCGAGGCCATTTGCGCCCAATGGGACAAGCTGGTTGAAAAAGGCCGCATCGACGCAGCCGCAGCAGCCGGGCACAAAGACCGGCTGCTGCTGGCTTCCACCCTCGCCGACCTGACGGCTTGTGACCTCATCATTGAAGCCATCGTGGAGCGGCTGGAAGTCAAGAAGACCCTGTTCTCGGAACTCGAGGCGCTGGTACCTGTGCACACCGTTCTGGCAAGCAATACCTCCTCGCTGTCCGTGACGGCCATCGCCGCAGGTCTCAAGCACCCCCAGCGCATGGCCGGTTATCACTTCTTCAACCCCGTGCCGCTGATGAAAGTCGTGGAAGTGATCGCGGGCCTGAAGACCAGCCCCGCGGTGTGCGAGGGCCTCAGCCAATACGCCCGGCAAATGGGCCACACACCAGTGCAGGCGCAAGACACGCCCGGCTTCATCGTCAATCACGCCGGCCGAGGCTACGGCACCGAAGCGCTGCGCATCGTCAGCGAAGGCGTCGCCGACTTCGCCACCATAGACCGCATCCTGCGCGACCAGGCAGGCTTCAAGCTGGGCCCTTTCGAGCTGATGGACCTGACCGGGCTCGACGTCTCCCATCCCGTGATGGAGTCAATCTACCACCAATACTACGAAGAAGCCCGCTACCGTCCCAATGTGATCACCGCGCAGCGCCTGGCCGGCGGCGTGCTGGGCCGCAAGACCGGTGAAGGCTTTTATCGTTACACCGACGGCACCATGCAAGTTCCGCCCGAGCCGGCCGTCCCTGAGGTAACCGGACTTCCGCCCGTATGGGTCTCGCCGCGTGCTTCACGCCGCTCGGAGCTGTTGCAACTGCTCAAAAACCTGGGCGCCAAAATCGAGACCGGCGCCTCCGCATCGCCGCAGGCCCTGATGCTGGTGGCGCCCCTTGGCTTTGACATCACCACCGTCGCCGTCGTGGAGCGGCTGGACCCGGCCCGCACCGTGGGCATCGACATGCTGATCGACGACGCAGCCACCAGGCGGCGCGTACTGGCGACCAATCCGGCCACCCGCACCGACATGCGCGACGCCGCCCATGCCCTCTTCGCCCGCGACGGCAAAGCGGTCAGCGTGATCCGCGACAGCGGCGGCTTTGTCACCCAGCGCGTGGTGGCCACCATCGTCAACATCGCCAGCGACATTTGCCAGCAAGGTATTTGCAGCCCGAAAGACCTTGAGACGGCCGTGACGCTGGGCCTCGGTTACCCCTTGGGCCCGCTGGCCATGGGTGACCGCTATGGCCCCACCAATGTGCTGGAAGTGCTGTTCAACATGCAGACCGTTTACGGCGACCAACGCTACCGCCCTTCCCCCTGGCTGCGGCGGCGCGGCGCCATCGGCCTGAGCCTGTTACACCAGGAGGAATAGCACCCCCTTCGGATGCTCACTTCGTGTAGCACCTTCCCCCCTTCAGGGGGCGGCGCCTGCGGCCTGGCGAAGCCAGTTCCGCGGCCCCCTCTGGCGTGAGAATCCCTTCTCGGCGACTACACACTCTTTCGTATTGGAACAACTGACATGGCAGGCGCAATCAAAGGTACGAGCGAGGGTCAGACCCTTATCCTGACGATCAGCAACCCCGAGTTCAAGAACGCGCTCGGCCCCGATATTTACGCAGCGGGCATTGAGGCGCTGAATGCCGCTGAAAACAACCCCGACATCCGCAGTGTGGTGATTACCGGCGAAGGCGCCATGTTTTGCGCCGGGGGCAACCTGCAGCGACTGGAGGCCAACCGCCGCGAGGCGCCGGAGGTGCAAGCCCAAAGCATTGAAGGCCTGCACAACTGGATCGACTCGATCCGGACTTATCCCAAGCCGGTGATCGCCGCCGTGGAAGGCGCCGCCGCCGGCGCGGGTTTTTCACTGGCGCTGGCCTGCGATTTCGTCGTTGCAGCGGACAACGCCGTGTTCGTGATGTCTTACAGCACGGTGGCGCTCTCACCTGACGGCGGCGGCAGCTGGACCCTGGCGCGCGCCTTGCCGCGTGCGCTGGCCAGCGAGCTGCTGATGGCCGGTGAACGCATAGGCGCGCGACGGCTGCATGATTTTGGCCTGGTGAATCGCGTTACGGCCCCGGGCGAGGCCCTGGCCCAGGCGCTTGAACTGGCCGACAACCTGAATGCGCGCGCACCCAACGCGCTGGCCAGCATCAAGGAACTCATCAACGACGCAGCCGGCAGCACGCTGACCGAGCAGCTCACCCGCGAACGTGATCACTTCGTGCGCAACCTGCACGACGCCAACGCGGGCGAGGGCATAGACGCCTTCCTGAACAAGCGCACGCCGCACTACCGCTAGGCGGCAGGCTGCCCGGCCACCCCTCCCAGCCTCCGGCCGGGCGACACCCATGCGACAGCCCGCTGGCGCCGGGCGGGTCCCTCAAGCGACAATGGACGTCTTGTTAGTCACTCAAAAGACAGACCATGGACGATCCCATTCTTACGATAGAGGAACGAGAGGCCATCAACAACGGCCGCTGGTTTTCATCCCTGTCCCCATCCCTGAGGCACGACATACTTCGATGCGCCTACGTCAAACGCTACAAAGACGGCGAACTCATCAGCGCCCGCGGCGATGTGCCGGAAGAATGGATCTCCTGCGCGCGGGGCGCCATCCGTGTCAGTTCGACCTCGATTTCGGGCAAGCAGGTCACGCTGACCTATGTGGAGCCGGGCCTTTGGGTCGGCGATGTGGCGATCTTCGACGGCGAGCGGCGCACCCACGACTCGTATGCGCATGGCGAGACCACGCTGCTGTGCGTTTCGCGCGCCGACCTTCGCAAGATACTGAGCCAGCATGTCGAACTCTACGAGGCCCTGCTGCGCCTGCACGCACGGCGCATACGGCAGCTCTTCGGCCTGGTGGAAGACCTCAACACCCTGCCCTTGCGGGCGCGGCTGGCCAAGCAGTTGCTGCACCTGGTGCGCAGCTACGGTGTGCCCAGCCTGGCGGACAGCGGCGAGGTGCGAATCGGCCTGCAGCTGGCACAGGAGGAACTGGCACAGCTGCTGGGCGCCTCGCGCCAGCGCGTCAACCAGGAACTCAAATCCATGGAGCGCGAAGAAGCCATCCGGATCGAGCCGGGCGGCCTGGTGGTGCGCAACCGCGCAACCCTGATGCGCATCTCTGAAGCTGAAATTGACAAATAAACAGAGACAACACGCTTTAGCATGAGCAATTTCGATCACTTTGTCGGTACACGGGCTGTTTCGGGTGCACACTCTTTTGATCTCGAAGCCCTTGCCGCTTATCTCGACAAGCACCTGCCTGGCTTCCAGGGCCCGCTGACCGCGGAAATCTTCAAAGGCGGCCAGTCCAACCCGACCTACAAGTTGATCACGCCCACCGCTTCTTATGTGATGCGCGCCAAGCCGGGACCGGTGGCCAAATTGCTGCCGTCGGCCCATGCGGTGGAGCGCGAATTCAAGGTCATGCAGGGGCTGCACGGCACCGACGTACCGGTACCCAGGATGTATTGCCTGTGCGAGGACGAGTCCGTGATCGGCCGCGCTTTCTATGTGATGGAGTTCGTTGAAGGCCGCGTGCTTTGGGACCAGTCACTTCCCGGCATGACCAACGCCCAGCGCGGCGAGATCTACGACGAGATGAACCGCGTGGTCGCCGCCCTGCACAAGGTGAAGTTTGCCGAGCGGGGCCTGGCCGACTACGGCAAGCCCGGCAACTACTTCGAGCGCCAGATCGGCCGCTGGAGCAAGCAGTACGCAGCATCCATCACCCAGCCCATCGCCGAGATGAACAGCCTGATGCAGTGGCTGCCAGCCAACATCCCGGCCAGCGCGCGCGACGACAGCATGGTCTCCATCGTGCATGGCGACTTCCGGCTGGACAACCTGCTCTTTCACCCCACCGAGCCACGCGTGCTGGCGGTGCTTGACTGGGAGCTCTCCACCCTGGGCCATCCACTGGCCGACTTCAGCTACCACTGCATGGCCTGGCACATCCCGCCTGGCGCTTTTCGCGGCATCGGCGGCCTGGACGTGGTCAGCCTGGGTATTCCCACCGAATCCGACTACATACGCCTTTACTGCGAGCGTACCGGTCTGGCCACACCCGAGGCGCTCAAGGCCGACTGGAACTTCTACATGGCCTACAACCTGTTTCGCATCGCGGCCATCCTGCAAGGCATTGCCAAGCGCGTCGAGGCCGGCACGGCCTCAAGCGCCCAGGCCGTCAGCTCGGCCGCCGGTGCGCCGCTTCTGGCCAGGATGGCCTGGGGCTTTGCGCTGAAAAGCCAGGGCTGAACGACCGCTGCCTCACAACAACATCGCCTCACATCTTTCTGGAGATTTCATGGACTTCAACTACACCCCCAAAGTACAGGAACTGCGGGCGCGCCTGCTCAAGTTCATGGACGAGCATGTTTACCCCAATGAGGCCCGCTTTTTCCGCGAAATCGCCGAGAACCGCGCCAAGGGCAATGCCTGGATCCCGACCAGGCTGGTCGAGGAGCTCAAACCCAAGGCGCGCGCCGCCGGCCTGTGGAACCTGTTTTTGCCGCACTCGCCGCGTGCCCCTGAAGGTTTGTCCAACCTCGAATACGCGCCGCTGTGCGAGATCATGGGACGCGTGCCTTTCGCGGCCGAGGTGTTCAATTGCTCGGCGCCGGACACCGGCAACATGGAAACCATCGCCCGCTACGGCTCCGAAGCCAACAAGGACCAGTGGCTGGACCCGCTGCTCAAGGGCGAGATCCGCTCGGCCTTCCTGATGACCGAACCGGAAGTCGCTTCGTCCGACGCCACCAACATCCAGTGCCGCATCGAGCGCGACGGCGACAACTACGTGCTCAACGGCCTCAAGTGGTGGTCGTCCGGCGCGGGCGATCCGCGCTGTGCCATCTACATCGTCATGGGCAAAACCAACCCTGACGCCGGCCGCCACGAACAGCAGTCCATGATCCTGGTGCCGGCCAACACGCCCGGCATCAAAGTCATCCGCCCGCTGTCGGTCTTTGGTTATGACGATGCCCCGCACGGCCACATGGAAGTGCGCCTGACCAACGTGCGCGTGCCCGCCGCCAACCTGCTGCTGGGCGAAGGCCGTGGTTTTGAAATCGCCCAGGGGCGCCTCGGCCCGGGGCGCATCCACCACTGCATGCGCAGCATCGGCATTGCCGAGCGCGCGCTGGAGCTGATGTGCAAGCGCCTCAATACCCGCGTCGCCTTCGGCAAACCCATTGCCAGCCAGTCCGTCTGGCACGAACGCATCGCCGAGGCCCGCTGCATGATTGAGCAGGCCCGCCTGCTTACGCTGAAAGCCGCCTACATGATGGACACGGTGGGCAACAAGGTCGCCAAGGCCGAGATCGCGATGATCAAGGTGGTGGCACCCAACATGGCTTGCCAGATCATCGACTGGGCCATCCAGGCCCACGGCGGCGGCGGCGTGTCAGACGACTTCCCGCTGGCTTACGCCTACGCCAGCCAGCGCACCCTGCGCCTGGCCGACGGCCCGGACGAGGTTCATCGTGCTTCTCTGGCCAAGCTCGAGCTCGCCAAGCACTTGCTGATGCCCGGCGAAGTCGAGATGCCTGTGACGCGAGGCAGCTGAGGTGCTCGACATTCGCTATTAAATTGATAGCTGCCCGCGCACGGTATATAAGAGGGAACGGCCAAATTCGCCCTTAAAAATGCCAAAATCAGAGCGTGATGTCGTTGGACAGGCCTGCAATGGCCGATTCGCAGGCGCTCGTGAAAATCTGGGCCGCATGTTCCAGCGTCGGCATGTCGGCGGGGGTGTATTGCATGCGCAGGTAGGCCTTGCCTCGCAGAATCATCAGGATAAAAGGCACTTGCGCATCTGGTGATGGCTCCGGCCAGTTCATCAGCAATTCGACCAGGTGGGGGTCCAGCCAGGCCTGCGCATGCACGCGCTGGTCTGCCATGACTGCGTAGCGCTGCCAGAACGGCTTGGGCAGGCTTTCCCAACCTACTTCCGAATACATGGCCAGCCAGCGCACCTCTTCCGGCATGCTCAGGTCTGCGGTGGTCTGCAGGGTGTCGGTATAGGCCTGGTAAGCACGTTTTTCAAGTGAATCCTTCAGTGCCCGGTTCATGACCAGCACCGTGACGTCGTCGTTGACCTTGATCTCACCGCGGGCGCGGAGTTCTTCGCCGCGGATGTAGTCGCGCGAGGCCCGGCCACGCTCCATCTTCCAGGGTTTGCCTCTCACGGAACCTTTCAGGGCAAAACCCTTGCCTTCCCCCAGGCCGGTATAAGAAAAGCCGCGGGTGCCGGCCCACTCGGACACGGCATCGTCGGAGGCGCCGGCGTCGCCCGCATCCCCCTTACCCCCGACAAAGACTTTCTTCAACCGCTCAAACATGGTTTTGGCTTTTCTCGTAAAGTGCAGCAACCTCATGTTAGTCCAAGGAAGCGCCAATGATCAATGTTTACTCCTGGCCCACACCGAACGGCCACAAGGTCCACATCATGCTGGAGGAATGCGGACTGCAGCTGGACCGGGACTGGCGGGCGATTCCGGTCAATATCGGCACCGGCGACCAGTTCAAACCCGAATTTCTGGCTATCAGCCCGAATAACAAGATTCCGGCGCTGGTCGACCCGGTCGGCCCCGACGGCAAGCCGATCCCGGTGTTTGAATCCGGCGCCATCCTGCTGTACCTGGCCGCAAAAACCGGCCAGTTTTTGCCAAAAAGCGACCGCCTCAAATTTCAGGTGCTGCAGTGGCTGATGTTCCAGATGGGCGGCGTCGGCCCCATGATTGGGCAGACCCACCATTTCCGGCAGTACGCGCCGGAGAAAATCGACTACGCCATCAACCGCTACACGAATGAAACGAAGCGGCTTTACGGCGTGATGGACAAGCAGCTTTCCACCCACAAGTTCATCGCCTGCGATGAATACACCATCGCCGACATCGCCATCTTCCCCTGGCTGCGCAATTGGCAAAACCACGGCATCGACTGGGCCGATTACCCTCACCTGAAGAAATGGTTTGACCTGATCAGCGAGCGTCCCGCCGTGCAACGCGGCGTAGCAGTTCTGGCCGACTTGCGCCGGCCCATCACCGATGACAAGGCGCGCGAAGTCCTGTTTGGCAAGACGCAGTACGAAAAGCGTTGAGTCAGACGGCGATCCGATACCAGGAGCGTTGTCCCCCGATTTGGGATCAGATCGCGTAGCGAGAACGCGTCAGCAAGTCCGAGCCGCACCGGAAGAACCGGAACGGTAAGTGAGGATAAAAGCACATCGAGCTGACGCCCAGACAAGAAAATCGGCCGATAGCAAGCGTAGCGAGGACCCGTCAGCAAGCCAAACCGTACCGCAGCGTTGCCCCCAAATTTGGGATCAGATCGCGTAGCGAGAACGCGTCAGCAAGTCCGAGCCGCACCGGAAGAACCGGAACGTACTTCAGGTACGTGAGGATTCTGAGGAGCGCATCGGGCTTGATCACGCGTTCGCAGTAGCGAGATGGCCCAAATTGGCCTGCCCGGAGGGGATCGAACCCCCGACCCTCAGCTTAGAAGGCTGATGCTCTATCCAACTGAGCTACGGGCAGTCTGTATGTGTGTGTCAGCGCGGCGGAGCCGCAAACTTGTGAACTGCAGGATTCAGTTCGTCGCGAATCATACCTTCAAACGCCTGCCTGACGCCCCAGACAACAGGGTCGAACGTGTCCGGCGCGCAGTGATTCGGACACGGCGGTTTGTTGTGGTTCTCACACACCGCAATGACTCACCTATGGCCGGCTCCCTGTCAGGGGTATATTGTCTACACGAAAGAAACGCAAAGGCACGCACATGACCCGACCAATCCTGCTGCTGGTGGAAGACAACCCTGCCCATGTCGAGCTCACCATGGTGACGTTGCAGGAAAACGGTGCGGACCATGAAATCATCGTTGCCCGCGACGGCACGGAAGCCCTGGAATACCTTTTCTGCGAAGGGGCCTACAGCAACCGGCCCAACGACCATCCACCCGAACTCGTCATGCTGGATCTGAATTTGCCCGGCCTCAGCGGGATGGAAGTCATGCAGCGCATGCGGGCCGACCCGCGCACCTTCTTTGTACCCGTCATCCTCCTGACATCCGAATCCAAATACTCCCCGGTGGTGAAAGAGCTCCAGGGCGGGCTCAACAGCTACGTGCGCAAGCCGCTGCACTTTCGGGATTTTCAGGAAAAACTGGAACAGGTGCGCGAATACTGGCGCACATCCAACTTTGGGTCCTTGCTCAAGCCCTGAAAACGCCGCCGCTGGCGGGACTGAGGCCCGAAGGCTGCCAAAGCCGGATTAGCGAGGCGCCCCAACAAACAGGCGTGAAAAAGCCCACCTAAGTGGGCTTTTTGCTTGAGATTTTTGGTCGGAGTACAAGGATTCGAACCTTGGACCCCCTGGTCCCAAACCAGGTGCGCTACCAGACTGCGCCACACTCCGACTAGTCAAATATTATAGCCTGAACCCGCTACACTTTCCCGCAACCCTCCTCATTTTTTCCATTCACTGGATTACCCAATGAAACTTCGCCTCGCTGCCCAGCCTGATCCGCACCGGCCCGAGGGGAAGGCTGGCGGCAACCTTGCCGCCGCATGATGATGCGGGCCGCCGCCGGGGCCGTGTCCTGGATCGACAAGAGTCTGACACGCATGACGGCAGTATTCGGGCTGCTGGTGCTGCCGCTGGCGGCACTGCTGCTGGCCCAATGGCCGCTGCGCGAACTCGTCCAGGCCTACTCACGCCAGGCCAATGATGCGGCGCAGGTGCTGTTCGCACTGTATGTCGCTGTGGCTGTGACCGCGGCCTCCAGAAGCCATACCCACCTCGCCTCCTTGCAGCCGCACCCCTGCGGCGCACCTCGCCCGCGCTGGCATGCCTGGGCGCTGCTGGCCTGCGTCGCGCCCTGGGCGCTGTTCATGCTCTGGGCCGGCTGGCCGCTGCTGGTGGCTTCCGTGGCCACTTTCGAGCGATTCGGTGAAACACTCAGCCCGGGTTACTTCGTGATCAAGCTCGCCATGGTATTGATGCTCCTGCTGGTGCTGGCGGAAGGCCTTCTGGAACTCCTGCCGCACGGCCGCGCGCCGGGCTCGCCATGAGTTTCACCGGCCCCCTCGCGGGCTTGTGGATGCTGGTGGCGCTGGGCGTGCTGATTCTGGCCACCGGCCTGCCGGTCTGGGCCTTGCTGATCGGCGTGTCCAGCCTGTTCGCGATGCTGGGCCTGGCCGCAGGCGCTTTTGACCTCCAGATCTTGCAGGCCTTGCCCGTGCGAACACTGGGCCTGCTGGAAAACGATTTGCTGCAGGCCATGCCGCTGTATGTCTTCATGGGCGTGTTGCTGCAGCGCCTGACAGTGGCCGACGCCCTGTTCTCGGCCTTGCTGCGGCTGTTCCGGCCCCTGGCCGGCGCGCACGCCCTCTCAGCCCTGAGTGTCGGCGCCATTATCGCGCCCATGAACGGCTCGGTCGCTTCCAGCTCGGCCCTGCTTTCGCGCCTGGTGGCACCGCGCATGGCGCACCTGGACACCGCGCAGGCCATCTCCATCATCAGTGTGGCCGCCACCATAGGCGTGGTGGTGCCGCCTTCTCTGGTCTTGCTGCTGCTGGGCGATGCCATGATGCTGGCGCACCTGGAAGCCAGCCGGCTGCCGGGCTACCTGCAGGCCGGCCAGCGCATCATCAACACCCAGGACGTGATGCATGCCGCGCTGTTGCCCGCCCTGTGCGTGCTGGCGCTCTGGGCCCTGGTGGCCTGGCTCCGGGCGCGAAAGCTTCAGGAAAAGCCGCAGCACACCCTGCTCAGCCGTGCGCAGGCGGCAGTCGCCCTGCTCGCGGGTGGCACCATCGTGCTGCTGCTGGCCGGCGTCTTTACCGGCAAGCTCTATGCGGTGGAAGCGGCCGCCACCGGTGCCATGCTGCTGGTCGCAGCCGCTCTCGCGGGCCGCTCGATTTCGGCGGCAGGCTGGCGGGCAGTGCTGGCCGACACGCTCAAGCTCAGCGGCGCCCTGTTTGCGCTCCTGGTGGGCGCCACCACCTTCAGCTTGGTGTTTCGCGTGTTCGGCACCGACCGCTGGCTCAACGGCCTGCTGCTGGGCTCCACCCTGCCGCCGGGCGTGACGGCGGCCCTGGTACTGCTGCTGGTGGCCTCGTGCGCCTGGGTGCTGGATGCGTTCGAGATGATTTTTGTCATCGTGCCCATCGTCGCGCCGGCGCTGATCGCGCGCCTGGGCGATGCACAGCAGGCGGCGGTGTTGCTGCTGCTGGTGCTGCAGCTGAGTTTCCTGATTCCACCCATGGGCTATGCCGTACTGATGGCCCGGGCTCGCTCGGGCCTGCCAGCCATTTCAAGCCGGCGTCTGCTGGGCGCGCTGTGGCCCATGCTGCTGGCGCAGGTGACGCTCACGGTGGTGGTATTCGCCTTTCCAGCCACGGTGCATTGGCTGGACACGACGGCCCCCACGCCTTCTGAGCAAGCGCCAATGGCCGAAGATGAAATCGCGCGCCAGATGCGGGAGATGTCGAGCGTTGAACCTCCTGAGCCAGGCACCGCCGCCGCGCCCTGAGTCGTTCCAGAACAGGGTTCTTGAACCGTTCGCCAAAAAGGAGACCGTAATGAGCGTCAGGATCGTCAGGCTGGGCACAGCGCGAAGTGCCAACGAAGGTTTGCGCATAGGCACGGTGCGAAGGCCGCCGCGCGGCGTGCCAAAAACCGAGTTCGCCTCGCAGGACTGGTATGACGTCTGGTACCCCAGCCTCGCACCCAGCGTGGAAACCATGAAGTTGGGCCAGAGCGTGGAGTCCGACAAGGACTGGGCCGCCTTCAGCAAGAAATACCGGGCTGAAATGAACGAACCCGATGCCAGCCGCAATCTGGACCTGCTGGCGGCGCTGTCACACCAGACGAATTTCGCCATGGGCTGCTACTGCGAGAACGAGGCGCGCTGCCATCGCTCGCTACTGCGGGACTTACTCAAAGAACGCGGCGCAAAGATTGGTTAGCCCCCACGGTTGCTCACTGCGTGTAGCGCCCTGCCCCCGAGGGGGCCGCTGCGCCTGCGGTCTGGCAAAGCCAGTCCCGCGGCCCTGACTGGCTTAATCCCCCCTAGAGTTTGACGTATTCGTACTCCAAGGGGTTGGCATTAATGCCGCGATCCGGTGGTGCGATCCACGCTGCCATCTTGCCGGGTTCGGTGACACGGTTCATCAGGCTTTTGACAAATGCCGTGTCGGCCGGCGTGGGCAGCCACTGGTCTTTTTTTGCTTCGAAATCGGCGGCGCTGATCGGGTTGCCCAGCGGGTCGGTGAAGTTGCCGGCCCAGGCGCCGACCGCGCGGCGAAAACGTGTGGACGGCAGGGTCAACTCAAAATCCACACCCGCGCGCTTGATGCCCATGTTCCAGCGCGTCACGCCGACGTTGCAGTCCTTGACGTACTCGAGGCGCGTGATCTCGTTCATGCCGTTGCGGGTTGAAATCGTCTCGTTTTTAATACCGCCCTGCCCGTTCGGCACGATGATGCTCATCTCGGTTTCCAGCTCGACGTGGTCTGCGAACTTGGCTTCGTCCGGCCGGCCCTTGATGCCGTTGCTGAAGTAGTTGGCGGCGTTCGACGACGCTTCCGAGCCGAACAGATCCAACGACGACGTGAACCAGAAGTTCATGAATTTCTGCACCGTGGGCAGGTCGATTACGCCGGCTTTGCGCAGTGTGGCGACGTCGTCGGTGTCCAGCTCTTTCATCACCTCCAGCGTGCGCTTGATGACACGGCCAACGCCGGTCTCACCCACAAACATGTGGTGGGCTTCCTCGGTCAGCATGAAGCGCGTGGTACGCGCCAGCGGGTCAAAGGCGGATTCCGCGAACGACTTGAGCTGGAACTTGCCGTCGCGGTCGGTGAAGTAGGTGAACATGAAGAAGGACAACCAGTTGTCCATGGGCTCATTAAAGGTGCCCAGGATGCGCGGCTTGTCAGCGTCTCCGCTGTGGCGCATCAACAGCTCTTCAGCTTCTTCGCGGCCGTCGCGGCCAAAGTGCGCGTGCAACAGATACACCATGGCCCAGAGGTGGCGGCCTTCCTCAACGTTGACCTGAAACAGGTTGCGCAGGTCGTACAGAGAAGGCGCGGTGTGGCCCAACAGGCGCTGCTGCTCGACCGAGGCCGGTTCAGTGTCGCCTTGCGTCACGATCAGGCGGCGGAAGGTGGAGCGGTATTCGCCAGGCACATCCTGCCAGACCTCTTCACCCATGTGGTCACCAAAGCCAATCTTGCGGCCCTCTTCCTTGTCAGCCAAAAAGATGCCCCAACGGTAGTCGGGCATGGGCGTGTAGCCGTAGCTGGCCCAGCCGGAGGCATCCACGCCGACAGCAGTGCGCAAATAAACTTCCTTGGCCTTGAAGTCGCTGGGTCCCATCTCGTCCCACCAGTTCAGGAAGGCCGGCTGCCAGTGCTCCAGCGCGCGCTGCAGCTGGCGGTTTTCACCGAGGTGAACGTTGTTGGGGATGAGGGCTTGGAGGTCTATAGAGCTCATGGCGATTCCTTAAATCCGTTTCCAATCGAACTTGGCCTTTTTGCCAGTTCCAAATAATTTCAGCGCACCGTCCTCGCCCACCGCGTTGGGTCGAATAAATATCCAGTTCTGCCATGCGGACAGGCGCCCGAAAATACGCGTCTCCATCGTCTCCTTGCCCGGAAAACGCAGCGAAGCTTCCATGCCGGTCATGGCGTCGGGCGAAAGCGAAGCACGCTCTTCCAGCATGATGCGGATCTCGTCTTCCCAGTCGATGTCATCGGGGGTCAAGGTGACGAGGCCCAGCGCCAGCGCCTGATCAGCGCGCAGCGGGCTGTCGCCGAGTTTTTGCAACTGTGCAATGGTGGCATCGTCTTCGCAGAATCGGGTCTGCAGACGCGTCAGGCCATTGACGGCGGGGAACCAGCCGAAGTTGGCCGGGCTCAGTTGCAGCGCAGGCGCGGCGTCCGGTGAATCGGGCAAGTCCAGCATGTAGATGCGGTCGCAGGCCAGGGCCAGCTCGTAGAAAGTGCCGGCAAAGCATGAACCCGCATCGACCAGCGCAATCAGCGAACGGCTGGTGACGTCCAGCCGGGCCAGGGTGCGGCGCAGCGCGCCCGTGGTTTCCTTGACCAGCCAGTGGTCCTTCAGTTTGGCCAGTGTTTCGTCCATGCGGATCACCTGGCCGGCATCGCCTGTGGTCTTGATGACCCAGGTGCCGACTTCCAGTTCGTTGGTGCGCAAGTTGAGGATGGCGTCGTCCAGTTCGCGCTGCAGCTTGAGCGGGTACCAGTTGGCACCGGCCGCCTCAATGGCTTCCGGCGTGGATTCAATGGCAGAAGCAGGTGCCTTCACCGTGACGGTGGCAATGCGCTTTTCGCGGTCGACCTGCGCGTTAACCAGGCTGTAGTGATAGCCGGCGTCATCAATAACGGCTTTCAGCGGGGTGAGTTCGATACCTTTTGAGGCTGCAGCCCTTGCGGACTGTGCGCGAAGCGCTTCAATTTCTGTAGCAAGCAGATCGCCAAACTGCTGCGGCTTGGCATGCGCGTCGATCAGCTTCCAGTCCTTGGCGCGGTCGGCACGCACACCTTCGGAGGTCGTGCAAAAAATGTCGGCCAGGTCGCGGCGCACCTTGCGCTTGTCGGTGACGCGGGTCAGGCCGCCCGTGCCTGGCAACACGCCCAGCAAGGGCACTTCCGGCAGGCTGACGGTGGAAGAGCGGTCATCCACCATGATGATGCGGTCGCAGGCCAGGGCCAGCTCGTAGCCGCCGCCGGCGCAAGCGCCGGTCACGGAGGCAATCGCCTTGAGGCCGTCATGGCGCGAGGAGTCTTCCAGGCCGTTGCGGGTTTCGTTGGTGAACTTGCAGAAGTTGACCTTCCAGCCGTGCGTCGACAGGCCCAACATGTAGATGTTGGCGCCCGAGCACCAGATCTTTTCCTTGCCCGACTCGAACACCACCACCTTGACGGCCGGGTGCTCAAAGCGCACGCGATTGATCGCGTCGTGCAGTTCGATGTCCACGCCCAGGTCGTAGCTGTTGAGCTTGAGCTTGTAGCCGGGCTTGATGCCGCCGTCTTCGTTGATGTCCAGCTTCAGGCGTGCGACGTCGCCCTCCACACTCAGCGTCCAGTGCTGGTATTTGCTGGGGTGGGTGGAGAAACTCACGAGCTCGCGCTCCTGGCCTTCGATGACCTGTTTAAATAAAAGCGGTTCTGTCATGGCGTTCATAGGGGTGTCTCCGGTTATGCCCGTTCGACGGTGTCGCGGACGGTTGTTTTGGGAACGGCGCGTTCCAGGTCTTTGAGGCTTTGTTTCAGTGTGCGCGCAGCGGTATCAACCACGGCGTCGGCGCGGGCATAGAGCGCTTCGCGGCTCGAAAGGATGCGGCGAATGTCTTCCATCGCCTCGTCGGTCGCGCCGCGGGTCGTGTCGAAAGGCCGCATGTCGCCCTGGGCCACCACGCGGGCCATGTGTTCTTCGGGGCTGGCCTTAAGCCAGACGCAGTAAAAACGGCTTTGCAGCAAATCGAAGGTTTCGCGCTCGCTCACGATGCTGCCGCCCGTGGTCATGACGACACCGTCCGGGTGGTCTTCGGCGATGCGGAACAGCGCACGGCGCTCATAGCGCCGATAGCCGGCCTGCCCGTGCAGCAGCAAAATTTCGTTCATGCTGGTGCCGGCTTCGCGTTCAATCTCGCGGTCCAGCTCGATAAAAGGCACGCCACGCTCGGCCGCCAGCTGGCTGCCCAAGGTGGACTTGCCGGCGCCGCGCAGGCCGATCAGTGCTACCCGCTGCTCGCGGCCCAGTGAGTCGCTGAGGCCGAAGGTGCTGCCAAGCAGGCTGTAGGCCTGGTCAAGCTGGGTGTCGTCCAGCCGCGTCAACAGGCCCTGCACACGGGCCAAGGCCGGCCGCGGCGCGTCCTGCAGCAGCTCGAGAATGGAGATGTTCAGCGCGCGGGCCGCAGCTTCCAGGGAATTGATCGAAACGTTGCCCTTGCCGGTTTCCACATCGGCCAGAAAGCGTTCGCTCAGGCCAGAGTCCGACGCCAGCTGTTTGCGCGTCATGCCCCGGCGCGCGCGCCAGGCACGAACGCGGGCGCCAAGTTCACTGAGCGTGGCTTTCGATTCCTGTTCGGACATGATTTCCAAGAAGCACCTGTGTAAAAAGTCGCCCTTTCAGGGCTTTGCCAGTTGCATTTCGTCTAAATTGCAGTATACTTCAGGTTAAATTGATGTCAAGCAGTTTATTGCATCTTTTATTTGGAGACTTCTTGATGAAACTCAAAATCCTTGTAGGTACCATGACCAGTACCGCCGACTATGTCGCACAGGCCATCCAGATGGATTGCGCAGACCTGGTCAACGACATTGAAGTCGAACTGATGGACAACCTCGACATCAGCGTCTTCGACGCTTCAAAGGCAGAAGATGCACTTTATCTCATCTGCAGTTCCACCTACGGCTCCGGCGATGTGCCCGACAACGCCCGCGCCCTCTATGAATCATTGAACGCCAACCCGCAGTTCCTGGGCCATGTGCGCTACGGCGTTATCGCGCTCGGCGACCGCACCTATATGCAGACCTTCTGCTTCGGCGGCAAGAAGTTTGACGAACGCCTGACAGATCTGGGCGCCCAGCGCATCGGCGACGTCTGGTGCCACGACGCCAGCAGCGGCACCATGCCCGAAACAGAAGGCACCGAGTGGTGCCGCCAGTGGCTCACCGGCGCGTTGCAAACGCTGGGAGCAAGCCCGGCCACCGCCTGATCTGCGCCATGTATTTATAAGAAATCGACCCGTAGCGCTTGATGTGCGTGCGCAAGCAGCTACCAAAATAATAGCAAGAGCAATCTGGAGACAAGCATGCAAGCAAGCAGCGCAGACCATTCGGCAAGCCCACCACGGGTAACCATTCCGCGCAATTACAACGCCGCGCACGACCTGCTGCAGCGCAATGCCGGCCGTGCGGGCAAGGCCGCCTTCATCGATGCCACCACCGGCGAGGCGCTGACTTACGGCGAACTCACCGACCAGGCCCACCGTTTTGCCAACGCCTTGCGCCACCAGGGTGTTGTCCCTGAAAGCCGCGTGCTGCTGGCCATGCTGGACACGCCGCAATGGCCCGTCGCTTTCCTCGGCTGCATTCTTGCGGGTGTGGTGCCCGTGGCGGCCAACACCCTGCTCACCCCTCCCGACTTCGAGTTCATGCTGCGCGACTCGCGGGCACAGGGCCTTATCGTCTCCAGTGCCCTGCTCCCGGCCTTTGAGCCACTGCTCAAAAAAATGGACACGCTAAAAACCGTGATCGTCGCCGGCATTGAAGAATCCCCGCCATATCCCACGCTGGCCGGCGTCCTGCGTGCGCAAGCAGCTACCAAAACCATAGCAGACACCTGCGCCGATGGCGTCTGCTTCTGGCTCTATTCCAGCGGCTCGACGGGCGCGCCCAAAGGGACCGTGCACCTGCACAGCCACCTGATCCAGACGGCCGAGCTGTATGGCCGCGGTGTGCTGGGCATCCGCGAATCTGACGTGGTGTATTCAGCCGCCAAGCTCTTCTTTGCCTACGGCCTGGGCAATGCGCTGACCTTTCCGATGAGCGTGGGTGCCACCACGGTGCTGCTGCCCGCGCGGCCCACGCCCGCTGACGTGTTTGCCTTGCTCAAAAAATACCAGCCCACGATTTTTTATGGCGTGCCCACCTTGTATGCGGCCCTGCTGGCCGATCCGGCCCGGCCGGCGAAGTTCGAGTTGCGCCTGCGCGTGTGCACCAGCGCCGGGGAAGCCCTGCCCGCTGAAATCGGCAAAAAATGGACAGCCCAATACGGCTGCGAAATCCTGGATGGCATCGGCTCCACCGAAATGTTGCACATCTTTTTAAGCAACCGTCCCGGTCAGGTGCGCTACGGCACGACCGGTCAGGCCGTGCCGGGTTACGGGCTGCGCATCATCGGCGACGACGGGCGCGAATGCGCTGACGGGGAAATCGGAGAGCTGCAGATCAGCGGGCCCAGCGCGGCCATCATGTACTGGAACAACCGCGCCAAGACCAAAGCCACCTTCGCTGGCGAATGGACCAAGAGCGGCGACAAGTACACCCGCGATGCTGACGGCTACTACACCTATGGCGGACGCAGCGACGACATGCTCAAGGTCGGCGGCATTTACGTCTCGCCGTTTGAAGTCGAAGCCTGCCTGATGACACACCCCGCCGTGCTGGAAGTGGCGGTGATAGGCGTGGCCGACGCCGACGAACTCATCAAGCCCAAGGCCTATGTGGTGCTCAAGGCCGGGCAGGCCGCCACCGTGGACGAACTCAAGGCCCATGTGAAGCTGCAGCTTGCACCTTACAAATACCCGCGCTGGATTGAATTTGTGAACGAGCTGCCCAAGACGGCCACCGGCAAGATCCAGCGCTTCAAGCTGCGCCAGCCGCACTGACATGGAAAACCCCGGGAAGCAGGCATCCGGAAAATACCCTGCGCCGGAGGGTCAGAAAATGCGCGAACCGGGCACGGGTATTGCTTTAGACATAAACAATTTAATCTTCAATCTCGGGTTTTACACTAGGGCTGCATACACAACGCACGCTTACTATTCGTCTCACTGTCTTCAGTCTCAACCAGGAGCTATTCCATGACTTCACGCCGACTTGTATTGACCCGCAGTGCTGCCGTTATCGGTGCCGCTTCCACCGGCCTCCTGCTGCCCGAAATCGTGCGTGCGCAGTCCGCCAAGGTGCGTGTGGGTTTCATGCTGCCCTATACCGGCACCTTCGCCCAGCTCGGCGTCGCCATTGAAAACGGCTTTCGCATGGCCATCAACGAACAAGGCGGCAAACTCGGCGGCCGCGAGATCGAATACTTCAAGGTCGACGACGAATCCGAACCTTCCAAAGGCATTGAAAACGCCAACAAGCTGGTGCAGCGCGACAAGGTCGACGTACTCGTCGGCACGGTGCATTCGGGCGTGCAGATGGGCATCCAGAAAGTCGCCCGCGACTCCGGCGTGCTGAGCCTGATCCCCAACGCTGGCGTGCACGCCGCCACGCGCAGCCTGTGCGCGCCCAATGTGTTCCGCACGTCTTTCACCAACTCGCAGCCCACGCGCGCGCTGGGCAAAGCCATGGTCGACCGCGGCCACAAAAAGGCTGTGTGGATCACCTGGAAATACGCCGCAGGCGACGAGGCCTTTGAAGGCTTCAAGGAAAGCTATACCGCCGCAGGCGGCACCATCGTCAAGGAGCTCGGCCTGCCGTTCCCCCAAGTCGAATTCCAGGCCCTGCTGACCGAGATCGCTGCACTCAAGCCCGACGCCGTGGCCTGCTTCTTCGCCGGCGGCGGCGCGGCCAAATTCATCAAGGACTACGCCGCCTCGGGCCTGAAGGAAAAGATTCCACTGTACGGCTCCGGCTTCCTGACCGAGGGCGTGCTTGAGGCCGCCGGCCCCGCGGCCAACGGCATTATCACGACCATGCACTACAGCGACTCGCTGCCAACGCAGCGCAATGGCCAGTTCCGCCTGAGCTACGCCAAGACCTTCCGGCTGCAGCCCGACGTTTACGCCGTGCAAGGCTACGACACCGGCCTGCTGCTGATCCAGGGCGCCAACGCGGTGAAGGGTGACCTGAGCAGCAAGCCGGCGCTCTACAAGGCCCTGGAAGGCGCCGTCATCGACAGCCCGCGCGGCAAATGGACCATGAGCCCGTCGCACAACCCGGTGCAGGACATGTACCTGCGCGTGGTCGAGAACAAGGAAAACAAGGTGATTGGTGTGGCAGCCAAGGCGCTGGCCGACTCAGGCGCCGGTTGCAAGATGGCCTGAAGACGTGGCCCCCACGGTCGCTCACTTCGTGTAGCTCCCTGCCCCCCGAGGGGGCCGCCCGCCTGCGGTCTGGCAAAGCCAGTCCCGCGGCTCATGCTGGTATGAAGTCACATGGGCCGCCCCGCCTCATTCTTAGGTAAAACTGGTATGAGGTGTGCTTTCTGTCTTGTAGCATCCTCACCATGACGCTCACTACCTACCTCCTCTACGTCGCAGCAGTCGCCCTGCTGATCCTCACACCCGGCCCGACCATGCTGATGTGCATGACGAATGCGCTCAACCATGGTCCGCGCAAGGCCATGACTTCGGTGGCTGGAAGCGTCAGCGCGGTGCTGTGTGTGATGCTGCTGTCGGCCATGGGACTAGGCGCGTTGCTGGCGGCGTCTGAAACCGCCTTTACCGTAGCCAAGGTGATTGGCGCTGCATATCTGATCTGGTTGGGGATCAAGACCTTCCGCAGTGAAGCGGCTGTCTTTGATCCTGCCGCAGGTGAAGCACCAGCCCAGCGCCGTTCGTTTTTCCTGCGCGGCTTCCTGGTCGGCGCCAGCAACCCTAAAGCGGTCCTGTTCTTTGCCGCGTTCTTCCCGCAATTTTTGAATCCGGCCGCGCCCTTTGTGCCGCAGTTCGCCATCCTCGCCCTCACCTTCATGGCGTTTGAGTTCACCGTGCTGACCGGCTGCGCCTTGGGCGTGGCGCGCATCGCACCGCTGCTGAGATCCAGCCGGGCCGTGCGCTGGTTTAACCGCATCTCGGGTGGCTTGTTCACGCTGATGGGCAGCCTCTTGCTATTCACACGCCGACATACATGAGCCCCCACGTTCGCTCACTTCGTGTAGCTCTCTGCCCCCAGAGGGGGCCGCTGCGCCTGCGGCCCGGCAAAGCCGGTTCCGCGGCCCCTGCTGGCTGGGATCGCCTCCAGGGTCTCGCGTCTGATCTTATTCCTCGCCCATCCCATTCACGGATATCGACTCTCTAAACCGCCTATGGATTTAGCCAACTTCCTCATCCAGCTGCTCAACAGTGTCCAGTACGGCCTGTTGCTGTTCATGCTGGCCGCCGGCCTGACGCTGATCTTCGGCATCATGGGCGTGGTCAACCTGGCTCATGGCAGCTTCTACATGCTGGGCGCCTACCTGGCCTGGTCGCTCAGCACGCTGACAGGCAGCCTCACGCTGGCCATCCTGCTGGGCGCGGTGCTGTCGGTCGTCTTCGGGCTGGCTTTGGAGTGGTTGCTGTTTCGCCATTTCTACCAGCGCGACCACCTGGACCAGGTGCTGCTGACCTTTGGCCTGATCTATATCTTTGAAGAAGTGCGCTCCATCCTCTGGGGCGACGATGTCCATGGCGTGACGATTCCCGACTTGCTGGGCGCCTCGATCCCGCTCACCGACAACCTCTCCTACCCCGTCTACCGCCTCTTTATGTCGGGTGTTTGCATCGCGCTGGCACTGGGCCTTTATTTCATGATCTCCAAAACCCGCCTGGGCATGAAGATACGCGCCGGCGCCTTTAACCGCGACATGGCCGAATCGCTGGGCATCAACATCAAGCTGATTCACGCCGTGGTGTTCGCGCTGGGCGTGGGCCTGGCCGCAGTGGCCGGCATGATCGCCGCACCCGTGGCCAGCGTCTACCCCAACATGGGTTCGCAAGTCCTCATCATGTGTTTTGTGGTGGTGGTCATTGGCGGTATCGGCTCGGTGCGCGGTGCGCTGATCTCGGCCCTGCTGGTCGGCCTGGTCGACACCATTGGCAAGGTGCTGCTGCCTTCGATGGCGGGCATGCTGGTTTATATGTTGATGGCCGCTGTCCTTTTGTGGAAACCAGAAGGACTCTTTAAACAATGAATTCCATGGCCCCCACGCTTGTCACTTCGTGTACTGCGCTGCCCCCCGAGGGGGCGCTGCGCCTGCGGCCCGGCAAAGCCGGTTCCGCGGCCCCGGCCTGGAGGGGAAAAGCCTCCACACATCCAGTTCAGTTATCGGCTAAAGCGCTATGAGTTCAGCCAAATCCAATCTCGAAATCCTGCCGCGCGGTGTGCAGGTGGCGCTTGGGCTCGGCCTCATCGCGCTGATCGCCTTCCCTTTTGTCGGCACCGACTTCTACACCCAGATGGTCACGCGCATGATGATCATGGCGATTTTTGCCATGAGCCTGGACCTGCTGCAAGGCGTGACCGGCCTGGTGTCGCTGGGCCACGCAGCCTACTTCGGCCTGGCCGGGTATGCGCTGGCCTTTTTGACACCCGCGGGCGAGCCTGTCAGCCTGTGGTGGACTTTGCCAGTGGCCGTGGCGGCCTCGGGCCTTGCCGCGCTCATCATCGGTTTCTTCGTGGTGCGCACCCACGGTATCTACTTCATCATGGTCACCATGGCGTTTGCGCAGATGGTGTTCTACCTCTTCTTCGACAACAAGGTGCTGGGCGGCTCCGACGGGCTGTACATCAACTTCAAGCCCAGCGCAACCATCTTCGGCTGGGTGCCCTTCGACCTCGACAAGAAAGTCACGCTGTACTACTTCACGCTCGCGGCCGTGCTGCTGGTCTACGCCTTTTTGCGCCGCCTGCTCTGGAGTCCCTTCGGCCGCACGCTGGCCGGCATTCGCGTCAACGAGCACCGCATGCGCGCCATGGGCTTCGGCACCTTCGGCTACAAACTCTCGGCCTTCACGCTGGCCGGCGCGCTGGCGGGCCTGGCTGGTTACCTGTGGGGTGCGCAAACGGGCTACATCAACCCCGAGCTCATGGGCTTTCACATGAGCGCGCACGCGATCATGATGGTCATTTTGGGTGGCATGGGCAATTTTGCCGGTGCCATCGTCGGCGCCTTCGCGTTTGAATATCTGCTGCATGTCTTCAAGGACTTGCCGCAAATCGGCAGCGTCAACCTGGGCAAGCACTGGCAGCTGTGGATGGGCCTCTTTATCGTGCTGCTGGTCACGTTTGCGCCGCGCGGCATCCTGGGCCTGGTGGAAAAATTCACCCAGCGCAAAGACAAGGCGGAGGTTGGCCATGACTGAGCTACTCCTCAGTGCAAAAAATCTCACCAAACGCTTTGGTGGTCTTGCGGCGGTCAATGATGTCTCTATTGATCTGTGGCGCAACCACATTCACGCCGTCATCGGCCCCAACGGCGCCGGCAAATCCACGCTGACCAACCTTCTCTCTGGCGACTTGCCGCCGACCTCGGGTACGGTCACGCTGGGCGGGCACGACATCACAGGCTGGACACCCGAAAAAATCTCGGGCAAGGGACTGGGTCGCAGCTACCAGAAGACCAATATCTTTTTGCCCTTCAGCGTGTGGGAAAACGTGCGGCTGGCGTCACAGTCGCGCGCGCCGCATGCCGCGCACTGGCTCAAGCGCGCCACGAGCTTCGCGGCAGTCAACGCCCGCGCCGAAGAAGCGCTGGAACTGGCCGGCCTGCAACACCGCAAACACAGCATCGCCGGCACCATCAGCCACGGTGAGCAACGCCAGCTTGAGATCGCGATGACGCTGGCCACCGAGCCGCAGGTGCTGCTGCTCGACGAGCCGCTGGCCGGCATGGGCGTGGCCGAGGCCGAGCGCATGGTCGCCCTGTTGCTGGCCATCAAGAAAAACCACGGCATCCTGCTGGTCGAGCACGACATGGACGCGGTGTTCACGCTGGCCGACAAACTGACCGTGATGGTCAACGGCCAGGTGATCGCCAGCGGAACGCCCGCGCAAATCCGCGCTGACGCCGGCGTTCAAGCCGCGTATTTAGGCGAGGAGCATTAATGAACGCCCCCGAGAAACAAATCGACATCCTGATCGGCGCCCAGGACATCAACACCTACTACGGTGCCAGCCACATCCTGCGCGGCATTGACTTTCACGTCGCACGCGGCGAAACCATAGGCCTCATGGGCCGCAACGGCATGGGCAAAAGTACGCTGCTCAAAAGCATCATGGGCCTTGTCAAACCGCGCTCGGGCTCGGTCGCAATCAACGGCAGGCCCATGACGGGCGCCCCGCCCTACGAAATCGCCCGCCTCGGCATCGCCTATGTCCCCGAAGGCCGCGGCATCTTCGGCAACCTCAGCGTGACCGAGAACCTCAAAATGGCGGCGCGCGCCGGCAGACCAGGAAGCGCCGCAGACGGCGTGGGCCGCAGAAACGACTGGACCTACGAGCGCGTTCTGGAGACCTTTCCGCGCTTGAAAGAACGCCTGAACCACGGCGGGCAGCAGCTGTCTGGCGGCGAGCAGCAGATGCTGACGATCGGCCGCGCGCTGATGACCAACCCTGACGTGTTGATCCTCGACGAGGCCACCGAAGGCCTGGCGCCGCTGATTGCGCGCGACATCTGGCGCATCTGCGGCCTGATCCGCGAAACCGGCATCAGCAGCGTGATCGTCGACAAGAACTGGAAGCACGTCACCCAGATCACCGATCGCAATGTCATCCTGGTCAAGGGCCAGGTGGTGTTTGAAGGCAGTTCGGCCGAGCTGCATGCCAAACCTGAATTGCTGGCGCAGTACCTGGGCGTATGAGTCGGAAGCCATCTACGGCATGACTGAAACTTTGGCCAACGACAAAACACCCAAGCGCTTTTCCATCTATTCCCGGCAACCGCTGCTGCGGGTCGGAAAAGTCGGCAAGCTCAAGGCACAAACGCGCGAGCGCAACGCGGCGTCGGCCTGAACGTACAGTTCGCCGGGCAGCAGTCACCATGAAGGTATCACCAGCCACCTCGACACTGGGCCTCACTGTACTGGCCATGTTCGCCTTTGCGGGCAATTCGCTCCTGTGCCGCCTCGCACTGCGCAGCACACCGATTGACGCGGCCAGCTTTACGGCCCTTCGCATCGCCTCAGGTGCGCTGGTGCTCTGGCTTTTCATGTGGCGGCGTGGTGTCACTGCGACCGGCAACTGGCCGTCGGCCGGGGCGCTGTTCGTCTACGCGGCCGCATTCTCGCTGGCCTACGTCAGCCTGCCGGCGGCCACGGGCGCCCTGCTGCTGTTCGGCTCGGTGCAGCTCACGATGCTGGGCACCGGGCTGGCCCGCGGCGAGCGGCTGGGCGCAAGGCAAAGCGCCGGCCTGGCAATTGCTGTTGCGGGCCTCATCGCACTGTTGCTGCCGGGCGCCGCCGCCCCGCGCTTGCCGTCGGCCATGCTGATGTTGCTGGCCGGCATCGCCTGGGCGGTGTATTCGCTGCGCGGAAAACACGCCGGTGACGCGACGCGAGCCACTGCCGGAAACTTCCTGCGCGCCACACCGCCAGCGCTGTTGTTGGCCGGCTTGATGTTCCCGCAGCTGATCTGGGATATGCGCGGGGCGGCATATGCCGTGGCCTCCGGCGCACTCACTTCCGGTGTGGGCTACATCGTCTGGTACGCGGCGGTGAAGCGGCTTCCCGCCACTACGGCGGCCTCGGTACAACTGTCAGTTCCGGCCATCACCGCCCTGGGCGGTATCGTCTTTCTTGGGGAGCCGCTGGGTTGGTCGCTCGCGGCCTGTTGCGCGGCCATTCTGGGCGGCGTCGCGCTGGCCGTGCGCCCTTCACCACCCAAAAGCTAAAGCAGCGAACGCAACTCCCTGGCTGCATCCAGCAGCAAAGGCAGCAATTCGCGCCGCATGGCCTCCGGCCTCAGCCGCTGCGGCGACGACACCACATTGAGCGCGGCCACGGTATGCCCCTGCATGTCGCGCAGCGGCACGGCCAGCGCCTGAACGCCCAGCTCATGCTCTTCGCTGGCCACGCAGTAATCGTCAAGCCGCACCTGATCCACCAGCGCGCGAAGTTTGCGCGGGTCGGTCGTCGTGTGCAGAGTCAGCCGGGCCAGGTTGCCTGTGTCGGTCCTGGCCTTCAGCCAGGCATTGAAATCGCTTTTTGTTTTGGCGGCCAGCAGGACACGCCCGGTGGAAGTCGCATGCGCCGGCAGGCGCGCCCCAAGGTGCAAGCCGTAAGCCAGCACGCGCGCCGGCGCCGCCCTGCCACTGTCTGCCGGTGACTTCCACTCAAAACCGCTGCGGCCGATGATGACAATCTCGTCGCCGTCCAGCACCGCGACGGAAAACGACTCCTGCGTTTGGGCGGCCAACCGGTTCAGCGCGGGCTGGACAGCGCGCGGCAGGCGCGCGGTGGCCAGGTAGCTGCCTGAAAACCGCAGCACCTTCGCCGCCAGCCAGAAATAGCTGCCGTCCGTTTCCAGGTAACCCAGGTGCGTGAGCGTGAGCAGGTGGCGGCGCGCGGCCGCCCGTGTGATGCCCGCGCGTTCCGCTGCCAGCGTGGCGTTCAGGCGCTGGCGCTGCGTGTCAAAACTCTCCAGCACGGCCATGCCTTTGGCCATGCCTTCAATCATGTCGGGCTTGGCGATCGGGAAAGCGCCGGGTTTCAAAGCGGTTTTTGAAGTGACCATTGCGCGATCATCGCACAAGTGAGCCGGACATCGTGCAAAGCCGCGGCCACGCGCTGGGCGCGGCGCACGCAGCCGCATAACCTTCTCGCTTGGGGCACATTGCCCGACAAATTAAACGGAGACACCATGCGCGTACAGGTAGCCATCGTGGGCGGCGGCCCCGCCGGGCATTTGCTGGGCCAGCTGCTTCATAAGGCCGGCATCCATGCCATCGTGATTGAGCAGCGCAGCAAAGAGTATGTGCTGGGACGCATACGCGCAGGCGTGCTGGAGCAAGGTACAACCGACCTGCTTGACGAACTCGGCGCAGGCGGCCGCATGCACAAGGAAGGGCTCGTGCACGGCGGCTTTGCCCTCGGCTTTGGCGGCGCCCATCACCGCATTGACATGCAGCAGCTGACCGGCGGCAAACAGGTGATGGTCTACGGCCAGACCGAAGTCACACGCGACCTGATGGACGCGCGCGCCGCAGCAGGCCTGGCAACCGCTTATGAAGCCGAAAACGTGAGCCTTCATGACTTTGACGGGCCACACCCCAAAGTGCGTTATGTGCAGCACGGCGTGGCACACGAAGTGGAATGCGACTTCATCGCCGGCTGCGACGGTTTTCACGGCGTGAGCCGCGCCAGCGTGCCGGCCAATGCGCTGCAGACCTTTGAGCGCGTCTATCCCTTCGGCTGGCTGGGCGTGCTGTCAGAGACGCCGCCCGTTTCCCACGAACTCGTCTACAGCAACCACGCGCGCGGTTTTGCACTGTGCAGCATGCGCAGCCACACCCGCAGCCGCTACTACGTGCAATGCCCGCTGGACGACAAGGTGGAGAACTGGAGCGACGACGCCTTCTGGGACGAGCTGCGCCGCCGCCTGGCGCCCGAGCTGGCGGAAAGCCTCGTCACCGGGCCCTCGATTGAAAAAAGCATTGCGCCGCTGCGCAGTTTTGTGGCCGAGCCCATGCGCTTCGGCCGCCTCTTCCTTGCAGGCGACGCGGCCCACATCGTGCCGCCCACGGGCGCCAAGGGTCTGAACCTGGCGGCCAGCGACGTCCGCTACCTGGCAGGCGCGCTGACAGAGTTTTACGGCGGTAGCGAGGCCGGTATCAACAGCTATTCAGACACCTGCCTGCGCCGCGTCTGGAAGGCCGTGCGCTTTTCCTGGTGGTTCACGTCACTCATGCACAAGTTTCCCGATGCAGGCGGCTTCGGCCAGAAGCTCCAGGAGGCCGAGCTGGATTACTTGATCCATTCGCAGGCTGCTTCAACGGCGCTGGCCGAAAACTACGTGGGCTTGCCACTGTGAACGAAAGCGAAAAGCTTTCTCAATAGAAGCTCTAGCCCTCCCCCGAGAATTTATCAGCCCCAACAAAAGCGTGCTCTAGCGCTATTTCCACTGCTGAATAATAGGTAGTTCCGACTGCGAATCTTTTCCATTCGCCGGCATTGAACGTAAGGTCTTGATGTCGTCAGCCAGCTTGAGTTGGTCCGAGGTTTTGTCTTTAATTCCGGTGAGCAATACATCAGCATTCTTCAGAGTCAGAAGATAAGTTGATACGTCACCCGTAGGTTCAAATTTATTTGAACCAAGCACTTTCACAGATACTGTTCTCTCAAGTTGAGAGCGAAGTAGCGCGCTTTTACTGAGTATGAGCCACTTTGTAAACGCTCTACTCTGCTCAACCTGTTGAATTCCGCTGAAGTCTGACCCGAGTTTTCCATCGAATATTGACCCACACTCTTTGTGAGCAGAAGGTGCTCACGATGTGGATAAGTTCTTGGTTTTCTCCTTTTTGGGCTGAGTCTGTGTGGATCTGCCTCAAAGTGCGCCGCTGTTTCCGCGATCTTGTTGCCTCGATTCCTAGCCAGGTGGCCAGCTTCTCGGCGTAGGGATCGAGCTTGCTGGAGCTGACCCGCCTTGGGTACTTGGGCT
>NZ_JBFUBT010000002.1:0-795108 GCF_056405615.1 Polaromonas sp. P1_F9 | reverse complement strand
TACTTGGGCTCGCTCTCTTCCGATCGAAGGTGCTTCTTTATTGTGTTGCGAGCCAGGCCTGTACGCCTTGAGATCTCGCGGATGGACATCTGATCCCGCAATGCCCAACGTCTGATGACATTCAATGTCGCCACGTCTATCACTCCTAAATTCCCCCTGCTTTTAAAACAAGCAGGGTAGTGCCTACGTGGGTCAGTTTTGGATGGAAATTACTGCGATAAGTGGATCAGATTTCGACGGAATTCAACATAAAGAGGTTCTTTCGACATGGCTTCTTCGTACAAAGCCATGTATTCATCTCTTCCCCAACTCTCGGCGAGCGCCACGTGCAGCATCACGACATACCACTGTGGATCATCACTGCTGATTCTCTTGTTCACTTCGAGCGTGTTGCGGGCAATCGCCATGTGCTTCGCCAAGCCTTCCCAGCCTTTAGGAGTGACGGTGTTTGCATAACCAGAACCACGAAGAGCCCAGGCATGCCTCGTCTGAGCGGTTGCCAGGGCTATTGGCGCGGTGGATGATCGAGGGGCACTCGCAACCCATCGATTTAGCTTGTCTTCAGCTTGGCTCCAATGCTCGGCGGAGTTCTGTTCGCGCTCTTCGTGCATAGCTTCGTACAAGCTGCCGTAAAAGTTGGAAAGATTCCAGCGACCAGAAGATGTTCGACTTTTTTCTGTGCGTAATGTGGTGGCCAACTTGTCAAGTGTCGCAAAGTCATTTTGTTTGTAGGCCGCAAGAACGATTTTTCTCACTTCGCCGGGGGTATAAACACTTTGCGCATTGGTGTGATTGTTAGCGAGCATTGCCAAAATAATCACACCAAAAATTCGCACCAGCTCTCTCATAAATTCCTCCCCCGTTTTATTGGGAAGAAGTTTAAGGCCATCGGTTTCTCATGCGAAACGAAAAGACGTCCCAAGGGACCATTTTTACTGCGCTGAAGCCTGTGGCACTGTCGCAGTCTTCTGCAATGCCATCGTGATCCGCAGGCTGTCACAAATCAGCGCAAATCGGCGATCTCCATGGCACAGAAGCGGGGATGCCTAAGCCCCACGCTTGCTGGAAACCTTGCTATCAAATTAGGAGAAAATCCAGAGCACTGGATTGCGGTTGCAGCGCTTGAGGCTGAACCGGAGAGCACACTTTTAGACCAGCTAAAAGCCAGTGCCAACAAGTGGCGGAAGCGGTGAGATTCGAACTCACGGAGGACTTGCATCCTCGGCAGTTTTCAAGACTGCTGCATTCAACCGCTCTGCCACGCTTCCGAGCCGCATAGTTTAACCGCTAGTCAGCGGTCATCTGGCTCGTTGGTGGGGCGCTGTCGATAAATGCGGTCTCGGGGCCTGGGCAACAGGCGCGCCTGGCGCATCGGCTGCCTTCCACACATTGAATTACTCACGAGGGCAGGGTGCTGCCAAAAATAGAGGGCTGAAGTCCACCTCTTTTGGTACGCCATTGGTCACTTTGTGACTGTCAAGCAAATAGAGCCAAAAAAACGGACTTATTTCCTGGAACTATTTCCTCTCCGCTTCCTAAACGTTTTTGGGGACGGTGACTAAAGGCGCTGGCACAGCCATGATTGAAACATTCAGTTACAGCACTTTAAGAGGACACAAATATGACTGCTCCAGCATTCACCCCCGAGTCGGCAGAGAAGGTTACTACGGCATTTGTGCATGCCACCGGCGCCCGCTGGTCGTTTCCCCGGGTCGAAGTCCAGGACCGCGGGACCTTCATGTTGATTAGCGTGGACTCACTTTCCCCGGAAATCCAGGAAATTGAGTTACCCGTCAAGAAATCCATTGCACATGCCCTGAACCAGGTCATTCCGGCGCACCCTACGCAACGGTTCGGTAACTGGATGGTCGTTTTCTTCCGGGACGGCAGGATGTTCGAAACTGTTCACCCCAGCGAGTTTGAGGTGTAAGGACGTCGGGGTGGCCTGCTATCTGCCTGCTATATATATGTCATATGAGTCAGCCGCCCGTCATGGCCAGGGCATGTCGCCGAAACGCTATCCGCAGGCGGCATTCACGACCTTGTCCTACACGCCGCCAGCCAGCCGCTGGCTAAACTTTCCTTGCGGCCCGTCCTGGGTCGCACCTCCCTCCACTGGCGAAGCCAGTTTTACTGCCCGGTCTTCCGGGCTTTTTTTTTGCCTGCTCGCCGCTATGCAGCTTCAGGTTGGGCCAGCAGCATCCCTTTTGTCTCGATAAACGCAATGACTTCCGCAAGGCCGGCATTGGTCTTGAGATTGGTCATGACAAAGGGCTTCAGGCCCTTGGCCGTGGTGCGCATGCGGATGGTGTCCGCCTGCATCACGCCCAGGTCAGCGCCAACGTGGGGCGCCAGGTCGGTTTTGTTGATGACGAACAAATCGCTTTTGGTGATGCCCGGCCCGCCTTTGCGCGGAATCTTCTCGCCGGCGGCAACGTCGATCACGTAGATGGTGAGGTCGCTCAGCTCTGGGCTGAAGGTGGCGGCGAGGTTGTCGCCACCGGATTCGACGAACACAACGTCGGCGTCGGGAAAGTCCACCAGCATGCGGTCTATGGCTTCGAGGTTGATAGAGGCGTCTTCGCGTATGGCGGTGTGCGGGCAGCCGCCGGTTTCCACGCCCATGATGCGTTCAGCGTCCAGCGCGCCGCTGACGGTCAGGATGCGCTGGTCTTCCTTGGTATAGATGTCGTTGGTGATGGCGACCAGGTCGTATTTGGCCTTCATGCCTTTGCACAGCATTTCAAGCAGTGTGGTTTTGCCGGAACCGACGGGGCCCCCTATGCCGACGCGCAAGGGGGGAAGTTTTTTGGTGCGGTTGGCGATGTGGTGCAGGCTCATGGATGGCTTTGTTGGAATTGCGGTGAGGTTTGCAGTGAAATTTGCAGTGGGAAGTCAGGAGCGGAACAACCGCGAATACTGGGTTTCGTGCTGTGACGAAAGAATGGCCAGCATGGGTGAAAAAGCCTGGCGCTCGTCATCGGGCAGCTGCATGGCGGCTTCGACCGCTGCGGGTATGACGCCAGCCAGGCGCGCCAGCATGCGCTGGCCGGCACTTTGCCCCAAAGGCACGGATTTGATGGCGGCTTGTGTCATGTTTTCCGCCCAGCCGAAAGCGTAGGCCAGCAGGCAGTCGCGCACGCCTGCCTCGGTCTGTGAAACAGCCAGCGCAAAGGCGACGGGGAAGGTCGGTTGCATCTGCGCGCAGGCCTCAATGTGTGCTGTGTTGGCGTCGTCATGGTTGCGCAGCCAGTCCAGCAGGGATCTGCCCATTTGCTCTGCCTGCGCGCGCAGCTCGCTGGTTTCCCGGGTTTGCAGCACCCAGGCGTTGAGTTGCTGCACGCGTTGCAAGTCGCCCGAACGCCAGGCAGGGATAGCCTGGGCAATTACCGCCAGGTCACCGCGCGCCAGGCTCAGCTGAAGCTGATCGACGAGCCAATCGCTTGCTATTATTTCTGTAGCGGGAGCGGCAATCTCCATCGCCGCTTCCAGTCCTTCGGAGTATGAAAACCCCCCTACGGGCAAGGCTGGGGAGGCCAGCCAGATCAATTGGAGCAGGCTGGTGGCCGGTAGCTGCCCTGCAGGCGCGGCGGACATGTCCATCAACGGCCTAGTGCGGCTTGTGCCTGTGGATCTGGATGGCGACCGGCTTGGCTTCGTGGGCATGGTCGTCATGGTCATGGTTGCAGTCGGGGCCATGCACGTGTGGCGCGGGGATGGGTTGCGCATGGCCATGGGAATGGTCAGAGGAATGGTCATGCCCATGGCTGTGGCCGCCGGCGCTGTAGGCGCCGCCTTCGGGCTCGAAAGCTTCTTCAACTTCGTTCACGATCAGGTGCATGGCGCGCAGCATGTCGGCCAGCACATGGTCGGGTTCAATTTTCAGGTGGTCGGGCTTGAGCTCAATCGGCACATGCCGGTTGCCCAGGTGGTAAGCGGCGCGCGTCAGGTCGAAAGGGGAGCCGTGCGACGGGCAAGCGGTGATGCGGAGCACGGCTTGAGGCGCGGCGATCACTGTGACCATGGAGCCGTCTTCCGCCACCAGCACGTCGCCGCCACGCACCAGCGTGCCGCGCGGCAAAAAAATACCGAGCTGCCGGCCCAGCGAATCGGTACCGTCAAACCGGCTTTTCTGGCGGACGTCCCAGTCAAGCTCGATGCTGGAGGCGCGCTTGACGAGAACAGGCGCAAGGCCAGCGCCCTGCGAAATGATTTTGGAAACCTGGAGCATGGAACCTTAAAACAGGAAATAGCGTTGCGTCATCGGCAGGCTGGTGGCTGGCTCGCAGGTCAGCAGCTGGCCGTCTGCGCGCACCAGGTAGGTCTGGGCGTCAACCTCCATCCTGGGCAGATAGGCATTGTGGACCATGTGCTGTTTGCGCACGCCGCGCACGTTTTTCACGGCACTCACGGTCTTGGCCAGGCCGAAGCGCTCCTTGACGCCGGCGTTCAGCCCGGCTTGCGAGACAAAGGTCAGCGAACCTTTGGCAATCGCGCCACCGAAGCTGCCGAACATGGGGCGGTAATGCACCGGCTGCGGTGTGGGGATGGAGGCATTCGGGTCGCCCATGGCTGCCATCGCGATAAAGCCGCCTTTGAGTATGACCGAGGGTTTGATGCCGAAGAAAGCCGGCTTCCACACCACCAGGTCTGCCCACTTGCCCAACTCGACTGAGCCGACCTCGTGCGAAATGCCGTGGGCAATCGCGGGGTTGATGGTGTATTTGCTGATATAGCGTTTGGCCCGGAAGTTGTCATGGCGGTCAGAATCACCAGGCAACTTGCCGCGCTGCTGTTTCATCTTGTGCGCGGTCTGCCAGGTGCGGATGATGACTTCGCCGACGCGGCCCATGGCCTGGCTGTCACTGCTCATCATGCTGATGGCACCCAGGTCGTGCAGCACGTCTTCGGCTGCAATCGTTTCTTTGCGGATGCGGCTTTCGGCGAAGGCCAGGTCCTCGGCAATGCCGGCGTCCAGGTGGTGGCACACCATCAGCATGTCGACGTGCTCGTCGAGTGTGTTGACGGTGTAGGGCATGGTCGGGTTGGTGGAAGAGGGCAGAAAGTTTTCCTCGCCGACCACGCGCAGGATGTCGGGGGCATGGCCACCGCCCGCGCCTTCGGTGTGGAAGGCGCAGAGGCTGCGGCCTTTGGTGGCAGCAATCGTGTTTTCGACAAAACCGGATTCGTTGAGCGTGTCACTGTGGATGGCGACCTGCGTATCGGTTTCCTCGGCAACATCGAGGCAGTTGCTGATGGCTGCGGGCGTGGTGCCCCAGTCCTCGTGCAGCTTCAGGCCGATGACGCCGGCGTTGATCTGCTCGTGCAGCGCAGCGGGCAGGCTGGCGTTGCCCTTGCCCAGGAAGCCCAGGTTCATCGGGAAGGCGTCGGCGGCCTGCAGCATGCGCTCGATGTTCCAGGGGCCGGGCGTGCAGGTGGTGGCAAAGGTGCCTGTGGCCGGGCCGGTGCCGCCGCCCAGCATGGTGGTGATACCGGCAGTCAGCGCTTCCTCGATCTGCTGCGGGCAGATGAAATGGATGTGCGAGTCGATGCCGCCGGCCGTGACGATCATGCCTTCGCAGCTGATGATCTCGGTGCCGGGGCCGATGATCATGTCGACGCCGGGTTGGGTGTCGGGGTTGCCGGCCTTGCCGATGGCGGCGATGCGGCCGCCCTTGAGGCCGATGTCGGCCTTCACGATGCCCCAGTGGTCGATGATGAGCGCATTCGTCATCACGCAATCCATCGCGCCTTCGGCGCGGGTTTTTTGCGACTGGGCCATGCCGTCGCGAATCGTTTTGCCGCCGCCGAATTTGACTTCCTCGCCGTAGCTGCCGGCGCGCAGGGTGTAGTCGGCTTCGACTTCGACCACCAAATCCGTATCGGCCAGCCGTAGCCGGTCACCGACCGTAGGGCCGAACATTTCCGCATAGGCGCGGCGTCCAATCGTTGCCATTAAATTGCTCCCGCAGGGCCGCTCCAAGGGAGGCAAACGCTCCCTCGGGGGGCAGTGAATACACGAAGTGATGAACGTGGGGGCATCACAACTTTCCTTGGATCAGGCCGCGAAAGCCGTAGATGTTTCGTTCACCCGCGAAGTCCACCAGCTCGACGGTGCGCTGCTGCCCCGGCTCAAAGCGCACCGCCGTACCCGACGCGATGTTCAGCCGCATGCCGCGCGCGGCCTCGCGGTCAAAGCCAAGCGCGCCGTTGGTTTCGGCGAAGTGGTAGTGCGAGCCGACCTGTATGGGCCGGTCGGCCGTGTTCTGCACCACGACGGTCAGCGTGCGCCGGCCTGCGTTGAGTACGTGGTCGGGGCCGTCGGTGATGAGTTCGCCGGGAATCATGGTCCGCCTCAGGCCAGTTGGGCGAGCAGGGTCACGCCGAAGAGGGCGACGGCGGCGCCAGCCACGTGCGGCAGCCAGACGCTGGCGCTGCGCAGCGCCCAGCCCGCACCCAGGCCCGCCAGGTGCAGCAGCAGCGTCGCGGCCAGCATGCCCGACAGTGTGGCCCAGGCGCTGGGAGCTTGAGCCAGTTCATAGCCGTGGGCCAGGCCATGGAAGACGGCGAACACACCGGCGATGAGGGCGGCCGCGATACCCGGCACATGCCAGCGCGTCGCGACCAGCAGCCCCGTGACCAGCAGCGAAGCCGCGATCATGGGCTCGACGGCGGGAATCCGCAGACCCTGCAGGCCCAACAGGGCGCCTGCCAGCAGCATGCCGGCAAAGCCCAGCGGGCTCCACAACAGCCCGGGCCCGGCGCGCCGCGCGGCCAGCGCGCTCCAGAGGCCCACTGCCACCATGGCCGCGAGGTGGTCCATGCCTGTCAGTGGATGGATGAAGCCGCCGAAGAAGGCGCTGGCGTGGTCATGCGTCACAGCGCCGGAATGATGGTCAATATGGGCGCTGGCGCCCGCCGACACTGCGCAAGCAGCTATCAAAAAAAGAGCATTTTTGGCTTTGATTTGCATGGTGGCGATCTCTGGTAATGCTTAAACAATCGGCTGGTGCACGGTGACCAGCTTGGTACCGTCGGGAAAGGTCGCTTCGACCTGGATGTCGGGGATCAGCTCGGGGATGCCGTCCATCACATCGGCGCGGGTCAGCACCGTGCGGCCCTCGCTCATCAGCTGGGCGACGGATTTGCCGTCGCGCGCACCCTCCATGACGGCGGCGCTGATGAGCGCTACGGACTCGGGGTAGTTGAGCTTGAGGCCACGGGCGCGGCGCCTTTCGGCGAGCAGGGCAGCGGTAAAAATAAGGAGCTTGTCTTTTTCTCGGGGCGTCAATTCCATGGGGCTCTCTCAGGGCAGGCTGCCGGCTTGGGGATGCTTGCCGGGGTGCAAGAATGGTGCCATAAGAAACGTGATGCACCAAGGCCGCCCCGGGTAGGACGCATGGCACAGAACATGCACCTGAAGACGGTCAATCACTCCGCGCCCGGCGCATCTGCCCACCCTATGGACGCCCCGCTCACGCCCCAGCTGCCGCCACTGCCGCCCGAAGCGGCCGGGGCCGCGCCTATGGCGGCCGAAGCGCCGCCGCTGCAGCGCATCATCAAGGTCAGGCGCGACTACAACAGCTGGGTAGCCAGCGAAACCATGGAAGACTATGCGCTGCGTTTCACGCCGCAGCGCTTTCGCAAGTGGTCCGAGTGGCGGGTTGCCAACACCGCGTTCGGCGCGGCTTCTTTCCTGATCCTGGAAGCTGTAGGCGCCACGCTGCTGGTGAAGTACGGGTTCACCAACGCCTTCTGGGCCATCATGGCGACCGGGCTCATCATTTTCATGGCGGGCCTGCCCATCAGCATTTACGCGGCGCGCTATGGCGTCGACATGGACTTGCTGACGCGCGGCGCCGGTTTCGGGTATATCGGCTCCACGCTGACCTCGCTGATCTACGCCTCGTTTACCTTTATCTTTTTCGCGCTGGAAGCGGCGGTCATGGCTTACGCGCTGGACCTTGCACTGGGTATTCCGCCCAGCTGGGGTTACCTGATCTGCGCGCTGGTGGTCATTCCGCTGGTAACCCATGGCGTCTCTGCCATCTCCCGCCTGCAGGTCTGGACGCAGCCTTTGTGGCTGGTCATGCTGGTGGTGCCTTTTGTTTATGTCTTCCTGCGCGATCCCGGTGCGTTTTCGGGCGTTCTGCACTACGGAGGGGAAACTGGAACGAACGGCGAATTCAATTTGCACCTGTTTGGTGCCGCTTTAACAGTCGGAATCGCGCTGATCACCCAGATGGGCGAGCAGGCCGATTATTTGCGCTTCATGCCGGTGCAGACTGAAGCCAACCGCTGGCGTTGGTGGGCCGGTGTGCTGGCGGGCGGACCCGGCTGGGTGCTACTCGGCGTGGTGAAGATGCTGGGTGGCGCTTTGCTGGCCTATCTGGCCATCTCCAACATGGTCCCGCTGGACCGGGCCGTAGACCCCAACCAGATGTACCTTGCGGCCTATGAGTATGTCTTTCCGAATTACGGCATGGCGGTGGCGGCCACAGCGCTGTTCGTGGTGGTGTCGCAGCTGAAGATCAATGTGACCAACGCGTACGCCGGCTCCCTCGCGTGGTCGAATTTTTTCTCGCGCATCACGCACAGCCACCCCGGGCGGGTGGTGTGGGTGGTGTTCAACACGCTCATTGCCTTCATGCTGATGGAGATGAATGTGTTCCAGGCGCTGGGCGACGTGTTGGGGCTGTATTCGAACATCGCCATCGCCTGGGTGATGGCTGTCGTCGCCGACCTGGTCGTCAACAAACCATTGGGCCTTTCTCCCAAAGGCATTGAATTCAAAAGAGCCCACCTGTACGACATCAATCCGGTCGGCGTGGGTGCGATGGCGCTGGCTTCCGTGTTGTCGGTCACGGCGCATCTGGGGCTTTACGGCGAAACGGCGCGGGCTTTTTCCGCAGTGATCGCCATGGGTACTGCATTTGTCACCGCGCCCCTGATCGCGTGGGCGACCCAGGGCCGTTACTACATTGCGCGCAGCTCCGGAGCGACTGCTTCCGACGGTTCCTACAAGCGCTATGCGACGCAGCAGTGTGTCATTTGCGAACGCGCCTACGAAGGCCCGGACATGGCGCACTGCCCCGCCTACCAGGGCCCCATCTGCTCTTTGTGCTGCACGCTGGACGCGCGCTGCGGCGACCTGTGCAAGCCGCACGCCAGCCTGTCGGCGCAGTGGTCGGGTGCGCTGCGCTGGCTGCTGCCGCGCCGCATCTGGCCTTACCTTGATACGGGCCTGGGCCATTTCCTGCTGCTCATGCTCATCATCGTGCCGCTGCTGGCCAGCGTGTTCGGCCTGCTGTACCACCAGGAAATCAGCGCGCTGGCGGACATTGAACCCTCTGAGCCGGCTTTGCGTTCAGGTTTCATGAAGGCGTACATGGCCTTGCTGGTCATCGCCGGCCTGGTGGCCTGGTGGCTGGTGCTGGCGCATAAAAGCCGCCAGGTGGCCCAGGAAGAATCGAACCGCCAGACCCATTTGCTGATGCGAGAGATCGAGTCGCACCGGCAAACAGACGAGGCGCTGCAACAGGCCAAGCTGGTGGCAGAAGAGGCCCGTCGCCATGCCGACCAGGCCAACCAGGCGAAAAGCCGTTATATCAGCGCCATCAGCCACGAATTGCGCACGCCGCTCAACAGCATCCTGGGTTACGCGCAGCTGATGGGTGAAGACAACGCCATACCGCCGCACCGCAAACAGGCCGTCAGCGTCATCAAGCGCGGGGGCGAACACCTGCTCTCGCTGATCGAAGGAACGCTCGATATTGCCCGCATCGAGGCGGGCAAGCTCACCTTGAATGTCAAGCCCATGCATTTTGCCGACTGTGTGCACGAGATGGCCGGCATGTTCGAGCTGCATGCCGCCGCCAAGGGTCTCGGGTTCCGCTTTGAGACCAGCGGTCATCTGCCTGAGCTGGTGCGGGCCGATGAGAAACGCGTTCGGCAGATTCTCATCAATTTGCTGGGCAACGCCATCAAGTTCACGGCGCAGGGCCAGGTGATTTTCAGGTTGCGCCATGCGCGCGAGATGGCCTACATCGACATTGAAGATACCGGCCCGGGCATGGGTGAGGCGGAGCTGTCCCGGATTTTTGAGCCTTTTGCACGGGGAGCTACGGCCGGCCAAAGCGCGGAAGGCACACCGGGCGCCGGTTTGGGATTGACGATTGCCAAGATGCTGACCGATCTGATGGGTGGCGAGATGACGGTGGTCAGCACCCCGGGCGAAGGCTCGATTTTCCGCATCCGGCTGTTTGTGCCCGAAGTGCACGCGGCCGCAGGGGCCGTCAAGGATGCCGCCACCAAGCCGGCAAGGCGCCAGCCGCGCGGCTATGAAGGGGTTCGCCGCAAGCTGCTGGTGGTCGACAACGAAGAGCCCGACCGTGAACTGCTGGTGCAACTGCTTGAGCCCATGGGATTCGAATTGCGCACCGCTGCCAGCGGTCACGATTGCATGGACCTGCTGGCCAGCGGGTACCGGCCCGACGTGATCTTCATGGATCTGGCCATGCCGGGGATTGATGGATGGGAAACCTTGCGCCGTGTGCGTGCGTCAGGGCTCGAGGACATTCATCTCGCCATTGTTTCCGCCAACGCATTCGACAAGGGCGCCGAGAACGATGCCGGCATCCTTCCCGAGGACTTCATCCTTAAACCGGTGCGCCATACCGAATTGATTGACTGGCTTGAACGGCGGCTGGCCATCAAGTGGCGCTATGACCTTGCTGCGGATGACGGCGCCCCTGTGGTCCAGGCCGCGCCGCCGCGTGTACTGCCCGATGCGTCTCAACTCGCGGCCCTGCTCGAGGTCGTCAATCTCGGGTTTTACCGGGGCATCATGAACAACCTGGCAGAGATTGAAAGGCAACGGCCGGACGCCGCGGCCTTTGTGGACGAAATGCGCGTGCTGGCGCGGCAATTTCAGTTTGAAGCCATGGGCCGCCAGCTAGCCAACAAGGAGACGGGCCATGAGCAGCGTGCTTGACGACGGACCAACGCTGGATCAAAAGCTGGACCGCACACTGGACCGGGCCAACAGCGATATCGTGCTGATTGTGGACGACGTGCCCGACAACCTGTCGGTCCTGCACGATGCGCTCGATGAATCGGGCTATACCGTCCTCGTGGCCACCAGTGGCGAGGCAGCGCTGCAGCGTGCGCTGCAGGCTTTGCCCGACATCGTTCTGCTGGACGCCATGATGCCCGGGATGGACGGCTTCGAAGTTGCCAAGCGCCTGAAGGCCATGGCTGAAACGGCGCACATCCCCATTATTTTCATGACCGGCCTCACGGAAACCGAATACCTCGTGGCGGCCCTTGAAGCCGGTGGAGTGGACTACGTTACCAAACCGATCAAGCCCAAGGAAGTGATGGCACGCATGGGCGTGCATTTGCAGGGCGCCCGCCGTGCCAGGCAGGAAGCGCGGCAGGCGGGGCAAGCACGCAACGCGCTGGACGCTTTCGGCTACGCCAGCATCACGGTGCGCATGGGTGGCGAGGCAGACGGGAAATTGATCTGGCAAACGCCGCTGGCGCGCGACCTGCTCATGCGCTATTACGGTACGTCCGCGCCGCAAACACCCGAACCTGTACTCAACTGGCTGCGCCGCCACATGGCGGAGGCAGAGCGCCAGGTCGAGCCGCCGCGCCTGGCGGTGGAGCTTGGTCCGCGGCGCCTGACTTTCCGGCTACATCAGCAGACCGGCGACGGGGACCGCGGCGGTGACTGGCTGATCGTCATGCGCGAAATTTCCGACGACGCCGTGGTGGAAGCCATGAGCCTGAGCTTCAAGCTCACCGCCCGTGAAGCTGAAGTGCTGTATTGGGTGGTCAAGGGCAAAACCAACCGTGATATCGGCGATATCCTGGGTTCCAGCCCGGCGACGGTAAAAAAGCACCTGGAACGGATCTACGCGAAGCTGGGTGTGGAAACCCGCACCGCTGCCGCGGGTATGGCCATGAACCGCATACGGCAGCTTCATCCGCAGTTTGAGGGCTAGAGATAGAGCCCCTACGCTTGTCGCTTCGCGTACTGCGCTGCCCCCCGAGGGGGCGCTGCGCCTGCGGCCCGGCAAAGCTGGTTCCGCGGCCCCTGCTTGCCAAGAAGAGCGGTTTGCGGTGGCCGTATCAGGTAAAAAGCGTGATTTGCGCCGGGCGGTTACAATGGGAGCTTCGGTAAAGCATCAGCTTTTTTCATCGAGGCCTTTTCCCAACAGGCTTCCTTCTCAATTGCGGCGCTTCCCAGAGCCCGAATCCACAGTGTTTTCAGTGCCCATACAGCCTGAACCCTCTCAACACTGTTCCGTTTTTCCGGCGAGCACTATTCCCGACAGTGCCACGCATGGCTCAACCAGCCCAGCCCCTGACAAGGGCCAGGTGGGTGGACACCGAACACCCGCCGGCTTGCTTGCAAGCCGATTACTCCTTATTTATCAAGCCGGGACACATACCCGGCACGGACTTTTTATGAACGCAGATCACACCAAAATCGCGGTGGGCAAGTACCTTGTCTCACCACTGGCCAAGCAGCAAGGCGAACGCTACGCTGCATCGGTCTCCATCCGCTCAGGCAGCGGCAGCGCCACGCACGACCGCGTGATGCGCTTCAGCGGCCTCTTCGACAGTGCGGCTGCGGCCGTGCATTACGCGACGGAACATGCCCTCGGCTGGATCCACGAGCGCTCGGCGCCGGCCTGTGCCTGAGGCCTTGCCCGCCACCACAACAGATATCACGGACAATTTTTTCAATTCCCTAGGAGTTACATCATGGCCAAAGAAGAACTGATTGAAATGCATGGGCTGGTAGACGAAGTGTTGCCTGATTCGCGCTTTCGCGTCACGCTCGACAACGGCCATAAGCTCGTGGCTTACACCTCGGGCAAGATGCGCAAGAACCACATCCGCATTCTTGCGGGTGACCAGGTGTCGCTGGAGCTCTCGCCTTACGACCTGAGCAAGGGCCGCATCACCTTCCGCCACATTGCAGGCCGCGGGCCAGGCCCGGCACCGCGCCAGGCCCGCTAAACCGGCGGCTCGCCGACCCTCAAAAGCACAAAGCCCTGCAGGCGGAGAATCCTCCGCCTGCAGGGCTTTGTCGTTTTTCCTCGAACCGTGAACAGGCTCTAGCGCCGGTCGGTCGCCATGTGCTCGGTCTTCTTGTTGATCAGCACTTCGGGTTCCTGGGCCTCGACCCAGGTTTCATTGTTGAGCCCGGCCTGGAGCCGCTCGGTGTCCAGCTCATTCGTCCATTTGGCGACCACTATCGTGGCCACGCCATTGCCAATCAGGTTGGTCAGCGCCCGCGCTTCCGACATGAAGCGATCTATGCCCAGGATCAGCGCCAGGCCGGCCACGGGCACGGTGCCTACGGCCGAGAGCGTGGCGGCCAGCACTATGAATCCGCTGCCGGTGATGCCTGCCGCGCCTTTCGAAGTCAGCAACAGCACCGCCAGCAGCGTGAGTTCCTGCGTGAGGGTCATTGGCGTGTTGGTGGCCTGCGCGATGAACACCGCCGCCATCGTGAGGTAGATCGAGGTGCCGTCCAGGTTGAAGGAGTAACCGGTCGGAATCACCAGGCCCACGGTGGTTTTCTTCGCGCCCAGGTTTTCCATCTTTTCCATCATGCGCGGCAGCACGGACTCGGACGACGAGGTGCCGAGTACGATCAGCAGCTCTTCCTTGATGTACTTGATGAACTTCCAGATGCTGAACCCGTGCAGGCGCGCGATGGTGCCCAACACCACGAAGATGAAGATCAGGCAGGTTGCATAGAAAGCGGCCATCAGCTTGCCGAGCGACACCAGGCTGTCCACGCCATAAGCGCCTATGGTGAAGGCCATTGCGCCGAAAGCGCCTATGGGCGCCACCTTCATGATGAAGCCGACAATGGTGAACAGCACATGCGAGGCTTTCTCGACGAAGTCGAACACCAGCGTGCCGCGCCCACCGAAACGGTGCAACGCGAAGCCGAACATCACCGCGATCAGCAGCACCTGCAGAATTTCACCCTTGGCGAAGGCATCCACCACGGTGGACGGGATGATGTTCATGATGAAGTCGGTCGTGCCGACCATCTTGCCGGGGCCGGTATAGGCCGCGATGGCCTTGGTGTCCAGCGTGGACACGTCGACATTCATGCCTTCGCCCGGCTTGAATACGTTGACCAGGACCAGCCCGATGATCAGCGCGAAGGTGCTGACGACTTCAAAGTACAGCAGCGCCAGGCCGCCGGTCTTCCCGACCTTCTTCATGTCCTCCATGCCGGCGATGCCGATCACGACGGTGCAGAAGATGATGGGTGCGATCATCATCTTGATGAGCTTGATGAAGCCGTCGCCCAGCGGCTTCATGAGCTTTCCGGCCTCAGGATAAAAATGCCCCAGCAGCACACCGGCGATCACGGCGCAGATCACCTGGAAGTAGAGCGATTTGTAAAGGGGTGGCTTGCGGCTTGTCTTCGTTGTCGTTGTGCTTGTCATGGCCGGGTCGCATCAGCGAATGCGCGGGTTGTGGGGGACGGGTTCAATATAGCCCCGCCACGTGATTTGTCCATGTGGGAAACCACAGATAACAAATCTTTACGCCGCTCCGGCGCAAGCTCAGCCGGCCGGGCTGCCGCTGCCAGTACCTGCGGCCGGCGGGCGGGCCATCCACGCAATCAGTGACGAGCGCATGGCTTCCTCCACCGACATGTCGATGGGCTGTACCCACTCCGTCGGCACAAACACCGTGTAGCCGCCGATCATGTAGCCCATGGGCAAATAAACTGCAACACGCTCTCCCGGAAGGAACCCGGAAGGCAGGTCGGCAAAGCTGCGGCGTGTGATCAGGCCCACGATTTCCATCGCGTGCCCAGGCATGCGCAATATCACCACGCTTTGCTCGCCCTGCTTGCCCGACGGTGAAAAGTAGTCGGCAAAACTCTTGAGAGACGAGTAGATGCTTTTGACCACCGGCAAATTGGTAAAAGGCAATTCCGCAAAAGACAGCACTTTGCGCACACTTTGCTGCGACACCAGAAAGCCAATCGCCAGGATAGTCAGGATGCCGAACGCCAGACCCATGCCAGGCAGGTAAAAGCTGCCGATAAGAGGGCGCAGGATCCAAAGGGCGGCAGTTTCCATCCACGCCAGGAAGATATAAAGAAGGTATACCGTCAGTGCCACAGGCAGGATGGTGATGAGGCCACGAAAGAAATATTTATAGAGGCTTTTCATGGGCTTTTCGTTGGCTTTTTCGTTAAGGCGCGTTGCGCATGGTGCATTTTTCTGGCTAGCCTGCAATATAACCATTTCGCATGACACCCCTTGCCAGGGAGGGTGTCGGTCTTCTCCTACATTTTCACGGTACTAATCACTGCCGGGTGTCACAGTCTCTTGCTTAAACTGTCGCAGTGCAGCCATTCCCAACGTTAGCCAAATTACCCATTGCTGCTTCGACGCAATAACAAATCAATCAACTCACAGCCCCCAAGCCCAGCGCTGACATGAACCCGGACCCAGGTCTTCTTCCCGCTCACATCGTGCTTGCACCTGAGCAGGCGCCGATGCTGAAAGTTACCTTTCATTCTCTTGATCTTTTTCAGCTGCGCTATCAACTGCGCAACAACGTCATGCCCGGCCATCACGGCCTTTTTAGAGGATATTTATGAGCCAATCCACGCTGGTCAATGCGCAACTCAATGCCCCCTTGCGTTCCCTTGCCCTGACAGTCGAAGAACCCGCGCCAGGCGAATTTTGCTGGCGCATCCTGGAGAGCCACGCGGATCCTCTGGTGTTTGAATCGGTGTCCTGCTCCGAGATCAGTTTTGCCGCATATGACACTGCGTTGGCAACCGGTTACGGCGAGTTGCAGCGCCTGATCGGCCCCGACCTGCAATACGGCCCGCGCAGCGACGAGCCGCAGCAGGTCGATCTTTTCGGTGCTGCCAGTTCTGCGAAGAAAAATATCGCGGCCGGCAGCCCGGAAATGCGCCCTGCAAGGGACGCCGGCATCAAGCCCGGTGCAGTGCCTGCGTGAAACCCGATCTGCAAGCTGAGTACGTGCGGCTCCGCACACAGCTCGAGGCCCTGGAAGCAGCGCCGGTAAAAGATTTTTCACGCATAGATCAGCTCATCGATGAGCTTGAAAAAATTCAGCTGGCCATCAAGGCCGAACACGGCCTCAAGGGCAACAACCCCAACGAATAGTCCGCCGGATAAATATGCAGAAACAGGGGGGCCGCGGCATGTGGCAAGTGCGGCCCCACTCAGCGCAGAACGCGCAGGAAACCTGGGCGACCTCGAGTCATTGAATCAGGGCCAGGCGTGTTTTATATTGGTTCGGTGCGTAGCATTTTGTGACCTCGCTTGTCCTACATGACAGGCCGTACCGGACCGACGCCGTGTCCCAGTCTCCCCTCGTAAATTGGAATTAGCTGGCAATACGGCCAGCCATTTACCAACCCTGATTGCCTGTGATGGGCATGACTTAAGGAGCAAGACATGAAGTTTTCCAAATCCCTGGCCTCTGCCGTAGCCGCCGCCGCTGTTGTGAGCACCATTGGCCTGGCATACGCCCAGACCGAAACCCCAACGGCACCAGCTGCGCCTGCAGAGTCGTCCGGCCAGACCATGCAAAACCAGGACACCACCACCCCTAGCAGTGCGGCGCCTGCCACCACGACTGAAAGCAACACGGCTGGCTTCCAGACTGAGCGCCCAGCACAAGCTGACCGCAACTAAACCCAGACTGTCATGCACCTTGGTGTGAGACCGCTCCGGCTTGCCGTGTCTCTTAAGGCGCGGCTTCCGGAGCGTTTTCACATGGGTGCCGGATCGTCCTTGTTGTTTTAGCGCAGCCCATGCGTCGTATTTTCATGAACATGTTTGCGTCGCCTGCGTCCCCGGCCGGCGATGGGCCCGGTACCAGCCGCACAGACGTTCTCGACGGCATCAAGCAAGGCATCTTGCTGGGCTCGGCATTGCTTGTCCTGACATTGCCGCTTTTTCATGCCCGTCCGGTTTCCCCTCCGGCCCTAACCCCTGTTCCTTCCAGCGCGTTGCAACTGGCACCGGCTTTGCGCTTTGCCGATTTTGGTGAAGAACCCGCGTCGGATGAGGCGCGGCAGGTCGCCAATTGGGTGGTTGCCTCCGGGGATAACCGCAGGCTTTTCTTTGTCATCCTCGACAAGATAAATACCAAGGTTTTTGTTTTCGGACCCTCCGGCAAGTTGCGTAGCGCCACGCCGGTGCTGATCGGCGCAGCGGTTGGCGATGATTCCGTGACCGGTATCGGCGGGCGGCCGATTGCGCAGGTGCGGCCCCACGAACGCACCACACCGGCGGGCCGGTTTATGGGAGAGCCCGGCCGCAACACCTTGGGCGAAGATGTTGTCTGGGTGGATTACGAGGCGGCTGTTTCCATGCACCGCGTGCGAACACTGGAACCCAAAGAGCGCCGGCTGGAAAGGCTTGCGTCTCCCGGTACCGAGGACAACCGTATTTCCTATGGGTGCATCAACATGCCGGTGGCATTTTTCGAGGATGTACTCAAGCCCGCGTTCAATGCGAGCTATGGCGTGATTTACGTTTTGCCGGAAATCAAACCACTGGCTGAGGTTTTTCCTGCCGCCCATGCGCTTGCCGCAAAACAGGGGCTTCGCCCCGCCGCCTGACACGCCTGTTCGCTCCTTCGATCACCTTCTGCGAAGAGTGAGTTGTAACAACCCTGACGTACTGTTGCACGGTCGCATCTTCAATGCGAAAAATGTCCGCATGTGGCCGCTGTTACTAAATTCCTGAATAGCCAGATCCGGCTGAAAAAATGCACATCTGACAATGCTGTAAACGATTTACTGCTATTAGAAACATAGCAATATTCCGGGGAGTTTCAGGGTTTTTCCGTTGTGAACATTTGCTTGCATCGCTAACATGGTGCAACCACAGCCGGGCTCCTACCCCAAAAGGTTCGAGACCGGCTTTTTCATGTGCTCCGCGCATGGCAATGGAATTCAACCCACGGGATCAGGATGTTATTCAAAGGAAAGGCACAGCGCACAAAAACCGTCTGTATGGCGGCCCTTGCCTTTCTCGCTGCGATTCCCGCATGGGTGTCCGCCACTCCCACAGACCTGCAACCGGTGCGCAGCCCCGATGCCGTGATGCCGGTGCCGGGTGCCGGCAATTCCGCTGACATGACACTGGTGGCGGTATCGACCGATGCACGTTACGCCCTGCGCTGGATCATGAACGCACGCGATAACCAGGGTCTGCCGTTTGTGGTGGTCGATAAAAAGGGCGGGCGTATTTTTGTGTTCGACGCCACAGGGCAATTGCGCGGCGCATCGCCGGCATTGACCGGCCTGACACCCGGCGACCACACGGTGCCGGGCATGGAGCAGCGCAACGTCGCCAGCCTGCGCGCAGACGAACGCACCACGCCGGCAGGCCGGTTTGTTTCCGAACCCGGCCACAACCTTCACGGCGAGGCTATTGTGTGGATCGACTACACGGCCAAGCTGGCAATCCACCGTCTTCGCCCTGCGGCTGCGGCAGAACGCCGCGCCGAGCGGCTGGCTTCTGAGACACCTGACGACAACCGCATTTCGCTGGGGTGTGTCGTAGTGCCCGTCAATTTCTACGAAACCGTCGTGAATCCCGTGCTGGGAAAAAGCCATGGCGTGGTGTATGTCCTGCCTGAAACCCAGCCCGTGCAGCGCATGCTGGGCGCGCTGCAGTTCAGCCAGCGCTAAATCCTCATAGGCAGCTTCGCTAACGCCTCTGCGCGCCTTGATGCTGCAGTCCCCCGACCTGCGGTATGTGGCACGGCCAGAACGGTGAACAGTATTTCGTGCCGGTTGAGGTGATGAATTAGCTATCATTTCAGGAGCTGCTCGCGTCCGTCCTGATTGGCCTGTAGGAAAAATTTCCTTGAATTCCGGGTGTTTCCCTGCTGGACTGCAAGCGGCCAGGGTCCACAACTACACGCGCGTCAGCAATTCCTTACTTGCAGCAAGCCTTCAGGCTGGCATGGCCGCCCCCGGCCGCGATCTACATTGAAGTTGTCTTCAATTTGACAACTTTCAGGAGAATCAAATGCCTCTCATTGCCTGGTTACTGGGTGTTCCCCTTAGTGTGGTTCTTATCCTCATGCTGCTGGGCGTGTTCTAGGCCCCGCATGGTGAGCGGCCTTCATGGCCGTGCAGGTAAAAGCCCGCGTCCGCGGGCTTTTGCTTTAGTGATTCAGTGCGCAGCCCTTACAGCGCCGCGGCCGGCTCCCGCCGCCTGGCGCGTAGCCGCGCCACCTTCCACCAGCCCGGCAGCAGGTTTTGTACTTCGGGCCGGGTGAAGCGGTCGTCCATGAGATAGACCACGCCGCGGTCCGAGGTGGTGCGTATCACCCGTCCGGCGGCCTGCACGACTTTCTGCAGGCCGGGATAGAGATAGGTGTAGTCGTAGCTCTGGGCCGCGCCGAAGTTGATGCCCATGCGTTCGCGGATCTGCTCGTTCACTGCATTGACCTGCGGCAAACCCAGTGTGGCGATGAACGCGCCTATCAGCCGGTCGCCCGGCAGGTCTATGCCTTCGGCGAACGAGCCGCCCAACACTGCAAAGCCGATGCCTTGCGAGGCTGGCGTGAAGCGCGCCAGGAAGGCGTCGCGCGCGGCTTCTTCCATGCCGCGCGTCTGTTCCCACACGGGAATCTGCGGGTAGCGCCGCCGGAACAGCGTGACCAGTTTTTGCAGGTAGTCGTAGCTGCTCAGGAACGCCAGGTAATTGCCTGGCCGGCCCTCATACTGCCGCGCCATCAGGTCGACGATGGGCGAAAGCGAGTCGTCACGGTGCTGAAAGCGCGTTGAGACATCGCTCACCACCGAAACCTGCAATTGCTCGGCCAGGAACGGCGACTCCACCTCTGTCCACACCGTGCCGGCCGGCAGGCCCAGCGTGTCGGCGTAGTAGTTTTGCGGGCTCAGCGTGGCGGAGAAGAGTGCCGTCGACTGCGCGGCGGCAAAACGCGGCGCCAGGAAGGGCGCAGGCACCACATTGCGGATGTTGAGCACCGCGAGCTGCTGCCCGAGTACCTGGCCCAGCGCGTCGCGGCCGGCTTCCTGCTGCAGCGTCACGTCAAACAGCGAGTGTTCGCCAAAGTCTTCAGCCATGCGCGAAAAGTGCAGTGCCTCGAAATAAAAATCCTGCAGTTCGCCGTCCATGCGGGTCGGGTTGGCCAGCAGGAAGTCGGTGATCTGGGTCAGCGCCTGCGCCAGGGTTTTCAGGAAAGGTACGGGCAGCTCGGGATGGACCTGGTAGGCCTCGCCCCGCGCCTGCTGCGCCTCCTGCAATTCCAGCAGGCTGCGGTTGAGCCGCTCCAGTGCGCCGCGAACGGCGCGGGGCGCGGTGGCGTGCACCTGTTGCAGCTGCGCCTGGCTCAGCGTGGCTGAGTACATCTTGCGCGCGCGCTCCACCAGGTTGTGCGCTTCGTCCACCAGCACGCCTACGCGCCACTGGTTGCCCACGGCATGGCCGTGCAGCAGCGCGCTGGTGTCGAAGTAATAGTTGTAGTCGCCCACCACCACGTCTGCCCAGGTGACCAGTTCCTGGCTCAGGTAGTAAGGGCACACATGATGGGCCAGCGCCAGTTCACGTAACGCCGCCTTATCGAGCGGGCCTTGCGCGGCGGCATGCTGCACCGCAGCGCTGCGCGCCTCGGGCAGCCGGTCATAAAAGCCTTTGGCCAGCGGGCAGGCGTCGCCGTGGCAGGCCTTGCCCGGGTGTTCACACGCCTTGTCACGCGCCACCAGCTCCAGCACGCGCAGCGGCAGGGCCGTCGTGCTGCCTTTGATGCGGTCCAGTGCGTCGAGCGCCAGCCTGCGGCCCGGTGTCTTGGCTGCCAGGAAAAACAGCTTGTCGAGTTGCTTCTTCGGTACAGCCTTGAGCAGCGGGAACACCGTGCCAATGGTTTTGCCGATGCCCGTGGGCGCCTGTGCCATCAGGCAGGCGCCGGCTTGGGCTGTCTTGTAAACCGCTTCGGCCAGTTCGCGCTGACCCGGCCTGAATGCGGGGTGCGGAAATGCCAGCGTGGCCAGCGCAGCATCACGCGCCTGGCGGTGCGCCAGCTCCTGGTTGGCCCAGGCCAAAAAGCGCTCGCACTGCGTTTCAAAGTACTCCTTGAGCGACGCGGCGGAAAAATGTTCGGTCAGCGGTGTTTCCTGCGTGCTGGCCACGTCAAAGTACACCAGTGTCAGGTTGATGTCCTGCAGCTTTTTGGCTTCGCAAAGCAGCCAGCCGTAAATCTTCAGCTGTGCCCAGTGCAGGTGGCGGCGGTTGTCGGCCATGGCGTGCAGGTCGCCCCGGAAAGTCTTGACCTCTTCAAGCTGGTTGCGTTCAGGGTCGTAGCCGTCGGCACGGCCGCGCACCTTCAGGGTCTTGTACTCGCCCTCCAGGCTGACTTCGGCCTGATAGGACTCTGAGGAGTCTGCACGGCGCGATGCCACCATGGCGTGCCCGGCCATGCCTTCCAGTGCGGAAGGTGACGGCGTAAAGCGCAGGTCCAGGTCGCCATGCTTGGCGGTGAACTCGCACAGGGCCCGGACAGCCACAAGGTATTTCAATCGGTAGTCGCTCTCTGAGTCACGTGAACAGGGGAAGGGTTCATGGTAGCGCAGGCGCCGCCCTGAAAATCAGCCCAAACAACCCGAATTGCCCGAATTGTTCTCCCCATGGAAAAAGAACATTCGCCGGGCCACCATTTACTGCTGCGCCGCGGCCGTCTACATTGCATGAACGGGCAACAAAAGCGGGGCCAAACGGCTTTGCAGCCGGCAACGACCCCCGCAGAAAGTAACGCGACTCCATGGAACAGATCATTGTGTGGCTCGAGCACTACGGGCTCGCCGCCGTTTTCCTGAATGTCGGGCTGGAACAGCTCGGCTTGCCGATCCCGGCCTATCCGGTGCTGATCCTCACCGGCGCGTTGAGCTTTAACGGCCAATACTCCGCGGCAGGCCTTATCTTCACCGCCGTACTGGCTTGCCTGGCCGCGGACAGCGTCTGGTACTGGGCCGGCCACCGCTACGGCAGCCGTGTGCTGAAAACGCTGTGCCGCATTTCGCTGTCACCCGACTCCTGCGTGCGGCAAACCGAATCCATCTTCACGCGTTGGGGCGTCAAGTCGCTCATCCTGGCAAAGTTCATTCCCGGGTTTGCTTCGCTCGCCACGGCGCTGGCCGGACGCACCGGCATTCCCTTCGGCCGCTTTCTGGTTTTTGATGCGCTGGGCGCAACGCTTTACGCCGGTGCAGGTGTGGGAATCGGCATGGTTTTTCACGACGCCGTGGCTGATGTACTGGCGATTTTCGAGCAGATGGGGCGCATCGGGCTGACGGTGCTGCTGGCTGCGTTTGCGCTCTTTCTGGCGCACAAATGGTGGCAGCGGCAGCGCTTTTACCGGCAGCTGCGCATGGCCCGCATTTCACCGCAGGAGCTGCTGCAGCTCACACAGCAGAACAAGCCCGCCGTTATCCTGGACGTGCGCACGGAGCTGGCACGTGCCGGCGGCGGCATCATCCCCGGCGCGCTGGTCTGGTCGGATCTGGACCGAACCCGGGCATCGCTTGATATCCCGCACGATGTCGCTGTGGTCGTTTATTGCGCCTGCCCCAACGATGCTTCTGCCGCCCTGGTGGCCAGGCGCCTGATGGCGGCCGGGTTCAGCAATGTCAGGCCGTTGCACGGCGGTATCGACGCCTGGCAGGCGGCCGGGCTGGCGCTGGAATACCCCCAGACTGCCTGAGTGGAGTGGTGGTAATAATTGCCAAATACCGAAACGGCAATTCGTGTAATTCCGAGGACTTATTAACTGCCGTCATGGGAGGTCTTAAGTATGCAAAAACCAAGCCAATCTAATGGAAGGCACGGTCAAAAGAAATCAGGGTGTTGTCCTATAGCGCAATTAAATGCAGCATTACACACTTGCAGTGCGGCTGCTACTTAAAGCGGGCCCCGATAGAGCCGCGCACCTTTGCAAAGAAAGTCACTACCGGCGGATGATCCCCAGTTTGCCAAGCGCATTCACCGCAGTCCACCGTGAGCCTGGCCTGATGGGGGCGCCCGTGCCCCTGCCGCGCCGGCCCGGCACGGTTACCGCCGAGGTGCCGCGATGAAACGCGACGAGACTGCCGAGCAGTCCCAGCAGCGCATGCAGGCCGAAGCGCTTGCGCTGGCGGCCGCCAATGATGCGCTGAAGCTTGAGATCGTTGAGCAGCAGCGACTGGTCGAATCGCTCAGGGACGACATCAGCAGCTTGCGCAGCCTTGCCACCGTCTCGGCGGACTGGTACTGGGAGCAGGACGCGCAATATCGTTTTACCGACTTCACGGCCGAGTACAGCAGCAAGTCACAAGATAAGGATCTCGACAGTTCCGTCGGCAAATGCCGCTGGGAACTGCCTGGCGCCCTGCCGGTCACCATGTCATGGGAAGACCACCGCGCCGTGCTGGCTGAACGAAAGCCCTTTCGCGATTTCGAATATATACGCGTGCTGGAGGATGGCGTCGCGCATTATTTCTCCATCAGCGGCGTGCCGGTGTTCAACAAACATCAGGAGTTCATGGGTTATCGGGGTATCACGCGCGACGTCACGGCCAGCAGGCGCGCGGAGGAAAAAGAACGCAAAGTCGCCCGCCTGCTCGACGACATCGTTGAGAACATTCCGATCGCCATGAACCTGAAAGCCGTCACGGACCACCGTTATGTCGCATGGAATCGCGCGGCGGAAGAGCTTTATGGTTTCACGCGGGCGGAAGCGATCGGCCATACCGTCCATGATCTGTGGCCCAAGGCCCATGCCCACAACATGCATGCCTCGGATCTCGCCCTGATTGCTGCCGGAAAGATGCAGGAATTCCCTGACCGCCTTGTCCAGACCAAGCACAAGGGCGTCATCCGTGTGCACATGCGCAAGGTTCCGCTGAAAGATTCCAGTGGTGTGGTGACACACGTCCTTGTTACGGCGGAGGACATCACCCAGCAGCTGGCGGATGAAGAGCGCTTGCGCAGCAGCGAACAGCAATTCCGCAGCCTGACCAGTCTTTCGTCCGACTGGTACTGGGAAACCGATGCCAATTTCCGCTTCACCAAACTCTCTGGCGGCAAGACGGAAGAGGCCAGGCGCGCCATCAGTGAGCACATCGGTAAAACACGCTGGGAGATCGACCACAGCCAGGCCAACCAGGAGATGTGGGCACATCACCGCGCCCTGTTGGAGCGCCACGAAGTCTTCCGCAACTTTGAATACGAACGCCTAGAAAAAGACGGCAAGCGCGTGACCTTGTCCATCAGCGGAGAGCCAATGGTGGATGCCAACGGCCGCTTCACCGGCTATCGGGGCGTGGGTAGCGACATCACCGCACGGCTTGAGGCCGAGGCCAACCTGCGCCGCAGCGAAGAGCGCTTTCGCAGCCTCACCGGTCTTTCGTCCGACTGGTACTGGGAACAGGATACAAACTTCCGCAACGTCTTTGTCTCCAACGATCCGCAACGCTTCGCCTTGGGAACCCAGGTCATTGGAGAGGGGCAATGCCGATGGGACCTCCCCAACGCTGCGCCGCTTGTCGGCACATGGGAAGAGCACAAGGCGGTGTTACAGGCGCATTTGCCGTTCCGCAATTTTGAATACCGGCTGACCAAGGAGGATGGCAGCGTCGTTTACCGAAGCGTCAGCGGGGAACCGGTGTTTGGCGACGATGGAACCTTTGTGGGTTATCGGGGTGTGGGTGCCGACATCTCGTCGCGCAAGGAAGTGGAAATGGCGCTGCGGGTCGGCGAGGCCCGCTTCCGGGCGGTTGTGGGTGCGCTGGCCGAAGGTGTGATCCTGCGGGACGCCCAGGGGCATATCGTTGACTGCAATGCCAGTGCGGAGCGCATCCTCGGCCTGGCCCTGGCCCAGCTGAAAGGCCAGACCTCGGTCGAGCCGGAATGGCAGCGGTTCCGCGAAGACGGCACGCCCATGCCCAGGGAAGAGTGGCCCAGTGTTGCGGCCGTGCGTACCGGCCAGCCACAGCTGAACCGCGTGGTGTGCCATCGCAGGCCCGACGGCAGTGAGTTCTGGGCACTGATCAACGTGCAGCCCCTGGTGGACGGGAACGGCGCCCCGTCTGGGTATGTCAGCACCATTACCGACATCAGCAAACGCCGGCAGGCAGAGCAGGAAATCGTCCGGCTCAACGTCAACCTGGAAAAACGCGTGCTGCGCAGGACCGCCCAGCTGGAAGTCGCCACCCGGGAGATCGAGGCCTTCTCATACTCCGTGGCGCACGACTTGCGGACTCCCCTGAGCACCATCGACGGATTTTGTGCGCTGCTTGAAAAGGCGGTCCCCCCTGAATCGGGGGAGCGCGCGCATCACTTCATGGGCCGTATACGCAGCAGTGTGCGCCGCATGGGTGAACTGACCGATGGCCTGCTATCCCTGGCCCAGTTGTCGCGGACCAGCCTGAACTGGGAGTCTGTCGACATCAGCACCGAGGCGGCCAAGATCATCAAGCAATGGACGGAAAACGATCCTGACCGCCGGGTGCGGATCACTGTCGAGCCCAACCTGTGGGGCCGGGCGGACGTTGCGTTGCTGCGTCAGGTGCTGGAGAACCTGATCGCCAATGCATGGAAGTTCACCTCGAAAAAACCGCACACCGAAATCCTGGTCGGAAAAGAAGCAGGGCCTGAGGACCAGGTGGTGTACTTTGTGCGGGATAACGGTGCCGGCTTCGACATGGCGTATGCCGACAAGCTCTTCGGCACTTTCGAGCGGCTGCATTCACCGGAAGAGTTCGCCGGCAGCGGCATCGGGCTGGCCACGGTCAAACGCATCATCACCCGTCACGGCGGAAAAATCTGGGCCAAGTCGGCGGTGGGTGAGGGCAGTACCTTTTATTTCACGCTCGGAGGCGAGCAGGCCGGAGCCATGCCGGCTGAGGGGGACGTGTTTGACGATTCAGGCGTCGCGTTGGCGGACGGCGGCGCAAGTGCGTTCGAGGACGCCGGAGAAGTAAGTCCCAAGGGGGCCGGCCCCATCAGCACGGACAACGATGTCTTCACGGTCAGTGACCAACAGTTCAGCAATGCGTTTGAACATGCGGCCATCGGGATGACGCTGATCGGCATCGACTCGCGACGGCTGAAGGTCAACACCGCTTTTTGCCAGATGCTGGGGTATTCAGAGGCGGAAATGCTGTCGCGCACCATCCATGACCTCACCCATCCCGACGATATTGCGTGGGACCTGGAGCAGCGCCGCAGGGCATTGGCCGGCGAAATCGAATCGTTCCACGTCGAAAAGCGCTACATCCACAAGTCCGGCCGTACTGTCTGGGGCTACATGAGTTGCTCTCTCGTGCGCGATGCAGACAGAAAGCCGCTTCAATTTATCGCGCAGATCCAGGACATCACCGAGCGCAAGCAGACCGAGCAGGTCCTGCGTGAAAGCGAGGAACGCTTTCGCGCGCTCACGGCGCTGGCTTCCGACTGGTTCTGGGAGCAGGACGAAAACTTCCGCTTCGTCGAGGTTCCCGGCGAAGCCCCAAGCACCTCGGGCATCCCGAAAGCGGCCCATGGCAAGACTGCCTGGGAGCTCGACTACATCAACATCGAAGCCGGTGCGTTGGCCGAGTACAAGGCCACGATAGCCCGGCACGAGGTTTTCCGCGACCTTGAAAGTACCCGGCGCGACTCCAAGGGTCGGCTGCACTACTTCAGCATCAGTGGCGTGCCCAAATTCGACGCCAACGGAAAATTCACCGGCTACCGCGGCACGGGACGCGAAACCACCGAAATCCGCCGTGTCACCGAGGCCCTGCGCACCAGCGAAGCGCAGCTGCGCGAAATCACCGACACCGTGCCGGCCTGGATCACTTACGCCGACGCCGACCAGCGCCTGTGCTTTCATAACCGGGCCTATGAGGAAGTCTTCGGCATGACGCAAGCGCAGCTCGAAGGCAAGACCATTCGGGACATCGTGGGCGATGAGATGTACGCCCTGATCAAGCCCCGGGTGGAAGAAGTGCTGCAGGGCTACCCGGTGGTCTACGAGCGATCGCAGAAAACTGCCCACGGTGGCATGCGCGATTACGTGGTCAATTATTTCCCGCGCTACGGCGACGGCGCCGATGAGGGCAAGGTGATCGGCTTCTACACGCTGGCCAACGACGTCACCGAACTCAAGCGCATTGACCGCATGAAGAGTGAATTCGTCTCGACGGTCAGCCACGAGCTGCGCACGCCGCTTACCTCGATCCGGGGCTCGCTGGGCCTGATCTCCGGCGGTGTTGCCGGCCAGCTGCCCGACGCCGTCAAGACGCTGGTGGGCATCGCGAAGACCAACTGTGAGCGCCTGATCCGGCTGATCAACGACATCCTGGACATCGAGAAGATCGAGTCCGGCAAGATGACCCTGGATTTCCAGGCCATCGAACTCAGGCCTTTGCTGGAGCAGGCGTTGGCCGCCAACGAAGGCTACGGCGCGGCGAAGAATGTGCACCTGCAGCTCGAGTTTCCCGACGAGGACCTGCAGGTCAGGGTCGACAGCGACCGGCTGACGCAGGTGGTGACCAACCTGCTGTCCAACGCGATGAAGTTCTCGCCCGAAGGCGGCACGGTGGATATTCACGTGGCACGCAGCGAGACGGGCATACGCGTTGAGGTGCGGGACCACGGGCCCGGCATCCCGGAGGAATTCCGCAACCGCATCTTCCAGAAATTCTCCCAGGCGGACTCCTCCGATACGCGGCAAAAGGGCGGCACCGGCCTGGGCCTCAATATTTCACGGGCCATCATCGAGCGCCTGGGCGGCAGCATCGGTTTTCATACCGACGCCGGGGTCGGCACCACCTTCTTCTTTGAACTGCCCGAATGGGTGGATTCACCGGAGCGCACTTCCGGTTTCTCGGCACTGGTCGAACAGCGGCCGCGTGTGCTGATATGTGAGGACGACCCGGACATCTCCCGCCTGATCAGCATGATGCTCGACAAGGGTGGTTTTGACACCGAAATGGTGTACACGGCCAGGCAGGCCGTCGCGGAGCTGGCAAGAAGGCGGTACGCCGCCGTCACCATAGACCTGAAGTTGCCCGACCAGGACGGCATTGCGCTGATCCGGGCGCTGCGCGCCCAGCTGCATACACGCGACGTGCCGATCGTTGTGGTGTCGGCCTCCGCGGCTGAAGGGCGGATCCAGTTCAACGAGCAGTCGCTGACCGTATCGGACTGGCTGGAAAAACCCATTGACGAGAACATGCTCGTGCTGGGCGTGCGGCGCGCCATTGCGGGTTCGGTCGAAGCCCGCGCCGTCATTCTGCATGTTGAAGACGATCCGGACATCCAGCGCATCGCAGCGACCATTGCCCAGGGGTTTGCGACCTTCGTCTTTGCCGACACGGTGCAGGAAGCACGCGACAGGCTGAAGGAACAGCGCTTTGACCTGGTCCTGCTGGACCTCAGCCTGCCAGGCGGTTCGGGCTGGGATTTGCTCAAGGACGTCGAGGCCATGGATGGCCCGCCGCCGGTGGTGATTTTCTCGGCGCTGGAGGTTGACAGGCTTCAAGCCACGCGGGCGGCCGCCGTGCTGGTCAAGGCCAAGACTTCCAACACCGAACTCCTCGAAACCTTGCGGCGCGTGCTCGGGCAAAGCAATTCTGCGGAATCGCCGACGGACGAAGCCTGAACCTGCACCGGGCCCGTGGCAGGCTACGGGGTTTCTACCGCGCTAGTGGATAAATCCGGGCTTTTAGCCTTTACTGGCGGGCGCAGGCGGCTATATTTTCATGGCAAATTCACGCAGAAGGCGTGGTCATCAGCGCGGTATAGCGGCGCTGCATTTCTTCTGGTGACACGGTTTCAATGCTGTGACCCACACTCCAGCGGTAGCCTGCCGGATCGCGAAAGCTGCCCGAGCGTTCACCATAAAACTGGTCTTGCGCCGCCATTTCCAGCGTGGCGCCGGCTTTCAGCGCACGCGCAATCACCTCATCGCAGTTGTCCACATGCAGATGCAGCGTGACGGTGGCCGGCGCGCCGGCATCGGGCGCCTGGGTACCGTACTCCGGGAATTCTTCCGACACCATCAGCGTGGCGCCGTCAAAGTCCAGTTCGGCATGGCCGATGCGGCCATCGGGTTCTGTGAGCCGGAATTTTTCCGTAGCGCCAAAAACCGAGGTGTAAAACGCCATGGCCTTTGCCGCATTTTTGACATGAAGGTAGGCAAACAACTCGTGGGTGGCCATATCGTCTCCGGCAGTGATGTGAAGGAACCAGCCGAGGCCTGAGCTACTGCCGGCCTGTCCTCAAATTATGAGGCGCATTGGAGCTCAGTGGCAACCCGGCGTGCTGCGGGCATGGACCGCCAAGCCAAGGCACCAGAAGAACGCGGTCACGCCACTGTCACCGAACCGTCATGCAAAGGCAACACACTGTATGACCGCCACTGCCCGGGGCAGGTCGCCGGATACCGGCTGCCGGTGCCTGTCGTGTCCGATTCACCCCATTTCTCGACTACTTCACGCCACTTCTGAATGGACATCACTTACGGCGCCGACAGAACCGGCCTGCTCTGCGGCTACAGGTTTGAAAACGGCGCGCCCGGCATACCGGTAGATCTCCTGGAGGCGGCCGCCTGGCTGCAGGACGAACGCCCCAAGGGAAAATCAGATTTCGTCTGGCTGCACTTCAACCTGAGTGACGCCGCGGCAGAGGCGAGCATCCGCAAACATCTGCACGCCGTACCCGAATTTTTCGAGGCCTTGCACGCCGGCTCAAGGTCCACCCGTATAGAAGATGCGCACGACACCCTGATTGCTGTCGTCAACGACGTGGCGTATGAATTCGCGTTTGACCCGGCTGAAATGTCCAGCCTGTGGCTGAACGTGGCGCCCCATATGGCGCTGAGCGCACGCTCCCATCCCCTGCGTTCCATCGACCGCATGCGTGACGCCATCAAGAACGGCAAACCGCTGGCGTCATCGGTGTCTTTTCTGAACCAGCTGCTGCGCGAGCAGGGCGATGTGCTGGTGCGCATCGTGCGTGACGCCACTGTCCAGGTGGATGTGGTGGAGGACAAATTCCTGATCGGCCGGCTGCACAACCGCAGGGCCGACCTGGGCAAGCTGCGGCGGGTGCTGGTGCGGCTGCAGAGGCTGCTCGCGCCGGAGCCCGGCGCGCTGTTCCGCCTGCTGCGGCTGCCGCCGCCATGGGTCAGCGAGCACGACCTGGAGGAGCTTCGCCAGGCGACGGAAGAATTTTCATTGACCATCCGGGACATGTCAGAGCTGAAGGAGCGCATCAAGCTCCTGCAAGAGGAAATTGCCGCACAGGTCAGCGAGGAGACCAACCGCAGCGTCTTCATCCTGACGATGGTCACCGTACTCGCGTTGCCCATCAACATTGTTGCCGGCCTGCTGGGAATGAATGTGGGCGGCATCCCCCTGGCCGGGTATCCTCACGGCTTCATGGTGATCGTGGGGATCATTGGCGTTTTTACTGCCTTCGCGGCCTGGTATGTCTACCGGAAGAAATAGCGTTCACGACAATCCCGTGCCGCTTTGTGGCCGCAGTGGTGTATGAGGTGATCCGGGAATCGGACTATCGCGCCTTGCTGCGGTTCATCGCGTTGTCGAATTCCTCTCGCGAGAGAAAACCGTCCTTGTTGACGTCGGCCTCGTCGAAATGCCTGGAGACGCCGCGAAAGTTCGACGCCTCGTCGCGGCTGACCTTCCCATCGCCGGTTTTGTCCATGAACTTGAAGGCGCGCTCCAGGTCTTTGGGCTCGTAATAGGTGACTGTTGTCGGTGCCGGCGTGGAAGCGGGCGCGGCGGCGGGAGTGGGCGCCGCCGCGGCCGGCTCCGCGGTCTGGGCGTGTGCCTGCGCGGCCAGCAAGGCTGCCGCGGTGGCCAGGGCCAGCAAGGAGACCGGCATCCAGATGCGGAGGTGGTTCAGACTGGAAGGCGTATTGGCGGACGTATTAGCGGAAGTGTTGGTTGTCGCGTGCATGGGCTTCCTGAGGAGTGGGGTCAGTCACCATTGGATGCTATCCCCGTACCCAATACCAGTGTTCTTGCAGGGTGTTGCGCCGGTTTACCTGCCAGCGGAGCGCGGATACATTTCTTTGCATGCGGAGCCCGGTGCACGCACACAAGGACACATTTTCCCGCTGGGCCAGGGTTGACATGTCCCGGCGCGGCCACAAACATGGCAACTGAAAGGAGCCATCATGCTTGCCAACCGAAACGCCATGGCCACCATCGCCGTCAGGGACCTTGCGGCGGCGAAGAAATTTTATGGAGGCACACTCGGCCTCACCCCGCTGGACACCGCCGAGGAGGGCGTGCTGACCTACCAGAGCGGCACTGCCACTGTGGTGGTGTATGTCTCGTCTTTCGCCGGAACCAACAAGGCCACATCCGCCACTTGGGGCGTGGGCGACGAGTTCGACGACATCCTGAAGGCGCTCAAGGCCAAAGGCGTGGTGTTTGAGCACTACGACATGCCCGGCATGACGCGGCAAGGCGATGCGCACGTCGCGGGCGACTTCAAGGGCGCCTGGTTCAAGGACCCGGACGGCAACATCCTGCATATTCTCAACCGCTGATCCAGTCGGCGCCTGCTTTCCGCCATGCCGGGGCTGGCGCGGCACGGGGAACTGCTAAAACCGCACTTTCAGAAAAGCCGAGGGACCCTTGAGCTTGACGCGAAAGCGGGCGTTGCTGTCGTCGCGGTGCAGGTCGATGTCGGTCAGGCCGTAGTCCAGCACCACGCCCACATTCTTCAGGGGAAACCATTCCACACCCACCGCGGCGTTGTAGATCTCGCCGCGTACGCTGCCGCCGGTTTTCTTCACGCCGGAGGCGTCGGCAAACAGCCGCAGGTCAGGGCTGATGGCATGGCGAAGGCCGACTTCCAGCAGCGGCGCCACGGCGTCGTCGCTGTAGGTTTCTGCGATGGCGCCGGTGGTTCCGCCGACGGCTGCCGTGGCGCGTAAATCCAGGCTGGCGCGGTAGTAGGCAGCGCCTGCGCCCAGGCCCAGCACGGTGTTGCCCGAACCCAGCCACCACTTGTAGGCCAGCTTGGCAAAGTCCAGCTTCACGTCCAGGTTGGCGGTGCCCGTGGTGGTCACGGTGCCGCTGCCCACATTGGTGTTGCTGACCAGTGAATCCGAGTAGCCGCGCTTGAACTGGTAGTAGTCCAGCGACAGCCCCTGGCTGTCAAACAGCAGCACGTCGGCCTTGATGCGCGGCATGGTCACACTGCTGCGGTTCACGTCGCCGGAATCCAGCCGGCCGAAGCGGGTGTTCACCGCCGCGTTGAAGGTCGGGTCTGCATGAAAGGCACCGATGGAAAGACTGGCGCGGTCCAGTGCGGGCGAAGGGTCTGCCAGTGCCGGCAAGGCCACGAGGCCGGCGGCGCCCAGCACGGCGAGGCCCGCAAGTCTGGCGGCGCGGGTTGCCCGGTCGGAGGGTGGGGTCAAAAGCATGAGAAGTCCCATGGGAAAAGTCTGCGGCCTGTGTGGGGTGCCAGGGTGCCGGGAGGGCCACGGTGCTCCCGTTTCCTGACCGCTAAATTAGCCAGCCGGATGCCCGGCTTCTATCCGCCAAATCCGGCTGCGCTTGTAGGACACAGGCACCTCGCACCGCTCCTGCTGCATGGCTCATCATAAAAATGATCTCCAGACCAATTTGAACAAGCGCAACCAGCTATTGATTTGATAGCATCCGGGTTTGCGAACCTGAAGAACCTGACGAGCCTCATGAATTGATTCCGCTGATGACGCCGATCGACCTTCATTGAACCGGGGAGAAACTGTAGATGACACACAACATGGAAACCCGAAAGCGCTGGTGGGCACTGATGGTGCTCTGCCTGGGCGTGCTGATGATCGTGCTCGACACCACCATCGTGAATGTGGCGCTGCCTTCCATCCGCACCGACCTCGGCTTTACCGAAACCTCGCTCGTCTGGGTGGTGAACGCCTACATGCTGACCTTCGGCGGCTTTTTGCTGCTGGGCGGCCGGCTGGGCGATCTGTACGGCCAGCGCAGGTTGTTCCTGGCGGGGCTCACGCTGTTTACCGTGGCCTCGCTGGCCTGCGGCCTGGCCAATTCGCAGGTGCTGCTGGTGGTGGCCCGCGCAGTGCAGGGCCTGGGCGGCGCGGTGGTGTCGGCGATTTCGCTGTCGCTCATCATGAACCTCTTCACCGAACCGGCCGAGCGCGCCAAGGCCATGGGTGTCTACGGCTTTGTCTGTGCCGGCGGCGGCAGCATCGGTGTGTTGCTGGGCGGCGTGCTGACCGATTCGCTCAACTGGCACTGGATCTTTCTGGTCAACCTGCCCATAGGAGGCGCCGTGTTTGCGCTGTGCCTGTTCCTGCTGCCCGGCGGCAAGGGGCAGGCCACCGGCGCGCGGCTTGACGTGTGGGGCGCCGTCACCGTCACCACCGCGCTGATGCTGGCCGTCTACGGCATCGTCAACGGCAACGAAGCAGGGTGGCTGTCGGGCCAGACGCTCGGTTTGCTGGGCGTTGCCATGGTGCTGATGGCGATCTTCCTCGCCATCGAGGCCAGGGTCACGACACCGCTGGTGCCGCTCGGCCTTTTCCGCTTGCGCAACGTCGCCACCGCCAACGTGGTCGGCGTACTGTGGGCCGCGGCCATGTTTGCCTGGTTCTTTATTTCGGCGCTGTATATGCAACTGGTGCTGGGCTACAGCGCCCTGCAGGTCGGCCTGGGCTTTTTGCCCGCCAACCTGATCATGGCCGCGTTCTCGCTGGGCCTGTCGGCCAAAATCGTCATGCGTTTCGGCATACGCGCACCGCTGTCTGCCGGCCTGCTGCTGGCCGCCCTGGGCCTGGTCTTGTTCGCGCGTGCGCCGGTGGGCGGCAGCTTTGTGCTCGACGTGTTGCCCGGCATGCTGCTGCTGGGGCTGGGGGCCGGCATGGCCTTCAACCCGGTGTTGCTGGCCGCCATGAGCGACGTGGACCCGGCCGAGTCGGGCATTGCCTCCGGTGTGGTCAATACGTCTTTCATGATGGGCGGCGCGCTGGGGCTGGCGGTGCTGGCCAGCCTGGCTGCGGCGCGTACCGGTTCGCTGGCCGGTGCGGGCGCTGATGCCGTGGTGGCGCTCAACGGCGGCTACCAGCTGGCGTTTGTCATCGGTGCGGTGTTTGCGGCCTGCGCCGCCTTGCTGGCTGCCGTGCTGCTTCGCACGGGCGCTGCAGTGCCCGGTGCGCACCCGGCGGCGGAGACGGGCGGCTAGCCACGACTGGTTTATGCATCAAACTGGCCTTCAGCCCAATAGGGAAAAGCGCAAGCAGCTATTAATTTGGTAGCAAATTGACGACGGGGCTGGCAGCGCGGCCCGTCGCAGCTGGCCAGGGCAGGCACCCGCAGGGTGGTCAGTAAACCCCGAACAGGGCGCGAATCTCGTCGCCGGCGGTGCGACCGTGTTTCTGGCTTTTGTACTTGTCGCCGATGTCTGCGCACTTTTCCATGATCAGCAGGGTGAACTCCTGCAGCTCCGGCGTCAGCGCGTCGCCTTCCGTCATGGCACCGGCCAGCTTGGCCAGGTTCACGAGCTGGCGGTCGCTGATGGAGCCGATGGAAAAGTCTGAAGGCTTGAAATCCGGTGGAAGTGACATGGCATGCGCCTGGAGATGTCAGCCGGCAGCGGAAGACGGACTGCCTGCGTGACGGGTTTTGTCCTACAGGTTACCCCAGACATTTCGTCCTAGCATTCGTTTTTTCCCTAGGAGATGCGTCATGGCTGACGATACAACTGAAACTGCTGTGGACCGCAGGTTCATCGCCCTGGGGCAGGACTATGAGGTCCGCGACTGGACCAAAACCCTGGGCTGCACCGAGCAGCAACTGCGCGACGCCGTCAAGGCTGTCGGCAATTCAGCCTCCGCCGTGCGCCAATACCTGGGTAAACAATAGCAATAGCGCAATAGCGCCAGCTTGCGGAAAGCCGCCGTGGGCGGCGTCATGGGGGCGCAGTCCCCAGTCAGCCGGCAATGACGCGTTCTTTGACCGGTGACGTATCGTTCGACGACTCCTTCAGGACGCTGATTTTCCCGTCCGCCTCCAGGAAGGCAAACCGCATGTCCGACTTGTCGCAGTCGGCCTCGCGCAACGCCTGCTCCACATCGCACAAGGGCACGCGCTGTGCCTTGAGCACCTCCAGAAACACCTCGCCGTTGCGGCCCACCAGCAAGGGGCGGCCTTCCAGCACGTTTTGCACGCGGCGGCTGCGCGAGGTAATGAACGCGACGAGCACATTCAGTGCCACCAGCGTGATGGCCGCCAGCAGGCCGCCTGTAACAGATTCGTCCCCTCCGTTCAGTGCGCTGGAGACCGACTCGCTCAGCAGCATCACCACCAGCAAGTCAAACGGTGTGAATTGGCCCACGGTGCGCCGCCCCGAAACGCGCACCATGGCCAGCAGCGCAAGGTAAATGATGACCGCCCGCAGGGGCAGCTCCCACCAGGAGACGTTGAGTTCAAACATGGCATTCATCAGCAAAATCAGCAAGGCACGCCGAGCCATCATTTAAGGAAACGCCGGTGGCGCAAGGTGTCGGTTGCCTTGCCCGGCCCTTGTAGGACATCTGGCCAGCGGGTTCGCGCCTGGGCGCTTGCCCTTGTCACGGCAGATGCGCGGGGGAATGCGCCTGCTGACAACCAGGAAGCGGTTTTGTCCCACAACTGCGCCCCCTGCGGCTTTGCAGAATAAAACCGATGGCGGGTTGCCCGCCATCATTGCGCGTGGTTCGCGCCGGTACAAGCAGAAAGAAGGCACAGCATGGCAAAAAGCAGCATTGCGGGTGGCAGCATTCCGCCCGAACAGTGGATGCGCGGAAAAGACACACAGTCGCTCGGCCCGGGCGACAGTTCAGACACCGGCAGCGACACGCTAGGTGCCTACAGCGAAGAGGAGCTGGCCAGCGACAGCGACGCTGCCGGTACCGGCGAGCGTGCCGGTGTCATCGGCGACGAGCGCCCTGATGCCGACATCCTGCCCGACCGGACAATGGACGAGGCCGACTTCCTTGAAGAAGGCGCCCGTGATGAAGACCCGGAAGCAAGGGGCGAGGAGGGCGAAGTTAGCTGCGCCCCAGGCGGTACAGAGGAAATTGCCGGCGTCGTGGCCGATGAAGATGAAGATGATGAAGATGAAGAAGATGAAACGGATGAAGAAGATGAATACGGGGAAGGTGAAGACGGCGATGCAACAGTTCGAGGAGGTGGTGCATGACGATCACAGGAAGCTGCCATTGCGGCAAAAACGCCTTTCGCATTGACGGCGAAATCCCCGCGCAGCTCACGCGCTGCACCTGCTCGTTTTGCGCCAGGCGCGGTGCGCTGCTGGCGTACTACACACCCGGGCAGTTCCACGTCACCACGCCCACGGACGGTGACGCCATCTACCGCTGGCAGACCAAGCTGGTAGACCACCACTTCTGCGCCGAATGCGGTGTGTCCACTTATTCAGACAGCCCGGCATTCGAGATGGACGGCAGCTGGGACGGCACCACCCGCCGCATCGGCGTCAACGCCCGCCTCTTTGACGGGTTTGACGCGGCCGAAGCACCTGTGACGGTGATCGACGGCAAGAACCTCTGGTAGTTGAGCCCAAGCCGCAAGCCGTTGACATCCTGTTTTGATCGCCATAATATAGCCAAATAGCTATATAAACGATTGGCCATGTAATGACCCCAGACACCCTCAACAAGGCGTTCGCCGCCCTCGCGGACCCGACCCGCCGCGCCATCGTCGCCCGGCTTGCTTCCGGCGAAGCCACGGTCAATGAACTCGCGGCGCCCTTCGACATGACGCAGCCCTCCATCTCGAAACACCTGAAGGTGCTGGAACGGGCGGGCTTGATCTCTCGCGGACGTGCGGCGCAAACCAGGCCGTGCCGCCTGGAGGCCGCGCCCCTGAAAGAAGTCGCCAGCTGGATGGCGCTGTACCGCAATGTCTGGGAAGACAGCTTCGACAGGCTCGACGCGTTTTTGCAGCCGGACACATCCACGTCATCAGCCCAGTCAACTCAATCAACCTCTGCAAAAGGAAAGAAACATGCCCGCAAATGACAGCAAGGCAGCCATGGCTTCCCCGTTCCTGATCGACCGCGTGTTCAAGGCCCCGCGTGACCGCGTCTGGAAAGCGTGGAGCGAAGCCGGCAACATCCAGCAATGGTGGGGGCCCAAGGGCTGCACCGTCGACCTGCTGCGTTTCGAGTTCAGGCCCGGCGGGTTTTTTCACTACGCCATGAAGTTTCCGGGCGCACCCACGATGTGGGGCCGGTTCAATTACCGTGAAATAGCCGCGGGTGAACGCATCGTGTGGCTCAACTCGTTTGCCAACGAACACTGCGGCATTGCGCGCGCACCGTTCAGCGAAGCCTGCCCCCTGGAAATAGAAAACACCGTGACCTTCACCGAGAAAAACGGAAGCACCATCGTGGCACTGCGCGCACAACCCTTTGGTGAGCTTGCGGCTGAGCGCCAGTACTTTGAAGAGCTCAAGCCGTCGCTCACGCAAGGCTACGGCGGCACCCTCGACCAGCTCGCCGACCATCTCGGCGCCTGAGCGGCGCGGGCCTAGAAGTGCGGCGGCAGCTCGTCGCGCAGGCTGCGGCCCACCGTCACATCGCCGTCGCGCAACGGGCCGGCTTTCAGTTCGGCCACCTCGCGCACCAGCGCATCGATTTGCTGCTGCTGCCGCACGATGACCTTGTCGAGCTGGTCCAGCAGGTCTTCGGTGAAGCTGGCCTTGATCTCCAGCGCCGTCAGGCGCTGGTCGGTTTGAGGTGTGTCGTTCGTCGGTTCCATGCCTGTATTGGACATGAAGCTGCGCCGGGAGGGCGTAAATGTGCCCCAGCGGCCTCCAAAACGCCAAATTATGAATGTTTTTAGCCTGTAGCCCTTATAGAACTTGCGCCCCCAGCTATGTTATTGATAGCAGTCGAGGGTGATGAAACCGTCAGGTGAAACCGGTTTCATCCCGATCCCGGCTGCCGGATGGCGCCAGCACCTGTGCGCGGCTTCGATACGATTTGTGGGAATAAGGGCCTTGTCTTTCCCGCACCGCCTGCCTAAGCTGGCCTGAGTCTTTGCAGGGCGTCGCGTTTCATGGCAACGCCGGAGCCGTCTTCAAAGCCCATTCGGTAGCTGCGTTGTTTGCCCAAGGAGGCGAGATATGACCGAGCCAGGCACTGGAAACCCCGTCACACCGGAACAGGCACAGGAACAAGCGCAAGAGCAGGCGCAGGAGGGGGCGCAAGAAGAAGAGCGCAAGGCCATTGATTTCCGGCGAGGTTTTGTTTACGCCAGCGGCACGGCCCCCCAGGAGTTGTGGGGCCTGGCCTTGTCGGGCGGCGGCATTCGCAGCGCCACCTTTTGCCTTGGCGTGTTGCAGGCGCTGGCAAAAGCCGGGTTCAACCTGCCGGGGGAAAGTGGCCCGGGAAGCGGCCCGGGAAGAGGCGCTAACGACAGGCAAAAGCCCTGGCCGCTGCTCGCCCGCTTTGATTTCCTTTCCACCGTCAGCGGAGGCGGGTACACCGGCAGTTTTTTCTCGGCCCTGTTTCGCCCCCGCGATCCCCTCACGCCTGCGGCGCCCCATACACCCCCTGCGCCACCCGCGCCCGATGTGCTGGCCACCGAAGCCTACGAAGCACTCGCGACCGACCCGCCCGGCAGGCTGAGCAAGGTCCAGACAGCACTCACCCAGATGCCTGACCGTCCCTTGCGCTGGCTGCGCGAAAACGGGCGTTACCTGGCACCGAACAACACCGGTGACTTTCTCTACGACATCGCCATCGCCATACGCAACCTCTGTGCGGTGCATTACGTGATCGGCGTGACCTTGCTGACCATCTTTCTTTTGATGTTTGCCCTGCGTTACGGCAGCCTGCAGATTCCATGGGAGGGGTTTCATGCGCTGGGGCTTACGCTGGAATCCATGATGCAGCCCAGGCCTCCGCTGAAGGGCGGAGACATCTGGTTCAGCCCGTGGTTCGGTGTGCTGGGCATCTGGCTTGTGCTTGCGGTCATACCGTGCGGCGCGGCCTACTGGCTCGACCAGGACACCTCGCCTTCCGGCGCCGGTACAGCCGGCGCAAAGAAAGCGCCGCTGCCGGCCATTCCCGCACCGGCGCTGGCGGCTGCCGGCTTGCTGGCCGCGGGTGTGCTGGCTGCCTGTGTCTTCTGGAGCCGGGTAGCGCCGCCGGCCGCCGGCGCCGGGTCACTGTTTGAGGCTGTTCCGGTGCCTGTTTTGCTGCTGGTGCTGATCGATGTCATCCTGGCTTTTTCCCTGGGCGTGTTTTTTGTGGCGAAGTACCTTCCACAGCAATCACCCGGGCTGTTTCGCAACCGCATCACACGGTGGCTCTCCAGGGTATTGACGTACGCATTCATCATTGCCGTGCTGGCGCTGATTGAAACCGCGGGGCAGACGCTGTATCTCTGGCTGGCGACAAGGCAGTCAATGCCGTTGACCGTCTTCAGCGTGGCTGGCGTGGTCGCGGCCCTGGTGGCGGCGGTGAAGCAGTTTGCGCCGGTGCTGGCACAGCCCGGAAAAAACGGCCTGCTCAGCAGGCTTCCGCTCAACACCCTGCTTGGCGCGGTCGGGCTGGCGCTGGCCCTGCTGCTGGCCGTGGCCTGGAACTGCGCGGCCGCGGCCCTGCTGTTTGGCATGCAGCCGCCGCTGCCGGGGCTTGGGCAGCTGATGATCGAATCCATGTTCACCACGGTCCGTTTTGGCCAGGACTCGTCATGGGTCTGGCAATACTTCTACCCCGTCATCTCCATTGTGTTTTGCCTGACGGCTGTGGCGGTGGCGGGCTACTTTCTGGGGTTCATCAATTTGTCGAGCCTGCAGGTGATGTACGGCGCGCGCCTCACGCGTGCCTACCTGGGTGCGTCCAACAAGGCACGGTTTGAATCGGAACGGCCCAAGATGGACGTGACCGAGGCCGATGCAAGCGACGACTTCACGCGCGAGGCCTACTACCGGAACGACCACCTGGGTCCGGCCCACCTCATCAACGTGACCATCAATGCCACCACGGGCACCGGCGACCAGCTGACGCAGCGGGACAGGCAGGGCTTGCCGCTGGCGGTCACGCCTGCGGGCATTACCGTGGACGGCAGGCTCTGGAATGCAAAGACCGGCAATTTTGCAGGCACGCAGGCCAAAGCCGCCAGGCGGGCGCCGCCCGAGCTGTCCATCGGCCAATGGGTGGGCGTGTCGGGCGCGGCATTTTCGACGGGGCTGGGCCGCGGCACCTCGCTGGGGCAGGCCATGCTTTTCACCATCACCAACATACGCCTGGGCTGGTGGTGGGACTCCGGCAAAAAGGACACCAAAACACCTTTTTTTCTATGGCGCAACCAGAGCTATCTGCAGTGCGAATTGCGGGCCCGCTTCCTGGGCACGGACGGCTCGCACTGGTACCTGAGCGACGGCGGGCACTTTGAGAACACCGGTGTCTTCGAGCTGTTGCGCAGGCGGGTGGAATTCATCGTCTGCTGCGACTGCGGCGCAGACCCGAACTACAGCTTTGAAGACCTTGCCAATCTGATGCGCCTGGCACGCATTGATTTCGGTGCCGAGTTTGAATGCGTCGGGCCGAGCGCGGTGCCACGGCTTGCACCCAATGCCGCCACACTCGCGCCCTATTTCGCCCGCGACGAATCTGAACTGCGCCCGGCAACCGACCCGCTGGCGCCACTCGACGAAAAATGCGCACTGCTCTACCGCGTGCGCTATGCCAGCAGCCAGCCGGGCAAGCCCTCTGAAAGTATTTTGCTGGTGCTCAAGCCGCGTTTGATCAAGGGCGCGCCCCTTGACCTGTTTGAATACCAGACCAAAAAACCATCGTTCCCGCAGCAAACCACGTTTGACCAGTTCTTTGACGAAGCGCAGTGGGAAAGCTACCGAAAGCTGGGCGTGCTGATTGGCTCGCGCATATTCAGGTAGTGCGTGTGGTGCCTGGCCGGGTCTGCCGCACGGTGGCCTCGCCGGGTTGATTTGGCATAAATTTTGCCTCCAGCCCTTTCTGGTATTGCGCGAGCAGCTACGTTATTGATAGCAACTCATGGCGAATGGGCATCCGCATGGGTTGACGCATACCGCTCCAGCAGCGCATACAGCACCAGCCCGCCCGCCAGCGGCAACAGGTAGTAAAGCGCGCGGTAGGCCAGCACCGCGCCCATCAGCGCCCCCTGGCGCACGCTGCCCGACAGCAGCGCCAGGTAGACCGCCTCCAGCACACCCAGCCCGCCGGGGATCGGCATGATCACCCCCACGATGGACGCCGCCATCAGCACGCCCAGCACAGTGGTGTAGGGCACTTGCTGGCCCAGCAGCAAATACATGGCCGCTCCCATCAGTGCCCAGTTGCTGGCTGAAATACCCAGCTGCACCAGGGCCAGCTGCGCAGAAGGCAGCTTCAGCCGCCGCCCGCGCACCCGCCACACGTGCCCGCGCGCCAACGCGCACGCCACCACGTAGCCCAGTGCAATCAGCACCATCACCACGCCCAGCAGGCGCAGCGCCGCGGCGCCAATGTGTGCCTGGCTGGGCGGCGCAATGGCGCCGGCGGCAAAGAGGCTGCCCGCCACCAGCCCATAGCCCAGCCAGTTGGTCGCAAGGCTCAAGCCCACGATCTGCGCAATGGTGGCTTCGTCCAGCCCGGCCCGCGCATACAGCCGCGCCCGCAGCGCCACCCCGCCGACCAGCGAGCCCAGGTTCAGGTTAAAGGCATAGCTGGTGACCGCAATGGCCCAGGTCTGCAGGCGCGGCAGCTTGTGGCGCGTGTGCTGCCGGCCTATCAGGTCAAAGCAGCCATACAGCGCATGGCTGGCCGTGGCCAGGCCCAGCACGGCAAGCAGCAAAAGAGGTGAGTAGCGCCGCAGCGTCTGCCAGGCGCCTTCCCAGTCCACCTTGTGGGCATGGGAAACCAGCAAACCCAGGACGACGATGCCCAGCGCAGGAAACACCCAGCGGCGGATGCGCGGCCACAGCGACGTTGCGGCTGCCGGGGACGTGCTGTCGGAAAGGTGAGCCGCAGTGCTGGGCATGATCAGTGCATTTTCAGCAAGGCGCAAAGCGAACTCCAGCGAGGCTGGCGCTGATTTTTGTAGGCGAAAACCGACGGCGGCCCACCAGGCGGCAGCGCCGCCCCTTTCAGCGCTCTAGCTCAAGGCCTGCGGGATACAAGCGGTTCCACGGCGTTGCCTTCTCAAACGCAAACGCTGCGCGCAATATCGTGGGCTCGGCGAAGGGCCGCCCGATCACTTGAATCGAAACCGGAAGTCCGCCGTCAGACAGCCCTGCCGGTATGGCGACCGAGCACAGATCCAGCAGGTTCACAAAGCGGCCGAACCTTGACAGCGGCGTGGCCAGTTCATCGACCTCGCTGACGGGAATGGCGGTAATGGCGTTGGTCGGAAATACACAAACATCCACGCCGTCCATGGCGTCCAGCATCGCGGCTTTCGCAGACTCGCGGTCGCGCAGCAGGGTGATGTACTGGGCGGCCCCGATGTCCCGGCCCAGCATGATCCGCCGCTTGATGTTCGGGTCAAACTCCAGCTCATTGCGCTCAAAAAGCGTGCCGAGATTGGCATAGCCTTCAGCGCTCATCAGGCTGCCTGCAATGCGCATGGATTGCGCCAGGCTTTGCGGAAGCGGCTTGTCCACCAGCGTCATGCCAAGCCCGGTGAACACGGAAAGAGACCTGTCGTAAGCCTTAAGCACTTCCGGGTCCACGTCTTCGCGTTCAGCTTTTGGCAGGGTCCAGACCCGCATTCCCCTGACATCTTTTTCAATCTCTTTTGAAACCGAACGCGAGGGCGAAAAGCGGGATGCCGCGTCCTGCGGGTCAGGCCCCGCCAGCACGTCCAGCAGCGTCGCGCAATCCTTCACCGTCCGCGTGATGGGCCCCACTGTGTCATGCGTGGGGCACAGGTCAATCAGGCCGTAGCGGCTGATCAGGCCATGTGTCGTTTTCAGCCCCACCAGCCCGCAGAGCCCGGCCGGAATGCGAACAGAGCCGCCGGTGTCCGTACCCAGCGCTGCGCTGGCCATGCCCGCCGAAACCGCCACGGCCGAGCCGCTGCTGGAGCCGCCGGGCACACGGTGGGTTTCAAGGTCCCAGGGGTTCCAGGGTGTGCCCATGGAGGTATTGGTTCCCCAGCCGCCAAAGGCAAATTCCACCGTGTGTGTTTTCCCCAGCACGATGGCGCCGGCTGCCCTCAATCGGTCGACCACCGTCGCCGTGATGGTGGAGGTGCGCGGCGGAAGCGATCTGGAGCCCGCGGTGATGGCATGGCCTTTAATTTCAAACAGGTCTTTGACGGCAATGGTCACACCATGCAGCGGGCCGACCGTGAAGCCGGCCTGCCTGAGCTTGTCCAGGCCGCGGGCGGCCTGCAAGGCTTCATCTGCATAGAGGTCTACATAGGCGTGCAGCTTGGCGTCAAAGGCGTCTATGCGTGAGAGCTGGTTTTCGACCAGTGTTTCGCTGTTGGTCTCTCCGCTGGCCAGAGCCTCGAGCGTCTGCTCCATGGAAGCGTAGGCAAGCGGGGTGTTGGAGATATGGGAGGTATGGGCGGTGTCGGTCATGCAGCACCCATGACCCGCCGGCCGCGCGAGAGGCGCTTTTCAAGCGCGCGCGAAAGCATTGACAAGGGGAAAGCAATGGCAAAGTAGAAGGCGCCCACCAGCAGGAAGATGTGCAGGGGCAGGAAGAACTCGCTGGACATGGCCCGCGCCGTCAGCATCAGCTCGTCCGTGGCGATCAATGCGCACAGCGAGCTGTCTTTTAACAGCGCCACATAGGTGTTCAGCAGCGGTGGCAGCATAACGCGCAGCGCCTGGGGAAACACCACATGCATGAACACCTGGTGCGGCGCCAGGCCGACGGCCAGGGCTGCTTCGCGCTGCCCGCGATGAATTGACTGCAGGCCTCCGCGCAAAATCTCGGCAACATAGGCCGCGCCGTGCAGGCCCAGCCCGACCACCCCGGCCCAGAAGCCCGGCAGCGTGAGGCCCAGCGGCGGCAGCGCAAAGTAGAGCGCCAGCAGCAGCGCGAGCAAGGGCACGGTGCGCACGAACTGGATGAAGAAGTTCGCGGCAAAACGCAGGGCCGGCCGGCCGCTGCGGATCATGGTCACCAGGGCTGCTCCCAGAACCAGAGCCATCACAAAGCCCGCAGACGACAGCTTTGCCGTTACCTTGGCCGCCTCGGCAAGGCGGGGAGCCCACTCGGGCCAGTATTGCAGGAAGACTGCAAAAAAGCTGTTCATCGCTTGTTCTCCATGCGGCTTTCGGCCTTGGCAAATCCCCAACTGACCGGCAGCACCATGGCCGCATACAACAGCATGGCGGCAAGATAGATCAGGGTGGTTTCAAAGGTAGAGGTCACCAGGTTCCTGGCAAAAAACATGATTTCCGGCGCGGCAATTGCCGACGCAATGGACGTATCTTTGAGCAGCTGGCTGGTGTAGTTGCCGAGGGATGGCCACGTCACCCGCAGCATTTGTGGAAGAAGAATGTGAATCAGCGCCTGCCGCGGTGTCATTCCGACGGAAAGGGCGGCCTCGCGCTGCCCGGCATGAAGGCACTTGAGCCCGGCGACAAATACATCGCACAACACCGCTGCGCCAACCAGCCCCAGGCCCAAAATCGCCGCCACCAGCGGCGAGAGCCGTATGCCGACGGCCGCCAGCCCGAAATAGATCACGAAGAGGTGGGCCAATGCCGGAACGTTGCGCATCCATTCGATGTAGGCGGCAATGGCCAGCTTCAGCAAACGAAAGCGTGCGAAAGTGACTGTCACCGCCAGCAGCATTCCGCCCGCCAGCGCAATGACGAAAGCACCCAGGGCTACCACCGCGGCGGTGACCGCGCCACCCATCAGCACGGCGAGGATGCCCCCGAAAATTCCCAGCTGTTCCATCACCTGGCCAGCCCCGGGTTGTCAGCCACCTGGCCGAGAAAGCTGCGGGTGCGTTCCAGCTGCGGGTTGTTGATGACATCGACAGCGGGGCCCTGCTCAACAATGTGGCCGCCGTCCATGAAGATCACGCGGTCTGCCACGTCCCTGGCAAAGCGGATTTCGTGTGTGACCAGAATCATCGAGCGGCCCTCTTCGGCCAACTCACGAATCACGGTGAGCACCTCGCCGACCAGCTCCGGGTCAAGCGCAGAGGTTGGCTCGTCAAAAAGAATGAGCTTGGGTTGCTGGGTCAAGGCCCTGGCAATGGCCACGCGCTGCTGTTGCCCCCCGGACAAACGCTCCGGGTATTCATCGGCCTTGCTGGAAAGGTGAACCTTCTCCAGCATGGCGTCAGCGAGCTCATAGGCTTCGGGTTTCGACATGCCGCCGGCCTTGATGGAGCCCAGGGCCACGTTGTCGCGAACGTTCAGGTGCGGCCACAAATAAAACAACTGGAACACCATGCCGATCTCGCGGCGCTGCGGCGCAAGTTCGCGGTCATTCATGAAGCGGAACCCGCCGTGCCGGGTTGGCACCTGGCCGATTCGTTCGCCGTCAAGCACGATGGCGCCTTCGCCCGGCTGTTCCAGAAAATTCAGGCAGCGCAGGCAGGTCGACTTTCCGGAGCCGCTGGGCCCGATCAACGAAAGGGTTTCGCCTTTACTCAGGTCAAAGGAAATCCCCTTGAGCACTTCAAGCGGGCCGTAGCTTTTCTTCAGCCCGTCGACTTTTAACAGGGTGTTGTTCATGGGGTTCAGTTTTTTGACGCAGACGAACGCATGAGAAAAACACGCATTCGCCTGTATCCATGCTTCGAAGGGCTTACTTGCAGGACGGCAGTTTCCAGTCGGCAGGGCGGTCTACGCCGGCGCGGTAGTTCTGGCCCACAGGCACATACCAGACGTCTTGCACCAGGCCGTATTTGCCGCCGATCTTCTTGAGCTCACAGCTCTGCCAGAGCTTGGCGATTTCCGCGTTCACGGCCTTGGCGAGTTCCGGGTTGTCCTTGTTCAGGCCAAACACCACCTGGCCCAGCCCGGTGAGCAGGGGGTAGTCCGGGTTGTTGTCAACAAAGGCGTTGAACTTGAGCTTCCATTGCGGGTTGCGCGAAATGGCGTACTGCATCACGGGCGGGTCGCCGATGACGGCGTCAATACGGCCGGCCAGCAGGTCGCGCACTGCCGCGTCGGATGTGTCATACATCGTCAGTTGCAGGCCGGTGATTTTGCGAAGCTCGGGAATGAACGAAAAACCGGTGATCGTGCCGACCTTTTTGCCTTCCAGGTCCTTGAGGTGCGACCAGTTGGTCTTGCTTGACTGGGTGATGCCGTTCTTGAAGTAATGGATCGGGTCGCTCAAGGTCATGATCTTCGAGCGCTGCTCGGTCCAGCCCATGGTGCCGGCCATCACGTCGACACGTTTGGCCTGCACCGAAGCAATGGTGCCCGACCATTCCATGAGGGCCGGTTTCACCTTGAGCTTGACGGCCTCGGCCACGCGCTGGAGGATCTCGCCGTCGTAGCCGATCATGGCGCCGTCCTGGTAGCCCGTGCCCGGCATGTCGCCGGTGAAGGCGATCGTCAACGCGTCTTTTTCAACGGTTTGCAAGGCCTGGGCGTTGGCAGCCGGCAGTACCGCCCCCGCGGCGAGAAGCATGCACAAGAGGCGTGCGGCGAATGTTTTTTTCATGAAAACTCCTGATGGTGGTTTAACGAAACTCTCACTGACGGGGTGGATGGTATGAAGCACCGTCAACTTGTCATAGGAAGCTTTGGCGTGTAAATTGAACGTATGCGACATTCAGGAAAATTACCGACAAAGGGCGCTTCTGCGCCCAAAGCTGCGGCGGCAAAGCGCGCAAAGCGTGCACCCGCGAAGGCCAACAGGGCTGCCGGCGTACAGGATGAGGGCAACCAGCTGGTGGACCGGCTTGACGCGGCCAAGGCCAAAACGCCTCCCAAAGCCGGTGTGGAACTGCGGGTCGGTATTTTTCTGTGCCCGCGTTTTCCCCTGTTGTCGCTGGCGGGGCTGTGCGATGCGCTGCGCCACGCCGCAGACCTGGGCGACCAGAGCCGACAGCTTCGCTGCACGTGGGCGGTGCTCAGCGCCGCCGGCGAGACCGTGGCCTCCAGCTGTGGCGTCGAAGTGGCCACGCTGCCCGCGGCTTCGTCGGACTGCAACTTTGATTACGTGGCGGTGATCGGGGGCTTGCTGCCCTTCATGAAAACGGCCGACCCTCGAGGTGTGAAGTTTCTGAACCACGCCGCAAAAGCCGGTGTGCCGTTGATCGGCATTTGCACCGGCAGCTTTGCGCTTGCGCGGCATGGGTTCATGCAAGGCCGCATGGCCTGTGTTCATCCCTTCCATGTCAATGACTGGAAGGAAGCCTTTCCCGATCTACCCTTCACCACCAACTGCGACTACATCTTTGATGGTGACCGGATCACCTGCGCGGGCGGTATCTCCATCATCGAGCTGGCCACTGAGCTGATTCGCCTGCATTGCGGGCCGGACCGCGCCGCCAAGGTTGTGCACCAGATGACGGTAACCCGCAAATCCGCCATCTCCCACGTCGCGCGCCGGCGCGCGCTGGGCTATGCCTGTGCCGACAACGACAAGCTACGCCAGGCCATCGTGCTGATGGAAAAGAACATCACCACGCCGCTTGAAATTTCCGTCATCGCCAAAATTGTGGATTCCAGCAGCCGGCAACTTGAAAGGGTTTTTCTGGCAGAAACGGGCGCTTCCCCTTCGGGGTTTTACCGCAACTCGCGGCTCAAGTACGGCCGGTGGCTGCTGACCTCAACCGATTCACCGGTGAGCACCATCGCCTACGAATGCGGCTTTGCCGATGCCTCGCACTTCATCCGGCACTTTCAACAGCTGTATGGTGTTTCGCCCGGACGGTTGCGGAAGGCGTTGCCTGCGGTGGAGGTGTAGGCTCAATTACAGGCCCAGGTACAGGCCCGTGGGGGGTATTTGCGCTTTTCTCAACCTCTTCGTATCGGGGCAGCTCCACCCAGAAGACACTGCCACGTCCCCGGCGGTCCGTCATGCCCACGGGGTGCCGCAGCAGCTGGCTCAGGCGGTAGACGACCGCCAGCTCCAGCCCAAAGCCCTCGGCCATGCCCTGCTGCGGGATGCCTTCAGAGAAAGTCTGCTGGCGTTCACGCGCAACGCCCGTGCCCGTGTCCCACAGCTCTATGCGCCACTTGCCCCGGCGCGGTCGCGCGGCCAGCAACACACCGCCGCCATGCGTGTTGCGCAAGGCGTTCGACAGCAGGCAGCCCACCAGCCGCGTGAGCAGCACCGGGTCTGACACCGCCCGTCCCGCGGCGGTTCGGGTGCGCAGGCGCAAGCCTTTTTCGCGCGCCTGCGGCGTGTGCTCTTCGGCCAGCGTGTGGACCAGCGCGGCCAGGTCTACCGGCTGCAGGTGCACGCTCAGCGAAGCCGGTTCCAGCCCTGCCAGGCTGAACAGCGATTCAAACAGCTCGTCAATCTTGCGTGTCGAATCGCCAATCTTGCGCGCAATCTGCGCCGCAAACTCCGGCTCCGCCGTCAACCATTCGGCATACGGGCCCAGCGCATGCACGGGGTGGCGCAGCTCATGCGCGGCGCTGGCAATAAAGCTGCTCCGCACGGCCTCCGCCTCCGCCAGGGCCTGTTTGCGCTCCTCCAGGGCCTTGATCAGTTCCTGGCGGTCGAACTGCCGCTCCAGGCTTATGCGCTGGGCCCGGTACATGCGCCGGCCCGTCACATGGGCCACCCACAGGAAGACCAGCACCACCCCCATCTCGGCGCCGGTGTCGAGCACCGAAGGAACACCCCCCGTCAGGTCTATTCGCCAGGCCAGGGCCGCCAGCACCGAGGCACTCAAGCCGTTGCAGTACGCTGAGACGGTACGCAAGCTCGGCGGGCCCGAAGCCACCGCGACCACCGCGATGCCCCCCAGGATCATGATGCACACCAGTTGATCTTCAATGGGGGCCTGGCGGTACACCACAAACATCAGCGAGCCCCAGACCACCGCGCTCAAGGGCCAGGCCCATCCAAGGAGCGACATGAACTCCCGCAGCGCCACCCCGTCGGCCTCCGCCAGGCGGTGGCGGTAAGCATGCAGGATGGCATAACGCAGCAGCGTCATGGAGCCGGTGGTCAGGGTCCATACCCACAAGTCCCATGGCGCCACACGCCCATGCAGCATTGCCACCACCACCAGAATGATCAGCACGGCCGCATGCAGCGTAGGCCGCGCATTTTGCATAAACGTGCGGGCCAGCTGCACGCTGATCCAGGCCTCGCGTGGGGTCATCGAACGGCGCCTTCGGGGGCTGCTGGCGTGGTGGGCGTCATTGAGAGCGGATTCTTCTGTGAGCGGGGCGGGGCGTGGGCAACAACAATATCAGTGATTTTCCCTTGGGTACCGGGTGGGAAGAAGGGTGCGGGAGTGGGGCTTCTACCTATTATTTGGCTTATGGACATCCACTCTGCCTTCGCTTGGGGAGATCTTCATGAAGACCTTCTTTGCGAGGTAACTGGGATTGCGGCGCGCCCGTTTGGCGTTGCGCTGTGTTCCATTGGCTTCACGGCAGCCGGGACATGAGAGTTTGGTTTTTGTTGCCCCGCCAGCCTTGTGCTGATCTTGCCAGTGTTGGCGGCGTTGGGCGAGCCGTCTTTGGTTGTCTTTGTGCGGTGGTTACACAGGCGGAACGTGTACCTTTTTATTCATGCTGCGTGCCACCTGTGTGGAACGGGGCAGGGCGCGCGTGAGCAGCTGTTTGACACGGTAGGCATGTGCGTGCAAAGCGCAGAGCGGGGTCTGAGCGTTGCCATCGCCGACGCTGCCTTGTTCACTGACTTGATTGCGTCGAAGAAGGTGGTGAAGCCCTTCGACATTGAGGTCGATAGCGGGAATGCTTATTTCCTCACTTATCCGCCTGAGCGGCGGGAGCAGCGGAACATTCGGGGCTTTGAGGAATGGCTGGTGTCTGGGTTGCGGGTGTGAGGTGGCCTTTAGTCCGTATTAAATCGGCTTATCAAGGACGTTATCTAGGACGTGCATTCAAGTTCGCTTCACATCTACAGAATTAATCCTAGGTCGGTCGGTGCGATTGCCCTCAATAGCAGACTGAGTAGCGCCTCGTTCGGTTACCGCGAGTGCTGCACGCGTTCTCGCTTCGCGTCCTCGTCTTCCGCTTCAGCATGGCGACGCCAATAATCCGCAATATCGAGGCACAATGCGCGTGATCGAGGCCACCTAGGGGCAACAGCCGCCGCGTACGCCCGCCAGCATTTTTCCAGGTCGCGCTCCTGTCCACCGCCGTCGAACACGCCTCGCGAGGTGAATCCTCGATCGTTGAAACACTCGATGGATATTCCAGTCTCGATATCCTTTGAGCGCCATTGCTCCAAGAGCTTGCTTAAAGGCGTAGGTGGAAAGTTAACTGGATCAATTTTGATGCAATGGAAGAGTAGCTTGCCTATCTCTTGCTCCCCAATTGCCTGTCTGTCTGACTTGATTAGAAGGCTCCTTGCGGTGCTCACCCACTCCTCCAGTACGGACCAATTGATATGACCGTCTTCCAAACCGGGAAGCGTCCGAAAGGACTGCAGTAATTCAAATGCAGCATTGGCACGAGCACGCACCTCTTCAAGGCTTTTCCCGGACAAATCCCGCTCCGCCTGTGAAGAGGGCTTATAGAGATCACACACCGCATCTACGAATAAATTGGGGTTTGAGGAAAGTAACTCGTGCAGGGCTAGCTTTCGCCGCTCCAACCCATGTGATGTCAATAGAGGGAGCAACGGATATTCCCGTTTTGCAATCTCCTCAAAATCAGGATTCTTCTGCTTCAACAGCCAATCGAAGAGATATTGGATGTCGTGCTCGAAGCTGCCCAACCTCTGCGCTTGTTCGGTGGATGGCGGTGACTGTATGAACCCGTCCAATACTTCCAGGAGGAAAGTGACGCCCAACTTCGGGAGAGCTTGCCAGTTGTTATCGATGAGTTCTGCTGCGCGGCTGTACTTCAACATAGCCCGAGATGCGCGCTCGAACATCGTAAGATCTTGATCTTGGATGCGGAAGTATGCGTAGCGATTCGACCAATAGAAGGAGCGTTCCTCCTCAGTCAGTTCGCGATCAATTAGATCAAACGTTTTTGTCGTATCGGGAAAGTCCAGCACGAGAAGAACAATTTTTTCAGGTGCCCAGTTCTCCTTGCGGGCAAGTTGAAGTGCATGGACTATCCACTGATCATCCTGTTCGGAACGCGCATTAGAAAGTGATCTAAGCGGCAAGCGGACATCGTTTTCTTTGTCGTGAGCCCATCGGCTTGCGATGCTAAGAATGGCCTCTCTTTCCAGGTTCATGCCTCCTAACTCGAGACCAACGATATATTGATAACGAGCCTTTATTGCTAGCTGGTTGATGCCATCCCAACCTCGCGATGTGATGATCTCTTGCAACGCGTTCCTGCGCAACCGGACGAGTTCCCTTCCTCTCAACTCGTAGTCTTCCCACCGCTTTCCTAGTTCCGGCATCTGGTCATCGAACAGCCACTTGGATTTCAGCAGTACGTCTTCCAAAGGAACCGATTCCGCGATTGCTCGGAGGCGCGAGATTGTGTCTTCTGGCATAGCCCAAGATGTCTCCTGGAAAGCGCTGTGGTGGTTGCAAAGTTTGACTAGGGCTAGCCAAAGTTTCTGCATAGTCTCTTCACTCTGTCCCATGGCAATAAACTCTTGCCAACCTGCTTCGAGCCGAAGTCGATGTTCGGGAGGGAATCCGGGGTAGTGCCGTACCAATATAGCGAGACGGTCGCCATTTCGGCTCGCTAAGTCCAGTGCAAGCCCGATATAGAGGTCGTAGGCGTCAATCACGTCCATCCGCTTCATTGACTGCCTGTTGACTTGGCCCAGTTGTCGCCACTTTGGCTTATGTGTCTGAGTCGATACGCTCCGAGTGTCTGGGAGCAACTTAAGTAGTAACTGCCACGTCGTTTCCGGTGTCATCTCGGCGAGGGAACTAAGGACTTCTGCACGCTGTACAGGTGTCGCCGATGTCCCGGGATGCCAAGCGAGATAAATCTCTCGAAGCGAGTTGAGTGGTCGATTGGATAGTGTCCCCGGCGTATCCAGATTGTGCAATTCCGCCAGAACTCGGGAAACTCTAGGCAACCACTCTGGGGACCAGGCCATCGCTTCAAGACCCCAAAGTACCCCGGTATGAAAGGCACGGCCGAAGATCCCCGCTTCATCGGCAAACAACAGACGAACTTGTTCGGGCGCGCCCTGGATTAGGGATTCCAGGGCGCTAAGAAGAGGGTCGGGTGCCGCCTCTATTAGATAAGGAAGTTGACGATTGAGCGAGGCCATTACACGGCCGTCATTTTGGAGACCGGGTAAATTTGCGACGACAGAATCGACAAAAGCTTGCCCCGAGGAGAATCCCCCCAATGAGCCGCTCTTAACGAGTTGGTTTCCAAAAACTGAGAACCGCAACAATGTTTCAGCCAAGCCATTACGCAAATCTGAGGATAGCTCCTGGGATTTGTTTGTGATCCGTCCTTCTGGTTCCTTACCGTCCCAGCGCTCCTGGACGCTGGGCTCCACAACCTGAAAAACCTCTTTGCAAACTTCCATGAAGCGCTGTACTTGCTGCCACGAGATATGACCGAGAATGAACTCAAATGCTGCTGTAGGTGCAATTACAAGACGGCTTGTCCCGATCAATTCCAAAAGTGGGGCATGTCCAGTCGAATGCCGCCGGAGAGCATTACTGAATGGCCCAACTCCCATGCCAGACAGTGATTCCATGACGTGTACATCTGAGGTTGACCGTTCATCCCAGGTACCTGCGAAAACAGCAGCCACGATGGCATCCATGTTGCCGCCATCCACCCATTCAGGAAGCGGGAGTTGAGCGTGACTAAGGTGAAGATTTCTGATGTGCCAAATGGTCACACTGCACCCCACGGCGCGCGCTTGGGCTTCTGCTTCTGATTGCGACAACCCCATTTTTTGCAGCACGTCTCCGAATTCCTGAACATTCGCTCTTTCGAACGTTAAAACGCCGCTTACATCGCTTGTTCTGGCGAGGGCTTTAATGACTCGATAGCCTTTTCGGGTTAGCGGAACCGCATGAGCTGTCGCTGGCGGACACAGAATCACCGTTCCTAGCTGGCTGGGCGGAGCAATTTGCTCTGCAAGGGAGATTGCACGGTTTTCATCCTCCACAACGAGTGCGCCGGCGAGAATCATCTCCGCTTCTGCTTCGGATAGGCTCTTGACGACGCAGTAAGCAAGTGCGATCGCCTCCTGCAAAGAATCTGCCTGCAAATGAACAACCGCGTCGCCGTCTACCCTGAATGCTTGCGTAAGTTCCGGCAGATTCTTTCCACACAGGAGCAGAGCTGCGATGACGGCAGGATCCGTTTGCTCAGCCCAACTACGAAACCAGTGATCCAGCGCTTTGCCGAATTGTTTCGTTCCGACCTTAAATTCCTCGCTCGCCCAATCAGCAACTGATGGGGTCTTTTCTAGCCATTGGGCCAGATCATCTGCGGCCATGAAAACAAGCCCGCCCCAGTCGCGCGTCCCGCTGTTGTCAGATGCCCATTTTTTAATTTTCCCTAAGGCATTGTGCGTAACGTTACGCATCGTTAGTCCAACGTAGATCACCTCTGAACTGTTCCATCCGTCGGGAAGCTCCTTGGTTTCGGCTTCGCGAAAATCTTCTTCAAACTTCTTTTTGAAATTTTTCTCGGTACTTAGCTCCCAGACCGAACGATGTATCTTCGTGATCCCATCGTCCACATAGCTAACCTCTACCCATCCATCCCATCCGGAGTTGTTGTTAGTTTGTCCAGAGTTGAACTGAAGGGTAGGCCGATCCTTGGCAATTGTTGCGTAGACAAGCCGCCGTACAAGGAGGCCAAGATAAGCTTTGCCGTCAGGGCGCTGCGCCACCGAATCCAGGTCAAGGACTTCAATAGATTGCATCTCAACTCCTCCCGTTTTACCCGGCCTCTTATCGTCGTTTCTACCCAGATTGGGATCTGGTGACCTGCTGCTTCATCCTACTCCTGCGGTATCTGCGCGTACGCGAAATCAGCAGGATGTGAGTGAAACTGAATCATCAAAGCACCATCTACTACCGACCCGTAAACCCAACCGGCAACAACGGCGGCCCCGTCCGGTACATATCCACGTAAATCGTGATGGTCTTGCTGCCTCCGTCGACCTGAATGTCGTACACATCCAGCAGCCCGCCACCCGTCGGGATCGACTTGTCTCCGTACTCGCAGCAGGCGCCCCGGCGTTCGTATGTGATGGGTTCGCCTTTGGGTCCGCGCAATGAGTTGAGGTACAGAAGATGAAGCCGGGTGTCGTAGGGGCCTGTTCTGATGGCGTTTGTGGCGGAGTAACCGTAGCCAGGGTCGGTGGCGGTTTGCAACTTGATGACGCGCAGATAGGGCGCCGTTGAATCTGATCGGCCGTTGGGGATGCCTTTTCCTCCTACGCGGGTGACGGAAAGAATCCTGGGCTCGGGGTTGCTTGCGCCTGGGCTGGGTTGGGTGGTCTGGCACCCTGCGAGGATTGTGGCGGTCAAGGCAAGAATGACCAGGTGTGAAGAGCGGGAAACCAGCGCGTTCATAGAAGAGAGTCCTCTTTTTTAGTTTGATATAGAAGAGAGGTCAGCGGGCGCAGCGGCCTCCCTGTAATGCCGGCCCTCACCGGCACCCCACAGCATAAAGGCCACGCCGCATACGCCACCCGGCGTATTCCCCAATCCCCCTCCGGTCCCCAGAATCGGTTCATCGCTGTGTAAAAGCCCTGGTTTCCCCGGGTTTTGGCGCAGCGAAACGCGATTCAAACACCTATCTACCGGAGCGAGGATTCACATGCAACAACGTCGATTTACCCTCAAGGCGATGACCGCCGCCGTCGCACTGGCTGGCCTTGGCGCCATGCCTGCCGCTTTTGCCCAGGCGGGCGGCACCATCAAGGTTGGCATCTTGCACAGCCTGTCGGGCACCATGGCAATTTCTGAAACGACCCTGAAAGACACCGTGCTGATGGCGATCGAAGAGATCAATGCCAAGGGCGGCGTGATGGGCAAGAAGCTCGAGCCCGTGGTGGTTGACCCGGCTTCCAACTGGCCCCTGTTTGCTGAAAAGACCAAGCAGCTGCTCGGCCAGGACAAAGTCTCGGTCATCTTCGGTTGCTGGACGTCTGTGTCCCGCAAGTCGGTGCTGCCAGTGGTTGAAGAAATGAACGGCCTGCTGTTCTACCCTGTGCAGTACGAAGGTGAAGAACTCTCCAAGAACGTGTTCTACACGGGTGCGGCACCTAACCAGCAGGCTATTCCTGCGGTCGATTATTTGATGAGCAAGGCCGGCGGCGGCGCCAAGCGCTGGGTTCTGCTGGGCACCGACTATGTGTACCCACGCACCACCAACAAGATTCTGCGCGCCTACCTCAAGAGCAAGGGTGTCAAAGACACCGACATCGACGAGAAATACACCCCCTTCGGCCATAGCGATTACCAAACCATCGTGGCTGACGTGAAGAAGTTCTCGCAAGGCGGCAAGACGGCTGTGGTGTCCACCATCAACGGTGACTCCAACGTGCCTTTCTACAAAGAGCTGGGCAATGCCGGCCTGAAGGCCAAAGACGTGCCAGTGGTTGCCTTCTCCGTGGGTGAAGAAGAACTGCGCGGTGTGGACACGAAACCCCTGGTTGGCCACCTGGCTGCCTGGAACTACTTCCAGTCAATCAAGAGCCCGGCCAACACCGAGTTCATCAAGAAGTGGTCTGCCTATGCCAAAGCCAAGAAGCTCCCTGGCTCTGACAAGCCTTTGACGAACGACCCGATGGAAGCCACCTACATCGGCATCAACATGTGGAAGCAGGCTGTTGAAAAGGCCAAGTCCACCGACACCGACAAGGTCATCGCCGCCATGGCCGGCCAGACCTTCAACGCGCCTTCCGGCATCGTCAGCAAGATGGATGAGAAGAACCATCACCTGCACAAGTCGGTCTTCATCGGCGAAATCAAGGCCGACGGCCAGTTCAATGTGGTGTGGAAGACGCCTGGCCCTGTGAAGGCCAAGCCATGGAGCCCATACATTGAAGGCAATGACAAAAAGCCAGACGAACCCGTCAAGAAGTAAGCCATAGAGCTACTGCGCAACCCGATCTGGGCCTTGCAGTGCTCGCCGTACCTCTGTACGGCTCCGCGCTGCAAAACCCACCTCGGGCTGCTCGCTACGCTCTCTGGACCACTTCTTCAATGGAGTGGTTCTGGTTCTTCCAGTCTTGACGCCGTTTTGGTGTCTACGGCCTGGTTCTTGCTCTTAGGAGCGGGGCCGGTGCCCCTCAGGAAGTTGCAGTCTGGGCGCAACACGGTTGCGTGCTGTGCCCAACCTACAGGTTCTTTCCCTTATGCTCCGTTACCCACTTCTCCGCTTACTCCTTCTTGCTACGCTTTTGATAGCTGCTCGCGCTTATGCCTTAAGCCCTGAGGAGGTAAAAGGCATGTCAATTGGCGAAACGGAGGCGCGTGTGGAGGCCCTGGGCAAGGCCGCTGCCAAGGCCGACGAGAAGACGGCCGCATTCATACAGGCGCTGTCTGACGATGCGGTGAAAACCAAGGGTGACAAGGTGTTTGTCGTGAAAGACGACAAAGCCTTTGACCCGATCACCGGCGCCGAGGTGCCGCTGCCGGCAGATGCGGAAGACGTGATCAACCCCAACCTGATGCGCAGCGAGATCGACAACGCTCTGGCCGCGTTGAAGTTGTTTTCCAAAGACGAGAAGCAGCGGCGCGATGCGATCAAGACGCTGGGCGGTGACAACGACGAAGCGCGGCTTCCGTTGATTGAAAAAGCCTACGCGGCTGAAACCGTGCCCGAGCTGAAGAACCAGCTTGAGCTGATGCGCGCCGCCATCATGCTGGGCAGCACCGACAAGGCCAAGCGCCTGGAGGCCGCCGCGCAGCTGGCCGGCAGCAAGAACCCCAATACCAAGACGGTGCTGATAGAGCGACTGGGCACCGAGGCCGATGCCGACGTGAAGGTGGCCCTGCAGGCTGCGCTGGCCAAGGTAGAGGCCTCGCTGGAGTGGGGCAACAAGCTGGGCGCGATTTTTAGCGGCATCAGCCTGGGCAGCATTTTGCTGCTGGTGGCGCTGGGGTTGGCCATCACTTACGGGCTGATGGGCGTCATCAATATGGCGCACGGCGAGCTGATGATGATTGGCGCCTATGCCACCTATGTGGTGCAGGGCCTGTTTCAAAAATACTTCCCCGGCGCGTTTGACTGGTATTTGCTGGCCGCGGTGCCGGTGGCCTTTATGGCTTCGGCGCTGATGGGCGCGGCGCTGGAGCGCAGCGTGATTCGCTTCCTCTATGGCCGCCCGCTGGAAACACTGCTGGCCACGTGGGGTATCAGCCTGATGCTGCAGCAGCTGGTGCGTTCGATCTTCGGTGCGCAAAACGTGGGTGTTGAAAACCCGGTGTGGATGAGCGGTGGCGTGCAGGTGCTGGGCAATCTTTCGCTGCCTTACAACCGGCTGGTCATCATTGTGTTTGCCGTGGCGGTGCTGCTGGGCGTGGCCTGGCTGATCAGCCGCACACGGCTGGGCCTGTTTGTGCGCGGCGTCACGCAGAACCGGCCGATTGCCTCTTGCATGGGTGTGAACACGGCCCGCGTTGATACTTACGCCTTCGCGCTGGGCTCGGGCATTGCCGGCCTGGCGGGCTGCGCGCTGAGCCAGGTGGGCAACGTGGGGCCTGACCTGGGCCAGGGCTACATCGTGGATTCGTTCATGGTGGTGGTGCTGGGCGGCGTGGGCCAGCTGGCGGGCACGGTGTATGCCGCGATGGGCCTGGGCATCCTCAATAAATTCCTGGAAGGCTGGACGGGCGCCGTGCTGGCCAAGATTGCCGTGCTGGTGTTCATCATCATCTTCATCCAGAAGCGGCCGCAGGGCATCTTCGCGATGAAGGGCCGCAGTGCGGAAGTATGAGTACGCCCCCGAAGCGCCTGCGGCACCTCCCCCTCAAGGGGGCGCAGCTAGTGGCCCGGCAAAGCCGGTTCCACGGCTACCCTCGAATTGGCAAAACGTCATGAATACCGAGTCTGTGTTTAAACCTATGCCTGTCGTCCTACCGGCCAAAGGCCCGCTGCTCACACGCGGCGGCTGGAGCGCCTTCATGATGGCGCTGATCGCCGTCTGCGCCATTGCGCCCATCCTCAACCTGTGGGTGCCCGAGGGCAGCGTGTTCCACATGAGCACCTACGCCGTGGCGCTGCTCGGCAAGATCATGTGCTACGCCATCTGCGCGTTGGCCATGGACTTGATCTGGGGCTACACCGGCATCCTCTCGCTGGGGCATGGCGTGTTCTTTGCACTGGGCGGCTACGCCATGGGCATGTACCTCATGCGCCAGATTGGCCGCGACGGCAATTACAAAAGCGACCTGCCCGACTTCATGGTGTTCCTTGACTGGAAGACCTTGCCCTGGCACTGGACTTTCAGCGACAGCTTTGCCGCCACCCTGTTTTTGATTGTGGCGGTGCCGGGCATCATTGCCTTTGTGTTTGGCTTCTTCGCGTTCCGCTCGCGCATCAAGGGCGTTTACTTTTCCATCATCACCCAGGCCATGACGTTTGCGGCCATGCTGCTGTTCTTTCGCAATGAAACCGGTTTTGGCGGCAACAACGGCTTTACCGACTTCAAGCGCATTCTCAACATCCCGATTGCCACGCCGTCGATGCGCATGACGCTATTCATCATGACCGGCCTGACGCTGCTGGGTTTCTTTTTGTTTGCCAAATGGCTGGTGGGCAGCAAGTTTGGCCGTGTGCTGCAGGCCATTCGTGACGCTGAAACGCGCGTGATGTTCTCGGGCTACAGCCCGCTGGGCTACAAGCTCACGATCTGGGTGATTTCGGCCATCATGTGCGGTGTGGCCGGTGCGCTGTATGTACCGCAGGTCGGCATCATCAACCCGAGCGAAATGAGCCCGGCCAATTCGATTGAAATTGCCATCTGGGCCGCAGTGGGCGGGCGCGCCAGCCTGATCGGGCCGATTGTGGGGGCCTTCATCGTCAACGGCGCCAAGAGCTGGCTGACGGTGGCGTATCCCGAATTCTGGCTGTACTTTCTGGGGGCACTTTTCATCAGCGTCACGCTGTTCCTGCCCGATGGGGTGGTGGGCCTGGTCAAGAAGCTTCGTAAAGGGGGTGGCAAATGACCCCCGACCTTCTTGAGCAGGGCGCACGCCGCATTGAAGAGCGCCTGGCCGCGCTGGAAGCCGGCAAGGCCAATACGGCATCGGGTGGCCGTAGCGCCAGTGGCCGCCGTATTGCTCATGCCACCGGCGAGGTAGACGTTACCCACGGCCGTATCCTGTACCTGGAAGATGTGAGCGTCAGCTTCGACGGCTTCAAGGCCATCAACAAGCTGAGCCTGGACATTGCGCCCGGAGAGCTGCGCTGCATCATCGGCCCCAATGGCGCCGGCAAGACGACCATGATGGACATCATCACCGGCAAGACCCGGCCCGATGAAGGCACGGTGTTTTTCGGCAGCACGATTGACCTGCTGCGCCACAAGGAAGCCGAAATCGCCCAGCTGGGCATTGGCCGCAAATTCCAGAAGCCCACGGTGTTTGAGCAGCTCACCGTGTTTGAAAACCTGGAACTCGCGCTCAAGACCAACAAGGGCGTGAAGCATTCGATGTTCTTCAAGCTCGATTCAACACAAAGCGACAGGCTGGCCGAGATCCTGGTGACGATTCACCTGGCAGACAGTGTGGGCCGCATGGCGGGAAACCTGAGCCATGGGCAAAAGCAGTGGCTGGAGATCGGCATGCTGCTGATGCAAGACCCGAAGCTGCTGCTGCTTGATGAGCCGGTGGCTGGCATGACTGATGAAGAGACCGCGCGTACGGCGGAGCTGTTCTTGACGCTCAAGGGCAAGCATTCGCTGATGGTGGTGGAGCATGACATGAGTTTCATCAAGACGATCTCGGAGATCGTCACCGTGCTCTGTGATGGGTCTGTGTTGGCGCAGGGGACGCTGGACCAAGTGCAGGCGGATGAGCGGGTTATTGAGGTGTATCTTGGCAGATAAAGACGCCCCCCGATGCGGCTTTGCCGCCTCCCCCCACTGGGGGGCGACCTCTGTGGCCCGGCGAAGCCGGTTCCACGCGGTCACTGGCTTGGGAGTACCGTGCGCATGCTAACCGTAAAAAACATCAACCAATACTACGGCGGCTCCCACATCCTGCGGGACGTGAGCCTGGACGCTCACCTGGGCAAGGTTACGGTGCTGCTGGGCCGCAACGGCGTGGGCAAGACCACGCTGCTCAAATCACTGATGGGCCTGATCCCCATCAAGACCGGTACGATTGAATTCGACGGCAAACCCATCCAGGGCAACACGCCGTATGAGCGCGCCCGCGCAGGCATGGGCTTTGTGCCGCAAGGCCGAGAGATTTTTGCGCGCCTCACAGTGGAAGAAAACCTGCGCATGGGCCTGGCTTACAAAAGCGCCGGCACGCCGATTCCTGCCGAGCTGTATGAGTTGTTTCCAGTGCTCAAGCAGATGCTGAACCGACGCGGTGGTGACTTGTCGGGTGGGCAGCAACAACAGCTGGCCATTGCGCGTGCACTGGCGGCCAAGCCCAAGCTGTTGATTCTTGACGAGCCGACCGAAGGCATTCAGCCCAGCATCATCAAGGACATCGGCCGCGTGATCCGCATGCTGGCCGACCGCGGTGACATGGCCATCCTGCTGGTGGAACAGTACTACGACTTCGCGCAGGAACTGGCCGACGACTACCTGGTGATGGAGCGCGGCGAGGTCATTGCGCGCGGCCAGGGCAAGGACATGGAAACCAACGGCGTGCGGCAGCTGGTGGCGATTTAACCGGGCCGCCTGCCGCCGTTTTGCGTCAAAGCCCGGTTTGTCCGGGCTTTTTTGTGCCTGCAGGCATGCCGATATTCGTATCAGTTCCGCGAACGTAGAATCGCAGCGGTCGCCGAAACAAACCGGCTAAAAACAATCAAAAAAAGGTAGATGCCGATGGCGTTGCTTGCGTTGGACAACTGGCTGATCCGGGCGAAATCTCATGCGGGCCTGTCGGGCTTTCACCGCTTTCTGGTGGAGTTTGGCTGTTTCGGCCTCAAGGAGGCCAGGGCCTGCCTCTTTGCGGGCTTGTTCTTTGCCGCGGTGTTTTTGGTGCCGCGGGCCGGCGTGGCCGGTGTTCCGCGCTACGACCTGCTGCTTCTGATTGCGCTGCTGATTCAAGGCTGGATGGTGCTGGCCAAGCTGGAAACCCTGGACGAGCTGAAAGCCATCTGCCTCTTTCACGTGGTGGGGTTTGCACTGGAGGTCTTCAAGACTTCCGGGTCCATCCAGTCCTGGAGCTACCCGGACTTTGCCTATACGAAAGTGTTTGGCGTACCGCTGTTTTCCGGCTTCATGTATGCGGCGGTGGGCAGCTACATCATCCAGGCGTGGCGATTGTTTGATCTGCGTATCCGGCATCACCCGCCTTACTGGATGGGCGTGGTGATTGCATTGCTGATCTACGGCAATTTTTTTACGCACCATTACTGGGGCGACTACCGCTGGTACATCGCCGCCTGCCTGGCCGGCTTGTACGCCAGGTCCACAGTGATCTTCCGGCCCTATGACCGGGATCGGAGCATGCCCTTGCTGCTGAGCTTTTTGCTGATCGGCTTTTTTATCTGGGTGGCGGAAAACATCAGCACGTTCTTCAGCCTGTGGCATTACCCCAACCAGCTGGGTGCCTGGTCCCTTGTCCATGTGGGCAAATGGAGTTCCTGGTCACTGCTGGTGGTCATGACCTTCACCATCGTGGCCAACCTGAAGCATGTGAAGGCGCGCATCCATGTCCCCGACTGAGACGGGCGCTTCCCGCGTGAAGCTGCGCTTTGACCGCGAGGCGGCGCTCTGGGCAATCCTTGTCTTCATCATTGAAGTGCTGATCGCGACCGTGTGGTCGCATCATCTCTGGGTGCGCGGTTTTGTCGGCGACGTGCTGGCTGTGGTGTGGGTGTACCTTTTGCTCAAGACCGTGATCAAGGCCAACACTCGCGGCCTGGCGCTGGTGGCGTTTGCGGTGGGTTGCCTTGTGGAGCTGGCCCAGTATGTGGCCAGCGTCAATGGCTGGAACGTGCAGAACCGGGTGCTGAAGATTCTGCTGGGTTCGGTAGCCGACTGGATGGACGTGCTGGCGTATTTCGCTGGATTTTTACTGGTACTGGCGTTTGAATTCCTTCGCGCCCGGTTACAGACCAAGCGGCAGTGAGGCGGTGAGGGCGGTTGGCAAGTCGCCATGTCATCGGTTAGGATGCTTTCGGGCTGGCCCCATTGCCAGCCACGTCGCTCGGACGGTTCCGGGCGCTTACGTGAAAGTTTCTTATGTCCGCCTCTTCTTCAGGCAAGCGCCGCTTTGCGCGCATTGACCGGCTTCCCCCCTACGTCTTCAACATCACGGCCGAGCTGAGAATCGCGGCGCGCCGGCGCGGCGAAGACATCATCGACATGAGCATGGGCAACCCCGATGGGGCCACGCCCGCGCACATCGTGGCCAAGCTCACCGAGGTCGCGCAGCGGCCCGACACGCACGGCTATTCGGCCAGCAAGGGCATTCCGCGGCTGCGGCGCGCCATTGCGCACTGGTACCAGAGCCGCTACCAGGTGGCGATTGACCCCGACACCGAGGCCATCGTCACCATTGGCTCCAAGGAAGGCCTGGCTCACCTGATGCTGGCCACGCTGGACCGCGGCGACACCGTGCTGGTGCCGGACCCAAGTTACCCCATCCATATTTACGGCGCGGTGATCGCGGGGGCCGACATTCGCTCGGTGCCGCTAACACCCGACACGGATTTTTTTGCCGAGCTGGAAAAGGCCATTCGCGGCAGCTACCCCAAGCCCAAGATGATGGTGCTGGGATTTCCGTCCAACCCCACCGCGCAGTGCGTGGAGCTGGAGTTTTTCGAGAAGGTGATTGCACTGGCGCGCAAGCACGACATTTTTGTGGTGCACGACCTGGCCTATGCAGACATCGTGTTCGACGGCTGGAAGGCGCCGTCCATCATGCAGGTGCCGGGTGCCAAAGACATCGCGGTGGAGTTTTTTACGCTGTCCAAAAGCTACAACATGGCGGGCTGGCGCGTCGGCTTCATGGTGGGCAACCCCGACCTGGTGGCCGCGCTGGCGCGCATCAAGAGCTATCACGACTACGGCACCTTCACCCCGCTGCAGGTGGCAGCGATTGCCGCGCTGGAAGGCGACCAGCAATGTGTGAAGGACATTACCGCGCAATACCAGGCGCGACGCGACGTGCTCTACAAGGGCCTGACCGAAGCGGGCTGGCCGGTGGACTGCCCCAAGGCGTCTATGTACATCTGGGCGCGCATTCCCGAGGCTTACCGCAAGCTGGGCTCGCTGGAGTTTGCCAAACAGCTGCTGGAAAAAGCCAAGGTGTGCGTGTCACCGGGCATCGGCTTTGGCGACCACGGGGACGACCATGTGCGCTTTGCGCTGATCGAAAACGAGGCCCGCATCCGGCAGGCGGTGCGCGGCATCAAGGCCATGTTCAAGGCCGACGGCGTGCTGAAATCTGTACAGACCGATAAGCAGGAAGGCTAAAAAAAAGTGGGCCGCAAGCGGTCCACTTTGACACGACTCAAGACTGGCACCAAAGGTGTCGGCTCTGTTTTTTTTCAACTGCCGGTGGCGTTGGGCGTGTCTTTTTCTGCGATACCGGCTGTGGCTGCCAGCAGTTTTTTCTCCAGTTCGGCACGCTCCGCAATCTCCCGTTCCAGCAGGTCGTTGACGTGTGCCAGCTCTTCCGCGGAGCTCTGGATTTGGTCTTCCAGTTCCGCGGTTTTTACCAGTGCCATCGCAACGTCACCTGTTTTGACAGCGGGTGGAATTTCTTTTTCGAGGACCTTGTTGATCAGCAGCAGTTCTTGTGCCGATCTTTCCACCGTGTCCTGCACGGCATCGTTTTTTTCGAGCGCGCGCGCCAGTTGTGGCTTCTCGGGCGAGGTGTTCGAGGGTTTTTGCATGGATGCTTTCGTGGCGGGTGATGTGGCGGATGATGGCCGGGGGGACAAGGGGTCGGCGTCCCGCAGTGAACGCGCGACGGTACACCCCATCATGCACCCGAAATGCATTGCCGGGATGGACTTTACGGGGGGATTACCTGCGTTGGCGGCGCATGAAAGATTCGTCGCCTGGAGGACCCGGTGATATGGAAAACCTGTCCATAAAACGGGCACAAAAAAGAAGTGGGCCGCAAGCGGCCCACCTTTGCTTCTGCTCCATCCGGTGAATTCATCAAACCCCGGCGGAGCGAGTGGCAACTGTTATTGCGGTGCTGCGGCGGGTGCCGGGATCACCACAATGTTGTCGGTCGATGTCTGTGGCTGGATGCGCACGTTGGTGGCATCAGCCGGCACGACAACGGTTTCTACCTGGCGCACCACGCCGCCACCGGCGACGCTGCCATCAGCCTTGCCGTAACCCACGATACGGGCCTGGCAGGCGACCTGGTCTTCGCCCTTGAAGACGTCGCAGCGTTTGAGCGCATTGGCTGCAAACTGGCCATTGGCGTTGTCAATTTTGCCGGCACGTTTGGCGGCATTGGCGTTCTTGACTTCAGTGATACAGGTTGCCCGGTCTTGTTGGGTTTTGCCGTTGTTACACGCGGCCATTTCGCTCCTGGCGTCACCCGTGGCGTCGATCCCGGTGGTGCCGGAAGCAATCTGGGCAGCAGCGCCCAGGGAAAGCAGGGCGGCTGCGCCGAAACAGGCAGCAGTGCGCGCAAGGCGGAAATTCAGGGATGAGGTCATGGTCAAACTCCTTGTTCGAAACTCGATGGATATCGATGAAGGGAGTCTGGGCCGCTACCTGAAACGGCCATGAAAGGAAAAGGTCCGGGTAAGCCGTGCCCTAAGCCCATTCGCCTGTAGGACAGGTCTTTCAGCGGCTGTGTGGGGCCGGGGCTCGCGCAGGTAACGGCTAACTAAAGGCTACAAAACCCGTAGAGCTGCGGGGCAGGCGTAAAGAATTTTCTGAAGATGTTTTTTTGTACAGCCTGCAGGGGCAGCTACTGGACTACATCGACCAGATGCGCGGCGTGGACGGTGCCAGTTGCCAGAGCTGTGTGCGCCAGGCTTGCCACACCTGCTTGAGCAGCGCCATGGCAGGTTCAACCACCGGCGACAGCACACGGATGACGACGACCTGCCCGTCGGGGCTGGTTGCGCCAGCGCTGGCGCTCAGTGCGTCGGCCTGCATCACCTCACGTGCGCAGTCCAGCGCCAGCTGGCGGCGATGGCGCTCGAGCTTGCTGCCGGCGACAAAAAAGAGTGATGCGAGGCAGCGATTGCCGGCCATGCCGAGCGGGCTGTTCATCAGTAAGGTGTCCGTGGCGTCCATGCGTGCGCGCTCGAGCCAGACGCCGGGCACTTCGATGTGCTGGCGAAAGCTGCCGCTCTCGAACGGCAGGCTGGCGGCGGGCAGGCCCAGGGCGGTGACGTCCCAGCCGATCAGCTCCGCGCCGGGCGCCAATGTCATGGTCAGGCGGTTCTCGGCAAGGCAGCCGTTGTAGCAAATGGCTTCCAGCGGCAGCCATTCCATGCGGGCGCCGACTTGCAGGTCAAGGCGGGTGCGCTGCAGGGCGGGCTCGCCGGCGGATCGGTAAAAGCGCGTGGCGCCGGGCGTGGTGATGAGGCCGTGTGTGCCGGGTGCTGCGCTGAAGGCCAGGTCCAGCGTGTCGCCGCCGACCAGGCCGCCGGGCGGGTGCACGATGACGTTGTGGCAAATCGCGTCGCCTTCGGGGTAAAGACTTTGCAGGATGCGCAGGGGGCCGCTATGGCGAAAGTGGGCAAGGGTCTTGCCGGCCTGGTGGGTGTAGTCGAGAGCGAGGGTCGCGTTCCAGGTCATGGGGCAAGTTTAACGCGGGCAGGCAGCCTGATTTTGCTATCAATTCAGGAGCGGATCGGGCAGATTCTGTATGCGCCGCAGCCTCTTTTTGCTTAAATTTTGGGCTCGGGAGGCGATTTTTTGCGTTGATCAGGCTTCTCGGAGGTTTGGAAGGCTTTGGAGTCGGCGAAAGGCAGCAGGGTGATGCTCCTGGCGCCTTTCGCTCCTCTTTTGCCGGCTGCAGGCCTGGGGAATCAGCTCGTGACTTTCTCTTTGGCTTCCTTCACCCGCGCAGCCAGGTGGTCCAGCGCTTCCTGCACCTGGTCGACCAGGATCAGGCAGAGGTCACCGGGTGACAGGCGCGAGAGCGCGGTGTCGATGGCCAGGAATTCGCCTCGGATCTCGTCTATCTGCTTGGTGCGCCGGGCTTTGTCGAGGCCTTCGCGCAGCAGCGACATGACTTCACCGTCGGCGCGGCCGCGCTGGGCGGCGTCCTGATAGAGGATGACGTCGTCGAACGCGCTGCCCAGGATGATGGTCTGGTCGCGGATGTCGCTGTCGCGGCGGTCGCCGGCGCCGCTGATCACCACGCTGCGGCGCTGGCCTGGCGTGGCCGGCATGGCGTCAACAGCGGCCACCAGCGCGCGCATGGCGTCGGGGTTGTGGCCGTAGTCGGCGATCACGGTGGCGCCCTTGTAGTCCATCACGTTGAAGCGTCCGGGCGCGTTGTGAGCATCGGTCACAAAGCTGGAGAGGCCGCGCTTGATGGTGTCCCAGTTCAGGCCGGCACCCCAGGCGGCGGCGACTGCGGCCATGACGTTTTCAACCTGGAAGCTGATGGTGCCGCCGCGCGTGACGGGTACGCCCTGCAGCGGGATGCGCTCGACCCAGGCGCCTTCAGCTGCGACCAGATTGGCGCCGTCGACATACACCGTGCGCTTGCCTTGTGCGCGGTGCGTGGCCATGAGCGGGTGGTGCCGGTCGGCGGCGAAAAAAATCACCTTGCCGGGGCAGGTGGCGGCCATGTCGGCGACGATGGGGTCGGCGGCATTAAGCACTGCGTAGCCGGTGGTCGAGACGTTCTGCACGATCACGCGCTTGAGCACGGCCAGGTCTTCCACCGTGGTGATGTAGTTCAGGCCCAGATGGTCGCCGCTGCCGATGTTGGTGACAACGGCGACTTCGCAGCGGTCAAAGCCCAGGCCTTCGCGCAGCACGCCGCCACGGGCGATTTCGAACACGGCCGCGTCGACGTCAGGGTGCATCAGCACATTGCGCGCACTCTTGGGGCCGCTGCAGTCGCCGCTGTCGGTTTGCCGGCCGTTGATGTAGACGCCGTCGGTATTCGTCATGCCGGTGCGCAGGCCGTCGGCGGCCAGCAGGTGGGCAATCAGGCGTGTGGTGGTGGTTTTGCCGTTGGTGCCGGTGACGGCAATCACCGGCACGCGGCCGTTGTCGCCGGGGGCAAACAGCTCGTCGATCATGGCCACGCCCACGGCGCGGCCCTTGCCGTAGGAAGGCGAGAGGTGCATGCGCAGGCCGGGCGCGGCATTGACTTCAACGACGCCGCCGTTTTGTGTTTCCAGCGGGCGCAGCATGCTTTCGCACACCACATCGACCCCGCAGATGTGCAGGCCGACCATTTGCGCGGCCGCCACGGCGCGCGCGGCTACTGCGGGGTGTACGTCATCGGTCACATCGGTGGCGGTGCCGCCAGTGCTGAGGTTGGCGTTGTTGCGCAGGATGACGCGCCGGCCCTTGGCGGGAATGGATTCGGGCGTGAGCTCCTGGGCTTCCAGGCGGGCCACCGCGATATCGTCGAAGCGGATTTTGGTGAGCGAGGTGGCGTGCCCTTCGCCGCGTTTGGGGTCCTGGTTGACGATGTCGACCAGCTCACGCACGGTGTGCAGGCCGTCGCCCACCACTTGCGGCGGCTCACGCCGCGAGGCGGCCACCAGCTTGTTGCCCACGACCAGCAGGCGGAAGTCGCTGCCGGGAAGGAATTTTTCGACCATGACTTCGCCGTATTCGGCGGCTGCCTTCCAGGCGGTGTCCAGGTGTTCGCGCGTGCTGATGTTGACGGTGACGCCCTTGCCCTGGTTGCCGTCCAGCGGTTTCACGACTACCGGCAAACCCACTTCCAGGGCCGCGGCCCAGGCATCGTCCGTATCGGTGACCGGGCGGCCCAGCGGCACGGGCACGCCGGCCGCGCGCAGCAGTTTTTTGGTGAGGTCTTTGTCCTGCGCGATGGACTCGGCCACGGCGCTGGTGGCGTCGATTTCCGCGGCCTGGATGCGCCGCTGTTTGGAGCCCCAGCCGAACTGCACCATGCTGCCTTTGGTCAGGCGCCGGTAGGGAATGCCGCGTGCCACGGCCGCATCGACGATGGCGCCGGTGCTGGGACCGAGGCGTTCGTCTTCGTCGAGTTCGCGCAGTTGGGCAATCGCGGCGTCGAGGTCAAACGCGGTGTCGCGCAGGGCGGCGTGGATCAATGCTTGCGCCAGCTCGAAGGCCAGCCGGCCGACGGTTTCTTCGCTGTACTCGACCACGACCTGGTAGGTGCCCGCTTCCACAGTAGAGGCGGTGTGGCTGAAGGTGAGGGGGCAACCGGCAGCCGTCTGCAGCGCCAGCGCGGCGGCTTCAAGCACATGGGCCAGTGAGACGGGGCCTGCGTGGCCGGTCTGCCGGAAGGCGCCCATCTCGGGGAACAGCGAGCGCACACGCGGCTCAAAGCCTGGCAGGCCCGTGATATTGCACTCCACCGCAGTGCAGGCAACGATGGCTTCGAGCGCCGTGTGGCGGCTCCAGAGGTTGGGCCCGCGCAGGGCCCGGATACGGGACACTTCCATTACTCGGCACTCCCGGCGGTTTTAGGGGTGGTTTCAAAGGCTTCCATGCCGGCGCCTATCAAATTGAGGGGGATGCCCAGCGCCCAGGCGGCGCCCACGGCGGCCAGCAGTCCACCCTCGGACAACCCGCGGCGTTCGCGCCAGGCGGCAAGCTTGCCGAGGCCCGGCAAAAAAGCCTCACTGGCACCGGTGGCCAGCACGACCTGGTCCTGGCGCAGGTAAAGCGCGCGGCCGCCCTTGGCGCAATGCGCCGCAATGGCCTCGGCTTTGGGGTCGGTGCTGTAGAAAATGACTTCGCCATCGCAAAGCTCCTGCATTTCGGCGATGCGGGGATCTGCGGCATTGAGCACTGCGGCGCCGCCGGGCAGCACCACATCGACCTGCGAGCGCATGACCTTGTACATCTGGTCGGCTTCGGTGATGTCGAATTCGGCCAGGCCTTCGGCTCCGCCCAGGTCGGTGACGACACCCACCTGGCATTTGTCATAGGGCAGGCCGGTGCGCAGGATGGTGTCGGCGCCGTTTTCAAACACGGCTGCCTGCACGGCGCGGTTGATCAGCAGGCGCTGGCCGGCTTCCCAGTTGGCGCAGTTGGATGCGTCCACACAGCGCTGGTCCAGGAACAACCCACCCTGGCAGGCCAGGCCGGTGTGCCGGCCCGACAGGTGCAGCAGCCAGGCCACCAGCCGCGCCACGCGCTGGTTGTCGCTGGAGCCGGCAATGCCGACGATGGGAATGCGGCCGTCAGGGCTGTCGGAGTCGGTGGCGGGGAAAAGGTGGTCGCAGATGGCACGGCCCACCGGGCGCGGCGCGCCTTCGGCCGGCTTGAGGTGCATGAGGAGGCCTGGGCCGGCGTTCACTTCCACGATGGCGCCGCCTTGCTCGTGCAGCGGGCGCGAGATGTCTTGCGCCACCACATCGACGCCGGCGATGTCCAGGCCCACCACGCGGGCGGCCAGCGACACGATGTGGTCAACGTCAGGGTGAACCTGGTCGGTGCAGTCGATGGCGACATTGCCGTTGCGCTGGATCAGCACCTCGCGGCCCACGGCCGGTATGGCTTCGGGGCTCAGGCCCTGGCGCTGCAGATCAAGAATGATGGCGCCGTCGCTGGCCGTGTTGATGCGGCCCAGCGGGAAGTCTTCACCGACGCCGCGGCGCGGGTCGGTGTTGAGCTGTGCGTCCACGAGCTGCGATACGGTCGAGCTGCCGTCGCCGGTCACCCAGGCCGCTTCGCCGCGCGCAGCGGCCACCACGCGGCCGCCGACCACCAGCAGGCGGTGTTCGTTGCCGCGCACAAAACGCTCGACCATGACTTCGCTGCCATGGCGCGCCGCAACGTCAAACGCGCCTTCGACTTCAGCCTGTGTTTTGAGGTCCAGCGAAACGCCCCGGCCATGGTTGCCGTCAGATGGCTTGACGACCACCGGCAGCCCGATATCTTCGGCGGCTTCCCAGGCTTCTTCGGCCGTGGCGACGATCTGGCCTTCAGGCACCGGCACGCCGCAGGTGGCCAGCAGGCTCTTGGTGAGGTCCTTGTCGTGGGCGATGCCTTCGGCAATCGCGCTGGTGAGATCGGTTTCGGCCGTCCAGATGCGGCGCTGGCTGGCGCCGTAACCCAGTTGCACCAGGTTGCCGTCGTTCAGCCGGATATGGGGAATGCGGCGGTCGGTGGCCGCGGCCACGATGGAGGCGGTGCTGGGGCCGAGGTAGCAGTCGTCCACCTTGGTCCGGATTTTCTCGACGGCTGACTGCACGCCGGCCTGGCCGTAGTCTGTGCCGTTGATGGCGGCCATCAGCAGGCGGTGGCCTTCGGCCAGCGCGGTGCGGGCCACCTGCTCGTCGCGGGCACGGAACACCATGCGGTAAACGCCGCGCTGGGAGGTGCTGCGCGTCTGGCCGAAGCCGGTCGGCATGTCGGAAAGGTTCAGCAGCTCGATGACCACATGCTCCAGCACATGGCCGGACCAGGTGCCTTCCAGCAGGCGCTGGATGAAGCCACCGCGCTCACCCACGCCGCAATGGTGTTCGACGAGGGCCGGCAACAGGGCGACCAGGCGGTCATTGAAGCCCGGCAACAGGTTGGAGGGGAAGTCTTCGAGGCTGCCGAGGTCCAGCCAGACTTCCAGCACGGGCCGATAGGTCCAGATGTTGGGACCGCGCAGGTAGTTGATGCGCAGCAGCTTGATGTCGTCCTGTGGGCTCATTTTTCGCAAAATTGTCGGCAGGGTTGGGCCTTGGCACCCCGGGGAGCAAGGCTCGGCCCTGGCCGATGGATTTCAGTGTGAGGCCTGTCAAGGTCTCGGTGGGTCCCTGTGTCTCGTTATGTTGTTGTTTTTGTCGCGGCGATGGCCGCCAGGGGTCGATTTTGATGGTTCCGTCATTTTCAGGGGGGTGAAATGGTCAAACTCCGTCGCGTCAGGCCGCATTCGGCGAAAATCCCTGTTTCGGGCCTATTCGCACGACTACGAAGAACCTGCGAATACCCTGCCGCGCCAGATGCGGGACGCCAAGATTTTCCACAACACAATGCAACACAACCACCCGGCAGACGACTCCAGCCCTACCGACCCTGTTCTGGCAGGGCTTCGCTCACAACTTGCAACCCAAGAGAACGTTTTGTGCACGCTGGTGGTTGACCTGGACAACCAACTTCATTTCGCCCGGGGCCTGCTGGCCCTGACGGACCGCCGGCTGCTGGCCTGCAACCCTGAAGGCGTGTGGGCCAGCTGGCCCACGGCGAACGCCGACGGCACCGTATTGCAGGGGCTTTCACTGCGCCATTTCGACCATGCCGGCGTGGGCACGCTGGAGCTGCATGAAGCGGGCCGGCGGCTGGCCAGCTGGCGGTTTACCCTGGGTGCCAATGTGCAGGCCCTGCGCCTGGTGCGCCTGTTTGCCCAGCAGCAGGCCCCGGCGGCGGGCGATGCCGCGGCGCTGGCCGAGGACACGGCCCTGTGCCCCGAGTGCGACCTGCCGCTGCCGCCCGACAGCGAGGAATGCCCGGCCTGCGCGCGCGAGTTGCACACGCCGCCTTCCACCTGGGTGCTGCTGCGCCTGTGGCGGTTTGCCGATCCGTACCGCTACCAGTTGCTGGCCGGCTTTTTGCTGACTTTGGCCTCCACCGCCGCCACGCTGGTGCCGCCCTACCTCACGATTCCGTTGATGGACGACATCCTGATCCCGTTCCAGAACGGCCAGAAGATCGAGCCCTGGAAGGTGGGATTGCTGCTGGGTGGCCTGCTGGGCGCGGCCGTGCTGGGCTGGGCGCTGAACTGGGCGCGCACCTATTTGCTGGCACTGGTATCCGAGCGCATAGGCGCAGACCTGCGCACCGCCACCTTCGACCACTTGCTGGAGCTCTCGCTGGACTACTTTGGCGGCAAGCGCACCGGTGACCTGATGTCCCGCATCGGCTCGGAAACCGACCGCATCTGCGTGTTTTTGTCGCTGCATGCGCTGGATTTCGCGACCGATGTGCTGATGATCGTGATGACCGCGGTGATCCTCATTTCCATCAACCCCTGGCTGGCCGTGGTGACCCTGCTGCCGCTGCCGTTTATCGGCTGGATGATCCATGTGGTGCGCGACAAGCTGCGCACCGGTTTTGAAAAAATCGACCGCGTCTGGTCGGACGTGACCAATGTGCTGGCCGATACGATTCCGGGCATCCGCGTGGTCAAGGCCTTTGCCCAGGAAAAGCGCGAAGCCCAGCGGTTTCGCGAAGTCAACCAGCACAACCTGGCGGTCAACGACAAGCTCAACAAGACCTGGTCGCTGTTCACGCCCACCGTCTCATTGCTCACAGAAGTTGGCCTGCTGGTGGTCTGGGCTTTCGGCATCTGGCTGGTGTCGCGCCAACAGATCACCGTGGGTGTGCTAACGGCCTTTATCGCCTACATCGGCCGGTTTTACGGCCGGCTCGATTCGATGAGCCGCATCGTTTCCGTTACGCAAAAGGCCGCCGCCGGCGCCAAGCGCATTTTTGACATCCTTGATCACGTCTCCAATGTCCCTGAAACGGCCAACCCGGTGAAGATTGGTGCGCTCGAAGGCCGCATCGACATGAAGAACCTCGGGTTCCGTTACGGCAACCGTTCCGTCATTCGCGGGCTGGACCTGCAGATCCGCCCCGGCGAAATGATCGGACTGGTGGGCCACAGCGGTTCGGGCAAAAGCACACTGGTCAACCTGATCTGCCGGTTTTACGACGTGAGCGACGGCTCCATCAGCGTGGACGGCACCGACATCCGCCGCTTCGGTGTGGCCGACTACCGCCGCAACATCGGCCTGGTGCTGCAGGAGCCGTTTCTTTTCTTCGGCACAATTGCCGAAAACATTGCCTACGGCAAGCCGGGCGCCACGCGCGCTGAAATCGTCGCGGCCGCGCGCGCCGCTCATGCGCATGAATTCATTTTGCGGCTGGCCCAGGGCTATGACTCGCTGGTGGGTGAGCGCGGCCAGGGGCTGTCGGGCGGTGAGCGCCAGCGCATCTCGATTGCGCGGGCCTTGCTGATCAACCCGCGCATCCTGATCCTCGACGAAGCGACCTCATCGGTGGACACCGAAACGGAAAAAGAAATCCAGCGTGCCCTCGACAACCTGGTGCAGGGCCGCACCACGATTGCCATTGCCCACCGCCTTTCAACGCTGCGCAAGGCCGACCGCCTGGTGGTGATGGACCGCGGCCAGGTGGTGGAAGTGGGACCGCACGACGAATTGATGGCGAAGCAGGGTGCCTACTGGCGCCTGTACGAGGCCCAGGCGCGCCAGGTCGACAGCGAAGAGGGCGGCGAGGAAGCAGCGCAAAGCCTTATCGCAGTGGCCACCTCGCAGCTGGCCCACACCGCGCAGCACACCGGCAATCGGTGAGCCAAGGATTGCACATGACAACTTCTTCTCATTTCTCTTCTATTTCATTTTCTCTGGAACGCACGGCGTCGGGCCGGCTGGTGTTCGTTGATGCCGACGGCCAGCCGCATGTGGGCGTGGTGCCGATCCGGGCCTTTCCCCTGGCCGCGCCCGATGAAGGCATTTCACTGGTCAACATCGAAGGGCACGAGGTCGCCTGGGTGGAAGACCTGCAGGCCTTGCCGGCGCAAGCGCGTACCGTGCTGGAGGAAGAGCTGGCCCTGCGCGACTTCGCGCCTGAAATCACACGGCTCAAAAGCGTGTCGACCTTTGCCACCCCCAGCGTGTGGACGGTGGAGACCGACAGGGGTGAGACGTCTTTTGTGCTCAAGGGCGAAGAAGATATTCGCCGTTTGGGGCGCACGGGCTTGCTGATTGCCGGCAGCCAGGGAGTGCAGTACAGCGTACGGGATATGACGGCGCTGGACCGGGGGTCGCGGCGGTTGCTGGAGCGGTTTCTTTAGGCCGGGTATTGCTCCGGCGGTGTGCTCTCCGCTGAGTGTTGTTGGCCGGGGGTTGCCCGGCGAGCAACCCTCAGACGAGAACACAACGCAAAAACCCCATCTGCCGTTAGCACCTGAATCCACGAGTGACGATGCCGCGTATCACCACCAGTCGCGTTGCACTCCGCCGTGCACCGCCTTTTTCTGAACGTTTCAAAAGCGAGACGAATAAATGCCCACTGACTCTTTACCCGCAACCCTGGGTCTGTTCGCCAGAACGTGTTGCACGATGCTCCTGCTCGCCGCGGGCCTGACCGTCACTTCGGCGAATGCCCAGCCAGTCCCACCCCGGGAATGGACCAACCCGCCACCGGGCGACATCGCGCGCGGCATGGCCCTGTACCAGGCCCGCTGCACGGCATGCCATGCCGTCGACAGCAACAAGATCGGGCCCGCGCATCGCGGCGTGATGGGCCGCCGCGTGGGCAGCTTGCCTGGGTACAAATATTCGGACGAACTGGCCCGGTCTCGGCTGCGCTGGACGCCGCAAACCCTCAACGCCTGGCTGGAAGACCCCGAGCAGCTGGTGGCAGGGCAGCGCATGGGTTTTCAGGTGGAAAGCGCGGCGGAGCGTGCCGACCTGATCGCCTACCTCGCTACGCTGAAGTGAGCCCCCCGCCCTGAGGTGCCGCGCATGGCGGTGATGAAAAAGCTCATGGTCCAGGCTTCTTCTTTGTTTCCGCCGCCTTCTTTTTAGTCGCTGCGGTTTGCGCTTTCAGCGTGTGGCGCCGCTGCTCCAGGAAAGCCAGCAGCCTGTGCTCGGCTGCGTACAAGCGGCGCATTTTTTTGCCGGACTCCAGCCGCGGCCACAACGTACTCATGGCTTCGGCATCCTGCGCAAGGCTGCTTCCCAGCGCCAGCACGGCCGGATGGATGTAGGACTTTTTGCAGACCGCTGGCGTGTTCCCCAGCAGGCGGGCCACCTCCTGCAGCACGGCTTTGGCGCTGTAAGTACTCGCTGGCGCAGCGCCGCCGCCGCAGGCCAGCCGGGTCAGTTCCAGCGCCTGCACCGTGCCGTGCCAGGTGCGGAAATCCTTGGCGGTGAAATGCTGCCCCCACGGTTGCTCACTGCGTGTAGCGTCCTGCCCCCCGAGGGGGCCGCTGCGCCTGCGGCCTGGCAAAGCCGGTTCCGCGGCCCCTGTTTGATGGGGAACTTGTGTCGACGCATGTCTGCTTCTTGTGGGTAGAGCAGTTATCTCCGCCAGGTAGTCATTGACGTCGCCTGAACCCACGGCGCGCAACTCGCCTTTCTCGTCCTCATACTGGAACAGCTGTTGCCCCGGCAGCTGCTGGCAGCGCCGCACCACGGCCGCTACCTTGGGGTCGTCAACTTTCAGCGTCTGCATCACGCCGCTCTTGCCGCGAAAGCGCAGCTGCAGTGTTTTGCCGCGCACGCCGGCATGCGGGTTGCGCAGGGTGGTCAGGCCGTAGGAGCCGTTTTCCCGGGCGTATTCGTCATTGCCGACGCGTACATACGTGGTGTCCAGCAGGCGCACCAGTGTTGCCAACACCAGGCTGCGCGTCACAGGCTGGTTGCGGTGTGGCACCAGGTCGCGCGCCACGCGGGCGCGTATGCGCGGCAGGGCCTGGCCGAAAGCCTGCAGCTTTTCGAATTTGCTGTCGTTGCGCTGGGCCTGCCAGTCGGCGTGGTAGCGGTACTGCTTGCGGCCCCGCGCGTCGTAGCCGGTGGCCTGCAGGTGGCCATTGGGTTGGGGGCAAATCCAGACCCGGCTGTAGGCTGGCGGAATCGCCAGTTTCCGGATGCGCCGGATTTCTTCCGGATCCCTGATCCATTGGCCTGCGGCATTGCGGTAGCGAAAGCCCTTGCCGCTTTTCAGCCGGGCCAGCCCGGGCATGTCGTCGTTTACATAAACCAGGCCGGTGACCAGACCGGTGCCCCGCAGGCCGGGCGGGGTGTTGGCCGAAGGTGAGGAGGGGCGTGCGCCTGGCATTGGAGATGTTTGTGGTGATTTGCTGAAGGATGATTTGTTGCTATAAATTCAATAGCTGCTTGAGCCCGTTGTCATTGGCCTGGAGCTGATTTTCGTTAATGATTTTGTGGCGGCAACCCCGGTATCTCAAACCGGACGGGCCATTTTGGGGATCGTCGCACTGCCGGAACTGTAGGACTCAGCCGTTTGATGACCCTGCCCGGGTTCTCATCTTCGCGGCGAGGCCGCCCGGTGGTGTCGCCATCGTGCCAATGCTTTTGCCTTGGCGTGACGCCCTGGCTGTACCATCGCAGCCATGAAACGACGCGACTTTCTTGCCACCACCACACTCGCTTTTACCGGAGGATTTGCCATGGCCGATGTGCCCAAAGTCCAGTCACTGGACGAAGCGCTGCGCTGGCTGGACAAGGTCGACCAGGCCGCCAGCGTCAAAACCACCGGCCAATGGCCCCTGGTGTCGGTGCTGGAGCACATGGCGCAAAGCGTGGAAATGAGTCTGGACGGTTTTCCGCAGCCGAAAAGCGCGGTGTTCCAGAACACGGCGGGCGCCGCGGCTTTCGCATTTTTCAAATGGCGCGGGCAAATGAGCCACAGCCTGAGCGAGCCCATCCCGGGTGCTGCGGCTCTCAGCCGTGAAGGCGACTGGCGGCCCGCGTCGGCGCGGCTGCGCGCCGCCATAGCCCGTTTTACCGGGCACCAGGGCCCGCTCAAGCCGCACTTCGCCTACGGCGCACTCAGCAAAGCTGATTTTTCACTCGCCCACACCTTCCATATCGCCAACCACCAGGATGAGATCGTCCTGGTAGCGCGCTAGAAGAACTGGTTAAAAGAGCTGATTAGAAAAGCTGGTCAGTTGCTATCGATTCAGGAGCTGCTTGCGCATGAACTGATTGGGCCGCAGGCACTTTTTGTTCATAAATTCCTTCTTCACCGGGCTTGGCCAGCGAGGAAGCGCGAACCCCCAGCAGGCGCAGTTTTTTGTCCAGCGGCACCCGTTTGAGGCACAAGCCCGCCAGCTGGCGGATGGTTTTTCCGTCCGCGGTATACGTGTCTGAGGTCTGGTCGCGTGTCGCGATCTTGAAGTCGTCGTAGCGCAGCTTGATGCCGATGGTTTTGGCCACATAACCCTTGCGTTGCAAGTCTTCGCCCAGCCGTTCGCACAGGTCGGTGAAGATGGCGCCCAGCGTCGCCTTGTCGCGCACCGCGTGCAGATCGCGGTCAAAAGTGGTTTCGCGGCTCATGCTGACGGGCTCGCTCTCGGTGACCACCGGGCGGTCGTCGCGGCCCCAGGCGGCCTCGTGCATCCAGGCGCCGGTGGCCTTGCCGAAATTGTCGACCAGCCAGCCCGGGTCTTGTGCGGCCAGCTCGCCGATGGTGTGAATATGGAGCTTCGCCAGTTTTTCACCGGACTTCGGGCCGATGCCGTTGATCTTGCGTACGTGCAGCGGCCAGATTTTTTCCTGCAGGTCCGCTTCATGAATGATGGAAATACCGTTGGGCTTGTTGAACTCGCTCGCCATCTTGGCCAGCAGCTTGTTGGGCGCCACGCCGACGGAGCAGGTGAGGCCCGTCTTTTCAAAAATCGCTTTCTGGATGAGCCGGGCCAGCACACGCCCGCCTTCACGCTGGCCGCCGGGCACGTCGGTGAAGTCGATATAAACCTCGTCCACGCCGCGGTCCTGCATCAGCGGCGCGATGTCGGTGATGGTGCCTTTGAAGAGCTGCGAGTATTTGCGGATTTCCGAAAAATCGACCGGCAGCACGATGGCCTGCGGGCACAGCTTGGCGGCTTTCATCATGCCCATGGCCGAGCCCACGCCGAACTGCCGCGCCGCATAGGTGGCGGTGGTGATAACGCCGCGGCCCACATAGTCCTTCAGCAGCGGAAAACTTTCCACCGGAATGAAGCGCAAGGCCCGCTCGCCCTGAGCGGCCCGCAACTCTTCGTCAACCTTGCGCCAGCCGCCGCCTATGACGACCGGCAGGCCCTTGAGCTGTGGGTAGCGCAGCAGCTCGACGGAGGCGAAAAACGCGTCCATGTCGAGGTGGGCGATGCGGCGGATTTTGGCTGGAGATGAAACGGGTGAATGGGCCACCTCGCAAGCATAGCGCGCAGGCAAGGGTTGTGGCGGAGGGCTTGCGTCCGGCAGGGTAGGCCCGGGCTTACGGCGCTTCTTCCCCGTTCCTTACGCGGACACAAATTGCCCTGATAAATACTCGAATCCACGCCAGACGGGTGGCCACGGCGGGTGCCATGCCCGTTGGCTTATTTTTGCCATCCACCCGTTGGGTGGTTTTTCCAAGGAGGCCGTTGCCATGACCGAGGACCCAAAAAATAGCCGTGCAACCATCATTCCCACGCTGCGTTACCGGGACGGTGCCGCAGCGGTCAAATGGCTGTGCCGCGCTTTCGGCTTTCAGGAGCACCTGGTGGTGCCCGACAAGGACGGCGCCATCGCACATGCCCAACTGGTTTACGGCAATGGAATGATCATGTTGGGCTCCGCCACCAACAACGAGTTCCACCAGCTCGTCAAATCGCCGTCAGAGTCCGGCTGCGTCGGGTCGCAAAGCGCTTACATCCAGGTTCAGGATGTGGACGCGCACTACAGGCAGGCCATTGCTGCGGGAGCCGTCATCGTGATCGACATCAAGGATGAAGACTACGGGGGACGAGGCTACTCCTGCCGGGATCCCGAGGGCCATATCTGGAATTTCGGAAGCTACGATCCCTGGGCAGTCTGACCAGGTGGACTCATACCATAGGCGAGGACATGCGTCGGCGACGCTGATGGCCAAGATTGCTATTTACAGGCGCAGACGATGTCTGGCTGCAAGTAGCCTTAGCAACGACAATCGTTGACATGTCGAAATCGCCTGAGTATGTACACCTAAGACCCGAAAGCCCTTTGCCGCCCATCGCGGCAACACCGCCATTTAGAGCGATTGTGGCGGTTGATAACCAGGTGTCGGGGCATTGGCAAATCGAGCTGAGCAACTGGCTTGTTCGCTCAGGCTGCCTGTACATGATGGCGTGGGGTTCCAACTGCAGTTCATGGGATGACTCGGTCGACATTGCCAACATAGAACAGTTCGAATTCGGAGAGATTCCGGGAGACAAGTTCGTGATGACGACCTGGCATGCCGACGAAGCGCTTTCCCAGGTATTTTGGTTCTCCAAGAACTGCGCGTTTCATCCAGCAGTCGAGTTGGAACGCACTGTGATACTTCATATCTCCGACAGAGAACGAGAAAGCGAATTTGTGGCGTCATATCGTGACGCTTGATCCTTATTGAAAAAGCTACCCGAACTCACATTGCTATCTGCAGCTCTGGCATCATCGAAATAGCCATCAAATCGAAAGCCAACGCCATGCCCTCCCACGCCACCGGAACATTTGAAGTCAAACTCCTGCCCCAGTCACTTGCTAACACCGAGGCCAGCCCCTTGATGGGACGCCTCTCCATCAACAAGACCTTCAGCGGTGACCTGCAGGCTACCAGCCAGGGCGAGATGCTGAGCGCCGGCACGGCCGTCAAAGGCTCGGCCGGTTATGTCGCGATGGAATGCGTCACGGGCACGCTGCACGGAAAAACCGGCAGCTTTGTGCTGCAGCACAGCGGCACCATGAACCGCGGCGCACCGCAGTTGACTGTCAGCGTGGTGCCGGATTCAGGCACCGATGAGCTGACGGGCCTGAGCGGCACGCTCACCATCCAGATCGCCGATGGCAAGCATTTGTATGTGATGGATTACGAAATACCGCCTCAGGCTTGAGATGGCGAAATAGTCATTGCCAACGAGCGTCCCCTGCACTCGCCGGGAGTCATCTGCGGCCGACCGGGCCCTCACCTCAGGTCAGGGGCACTGGCTGCATAGGCCAGCTGATAGCGGCCTGCCAACGCGCCGGACAGTGCGCCGTGGCGCTCGATCTCTTTCCCAAGCGACTCCTGCTGCAGCGCTTCCAGTGCCGACATATCGTAGGCCATGGCGACCACGATCCAGTCGGCTACCGCATCTTTGCCCCCGCGAATCTGCTGCTCCTTCGTGCTTGCGGCCTGTGGCGTTTCAGTGCGCAACACATGGAACGCGACGCCACCGGGCTGATTGACGAATGCCGCTCCCCTTGCCGAGAAGTGGCTCAATAACTCGGCATCGCGGTCTTCTGCAGGCGACAGCCGCAAGGTCAGCGCAAGGCGGCCGATGCCGCCCCCGGCGCTGTGAAGCAGCCGGCACTGGCTTCGAACCATGCCCTGGTGGTGCGGCATCATCTTCGTGGACCAGGGCGTCGGGTTGTTCAGGCGTTCCAGGTAGCCGGGCGATGTGAGGGTCTCATAGTTCTCCAGCTCATACAGCACGAAGAAACCTTCTGCGCTGTCGACGCTGGACCAGCGTGAGCCACGCAGAAATCCCTGGATGCCCATGCGCTCGGGAAAGTGCTCGTGGGAATGCCAGTGCTCGAACTCTTCCCGGCGTTCGGGCGCCATGTTCCACCACATCGCGACGGCGGCTTGTCCGAGGAAGGCCATGGTGTATACCGCCTCAGGCTCAGTAAGTGCCCGGCACAAAGATGCTGGTGTCCACCGCCTTGATGTCGGTGCGCCCACAGAAGGCCATCGTCAGATCCAGCTCCTTGTGGATGATCTGCAGCGCCTTGGTGACGCCTTCTTCGCCCATGGCGCCCAGGCCGTAGAGGAAGGCGCGGCCGATATAGGTGCCTTTGGCACCCAGGGCAACTGCTTTGAGCACATCCTGGCCGGAGCGGATGCCGCCGTCCATGTGCACCTCGATTTGGTTACCGACTGCCGCGACGATCTCGGGCAGGCAGGAAATGGAAGACATCGCACCATCGAGCTGGCGGCCGCCATGGTTGGACACCACCAGCGCATCGGCGCCTGAATTGACGGCGAGCTTGGCGTCTTCGACATCCTGGATGCCCTTGAGGATCAGCTTGCCGCCCCAGCGCTTCTTGATCCATTCCACGTCGCCCCAGTTGAGTGCCGGGTCGAACTGCTTGGCCGTCCATTCCGAGAGCGAACCCATGTTCTCGACACCCTTGACGTGGCCCACGATGTTGCCGAAGCCGTGGTGGCGGGTGCCGAGCATGCCAAGCCCCCAGCGCGGCTTGGTCATCAGGTTGAGGATGGTGGAGAGCGTCGGCTTGGGCGGGGCGCTCAGGCCGTTCTTCAAATCCTTGTGGCGCTGGCCGAGGATCTGCAAATCGAGCGTGAGCACCAGTGCCGAGCAATTGGCCGCCTTGGCGCGGTCGATCAGGCTTTCAATGAAGGCGCGGTCCTTCATCACGTAGAGCTGGAACCAGAAGGGGTGGCGGTCTGTGCCGGCGGCCACGTCTTCGATGGAGCAGATGCTCATGGTCGAGAGCGTAAAGGGGATGCCGAATTTTTTGGCGGCGCGGGCGCCCAGGATTTCGCCGTCGGCGTGCTGCATGCCTGTGAGGCCCGTGGGTGCAATCGCCACCGGCATGGCCACGGGCTGGCCGATCATGGTGGTGGCTGTGCTGCGGTTTTCCATGTTGACGGCTACGCGCTGGCGCAGCTTGATCTTCTGGAAGTCGCTTTCGTTGGCGCGGTAGGTGCTTTCCGTCCACGAGCCCGAATCAGCGTAGTCGTAAAACATGCGGGGCACCCGCTTTTTGGCCAAAACGCGCAGGTCTTCGATGTTGGTGATCACGGGCATGGGGTCTCCAGACGACATTTTTTGGGGAAGCTGCCGCCATGGTAGCGCCCGTGTTTGCGTTCTTGCGTGAATTCTGGTCCCGAGGCTTTGAAATTATTGATAAGCCACTGTCCCGCATAATCTGCGCCGGTGCGCCCCCGGGGGCGCTACCTCAACAAAAAGCGGCGACCAGGGCCTGTTCGCCAATACCAGGGAATTACCTATGCAACGCACTCTCTTCACACTGATTCCAGTCCTGACGCTCGCACTGCTGGCCGGATGTACCCGCATTGAAACCGGCGAGGTGGGCTTGCGCATCAACTTTGACAAAACCACAGACCCGACCGAGCGTCTGCCGGGCTCCTTTAACCAGACGCTGATCGGCGATATCCTGACCTTCAAGATTCAGGACGTGGCGGTAGCTGTGGACAACATGACACCCCTGGCGTCTGACAACTCGACCATCAAGGACTTTGACATGACCGTTGTCTACAACGTCAACCCGACGGCGGTGTCCGAGTTATGGACCACCAAAAACAGGACGTTTCACGGTTTGTCTGAAAAAGGCAACGACATCTTGCTGATGCAGAACTATGTGGCGATGAGCGCGCGCAACGCGGCTTACAAGGTGGCACGCGAATATGAGTCGCTCAAGATGGCGGACAACCGGCCGGCGATTGAACAGAAAATCCGCGAAAACGTCATCAAGACATTAGGTGAGGAAAAGCTGGCGGACAAGATCACGGTGTCCCAGATCCAGGTGCGTGCGATCACGCCCGCCGACGTTATCGTGCACAGTGCCAATGAGCTGGTGCGGGCGCAAAATGAACTGAAGACCAAGGAAGTTGAGGTTCAGACCGCCAAAAAAGAGGCGGAACGCATTGCCGCCCTGAATGCCAACGCGGGGGCCATTGGGTACATGAACGCCATGGCCAACCTGAAGATTGCCGAGGGCGTTGCCGCAGGCAAGGTACATACCATTGTGGTGCCCTATGACTTCAAGGGTATCGTGAACGCAAAGTGATCCTGGGCCGGCGGCGCGCATCCAACGCTGCCGGCGTCTCCTACCAGCTGCCCGACGACCCGCCGCCGCTGCTGGAGCCGCCCGATGAACTTCGGCTGCTGGAGCTGGAGCTCGAACTGCTGCCCGACGAGCTGCTGCCATCCCGGTCATCGCGCCCACTGCTGCTGCCGGCGCCACCGGTGAAGAAGCCGAACAGCATCGCCAGCCCGAATGCCATGCCTGTCGGCATCCAGGATTCCCAGTCAGTTAGAAGCAGGTCTGGCGGGTTTTGAAACGCCACATACCCCACAACGCAGGCCACCAGGGCGCTGCGCACGCCAAACTCCACCAGGCTGCGTTTGTAGGCCGCGCGCATACCCATGGCGATCAGGCCGAGCAGTAAACAGCCTATACCGCCCCCCAAGGCGTAGAGCAGGCCCAACCCGAAGCGGTTGGCGCCCACCACGAAGGCAATGCCGACCATGGCGCTGATTGCGAGCGCGATACCACCGGTCACCAGGCGCACCGTGCGGGAACGGCCGCAGCCGAACCCCAGCGCAAACGCCAGCGGCACGGGGAAGGAAAGCAGGATGGCGCCGACGGCGGGACTCTTCAGGACAACCACCGCCACCGCCGGTACCGCGGCGACGATGCCGATCGTCACGGGCCACTTCCAGGTGCAGGTGCGGCGCGCCCGAACCACGCCCACGGCAAAACCCCACAGCAGCGCGGCAAAAAACGCCCAGCCAAAGGGCGTGATGCCACCGCGGCTCGCTTGCGGGGGCTCAACTTCGCCCCGCACCAGCGCGCCGATGTGGCTGATGGTCGCTTCCAGCCCGCCCGCGTAGTCGTTGCGCTTAAAGCGCGGCTTCATGTCCTGGTCGATGATGCGGCCTGCCAGCACGTCGGGCACGGTGCCCTCCAGGCCCTGGCCGACCTCGATGCGCATGCGCCTGTCTTCCAGTGCCACCAGGATCAGGATGCCGTCGTCGCGCTGGGTGTCGCCGAGTTTCCATTTCTCGAACACGCGCGTGGCGTATTCCTCGATGGAGTCTTCGCCCGTGGTCGGCAGCATGTACACGACGACTGCTGCGCGCGTGTCTGCTTCGATTGCCAGGATTTGTTCGTTCAGGGCCGCGACCTGGGCGGTGTTCAGCGTGCCTGTGGTGTCGAGCACGCGAGCGCTGTAAGGCGGAATCTGCACCCGGACGGCATCGGCGGGCGTGGCTATCTGCGCGGCATCGGACGGCACGTCTGTCTGTCCGGCACGCGCCGGTGCTGCCATGGCATCACCCGCCGCCAGCATGCACAGCGCCCCCCACAGAACAACCAGCGTTATATAGAGAAAACGCCGGGTTTCAGCCGCTGAAGGAAATAACGGGGCGCGTTGAAGGTGAAGCATGGAAGGTTTGGGGTAGAGCATGGCCGGTACAGCGTTGTCGGATGCCGGCGACGGAAAGATCAACGTGCCGCAGTCGCGCCGCCGCGCACGCTGGCTTCACGCACTCCGGCGCCGCGAACTTCGAGCCTGATCTCGTCGGCCACCTTGCCGCCGGCATCGACCAGCTGCACCACATGCCGGCCCGGCCAGGGCATCCACTGTGCCTGGGCTCCGCGCGCAAACTCCTTGCCGTCCATCAGCCAGCGGGTGCCGCGGCCTTCGGCGCTGAAGCTGACGCGCTGGTGTTTGGGTGGAATGTCCGGGTCCAGCGCAATGATGGTGCCGGAAGCCGGCGCGGTGATGCGGGCCGGGGTATCGGGCTCGGCAGCCGGCTTTTTCAAGCCATTTCGTGCTGTAGCCCTTTCAGAACGTGCGGGAGCAGCTCCTGAATTCATAGCAAAAACGGCCTGCTCTGTGCCCTTCAAAAACCATTCGCTGCGGGCGGCTTCCAGCGGCGTGCCTCCTTGGTTGCCAAACCGGGTCTGGCTTTGCACCAGGCCGGCGGGCGGCAGCGGCGCGCGGCTGGGTTCGGTTTTGTGCAGGTAATTCATCACCGCGGCCCAGATGGGGGCGGCGCCCGTGGTGCCGCTCACGTCCCACATGGGCGCACCACTGGCATTTCCCACCCATACGCCCACGGTGTAGCGCTGTGAAAAGCCCATCGCCCAGTTGTCGCGCATGTCCTTGCTGGTGCCGGTTTTCACGGCGCTCCAGAAGCGGGTGGCCAGGATGCTGTCGGTGCCGAAAGTGCGGGCGCGGGCCATCGGGTCGGCCATGATGTCGGTGGCGATAAAGGCCGCGCGGGCGTCCAGCGCCGGCTTGAACTGGGGCTTGGGGTTCTTTACCAGTGAAGGCGCGCTGTAGCGACCGCCATTGGCCAGCGTGCGGTAGGCATTGGTGAGGGACAGCAAAGAGACTTCGCTGCTGCCCAGCGCCAGGCTGTAGCCGTAGTAGTCACCCGACTCCTTGAGCGGCAGGCCGACGGCCTTGAGCTGTTTGTGAAAGGCATCGGGCGTCACCATCACCAGCGTACGCACGGCCGGCACGTTCAGCGAAGCACCGAGTGCGGTGCGGGCCGACACCAGGCCCTTGAACTGGCGGTCGTAGTTTTGCGGAATGTAGAGCCCGCCCGCGGTCTGGATCTGCGAAGACGAATCTTCGAGCAGCGACGCTGCGGTGATGCGGCGCTCGGCAATGGCCTCTGCATACAAAAACGGCTTGAGCGTGGAGCCCGGCTGGCGCAGTGCCATCACACCGTCGACTTCTGCGGCGCCGCTCAGTTCGCCCGACGAACCTACCCAGGCCAGCACCTCGCCGGTGGCGTTGTCCAGCACGACAATGGCGCCGTCTTCGACATGGCGGCCGCGCAGCTCCCGCAGCTGCTGGGTCAGGGTCTGCACGGCAAAGCGTTGCAGTGGTGCGCGTGCGGTGGAAACCAATGTGCGGGGCACGCCTGTACGGCCGGGGGTATCTGCCTGGGCTGCGAGCAGCCGGCGCGCCAGATGCGGCGCCACACCCTCGCTGGGGTCAAACGCCTTGCGCTGCAGCGCGGCAGTGGCAAACAGATCCAGGCCTTCGCAGTCGGTTTTGGCCGGGGCTTGCATGGTTTTCAGTACGCCGCACGCCCGCTGGGAAACCTGCGCGGCTTTGGCGTTGGGGGCGCGCACCAGGGCGGCGGCGATCGCGGCCTCGCGCTCATCCAGCCCGTGTGCGGCCTTGCCGAACAGCGTGCGGCTCAGTGCGTCGATGCCGACAAGTTCGCCGCGAAACGGCACGAGGTTCAGGTACGCCTCCAGGATCTGGTCCTTGCGCCAGCGTGCCTCCAGCACCTGGGCCGACACGGTCTGCCCCACCTTCTGCACGATGTTGCGGCCACCCGCGCCGGCGCGCCAGTCCTCGTCGAGCAGTCCGGCCAGCTGCATGCTGAGGGTCGAAGCGCCGCGGGTTTTGGTGTTCCACAGATTGCCCCAGGCCGCCGCAGAGACAGCGCGCCAGTCCACACCGCTGTGCTCGTAAAAGCGCTTGTCCTCACTCAGAATCAGTGCCGTGCGCAAGGCAGGCGAGACATCGGGCAGCGCCACCCACTGGCCGCGCCGCACAGCGCTGTCGATGCGCAGGCGCTGGATGACTTCGCCGCTGCGGTCGAGGACGAGCGTGTCGGAGGGCCTGTAGTCGCGCTTTACTTCATCAAAAGTGGCTACAGCCCAGGCAGGACGTGCGCAAGCGGCTATAAAAAATATAGCAACTGCGAAGAAGCGTCGATAAGGATGCAGACATTGCAGGTGCGTTGCTTGCAGGGACCGCAGTTTCATTTCTGCTCTCCGGTACGGCACATCATGGGGAATATTTTTTCAGGGTAGCCTCGACACTGCCATTGGACTTCGCCGCTGCTGAGAGTCTTCAGCGCAGGCGTCATAGTGAGGACCGCCGCCGGATTGTCTGAAATCAGGATGATGGTGCCGGTGTCGGTGACAAATCCACTACTGACCCGACCTCCGGGCTTAACCGAAACGCCAAGGCCTGACTTCTCGAGCGTCTTTGACGCGGTTACTTTTCCCTCAATCATCTCCCTCAGCCCAGCTGTGGCCAAAACCAGCTCGGCGGCTTTTGCGCGCTCGGTGTAGCACTGGTAGGTTGGCGTAAACATGCTGACCGGAATTGCCAGAAGAAGGCTGAAAAAAAATAGCACCAAAAGATTGGTAGCAGTCCTGCCCATCATGGGGGCAACGGCCTCTAGACCCATGGGATTTCCAGCCAGCAATTGCCGCGTGTGGGCTTCCCATAGGCAAGCCATGACCGCCAGCACCGGATACGTCAAATAGAAGTACTCAGGATGAGGCGTGCAAGGGAGTGCTACGACCCATACAACTGGAGTGACCACCAATAGCCAGAACGCCCATAGAGCGCCCTTGAACGGGAATGAGTAGCGCGACCAGAAGAAGCGGAGAGTCACTTTCGCACCTCCACCTTTGACCTGGAAAGAACGCTTGTCGGCTTGCGGTTCATTTCTTGGTGCAAAGCCGCAAGTTGGTCCGGGTGGCTTGCACCACCGGCAGATAGGCCTCTGAATCGCTAGGAGGGTAGCTCCCCTTGATTTCATCGTCAGACTTTGCGGCGTCAGGCGCGAGGCCTTGCAAAGTCTTGATGCAGGCCGCGCGGTCACCCAGCTTGAATTGTGTGAGAGCAAGGTCGTTCAATACCCAGGCCGATTCAATCCAATAGAGGAATGGCTTGCACTGCGTTGCAACAGGCTGGATCACAGCCAAAGCGGCAGCGTAGTCTTTCGCCACATAACTCTTCTTGAAATTCTTCTTCGACTCATTAATGCTCTTGCGCATGCAAAGAGGCTCAGGCTTGCGGTACGTCCCCTCAAACCATGCCCGCATGCCGCAGAAATCGCGGCATGCGTCGGCGCCGTTGGTTGAGACCTTGACATCCTGGCCCTCGGTCTTGAAGCTCACCTGGCATGCGGATTTCCCGATCTTCGACTTGCCATCGACGATCACGCCGTCCAGGTCGCATACGTGTGCGTTGGCTCCCGTGGTCTCTATCGCGAACTTTCCGCGCGGCTGAACCCGCAACGTGCCCGATGCACCGTCACTGATCACGTATTCACCCTCGGCAGGCGTGTTGAACTGTGCAAGGGCCAGGTTGGCGCCCAGGAGCATGAATGCATAAAGGGCAAGTTTCACTTTGACGCCTCCAGTCTTTTTCATGCCGGCAACCCAATTTTCGTCGCCGCGTTGAAGAGCTGGAACAGCTGCGCTTGCCACGGCCCCTCGGCTTCCACGGCGGTCTGCACCAGCACGGTCTGTGTCACGCGGTCTACCAGCACGCGCTGTCCGTGGTGGCCATTCATCGTCATCCAGCTGCCGTCGGCCTTGGGATGCCAGAAGAAATTCTTGTAGCCGAAGCCGCGCATGGCCGTGCCGTGCCGGACTTGCGCATCGGCGGCCGACCATGAGGCGCATTCGTCTATCCACTTCTTGCTGACGACCTGGCGGCCTTCCATGATGCCGTCCTGCGCGATCAACTGCGCCAGCCGTGCCCAGTCGCGCAGCCGTGCGCCAAAGCCTATGCAGTTGAACTCCTTGCCTTTGCTGTCGCACAGCCAGCTGGCGCTGCCCTCTGCGCCCAGCGGCTGCCACAGGGCTTCTTCGCAAAAGGCCGCCAGGGGTTTGCCCGTCACCTGGCGGATGACCATGCCGATGGTCAGTGGGCACAGTTCGTTGTAGTTGTAGCGCGTGCCGGGCGGCTCCTGCACGGCGTTCCAGCCGCGCACCACGGCCTCCAGGTCGCTGCTGCTGCCGAGGAGCGCGCGCGGGTAAATGGTGGGGTTGTCGCGGTCGTGCAGGATGGCCGCGCCGCTGGACATATTGGCCAGGTGGCGCAGGGCAATACCGCCGTGCAGCGTTCCCTTCAGTTCGTCAACGTACATCTGCGGCGTGTCGTCCATGGAACGGATCAGGCCTCGGTCCAGGCAGATACCCAGCAGCAATGACGTCACGCTCTTGGCCATGGACCAACTCGTCATGCGCATGTCGGGTTTGCGGTCGAACTGGTAGGACTCGAGCAGCACCGTGCCCTTGCGCGCGATGAGCAGGCCCGTCACGGGCCAGGCCTTGAGGTAGTCCGCCGCCGATTCCGCAATGGGCGCGAATGCCTTGAGGCCTTCGGCCGATGCCGTGTTCAGCGTGGAAGCCTGCGCCGGTACGGCGATGGGCCGCGCCCGGAGCATGGTTTCATAGCCGCCGGAATAATTGCCAATGCGGTAGTCCTTGTCGGTCCAGTTGCGGTTGCCGCCCCAGCCCGTCGGGTAAGCGAAGCGTTGCTGCCAGTCGGCGGCGGCCGCGGCTGCCCCGCGCGGCAGGGCAATGCCTGCGGCGAGTGCGGCGGCTACGGCGCGGCGCTGGATCATTTCGCGGCTTCCACCTTCACCCGTGCATTCGGCGATTCGCCAAACATCTCGGGTGCATACATGGCCTCGACCCGGCTAGGCGGCAGCGCGAAGTCGCCGACGTTGTTCAGGCGCACGGTGTATTCCATCTTCACCACGCCCTTGGGCAGGTATTCGTAATAACTGCGGAAGGCTTCGAAGCTGCGTTCTTCAAACGCCGGCCAGCCTGCGCCGGTTTTCTTTTCGCCGCTGGTGGCGATTTCGGAATCACGGCCCAGACCGCCACCCAGGATCGTTGCACCGCCCGGCACCGGGTCGCTGATGACGACCCAGGTCATGTCGGCGCTGGCGTTGACTTCCAGCGTGATGCGAATCACGTCGCCGCGCGTGTAGATACCTTTGACGGCCTGCTCCACCGGGGTGATCGTTTTCTTGATCTGGTAACCGGCATTGAAAGGCGCCTTCAGCTGGATGGCTGCGATGGACTGCAGCGTGAGCCACGGCTTTCCGGGGCCTTGATGCGTCACGGTCAGCGTGTCCTTCGCTGCGCTGCCCCATGGCAGGAACATGCTGTTGTTGCGCAGGTTGCCGGGCGAGGCCGGTGCGCCGAAGAAGGTGGTCTGGTTGGGTGCGCCGGCCGCGTCGGTTGCCTTGACGCGGTCAACCTTGGCCCAGTCCACGCTCGCTACGCTGGCTGCTGCTGCCGCCAGCGTCGCCTTGGTAACGCCCGCTACCGGCGTGGCTTCAAACTTCGCCGAGAACTTGTCGAGGGCCAGGCCGCCCCACAGGTTGGCCGTGGTGGTGTGCCAGGCGCCTTTTTGCTGGCGCGCGATAAAGCCGTTGGCGAGGCGGCCCATGTCGTCTTTCCAGGCAGGGTCGTCCATCACGGCCAGCATCAGGCGCGCGGTGTTCACATCACCGTTGGTCATCAGCCACCACCAGTAGTCGTCCTTCTCGGTGCTGAAGATCAATTTGGTGCCCTGGAAGGACAGGCGCGAACGCAGCACCTGGTTGGCCTCGGCGATGCGCTGCTCACGCTGCGGCACATCGGCCACGCGTTTCAGGATGTTGAGCCAGTCGATCACCGCGTGCGTGGGCCACTGGTTGGGCGCAATCGTGATGCTGCCCAGCATGCGGCCCTGCGCCTTGCCGTAGCGCGAGAGCGCTTCCAGCGCAGCCAGCTTGCGCACGTCGAGGTCTTTGCGCGGGCTCCAGAACTCGCGCTGGATACGGCCTTCCACAAATGCGATCAGGCCGCGCTCCATGGGCGCGCGCGCATCGTCGGGCAGGGCAAATGCCGGGTTGATGCCGGAGGCTTCGTGCGTGGCGGCCAGCAGGTAGGCCGTCAGTGCATCGCTGCCGCGGTTGGCTTCGCCGTCGCGCGGCGGGAAGTAGTTGGCCAGGCCATCACTGTCCAGGTAGCTGGGCAGTTGTGCCAGCACGGTCTGCCACAGCTTGCTGTCGCGCAGTCCCACCGATTTGCTGGTTTTTTGCTCGAGGCAGATGAAAGGGTACATCGCGAAATAGTCGCGCACACCGTCCATGCCTTCTGCGAGTTTCGGCTGCAGCGACATCTTCAGGCCGCCGCGGCCGGGCAGGGCGTCGGCCGGCGGGTTCACGTCCAGCGTGAAGCTGCCGTCGACCTGCACCAGCGTGGCTTGCTGCACGGTCAGCGGCACGGCCGGGATGATGCGCTGGCGCGCCTTGAGGCCGTCGCGTGCGCCGCTGATCGTGTCTTTGGCTTCGATTTCCCAGAGGATGGCTTCGGCGCGTGTGAGCGCAAGTTGCGCCGGTGCGGTGACCATCCAGGCCACCTCACGCGCTTCGCCTGCAGGTATGTCCACCGTTTGCGGTTTCAGGTCGAGCATCGTGGCGCGCGGGCTCACTTCCACCTTCATGGCCACTTTGGTGGTGTTGCGCAGCGTCAGTTGTGCGCGGAACTGGTCGTCCTCGCGCACCAGCGGCGGCAGGCCGCTGATGATCTGCAGGTCCTGTGTGGCCTTGATGCTGGTCTGGCCCGTGCCGAAGAGGCCGGTGCCTGCGTCAGCCACTGCCACAATCTTGAAGGTGGTCAGCGCGTCGTTGAGCGGCACCATCACCACGGCCTGGCCGTTGGCGTCCAGTTGCACCTTCGGGTTCCACAGAAGCAGGGTGTCGAGCAGTTCGCGCGTATTGCTTCGCCCGCCGCCACCGCCGGCTGCCACCGCCTTGCGCCCGAAATGCCTGCGCCCGATGATTTCCATCTGCGCGGTCGAGGTTTCCACGCCCCAGGCGCGGCGCTGCAACATCGCGTCCAGCAGGCCCCAAGAGGTGTTGGGCATCAGCTCCAGCAGGGCCTGGTCCACTGCGGCCAGCGCCACTTCGGCATTGGCGGCCGGCTGCCCATTGGGCAGCTTCGCGGTAATGGTTACCTTGGCCTGGCTGCGCACGGCGTAGCTTTCCTTGTCGGTCTTCACGCTGACGTCAAGCTGGTGCGCCTTGGTGCCGACACGTATTTCAGCCACGCCCAGGCGGAAGGCCGGCTTGCTCAAATCGACCAGCGCGGTGGGTGCAACGTATTCGCGGCCTTCATACCAGAAGGATGTCCACCATTCACGCGGCGCCTTGTAGCCCCAGGTGAAGAAGCTGTACCAGGGCACTTCGCGCAGCCGGCCGCGCAGGGCCAGCACGCTCACGTACACATTGGGCCCCCAGCCTTCCTTGATCTGCAGGTTCACCGTCGGGTCCTGGCCGTTGAGCTGTATCACCTGGGTCTCGACAATGCCTTCACGCTCAACGGCGACCAGTGCCGTGGCAAACCGGAAGGGCATGCGCACCTGGAACTTGGCGGTCTCGCCGGGCTGGTAGCTTTTCTTCTCGGGCAACACGTCCATGCGGTCGTGGTCTTCGCCGCCAAACCAGAGTTCGCCCTGGCGGGTGACATACACGTTGCTGGCGGCCTGGATGGTGTTGCCGTCCTTGTCCTTGGCCGTCACGATGAGTTCGACCTCGCCGGGTTCGCCGAGCTTGGTCTCGCACAGCAGCAATCCACGCGAATCGCTCTTGCCGCTGCAGACGCTGCCGAGGTCCTTGACTTCCGTCTTGTTGTCGTAGGTGTAGAAGCCGCCCACCATGCGCTTGCGGCTGGTGGTGGTAATGCGCGCCACGGCCTTGACCTCCAGCGAGACACCAGGAGCGATCTTGCCTGTCAGGTCAAGCGCCAGCGCCTGGAACTTGATCTTCTGGCTGGAAGACACCCAGCCTTCCGTCTTGATGCCTGCCACCACAGCCGCCGGCCAGACGGTGGAAGTGCTGCGGATGGTCTGCACTTCGCCGTTCGGGTCGGCATAGGTGGCTTCCATCAGCAGCTCCTGTGGCTGCCTGCGCTCGGGGATGTCGTTGATGGTGAGCTTGCCCGCGCCATTGCGGTCCAGCGTCAGCGGCAGTTTGTCGGCAATCACACGCTGGTCCTGCGACGAGGTGCTTTCCTCTTCGCCCTGGTTGCCGGCGGCGCCCCGGCCGGTGCTGGGCGGCGAGAAATTGAACTCGTCGAAATCGCTGTAGCTCAGGGACTTGCCGCGCACCAGCGCGGACACCCGTACGGGCAGGGCCACGGCCCCGCCGCCCGCCACGTAATTGATCTGCACGTCGGTTGGCACGGACTTCACATTGACGAGCGGTTTTTTGTCGGAAGGATTAATGCGGCCTTCAAGCACAGGCAAACGGAACTCTTCCACACGGAACTGCCCGCTGGAAAAACTGCGCTCGCGGCTGCCGCGTTCGCCCTTGAGCTGCACTTCATACACGCCCAGCTTGGCAGCAGGCGGAATGGCAAAGGTGTTTTCGGCGCTTTGCCCGCCCGTGGCGGTCTTGCGCCAGGCGATGGGCTGGGTGTATTGCTGGCCGCTGCCGACATGCGTGATGACCAACGTGGCGGGTGCGCCCTCGGGCAGGCCGAAACCTTTGCTGGTTTCGGTGCGCAATATGTGTTTCATCGACACCGTTTCGCCGGCGCGGAACAGCGTGCGGTCAAAGACCGTGTGGGCCCGTTCGTTGGGCAGGGGGTCGCGGCTGGTCGGCACGTTGAAGCGCCAGGGTTCAATGCCCTTGTGCCAATCGCTCCAGGTGAAGGCCAGGTCTTCAATGCCGGCCACTGAGCTGCGCGCACTCACGAAATAGGCATTGGCGGAGTCGCTACCCGGGCAGCGTGGAGGCTCGGAAGACAGGCCGCTGAAATTGGCGATACCCTGCGCGTTGGTGACAGCCTTGGTGATTTCGGCGCCGTTGCAGCCCGAGACACGCACCGTGGCGCCCGCCACCGGCGCGCCCTTGTCGAGCGTGGTGACCCAGGCCAGCGAGTTCTCGCGGCCCAGCTTGAAGTGCACGCCCAGGTTGGTCACCAGTGCGGAAGTGCGCACATACATGGTCCGGCTGTTGCCGTAGCGTTCGTCGAGCAGCGAGCTGCCCAATTTTTGCGAAGCGATCTCTACCACGTGAAAACCGGGTGCCAGCGGGATGCCGACCACTTCAAACGGACGTGGGTCGGTGCCTGCGGCGGGCTTGGGCAGGTCCAGCGTCTTCACGCCGGCCTGGCCGGCCAGCAGCGACACCATGCGCGATTGCACGTAATCGCGGTCGCGTGACTCCAGCGGTTTGGGAAGGGGCCCCTTGATGTCGGCCGCAGCCGTCTTGCGCGAAACCTGGTAGTCGTCGTAACGCTGCACCTTGCGGAACCACGCAATGATCTCGGCGTCGGTGCGGGGCTGGAGGTCGCTGACCTTTCCGGCCGGTGCTGCGCCGGGCGTGAGCCCTTTCACGGGCAGCAGGGCTTCGACATTGCGCAGCGTGACGGGCAGCAAAGCCGGGTCGCCCGGTTTGGTGTTGGGTTCGGCAAAGCGCTCGACGATGCCGAAGGGAGAGGCGGCGAACTTGGCCAGCGGCGGCATGGAGCCCGTAGCCACCTTGAGGGGGAAGCTGTCGGCATTGCGCAGCGTGCGGCCCGAAGCGTCCTTGAAACCTCTGGGCAGCTCCAGCATGAATTGCCCCTGTTCAGGAAACAGAGGCTTGAAGGTCACGTTGCTGACCAGGCTGTCTCCGTCGCTGTTGCCTTCCTCGAAGGCGGGCTTGAACGTGTCCTTGTCACCCTTCAGGCGAATGGCCTCGGCCAGCTTGCGCGGCACGGGGGTATTGAAGTTCAGGGTCATGGGCCGCATCGGCAGGCAGGCCGACTGGGCGTTTTCGCGTTCGCAGGTGAAGCTGGCCGCAAATGGCTCGCGTACCTGGAAGTTGTAGCGTTTTTCCACTGAGTTGGGTATGCCGCTCGGCGTGCTGACGCCTTTGCCGTATACCAGTTGCACTTTGGCGGCCGACGTCAGGCGCCGGTTGCAGGTCAGGGTGGCGTAGCGTAGCGGCTCCTGGGCAGCGGCCTTTTCCAGGCCCAGCGACTTGAGCAGTTCGTTGCGCTCGTTACCGTCGATGAGCTTGACAGGAACACGTTCACCCAGGCCTTCCACGTTGCACCAGACGTTTTCGCGAACGCTGGCCAGTGTGGCGGCGCCGTTGAACTGCAGCACGAAGTACTGTTCTTCGTCGATGCGCTCGTAGGTGCCGGGGCGAAGGTTCTGGATGAAGGGGCCGCCGGTGTTGAATTTGTAGGAGGTGTTGCCGCCCACGGGCTGGCTTTTGGGAGACTTGAAGGTGCTGACCACCTGCACCGAACAGCTCACGCCGGGCGGCAGGTCGTTTTCAAATTCGAAAGCCCATTCGCGTTCATTGATCCAGCGGCCGGAGCCCTTGGTGGCCTGCGCGTCGCTGCAGCTCAGCGACAGCGGGGCCGGTGCCTTGGGGTCACCGAAATTGACGGCGCCTTCGTCGAACTTGGCGACGATTTGCCTGACACGCGCGACTTCGCCCTGCGGCGAAAGACTGGTGATTTGCAGGGCATGGGCATGCAGCGAGACAGCCGCGATCAGTGCCAAAGCGGCTTTTTTCATTGTTGGGCTCACGTTTTCCTCTCCTTCGGGAGGCCAAGCGTAGCCGATCTGGATGTAACAAAATGTCCCGTGAAATGGGCAAAACCGGCCAAAAAAAAGCGGGCCTGAAGCCCGCTGGTGTGATTTTCAGAGGGCCTTCAGCGAAAAAGCGGAGGGCCCAGCGTCAAGATGCTCAGCTGAAGTTCACCGGCACAAAAATTTTGCTGTCGCCCCGCTGTATCAGAAGCGCCACGGATTTCTCCGCTTTGGCCACGGTGGCGCGCACTTGGTCGATGTTTTTCACCGGAACGCCGTTGATGGACAGCAATACATCGCCAACCTGTACCCCGGCCATTGCCGCCGGGCCGCTGGCCTGCTGGACCACCAGGCCGTTGTCCACGCCGGCTTCCTGCTTTTCATCGGGCTGCAGCGGGCGCAGCGCCAGGCCCAGCTTGCCCTGGTTGGGCGTGTCCTTTTTGGCTGCGGCCTGGGCCGTCTTCTCGTCGGCATTGGCCAGCCTGGCAGTGACCACCTTGGCGGCGCCCTGCCGCCAGATGTCCAGCCGGATGCTGTCGCCGGGCGCCGCCAGGCCAATCAGCGCGGGCAGGTCGCCCGAGGACACGATGGGCTGGCCGTTGACGCCGCGGATCACGTCACCCGACTGCAGGCCGGCCTTGTCTGCCGGGCCGCCTTTTTCCACACTCGAGACAAGCGCGCCTTCGGGCTTGTCCAGCTTGAAGGAGTCGGCAAAGGACTGGTTGACCTCCTGCACCGCTACCCCCAGGCGGGCATGTTCGACCTTGCCGGTGGCCACGATCTGGTTTTTGATGCGGACCGCCACGTCTACCGGGATGGCGAAAGACACACCCTGGTAACCGCCGCTGCGGGTATAGATCTGCGAGTTGATGCCCACGACTTCACCGCGCGCGTTGAACAGCGGGCCACCCGAGTTGCCCGGGTTGACGGCCACGTCGGTCTGTATGAACGGCACGGCGCTGTCGTCGGGCAGCGAGCGGCCCTTGGCGCTGACCACGCCAGCGGTGACGGTGTTCTCAAAACCAAAGGGCGAGCCGATGGCCAGCACCCATTCGCCGACCTTGAGCTCGCTGATCTTGCCGAGTGTCACCACGGGCAGGTTTTTGGCGTCGATGCGCAGCACGGCCACATCGGTCTTGGGGTCGGCGCCCAGCACCTTGGCGCGGTATTCGCGCCGGTCGGTCAGCTTGACGGTGACCTCTTTTGCATCGCGCACCACATGGGCGTTGGTCAAGATGATGCCGTCTGGGCTGACGATGAAGCCCGAACCCTGGCCGCGTGTGGGCATTTCCTGCTGCTGGCCGCCGCGGCCACCACGCGCGCCCGGGCCCTGCTGGAAGCGTTTGAAGAATTCAAAGAACGGATCGCCGGATGGCGTTTCGTCGTCATCGCCGTTGTCCTGCGCCAGCGGGGAGTCGTTTCGTACTTTGGTGGTGCCGGTCACGCTGATGTTGACGACCGCCGGGCCGTAGCGTTCGGTGATCTGCGAGAAGTCGGGCAGGGCCATGGGCACTGAGGCTGTGGTGCCGGCGGTGATGGCCGGAGGGACGGCCGCCGTGGCGGCAGGGTGCACAGCATTAAGCGCACTGACGCCGGCGCCGCCAATGGCGCCCGCAGCCAGAAGTGCAGCGACGAGCCGGGTATTTTTCAATGCTTCAGATTTCATGGATGGGCTTCCTTGCGTTGAGGGCACACACCGGTGCCGATGGGTACAACTATGGGGTGACAGCCTTAGGGGAAGCTTAAATTTGCGCTACGGCAAAAAAAACGGCATTTTGGGGCAAAATTTTGATGAAAAGTGGCTGTGACCTATATGCAGCATGCACGGTATGCTATCAAAATAGTAGTGAAGAACTTGCTAGGCGGCGGTTTCGCTCACCGGAAATCGAACCTCGACGCACAGCCCGCCCAGGCGCTGCGATGTGCCAAGCTGCAAAGTCGCGCCGTGCCGCTCGGCGATCACCTTGACAATGGCCAGGCCCAGGCCACTGCCAGTTTCCGGGGGTATGGCCGCAGCCGTGACGCTGGCGGCACGGAAGAAGCGGTCAAACACGCGATGCCGGTCTTCTGCGGCGATGCCCGGGCCGCTGTCTTCCACCGTCAGCACTGGCTGGCCCTCCTGCATGTCCAGTGACACATCGACCCGGCCTGCCACCGGCGTGTACTTGACGGCGTTGTCCAGCAGGTTGCGCAGCAGGATGCGCAGGGCCTCGCTTTGGCCCTTCACCTGCACGGGCTGCAGGGGCTCGCTGCCGGCCAGACCCAGATCTATTTGCCTGTGGCCCGCATGCGGCAACACGTCAGCCACGGCCAGCTTCACAATGGACCGCAGGTCCACAGGGGCGGCGGCAGATGCCTGCGCCGTGCCACCAGCTTCCTCGCGTGCCAGCACCAGCAGCTGCTCGACCAGCCGTATCGCCCGGTCTATGCCCTGGTTTAACCGGCCGATGGCGGCTTCCCGCGCGGCAGGCTCTTCGTCATTTCGGCGAAGTGCTTGCGCCTGCAGCTTGAGCGCCGTCAGCGGCGAGCGCAGTTCGTGCGCCGCATCAGCCACAAAATGCCGCTGCGCCTCGAAAGCGCCGCGCACCCGGCCGAACAGCAGGTTCAGCTCTTCCACCAGCGGCCGCACTTCGTCGGGCAGGCCGTCGTCGGCCAGCGGCGACAAATCGTCGGCCGGGCGTCCGGCCACCTGCCGCCGGGCACGCTCGATAGGCGCCAGCGAACGGCTGATGACCCACCACACGGCCAGCATGAGCAGCGGGGTGAGGTAGGCAAAGGGCAGCACGGCGCGCGCAGCCAGCGTGCGGGCTCGCGCCGATCGGGCATCCAGGTCCTGCGCGATCTGCACGGTTTGCAACGCAGTCTGCAGGGTGTAGACGCGGTACCGGTTGCCGTGCGCTTCGACGTCCGAAAAGCCGAGCACTGCGCGTGGCGGAAGCGCCGATCGGGTGGAGCGGAAAATCTGCGTGCCGTCCTGGCCCCAGATCTGCACATACACCTCGAAGCGGTCGTCTTCGTCGGCTTCGTCCAGGGGAATGTTGAGTGGAATGCCGCTGCGCAGGGAGCGCGCCATTTGCTGCAAATGGTCGTCGAACATCGCGTCGGCCTGCTGCAAGGCGCCGCGATAGGCGGTGGCCGCCTGCAGCAAGGCGGCCAGGAAGATGGCGGCCAGCACGAACCATAGCAGCCTTCTTCTCAGGGAGTGACTTGCCGGCGTCCTCATTGTTTGGGCACCAGGTAGCCCAGGCCGCGCACGGTCTGAATCACGTCGTTGCCGAGATGCATAGGCCCCCACGCTCTCCACTTCGTGTGGTCGCTGCCCCCCGAGGGGGCGCTGCGCCTGCGGCCCGGCAAAGCCGGTTCCGCGGCCCCTGCTGGTGTTTGATCTGCGGGAGTTGTCATTGTTTGGGTACCAAGTATCCAAGGCCGCGCACGGTCTGAATCACGTCGTTGCCGAGTTTTTTTCGTACGCCGTGGATGTAGACCTCGACCGCGTTGCTGCTGATATCGTCTTTCCAGCTGAAGAGTTTTTCCTCAAGCTGCGCGCGTGACAGCACCACGCCCGGACGTGCGAGCAGCGGTTCGAGCACCGCCCATTCGCGTGCCGAGAGCGACACCGGCTGGCCGTTGAGGCTGGCCTCACGCGTGGCGGGGTTCAGGCTCACGCCCTTATGTTCAAACGCCGGCTCGGCCCGGCCCGCACTGCGGCGTATCAGCGCGCGGATGCGTGCCAGCAGTTCGTCGGTGTCATAGGGCTTGACGACGTAGTCGTCGGCGCCGGCATCCAGCCCGGCGATGCGGTCGCCGACCGCATCGCGCGCTGTGGCCACCATCACCGGGGTGGTGTTGCGGCGAGCCCGCAAAGCGCGCAGCACTTCCAGGCCGTCGCGTTTGGGCAGGCCCAGGTCCAGCAGCACCAGGTCGTACTGTTCGCTGTTCAGGGCCTCGTCGGCCATGCGGCCGTCACGCACCCAGTCGACGGCATAGTGCTCACCGCGCAGCACCTGCAGCACGGTCTCGCCGATCATGGCGTCGTCTTCAACCAGCAATAAACGCACTAGATGGGCCCCCACGGTCGCTCACGGCGTGTAGCTCCCTGCCCCCCTCGGGGGCCGCCCGCCTGCGGCCCGGCGAAGCCGGTTCCGCGGCTCGTACTTGGTTGAAGAGTTTCATCGGCCTCTGCTGGCCTGGGATTGCTGGGTGGCGGTAGTTGCATTGTTGAGTCCGTCGCAGCTACTGACTCTACAAAGCACACCTTAGCCGTGGCTTAGGCCAGCCGTACCCGGTGCCGCGCGATCTGCGCCTTGACCTGGGCCGGCGCGGTGCCGCCCAGGATGTTGCGCGCGTTGAGCGAGCCGCGCAGGCTCAGGCAGTCATACACGTCTTTTTCGATGTTCGGGTTGAACTCCTGCAGAACCGCCAGCGGCAGTTCGGACAGGTCCACCGCATGGGTTGTGGCGGCCTTCACGGCGTGCGCCACGGTTTCGTGCGCGTCACGGAAAGGCAGGCCTTTTTTGACCAGGTAGTCGGCCAGGTCGGTGGCGGTGGCGTAGCCACGCAGCGCGGCCTTTTCCATGGCTTCGGGCTTGACGGAGATGCCGGCCACCATCTCGGCAAAGATGCGCAGCGTGTCCTTGAGCGTGTCGACGGTGTCGAAAAGCGGCTCCTTGTCTTCCTGGTTGTCCTTGTTGTAGGCCAGGGGCTGGCCCTTCATCAGTGTGATCAGGCCCATCAGGTGACCGACCACGCGGCCGGTCTTGCCGCGCGCCAGTTCGGGCACATCGGGGTTTTTCTTCTGCGGCATGATCGAAGAGCCGGTGGTGAAGCGGTCGGGAATGTGGATGAAGCCGAAGTTCTGGCTCATCCACAAGATGAGTTCTTCGCTCATGCGGCTGACGTGCACCATGGCGAGCGACGCGGCTGCCGTGAACTCAATCGCGAAGTCACGGTCGCTCACGGCGTCCAGGCTGTTCTGGCACACCTGCGGCTGGCCGTTTTCGTCGACCATGCCCAGCGTTTTGGCCACGCGTTCGCGGTCCAGCGGGTAGCTGGTGCCGGCCAGTGCTGCAGCACCCAGCGGCAGGCGGTTCACGCGCTTCCTGATCTCCAGCATGCGTTCGGCGTCGCGGCTGAACATTTCCACATAGGCCAGCATGTGGTGGCCAAAACTCACCGGCTGGGCTACCTGCAGGTGCGTAAAGCCGGGCAGGATGACTTCGACGTTTTTCTCGGCGATGTCGACCAGTGCTTTTTGCAGGTCGGTCAGCAGCCCGCCGATCAGGTCGATCTCACTGCGCAGCCACAGGCGCACATCGGTGGCGACCTGGTCGTTGCGGCTGCGGCCGGTGTGCAGGCGCTTGCCGGCGTCGCCTACCAACTGGGTCAGGCGCGCTTCGATGTTGAAGTGCACGTCTTCGAGGTCCAGCTTCCACTCAAAAGCGCCTGAGTCGATTTCGGACGTGATCTGCGCCATGCCTTTCTGGATGTCGGCGTAGTCGGCGGCGGGAATGATCTTTTGCGCTGCCAGCATCTCGGCGTGAGCGAGCGAGCCGGCAATGTCGGCTTGCCACAGTCGCTTGTCAAAAAACACGCTGGACGTATAACGCTTCACCAGGTCGCTCATGGGTTCGGAAAAAAGGGCGGACCAGGCTTGGGACTTTTTGTCGAATTGATTCACGTCAGGGCTTTCATTGAGGCAGTCGCTGGCCGGTCTGTGGGGTAAAGCACGCCATTTCGGTCAGTTGCGCAGCCGGCCGGGCCTAAATAGTGTTTTAACCCATGGTCGAAAGGCCTTGGGCGGTGCAATACTCGTCCCTGTGATTTTATCTGGGCGCCGGACCATGCGGGAAACCCTTCCCGTTCCTTGCCTCAACTGATCTTTTTTTTAACCATATCGACGCTTTCCACCTCATGAAGCCCGTGCCCGACCTGAAGAATTTCGGCGAATCGACCTTGCTGGGCAGCTTCATTCCGGGCGATGAAGAAGCCGCGCCACTCGGCGCTTCACGTACCAACATGTTCGATGTCTGCCACGTCGGGGTGGTTTTACGCGCCGTACTGTTCGTGGAAGCGGTGACCGGCGTGTGCGTGATGTTCGGTGCGCGCGAGCCCCTGGACTGGCTGCTGAGTTTTTCATTGCTCACCGGCGGTGTGCTGCCCGCGACCCTGGCCTGGCTGATTGCGGTGTGCGCGCTGAAAGCGCGGCTGAACCGGCTGGCACTCTCACGCCAGTGGGCGGCAGGCATTGTGCTGGGTGTGTTGTCCGGGTTGTACGGCTGCGGCTTGCTGGCCTTGCTGGGCCTGCTCCAGCCGGTCCCCTGGTGGGCCAGTGCGGCGGCGGGTGCCTTGCTGTCGGCCATGATTCTGGCGGGGCTGTTCTGGCGGGCCAAGGCGCGTACGCCTGCAGCCACGGCGGCACGCCTTGCTGAACTGCAATCGCGCATTCGGCCGCATTTTCTCTTCAATACGCTGAACAGCGCCATTGCGCTGGTACGCGCCGAGCCTGCCAAGGCCGAGGCGGTGCTGGAAGACCTGAGCGAGCTGTTTCGCCATGCATTGGCGGATCCGGCCGAATCCGTGACGCTGGGCCAGGAAATTGCACTGGCGCAGCGTTACCTTGCCATTGAGCAAGTCCGCTTTGGCGAGCGCCTGCAGGTGCAGTGGAGCCTGGACGCCGCAGCGGACCAGGCCAAGCTGCCGCCGCTGCTGCTGCAGCCGCTGGTGGAAAACGCCGTCAGGCATGGCGTGGAACCCAGCGCCAGCGGCGCGCAGCTGAAAATATCCACCCTCCGGCGGGGCAGCACGGTGGTGATCAAGGTGACCAATTCAACCCCCGCGGGCGCCGGTGAGCGCGGCCACGGGTTGGCCCTGGCCAATGTACGCGAACGCCTTGCGCTGCTGCATGATGTCGAGGCGAAATTCAAGACCGTGTTCAAGGACGGCATATTTCAGGTTCGACTGGAGATTCCCGCATGACGCTCAAGGTACTGGTAGTTGACGATGAAGCCCTGGCGCGTTCGCGCCTGCGCACCCTGCTGGGTGACTGCACCGCGCCGGCTGCAGTGGCGGCAGCCGAAGCCGCCGATGCTGTTCAGGCCATGAAGGCCTTGCAGCGTGAATCATTCGATGCGGTGCTGCTTGACATCCGCATGCCTGGAGTTGACGGCATCGCGTTGGCACGCACCATTGCTTCGCTTGCGCAGCCACCCGCCCTGGTGTTTGTCACGGCCCATTCCGAACATGCCGTACAGGCCTTTGAACTGGAGGCCGTCGACTACCTCACGAAGCCGGTGCGCCTGGAACGCCTGCAGCAGGCGTTGCAGAAGGTAGAGCGTTTGGGCCAGTCCAGGGTGTCCGTAGCGGATGCAGCGGAAGAAACGCTCATCATCCAGGACCGCGGCCGCACCGAACGTGTGCCGCTGGCCGAGGTGTTGTATTTCAAAGCCGAACTCAAATACATCACTGTGCGTACTGCGACCCGCAGCTACATCCTTGATGGTTCCCTGAGCGAGCTGGAAGAGCGCCACGCGACACGTTTCATGCGCATTCACCGTAACGCGCTGATTGCGCGCCGGGCCGTGCGTGCGCTGGAAAAACATTTCGATCCCGAAGAGGGTGAGGGCTGGGCGGTACGGCTCAACGGTATTGATGAGCTGCTGGCGGTGTCCAGGCGGCAGCTGAGCGCCGTTCGGGAAGCCATCGCGGCCTGAGCCTGCTCCTCCGCGTCAGGATGGAGTCATGGCTGCCAGGGCGAGCAGATGCGTCAGCGTTACACGGTTTGGGAACACAGTTCCAGCGAAAGCGTCCTACAAATTTTCCTGGGCATATAGGTTGCAATATGTAAATACAGCCTGGGACTTGCGGTGTGCATTTTTGTCACGCCCCAGGCGAAAAAACGAATATGGGAGACATATGACCGAAGAACCCGCAGAGCGTGTCGTACGCGCGGCGCCGCCAGTGGTGCCGGGCGATCCTGAACAGCTGCATGTTCGGGTTCCGGTCGATATCCGCAGCATGTCGCTGGTGGTACTGGCGGGTCTCGCTTGTCTGTTTGTACTGCACTGGGCCAAAGCCGTCTTTATTCCGGTGATGCTGGGTGTTTTGTTCAGCTATGCTTTTTCACCGGTGGTCAACTGGTTTGAAACGAAACGCGTTCCACGCTGGCTGAGCGCTGCCGTGGTGTTGCTGACGATTGTGGGCGGCATCGGCACCACGGCGTACTCGCTCAGCGATGAAGCGGCGCAGCTGCTGGAAGCGCTGCCGGCCGCGGCGCAGAAATTCCGCCAGGCCGTGAAGGTGCGCACCAACCAGTCCGACAGTGCACTGGAAACCGTACAGAAAGCCGCCGCACAGCTTGAACAGGCCGCGCAGGAAAGTGCGGCGACCAGCAATACGCGTGGGGCGATGCGTGTCGTGGTCGAGCCTGCCCGTTTCAACATCAAGAATTACCTCTGGTCAGGCACCATCGGGCTGATTGCACTGATCGGCCAGGCGACCGTGGTGGTTTTCTTCACCTACTTCCTGATGCTTTCGGGCGACAGCTTCCGGCGCAAGCTGATCAAACTTGCGGGCTCCAGCATCAGCAGCAAAAAAATCACGCTGCAGGCCCTCAATGAGATCACCGACCAGATCCAGCGCTACCTGCAGGTGCAGCTCCTGACCAGCGTGCTGGTCGGGGTGCTGACCTGGCTGGCGCTTTGGGCACTGCGGCTGGAAAACCCCGCCGTGTGGGGCATTGCGGCTGCCGTGCTGAACCTGATTCCTTATGTCGGCTCGCTGGTCACGGCGGCGACGTCGGCCCTGGTGGCCTTTATGCAATTTGGCTCGCTCAACATGGCGCTGGCTGTGGGTGGGGCCTCGCTGGCCATTCATACCGTGGTGGGTAACCTGCTGACGCCGTGGCTTACCAGCCGCGCCAGCCGCATGAGTCCGGTGGCGGTGTTCGTCGGCTTGCTGGCCTGGGGCTGGCTCTGGGGGGTGTGGGGCCTGTTGCTCGGCATTCCCATCCTGATGATTGTCAAATCGATTTGCGACCGCATCGATGACCTGAAGCCGATTGGTGAGTTTCTCGGTAGCTGATTTGGCCCCCACGCTGGAATAAAGCCCCCACGGTCGCTCACTTCGTGTAGCTCCCTGCCCCCCGAGGGGGCCGCTGCGCCTGCGGTCTGGCAAAGCCAGTCCCGCGGCCCCGGCTGGCCTGGAGCGTCTGGGGTACTTTTATGATCTTGTTGTACTAAATTGATGAGAAAGAGAAAAAGTCATGATGGAACTGCTGACTGATCCGCAAATGTGGATCGCGTTTGCCACGCTCACTGCGCTGGAGCTGGTGCTGGGGATCGACAACATTATTTTCATCTCCATCCTGGTCGACAAGCTGCCCAAGGACAAACAGGAGCTGGCAAGGCGCCTGGGCCTTTTTATGGCGATGTTCATGCGCATCGGCTTGCTGTTCGTGCTGTCGTGGATCATCGGGCTGGTGGATCCGCTGTTCACCGTTTTGAAGCAGGAAATCTCGGGGCGCGACCTGATCCTGATTGCCGGGGGCCTGTTCCTGATCTGGAAGAGCACCGGCGAAATCCACCAGTCGATGGAAGGCGAGGAAGGCCATGCGTCCAGCGCTGTCAAGGCAACGTTTGCGGCCGTGATCGTGCAGATCATGATTGTCGACATGGTGTTCTCGCTGGACTCCATCATCACCGCCGTTGGCATGGTGGACAGTCTGCCGGTCATGATTGCCGCGGTCATCGCTTCGGTGGGCCTGATGATGCTGTTTGCGCCGGCCATCGGCCGCTTCGTGTCTGACCACCCGACCATCAAGATGCTGGCGCTGTCTTTCCTGGTTGTCGTGGGCGTGGTGCTGATCGCTGAGGGCCTCGACCATCATGTGCCCAAGGGCTATGTGTACTTTGCCATGGCGTTTTCTGTGGCAGTCGAAATGCTCAACATCCGCATGCGCAAGAAAAAGAGCAAGCCGGTACATCTGAGAAATGCCTATGTCAATGGCGACAAGGCAGACGTGGCCGACAAGCGCAAGCCCTGAGACGGGTCGCTGCCCGTGACACGCCCGCGCTGCGCCGCGTGCCTTCGTCCGCAAAGCGCCTGCATCTGCGCGTGGGTCACGCCCGTGGCGCATGAGGCGGAAGTACTGATCCTTCAGCACCCTCTGGAGTTCGACCACGCCAAAAACAGCGCCCGCCTGCTGCACCTGAGTCTGCCGCGCAGCCGCATGCTGACGGGTGAGGCCTTTGACGAGGTTGACTTGCATGATGCGCTGAAAGAGCCGAAGTACACCGTGCTCCTGTACCCGCAGACGCCGGAAGACGAAGCACCGGCCCTGGATACCGCACAACTCAAAGACCCGTCGCGCGTGCGGCTCGTGGTGCTGGACGGCACCTGGCGCAAAAGCCGCAAGATGCTGCATCTGAGCCCGGTGCTGCGGCAACTCCCTCGCTTGTCGCTGGAGGATCTGCCGGCCTCGAACTACCGGATCCGCAAGGCCCACAAGCCGGGGCAACTGTCAACGCTGGAGGCGACTTGCGCGGCGCTGGCGCAGTTGGAAAGTGATCCCGAAAAATACCAGCCGCTGCTCAAGGCCTTTGACGGGTTTGTCGCGCAGCAGCTGGCTTTCGTTCCGAAGTAATTCGGTTCCTGTTCAGTCGCCCAGGTCGACCACACCGGCCAGTGGTACACCGCTGGGGGCCGCATAGTCCGCAATCACCGCCGCGCGCCCTGCATGCGCTGAGACGCCCTGAAGCTGCTCTTTGACAAAGGCAATCGAGGGCGCATCCAGCGCAGCGAAAGGCTCATCAAGCAGCAACACCGCAGCGCCCGAAGCAAACGCCGCCGCCAGCCACACCTTGCGCTTTGACCCAGTGGACAGCATGAAGAGTCGCTTGCCCATGTGCGGTTCCAGTCCCAGACCGTCGACCAACGGAGCGATCAGATCCGCATCAAACCCCGGATACCAGCTGCTAATGGTTTCGAAATATTGCGGCGGTGTCAGCTGGTCAAACGTATCAGCGCGCGGCTCCATCCAGAACAGCTGTTGGCGGTAGGCATCCGGCTTTTCCTTGAGCGCGACACCATTGAGTCGCAACTGCCCCGAATCGGCCGGCAAGACGCCCGCCAGCAAACGAAGCAGCGTGCTCTTGCCGCGACCATCGCCGCCCTGCACCAGCGTGACCCCCGGCAGGATTTCGCCAGACCAGTTGGCGAGAATTTCAACTTGCGGGTTGGGATAGCGGAACCACAGTCCTTCAATGGTGAGCATGGCGGGCGTTTGAGCTCGGTTAAATTTTGGAGAGCAACGAATTGACTTCAATGTGAGGTCGTTTTAGTGCGTTCAGGCTTTGCTCAATGAGATCCGGATCGCGGGTGTCAAGACCAGAGCCTGTTAGCTCAGCTGTCCAATGAAGCAGACTTGAGACTATTCTCTTGAGCAAGAACGCAGCTGCCAGGCGATGGTCGCCATAGTCGGAGTTGAATTCATCGAAACCCGAAGAGTCTGTGGAATGAATATCTTGAAAGGTCAGTCGTTGAGAACGCACAAATGAGTACTCGCGAAAAAAGGCATTGACCTGTCTCTTGACTGTGTTGGTCCAGAGATATCGATGAAGTTCTACTTCACCCTCTGCGATAAGAGCCGCTGAAACAGGAAGCATGTACTCGACGCAGTTACCGGATGTCCAGTTGCCGACGATAGCCTTCACAAGCGCCATGTAGTCCTTCTTGGCAAGCCAACTATCACGGACGACATGGTATGCCTCCTGCATCCGTTGGTGATGATCCGTTTCGTCGCCGAGACGCATTGCGTCACCATGCTCTTTGAGGAACCGCGCAGTACTCATTAATTCTCCCTGACTTTGATACTCCGCAGAACTGCGGGATTGATTGGATGCCAAGTAATATTGCATTCTCTGCCGCCTTTTTTATGGCATTGGCTTGCGCGGTCCATTTTAAGAAGTTTGCAGATAGAAGCCGAGACGAAAACCTTGACTGTCTGTTTTTATGACGTCGTACCAGTTGAGTAATTACCCATGAGTTTTGGAAAAATCACCCCCATCCTTCGCATCTTCGATGAAGCCAAGGCCCGGGAGTTTTACGTCGATTTCCTCGGCTTCAAGGTCGATTGGGCGCATCGCTTTGAGCCCGGCATGCCGCTCTATCTGCAAATCTCCAAGGACGGCTGCGTGCTGCATTTGTCGGAGCACCACGGCGACTGCAGCCCGGGTGCTGCGATGCGGATTGAAACGGACGAGCTTGACGCGTATCACCAGCAGCTTTTGGCGAAGAACTACAAGCACGCCCGTCCCGGAATTGAAGACACAGCGTGGGGGAGCCGGGACATGTCGATCAGGGATCCTTTTGGCAACCGGCTGACATTTACCAATGCCATCAGCACCTGACTGCACTTTACAAACCGGGTGAATCTCACGCCGGCGCGCTCTAAAGCCCCAAGTCTTGACTTGCCCCCTGCGAGGCACCGCTCACCGTCGATGTTGGGCGACTTGACGAACGCCTGAGGCGCCCTGGAGCCAAAAAAAGGGGAATTTATAAGCAAAAAAAGCTTCCGGCCCCTACGGGAAAAGCGCGATTAGCTATTAAATTGATAGCAACGCGAAATTCAGCTTGCTTCAGCCTGCACCAGCAATGCCGCTTGCGCCCGCAGCTCGGCCAGCAGCACCACCTGTCCCGGCATGATCACCATGTCGGGCTTGAAGCTGTCTTCTGCGGCAAGCCCTGCGCCTTGCCAGCGGAGCTTCACCACACGCTCCTGCAGGCGCAGCGTGATCTCAAACGAGGGCCAGTGCGCCGGCACGCGGGGCGACAGCGACAGCGCGCCTTGCTGCACCTTGAGGCCCAGAATGTTTTCCAATGCCGCGCGGTGCAGCCACGCAGCCGAACCGGTGTACCAGCTCCAGCCGCCGCGGCCTACATAGGGCGCCGCGCCATAGATGTCACCCGCCATCACATAAGGCTCCAGCTCATAGGCGGGGCCGCGAACGGGGTGTTCGCTGCGGTGGGCGGGGCTCAGTGCCTTGAAGCTTTCCCAGGCGGCTTCGGTGTCGCCGGTGATGGCTTGCGCCATCATGGCCCAGACGGCGGCATGCGAGTACTGGCCACCGTTTTCACGCACGCCTGGCGGATAGGCCTGGATGTAACCCGGGTTGTTGTCCGAATTTTCCAGCGGCGGCGTCAGCAGGCGCAGCAGGCCCGCTTCGTTGTCCACCAGCTGTTCATTCATGGCCTGCATGGCCGGACCGATGAAGGCCTCGGTGGAGGCGCCGGAAAGCACCGACCAGGCTTGGGCAATCAGGTCGATGCGGCATTCGTCATTGGTGGAGGAGCCGAGCGGCGCGCCGTTGTCGAAGAACGCCCGGCGGAACCAGGCGCCGTCCCAGCCGGCGTCGTGCAGTGCGGCAACCCAGCCGGAGCGGGCCTGGCGCCAGCGCTGCGCGCGACCGTCGTCGCCGCGCGATGCGGCCAGGGGCAGAAAGTCATTGACCACCCGGCATAAAAACCAGCCCAGCCAGACGGACTCGCCGCGGCCTTCGTGGCCTACGCGGTTCATGCCGTCGTTCCAGTCACCCGTGCCCATCAGCGGAAGGCCGTGTGCGCCGATAGCCAGGCTGCGGTCCAGGGTACGGGCGCAGTGTTCGAACACCGTGGCGGTTTGCCCGCTGGTTTGCGGCGCGTAATACGCGTCTTCCGCACCTTCGGGAATCGACGGCCCGTCGATGAAGGCAACCTCCTCATCCAGGATGCTGGTGTCGCCTGTGACCTGGACATACCAGGCGCAGGCATAGGGCAGCCACAGCAAGTCGTCCGAAAAATGGGTGCGCACCCCTTCACCCCCGGGCGCGTGCCACCAGTGCTGGACATCTCCCTCGGGGAATTGGCGCGAGGCGTTCAGCATGATTTGCGCACGCAGGCGGCCCGGTTCAATGACGGCGAAGGCCATGGCGTCCTGCAACTGGTCCCGAAAGCCGAATGCGCCGCCGGCCTGGTAGAAACCGGCCTTGGACCACAGGCGCGATGCCAGTGTCTGGTAGAGCAGCCAACGGTTGACCAGGGCGTCAAACAGCGGATCGGGCGTCTGCACCTGCACTTTGCCCAGCAACCCGGACCAATAAGCCTTGACCTGTTCAAGCGCCTGCGCTGCATCTTTGCCTTGCCAGTTGCGGGCCAGTTGCAGTGCCTGCGAGGCGTCCCCGGCATGGCCAAGCAGAAAGGTGAACGCAAGAGTCTGGCCGGGAGGCAGGGAGAACTCGCCTGCCAGCGCGGCGCAGGGGTCCACGCCGCCGGCGGCATTCTGGCCCAGGGTGGAAGGAGGCACCAGCCGGCCTGTTGCGTCGAAAAATTCGCTTCGGTCGCAGGTCCACTCGGGTGTATCGGGCAAACCGGCCAGTGACAGGAACGCCGTGCTGCCGCCGAAGCCCGCCCGGCTTTCACGCTGCTGCGCAAACACGGCTGTCAGCAGGCTGTCTTTGTCTTTCCACGCATGGATGGTGCGGCGTTCGTGGCGTGCGGCACCCATCTGCCATTCGACCATGGCCAGGGCGCGCAGCTTGCGCGTGGCGCTGCCCTGGTTATGAAGCCTGACCTGCACCAGTTTGACCGGATCAGTCTGATCCACAAAAAAAGTGGTTTCCGCATGAAGCGCACCGTGCTGGCATTCGAATACGGTGTAGCCCTGGCCGTGACGCACACGGCAGGCAGGCGCCGGGCCGTGCTGTGCAGACGGGCTCAATGCCAGCACTTGTTGCGTGTCTACATCCTGCAGCAGATAGTGCTCGAAGGTGGGGTCCGCCACCGGGTCGTTGGACCAGGGCGTGACCTGGTGCAGCCGGCTGTTGACTGCCCATGTGTAGCCGGCGCCGGTCTCCGACACCTGAAAGCCGAAAGAGGGATTCGCGATCACGTTGATCCACGGGCGAGGTGGACGGTGCAGGCTGTCAACGTCAAACCGGAACTCGCCGGTGCCGGCATCAAAGTGTCCCTGGGGTGTCTGCAGTGCACCGGGTTGCCCGTTGGCGCTGGCCGAACCCGAAGAGAGCGCCGGCAGTGGACGCGTGGCGGGGCCCGCGCGGCGCTGGGCGTTGGCCATGACGCGCAGCGCTGCGGCCTGTTGCTCAAGCGGCCTGCCGTCTGCCACCAGAATGACGCGTGCCAACCCCGTCAGTGCGGCTTTTTCCGAGGGCACGATTTCCTGGTCGCGCAGCAGGTAAAAACCACCGGCGTCGCTGCGCGGAAAGCTGTTTTCCGTTTGTTGCAGCGTGCGGTCGCGCAGCGCCAGGATGTCGCGTTGCAAGGGCATCAGGTAGGAGTTGACTTCGCTGTTGAGGATGACCACGTCGGTACCCAGCCCGCAGAAACTCCACCAGGGTTGGGCCCGCAGCAATGAATGCACCAGCGCCATCCCGTTGCTGGAGTGGATGAGCACCAGTACGATGGGTTTGTCTCCCGAGATGCCGAAACGCCAGAGCTGGCGCTGGTCCAGCAGGCCGCGTTCCGCCATCGGCCGCGCGCAGCTGTACATCAGTGCGGTGTTCAGGTCCTGCAGCGCTGCATTTTCCTCAGGGTCGACCCCCAGGTCGCGCAGGCGCACCTGGGCCAGCGTGGCGGCCATCCGGGTAGCGCGCTCCACGTGCATGGGCTGCAGGTATTTGTCGATGCGTGCCGCGAGTTCGTCACTGCTGGACGCGGCGGCTGTGGCAAAGCTGAGCCGGGCCACGCCGCCTGCCGGAATGCGGATGCGAAGGCGCAGGCCCGCAACCGGATCCAGCCCGTTGATGGGTGAGCCGTCCTGGCCGTGCGCCTCGGCCCGCAGTGCCGGGTGGCCGGGCTCCCGGTTACGGCCCAGAAAGGCGCGCCGGTCCGAGATGAAATCGATGGCGCGGACGTTGGCCTCTGAATTGGCGAGGAAGTGTGCGACCGCCATGACAGGATCGCCCTGCAGCCGGGGTTTGCGCGACAGCAGCAGGGCGCGCCATTCGGGATGCCAGCGTGTCTGGACAAACAGGTTCGAAAACGCCGGATGGGCCTCGTCGGCGCGCGGGTCGGTCAACACCGCTTCAAAGCATGAAATCACGTCGAGCGTCATCTCCGTGGCCGACAGGTTGCGCAGCGTCACGTTGCGCATTTCGGTGTCGTCCTCGGGACTGACCAGCACGCTGGTGCTTGCCTCCAGCTGATCGGAGCTCACGTCAAATTGCACGCGGTCCGGCAGGTAGGTGGCCTTGTATTGCCAGCCGGGATGCGGCGCCGGATGTTGCGTCAGGGACCAGGCCTGCTCCTGGCCGGACGGACGCAGGTAGATGAAGGTACCGCAGGCATCGCGCAGCAGGTCGTCGCGCCAGCGGGTGATGTTGTAGGTCTTGCCTGCGGCGCGCCAGCGGCTGACGCCGGCCCCATTGGCACGCAGGGCGACGCTGTAGCGCCCATTGGACAGCAGCTGCGTAGGTTGCCAGCCGGGCATGGCCGGGTCGATCTCACGCGAATGGTACAGCCGGGCTTCGGCCAGCTCCGCGGGTTCGGGCAATGCCCGCGGGTCTGCGCTTTCGATGATCTGGCGCGGTGTTTTTTCATGCAGCAGCGATTCGAAAGCCTGCACCAGCGGCGCCGAAGCGAACCAGCGGCGCGGTGCTTCGTTGCACAGCACATTGCACAGCGCCACCAGCGACATGCCCTGGTGGTGCGCCATGTAGGTGTTGACCAGGCTCATCGCCTGGGCGCCCGGTTGCCTGGCGACGGTGAAATCCAGCGCATCGGCAAAACCGTATTCGCCGCGCGCACCCCATTGCTCAAGCTGGCGCAGGTTGGCCACTGCCTCCTGCGGCGTGAACTGGGACGCCATGATGCTGGCATAGGGCGCCACGACGCGGTCGGCAGGCGGGGTCCGCCGAAGGGCCAGCCGCGGCACGCCAAACGGCGAATACTGGTAGGCCAGCGTATGGTCCTGCCCAAAGTAGGCCGACTCCGAAACGCCCCAAGGCAGGCCCTGCGCCTGGCCCCAGGCCTGTTGCTCCTTGACGGCCGCAAGGCCGGACACATGCAGCAGGCCCTCGTCGGGCTCGCTCATGACCAGCGAAGGCATCAGGTATTCAAACATCGAGCCCGACCAGGACTTCAGGCCGGGCGTTACGCCCACCGTCAGGAAGGCGCGGCCCAACGCCAGCCAGTGGCGCCGCGGCACATCACCTTTGGCAATCGCCAGGAAGCTGGTCAGGCGCGCCTCCGAGGCGATCAGGTCGTAATAACTGGCGTCAAGTGCCTGCTCGTGCACACGCAGCCCGATATGAAACAGGTGGCGCTTGGGGCTGTAAAGGCCGCCGAAATCCATCGCCATACAAAGCTTTTCACAGCGGTCTCCCAACTCCAGGAGTGCAGCGGATTCGCCTGGCAAGGTTTCCTGGTGCGCCGCCAGCTGGCGAACACACTGCGCGACGGCCAGCAGGTGGCCGGCCAGGTTGCCGCTGTCTACGGTGGAAACATAGGCCGGAGGCAGCACCTGCAGCGACCGGGTTTCGTACCAGTTGAGCAGGTGTCCCTGGTGCTTGGGCAGGGCTTCGACCGTGCCCAGCGTGGCGCCCAGCCGCGCGATCAGCTCCGTGGTGGATATCCAGTTGAACTCGCGCGCGCAGGCGGCAGCCATCAGGTACAGGCCGATGTTGGTCGGCGAGGTGCGGTGTGCGATCGTCGGTTCCGGTTCCATCTGCAGGTTGTCCGGCGGCAGGTGGTGGTCTTCGGGGCCGACGCAGCGTTCAAAGAAGCGCCAGGTCTGTGCCGCCAGCTTCATGAGGTAGGCGCGGTCTGCGGCGCTGAGTGACAGATATGGCGTGCGGACAGCCGGCTTGCTGCCCCACCAGGCCACCGCGGGCGCCAGCGCCCACAGCAGGAAAAGCACCGGACCGATCAGGGGATGCGGCCCCCAGCATGCGGCCGCGCCCAGCGCGAGGCATAACGCGGACACCGGGGCATGGTTGCGGACAAAAGCGCCCAGCGTGTACTGGGCGGAAGCCTGCGCTTGGGCAGCGGTGGTCCACTGCAGCAGATGGCGGCGGCTGATGGCCATGCGCCAGAGGGCTCGTGTGATGGCGTCGAACGACAGGGCGGCAAGGGCGGGCAGCTGGCTCAATTGCCAAAGCGCCTGCGCCATGCTGCGGGCCACGTCGCGCATGCCGACGTCAAAGAAGTGCCCCCAGGCGATGCCTCGCCGCGTGGGAACCAGCCCTGCCAGCGCACCCATCAAGGGGCCGGCCAGGAATGCCAGAACAGTGAAAACCAGCGCTGTAGCCACAGGCAGCGCACCGGTGAATATTGTCCAGGTTAGAAGCGCGAAGCAGGCCGGGGCGATCATCGAGCGGCGCAGGTTATCCGCCATGCGCCACAGGCCCAGGGCATCAATGCCGTAGCGCTTCGCATGCAGCATCAGCGGCAGCAATTGCCAGTCGCCGCGCGTCCAGCGGTGCACGCGTGATGCGGCCACGCCTGCGTGATGCGGGTGGTCTTCCATCAGCACGACGTCGCCTGCGTAGCCGCAGCGGGCAATGCTGCCTTCCAGCAGGTCGTGGCTCAGGATGGCGCCCTCGGGCATGCGGCTGTCCAGTACGGCATGCACGGCCTCGACATGCAGCAGGCCCTTGCCGATGAAGTTGCCCATGCCGAACACGTCCTGGTACAGGTCGGAGGTGCCGTTGCTGTAAGGATCCAGGCCGCGCTGGCCTGCAAACATCGCGTGGAAAGGTGATCGCTCGTGATGGGCCGACAGGGGCATGGCCACGCGGGGCTGCAGGATGCCGTAGCCGGCGGTCACGCGCCGCGTCTCGTGGTTGACGTGCGGCGTGTTGAGCGGGTGCGCAGCGATGGCCACCAGTTCGCGCAGGGAGCCCGCCGGCAGGCTGGTGTCGCTGTCGAGCGTCAGCACGTAGCGTATGCCCGGTGCCAGCTGCATGTTGCCGTCCACAGGGACAAAGGGCGATGACGAGTGTCCGGCCAGTTGCCGCAACAGCATTTCGAGCTTACCCCGTTTGCGTTCCGCCCCGATCCATCGGCGCTCCGTCGCGGACCAGCTGCGCGGGCGATGCAGCAGTAAAAACCTTGCCGGTGAGGCTGGGCTCGCCGGTGGGCAGGTTGCGTTGAGCGCGCGCAGTTTGGCGAGGACGTCCTCGAGCAGCTCTGCATCGCCGGCCAGGCTCTCGGCGTCGGCGTCGCCCCAGTCTGTCAGCAAGGCGAACTGCGCATGGGTTTCGCGGCTGGCCAGCCAGTGCAGCTGCAGGCGGTGCACCAGTTCGCTGTTGGCGCAAGCTGAAGAAAGCATCGAAGGGATCACCACCAGCACGCGGTGTTCAGCCGGGATACCCGTGCTGAAGTCGAGACGGGCCAGGGGCTGTATGCGTGTGGATTCAGCGATCAGCCGGTGGATCAGCGCAGCGACCACTTCCGACGCGGGCCAGGCCATCAGCACCAGGGCTACCCACGCCGTCCAGGGCATCGTGGCGAGCGGGTGCGCGGCCCAACTGAGCAATGCAGCGGTTCCGGCAATCCATGCGGCTGCGTAGAGCGGCAGGCGCCAGGCACGCGGTGTTTCAGGGGCCGGCGATGGTTTGTGGGTACCCGCCGCGGGCTGCAATGCTGCTTCCAGCAGGGGGCGGCCCGGTCCTATCAGGTAGTAGCCGGCGGTGTGGGCCGCCAGGGCGTTGTTGGGCTGGTGCGCGGCAGCCAGCACCGCTTCGGCGACGGCGCGCTCGGATTTACCGGTTTGCTGCGCCAGCCTCTCCATGGCGCGCGTGATCTGCTGGCGCGTCATCTCGCTTTCGCGGGAAAAGCTCGGAAGCCGGCGCAAGACCTGCAGGGAATGGCTGACCGGCTCGATCAGCTCCACCCACTCCACCTGGCCTATGAGCCTCAGGGTGGTGATGATGTTGCTGACGGTCAGGTTGGCGGCGACCTGGGTGGTTTGCCCTTCGCCGATCATGCCCAAGGCATCGTCGCAATGCTTTTCGGTCCAGCGGACGAGGGGTGGCGCCGAAGGCGAGTCCGGCTCTTCACGTTCGGCAGGCATGCGCTGCCAGAGCTGCGTGAGATAGCTGCGTTCAAGGCCATGGGCCTGCATCAGGCCGTACAGCTCGTCGAGATCCTGCAGGCTCAATACGCCGGCCTTGTCCCAGGTCGCATGCGCCACTTCGCGGGCCACCTTGTTCCAGGCGATGCGGTCGGCCATGCGGCGCAGGTTTTCCAGCAGGACCACACGCAGCGTGGTCGGCAAGGCCCAGAGTTCGCCGAGATTGAGTTCACTGACCTCCTGGTAGGCATGCAGGAAGGCCGTGAAGAGCTCCGGGTCCAGCACGCTGTCGGTGTGCGCTACATAGGCCCAGGCAATACCGTATACCCGGGGAAGGCCCTCCAGCGGCTTGCTCGCCAGCTTGGGCAAATCCGCGTAGTAGCGCAGGGGGACGCCATCCTGGATCTGTTGCAGCTGGGCTTCGACAAGGTGGAAATTGTCGAGCAGCCATTCGGCGGCCGGCGTTACGTAGTGGCCTGTCAGCGAAGTCAGGGCGATGTAGTCGTAAGCAAGGCGGATTGCAGCGATGTTTTCCTGCACGCGCGGGAAAAAAGGCGGGCCGTGATCGGGGCTGCCGGCAGGCCTGACAGGCTGGGCTGCGGCCAGGCTGCGACCGTGTTCCTCAAAGCGCTGCGCACCGAAAAGTTCAGCGCGGATGGGCTGCTCTGCGCCGCCCTGGCGGGAGGCGAGCAGTTGCCGGGCGTAGGCGCTTAGGGTGTCCAGCCGCTCGATGACAGCGGGGGTCACGCGCTCAGGCTACGGCTAACAGACCAAGAAAAATAGCCAGTATGGCCGCGACTGTGACGATGCGCGGTGAGGCCAGGGAGTGCGCGGACTGAAGCCCGGACTGGAGCGTAAAAAACCGGCTGCGCGAATGCGCGCACTGATCCATGTGTGACGCCAGATCGGCGGCGTCGGTGGAAACAAAATCGTTTTGAATGGCGGACGGTGAGTCGGCCATGATCTCCAGGGTAGTCATGATTTTGCGCTCCGGGGTAGCTGGTTTGGGCAACGCGTGGCGAAATACCCGCATTGCTCCGTGTCTGACACCATGCTACGCACGGGCACCTCGCGGGGCCATCAGAAGACGCTGGAGTTTGTCTAGGACAAGGCCTACAGTATGCGCGCCCGGCAATACCCCTACAGCGCGAAACCTCTCACGCGCAGCATGGCTGCCCGTTGTTCACGGCCGTTCAGCCTGTGTTGCGCAAGCCCGCGGCAATCCCGTTGATGGAAATGTGAATGCCGGTTTGCACCCGCTGGTCGGCCTGGCCGGCACGGTAGCGCCGCACCAGCTCCACCTGGAGGTGGTGCAGGGGGTCGATGTACGGGAAACGATGGCGGATGGAGCGCTGCAGGGCTGCGTTGCCCGCCAGCCGCTGCTTTTCCCCGGTGATCAGCGTCAGTGCTTCGGCCGTACGATGCCATTCGGATTCGATCGCGCTGAAGATTTTTTTGCGCAGGCGCGCATCGCCCACCAGCTCCGAATAACGCGAGGCCAGTGCCAGGTCGCTTTTGGCCAGCACCATGTCCATGTTGCTGAGCAGGGTGCGGAAAAACGGCCACTGTTTGTACATTTTCTGCAGCAGCGCCAGCGCTTCCCTGCGGCTGGCGGGCGTACCGCCCTGCTGGAGGAATTGCTCGATGGCCGAGCCGAAGCCGTACCAGCCAGGCAGGGTCAGGCGGCACTGGCCCCAACTGAAACCCCAGGGAATCGCACGCAGGTCTTCAATTTTCTGCGAAGCTTTGCGCGACGCCGGGCGGGATCCGATGTTGAGTTCCGCAATCTCGCGGATCGGCGTGGAGCCAAAAAAGTATTCGGTGAACCCAGGGGTTTCGTAAACCAGATTGCGATAGGCAGCCATGCTGGCCTGTGACAACTCGGCGGCGGCTTGCAAAAAGGCCTTGGTGGCGGGCTTGGTCGGCTGCAGCAGTGTGGCCTCCAGCGTGGCGGCCACCAGCGTTTCCAGGTTGCGCCGGCCGATTTCCGGGTTGGCGTATTTGGAGCCGATCACTTCGCCTTGCTCGGTCAGGCGGATCTGGCCGCGCACCGTGCCGGGCGGCTGCGCCAGGATGGCCTGGTAGCTCGGACCGCCGCCGCGGCCGACCGTGCCGCCGCGGCCATGGAACATGCGCAGCTGGATGTTGTGCGAGTTGGCCAGCACGTCGAACAGCTCCACCAGCGCGATTTCGGCGCGGTAGAGCTCCCAGTTGCTGGTGAAGATGCCGCCGTCCTTGTTGCTGTCGGAATAACCCAGCATGATGTCCTGCTCGGCGCCGCTGCGCTTGACCAGCTGGGCGATGCCGGGCAGGGCGTAGAACTCGCGCATGATGGGCGCGGCATTGCGCAGGTCTTCAATGGTTTCAAACAGCGGCACGACGATCAGGTCGTTGGTGGCGTGGCTGTCGAGCGTGGCGTGCATGAGGCCGACTTCTTTTTGCAGCAACAGCACCTCGAGCAAATCGCTCACGGTCTCGGTATGGCTGATGATGTAGTGTCGGATCGCTTCCTTGCCGAAGCGGGCGCGCGCCGTGCGGGCCGCCTCAAAAATCGCCAGTTCGCCGCGGGTGTGGGCCGAATAGGCGGTGCCGACCACGCGCAGCGGCCGTGCATCGTTGAGCAGGCCCATCAGCAGTGCGCGTTTGGCCGCTTCGTCCAGCTTGCCGTAATTCGCCTCGATGCGTGCAACGGCCAGCAGTTCGGCCACCACTTCTTCGTGTTTGTCGGAACTCTGGCGCAGGTCGACCGTGGCCAGGTGAAAGCCGAACACTTCGACCGCGCGGATCAGCGGGTGCAGGCGCTGGGCGATCAGCGCTTCGCCGTGATGGGCCTTGAGGGAGTCTTCAATGGTGCGCAGGTCGGCCAGGAAGTCCTCCGACTTGAGGTAGGCATTTTGCGGCGCCACGGCATGGCGCGCGGCATCGCCGCCGGTCAGGTCCTTGAGCGTGGCGGCCAGGCGGGCGTAGACGCCGGTGAGGGCGCGGCGATAGGGCTCGTCCTTGCGGTGTTCACTGGTGTCGGGTGAGCTTTCGGCGAGCAGCCGCATCGCGGGACTGAACTCGACCAGCATGGCTGACAGCGAGAGCTCGCCGCCCAGGAAATGCACCTCGGTCAGGTAGTGGCGCAGCGCCACTTCTGCCTGCCGGCCGAGTGCGTAATTGAGTGTGCCGGCGCTGACGTTGGGATTGCCGTCGCGGTCGCCGCCTATCCATTGGCCCATGCGCAGAAAACTGTGCACCGGCTGGTTGCCCAGTTCGCGTTCCAGGTTGGCGTAAAGCTTGGGAATCTCCCGCAGGAAAGTGGCTTCGTAGTAGCTCAGCGCATTTTCGATTTCATCGGCGACGGTGAGTTTGGAAAAACGCAGCAAACGGGTTTGCCACAGCTGCATGACGCGGGCGCGAAGCTGCGCTTCGTTGGCGGCCAGCTCGCGCGGTGTCAGCGCATCCTTGGCGGCATTGACAGCTTGCGCCAATGCCTTGATGTCGTCCCGCGCCGTCAGCAGCAGGGCGATGTCGCGCTCGGCGTCCAGGATGCTTTTGCGCTGCACCTCGGTCGGGTGGGCGGTCAGCACCGGCGAGACAAAGCTGTGCGCCAGGGTGGTGGAAATGGTTTTGGTCGAGATGCCGGCCCAGCGCAGTCGGGCCAGCGCCACGTCGATACTGCCTTCCTGGGTGTCGCCCGCGCGCTCATGCACTGCGCGGCGGCGGATGTGGTGGCGGTCTTCGGCCAGGTTGGCCAGGTGGCTGAAATAGGTGAAGGCGCGGATCACGCTCACCGTCTGGTCGCCGGACAGTCCCTTGAGCAGTTTCTTGAGCGATTTGTCGGCTTCGGGATCGGCGTCGCGCCGGAAGCTGACGGAGAGCTTGCGCACCTGCTCGATCAGTTCGTAGGCGGCAACGCCTTCCTGCTCGCGGATCACGTCGCCCAGAATGCGGCCCAAGAGGCGGATGTCTTCGACCAGCGGGCGTTCGTTGTCCCTGGAACGAGTGGACGTTTTGGTTGTACCGGCCGCGGCGGCGTCTTTGGCGCCCTCGTTGACGTTTGGCTTAACCCTCTTGGCGCGCGCGGAAGTGACCATCTCTACCCTCTAGTTCTTGAGCCTTGCATGCTAGCATTCACTTCCCCCCAAGTATTACAAGCAGGTTACGAGTGTCCGCAGCGTTTGAATCCAGACCGAATGATATGAAAAAAGTGGTCATCGCCACCCGCGAAAGCCGCCTGGCGATGTGGCAGGCCGAGCATGTGAAGGCGCTGCTGCAGGCGCGTCTGGGGTGGCAGGTCGAACTGCTGGGCATGACCACCCAGGGCGACCAGATCCTGGACCGCTCGCTGAGCAAGGTCGGCGGCAAGGGCCTGTTCGTCAAGGAACTCGAAGTGGCGCTCAGCGAAGGGCGGGCCGACCTGGCAGTGCATTCGCTCAAGGATGTGCCCATGGACCTGCCCGAAGGTTTTGCGCTGGCCTGTGTGCTGGAGCGCGAGGACCCGCGCGATGCTTTTGTCTCTAATCAATTTGCCACACTCGCGGATCTGCCGCAGGGCGCCGTGGTGGGCACTTCCAGCCTGCGCCGGCTGGTGCTGCTCAAGGCCATGCGCCCCGACCTGGTCATACAGCCGCTACGCGGCAACCTCGACACGCGCCTGCGCAAGCTCGACGAAGGCCAGTACCAGGCCATCGTGCTGGCGGCTGCGGGCCTGAAGCGCCTGGGTCTGGAATCACGCATCCGCAGCGCGTTCGAGCCCGAAGACATGTTGCCGGCGGCAGGCCAGGGCGCATTGGGCATTGAAGTGTGCGCCGACCGCGCCGACCTGATGGCCGCGCTGGCCACACTGGCACACCAGCCGACCTGGCTGGCCGTGACGGCCGAGCGTACGGTGTCGCGCGCCATGGGCGGCAGTTGTTCCATGCCGCTGGCGGCCTTTACGCAGGGTGCCGCCAACGGGGACGCCATGCAGCTCAATGCCGCATGGGGCGACCCTGCCACCGCCGAGGCGCCATCCGCCGCTGCAGGCCCGTTGGCGCCGCTGGTGCAGGTCAACCAGACCGCCGTGGTGCGCAACTTTGCCGAGGCCGAGGCCCTGGGTGAGGCCGTGGCGGCGCAATTGCGCGCCGGCGGCGCTGTGTGGGCCGGCAAAGCCCCGGGCGCCTGATGTCGCAGGCGCCGGTGCCTCCGACTGGCGCTACGACTCGCGTCATCGTGACGCGGCCCGCGCAGGATGCGCAGCACTGGGTGCGGCAACTGCAGCAGGGGGGCTTTGCAGCCGAGGCCCTGCCGTTGATTGACATCGCCCCCGCTCTGGATACGGCCGCGCTGGAGGGCGCTTGGCAAACACTGGGCCAATACGCCGCCTGCATGTTTGTCAGCGGCAATGCGGTGGAGTACTTTTTCAAGAAAGAAATGGCTGCAGCCCATAAGGAGCCTGCGCAGGCAGCTATCAATAACATAGCGAATTCCGATGCAATGCTGCCGGTTGCGCTGCGTTTTCTGGCGCCCGGGCCGGGTACTGTGGCGGCTTTGGTGGGGACCGGGGTTCCTGCCGGGCAGATCGATGCGCCGCCGGCCGATGCGGCCCAGTTTGATTCGGAAGCCCTGTGGGCGGTGATAGGCGAGCGCGACTGGCGGGGCAAGCGCGTGTTGGTGGTGCGGGGGGAGGGTGCTGCCTTGTCTGGGGTCACGGCATCTTCCGGACGCGACTGGATCGCCCGCCAGTGGGAGACTGCCGGTGCGCAGGTGGATTTTGTGGGGGTTTACCGGCGCCTGGCGCCTGTGCTCGACGAAACGCAACTTCAGCGCGCGCGCGCGGCCAGCGTGGATGGGTCTGTCTGGCTCTTCAGCAGCTCTGAAGCGGTGGCCAACCTGACGGCCTTGCCTGCGCTGGCCGGGGTGGACTGGCGCCGCGCCCGCGCGGTGGCCACACATCCGCGGATTGAGGAAGCCGTGCGTGCTGCCGGTTGGGGTGTTGTTGTGGCGTCACGTCCTGCCCTGAAGGACATCAGGGACACACTTGCCTCGATAGAATCTCTTTATCCATGAGTGACAGTCCTAACGCCCAGCCTCCATCCTCCACGCCAGACAACGAGCCGGTGCTGGAACGCGCGCTGGTGCCGCTTCCCCCCCAACCCGTTTCGCCCGACGTCTGGATGGTGCCGCGCAAATGGGCACTGCTGGTTGCCGTGCTGGCGGCTGCCGGATTGCTGGTAAGCGGCTTGCTGTGGCAAAAACTCGGCAATATCCAGGAAGAACTGGCCCGCCGCAGCATTGATTCCGGCGCGCAGGCCATTGAAGCGCGCACACTGGCGCGCCAGGCCCAGGAAGGTACGCGCGAACTCTCCGCACGGCTGGCCATCCAGGAAACCCGCATCAGTGAAGTCAGCCTGCAGCGTACCCAGCTGGAGGAACTCATGCAAAGCCTGTCGCGCTCGCGCGATGAGAATCTGGTGGTTGATGTGGAGTCCGCACTGCGCCTGGCCCAGCAGCAGGCCCAGCTCACCGGCAGCGCCGAACCGCTGCTGGCGGCGCTCAAGTCGGCCGACCAGCGCCTGTCGCGCGCCGCGCAGCCGCGCCTGAACCCGCTGCAACGCGCCATTGCCAAAGACATGGACCGCATCAAGGCCGCCACGCTGACTGATGTACCGGTTCTCATGCTCAAGCTCGACGAACTGGTCCGCATGGCTGATGACCTGCCGGTGGCCAACGCCATGGTGGCAGCCGGCCAGCGTGCATTGCCCGCTGCGGCCGCGCCGGCTTCCGCGCCGCGCGCTGCTGCGTCGGCTGCGTCGGCTGCGTCGGCTGCGTCTTCCGCTGGAAAGTCTTCCATGCTGGTATTCGACAAGCTTGCTCTCGATGCCTGGTCGCAGCGCACGCTGGACAACCTGCGCGAAGAAGCACGCAAGCTGCTGCGCGTGAGCCGCATTGACCAGCCCGAGGCCGCCCTTGTGTCGCCGGAGCAGTCGTTTTTCCTGCGGGAGAACCTCAAGCTGCGTCTGCTCAATGCGCGCCTGGGCTTGTTGTCGCGGCAGACGGATTCGGTGCGCGCCGACCTTGGGAGTGCCAATGCCTGGCTGGGCAAGTACTTTGATGCTTCGTCCCGCAAAACGCAGGCCGCAGCGCAGCTGCTGGCCCAGGTCCAGGGCCAGCTGAAAACCAGCGAGCTTCCGCGCCTGGACGAAACCATGGCCGCGCTGGCCACAGCGGCCGCAGGCCGCTGAGCGGGAAAAGGCAGGAACCAGCATGCGCGCCGCACTCTGGCTTTTGGCCCTGTTTGGCGTAGCCGTTGCCGTGGCCCTGTTTACGGGCAACAACCAGGCCGTGGTCACCATCTTCTGGCCGCCGCACCGTGTCGATATTTCCTTTAACCTGATGGTGATGCTGCTGGCAGCGCTGTTCCTGGTGCTGTACCTGGCCTTGCGCGCGCTGTCGGTGGTGTTTTCGCTGCCGGCGGAAGCCCGCCGCTGGCGCGCCCAGCAAAAAGAGCGCGCCATGTACGGCGCCCTCATGGATTCCCTGGCGCATCTGCTGGCGGGGCGCTATATCCGTTCGACCAAGTCGGCACAAAATGCGCTGGCGCAGGCAAAGAGCCTGAACCTGTTGACCGACGAATCCGGCCATGTGACAGGCCACAGCGCCAGCCGCGGCAAACAATTGCGTTCGCTGGCCCACCTTCTGGTGGCCGAAGCCGCGCAGGCGCTCCAAAACAAGAGCCTGCGCGACCAGCACCTGCAATTGGCGTTGAAGAGTTCACGCCATGCGCAGGAAGTGCGCGAGGGCGTGCAGTTTCGCGCGGCTCGCTGGGCGCTGGACGACCGTGACGCTGGTGCGGCACTGGATTGGCTGGGCCAGCTTCCGCAGGGGGCATCGCGCCGCACGCTGGCCCTGCGCATGAAGCTGCGTGCCTCGCGGCATGCGCGGCACACGGCGCAAGCGCTGGAAACCGCGCGCCTGCTGGCCAAGCACCGCGCTTTTTCGCAGGCGGCGGCGCAAAGCATTGTGCGCGGCCTGGCCCTGGAGCTGCTGAACGATGCGCACGACCCCGCGCAGCTGCAGCAGGCCTGGTTCTCTCTGGATGACACCGAACGCGCCATGCCCGAGCTGGTGGTGCATGCAGCGTCGCGCCTCATGGCGCTGCACGGCGACGCGGAACTGGCCCGCAGCTGGCTGCTGCAGGTCTGGGACCGCATGATGCAGCCGCGCTCGGAGATTGGCGACAACCTGCGCATCAAGCTGATCGGCGTGCTTGAGGCCGGCCTCGATTCGCTGGACGCGGCCTGGCTGGCCCGCATTGAAAACGCGCAACTTAACCGTCCACGCGACGCCAACCTGCAATACCTGGCGGGCATGGCCTGCCTGAGCCGCCAGCTCTGGGGCAAGTCCCGCCAGTTGCTGACGCAGGCGGCGCCGGCGCTTCAGGATCTGACGCTTCACCGCAATGCCTGGCGCGCCCTGGCGCTGCTGGCTGAACAGCGTGAGGACGAGGCGGGTGCTGCGCAAGCTTACAAGCGGGCTGCGCAGATCTAAAAACGGCCTGGTCGTCGACTGAAGTGGCCACACCCCTTTGGCCACAGCAACCCGATCTTGCCGCGCAAGAGCCAGCTTGCTGAAAACGGCTTCTCCACCGAAATCCTTGCTTTTACCTGCCGTGCTGCCGGTAATGCGAGGGTTCGGCGCGTTGCCTGCCGTGCTCGTGGCGTCCTCCGCGCCCGTGGCCTGGATATTTGTTGACGCAAAGAAAAAGGCCCGCAAGCGGGCCTTTTCAGGAGGCCGCTCCCGCGGCAGAGGTCGGGACTTATTGGCTAGCGGATTGCTCGAAAGGCAGCTTCACAGCGCCCAGGTCGCGCTTTGTTTCGACCAGCACCAGCGGGCCATCGTCGGACACCACCAGCGGTGGACGCTCACGCGGCACGTGGACGGGTTTGACTTCGGCGGCGATAGCCGCCTTGGCTTCGGCGATCTTGGCAGCGTCAGAGTTGACCCACTGCAAGCCTGAAGACTGGGCGACCTGAACCAGGTCCTGCAGAGGCAAGTCGTAAGACTGGACCTTTGGCAGGCTGGTGGCTTGCGGCGCAGCAGCTGGAGCCGGTGCGCGAGCAGGCGCAGGCGCTGCGACCGGTGCTGGTGCAGCCACGGCGACAGGTGCCACATAGGCGGGGACAGGAGCGGCAGCAACTACGTCTGCTACAAATTCAGGAGCGACTGGTGCATGCTGTTCCTGGGTCTGCAGCCGATTTTGTTCTGAAAATTCGCCTTGGCCAGCGGGTGCGCCGGTTTCTGCGGGTTGCTCGTTACGCTCACCGTTTTCACCACGTTCGCGGCGGTCACGGCCATAACGGTCGCGGCTGCGGCGTTCGCGTGGCTGGCGCTGTTCGTCGCCCTGGTCGTTTTGAGCGGGTGCAATCACATTGCCGGCGTTATCCAGCACGGGGGCTGCTGCGGCTTCCGGATTGAAGCCGGCGGTGCCTTCAGTGGCAGCGTTCTGGCCTTCCGCTGCGCCTTCAGGGCGATCGCCACGGCGGTCGTTGCGACGGCCGCTGCGGTCACGGCGGCCTTCACCACGCTCTCCACGTTCACCACGCGGCTCACGGTTGCCTTGTGGGCGTTCGCCGTCCTGCGGTGCGCGTTCCTGGCGCGGCTCACCGGCTTCACCGCCCATGGCGGCTGCCATGGCGGCCTGGTTGGCCAGTGCGAGGTCCTGCTCGACAGAGTCGCGCTGAATGCGCTCGCCGCCGCGTTCACCACCGCGCTCGCCACGTTCACCGCGCTCGCGGCGGCCACGGCCTTCGCGGCCGGGGTTTTCGCTGCGGGGCTGGTCGGCGGCATTTTCAGGACGGCTTTCGCCGCGGGTTTCACCGGCAGGGCGTTCCTGGCGGCCGGCTTCGTTGCGGCCTTCCGGGTTGCGTTCGCGGCGCTCGCCGCCGCGGCCTTCATTGCGGCCTTCGCCACGGCCCTGGGCCTGGCCTTCTGGGCGTGGTTCGCGTCCTTCGCGGTTTTCGCCGCGGCCTTCACCGCCGCGTCCTTCGCTGCGGCCACGTCCACCGCGGCGGCCATCACGGCCTCCGCGTTCGCCGCCACGATCCGAACGCTCACCGCGTCCATCGCCACGGCCATCACGGCCTTCACGCCGGCCTTCGCCGCGCTCGTCTTTTTTCACTTCTTTGGCGGCAGGTGCCGGGGCCGGTGTTTCCGCGCCGCCGAACAGACTCTTGATCCAGCCGAAGAAGCCTTTTTCTGCAGGCGCGGCCACTGCCGGGGCAGGGCGGCGCGGCTGGGGCTTGGGAGCCGCCTGCGGCGCCACTTCCGGCTTGGGCGGGGCCACAGGCGCGGGTGCGTCGGGCAGTACGCCCTTGATGATGGGCTCCTGCTTGTTGTGCTTTTCCTGGCTGCGGCGCGTGACTGTGGTCGGATCCTCGATTTCGTCGGCCATCTTGTAGCTGGCGGCGATGTTGTCCAGGCGCGGGTCGTCGTGCTTCAGGCGTTCCAGGCGGTAGTTGGGGGTTTCCAGCGTCTTGTTGGGTACCAGCAGCACGTTGATGCGTTGCTTGACTTCGATCTTGGCGATCTCGGAGCGTTTTTCATTGAGCAGGAAGGATGCCACGTCAACAGGCACCTGGCACAGCACCGAGGCCGTGCTGTCCTTGAGGGACTCTTCCTGGATGATGCGCAGAATCTGCAGTGCCGAGCTTTCAGTGTCACGGATGTGGCCGGAGCCGCCGCAACGCGGGCAGGGGATGGATGCGCCTTCCGACAGGGCGGGGCGCAGGCGCTGGCGGCTCATTTCCATGAGGCCGAACTTGCTGATGGTGCCGAACTGCACGCGGGCGCGGTCTTGCCGCAGCGCGTCGCGCAGGCGGTTTTCCACGTCGCGGCGGTTGCGCGACTCTTCCATGTCGATAAAGTCGATGACGATCAGGCCGCCCAGATCGCGCAAACGCATCTGGCGCGCCACTTCGTCGGCGGCTTCGAGGTTGGTGCGGGTGGCGGTTTCTTCGATGTCGCCGCCCTTGATGGCGCGGGCGGAGTTGACGTCGACCGACACCAGTGCTTCGGTATGGTCGATCACGATGGCGCCGCCGGAAGGCAGCTGCACGGTGCGGGCGTAAGCCGACTCGATCTGGTGCTCGATCTGGAAACGGCTGAACAGCGGCGCGTCGTCGCGGTAGCGCTTGACGCGGTGCTCGTGCTCGGGCATCACGTGGGCCATGAACTGGCGAGCCTGCTCGTAGACGTCGTCGGTGTCAAAGAGGATGTCGCCGATGTCGCTGTTGAAGTAGTCGCGGATGGCGCGGATCACGAGGCTGGATTCCTGGTAAATCAGGTAGGCGCCTTTGCCGCCCTTGCCAGCGCCGTCGATGGCGGTCCAGAGCTTGAGCAGGTAGTTCAAGTCCCACTGGAGCTCTGGCGCGCTGCGGCCGATACCGGCGGTGCGCGCAATGATGGACATCCCGTTGGGGTACTCCAGCTGGTCCATGTTCTCCTTGAGCTCGGCCCGGTCTTCGCCTTCGATACGGCGGCTCACGCCACCACCGCGAGGATTGTTCGGCATCAGGACCACATAGCGGCCTGCCAGGGAGACGAAGGTGGTGAGGGCTGCGCCTTTGTTGCCGCGTTCTTCCTTTTCGACCTGGACCAGCAGTTCCTGGCCTTCACGGATCACATCGTTGATGCGCGCCTGGTTGACGGGCACGCCCTGGGCGAAGTATTGTTTGGAGATTTCCTTGAACGGCAGGAAGCCGTGGCGGTCTTCGCCGTAGTCGACGAAGCAGGCTTCCAGAGACGGCTCGACGCGGGTGACGACGGCCTTGTAGATGTTGCCCTTGCGCTGTTCGCGCCCTTCAATTTCAATTTCGTAGTCGAGGAGTTTTTGTCCATCGACGATCGCCAGACGGCGTTCTTCAGCCTGTGTGGCGTTTACCAGCATCCGTTTCATGGGTAGCCTTCCTTATCGTTCTTCGTTTTGATGTCATGTCTTGAACATCAATCACATGCCCAAAATGGGCCAACGACGCCGGAGGGACGCAGTGCGAACTGGAGGAATTGCCGGAGAGCTTTTGACAGCGCGCGGCCGACCGAAATGAATCGGTCAGCGACGTGGTCTGGGCGTAGGCGCGTGGATGGAGCGAGCAGGGGTCAAACGGGTGGGTGCTACAAAAAGAGTAGCTGGTTGCGCCCGCTGTACAAGGGCTGGCGGCTGATTTATGCCAAAAGCAGGGCCCACGAATGTCGTGAGGCGCCGCAGGCATATATAAATCAGACTGACCAGTGTTGTCATCAGAGGGCTACCCGTTAAAGGACTTGATCTCGACTGGATCCGCATGCAGCCTGTTGTTCATGACTTGGGCTGCACACATGGTATTCCGTAGTGTTGTTCGCAAAACGTCGACTCTTCTACCGTGCAAAGACGCTCGCCGCGAGGTGCCTGGCACTCGTCGCTTGCGGGCAATTGCCGGCGTGGGCATCGACCTTCCAGCAAGGCTGCTTGTTTGCCTTTTCAGGGCCGGGGACTTGCGTGGACTAAACTCCAGACAAATCAACCACTTACAGCGCATCGCTAGTGAAACACATTATAGGGTCAGCAAAGGGCTTGGCAAGGAAACCCGGGAAAACACCGGTATGGCCGCCCGCAGCCGTGTCCGCGCCCACTTCGGCACCACTCATTCCCCAGGCGGCGGCCCCGGCCGCGCCGCAGGCCACGGTGGTGACGGTAGATGAAGACTATGCGGGCCAGCGCCTCGACAATTTCCTGATCCGCCAGCTCAAGGGTGTGCCCAAAACCCATGTCTACCGCATCATCCGCAGCGGCGAAGTGAGGGTTAACAAAGGCCGGGCGCAGGCCGACACGCGAGTGGAAACCGGCGACATCGTGCGCCTGCCGCCAGTGCGGACTTCGGAGCGAGCCGGGCAAAAGGCTGAGGCCATGGCCCAGGAAATCGCCCGCCACGGCGCAAGTTCGACCACGGGCGGCTATGCGCCGTCCCGCGAATTCCCCATCCTGTTTGAAGACGACTTTGTGCTGGCCATCGACAAACCGGCCGGTGTGGCTGTGCACGGCGGCAGCGGCGTGAGCTTCGGCGTGATCGAACAGCTGCGCATGGCCAGGCCCGAGGCTGACTTTCTGGAGCTGGTGCACCGGCTGGACCGCGAAACCAGCGGCATCTTGCTGATCGCCAAGCGGCGCATGGCGCTCAAGCTGCTGCAGGAGCAGTTCCGGGAGCGTGAAACCGACAAGGTCTACCTGGCCCTCGTCGGCGGCGACTGGCCGGCTAATCACCGCGTGATCGACAAAGCGCTGCACAAGTATTTGTTGCCCGATGGTGAGCGGCGTGTGAAAGTGGTGCCCAACGACCACCCCGACGGCATGCGCTCGGTGACGCTGGTCAAGGTCAAGTCGGCTTTTCCTGCCAGTCCGCTGGCGCCCGCAACACCCTTCACCCTGCTCGAAGTCACGATCAAGACCGGCCGTACGCACCAGATCCGCGTGCACCTGTCCAATGAAGGTCATCCGATTGCCGGCGACGACAAGTATGGCGACTTTGAACTGAACCGGGCGCTGCAGAGGTCCGCCCCGGGCACGGTATCGCTCAAACGCATGTTTCTGCACGCCTGGAGCCTGAAATTTAACCATCCCAAACTGCGCAAGGTCGTGCACCTGCAGGCGCCTTTGCCGCCTGAACTGCAACAGTTTTTACCGGCGCAGGTTTCTACATGATTCGCGGGGGCCCTGAAGCGCTTGGCTCAAACAGCGCAGCCAAGCCGATACGGGGAAAGTTCAGCGGCCTGGCCGGAACAGTGCTGATGTTTGTCTTGGCCGGTCCTGCCCTGTACGGTGTGGCGTATTACCTGGTGGCAGGTGAGCTTGGGCGAGGCGAATTCCGGTGGAGCGAAGTGCCCTCGGTCATCTTTTGGCCGCTTTTGACGGAGTTCATGTTCTGGGTGTCGTGGGGAAATATTGAAACGATGCTTCTGTTTCCGCTCCCCACCCTTTTGGCGGCCGCGGTTTTTTGGCTGTTGAACAGGCGGATGGTGCCTTCCCTGAACACCGTGTCTGCATTTCGTTTTGTTGTTTCCAGATCGGCAATCTGCCTGGTGGTTTGTGTGTGCGCTTTTGTGGCCTTGAATCCGGGGACAGTGACACAAGGATGGGATGCGCTGTATTTTTACAATCCCCACAACCGGCATCCGTTCGACGACTCAGGGTGGGGGTTTCTTGAAAACTATGGACCGCTGTTCCATTTGACAGTGCTCGGCCTGGCAAGCGTCTTGTTGGGCGCAATTCACGGGTTCTCGTCGTGGTGGCTCCGTAGAAGCCGGAACAACTGACGCCTGCATTTCAACGTATGTCCATGTGCGCGCATAGGCATGCCTTCCCTAAGACAATATCTCCATGCAAACCCGAAATTTCGATCTGATCGCTTTCGACTGGGATGGCACGCTGTTTGATTCGACCAAAATCATCGTGCGCTGTATCCAGGCCGCGGTGCGTGATGTGGGCGGCACGGTTCCCTCCGACAAGGAAGCCGGCTACGTCATCGGCCTGGGCCTCATGCAGGCGCTGGCCCACGCCGCGCCTGATGTACCCCCTGAAAAATATCCCCAACTGGGCGAGCGCTACCGCCATCACTATGCCGCGCATTACGACGACCTGAGCCTGTTTGAGGGCGTGCTTCCCCTGCTCGGCGCCCTGAAAGCGCGCGGCCACCTGCTCGCGGTGGCCACCGGCAAGTCGCGCCGCGGCCTTGACGAAGTACTGCGCACCGTAGAGCTCAAAGGCGTGTTCGACGGATCCCGCACGGCTGACGAGACGGCAGGCAAACCCGATCCGCGCATGCTGCATGAGCTCATGGCGGAGTTCGGTATTCCCGCGGGGCGCATGCTGATGGTCGGTGACACCACCCATGACCTCCAGATGGCGGTCAATGCTGCTTGTGCCAGTGTGGGAGTGAGTTATGGCGCGCATGAGCCGGACACATTTACCGATCTGTCGCCGCGCCATGTCGCGCATTCGGTGCAGGAACTGCACGACTGGCTGCTGGTCAACGGGTAGTTTTCCGATGACGTCCACGGACCTCCGGCAAGCTTTGTGCAATAGCCGCGACCTGCTTGAAGGCGGGTTGGCAGTGCCGTTCGACGTCATGTATGCCGGGCAGACCTGCCGCGCCTTTGCGGTGCGTTACGAAGGAAGAGTCCACGCGTATCTCAATCGCTGCACCCATGTCGCGATGGAACTGGACTGGCAGCCCAACCGGGTGTTTGATGCCGGGGGGCAGTGGCTGTTATGCGCCAGCCATGGCGCCGTTTACCGTCCGGATACCGGCCTGTGCGCCGGCGGGCCTTGCCAGGGAGGGCTGCTCAAAATCGAGCTTTCAGAAATCGAAGGGGTTGTTTATTGGCATTCTGCTTACAACCTTAAACCGCTACAGTTCTAATACCTCTCTAAACTATCGCCCATGAACGACCCCCATCGCCCCGACCCTCCCATGGACTCTGATTCGCTGCGCGAATCGGATTTCCGGCCCAACCAGCCGGAATCCCTTCCGCCTTATTCCCAGGCCAGAAAATCCGCCGTTGACCCTTCCGCCACCCCCGGCTGGGAGCGCGCGACGCTTGAGAAACTGGCTTTTGCTGCGCTGAACGAGCAAAAAGCGACGCGGCGCTGGAAAACCTTTGTGCGCCTGTCCTGGCTGGCGTTTTTTATCGCCCTGGTGTGGATGGCGCTGCACCGCGGCACGCCTGCCAGCGATGCGACTGTTCCGCATACGGCCGTGGTGGAAATCAAGGGTGAAATCGCCGCGGGCGCCGACGCCAGTGCCGAGTTCGTCAACGCGGCGCTGCGGGCCGCCTTTGAGGACGAAGGCGCCAAGGCTGTTGTACTGCTGATCAACTCACCCGGCGGCAGCCCGGTGCAGGCCGGCATGATGAACGACGAAATCCTGCGCCTGAAGGCCAAGCACAAGAAGCCCGTTTACGCTGTGGTCGAAGAAACCTGCGCTTCCGCCGCTTATTACATCGCCGTCTCGGCCGACAAGATTTACGTCGACAAGGCCAGCATTGTGGGCAGCATCGGTGTACTGATGGATGGCTTTGGCTTCACGGGCCTGATGGACAAACTCGGCGTGGAGCGCCGCTTGCTGACGGCCGGCGAAAACAAGGGCTTCCTTGATCCGTTCAGCCCGCAAAGTGAAAAACAAAAAGTCTTTGCACAGGCCATGCTGGACCAGATCCACCAGCAGTTCATCGCGGTGGTCAAAGCCGGCCGCGGTAAACGCCTGAAGGAAACGCCCGAGATGTTCAGCGGCCTGTTCTGGAGCGGCCAGCAGGCGGTGGAACTGGGCCTGGCCGACCAGCTCGGCAACCTGGAGTATGTGGCCCGCGAAGTGGTCAAGACCGATGAGATCATTGACTACACGCGTCGCGACAATGTGGCCGAACGGCTGGCCAAGAAGTTTGGCGCGGCGATGGGCGAGGGCGCCATGAAGGCCTTCAAGGCGATTCCGGCGCTTCGCTAGGACGACCCCTTGAAAAGGTGATGGCCTTTGCCAAAAAGCCCGCTTCGCGCGGGCTTTTTTGTTCGTATCTGGCGTTCTAGCGGCCGATACAGAAAACGGTTGGCAATTCCAGCGGTGCCTGGAGCTTGTCGCGTTTCCAGCCGCTGACCTGCGCGCTGCGGGACCAGCCTTTGGTCATTGTCAGGCCGCAGCTCAGCGCCAGCCGGGTGTTGCCCTGCAGCGTTTGCAGCAGCGACTGGAACAAAGCCGCATTGCGATAGGGCGTTTCGATGAAGAGCTGGGTCTGGCCGGATTTGAGTGCCAGGGATTCCAGTTCCCGGATGCGCTGGACGCGCTCGGCCGGTGCCTGCGGCAAATACCCGGCAAACGCAAAATGCTGGCCGTTCAGGCCGCTCGCTGCCAGCGCCAGCATCAGCGACATCGGGCCCGTCAGCGGCACAACCTCCAGCCCCAGGTCATGGGCGGCGCGCACCACCGAGGATCCGGGATCGGCAATGGCAGGCATGCCGGCTTCGCTGACCAGGCCCATGTCGCGGCCTTCCACGGCCGCCATCAAAAGGGGGCGCGCGTCGAAGTTGCCGGTGTGGTCGCCTTTTTTGTGAACCTCCCGTGGCAGCTCCTGGATTTGCTGCGACTGCAGCGGCGTGCTGAGCGGCTGCAGCGCGTCGATACGCTTGAGGTAGGCGCGCGTGCTTTTTGCGTTTTCGCAGATCCAGCAAGAGAGCCCTGCGGCGATTTGCACGGTGCCCAGCGGCATGACATCCTGCAGGGGGGCAAGGTCGTCGCAGCCGAAGTCGAGCGGCGCGGGCACCAGGTAAAGTTTCCCTTTCGCTTCGCTGCTCATGGCTGGCTCCCGCGGGCTGAAAGCAACTTCACGCCTGCGGCTTCGATAAGCCTGCAGGTGCGGATCAGTGGCAAGCCGATCAGCGCAGTCGGGTCGTCATTGTCGATCGATTCAAGCAGCGCGATGCCGAGGCCTTCGCTTTTGGCGCTGCCCGCGCAATCGTACGGTTGCTCGGTGCGCAGGTAGTTTTCAATTTCATCATCCGTCAGCGTGCGGAATTTCACCCTCACTGCGGCCAGGCTTTGCGCTTCATAACCGCTGTCCAGGCACACGACGGCCACAGCCGTCTGAAAAATGACGGTTTGCCCTCGCATCCGGCGGAGCTGGGCGACGGCTTTTTCGTGGGTGCCCGGCTTGCCGAGCGGCTGGCCGTCGAGGTCTGCAACCTGGTCGGAACCGATGACAACCGCGTCGGGAAATGCCTCGGCGACAGCCCGGGCCTTGGCCAGGGCCAGCCGCTCGGCCAGTGGACCAGGGCGTTCGCCGGCATGGGGCGTTTCGTCCACGTCGGGCGCGACCACCTCAAACGGGAGATGCAACCGCTGCAGCAATTCCCGGCGATAGCGGGAGGTCGAGCCCAAAATCAGGGGGCGGTTTTGCCCGGTGTGTCTGGAGATTGCGGCAGGGTCGGAGACAGGATTCATGCCTTGATTCTCTTACACTGCACTCATGTCCAGATTCCTGCAGCCCAACCGACTCAACATGACCGCTTTCGCCCAGGATGGCGTGGCGCTTTCCGAGACTACCTTGCTACGAAATATGGAGCGCCTTGCGCATGAAACACAAGGGCTACAGGCCGATTCGACTGTGAAATGGCAGGCGGTCGGCGAGCTGCGCCCGCGCCCAGGCGTTGAAGACGACGTATGGTTGCATCTGACGGCCGAGGCCGTGGTGCCTTTAACCTGCCAGCGCTGTATGGGTGTGGTTGCCGCACCTGTAGGGGTTGACCAGTGGTACCGCTTTGTGGCCAATGAAGACATTGCCATGGCCGAGGATGACCAGTCTGAAGAGGATTTGCTGGTGATGGAGCCCCAGTTCGATTTGCTCGCCGTGCTGGAAGATGAATTGCTGATGGCCCTGCCGCTGGTGCCCATGCACGAGGTGTGCCCTGTCGCGCCCAAACTGCAGGCGGGCGACCTTGGTGACAATGCAGATTCGATGGGCGAGGGTAGTGAAAAACCCAATCCCTTTGCAGTTCTGGCGCAGCTTAAAGTAAAAAAGTAGTAATTTAGAGTTACTTATTTTTCAAGTAAAGCCCCCAGATTTGTCGGCATTTCACCAGTCCCGGGTTGAGGTGATGAAATTTGTCTCGCATCGAGCTATAATCAAAGGCTTCGCGTACCAATGCGGTGAATACGGTGACATGGCGTCTAGACCGCCTTGGGCCGATATTCAGGTCCAGCTATCTGAACTCGGAATTTGGTGCGTAATTTACCAACCTTACACCCCATCAGGAGCGGATCATGGCCGTCCAGCAGAACAAAAAGTCACCTTCGAAGCGCGGTATGCACCGCTCGCACAATGCACTCACCGTGCCAGGCATTGCCGTGGAATCCACCACCGGCGAAACCCACTTGCGCCACCACATCAGCCCCACCGGTTTTTACCGTGGCCGCAAGGTGCTGAAAACCAAATCCGAAGCGTAATTCCACGCTTTGAGCATGGGCCCGCACTCATCCTGCGGGCCTTTCTTTTGCCTGAATTCCACTCTCTCTTGACTGCACCGGTCGCCCCATGATCAGGATCGCTGTCGATGCCATGGGCGGCGATATCGGCCCAGCCGTCACGCTCCCGGCCAGCCTGGCATTCCTGGATGGTCATCCGGATGCTGCTGTGGTGCTGGTCGGCCAGCCCGAAGCCCTGGCGGCGCACCCGCTGCATGCCCAGCTTCAAGCCCATCCGCGCTGCCAGATCGTTCCGGCCAGCGAGATTGTCACCATGGACGATCCCATCGAGATCGCCTTGCGGCGCAAGAAGAATTCCTCGATGCGGGTCGCGATGAACCAGGTCAAGGACGGTGTGGCCCAAGCGGCCGTGTCGGCCGGCAATACCGGCGCCCTGATGGCCATTGCCCGCTACGTCCTCAAAACCCTGGAAGGCATAGACCGTCCGGCCATTGCGACCCAACTGCCCAATGCCCTGGGTGGTGCCACCACGGTGCTGGACCTGGGGGCCAACGTCGATTGCACCGAAGATCACCTGCTGCAGTTTGCCGTGATGGGATCCGCCTTGGTGGCGGCCATTACCAGCAACCCCACACCCAGCGTCGGCCTACTCAATATTGGCGAAGAAGCGATAAAAGGCAGCGAAATTATCAAAAAAGCCGGTGAATTGTTGCGTTCTGCGTCTAATTCCGGTGATTTGAATTTTTATGGAAATGTCGAAGGTAATGATATTTTCAAGGGAACGACCGATATCGTCGTCTGCGACGGTTTTGTGGGCAACGTCGCACTCAAGGCCAGTGAAGGCCTTGCGAGCATGATCGGCGGTTTCATAAAAGCTGAGTTCTCCCGCAATATCTTGACGAAAATTGCGGCAATCATTGCTTATCCGGTGTTAACTGCGTTTAAAAATCGGGTTGATCACAGGCGTTACAACGGCGCTGCACTGCTCGGCTTGCAAGGCCTGGTTTTCAAAAGCCACGGGTCGGCGGATGCCTTTGCTTTTGAGACGGCGCTGAATCGGGCTTATGATGCGGCTCGGAACAATTTGCTTGAGAGGGTGCGCGAACGCATTGCCCATGCGGCCCCTTTGCTGGTGGCAGCGCAGGCGGCGCCCCCTGCTGATGCGCCTGTCAACACCTCCTCAATGCCAGTTGACTCAGCAGTCTCAACACCGGCCACTTATTAATGACCCGTTACTCACGCATCACCGGCACCGGTAGTTATTTGCCGCCGCGCCGACTGACCAATGCCGAATTGGCCGCCGACCTGGCGACCCGGGGTGTAGAAACCTCCGATGAATGGATTGTGGAGCGCACCGGCATCCGGGCCCGCCACTTTGCCGCGTCCGACGTGACCAGCAGCGATCTGGGTGTAGAAGCCGCCAAAAATGCACTGCAGGCTGCGGGTCTGCAGGCTGCGGACATCGACCTCATCATCGTGGCGACCTCGACCCCGGACATGGTGTTTCCCTCGGCGGCCTGCATTTTGCAGAACAAACTGGGCATCGCCGGTTGCCCGGCCTTTGACGTGCAAGCTGTGTGCAGCGGATTCGTCTATGCATTGACCGTGGCCGACGCCATGATCCGCACCGGTTCGGCCAGCAAGGCGCTGGTGATCGGTGCGGAAGTGTTCTCGCGCATCCTGGACTTTTCAGACCGGACCACCTGTGTGCTTTTTGGCGACGGCGCCGGCGCCGTGGTGCTCGAGGCCTCGGACACGCCCGGCATTCTTGCCAGCGACCTGCATGCCGACGGCAAGCATGTCGGCATCCTGTGTGTGCCGGGCAATGTCTCGGGTGGTCAGATACTGGGCGACCCCTTGCTCAAGATGGATGGCCAAGCCGTGTTCAAGCTGGCTGTGGGGGTGCTCGAAAGCGCCGCGCGCGCTACGCTGGCAAAAGCCAACATGACCGATGCCGACATCGACTGGCTGATTCCACACCAGGCCAACATCCGCATCATGCAGAGCACGGCAAAGAAACTGAAGATGCCGCTCGAGAAGCTGATTGTGACCGTTGACCAGCATGGAAACACCTCCGCGGCCTCCATCCCGCTCGCGCTGGATGTGGCCGTGCGCAGCGGCAAGATTCAAAAAGGCGACACCCTCATGCTCGAAGGCGTGGGCGGCGGCTTTACCTGGGGTGCGGTGCTTCTCAACTACTGAGTGGCTCCCACCCATCTGCCAGGCTTTCACAGACAGGTGGGCATTTGAACTTCCGACCGTCCGGTGTTTGGGACCGCCTTGCAGCAGCCTTGCTGGTGCTGGCCTTCGCCCTGGCTGGATGGAAAATCCTGCAGCGCCCGCCGGCCACCCCATTTGCGGCATTGCCGGCCAGCCCTCCGGCTGATCCCGTCAAATCCTTGCCACGCACCGGCTTGCCGGGACAGCAACTTTCGCCGGATGGCCGCTTTCGTTTTGATGCGCAATTTGTCTCATCTTCTCCCGGTCAGGCCGTGCATGCGGCCTCCCTCGTGGAGTTGCGTGATGGCCGCTTGCGCGCGGTCTGGTTTTCGGGCTCGCGCGAAGGCGCGGGGGATGTCACCATCCAGACCGCAGTGATGGACCCCGCCAGCCTGCGCTGGAGCGCGGAAAGCACGCTGTTCAATCGTCAAACGCTTCAGCAGGGCCTGTGGCGCTATGTCAAGAAACTGGGCAATCCGGTGATTGCTCGCGCGCCCGATGGCTCACTCTGCCTGTGGATGGTCAACGTTTCATTGGGCGGATGGGCGGGCAGCTCCATCAGCTGGGCGCGTTCCACGGATGAAGGCGCGACCTGGAGCATGCCACGCCGCCTGGTGACGTCGCCCTTCCTGAACATCAGTACGCTGGTCAAAGGAGCACCCGTCAGCTTTGAAAGCGGCGAGACCGGCTTGCCGGTGTACCACGAGTTCGTCACCAAATTCGGCGAAGTCCTGCGCATCAACGCTCTGGGCCAGGTCGTCGACAAAGTTCGCGTTCCCGGCAGTCGCACCGGTCTGCAGCCGGTTGTGCTGGTTTCGGGGCCAGAGAAGGCGCAGGTCTATATGCGCTCAGGCAATGCCAGGGCGCTGATGGCTTCAGACACCACGGATGCCGGCAAGACCTGGTCGCGCGCGCAGGCAAGCATCTGGCCCAATCCGGACTCCGCTGTGGCCGGCGTCGTGACGAACGTCGGCACGCAATGGCTGGCCCTGAACCCGGCGCCCCGAAATCGCGAAATGCTGGCCTTGTTGCAAACGGCGGCGGGCGGCTCGTTTGACGGGGTAAGCCCATGGATCGTCGAATCGTCCGCCAACCCGCAGTCGCGCACGTCCCTCATCGACTATGAGCGCCTGCTGACTCAGGAGCTCAAAGCCCGTGGCGCCAGCGACGGCGAAGCCCAGTCCTATGTAGCCAGTGCCCGGCGCCAGTTGTGCGGCGACCAGAGCTGCTCCCAGGAGTTTTCCTATCCTTACCTGCTGCAAAGCCGCGACGGCTACCTGCATCTCGTCTATACCTGGCATCGCACGCGCATCAAGCACGTGCGGCTGGACCCCCTGCAAACCCTCCAGGCCGCGCAAGCGGCGACCGGCCATGCTTCCTCCGGCAAATGATCTGATCGCCTTGCTCGGCATTGATCTGGTGCTCAGCGCCGGCTGCCTGCGGCTGCTGAGCTGGCGGGGCGGCGTAACGCCGTGGGCCAAAGTTGTGACCGCCGCGGTATTTGTGTTGCTGTGGTGCCCGGTGGGGCCCGCCCGTTTGCCGCTCGTGGCCTATGTGCGCGGCATCAGTTCGGACCTGAGCATTTCCCTGGTGGCCATCGCCTGCCTGGGCATGTACCAGCGCCTGCGCGGCATCCCCCTTGTGGCGCAGCGTGAACGCATGTTGGTGAACCTGGCCTTCGCGGCTGGCGCATTGTTTTTGTACCCGTTGGCCCTGGGCTGGGGTGACTGGGATGCCTACCGGCTCGGCTGGGGTTCGCCAGTTCTCTGGGCGGCGCTTCTGGCGCTGTCGCTGGCATGCTGGGCCAGGGGATTTCGTTTGCTGCCCGTGCTGGCAGCTCTGGCTTTACTGGCCTGGGCTGCGGGTTCGCTGGAGTCCACCAATTTGTGGGACTACCTGATAGACCCCTGGCTGGCCGTTGCGGCTATCTATCAATGCGTCAAATCGGCTGTCGGATGGGGTTTTGCACGGCTGCGTGGTGCGCACAATGGCGCTATACCGTCGTCAGTCTGACAGACTGTGCTTCAAAAAATGACTGTTCATCTTCTTAAAATGCATGCGGATGCTTTTCGGCGACCCAAGAATTCGACCCATGGAGTAATCATTTGAAATCGTTTGCTATTGTTTTTCCCGGCCAGGGCTCGCAGTCGGTCGGCATGCTGGACGCCTGGGGCGACCATCCGGTGGTTGCGCAGACGTTGGCCGAAGCCTCCGAGGCGCTGGGCGAGGATGTCGGCCGGCTGATCAAGGACGGCCCCAAGGACGCGCTGGCGCTGACCACGAACACGCAGCCTGTCATGCTGGTCGCCGGTGTGGCGGCTTACCGTGCCTGGATGGCCGAAACCGGTGCCGCGCCGGCCGCCGTCGCGGGTCACTCGCTGGGCGAATACTCTGCTCTGGTGGCTTCGGGTGTGCTGACACTCGCACAAGCCGCGCCGCTGGTGCGCTTTCGCGCGCAGGCCATGCAGGACGCGGTGCCGGTCGGCGTGGGCGCGATGGCGGCCATTCTGGGCATGGAAGCCTCCAAAGTGATCGAGGGCTGCGCCGAGGCCGCGCGCAGCTTCGGGGCCAACACCTCCGAAGTGGTGGAAGCCGTCAATTTCAACGACCCGATGCAAACTGTCATCGCGGGCAGCAAGGCTGCGGTCGAGAAGGCCTGCGAAGTGCTCAAAGCCAACGGCGCCAAGCGCGCCTTGCCCCTGCCGGTATCCGCGCCTTTCCATTCCAGCCTGATGAAGCCCGCGGCTGAGAAACTGCGCGAGAAGCTGGCCGCCATCGAGTTCGCGGCGCCGAAAATCCCGGTCATCAACAACATTGAGGTCGCCGTCGAGACCGACGCCGACCGCATTCGCGCAGCGCTATACGGCCAGGCTTTCGGCCCCGTGCGTTGGGTGGAATGCGTGCAGGCTATCAAGGCACGCGGCCTCACGACGCTGGTCGAGTGCGGGCCTGGCAAGGTGCTGGCCGGCATGGCCAAAAGAATCGATCCCGAATTGACGGGTGTCCCCCTGTTTGATCCCGCCTCCCTGGCGGAAGTGAAGGAGTTACTGGCATGAGCGAAGTCAAGTTTGAAGGCCAGGTCGCACTGGTCACCGGCGCATCGCGCGGTATTGGCGCGGCCATTGCGCTGGAGCTGGCCCAAAAAGGCCTCAAAGTGATAGGCACGGCGACCAGCGATGAAGGCGCGGCCAAAATCGGCCAGGCCCTTGCGGCTTTCCCGGGTTGTGCCGGCAAAAACCTGAATGTGAACGACGTTACCGCCGCCGAAGCGCTGATCGACGCCATCGTCAAGGAGCACGGTGGCCTGCAGGTGCTGGTCAACAACGCGGGCATCACACGCGACATGCTGGCAATGCGGCTCAAGGATGACGATTGGGATGCGGTGCTGGACACCAACCTCAAGGCCGTGTTCCGCATGAGCCGCGCTGTGATGCGCACCATGATGAAGCAGCGATACGGCCGCATCATCAGCATCACATCCGTCGTTGGTGCCTCGGGCAACGCGGGCCAATCCAATTACGCGGCGGCCAAGGCAGGCGTGGCCGGCATGACGCGCGCACTGGCGCGCGAGCTCGGCTCGCGTAACATCACTGTCAATTGCGTTGCGCCGGGCTTTATCGAGACCGACATGACCGCCGGATTGCCGGAAGAGCAGCAAAAAGCACTTTTGGGGCAGATCCCGCTGGGCCATCTTGGCAAACCGCAAGACATTGCGCACGCTGTGGCCTTTGTGGCGAGTCCGCAGGCGGCCTACATCACAGGCCAGGAGATTCACGTCAACGGCGGCATGTATATGTAGCTCTTGAAGCGTCAGCCCTGCAGTTTCATGAAAACAGCAGGCTGACAGTGGTAAAACACGGGAAATCGAAGCCGGTTTTTATCCGTCCGGCGCGGTGCTTAGGGAAACGACTCTAACGCGGTAAAATCACGGATTAATTTACAACCCTCAGAGGGAACTATGAGCGATATCGAAGCACGTGTTAAGAAAATCATTGCCGAACAACTCGGCGTGGAAGAAGGCCAGGTCACCAGCGAAAAAGCTTTTGTGGCCGATCTGGGTGCTGACTCCCTTGACACCGTAGAACTGGTTATGGCTCTGGAAGACGAGTTCGGCATTGAGATTCCCGACGAAGACGCCGAGAAGATCACCACCGTCCAGAACGCGATTGACTACGCAAACACCCATCAAAAGGCTTGAGGCAAGGCATACGCCTGCCTCCGCCGTCATCAAGCCTGAAAAGTCGTTCCAGGGCTTTTCGGGTTCTTCTCAGGATTTTTGAATGAGCCGTCGTCGTGTCGTCGTGACAGGTCTGGGTTGTGTCAGCCCGGTAGGTAATACCGTGGCTGAATCCTGGGCCAATCTGATTGCCGGTGTACCCGGAATTGATCTGATCACGCAGTTTGATGCAAGCAACTTTGCCTGCAAATTTGCCGGTGAGGTCAAAGGCTTCAATATCGCGGATTACATTCCCGAAAAAGAAGCGCGGCACATGGATCGCTTCATTCATCTGGGTCTGGCCGCGGCTTTCCAGGCGGTGACCGACAGCGGTTTGCCGACAGGCGAGGCGCTCGACGGCGAACTGGCGACCCGCATTGGGTGCAATATCGGTTCGGGCATCGGCGGTTTGCCGATGATCGAGCAAATGCATTCCGAGCTGGTCAATCGCGGCCCGCGCCGGGTGTCTCCGTTTTTTGTACCTGCCTCTATCATCAACATGATTTCCGGGCATGTATCCATCAAATTCGGTTTTAAAGGCCCCAACGTCGCTGTCGTAACTGCGTGTACGACGGGACTTCATGCCATCGGCCTGTCGGCGCGCATGATTGAATATGGCGATTGTGACGTGATGGTGGCTGGTGGTGCCGAGTCCTGCGTTTCTCCGCTCGGTATAGGCGGCTTTGCGGCGGCGCGTGCCCTGTCCACCCGCAACGAAGACCCTAAAACAGCGTCTCGCCCCTGGGACAAGGACCGTGATGGTTTTGTGCTGGGCGAAGGCGGCGGTGTGCTGGTTCTCGAAGAGTACGAGCATGCCAAAGCGCGCGGCGCCAGAATTTATGCTGAACTGACCGGGTTCGGCATGAGCGCAGACGCATATCACATGACAGCGCCCGATGTTGACGGACCGCGTCGCTCCATGGTCATGGCGTTGAAGAACGCGGGCGTCAATGCCGACGAGGTCCAGTACCTCAACGCGCATGGCACGTCCACGCCGCTGGGCGACCTGAACGAAACAAACGCCGTCAAGGCTGCGTTCGGCAGCCACGCAAAAAACATGGTGGTCAGTTCGACCAAATCCATGACGGGTCACCTTTTGGGCGGCGCGGGCGGCATCGAGTCGGTGTTTACGGTGCTCTCGCTATATCACCAGAAAATCCCGCCGACCATCAATATCTTCAACCAGGATCCCGAGTGCGACCTGGACTACTGTGCCAATACCGCGCGTGACGCAAAAATCGAGGTTGCCGTCAAAAACAATTTCGGGTTCGGCGGCACCAACGGTACGCTGGTCTTCAAGCGCGCCTGATTTCCCGGCTCACGCACGTCAAACAGCCTGCCTTGAGCCTGCACAACGCCCCGCCGGTTGTTTATCCGCTGGGGCGTTCGCGTTTTCTGGGCACTATTTTGTTGGGTTTATGGCTGTCCGGGCTGCTTTTAGCCATGCTCTGGTATTTCAACGGAAGCCGTCAGCTGGATTGGCGCATCGGCCTGGCACTTACTGCCGCGTTGGGCGCTGGTGTGGCAGCACATATCGGTTGGCAAAATTCTCCGGCGGGCCACTTGGCATGGGATGGCGAAGTGTGGCGCTGGGAGAGCCCGGGATACCAGGCGGGCGTCGCCGAATATGAGCTTTCAGTCCTTGCCGATTTTCAACACTATTTACTGCTTCGGCTTGAAAATTCTGCTCACGCACGGTTATGGCTCTGGGTGGAGCGCGGCGTCATGCCGGAGCGATGGCTGGACCTGCGCCGCGCGGTCTACTCGCCGCACAAGTCGTCTTCCACCTTATCGCCGCATGATTTTCTGCCGGCAGAACCCGTGCCGGCTGTGGCAGTATCGGGGTCTATGCGCCCAGTTGAAGCCACATCACAAAACCCATGAGCGCTGACCTGCCTCCGCCTCAACTGGAAAAAGCAACCGACAGCGATGCCATGCTGGTGGAGCGCACCGTTGCAGGCGACCAGAAGGCATATGAACTGCTGGTCATCAAATATCAGCGGCGCATCCAGCGCCTGATAGGCCGTATGGTGCGCGATGTGGACCTGGTGGAAGATATCGCCCAGGAAACGTTCATCCGCGCCTACAGGGCCTTGGCGCAGTTCAGGGGCGAGGCCCAGTTCTACACATGGCTTTACCGGATCGCGGTGAATACCGCCAAAAAGGCCCTGATGGACCTTAAACGGGATCCAACCGTCTCTGAAAACTCCTTTAAATCGGGCCAAAGCGATGAAAGCGATGAAACTTCCCCGCTTGAAAACGAACTAACAAGCTCGGAAACGCCGGAAGCCGTACTGGCCACCAAGGAAATTGCTGAAATCATCAATGCCGCCATGGAAGCCTTGCCTGAGGAGCTTCGCCAGGCCATTACCCTGCGCGAAATAGAAGGGCTGAGCTACGAAGAGATTTCAGAGGCGATGGATTGCCCCATCGGTACAGTGCGGTCCCGGATTTTCAGGGCGCGCGAGGCAATTTCGCAGAAGGTAAAACCGTTGCTGGAAAACCAGAGCGGCAAGCGTTGGTGAAGCCGCAGCACCCAGGGGCCATCCATGAAACCACGAATCAGATCCCGTATTTTGAGCCTTTCAAAACGGCAGTTCGGCTGCCCACGAACATGATGAAACCGTCAATGCAAACCAGCGAACTCATGTCTGCCCTGGCCGATGGCCAACTGGACGGGGACGAAGTTGCGGCTGCGCTCGATGCCAGCCGGCACGACGACTCAGCGGTCGCCGCCTGGGACACCTATCACCTGATTGGCGATGCCTTGCGATCTCCTGCGCTTCGGAGCAAAAGGGCGGACGTGGCCTTTTTGGCGCGCTTGAATCAGCGCCTTGCCCAGGAAGCCCCGGCCGGTTCGAGTTTTCACCCTGCTGCACCGGCTCTGGATGTTGTTCGGGTCCCCGTGCAGGCAATGTCCCAGCCGCGTGGCGAAGCCTCCAATGACAGCGATTTCCGCTGGAAGCTGGTGGCAGGGGTTGCCTCACTCGCCGCGGTGGCGGCCATTGCGTGGAACGCCTCCAGTTCGCTGGCACCCGGCTCGGCGCTGCAGCTTGCCCAGGCGCCACTGTCACAACAGGTATTGGTTGCTTCTCCCCAAGGTCCGATGGTGCGGGACGCCCGGCTGGAGGAACTGCTGGCTGCGCACAAGCAGCTGGGGGGCACATCGGCCCTGCAGGAGCCCTCGGGTTTCTTGCGCAATGCCACCTTTGAAACGCCACAAAATGCAGGACGCTGAGCGGGCGTCTGCTTGCCGCCGGGCGCTGAAAATACCATGAAATTCAAGCTATTTCGCCTTCTGGCCCTTGCGGGATGTGCGCTGCCAGCTATGAATTTCGTAGCGGCACAGGTGCCACCGCCGGCCCCTGCTGCGACGCCCGTGGAATCCCGCAACATCAACGATTGGCTGATGCGCATGCACGAGGCTTCCAAAAAGCGCGCGTATATCGGCACCTTTGTCGTCTCTTCCGGTGGCGCCATGTCCAGTGCGAAGATTTGGCATGTTTGCGAGGGCGACCAGCAAATGGAGCGGGTAGAAACGCTGACGGGGGCACCGCGCTCGATTTTTCGCCATAACGACCAGGTAGTCACCTTCATGCCGGACCACAAGGTGGTTCGCAGTGAAAAGCGCGAGTCGCTGGGTATGTTCCCCCAGTTGCTGCAGTCAACCGATAACCGGATTGCCGACTATTACAAGGTTCGTCAGGAAGGTACCGAGCGCGTGGCGGGCGTTGAGGCCGATATCGTGCTGCTGGCGCCCAAAGACAACATGCGGTTTGGCTACCGGGTCTGGACAGAACAGAAGAAAGGCCTGGTCGTGAAGCTGCAGACGCTCGATACCGACGGCAAGGTCCTGGAACAGGCAGCATTTTCAGAATTGCAGCTCGATGCCCCGGTCAAAATGGACAAGCTCCTCCAGATGATGGGCAAGGTCGACGGTTACCGTGTGGAAAAGCCGGTTCTCGTGAAGACCACGGCAAGCGCGGAAGGCTGGCTCCTGAAAGCGCCTGTGGCGGGCTTTAAACCCATGAGTTGCTACAAGCGGCCGGCGATGGCATCGGCGCCTGCCGGCATCGCGACCGGTGAAGAGCCCCTGCAGTGGATTTTTTCGGATGGTTTGGCATCGGTGTCGATTTTTGTTGAACCGTTCGACCGCCAGCGCCACGGCCAGGAATCAAGCCTGTCGATGGGTGCCACCCAGACGATGACCCGGCAGCTCGACGCCTATTGGGTCACCGTGATGGGCGAAGTCCCCATGGCCACCTTGAAGCTTTTTGCGGGCGGGCTGGAGCGCAAGAAATAATATGCACCGGCGCTCCTGGTAATTTTCTCGGGGCTTACGTGCTGCAACAGTTTTCTCCGGCGCTGGCCTTGGGTTGCCGCCGGGTGTGATGGCCGGATGACAACATTTATGACGAGGCTGATGATGCTTGAATTGAACTGGAAACCCCTGCGCTCCTGCCTGACGGCGGCCATCGTAGGAAGCACTGCGTTCCTGGCGGTGCTGCCGGTCGCGCCGGTCTGGGCGCAGAACCGCACATTGCCGGATTTCACGGACCTGGTGGAGCAGGTGGGTCCTTCGGTGGTCAATATCCGCACCCTGGAGAAAGCCAAGGCAGTGGCTTCCGGAAGTGCCGACGAACAGATGCTGGAATTCTTCAAGCGCTTTGGCATACCGATCCCCCCCAATATGCCCCGCGCACCCCGGCCGGACCGCAGTCCTCAGCCTGACGAAGATCAGCCACGCGGCGTCGGGTCGGGGTTCATCCTGACGGCCGACGGCTTTGTGATGACCAACGCACATGTGGTCGAAGGCGCCGATGAAGTCATCGTCACGTTGACCGACAAGCGCGAATTCAAAGCCAAAATTATCGGTGCGGACAAGCGCAGTGACGTTGCCGTCGTCAAGATCGAGGCGACGGGGCTGCCCGCAGTGAAGATCGGCGACATCAACCGCCTCAAGGTCGGGGAATGGGTGATGGCCATCGGTTCGCCATTTGGCCTGGAAAACACCGTGACCGCAGGCATCGTGAGTGCCAAGCAGCGGGATACTGGCGATTACCTGCCCTTCATCCAGACCGACGTGGCCATCAACCCCGGCAACTCCGGCGGGCCCCTGATCAATATGCGCGGTGAAGTGGTGGGCATCAACAGCCAAATTTATTCGCGCTCCGGCGGCTTCCAGGGCATTTCCTTTTCCATTCCCATAGATGAGGCAGCGCGCGTGTCCGATCAGCTGCGCACGAGCGGCAAGGTGACGCGGGGCCGCATCGGTGTGCAGATTGACCAGGTCACCAAAGAAGTGGCGGAATCGATTGGCCTGGGCAAGGCCCAAGGCGCACTGGTCAGAGGTGTTGAGAGCGGCGCACCCGCGGAAAAGGCGGGCGTGGAAGCCGGTGACATCATCATCAAGTTCGACGGCAAGCCGATAGAAAAATCCAGCGACTTGCCGCGGATGGTCGGCAACGTGAAGCCGGGTACCAAGGCCGTGGTGACCGTCTTCAGGCGTGGCGCGAGCAAGGACCTTTCGGTCACGATCGGTGAGGTTGAGGCCGAAAAACCTGCGCGCAAGGCTTCGGCTGGCCCTGAACCCAAGTCCCCGGTGGCGGGTGCCGCGCAAGCTTTGGGTCTGGCTGTTAGTGAAGTGCCCGACGCGCAGAAGAAAGAGCTGAAGATCAAGGGTGGCGTCAAGGTGGACACCGCCGAAGGGGCTGCTGCGCGGGCCGGCCTGAAAGAAGGCGACGTGATTGTGGCGATTGCCAACTCCGAAGTCACCAGCGTCAAGGAATTTGAAGCGGCCCTTGCCAAAATCGACAAGTCCAAGGCCATCAATGTGTTGTTCCGCCGGGGCGAGTGGGCGCAATACGCATTGATCAGGCCTTCCCGCTGAAGGCGCCACCTAGGGGCGCTTTCTCGCGGCGGCGCGGCAAGGAGCATGTGAAGCTGCCTTTAACCCCCATACCCTGCCGGGCTATGGGGGTTTTTTGATATCTGGCGCGGGAATTTGGTGTTTCGCAAAAATATATTTTGCGAGGAGCCGGACCTGATTTTTTGTTAGTGGTCGCTCACAATAAAGTGCCCATGGACCGTTTTCGGTAGAATATAAGCTCGCGCCTGCGTTATTTCGATATATCGGAATGGCTAAAGACCCGGTTTCTCTCTTTATTTTGAGTAATACCGAACGCTCCACAGATCACCCACAAGTTGTCCAGAGACAAGCAGTATAAAATTGTGAATAAGTTGTGCATAAGTTCCATGTTGCTAGCCTGCAACGACAAAAATATGGCCATTTCGGGACTGTTCGGCTCCGGCTTTTTGCCTACAATGAAGTTCCAACTATCGCAGTTGCCATAGATTGTTGGTTCAGGGCGCGTCGCTACTCGACGCGCCCTTTTTTATGGCCCTCGCGAATTCCATTCAATCTCTTCGCAATACTTTCAAGTACTTAGGCGTTCTCGTTGATGAATCACATCAGAAATTTTTCGATCATTGCCCACATTGATCACGGCAAATCCACGCTGGCTGACCGTCTCATCCAGCGCTGCGGCGGTTTGCAGGACAGAGAGATGAGCGCGCAGGTTCTGGATTCGATGGATATTGAAAAAGAGCGTGGGATAACCATCAAGGCGCAGACCGCTGCGCTCAAATACAAGGCACTCAACGGCGAGGTCTACAACCTCAATCTGATCGACACGCCGGGCCATGTTGACTTCTCTTATGAAGTGAGCCGCTCGTTGTCCGCATGCGAGGGTGCGCTGCTGGTGGTCGATGCGAGCCAGGGCGTGGAGGCGCAAACGGTCGCCAACTGCTACACCGCGCTGGACCTCGGCGTGGAAGTCGTGCCGGTGCTCAACAAGATGGACTTGCCGCAAGCCGACCCCGATAACGCCAAGCAGGAAATCGAAGAAGTGATCGGCATCGACGCGACCGATGCGATTCCCTGCAGTGCCAAGACAGGCATGGGCATCGATGAAATCCTGGAGGCCGTCGTTGCCAGGATTCCGCCGCCCAAAGGTAATCCAGGCGGCCCACTGCGCGCCATGATCATTGACAGCTGGTACGACGCTTATGTGGGCGTCGTCATGCTGGTGCGTGTTGTGGACGGCCGGCTTGCCAAGGGTGACCGCATCAAACTGATGGCCAGCGAGGCGATGTACAACGCCGAGCAATTAGGCGTCTTTACCCCGCATACCGAGCCTCGCCAGGCACTCGAATCCGGCGAGGTGGGTTTTGTCATCGCTGGCATCAAGGAGCTTCAGGCGGCGCGGGTCGGCGACACCGTGACCCTGATCAAGCCCGGGACAGGCGGTGCTGCCTTTACCGCCACCGAGGCCTTGCCCGGCTTCAAGGAAATCCAGCCTGCGGTGTTTGCCGGCCTGTATCCCTCGGAGGCCAGCGAATACGAATCCCTGCGTGACGCACTGGAAAAACTCAAGCTCAATGATGCGTCGCTGCACTATGAGCCGGAGGTCAGCGAGGCGCTGGGTTTCGGGTTTCGCTGCGGTTTCCTGGGGCTGCTGCACATGGAGATCGTCCAGGAGCGGCTCGAGCGGGAATTCGATCAGGACCTGATCACGACGGCCCCCAGTGTGGTCTATGAAGTTCTCCAATCCGACGGAACCCTCCTCAAGGTTGAAAATCCCTCCAAAATTCCCGACGGCGGAAAGGTTAACGAGATCCGCGAGCCCATCGTGACGGTGCATCTTTACATGCCGCAGGACTACGTCGGCGCCGTCATGACGCTGGCTAACCAGAAGCGCGGCATCCAGCTGAACATGGCCTACCACGGCAAGCAGGTCATGCTGACCTACGAAATGCCGCTGGGCGAGATCGTGCTGGACTTCTTCGACAAGCTCAAGTCCGTCTCCCGCGGCTATGCGTCGATGGACTACGAATTCAAGGAGTTCCGGGCATCCGATGTGGTCAAGGTGGACATCCTGCTGAACGGCGAAAAGGTCGATGCGCTGTCCATCATCGTCCACCGCAGCCAGTCGGCCTACCGCGGCCGGGCGGTGGTGGCCAAAATGCGCGAGATCATTTCCCGGCAACAATTCGATGTGGCCATCCAGGCGGCGATCGGGGCCAATATTATTGCGCGTGAGACAATCAAGGCGCTGCGCAAAAACGTGATCGCCAAGTGCTACGGCGGCGATATTTCACGCAAACGCAAACTCCTTGAAAAACAAAAAGCGGGTAAAAAACGCATGAAACAAATCGGTTCCGTTGAAGTCCCCCAGGAAGCCTTCCTGGCCATTTTGCAGGTGGAAGATTGATGCGCGGCGCAATGAGCACGATCACGGCCGTGGTGCTGGCCGCCTTTGTGGGTTATGGCGCTGCCTGGTACTTCGGCATTGTGGACGGAAACTTTTCCCTGCTACTGTTCCTGGCGTCGGTGGTCACCGGGATTTACTGGCTGGCCGAGCGGTTTTACTTTTTGCCGCAGCGCTACCGTGCGGCGGCGGCATTTGAGGAAAGTGCTGCCAGGCGGCAGGCTGAGCTCGCCGGCAAAGGCATCAGCCAGGTCGACAACCATGTTGACGAAGCCAGAACCCGGCTCATCATGCAGCCCTGGTGGCTGGACTGGACCGCCGGCCTTTTCCCGGTGATCGTGGTGGTTTTCCTGTTGCGCTCCTTTCTGTTTGAGCCCTTCAAGATTCCTTCCGGCTCCATGATCCCGACCCTGCTAGTCAACGATCTGATCCTGGTCAACAAATTCCATTACGGCGTTCGCTTGCCGGTGCTCAATATCAAGGTACTGGACAACAACACCCCGCAGCGCGGCGATGTGATGGTATTTCGCTACCCGCCAAAGCCGAGCCTGGATTACATCAAACGGGTGGTGGGGGTGCCCGGGGATGAGGTGGCCTACCTGAACAAGAAGCTGACCATTAACGGCAAGCCTCTGGTCAAGACGCCTTTGCCCGACTTTTTTGACGAAGATATTTTGCGTTATGCAAAACAGTTCGAAGAGGTCAATGGGACGAAGAAATACCGCCTGCTGAATGACGAATCCCGCCGGGCAGGCCTCGATGAGCGGGAGGTCATGGACTTTCCTTTCAAGGAAAATTGCCGTTACAGTAGCGAGGGCGTTGTCTGCAAAGTGCCTGAGGGGCAGTATTTCATGATGGGCGATAACCGCGATAATTCGCTGGATTCCCGCTATTGGGGATTTGTTCCCGATAAAAACATCGTCGGCAAGGCCTTTTTTGTCTGGATGAATTTCGGCAACCTCAAACGTATCGGTTCTTTCGAGTAGCCACTGTTTCGGCACACTTTGGTGTACCAGGGGCAATATGACAGAACTTCCTAGTCAGAGCAGGAGAAAAAAATGAAACATCGTCAACGTGGCATTTCCTTTATTGGCCTTCTGTTTGTAGGCATCGTTCTTGTATGTGGTGGCATTTTGGCTGCCCAGGTTGCCCCGACGCTGATTGAATATCAAGCCATCCTCAAGGCCGCCGGAAAGGCGAGGGAAGGCAACACCGTGGCTGAGGCCAGAACTATCTTTGACAAGGCCGCCCAGATTGACGACATCAAGTCAATTACCGCCAAAGATATCGAAGTGACCAAAGAGGGTGACAAAACTGTAGTGTCTTTCGCCTATAACAAGGAAATTCACATGGCCGGCCCAGCTTATCTGCTGCTCAAGTACAACGGCCGTGCCAAGTAAGTGCGAGCGAGTGCTACCTCAAGTCCTGGTTTGCTGGCACTGCAAAAGCGCCTGCAGCATGATTTTTCCGACCCAAGGCTGCTCCAGCAGGCGCTGACACACCGCAGCTTTTCGACCGACCATAACGAGCGTATCGAGTTTCTGGGCGATTCCGTCCTGAACCTGGCTGTCGCGGGGCTGCTCTACGAGCAACTGAGCACCCTGCCTGAGGGCGATCTTTCACGTGTGCGGGCCAACCTGGTCAAGCAGGACACTCTGCACAAACTTGCCGTCGTGCTTGGCCTGCCGGACCTGGTACGGCTGGGTGAAGGTGAGGCAAAATCCGGAGGACAGAAGCGGCCCTCCATCCTCGCCGATGCGCTGGAAGCTGTGATAGGAGCCGTTTACCTGGACGCCGGCTTTGAGGCGGCCAACCTGCTGGTGCGCCGGCTGTTCAAGGACGTGGAAATCAACCCCCAGATGCAGGCCATCGGCAAAGATCCGAAAACCGAATTGCAGGAGTGGTTGCAGGGGCGCAAAATGAACCTGCCGATTTACCGCGTGGTGGGCACCATGGGTGCGGCCCACAAGCAGACCTTCGATGTGGAATGCGAGATCACCGAGTATGGCCGGGCCGAGCGCGGGATCGGCGGCTCCCGCCGGGCCGGCGAACAAGCCGCCGCCGCCGCCATGCTGATGTTTGTCAAGACACTGGATTCCTGACTCCGCGCCGGCAGCCTCCGAAGGCCGCAGGCCAACACACCAAGATTATGAGTACAGGTAAAAAAGAACCGAAAAAACCGGTAGCTGCTGCGGCGACTCCCTCTGCAGTCGCGCCGAAAAAGCGTCAAGCCAAAGCCCCGCAAACCGTGCAGCCGCCCGATGCGCTGGAAGCCATGCTGGCGCAGGCCCTGTCTTCGCGCGGCGCGGCCGTGCCGGCCACCGCTGACACGCCGCCTGCCGGCGAGCAGCGCTGCGGCCTGATCGCCATCGTCGGCAAGCCCAACGTGGGCAAGTCCACCCTGCTCAATGCCCTGGTGGGGCAAAAGATCAGCATCACCTCACGCAAGGCCCAGACCACGCGCCACCGCATCACCGGCATGCGCACGGTCGAGGCAACGCAGTATGTCTTCGTGGACACGCCGGGCTTCCAGACCCGGCACGGCAACGCGCTGAACCGTTCGCTGAACCGCACCGTGGTCGGCGCCGTCAATGATGTGGACCTGATTGTCTTTGTGGTCGAAGCCGGCCAGTTCAACCAGGCCGACGCCAAGGTTCTGGCCCTGCTGCCCGAGAAGACGCCCGCGATCTTGCTGGCCAATAAATTTGATTTGATTCACCGCCGTGCCGAGATCGCACCCTGGCTCAAGGAAATGCAGGAGCGGCACAATTTCGCCGAGTTCGTGCCCATGTCTGCCAACAACGCCAAGGACATCGAGCGCCTGTTCGGCATCTGCGAAAAATACCTGCCGGTCCAGCCCTGGATGTATGGTGCCGACGAATTGACCGACCGCAGCGATCGCTTCATGGCGGCGGAAATCATCCGCGAAAAGCTGTTCCGCCTGACGGGCGACGAACTTCCCTACACCTCAACGGTCATCATTGACCAGTATGAAGAAGAGGGTGCCCTGCGCAAGATTGCCGCCACCATCGTGGTGGAACGCGACGGCCACAAGGGCATGATCATTGGCGAGAAGGGTGAAAAGCTCAAACGCATCGGCACTGAAGCCCGGCACGAGCTTGAGACCCTGACCGGCGGTAAGGTGTTCCTGGAAATCTGGGTGAAAGTCCGCTCCGGCTGGGCCGATGACGAGGCACGGGTCAAGACGTTCGGGTATGAATAGATGTGGCCCCCACGGTCGCTCACTTCGTGTAGCTCCCGAGGCCTTGCAGGCCGCGGCTCGCGAGACGCTTCGCCTCTGTCGCCCGTCCAAGCCTGCGCAGGCAGGCTTGGAGCCGCGGGCTCCAGCCCCTCGGGGGCCGCTGCGCCTGTGGCCCGGCGAAGCCGGTTCCACGGCCCCTGCTTGAAGGGGGAATCCGCACAGTGCCTGCTGCGGGTTTTCCGCCTGACGCTCTGAACCATGGCCACCAAACGTATTGGTGACGAGCCCGCCTACGTCCTGCACCGCTACGACTGGAGTGAGTCCAGCCTGATTCTGGATGTGTTTACCCGGAAATATGGCCGGGTGGCTCTGGTGGCGCGGGGGGCCAAAAAGCCGAGTTCCAGTTTCCGGCCGATCCTGTTGCCTTTGCAGCCGCTGCATATCGCCTTTGGCGGCGATGCCGAAATCCGTACTCTGAAAAGTGCTGAGTGGCAGGGCGGTCACGTCATGCCTACGGGGGATGCCTTGCTGTCGGGTTATTACCTCAACGAGTTGCTCATGCGCCTGATGGCGCGTGACGACCCGCATCCCGTGCTGTTTGACGCCTACGCCGCCACGGTGCAATTGATCGCTGCGCAAAGTGCCGAAACCCTGCAGTTGGCGCTGCGCGCATTCGAGTTGCGGCTGCTGCGCGACATCGGTCTTTTGCCCCTTCTGGACGCAGAAACCGCCACGCTGGCGCCGCTGGGCCCGGACACCCGCTATGTACTGGTGCCTGAGGCCGGGCTACGGCAGGCGCATGACGACGACCGCGTCAGCCTGCCCGGCAGGCAATGGCAGGCGCTTCAGCAGGCGCTGGGCGACGAGGCCATGTTTTCCGACACCGTACGGGCCTGTATCCCCGGTTTCAATGAGCTCAAAACCCAGTTGCGCAGCCTGCTGCACTACCATTGTGGCGTGAAGGTCCTGAAAACCCGGCAAATGATGATGGACCTGCAAGCTTTCTAACGAGCAACCGCCATGAAACTCCTTTCACCCGCTCCCCTCGTGTCCCATGTGTATGACAAGACCGCGCTGTCGGTCAACGTCAACAAGGTCGCCTTGCTGCGCAACTCCCGGCACCTGGACATTCCCAGCGTGCGGCGCGCCGCCGAGCTGTGCCTGGAGGCCGGCGCCCAAGGCATCACGGTGCACCCGCGGCCCGACGAGCGGCATATCCGCCCTGACGATGTCTTTGAACTCGCCGCGCTGATGAAGGACTGGCCTGACCGCGAATTCAACATCGAAGGCAACCCGTTCCAGAACCTGATGGGCTTTGTGCACGACCTGGCCGCCAGGGGCCTGCCGCTGCACCAGTGCACCTTCGTGCCCGACAGCGAAGACCAGTTCACCAGCGACCACGGCTGGAATTTCCCCGAAGACGCGGAGCGCCTGCAGCCCCTGATAGAACAGGTGCATGACCGCCGTGTGCGGGTCAGTCTGTTCATGGACCCGGTTCCCGAGGCCATGGCGGCGGCCAAGGCCGTGGGCGCCGACCGGGTGGAGTTTTATACCGAGACATATGCGCGCGCATGGGCAACCCCGAAAAAAGCCGAAGTTCTGGCACGCTTTACCCGTGCGGGCCAGGCCGCTGCGGCGGCCGGCCTGGGCATCAACGCCGGCCACGACCTGAACTGCGACAACCTCACGGAGTTTGTACGCGAAGTCCCTGGCGTGCTGGAGGTGTCGATAGGCCACGCTTTTGTTGCCGACGCGCTTGAGTTGGGTTACGCCGCGACCACCAGGCGTTACCTGCACTGCATCTCCCAGGCGTTTGCCCCCGCATGATTGGAGCCCCCACGCTCCCCCACTGCGTGTGGGTCGCTGCCCCCCGAGGGGGCCGCCCGCCTGTGGCCCGGCAAAGCCGGTTCCACGGCTCGAGCTGGCCTGTTTTGTGTCACCTTACGGCAGCGACTGTGCGGGCAGAATGATCTACGGAATCGGTACTGATATTTGTGATGTGCGCCGCATCCGCGCCAGCCTTGAGAGGCATGGCGAACGTTTTGCCCGCAGGATCCTGAGCGACGGTGAACTCGCCACCTGGAAGCAGCGCAGCGCCCGCTGGCCCGATCGCGGCGTCAGCTACCTTGCCACCCGTTTTTCAGCCAAAGAGGCTTTCAGCAAGGCGATCGGCACCGGCATGCGCATGCCCATGACGTGGCGCAGCTGCGAAATCACCAAGGCACCCAGCGGCAAACCCGAGATCGTGCTGCACGGCACACTCAAAGCGTGGTTTGAAGCCCACCAGCTCACTGCCCATGTGTCCGTCACCGACGAAACCGATTACGCCGCCAGTTTTGTGGTCGTAGAGAAAAATAGCCCCTAGTGCCTGTCAATATTGCGCCGGCAGCTATCAATTTAATAGTATCTAATTCCTGATTTCAAACCCATGACCCAGCACGCTCCCCTCATCATCGACATCGCCGGCCTCACGCTGACCAAGGCCGACCGCCGGCGCCTCAAGCACCCCTTGACCGGCGGGATCATCCTGTTTGGCCGCAATTGGCAAGACCGCCGACAGTTGAGCGCGCTCTGTGCAGAGATCAGGAGCATCCGGCCGGATTTGCTGATTTGCGTGGACCACGAAGGCGGCCGTGTGCAGCGCTTCAGGACGGATGGTTTTACCCACCTGCCGCCCATGCGCGCGCTGGGCTCGCTGTGGATGAAAGACCAGCTTGCGGCCACCAACGCCGCCACTGCCTGCGGATATGTGTTGGGTGCAGAGCTTCGCGCTTGCGGCGTTGACTTCAGTTTCACACCGGTGCTGGACCTCAATTGGGGTGAAAGCGGGGTCATCGGCGACCGTGCCTTTGGCCGCGACCCGCGCGTCGTCACGCTGCTCGCCAAAAGCCTGATGCACGGTTTGCTGCAAGCCGGCGTCGCCAATTGCGGCAAGCACTTCCCCGGCCATGGTTTCGTCAAGGCCGACTCCCACACCGACATTCCCGTCGACAGGCGCAGCCTGAAGGCCCTCCTGGCAGACGACGCCGCGCCTTACGAGTGGTTGAACACCGCGCTCACCAGCGTGATGCCCGCGCACGTGATTTACCCCAAGGTGGACGCCCGGCCGGCAGGTTTTTCGGAAAAGTGGCTGACTTACATCCTGCGCGGCCAGCTGGGTTTTGGCGGCGCGATTTTCAGCGACGACCTGAGCATGGCCGGCGCACGCCTCATTGACGGCAAGGAAGTCAGCTACACCGAGGCTGCCGTCACGGCCCTGAATGCCGGCTGCGACATGGTCCTGCTGTGCAACCAGTCGGTGGGGGAGGGCAAACCAGTGGACGAACTGCTGGACGGTATGGCCGAGGCGCTGCTTAAGGGTCAATGGGAAGCACTGGAGTCCAGCGAACTGCGCCGGCTCGACCTGCTGCCCGCCACCCCGGCCCACGAATGGGACGAACTGATGCTGCACCCGGCATACATGCACGCGATGGGGCTGATTCCCTGAGGCTGCGTTTTGGTGGCTGCGGAATGCTATGAAATTAATAGCTGGTAGCGCATATTCCTATTGGGCCTCAGGCCTGTTTTCCATGAAATATGGCCCGGTGACCGGGCTCTGCAAGCATCGCGCTTGCCAGAGGCCTTCCTCAGGCCGAAGGCCACTCCAGCCGGCCCGCCGCATCCATATGCGTCAGGTACACCCGCAGGTCAAATTCATACTGGTGGTAGCGCGGCTCCATATGGGTGCAGAGTTGGTAAAAAGCCTTGTCATGTGCTTTTTCCTTGATATGGGCCAGCTCGTGCACCGCAATCATCCGCAAAAACTCTTCGGGCACTTCCCTGAACAGCGTGGCCACGCGGATTTCACGCTTGGCTTTGAGTTTGCTGCCCTGGACCCTGGAAACGGTGGTGTGTGTGCCCAGCGCATGGGCAATCACGTGCAGCTTGCTGTCAAACGCGACTTTGGAGAGCGGCTCCGAGCTGCGTAAAAACTCGCTTTTGAGCCCCATCACGTAGTCGTACAGGGCCTTGTCCGTCCGCACGCCATGGGCAAGGGGGTATTTGGCAAGCAGCACCTCGCCCAGCCGGCCTTGTGCCAGCAGCTGCCGCACTTGTGCGATGAGGTTTTCCGGGTAACCGGCGAGGTATTTCAATAGCACCCCCGTCCAGGCTCACTGCGTGTAGCCTGTTCCCCCCTCAAGGGGGCGGCGCCTGCGGTCTGGCAAAGCCAGTCCCGCGGCCCCTGCTGGTGTGGAATCGGGGATGGCGAAGTGAGCGATCGTGGGCTAAACCTCACGTCGCAGCGCGGGGAAGAGAATCACATCGCGGATGCTGGGGCTGTCGGTCAGCAACATCATCAGCCGGTCTATGCCGACCCCACAGCCGCCGGTCGGCGGCATGCCGTACTCCAGCGCGCGGATGAAGTCGTGGTCATAAAACATGGCTTCGTCGTCACCGCTGTCCTTGGCGGCTACCTGGGCGTTAAAGCGCGCGGCCTGCTCTTCAGCGTCGTTCAGCTCACTGAAACCATTGCCGAATTCGCGGCCGGTGATGTAGAGCTCAAAGCGTTCCGTCACCTCCGGGCGGCTGTCATTGGCGCGGGCCAGGGGGGAGATTTCCGTCGGGTGCTCCATGATGAAGGTCGGCTGCCAGAGCTTTTCCTCGACCAGCTCCTCAAAGTACAGCACCTGCAGGCTGGCCAGCGAACGCGTCGAGAGGCGGTCTTTTTCCTCGTTCATGCCCAGCTTGCGCAGTGCATTGGTTAGCCACACGGCGTCATCGACGTTGTTGCCGGCTTCGGTGTGCTTGAGGATGGCTTCACGAATGGTCAGGCGGGCAAAGGGTTTGGCGAGGTCGACTTTTTCTTCCTTGCCGCCGTAGCTCAGCTGCAGCGTGCCCACTGCTTTCTGGGCCGCGTCGCGAATCAATGCTTCGGTGAAGTCCATCAGGTCGTTGTAGTCCCAATAGGCCGCATAAAACTCCATCATGGTGAATTCAGGGTTGTGCCGTACCGAGATGCCCTCGTTGCGGTAGCTGCGGTTGATCTCGAAGACGCGGTCAAAACCGCCGACGATCAGGCGCTTGAGGTAAAGCTCCGGCGCGATGCGCAGGAACATCTCCTGGTCCAGCGCGTTGTGGTGCGTCTTGAACGGCTTGGCATTGGCACCGCCCGGGATGGGGTGCAGCATCGGCGTCTCGACCTCGAGGAAGTCGTGGCCGACCATGAATTCGCGGATAGAGCTGACGGCCTTGCTGCGGGCGGTGAAACGCTTGCGTGCCTGCTCGTCGGTGATCAGGTCCACATAACGCTGGCGGTATTTTTGTTCCTGGTCGGCCATTCCGTAAAAATCGCCGGGCAAGGGGCGCAGGCTCTTGGTCAGCAGGCGCACGCTGGTGGCGTGGATGGACAGCTCCCCGGTCTTGGTCTTGAAGACCTTGCCTTCTGCCGCGACGATATCGCCCAGGTCCCAGTGTTTGAAGGCGGCATAGAGTTCTTCGCCGATTTCGTCGCGCGTGAGGAAAATCTGGATACGCCCGGTGCTGTCCTGCAAGGTCGCAAAGCTGGCTTTTCCCATCACGCGCTTGAGCATCATGCGGCCGGCGATCTTTGCGGGAACTCCCTCGGCGGCCAGCGTCTCGCCATCCTTGCCGCCGTGCATGGCGTGCAGCTTGCCCGCGTGGTCGGACGGCTTGAAGTCGTTCGGGAACGCAATCCCCTGGCTCCGGATGGCCTTGAGCTTTTCGCGGCGTTCCGCGATCAGCTTGTTTTCGTCTTGGGCGGGGGGCAAGGTGTTGTTATCGGACATGGTCAGAAGTGTGAAAACGATCGGAGCGCCCGCTATCAGGCCGGTTTTGTGGCTGTTGCGGATAAAGCGCCAAACCGTTGATTTTAGTTTTTTAAGTGGCTGGTTTCCCCATTCAGGGCCGGCTGCCCCTATTTAAGCCTTGATAATCCCGCCTATGTACCTGCGCGCCGGCGTTTTTTCCCTGGGTTTGCTCATGGCCAGCCGCCTGCTCGGCCTCCTGCGGGAATCGGCCCAGGCCGCTGCTTTTGGCGCTACCGGGCTTGGCGACGCGGTGATTGTGATGTTCACCCTGCCGGACTTGCTGGTCGGCATATTGTTCAGCGGCGCCCTGGGTTATGTGTTATTGCCGGAATGGGCGCGCCAAACGCCTGCGCAGCAGGATGCCAGCCAGAAAAAGGTTGCGCGGACGCTGCTCGGCACTGGTCTTGCATTGGCCTTGCTTATCTGGTTGCTCCGGGAAGCTGTGATTTATGCATTGGCGCCGGGCCTTCAAGGCGAGATGGCAATGCTTGGTGCCCATTCGCTTGGTTGGAGTGCCGCCGCACTGCCGCTGGCCCTTCTCGGCGCTTTATGGGCTACGCGGCTTCAACATGAGCGCGATTTTGTCGGCATGTATGCGGGTAATCTGATCATTAACCTGATGTTGGTCGGTGCCTTGTTTGTTGTTTCGCCGGCAGCGCCCGGGGGGCAGATCGTTATGGGGCTGGGCTGCGTGCTGTTGCTGGCCATGGCGGGTCGCCTCGGCTGGCTGGCTTGGCGGCTGCCTAAAACGGCGACCCACGATACTGCAGGTGCAGATCAACCAGCCGTTCCATTGCCCGGCGCGAGCGTGTGGCTTTGGGCCGCACTGTCCTCAGGCTTGTTGCTGCTGCTTCCACTAATAGGTCGCAGCATGGCGTCCCAGGCAGGAGAGGGCGTGCTTGCCAGCTTTAATTACGCCTGGAAGCTGGTGGAGTTGCCGCTGGTGCTGGCGATACAGCTGGTTGCCGCTCTGGCATTTCCTGCGGTTGCAGCTACCGAAGCTGGCACTGACGCGAGACAGAGGGCGCTGCAGACGGCTTTTTTGCTGGCCTGGACGCTGGCCTGCATGTCAATCGCCGTGGTCGGAACGTCCTCTCTGCCAATCACCTCTTTATTGTTTGGCTGGGGTCGCATGAATGCCGAGTATCTGCGGCTGATTGCAGATGGAGGCGCGATTGGCATATGGTCGTTGCTGCCACACGCTCTGATGGCCGTGCTTCTAACTGTAATGGCCACAGAGCGGCGCATGCATATCGCGGTTTGGGCGTATGCAGCAGGAGCCCTGGCGTTGGCTTGTATTGCCGGGGTCGGACTGGCCAGCGGAATGCGGGTCATGTGGGCCCTTAACGCAGTGCTTGCCGGTGTGGCGCTCATGATGATGCTGGCAGAACGTCGCAGCGTTTCTCAGGCCTTGCCTTGGCGGGCCATGCTGGCGCCGTTGCTGGTTTGTATGGGGCTGGTCCTCCTGAAGCCCTGGTTACCTGTTTGGAACCTGCCAGGGGCGTTGCTGGCCTGCTTTTTATACGCGGCCGCCGTGATGGTCGCCGCAGTGACGGCCAGCCCCGTTCTACGAGGGGCGCTGCTCGCCAGGGCTGAGCGCAACAGTGGCCCGAGCTGATCAATAATTACGCCAAAGCTGTCCCATGATTGATTTCCTAGCCATTACCAACCAAGCCGACTTCGCGCAACAGTGCGACCAGATGCCGGGCATGCGCATCTTTGTGGACCTCGAACGCAACGGCAAGGCGGAACGCCAGGCAGGCCGAAACACCTTTATCAGTACACATCAGATGGGTGATGTGCCCGCAATCCGGGCCGTGCTGCAGCGGTCGCCGCTGATGGTTCGCGTCAATCCCTACCAACCATCGGATCCGAAGGCCAGCAAAACCGAGGTGGATGAAGTGCTTGCGGCAGGTGCTGACCTGGTGATGCTGCCGATGTTTACCAATGCAAGTGAACTTCAGGCGTTTATAGGCTTGGTGGCTGGGCGTGCGCCTGTTGTGGCATTACTGGAAACCGCAGGAGCCCTGGCGTCGCTGGATGAATGGATAGCCACGCCAGGGCTCCGCGAGGTCTTCGTGGGTCTTAACGACCTGCACCTTTCATTGGGGCACCGCTTTATGTTCGAACCACTGTTGCAAGGGCATGTGGAGCGGGTTGCGGTTGCCGCGCACAAACAAAATCTCCGTTTTGGCTTTGGCGGCATTGCGCGTGTCGGGGAAGGGCAGTTGCCGGGGCAGGACGTGCTGGCCGAACACCTGCGGCTGGGATCGCGGGCGGTCATCTTGTCTCGCACCTTCAGCGGTGGCGGAGGGGGGCGTTCTTTCCGCCAGGGGGTTGAGGAACTTCGCAGAGCCGAGCAGGCGCTTGCAGCCCGGACCGCTGCTCAGGTCGAGGCTGATCGCGCCAGAATTGTGGACTTGATTCGTTTGCTGGCGGAACCTGTTGGACAAGGCGCATGAAGCGGCTGATGGATGTTGTTTTTTCGCTGGCCGCGTTGCTGGCCTTAAGCCCGATACTGATCCTGACGGCAATAGCTATCGCACTGGAAGGGGGTTTCCCGGTGATTTTTCGGCAGACTCGTATTGGTCTGGGCGGACGCGAGTTCGAGATGTTCAAATTTCGAAGCATGAGGAAGAACGCCGCGGCCACCGGTCCCTATTTCACCGAGACAAATGATGTCCGGATAACCCGGGTCGGTCGCCTGATCCGCCGCACAAGCATTGACGAACTGCCTCAAATAATCAATGTCCTGCGCGGCGATATGAGCCTGGTAGGCCCCAGGCCAGATGTGCCGGCCCAGCGTGGCCTCTATACCGCTGATGACTGGGCGCGGCGCTGCAGCGTCCGGCCAGGAATCACTGGACTGGCGCAGGTGAACGATCGTTCGGACAGTACGTTCGAGCTTCGCCTGCACTTTGATCTTGAATACGTCGATCAGGCAACCTGGTGGCATGACTTGCAGATTATGTGGATGACTGCGCGCCAGCTCGGTGGGAAGCAGTCAAACTGAGCGGGCCATCATCACGTGCGCGACGCATACTCAGGTGCCAAACCCTATAATCCGGCTATCGCGATCCCCAACAGCTCCTCCCCCGCTGCAACTACGTGAACCAAAGACAAGCTGAATCTGTCATGGAGCAAAAGCCGATCGGCTACAACGTTCACACGGGCTCCGACCGGCAGGCGATGCTCGAGGCGATGGGGCTTTTTTCGGTGGAACAGCTGTTTGCCGATGTGCCGCAGCAGGTCCGCCTTCGGCGCGAGCTTGACATCCCTCCTGCACTCAGCGAATGGGAGCTGATGCGTGATGTCATGGCGATGGCCGGGCTGAACCAGACAGTGCTCACGCATTCAAATTTTCTCGGCAGCGGCGCCTACGAACATTACATTCCGGCCGTTGTCGATGCCATCGTCTCTCGCGGTGAATTCCTCACGGCCTACACGCCGTATCAACCTGAAATGAGCCAGGGGTTGCTGCAGGCGCTGTTTGAGTTTCAGGTGCTCGTGGGCAGATTGTTGGGCCAGGAGTCCGTCAATTGCTCGGTTTATGACGGTGCGACGGCGCTTGCCGAGTCGTGCTGGATGATGTGTTCGGTCAGTGGCAAGCGCCGCATTGTGGTGGCTCAGGCCCTTTGGACCGAATACCGCGAAGTGCTGACTACCTATCTGGAGCCGCGAGGTGTGCGGCTCGATAGCGTAGGGCATGACGCTGGCACTGGCCAGATCGACGCCGCAGCCGTAGCCGCATTGTTAGTGTCTGGCGATATCGCCGGTGTCGTGCTGCAAAGCCCCAACGCTCTTGGCGTTGTCGAGGACGTTGCAGCAATTTCCCCGATTTGCAAACAGGGGCAGGCGCTGCTTGGCATATGTGTCAACCCGCTGCTTTGCGGGTGGATTGAAGCGCCTGGCAAACTCGGTGCCGACGTTGTTGTCTGCGAAGGCCAACCCCTTGGTTTGCCGCTCAGTGCAGGCGGGCCTTATGTCGGCATCATTGCCTGCAGTAAACCGCTTGAACGGTACCTGCCGGGCCGGCTGGTCGGCCGGGTGCACGACCTCAACGGCAAACTTGGTTATGCGCTGGTCAAGGAAGATCGCGAGCAGCACGTGGCACGCGACAAGGCGACCAGCCACATTTGCTCCAACCAGGCGCTCAATGCGATTCGCGTGGCGATCTACCTGGCGTGTCTGGGTGACGCAAATTTCATGCGAATCGCTGAGGCTAATGCGGCGAATGCAGCCTTGCTGCACGAGCTGCTGGTTGCACTGCCCGGCGTCAAGGCGCTGCGCAGCGGCGCTTTTTTCAACGAGTTTTCGATCGAATTGCCTGTTGCCGCCACGGCCTTTTGTGCGCGCATGCACAAGCTCGGATTTTTCGCGGGTGTGCCGGTCGCGGCCGCTCTGGCGGGTAGTGAGCGCGGTCTGTTGGTCGCGGTCACTGAAACCAAATCCCGCGCCGATATCGAGGCTTATGCCGCGCATGCGCGAGCTTGCCTGCAGGAGTGCTGAGATGGCCGCTACGTCCGCTTCTCAGACCCTCACCGAACTGCACCGCCCCGGCGCGGCCAGCGATGTTTTTGCCGGACGCCTGCCCAGGAAGGCGCCTACGCTGCCGATTTTTGCACGACCCCGTACCGCCATTGGGCTGCCTGAAGTCAGCGAGGTTGACGTCGTCAGGCATTTCACTCGCCTGAGCCAGGAGTCGCATGGTGTCGACAACGGGCCCTATCCGCTGGGCTCGTGCACGATGAAATACAACCCGAAGCGCAATGACGAGCTTGCACGCCTTTCGGGTTTTGCCGATGCCCACCCGATGCAGGACACCGACACCCTGGGCGGCGTCTGGGAAATGTACGAGCGGCTGCAATCCATGATTTGCGAGGTCACGGGCATGGATACCTGCTGCCTGGCGCCCGCCGCAGGCGCCCATGGCGAACTTGCAGGCCTGCTGGTGATTCGCGCCCATTTCGCGCGGCTGAATAACCAGCGCCCGGTGGTATTGGTACCTGACTCGGCACATGGCACCAATCCGGCATCGGCTGCTATGGCGGGCTTTGACTGCCGTATCGTGCCATCCGACCTCAAAGGCCGGGTCGACCTCGCCGCGCTACGCGGAATGCTGACTCCCGATGTCGCGGCTTTCATGCTGACCAATCCTTCAACCCTGGGCCTGTTTGAGGACCAGATCGTCGAGATTGCCGACGCAGTTCATGCCAACGGCTCGTTGCTTTATTACGATGGTGCCAACCTCAATGCGCTGATGGGTATCGTGCGCCCCGGCGACATGGGCTTTGACGTGGTTCATGTCAATGTTCACAAGACTTTTTCGACGCCGCATGGCGGCGGTGGACCGGGCGCCGGACCCGTCGCGGTCAAGGCCGCGCTGGCTGCCTATCTGCCGAGCCCGGTCGCAGTCCGAAAGAACGGCGTGGCTCAACGAGACGACGACAGGCCGCTTTCCATCGGCCGCATGAAAAGCTTCCACGGCCATGTTGGCGTGTTGCTGCGTGCTTACGGCTACATGCGCACTATGGGTGGGGCCGGCTTGCGCCAGGCGTCCGAAAATGCGGTGCTGAACGCCAACTACCTGCAGCACCGGCTCGCGCCCATGCTGCCACCGGTTTACGACCAGTTCTGCAAGCATGAAACCCTGTTGTCGGGCGAGAAGCTCAATACATCAGCACGCCAGTTCGCCAAGCGGCTGATCGATTACGGTATCCATCCGCCAACGCTGGTAGGTGCGGGCTGCGTTTATTTTCCCGGTGACCTCAAGTCGGCCATGTTGATCGAGCCGACCGAAACAGAGACCAAGGCCAGCCTGGACTACCAGGTGGAAATTTTTCAGCGGGTCTTTGATGAGGATGCTACCGACGAAGCGCTTGTCGAAAGGGCACCGCTGAGCCGAAAAATTGCACGAATTGATTTGAAGACTTAAGGATTTGCCATGTGTGGAATAGCTGGCGTGGTCAACGCTGCGGGTACGACCAAAGATGATGTCTGGAAGATGATCGACTGCATCAAGTATCGTGGGGTCGATGAGCAGGGGGTGGAGGACCTAGGGCAGGCGGTGCTGGGTCACGCACGGCTTGCGGTGGTGGATCCCGAAAACGGCATGCAGCCCATGTCGAGTACCGACGGCAAGGTCTGGGTTGTTTTCAACGGCGAAATCTTCAATTTCATCGAGTTGCGCGAACAGCTCAAGGCCAAGGGCTACAAGTTCAAGTCGCGCTGCGACACCGAGGTGCTGGTGCATCTGTGGTGCGAAAAGGGTGAAAAAATGCTCGACGACCTGGTCGGTATGTTCGCATTTTTTATCTGGGACCAACGAACAGGAACCGGCATGCTTGCGCGTGACCGCCAAGGCATCAAGCCGTGTTTCTATGCCTCGTACCAAGGGGGCATGGCTTTCGCCAGTGAAATAAAGGCCATCCTTGCGCTGCCGAAATTTGAACGCAAAGTCAATGAATCAGCACTTGGCAATGTCTTTACCTTCAACTATTGCCCTCCGCCGGAGACCTGCTTTGAGGGTATTCGCCATCTGCCGCCCGGCACTTTCATGCGCTATGGTGCGGGCAAGTTCTCCGAACCTGTGCGCTACTGGAGCTGGCCTCTCGATGGCCCTCGTGTTGAAGCGTCTCAGGAACAGCTTGAGCAGGCACTCAACGAGGCGATCAAGCTGCAGATGCGGTTTGACGTCGACGGTGGCCTGTTTCTTTCCGGCGGTGTCGATTCGTCCGTAATCGCCAATCGGCTGGTACCGCAATGGAATCGGCCACAGCTCGACGCAATTGGCCTGCGCATCGAGGACAAGGGGTTTTCGGAGTATTCCTATGCCGAGCGTGTGGCATCGGAGCTAGATATCAATCTGAAGCCGCTTGATATCAAGCCAGCCGACATTCCCGAGATTGCACAAACTGTGGTGCGGCACGCGGAACAGCCGCACGGTGATTTTTCATTCTTCCTGTTCTTCCTGCTCTCGCGTGAAGCGCACAAGCAGGGGAAAATCGTGATGTTCACGGGTGATGGACCCGACGAGGTGATGCTCGGTTTCCGTCACAACGAACAGTTTTTCTCGGAAATGACCCGTACCAATTTTCCGATGCGGAGTTACTTCGACCTGATCAGCTACAGCACCGAAAAAGACCGTCAGCGGATGATGAGCCCGGCTTTTTTCCCGCACACCCAGGGCGCCCTGGATAGGTTCATGGAAATCATCGAACCGTTCGGCGACCTTGAGCCGGCAGAGCAGGTTGCCGCCTATGAACTCAACTCGCTGATGCCAGGCAACAATTCGGTCAAGGGTGACCGTATGGGGGCCTGCTGGTCAATCGAGGGCCGCGCGCCTTTTCTTGACCACCGTGTCAGTGAAATGTTTGCACGTCTTCCGGTGACTTCAAAGTTCCGCGATGGCATCGGCAAGCATTTTCTCAAGCAGGCCGCCGCTAGCTATTTCGACCACGATTTCGTCTTCCGTCCCAAGACCATGCCGACCCTGCCGATTGGCGAATGGATCAAAGGGCCGCTTTATACCTGGGCACGCGATGTGCTAAACCTGCCTGATGGCGGCCGCTTCGACCGCAATGAGCTGCTGGTGATGCTGGAGGAGCACCGCAGTGGTTTGCACAACCATACGAAACAGCTGCGTACTCTGTTGATGACGAAGCTCTGGCTGCAGGAATTTTTCCCCGAAAACGCATAATTAAAGACGGAAGGCCGGACATGGCAGATTTTGATTACTACCTCGCGCAGTTTGTCGATATTCATGGCCGGCCAAAGGCGAAACTGGTGCCAGGCAAGCACAAGGAAATGATCTTTGGGTCGGGTGCGGGCTTTGCGGGCTTTGCGATCGCCGGTATGGGAATGGGTCCTCATGGCCAGGAGTTCATGGCCGTTGGTGACCGCAATAGCGTGCGTCCCGTGCCCTGGATGGCGTCGACCGCAAGTGTGAGCTGTGATGGACATGTCGATGGCAAGCCACATGCGCTCGATTCACGTGTGATCGCCAAGAAGGCGATTGCCGCCTTTCGCAAGGCCACCGGCCTTGAATTTTTCTCTGGCCTCGAGCCCGAATTTTTTCTACTCAAAGCAACCGTCGCCGGTGGATACGAGGTTGCCACTGGCTCTGAGTCGCTTGACAAGCCTTGTTACGATTTCCGGCACCTGTCGTCGGTGTCGGACTTTCTCATGGAGTTGCGTGCCGCGCTCGAGGGGGCGAATATCGACGTGTATCAGATTGACCATGAAGACGCGAACGGTCAGTTTGAGATGAACTTCACCTATGCAGACGGCCTGCGTACGGCAGACAATCTGACCTACTTCAAAATGGCGGCGACGGCGATCGCGAAAAAGCACGGCATGCTGTGTTCGTTCATGCCGAAACCGTTTGCCGAGCGCTCAGGTAGCGGTCTGCATATGCATATGTCGGCCGGCAAAAAATTTGGCGATAACGCTTTTGAGGATAAGGACGATCCGCGCGGCATGGACTTGAGCCCGTTAGCCTATCATTTCCTCGGTGGATTAATGGCTCATGCTCCGGGATTGACGGCCATCGCAGCCCCCTGCGTCAATTCCTACAAGCGATTGGTCTCGCGCGGCTCGCGCTCTGGTGCGACATGGGCGCCTGTCAATATTGCCTGGGGCAACAACAACCGGACTGCATTTGTGCGCATCCCGGGAGGGCGGCTTGAGTTGCGCGTTCCTGATGCCTCATCAAATCCTTATCTGCTGACCGCCGCCATTATTTACGCCGGCTTGGACGGCATCGAGCGCAAGCTTGATCCCGGGGCACCGTGCGACGAAAATCTTTACGAGATGAGTCTGGATGAGCTTAGTGCACGAGGTATCCGGCGTTTGCCGGCTTCGCTGCCAGATGCAATAGAAGCGCTTGAAGTCGACGCTGTACTGGGCCTCGGATTAGGACAGGCCTTTATCAACGAGTTTGCGCAGATGAAGCGCCTTGAGTGCGACGAACTGATGCTGAACATTTCGCTCGCCGAGTTCCGCCGTTATGTCGATTTTTTCTGAACCCCATCGGACCACGATTGACTGCGTATGACCACGATGGACGCGACCCCTTCTGTGTTGTTTGTGACTTATGGTAACGGTCATATCGCTAAAGTAGCGCCGGTCGTGAAGATGCTTGAAGCCAGGGGAATCCGCTGTGTTGTGATGGCGTTGACTCTTGGATACAAGCAGGCGGAGCGACTAGGCTTGGCGCCCGTGGGCTACAAGGACTTCCTTCATCTGGTCGATGCGGGCAAGGCTTTGCACTATGGGCGGATGCTATGGCCCGAAAACCGCCACCCCGATGTGGACGAGTTCGAGAGCTGCTGCTACCTGGGCATCAACTATCTTGAATGGACCGAGACGTACGGTGAGGAGGGGGCTGCGCAGCTTTACGCCGAAAAGGGTAGGCGCGGGTTCCTTCCGGTGAAGTTCCTGGGCAAGGTGATTGATGCAGTAGGCGGGAGCGTCGTCGTGAGCACGAGCTCGCCGCGGTCGGAGCAGGCGGCCATTGAAGCCGCAGTGCTGCGCAAGCTCCCTTCGCTGACCATGCTGGATGTTTTCGCCAATCCGCACGATACCTACCTGTACCATAAGACCTACGCCGACCGGATTACCGCGCCCTCGCGGCTGGCGGCGCAGCAGTTGCATAGCGCTGGCTTCGACCCGGAGTGCATCCGCATTACAGGCTGCCCCGCTTATGACTACTTGAGAGATCCGTCGCATGTGGGCGAAGGCCCTGCACTGAAACACAGCCTCGGTTGGGATGGCCTGAGCGTCCTGTTGTGGGCCGGTTCGATGGAAGCCGCAACTACAGGTGCGCCTCCCGAGTATGTCGATACAGGCCTGTGCGAGATGGTAGAGCGTCGATTGCGCGAGTGGGTGCGAAGTCGCCCCGATGTCGCACTGATCGTTCGCTACCACCCGACCCAGTACCATTTTTTTGCGGATCAAGGGCCACAGGAGCGGGTGTACGTCAGCAACCCGGGTGTGGACCCTCTGCGCGCGCAATTGCACGCCGCCGATACTGTGCTGGTTCAGACCAGTACCGTCGGTTTCGAAGCTGCCTTGATGGGCAAGAGACTGTTGAACCTGGCGTTCTCGCCGACGGTGATCAGTACGGAGTACGACTTTTCGAAACTGGGCCTGGCCGAGGCCGTGACGTCGATGGAGGAACTCACGGCGGTCCTGAACCGCCCTCGAGCCCAGGTGACTGACCTCGGCGGGCGTCCTCCAGAAGGCGCCGCCACTCCGCGAGTGGTCGCCGAGATTTTCGACCTGATGCGCTCATCGCCATAGCGAGATGCTTCGCGCCGTGTCCCTGAAGACGCATTCGAACCCCGACTGCACCAGTGTATCGCGCTGTATGTCGTTGGCGTAAGCAATCAGGCTTCCATGCGCCTTGATGCGCGTGTGGTTGCGGGCGATGAATCGGCCCAGGAGCACGTCGTCGAATGGATTGAATAGGAAAACCAGGCTGGCTTCATCGGGAACATCGTAGTGCGTTGCGTCGGCGAGGATGAACTGGATGTTGTCCCGTCGCGCGCGCTGCTGATTGGTCCGCGCCGCCGCCACGAGCTCGCTCGAATATTCGACGCCAATGACGCGGGGGAAGTGGCGCGAAGCATAGATACAGGCCTTCCCCTTGCCGGCCCCGATGTCCACGAAGACGCCTCGTGCGCCTGCCCGCAGGGCTACGCGGATCAGCGCCCGCAAATTGCGAGTCCAAACGGCTTGGTAAGCGGTGCCATGTACGCCGGCCTGTGCATGTTCTCCCAACTCGCTGGGTACCGTGACGCCACGCGTGTCGATGTTGTTGCGCCAGTCGAAAAGCCGGTCCTCGAGAGTGAAGAACAGGCGCTTGAGCTTCTCAAGTACCATCGGTTCGACTCCGGACCAGGCTTTGCAGGTGACGGATGCCCGGCTGTGGCAGCAGGCATGGGCTGCCCCCGGGCGGTATGCAGCAGACCGCCTCCCGTCCGGCAAGCAAACCGATAACCATGGCCATGCTATTGCATCCCACGACCCAGTGGCTGACCGCGATCTCGTCGATCAGATCGTGGCCGCCCGATAGCTGTATCGGCAGGTCGTACTCGCGCATTACGGAAGCATATTTGTCGCGAGCTTCGGCCGGATGGGGCCGCACAATGATACGGGCCACGGGTTGAGGCAGCGCGTCCACGTGATCGAGGAAATAGCGCAGTGCCTCTTCTTCGGTATAGCCCCAATGCCGTTCGTTGCCGTATTGTCGCAGCGCATGTTCACGGATCGGCTCGCAAACGAACAAGATTGAGAGCTCGTTCATTCCGGGAGTTGTTGGAACACGCTGATGAAACGCGTCGCGCACATCCAGGAAATACGGGTTCTCGACGAGGAGGGCCGGAACTTCGGGCAACGCCGCCCGGACACGCTCAAGCGCCAGTGCGTCCCCCACCCAGATCTCATCGGGCAATACCATCCCCGAGTCACGCACGAAGCGTTCACGGAAATTCACCCAGTGGTCGAGAAAGACCGTGGATTTCTTGTGTTTGCGGCGAGCGAGCGCTATGGCTTGCAGCTCGAGGTCCGATTGCCAGCCTGAACCGCAGAGGACGCTGGCCGACTGCTCCACAGCATCCTCCATAGGCAGCTGTGTGAGAGGCCCCAATTTTTTTGGAAAGATCCTGCTTGCCGGCCCTTCGAGAGCGAACAGGAAGCACGATCGCTGCGCCGGTTCCAGGCGACGCACATGGCTGCTGAGGATTTCCGCGCCCCCGGCGTCATGCGCAACGATTGCAACCAGACCAGTGTTCATGTCGCCGCCGGGCAGAGGCTGCTGCGGGGATAGTTCAACTCGAAATACAGCTTCAATTGCGGATTGAAACTGAGCTTGAAGTCGCCGCGAGCCGGCGAATTGACGCCTACGAAATCAAGTTCTCGCAACCCGCGTCGCTTGGCGTCCAGGATGTTCTCGAACATGAGCCGGGTCGAGGCGCCGCTGTCCCTTTGCGTCGGGTCATTCGCAGCGAAAAGATAATAAGCGCGCCGGCTATCGTAGAGGAACAGGCTCATGGCAGCGATGCCGCTTTCCGTGCTGCAGCTGCTGAGGCGTCCATAGCCATGCAATAGGGCATCGCGGCTGATATCGCCCACAAGCGCCAACCTGGCATCGTTCACCGCAATCCCCTGGCGCGCGAAGGTGCCCGAGTACAGACGCAGGAAGTCGTCCAGTTGGGTTTCTGCCTTGACGGAATAGCCAGCGGCTTTTTTCAATTCCTGGCGGCGTGATGCGCGCACCTGGGCAGCGTAGGCCGCGGGCTCGATTGAATCCAGATCGAGGACGGCGGTGTAGCGTGACTGCGCGTCGAAATGCCCGCCTGAGGCGCCATGGTTGTGCCAAAGGAAGGGGCGGATGTCCTGGAAGTTCCATGACAAGGTCATCGCAATCTCGCGATAGCGCTCGGTCAGCTGCGAAACCACGAATTCGGTGATACGAAACTCGTTGAGTATCTGCTGGCGCCGTTCGGACTGTGGATCTGGCAGGAAGAGGATGCCTTGATACGGAGTGAAAGGGAACCGCACAGGGTTACCCGCTTTGTTTTCAATCGTCGGCACCAGAGCCACCGGCCGGCCCGATTTCTCCACCGCGAACAGCCGGAATGGTGTCTTGAGGGAACGCAGGAATGCCAACTTCGAAAATACGGTGCCTTGGGGCGACCGTTCGACCCATGCATCCCAGGCCGCATGGTCGGTGGCTTCGGCCAGCTGCAACCGCTTGGGGTTCATCGCGTCTGCCGGGGCGCCGCCTCGCGCTGGCGCAGCGTATCGAGCTGCGACCAGACCTTGGCAAAGGCGTCGACGATCAATTGAACATCCTGCGGGTGGTATTCGTGCATGCACAGGTTCACGCCCAGGAAGCTCGCGGTGTGCAGCTCCTCGGCAACGGGGCAAGTCCCCCTTCCGTAGTGTATTTGCCGTGAGGCATAAGGCGAAGTCCAGGGAAAGCCGCCGGTGCCGTAGGCAATCTTGTGCTGGAACATCGGCAGCAGGTGTATGTTTTGGTAGCCTGACATCAGTCCCGGTACGCCTTCAGCCCTGAGCGCTTCAATGACGCTCTGCCGCGACACGCCCAGCAGCGACGGATCGAGTGTTATCCCATAGACATAGTAGGCGTGGCTGCAGGCTGGTGAAACGTATGGCGTAGTCAGTCCTTGGAACCCTGCGAGTCCGCGATCCAGAGCGGCAGCTGCGCGCTGGCGGCTCGACACCCGTGGCGCCAGCTTGCCCAGCTGCACTGAGGCTATGGCTGCTTCGATTTCTCCCATGCGAAAGTTGTAGCCCAGCATGTTGGCCAGCTCGGCCGGCTCGTTGTCTTGCACTACGCACTCGGCATGGTTTCGAATCAGCCGCGTGCGCTGTGCCAGCCGGTCGTCGTCCGTCACGATAATGCCACCCTCGCCGCAGTGGATGTGCTTGTGGTAGTTCAGGCTGTAGCCGCCGATGTCTGCCAGGGTGCCGGCGTAACGGTCGCCCACGCGCGCACCAGGCGACTGTGCCGTATCTGATAGCAGCTTGAGCTTGTGGCGATCCGCGATCACGCGCAGTGCCGTCATATCTGCCGATTGGCCGAAGATGTCTACCGCCATGATGGCTTTGGTGCGCGGCGAGACCAGACTCTCCACGCTGGCGGGATCGATGTTGAAACTGTGGCGATTGATGTCGGCGAACACCGGGATTGCGTTCCAGTGCAGGATGGCCGTGGCACTGGCCGCCATGGTCCACGGCGTAGTGATGATCTCGTCTCCCGGCTCGACGCCGATGGCGCCGACTGACGCGATTAGCCCCGAAGTCCAGGAATTGACCGCCACCGCGTGCCGCACTCCGAAGTATCGGGCCGCCTGTTCTTCGAGCGCTCGCACGCGGGGCCCGCCCATGAAGAATTCGCCCGGCGCTCCGATATAGGCGGACAGGACTCCGCTTCGTATGACTTCGGACGCGGCATTGACCTCATCTTCCCCGACGCTGCGGAACGGCTCCAAAGATTGGGTGATGACGGGCGTGCCGCCATCGATGGCGAGCTTGGGTATTAATGTGGTGGTGTTCATGTTGAGGGCTTGTTGATGGCCATGTCTCGAATCTGTTCGCACACCAGCTGTGCCTGTAGCGCGCTGTGGCCAGTACTTTCCAGCGTGGCGCCGTGGGCCAGCGCTTGGTGAAGATTGGAAACGGCGCCGCTCATGGCCCGCGCGTACTCGCCGGCGATGTCCTCGGTCGGGCCGAGCGAACGGTAACCCGCGAAGTGCGGGCTGTCGACGGGTCTGCGCAGGCGCCAGTTCATTCCGCCATTTTCCATGATCAGCACGCCATGCGACGTCACGAGCTGGAGCTCGAACACCGCATAATCGCCGGCGTGGGCGGTGGACAGGTTCACCGGTATCCCGGAATCCGTTAGCAGGAATGCGCTGACCGAAGGATCGTCAGGCCAGAAATCGTGGACTGCCGGACCAGTGGCGAGCAGCTGCAGCGGCCCGGCCAAGTAGGTGATCATGTCCACCAGGTGTCCGCCGTTGTTCAGGACGCCCTTGTTGTACAGGCCGGTGATCGATCTGATAACCCCCCACGTGCCTGCGGTGAGTTGCTCCTTCAAGCGGATGACGTCGGGTGCCCAGCGCCGCGTGTGGTTCACCGCGAGCAGCACACCCGCTTCGTCGCAGGCACGGATCCAGCGCTGGGTTAGCGCCGCGGAAGGCGTGACCGGCTTTTCGCAGAAGATGGCGCGGGGCCGTAGGGCCAGTGCCCCTTCCAGGTCCGCTGGATGTGCCGGCGTGGGCGAACAGATGCTCACCAGTTGTGGTCGCAGCAGCGGGTGAGCCACAGCCTCGGACATGCTCGCGAATCCCAGCGGAACCTGCCAGCGCGCCATGAACGCCAGGCGCCTTGTAGTATCGGGTTCTACGCAGGCAGCAAGGCGAAATCCCGGGTGGGCGTTGAACGCGCCCGCATGGGTCAGCGGCAGTTCGCCCGCTGGACGCTGCGAATCGAAGCCTCCGGCAATGTTGCCGCAGCCCACCACTAGGACATCGAAGGCGGGCATGGAACTCATTTCAGCAGCGACCAGGACAGCGGTGTGCCGCGGGCCACCGGTTTGTTGACCTTGCAGCCCAGCACCTCCTCCAGGTGCTTGGGCGCCAGGCCCAGGCCCGGCCGGATGGCGCGAACATTGTCGGCGGTGAGTTCATCTCCCGGCAACAAATTCTTTACCACGTACAGAGATCGGCGAAACTGCAGTGAATTGCGCTCGGCTTCTGTGGGGCCATAGTGCACATGGCCCAGGCTTTGCCAGGCGCGGCCGGTTTCCACTACGAGCTGCGCCAGCTCCGCGGGTTCCAGCGAGAACGAGCTGTCCACGCCGCCGTCGGCGCGGCTTAGCGTGAAGTGTTTCTCGATAACTGTCGCACCGAGCGCAACGCTGGCCACAGACACACCCACACCCATCGTATGGTCGGACAGTCCGACCTGGCAGTTGAACAGGTCGCGCATGTGCGGGATGGTCGAAACGTTGGTGTTTTCGGGTGTCGCCGGGTAAGTGCTGGTGCATTTGAGCAGAATCAGGTCGCGGCAGCCTGCCTCTCGTGCGGCTCGCACCGATTCGTCAAGCTCCGCCACTGAAGCCATCCCGGTGGACATGATCGTGGGCTTGCCGGTCTTCGCCACACGGCGGATCAGCGGGAGATCGGTATTCTCGAACGACGCAATCTTGTAGCAGGGGGTGCCTATGCTCTCCAGGAACTCCACGGCGCTTTCATCGAATGGAGTGCTGAAGGCGATCATGCCCAGCTCGCGAGCCCGCTCGAACAGGGGCTCATGCCATTCCCAGGGTGTGTAGGCCTGCTGGTACAGCTGGTACAGCGAAGCACCTTTCCAAAGACTATCCTTGTCGTGGATCTGGAAGCCTTCGCCCTGTATGTCGAGCGTCATCGTGTCGGCTGTGTAAGTTTGCAGCTTCAACGCGTGCGCGCCGGCACGGGCTGCCGCTTCGACAATGGCCAGCGCCCGTTCGAGCGACTGGTTGTGGTTTCCGGACATCTCGGCAATGATGAAGGGCGGGTGGTCGCCGCCGACTTGTCTGCCGGCGATGCTGATATCGGCGTTCGCACTCATGTTTCGATCCTCTTCCAAAATCGGTGGGTAGCCAAGCTGTAGCCCCCATTCTCAAACAGGCGACGCGAGGCCGCATTGGCGGCGAGCGTCTCCGCACGGATTGCCGAAACATCCGGCCGGTGAGTGATAAGCCAGGCCTCGGCGGCACGCAGCAGGCCGCAGCCCAGACCCTGGCCAAGGCGCGAGGGGACGACGTAGATAGAAACCTCCGCTTCCTGGCCCTGGATGTCGAAGCGTGCCACGCCGACGGAGCCCTCCTCGTCTTCGCCGACCAGCAGCGCGCGATTCGGTGTGCGCAAGGTCTCTTCGAACCAGCGCCGGTGCTCCTGCAGGGGTATTTCTGCATTCTGGCGGGAAAATGTGCGCACTTCGGGGGCGTTGCGCCAAGCGTGAATTTGCTCACTGTCCTCCGCGACGGCCATTCGCACCCTGATCTGTGCCCCGAATAGCGCGGCGGCAACCCGTTGCACACCGCGGCCGTCGACCAGGGCCATGCCGGCGACCGACAGCGACTCCCGAAGGGCGCTGTTGTGCAGCAAGGCCTGCAGCTGGGTCGCCATTAAGGAGGGAGCAAGTAGCATTTCGTCCGGTGCACAAACGAGTCCGGCCCGGGCCGCACTCTCCAGAAGGATGCGTTGGTTTTCTGCCAGGGCCAGCGCAAGCGTGGGAACGCCCATGCAGCAACGTTCCCAGGTCGCACTGCCTCCCGCGCCGACGGCCAGGTCGGTATCTGTCAGCAGGGTAGCCATGTCAGAGGTCTGAACGTGGCAGCGGCTACCGGGCCTTGCCCGGCAATATGCCTCAATATCGGCACGTGCGGGGTGGCCCGCTCCCACCACAATGTCCAGCAGGGGCCGCGGCTCATCGAGCAGCGCCACGGCCTCCAGTACGCGCCCCGTGGCGTTCCCCGAGTCCATTCCGCCCATAAATACCAGCAGCCTGCGAACGGGGCCGCTGCGCGGGGAAACCCTGCTGCGTGCACGTGCGAATTCCGGCCTCAGGAGTGCGTAGGCAGGGCCGAGCAGCAAGGCTGTATGACCTGCACTCGTGGCATATCGTGCTCGTGCATTCCGGTGGAAATTCGCGTCCAGCAGGACGTCGCATTCGTGCAGGCGCCCAAGGTCGTCGATGGCCATCAGGTGGCTTGTTACTGGGCGTAGCTCCTGTTCCCAACTTCGGTCCAGCCCATAGTGGTCAACTACTACCCAGTCGGGCCGAAAATTCGCCAGTGCAGTTATTGTGGCCTTGGCGTCTTCGATTTGATGGTCAGGGGCCCAAGCTTCTTGCGGCGCCTCGCTGCCCGTCGGCGCTGAGAGGGAAAGCGTGGCGAGCGAATGCCCTGCCGTGGCAATGGCCTGTGCCAGATGGTTCGGCAGGGGGCGACAGGCGAAACGGATCCGGGCTCCGCGCGCCGCTAGCGCATCTGCCAGGCTCAGGCAGCGCATGATATGCCCGCTGCCGGTTGCAGAGGAGGCGTCGGCCCGGATGGCGACTTTCATGTTGTGGTTTTTCCGCCGAAAGCCAGGTGGAGCAGTTCGGCGCGTTGCCAATCGTCAGGGGTGTCGATGTCGACCACTCGCCATTCCGGCATGACGATGGTACGACCGTGAAGGTGGATGTTCAAGCCAGCTAACCACGCTGCAGCACGTCCCCAATAAAACTGGCCCGCATCGTGAAAGGCTGGAGGCAGGTCCTGGGTGCGGGTCGAGGCGAACTGAGGAAAATAGGGCTGGGTCGAGCCGTCGGACTCGCGCCGCAATGCACGCTGGATTGCAGACGGGAAGGGGGTTACGGGGAAGGTGTAATCCGCGCCTTTTTCGAGCAAGGCCAGTGCCTCCTGCAGGTCTGTCGCATGCAGGAATGGAACCCCTGGATAGATACAGCAAACCTGCTGCGCGGCCCATCCGAGCTGTGCGCATGCGTCGATCGCATGCGCCACCACAGGCACGGTGGGTGTGTGGTCGTCAGCCAGGCCCGCCGGCCGCATGAACGGCACCTGGGCGCCCATCGCAACGGCGATCGAGGCGATTTCGGCGTCGTCGGTCGACACGATGATCTTGTCGAACAGGCCCGAAGACTGGGCCGCTGCGATCGCATGGCCGATCATCGGTTTGCCGGCAAAGGGCCGAATGTTCTTGCGCGGAATGCGCTTGCTTCCGCCACGCGCCGGAATGACGGCCAATCTCACGGCATTACTCCGAGCGCGCTTCTCAGTGTGTTGACCACCTTTTGCTGCTGGGCTTCAGTCAGCGCGGGGAACAGCGGCAGGCTCATTGCCCCGCGATAGTAGTGCTCGGCAGCGGGAAAGTCGCCGGGTTTGAAGCCAAGACTAGCATAGTAGGGCTGAAGGTGAATGGGAATGTAGTGCACATTCACCCCGATCTGCGCCTTGCGCATCGCCCGAAAAACGTCCGCACGCGAGGGACCGGCGTGCTCGTCGATCTCGATTGCGTAGAGATGCCAGGCTGAAACGCGATCGTCGCGGCGAGGCGGCAGAACGAGCGGTAAGCCGCCAAGCAGCTGGTCATAGTGGTTGGCGAGACTAATTCGCTGGCGATGCAGCTCTTCCATCCGCTGCAGCTGGGACAGGCCAAGCGCCGCCTGCATATCGGTCAGCCGGTAGTTGAATCCCAGCAGGTGTTGCTCGTAGTACCAGTCCCCTTCCGGTTCCCGCTCCAGTTCGGCCGTTTCTCTCGTCATGCCGTGTGATCGCAGCAGCTGCAGCCGGCGTGCCAATTCACCGTCTTGCGTGGTCACCATCCCTCCCTCGGCGGTGGTGACTATCTTGACCGCGTGGAAGCTGAAGACCGACACGTCGGCCCACCGACTGCCGGTGGGCCGGCCCAAGTAGCTGGAGCCTGCGGCGTGAGAAGCGTCCTCCAGCACTCGAAATCCGTAGCGCTCCGCCAAGCCGCGAATCTCGCGCAGATCGCATGGCAACCCGGCGAAATCGACCGGAATCACCACCTGGGGCAGCCGTCCCAGGCGTTCCGCCGCTGCCAGCTTCGTGGCCAAGGCTGTAATGGAAATATTGCGCGTCGAAGGGTCCATATCGACGAAATCGACGTCCGCCCCGCAATAGCGCGCGCAGTTTGCAGAGGCCAAAAAGCTGTTGGGTGTGGTCCACACCAGTGAGCCCGGCCGCACATCAAGTGCCAGGCATGCGATATGCAATCCAGCTGTGGCATTGGTCACGGCTACGGCATGGCGAATATCGTGGCGCTGCGAGAACGCTTTTTCGAACGCTGGCACAGCCGGACCCTGGGTCAGAAATTCGGAGCGCAATACCTCGTTGACGGCGTCGATGTCGGCCCGGGTAATTTGCTGGCAGCTGTAAGGGATGAATGCCATGTGTCCCCGCCTAAATCGTTCAGTCGACCTGTGGATTGATGACGTAGTTCTCGATCAGCGTGCGCAGTTGCTCGACCGACAGAAATTCGGGATTGGTGCCGCTGTTGTAGGCGAAACCTGCGGGAACCGGCGTGGCTCTCATGGACCTGCAATAGTCCTCGGCCGTAAACTGGCCCGCCACCGGCAGGATGGCGTAGTAACGGGCCATATCCACCGTATTGAAACTGTCGCTGGAGGTGATCATCTCTTCGTGGATTTTCTCGCCCGGGCGGATGCCCACGATTTCATGGCGGCACTCAGGCGCAATGGCGGTGGCGACATCCACGATGCGATAGGAGGGGATTTTGGGTACAAGCACTTCGCCACCCCATGCGTGTTCGAGTGACCACAGCACCATATCCACGCCCTCTTGCAGCGAAATATTGAAGCGCGTCATCCGTTCGTCGGTGATTGGCAAGACGCCGCTGCTGCGGCGATCCAGAAAAAAAGGAATCACGGAGCCGCGGCTTCCCATTACATTTCCATAGCGCACGACTGAGAAGCGGATGTCGCGATTGCCGCGTATGTTGTTGGCGGCCGTAAATAGTTTGTCGGAGCAAAGCTTTGTCGCTCCATAGAGATTGATTGGCGCGGCGGCCTTGTCGGTTGATAGTGCCACGACGCGTTGTATGCCGTTGGACAGACAAGCTTCGATCAGATTCTGTGCGCCAAGTACATTGGTTTTAATACATTCAAAGGGGTTGTATTCGGCGGCTGGAACTTGCTTTAGCGCGGCAGCATGCACCACGATATCGATGCCTTCCAGCGCTCGATTAAGACGTGATTCGTCGCGCACATCACCAATAAAATACCGAAGGGCCGGATATTGGCGTTCCGAAAATACCTGCTGCATTTCGTATTGCTTGAGCTCGTCGCGCGAAAAGATTACCAGGCGCCGCACCTTGGGGTAGCGAGCCAGCACTGTTCGCACAAAAGCTTTGCCGAACGACCCCGTACCGCCGGTAATTAGAATAGATTTATTGTTCAGCATAGGATGGCAGGATAAATGCTCCCCGGCTTTGGAGGTGGCGGGTGAGAACACAATAGATGGAGTCCCGGTCATTATATGAACGGTCACTGGAGCTTGCGGCCGCATCGCCTCGGAATAAAAAGTCGTGAAAAAAATAAATTATCACTCTGCTACCCTGCCCATGCTCTCGTTCGACGTAGCGTTGTTGTTGGGTACTTGGTGGTTGGCGTTTTGGTTTCGCTTCAATCTCGACATTCCGGAAGATTTTGAGGCGCTGATTCGCGGCAGTTACGCACTGGTCATCGTCGGCTACGGTATTCCCCTGTTGTTTGGAGGTATGTACCGCCATGTCTGGCGTTACACGGGTATCCCGGAGCTGCGGCGATTAATGATGACCTGCATCGTAGGAGCGTTGCTGACGACTGCCATCGTACTTATGCTGCGCTTACCCAATTTTCCGAGGTCGGTATTGATGTTGCATCCGATTTTGGTGTTGATGGTGCTCGGCAGTACCCGTATTGGTTGGCGGATGCTTTTTGAGCAGAAGCGTTCGATCATTGGTGCAAACCCGATTCTCATTGTCGGGACCATGCAACATGCCTCCACCGCGTTTAACGCGCTGCGACAGTCACGGCAATGGTATCCAGTAGGCATCGTGTCGCCGCTGCCATCCGAACTAGGACGCTATGTACATCAAATTCCTGTTCTGGGAAGGGCCGAAAACATTGCAGAAATTGTCAGAGCCACTGATGCCAAAGCTGCGTTGATTGCATGCCCACAGGGAACGCCGGGGCGGCAGACCCTGATGCTTCAAGCCAGCGCAACCGGACTGCCTTTGTTAACGGTGCCAGGGACAGAAGAATGGCTTCGAGGCGGGGACAATACGGTCAGAAAGATCGAACTCGAGGATTTGTTAGGTCGAGATTCGGTACAACTTGACGTCAAAACCCTTGCCGAACTTTTTTCCGGGAAGACCGTGATGATCTCAGGCGCGGGAGGCTCTATTGGCTCCGAATTGTGCCGCCAGGTCGCCCGGCTCGGCGTCGCGCGAATGGTGTGCATAGATTCTTCCGAGATTGCGATTTACAAGCTGGAACAGGATTTGCGGCAAGCCTATCCACAAATGCAGGGGTTGTACTACACGGCCAATGTGCGCGAGATGGAGCGCATACGTTCTATCGCGGCGCTGTACAACCCATCCGTAGTTTTCCATGCTGCTGCTTACAAACATGTGCCATTGATGGAGCATCACAATGAAATTGAAGCGGTCCGCACCAATGTTTTAGGAACTTTTAATGTGGCGAAGGTCGCGGGCGAATGCGGTGCGGCTCGCTTTGTTCTGATCTCTACTGACAAGGCGGTCAATCCGACCAATATCATGGGTGCAACCAAACGCATGGCGGAGTTGGTCGTAGGGGGAGTTGCATTGGAGCATCCAACAACCCAGTTTGTTTCCGTCCGTTTTGGTAACGTGCTGGGTTCCAGTGGTTCGGTTGTCCCCTTATTTACAGAGCAGATTGCGCGGGGGGGGCCGATCACAGTTACCCATCCCGATATCGTGCGCTACTTCATGACTATACCGGAGGCGGCCCAGCTTGTGCTACAGGCCGGGTTGATGGGGAAAAGCGGGCAGATATATGTGCTGGATATGGGTGAACCGGTCAAGATTGCCGATCTTGCGCGCATGATGATCCGGCTTTCCGGAAAGACTGAACAGGATGTGCCTCTCGCATTCACTGGCTTGCGGCCAGGAGAAAAGCTTTTTGAGGAACTATTGGCTGATGACGAGACCAGCGAACCGACACCTCATCCCAAGCTGCGCATTGCCAAGACCTCGGGGAACCAAGTGGTTGCAATAAGCAGCGTAACGGATTGGATTGCTACGACGGGTCCATCGCCTCCGAGCAGCGATCTCCGAGCTTGGCTCTGCCGTCACGTTCCGGAATACCACCCGCAAGTCTATTGATGTCCTAAATTGAAATTCCTGTGCGTTCCAGAATGTCGCTGACCAGTTCCAGCCGCATCAATGGGTTGTCCAGCTGCATCAGGCGCTGCTTTAATTCCAGCGGCATTGGCAACAGTTCGCACCAGCGGTTGGCGACCCATCCGCAGTCGTTCAGCCTGTAGGGTGCCAATAGCGGCATTTGTGCCTGCGGCACCTCGCGTTCCTGCAGGCTTTTGATCAGCTTGCCCAGCGCATTGGCCGTAGCCTGCAGGTCTGCCGGGATTTCCACCAATTGGTCGTCTTCCAGGCGGGTGACGTCGGCAATCCACAGGCCATGCCTGAGTTTTTCGCGGCGGGTAGTTTCAAAGCGCTGCGCCCCAGTGCAACGGATGACCATCAGGCCCGGCTGGGGGATGGAAAATTCGGTGATGGTGGCCAGGGTGCCCACGGTGCTGAAGGCCTCGTTCGCAAAGCCGTCGCCCGTGGGGGTGCCGGCATCGGCGGGCCGGCGTACCTCGGTGCCTTCGGTGAGCGAGACAACGCCGAAAGGCGCGCCGGCCTTGTGGCACTTGCCGATCATGTCGAGATAGCGAATCTCAAAAATGCGCAGTGGCAGCACGCCGCCGGGATACAGTACCGCGCCCAGCGGGAAGAGAGGGAGGGAACTCAGCGTCAGGGCTTCTGGCATGGTCTCATCGTGCTTTGGAGTGCCGTGAACCACATCATCCCATGTGACCCGTGCGGTGAACTTTTCGAGCGGCTAATACGCTTTGCTTCAGGGGCTTTTCGAGGAAAGGCTTGCCGGGTTCTCAGCTGACGGCATCAGCCGGTTGGCGTAGCAGCATGGCCAGGGAATTGGCCACGGTCTTGCGCAGTTCCCTGCGGTCGCAAATCAGATCAACCGCGCCTTTGGTCTGCAAAAACTCGGCGCGCTGAAAGCCTTCAGGCAGCGTGACGCGTACGGTGGACTCAATGACGCGCGGACCGGCAAAACCGATCAGGGCCTTGGGCTCGGCGATCACGATGTCGCCCACGAAAGCAAAGCCGGCGCTCACACCGCCCATGGTCGGGTCGGTCAGCACGCTGATGTAGGGCAGGCCTTTTTTGGCCAGGCGGGTCAGCGATGCATTGGTTTTGGCCATTTGCATCAGGCTTAGCAGGCCTTCCTGCATGCGTGCGCCGCCGGTGGCGGTAAAGCAGATGAAGGGTACTTTTTGTTCGATGGCCGCGTGCACGCCGCGCACGAAGCGTTCGCCCACCACGCTGCCCATGCTGCCGCCCATGAAGTCAAACTCAAAGCAGGCAACCACCACGCCGATGCTGTGTACGGCTCCGCCCATCACAACCAGGGCGTCGGTTTCCTGGGTGTTTTCCAGGGCTTCTTTCAAGCGCTCGGGGTATTTGCGGCTATCCTTGAATTTCAGGGCGTCGACGGGCAGCACTTCCTGGCCCAGTTCGTAACGGCCTTCGGGATCCAGAAAGGCGTCCAGGCGCGCGCGCGCGCCTATGCGGTGGTGGTGGCTGCACTGCGGGCAGACGTTCTGGTTTTTCTCCAGATCCGTCTTGTAGAGCACGGCTTCGCAGCTCGGGCACTTGATCCACAGGCCCTCTGGCACGCTACGGCGCTCGGTCGGGTCGGTGGGGCTGATTTTGGGCGGGAGGAGTTTTTCTAACCAAGACATGTGTGTCAGTCCTTATGGTGTCGGGTAGCGCCTGGGCGCCTGTCGCTTCAATGCCTTTTGGGCTTTTGCCGGGCGAAAAGCGCAATTATGCGCCGGTTTCGCCTGGCAAAAGTGAAGTGAAAAGTCAGCCTAAAGCGGTACGGATTTCTTTCAGAAAGTCATGCGCCACCGCGGCAACCTTGTCACGCGGCTGGTTCTCAATCAGCTGGATGATCTTGCTGCCGATCACCACCGCGTCGGCCACTTTGCCGATGGCTTTGGCCGTAGCCGCATCGCGTATGCCGAAGCCCACACCCACCGGCACGTTCACATGCTCGCGGATGCGCGGCAGCATGGCTTCCACGGCGTCCACATCCAGCGTGCCGGCGCCCGTCACGCCTTTGAGCGAGACGTAGTACACGTAGCCGCTGGCGACTTCGGCCACCTGGGCCATGCGGGCGGAGGTAGAGGTGGGGGCCAGCAAAAAGATCAGGTCCATGTCATGCGCGCGCAGCCGGGCGGCAAACTCCACGCATTCTTCGGGCGGGTAATCGACGATCAGCACGCCGTCCACCCCGGCCTGTGCGGCATCGCGGATGAAAGCGCTTTCGGTTTTGCTGCCGCCGTGCTTGATGTCGTAGCGCTCGACCGGGTTGGCATAGCCCATCAGAACGATGGGGGTGGTGCTGTCTTTGGTGCGGAACTGGCGCACCATGTCGAGCACCTGTGCCAGGCCGATGCCCAGGGACAAGGCCTTTTCACCGGCTTTCTGAATCACGGGGCCGTCGGCGCTGGGGTCGGAAAAGGGCACGCCCAACTCGATCACGTCGGCGCCGCCGGCCACCATGCTGTGCATCAGTTCAGGCGTCACGTCGGCAAATGGAAAGCCTGCCGTGACGTAGGGGATCAAGGCCTTGCGGCCCTGATTTTTCAGTGTGGAAAAGGTGGTGCTGATGCGGCTCATGACTTCACCCCGCTGTCCTTGGCGGCATTCGCGCCGCCTTTGACGGAGAGGCCCCGCATGGAAGGCCGGTCGTAAAAATCGGCGCCCGAAAGGTCGGCCACGGTGCCGATGTCCTTGTCACCACGGCCTGACAGATTGACGAGCAGGCTCTGGTCCGGGCGCATGCCGCGGGCCATCTTTATGGCGCAGGCAACAGCGTGGCTGGACTCCAGCGCCGGGATGATGCCTTCGGTACGACACAGGTAGTGAAAGGCTTCCAGCGCCTCGATGTCGGTGATGCCGACGTATTCGGCGCGGCCGATGTCTTTGAGGAAGGCGTGTTCGGGGCCTACGCCCGGGTAGTCGAGGCCCGCGCTGATGCTGTGCGTTTCGGTGACCTGGCCGTCGTCGTTTTGCAGCACGTAGGTGCGGTTGCCGTGCAACACACCGGGCAGGCCGCGCTGCAGCGACGCCGAGTGCTTGCCGCTGTCCAGGCCTTCACCGGCGGCTTCCACGCCGATGAGGCGGGTTTTTGCGTGCTGGATGTAAGGGTGGAAGATGCCCATGGCGTTGCTGCCGCCGCCCACACAGGCAATCACCGCGTCGGGTTGCCGGGTGCCGATGAACTCCGGCATCTGCTGCAGGCATTCGGTGCCGATCACGCTCTGGAAGTCGCGGACCATCATGGGGTAGGGGTGCGGGCCCGCCACCGTGCCGATGATGTAGAAGGTGTTGTCCACGTTGGCGACCCAGTCGCGCATGGCCTCGTTGAGCGCATCCTTGAGCGTTTTGCTGCCGCTTTCGACCGGCACGACGGTGGCGCCCAGCAGGTTCATGCGGTAGACATTGGGGCTTTGGCGCTTGACGTCTTCGCTGCCCATGTAGACCACGCATTCGAGGCCGTAGCGGGCACAGATGGTGGCGGTGGCTACGCCGTGCTGGCCGGCGCCGGTTTCGGCGATGACGCGTGGCTTGCCCATGCGGCGCGCCAGCATGGCCTGGCCTATGGTGTTGTTGATCTTGTGCGCGCCGGTGTGGTTCAAGTCTTCGCGCTTGAGGTAAATCTGCGCGCCGCCCTGTTCGCGGCTCATGCGTGCGGCGTGGTAGATCGGGGAGGGGCGGCCTACAAAATGCTTCAGCTCGGAGTGGAATTCGGCGAGAAACTCCGGGTCGTGCTGGTATTTGGCGTAAGCGTCTTTGAGCTCGTTGATGGCATGCGTCAGGGTTTCTGAAACAAAACTGCCGCCGTAAACTCCGAAATGGCCTGAAACGTCAGGCTGGTGGTACTCGTACATGGTTGGGACTCTTTGCAAGTAGCTCGTCAGCGGCGCGAACGGCCGCTACAAACTGGTTGATCTTGTCGGCGCTTTTGATTCCCCTGGAAATCTCGACGCCCGAACTGACATCAACGGCCAGCGTTGTGCAACGCGGCCTGACTTGCAAAATGCCATCGATCACGTTTGCAGGCGTCAATCCACCAGACAAAACGAGGTGAGCGCTGACGTTTGGAGGAAGAAGTGACCAATTGAATGTTTTCCCGCCGCCGCCATAACCTTCGACATGAGCGTCGAGCAGGATGGCTTGTGCGGCCTTGAAGTCTTGTGCGTATTTTACGAGATCAAAGCTGCCGGAGGTTCCGGGCGTGCTTTCAGTGGTTTTTTCACCAAGTGGAATGCGTGCGGCGCGCATGAATGGGCGCCCGGCCTCCAGGCAGGTTTCGGGTGTTTCGTCGCCATGAAATTGCAGTAAAGCCATTGGTAGGCCTGCACAAGCAGCTATGATTTTTGTAGCGGGGGCATTGACGAAAAGCAGCACCGGCGTGACGAAAGGAGGCAGGCGGCGAGCCAGTTCGGTGGCGCGTTCGGCTGTCACATAGCGCGGGCTGGCTTCGTACATCACAAACCCGACTGCATCGGCTCCGGCAGCCACGGCCGCGTCCACGTCTTCCTCGCGGGTGAGGCCGCAGATCTTGATTCGGGTGCGGGTGGCGGGCAGGGTGTTTTGTGTACTCATCCTGAAAGGTCCATGGCGCGAAACGCCGCACATAGTCTATGCACCCGGCACTGCACAGCCCAGGAACATCGCGGAACCGGCTTTGCCGGGCCGCTGGTGTTGCCCCCTTGAGGGGGGCAGCGACCCACACGAAGTGGGGGAGCAACGGGGGCGCGCGTCATGGTAACCAATCATAGGCTGGCGCGCGAGCCGGGAGGCCGTAATGGTCTTCGTAGACGGGCCCCAGAAAGTACAGGCCGTCCGGTGAAAAGGTGGGCGCGGCTGCGTCGCGGCTGCGCGCGTCCCTTACCTCGGCCAGCCAGCCTGGCGGGTAGTTGCCTTGGCCGACAGCCACCAGGCAGCCCATGATGTTGCGAATCATGTGGTGCAAAAAGGCGTTCGCCTCGAACTCGAAGCGCCAATATTTTGAGCCCGTACCGGCACGCTCCGAAATGTCGATTCGGCTGATCGTTTTGACGGGGGACTTGGCCTGGCACTGCGCGGCCCGGAAAGAGCTGAAATCGTGCTTGCCAATGAGGTGCGTGACGGCCTGTCGCATCGCAGCGCCGTCCAGTGGCCGGTAGACCCAGCCGACACGCCCGGCTTCCACACTGGGCCGTACCGGCGATTCCAGCACCACGTAGGCGTACCTGCGTGCGATGGCACTGCCGCGGCAATGGAATTCGTCGGGGACCTCACGCGCCCATTGCACCGCGATGTCACCGGGCAAAAAGGTGTTGGTGCCGCGCACCCATGAGGCAATATCGCGCTGCAGGGGCGTGTCAAAGTGCACGACCTGCATCAGCGCATGCACGCCAGCGTCGGTGCGCCCGCAGCAGAGGGTGCGAATCGGCTGGGCGGCAAATCTGGCTAAAGCCAGCTCCAGCTTGTCTTGCACGGTGTTGCCCGAGAGCTGGCTTTGCCAGCCCTCGTAGGCACTTCCGCTGTAGCTGACGCCGAGGGCTATCCTCACGGTTGAACCCCGGCCGGTGCGCAGTGAACGCGGTGCGTTCAGGCTGCGCTCACGCCAAGGCGTTCAGGAACGCCTGCGCCTTGACTTTCAGCGGGCCGCTGGCTTCTGCCAGTACTTCTTCGGCCAGTGAGCGGGCACCGTCGGTGTCACCCAGCGAGCGGAACTCTTCGGCCAGCATGAACTTGGTTTCAAGCGGGTCATCCGACGAAGAAGATACTTCAAACTCAGGAGCGGGACTCTCCGTTGTTGGACCGTTCAGGTCAAGTGAAAGCGAACCCAGGTCGAATTCCAGCATGCCGCTGTCGGCTACTGCCGGGGCCGGGGCCGGAGCGGCCTTGACCGGCGGAACCGGTTTGGCTGGCGGGACGAACGGCTCGGGTTCAAAGTTCAGGCCTTCGGACAGAAAGGAAATCTCAGGTGCCGCTTCGGCGGGTTTGGCCGCAGCAGGTGCCGGTGGCTTGGCCGCAGGCATGGCAACCGTTGCGCTGCTGAAATCCATGTTCAGGGCGGCGGGTTCCGGTTTCTTGGCAACGGGCGGGGCAACTGGTTTTGGTGCAACGGGTGCCGATATTGCCGCAGGGGTCGTGGCTGTATCAGGCTCATCACCGAGTGAGAAATCCAGGTCAAGATCAACGTCCACGGCCGGTGTTGGCGCAGGGACATTGACCGGTTGAGCCACCATGGCCACGGTACCGCCCGGGCTGAACGCCGAGGTCCCGGCGGCGGAGGCTGTGCCGGCGGGCTGTCCGCCAGGCTGGTACATCGGGTTCGAAGGGTCGAGCTCGCGGCCCATCTCGGTGATGTACGCCCATTCCGGGCCATTGCCGTGGGTCAGATTGAAGGCTTCGATGGCGACAGTTTCAAATGCCTTGCTGTCGCGGCGTTTTGCATAGATTTCCATCAGCTTGGCATGAATTGCCACGCGCATGGGGCTGGTGCGCATCGCCTCCTTGAGGATTTCTTCAGCTTGCAGGTCGCGTCCATATGCCAGGTACACATCGGCTTCGGCTACGGGGTCTACGTCGCCAGCGGCGTCCAATTGACTGGGCGAATACACCAGGGACGAGCCCGTGGCGTTGCCTTCATTCGTGTCAATTCTTTGGCCGCCGCTGGCGCCGAAAAAAGAATCGGGCTGCAACCTGCTTTCAAGGAAAGAGCTGTCAACCTGGGCCCCACCGGCGCGCTGGCGGTACCGGTAAAAGCCGAATCCGGCGAGCAACGCGACCAAAAGGCCTACGCCCGGCAATACCAGGGGGTTTTCCAGCAGTTCGTCGATCAGGCTGGGTTCAGGTGGCGGCGGAGGCGGCGCAACAACCGGTTTTTTGGGTGCTGCCGGAGCGGCTGCCACCGGTGCGACGGGTTCGCTGGCCGCGGGGGCTGGTTGTGAAGCCACTGCAAGAGGCTCGGCGCTTGCAGCCGTGGCTGAGGCTGCAGAGGCGGGTGCCATGGCACCCGCAGGCGTCGTGCCGGTAACTACTGCGCTGGCCGCCTGTATGGGTGTAGCGGCTGCCTTGGTGGAGGTTGCCGATGCGGCGATGGAGGGCGCCGAAGCTGCCGGAGCCGCCGCGGGCACCGTGACGCTGGACGGGGCTGGAACAGCCACACCTGGCGTTTTGGCCGCGCTGGCTGCGGGTGCCGCTGCAGGACCGCTTCCGAGCTTGTTGAGCTCGTTGATATTTTTGGACAGCTCCGCGACCCGTGTCGAGGCTTCTTTGGCTTGCCGTTCCTTGGCAATCTTTTCTTCGGCGGCTGTCGCTGCCTTGCCCTTGACGGCTCCCTTGGACAGGGTGAGCTTGTCGGGGGTGGTGCTGGCAGGTGCCCGGTCTTCCACCTTGGCTTGTACCTTGCCACCGGCCTGGCGGTCGGCACCGGCTACCTGTGCAGCCGGCACGCCTTCTGCGAGTTTTCGGCGGAAAGTGTTGAAGTCCTTGCTTTGCGCGACGATGGTCTGCGTAGCTTCGCCGGGGGAGACAGCGCCGGCCGATTCCGCGGTCGGGATGTCCAGCACGGCGCCGGACTTGATGCGGTTGACGTTGCCGCCGATGAAGGCATCCGGATTGCTTCGGAGCAAGGCGACCAGCATCTGGTCCAGCGAAATGCTGGACGGCTTGTTCTGGGCGGCGATCTTGCCTGCGGTGTCACCGGATTTGACGGTGACCTGGGTATCGCCGGCGGGCGCTTTTTCCATCTTTGCGGCCGGTGCTTTCGCTGCGGGCGCGGACCTGGCGGTGCTGGAACTGGAGCCTGAGGGGGAATAGGGGATGGACGCAATGCCTTTGGAGGGCGGCGCGGCATTGGGCGAACCGGGGCGTGACAGCACAGGTGCAGTGGGTGCAACCGCAGTACCGCTACTGCCGGACCGCAGGGCCGGCGGGTCAAACAGCATGGTGTAGTCGCGTGTAATTCGCCCGTTCGACCAATTGGCCTCCAGGATGAGGTCCACGAAAGGCTCGGTAACGGGGCGGTTGCTGCTCAAGCGCAGGAAAGACCGTCCGTCCGCCCGGCGTTGCAGGCTGACTTCGACGCCGGTGACTACCGTGCCGTATTCCATGCCTGCTGCCTTGAAGGCTTCTGCCGGTGCAACACCGGCCCGAAGGCTGGCTGCTTCATCGGGCTTGATGTCCGTGATCTCGATTTCGGCGCGAAGGGGTTCACCCAGCGCCGATTGAACGGTGATCCGGCCCAGCGCAAGCGCATGGGCTTCAAGACTTGCCAGGCTGCCCAGCAAGGCAATGGCACTCGCCAGGGCGCCAATACGCCAACGACCGCGTTTATTCATGGGGTTGGGAGCCTCCAGTGCTCGGTCTGCATGTAACTTTATTCTGCTTAAGCGCACAAAAACCTCGATGCGAATTTTCGAAAAACAACCTTAACATCAAGGCATTAGGCTGACAAGCTAAGACACCACTTAAGTTTTGACACATCGAGTTAGCATCAACTTACATGTTCAGGATGTTGTCAGACGACAACGCACGGAAACAAGTGGTTACGGATGAGCAACCGCATGTTGGCAACTACTCACCCCGAATTATTCACCCCTGAAGCAGGATGCGGAGCATGCGGCGCAGCGGTTCGGCCGCACCCCAGAGCAACTGATCGCCCACGGTGAAGGCACCGAGGTAGTCGGGGCCCATGGCCAGCTTGCGCAGGCGACCCACCGGAATCTGCATGGTGCCTGTCACGGCGACTGGTGTGAGGTCCTTGATCGAGGCCTCGCGCGTATTGGGTACCACTTTGACCCACTGGTTGTCTGCGGCGATCATGGCCTCGATATCTGCCAACGGCACGTCCTTCTTCAGCTTGAAGGTCAGGGCCTGGCTGTGGCAGCGCATGGCGCCTATGCGCACGCAGAAGCCGTCGACCGGCGTTTCGGCCGTACCGAAGCTGGCGCCCTGGCCCAGGATCTTGTTGGTCTCCGCGCCGCCTTTCCATTCTTCCTTGCTCATGCCGTTGCCCAGGTCTTTGTCGATCCAGGGGATCAGCGAGCCGCCCAGCGGTACGCCGAAGTTGGCGGTCTCGTCGCCGCTCAGCGATTGCTGTTTGGCCAGCACGCGGCGGTCGATTTCCAGGATGGCTGATTTGGGGTCGTCCAGCAAGGTGCGGACTTCGCTATTGAGCGTGCCGTACTGGGTCAGCAGCTCGCGCATGTGCTGTGCACCGCCGCCGGAGGCCGCCTGGTAGGTCATGCTGGTCATCCATTCGACCAGGCCGGCCTTGTACAGCGCGCCCACGCCCATCAGCATGCAGCTCACCGTGCAGTTGCCGCCAATCCAGTTCCTGCCGCCCTTGGCCATGGCATTCTGGATGACCGGCAGATTGACCGGGTCCAGGATGATGATGGCGTCGTCGTTCATGCGCAGCGTGGAGGCCGCGTCAATCCAGTGGCCCGTCCAGCCGGCCGCGCGCAGCTTGGGGAAAACTTCCGAGGTGTAGTCGCCGCCTTGGGCCGTGACGATGATGTCGCACTTCTTGAGCGCTTCAATGTCAAAGGCGTTTTTCAGCGTGGTTTCGTTCTTGGCCTGGGCTGGGGCCTTGCCGCCGGCGTTGGAGGTCGAGAAGAAAACCGGCTCGATCAGGTCGAAGTCGCCTTCGGCCTGCATGCGATCGATCAGGACCGAGCCGACCATGCCGCGCCAGCCGACGAGTCCTGTGAGGTTGCCTTTGAGTTTCATTGGAACTGCCCTTCAAAAAGTCAAAAATAAGGCTTTTTGGCCCGGCTCATCGAGCCGGCAGGGCACGACGAACCAGGCTTGCTAGCCTTTAATGGTGGTCGTTTTGGTGATCTGGGCAAAAACCGGCGCAGCGCCGATCGCGCGCGAAGCGGCGATCAGGCGGGTGGGTGCGGGGTTTTTGCGCATGTGTCGATTGTAGCCAGGCTTGGCTTTATCGGGGCTGATGGCCGCCTCAAACCCGTGTTTTGACGCTGGTTTGAGGTGGTTTGCTGCAAAAAAACGTCAGAGATGTTTTTGCGCCGGGCCGCCCCAAGGAAAAATGCGCCCCCTCGGGGGGCAGCGCATTACACGCAGTGAAAAAGCGTGGGGGCTCCGGTTATCCCAGCGCTTTTACGACTGCGTTGCCCATCTCCACCGTGCCGACTTTTGTCGTACCTTCGCTATAGATGTCAGGCGTGCGCAGGCCCTGGCTCAGCACGGCATCCACGGCTTTTTCGATGCGGGCGGCGGCCTCGGGCTGGTTCAGGCTGAAGCGCAGCATCATGGCCGCACTCAGGATGGTGGCCAGCGGGTTGGCCACGCCCTTGCCCGCAATGTCGGGCGCGCTGCCGTGGCTGGGCTCATACAGGCCCTGGTTTTTGTCGTTCAGGCTGGCCGAGGGCAGCATGCCGATGGAGCCGGTGAGCATGGCGGCGGCGTCGCTCAGGATGTCGCCGAACATGTTGCCGGTGACGACCACGTCAAACTTCTTGGGCGCTTTCACCAGTTGCATGGCGGCGTTGTCGACATACATGTGGTCCAGCGCGACGTCGGGGTATTCCTTGCCGACTTCGGTAACCACGTCTTTCCAAAGCTGGAAGGTTTCCAGCACATTGGCCTTGTCGACGCTGGTGACGCGCTTGTCACGTTTGCGGGCTGCCTGGAAGGCGACGTGCGCGATGCGCTCGATCTCGGGGCGCGAGTAGCGCATGGTGTCAAAGGCTTCTTCCGAGCCGGGAAAGTGGCCGTCGGGCGAGACGCGGCGGCCGCGTGGCTGGCCGAAGTAGATGTCGCCGGTCAGCTCACGGATGATGAGGATGTCCAGGCCGGACACCAGCTCGCGTTTGAGGCTGGAGGCGTCCACCAGCTGCGCGTAACAAATCGCCGGGCGGAAGTTGGCAAAGAGGCCGAGGTTTTTCCGCAGGCCGAGGATGGCCTGCTCCGGTCGCAGCGGCCTGTCGAGCTTGTCGTATTTCCAGTCGCCGACGGCACCGAACAGCACGGCATCGGCTTCCTTGGCGAGCTTCAGCGTGCTTTCGGGCAGCGGATGGCCATGGGCCTCGTATGCTGCGCCGCCGACCAGTGCGCTTTCGGTTTCAAACTTCAGGTCGAGCGCCTTCAAGACCTTGACGGCTTCCGCGACGATTTCAGTGCCGATGCCGTCACCAGGGAGGATTGCGATTTTCATGTTTACTATCTTTTTTATAGCTGCTCGCGCATGTCCCGATTGGGCTGGAGCACGATTGGATGGTTGAAAAGCCTGTTTTGGGGCGTTTTGAGGCCGTTCAGGGCTGTTTTGCGCTGTGGGAGCGACTTCAGCCTGTCACGGTGTGGTTCAGCCACGGCTTGGTCGCCAACCGCTCGGCTTCAAAGGCCTTGATCTTGTCGCTTTGGCGCAAGGTCAGGCCAATGTCGTCCAGGCCGTTGAGCAGGCAGTACTTTCGGAAAGCCTGCACGTCGAACGGGAGCTCCTCGCCCTGCGGTTTGACGATCACTTGCCGTTCCAGGTCGACCGTGAGCTGGTAGCCCGGGAAGGCCAGCGCTTCGTCGAACAGCTGCGCCACCTGCGCTTCAGGCAGCACGATGGGCAGCAAGCCGTTCTTGAAGCTGTTGTTGAAGAAGATGTCGGCATAGCTCGGCGCGATGATCGCGCGAAAGCCGTATTGGTCCAGCGCCCACGGCGCGTGTTCGCGCGAGGAGCCGCAGCCGAAGTTCTTGCGCGCCAGCAGGATGGAGGCGCCCGCATAACGCGGCTGGTTCAGCACGAAGTCGGGGTTGGGTTTGCGGCTGGCCGGGTCCTGGCCGGGGAAGCCCGCGTCCAGGTAGCGCCATTCGTCAAACAGGTTGGGGCCAAAGCCCGTCTTGCGGATGGATTTGAGGAACTGCTTGGGGATGATGGCGTCGGTGTCGACGTTCTCGCGGTCCATCGGGGCGACCAGGCCCTTGTGTACGGTGAATTTCTGCATGTGATTCTCTCTTTCACTCTATCGAAACAGTTTCTTGCCAAGAAACACCGCGGAACCGGCTTTGCCGGGCCGCAGGTGTTGCACCCTTGAGAGGGTCTGGCTTGCGCGTTGTGAGCCGAGACAGGGGTTCACACAAACTTTCTGATGTCAACAAAGTGGCCGTGCACGGCGGCCGCGGCGGCCATGGCCGGGCTGACCAGGTGCGTACGGCCACCGGCGCCTTGCCGGCCTTCGAAGTTGCGGTTGGATGTTGATGCGCAGCGCTCGCCCGGCTCGAGCCGATCGGCGTTCATGGCCAGGCACATCGAGCAGCCTGGTTCGCGCCATTCAAAACCGGCGGCCACAAAAATCTTGTCCAGGCCTTCGCGCTCGGCCTGTTCCTTGACCAGGCCCGAGCCCGGCACGACCAGCGCGAGCTTGACGTTCTTGGCGACCTTCTGGCCGATCTTCTTGATCACGGCCGCGGCTTCGCGCATGTCCTCAATGCGGCTGTTGGTGCAGGAGCCGATGAACACCTTGTCGACATAGAGGTCGTTCAGCGCCTTGCCGGGCTCGAGACCCATGTACTTCAGCGCGCGTTCGATGGCGTCGCGCTTGTTGGCGTCTTTTTCCTTGTCCGGGTCGGGAACGCGGTCGTCGATGGTCAGCACCATCTCGGGCGAGGTGCCCCAGGTGACCTGCGGCTTGATCTCGCTGGCGTCCAGCTCGACCACGGCGTCAAACTTCGCGTCGGCATCCGAGTGCAGCGTGTTCCAGTACTTGACGGCCATGTCCCATTCGACGCCGGTGGGCGAGAGCAAACGGCCTTTGACGTAATCAATCGTCTTTTGGTCGACAGCGACCAGGCCGGCGCGGGCACCGGCTTCAATCGCCATGTTGCAGACCGTCATGCGGCCTTCCATGCTGAGCGCACGAATCGCCGAGCCGGCGAATTCAATCGTGTAGCCCGTGCCGCCTGCCGTGCCGATCTTGCCGATGATGGCGAGCACGATGTCCTTGCCCGTCAAGCCTGGGGCCAGCTTGCCTTCGACCTTAACGAGCATGTTTTTGGCTTTTTTGGCCAGCAGGGTTTGCGTCGCCATCACGTGCTCGACTTCGCTGGTGCCGATGCCGTGCGCCAGCGCACCGAAAGCGCCGTGCGTGGAGGTGTGCGAGTCGCCGCAGACGACCGTCATGCCGGGAAGGGTGGCGCCGCTTTCGGGGCCGATGACATGCACGATGCCCTGGCGCTTGGAGAGGAAGGGGAAGAAGGCGGCCGCGCCAAATTCCTTGATGTTGCTGTCCAGCGTGGTGATCTGTTCCTTGCTGACCAGGTCGGTGATGCCGTCGTAGCCCAGTTCCCAGCCGGTGGTGGGCGTGTTGTGGTCGGCGGTGGCGACGATGGAGCTGATGCGCCAGACCTTGCGGCCGGCCTCGCGCAGGCCTTCAAAAGCCTGCGGGCTGGTGACTTCGTGCACCAGGTGGCGGTCGATGTAGAGGATGGCCGTGCCGTCGTCTTCGGTATGAACGACGTGCTCGTCCCAGATTTTGTCGTAAAGGGTGCGTCCCATGGTGTCCTTCGTGGTCTCTCGTTGTCGTCTGTCGTGAGGGGTGATTTTAGGCCGCTGCACTTGCAGCCATGGCTGCAGTTTTGGCAGGTTGGGCTGCATTGGTTTGTGGTGTGTCGGGCTGCGTGAGATGTTCCACCAGCAGCCGCGCCGTCAGGGGCAGGGTGGAAAAGTCTCGCGCCACCAGCTGGATCTGGCGCTCGGCCCAGGCGTCCAGCAGGGGAATGGCTTCGAGTTCGCCGACGCCGTGCATCAGCTCAAAAGCGCGCTGCGGCATCACGCCCACACCCAGGCCGTTATGGATCATGCGGCACATGGCGTCCAGGCCGGTGACATGGATGCGCAGCTTGATGGTGCGGCCCAGCCGGGCGGCCGCTTCACGCATGGCGAGGTAAATAGAGCTGTTGGAGTGCAGCCCGACCTGGTCGTAGTCCAGTGCTGCTTCAAATTTGATAGCGCCTTGCGCACAGAGGGTATGGCCCCTGGGCACAATCAGCACCAGTTTGTCGGTGCGGTAAGGCAGTACCTGCAGGTCACCCGCGCCGTCGGCGGTGTTGCAGATGCCGAGGTCGGCCGCACCTTCCTGCACCGCACGGACGACCTCGGTGCTCAGGTGCTCTTCCAGATCAATCTTGATGCCCGAATGCTCGCGGGTGAAAGCGCCCAGGTCTTCCGGCAAAAACTGCACGATGGCCGAGATGCTGGCGTGCACGCGCACATGGCCGCGCACGCCGTCGGCGTATTCGCTGAGCTCGCTCTGCATCTTCTCGAGGCTGAACAGCACCGAACGCGCATGGTGGAGCAGGCTTTCGCCGGCGGGCGTCAGGTCGACGCCGCGGGTGTGGCGGTACAGCAGCGGCGTGTCCAGCGTGGCTTCGAGGTCGGAAAGGCGCTTGCTCACGGCTGAGGCGGCAATGAATTCGCGCTCGGCCGCCTTGCCGATGCTGCCGAGCTCGCACACGGCCACAAAGAGCTGAAGCGAGGTCAGGTCAATGCGGCGGGCAAAATTGCGTTCGGAGCTTTTCATGGCATGGGCGTGGCGTCATCGTGTTAGACGATGGTGAAACGTTATTTTGCTACCATGATTGATGTTTTGTCATCGCAATACGCGATGCCCTGCTTGCCAATAGGCGTTTTCAGCCCAAATCCCCGAAATTTCGGATTCTTTAAGGCTTTAGCCCAATAGCAATAAGTACAAGCAGCTATCAAAAGTATAGCAATCGACGAGTGTTGCGGCCTCCCCGGGGTTGCGCGACAAAGCTTGAGGGCATGAAAAAACCCGCCGATGTTGCCAAGGGCGGGCTTTATGTCAACGCGATGCGGCGCTTAGCGCTTGGCCAGCGGCAACACCTGACGGGTCGTGGAGCCGGTGAACAACTGGCGTGGCCGGCCAATCTTGTACTCGGGGTCGCCGATCATTTCGTTGAGCTGGGCGATCCAGCCGACGGTGCGGGCCAGCGCGAAGATCGCCGTGAACAGAGGCACAGGGATGCCGATGGCGCGTTGCACGATGCCGGAGTAGAAGTCGACATTGGGGTAGAGCTTGCGCGACACGAAGTATTCGTCTTCCAGGGCAATCTTTTCCAGCGCCATGGCGAGCTTGAACAACGGGTCGTTTTCCAGGCCCATTTCCTTGAGCACTTCCTTGCAGGTTTCCTGCATCAGCTTGGCGCGCGGGTCGTAGTTCTTGTAGACGCGGTGGCCAAAACCCATCAGCTTGACGCCGGAGTTCTTGTCCTTGACCTGCTTGATGAAGTCACCGATTTTCTCGATGCCGCCGGCTTTCTGGATGTCGCCCAGCATGTTGAGTGCCGCTTCGTTGGCGCCGCCGTGTGCCGGGCCCCAGAGGCAAGCCACGCCGGCAGCGATCGCCGCAAACGGGTTGGTGCCGGACGAACCGCACAGGCGCACGGTGGAGGTCGAGGCGTTCTGCTCGTGGTCTGCATGCAGGATGAAGATGCGGTCCAGCGCGCGTTCGAGCACCGGGTTGACCTTGTACTCTTCGCACGGCGTGGCGAACATCATGTGCAGGAAGTTGCCGGCGTAGCTCAGGTTGTTCTTGGGGTACATGTAAGGCTGGCCCACGGTGTACTTGTAAGCCATGGCGACCAGCGTCGGCATCTTGGCGATCAGGCGGATGGCGGAGATGTCGCGGTGCTCGGGATTGGTGATGTCGGTGCTGTCATGGTAGAAGGCCGACAGGGCGCCGACCAGGCCGGTCATGATGGCCATCGGATGCGCGTCACGGCGGAAGCCGCGCAGGAAAAACTGCATCTGCTCGTTGACCATGGTGTGGTTGGTCACGCGGCTGACGAAATCTTTTTTCTGCTCGACATTGGGCAACTCTCCGTACAGCAGCAGGTTGCAGGTTTCCATGTAGTCGCAGTTGGTGGCCAGCTGCTCGATGGGGTAGCCGCGGTACAGCAACTCGCCCTTGTCGCCGTCGATATAAGTGATGGCCGACTGGCAGGCAGCGGTTGACAGGAAACCGGGGTCATAGGTGAACATGCCGGTCTGGGCATACAGCTTGCGGATATCAACGACGTCCGGACCGACGCTGCCCTGGTACACCGGCAACTCGATGCTGGGGCTTCCGTTGCTGAAGGACAGGGTGGCTTTGTTGTCAGCTAGCTTCATTTCGTGCTTCTTTCTTTCGTATCAGTGTCAATGGAGGACGGACGCGTAATCAGGGGCCGGCGCTGCGGGCTGCAGCAACTTTAAAACTTCATGGGCTTCAGAAGTAGAGGCACTTGCCTTGGCCGCTTCATCGGGCAGCTGGCCGGCAACTTTTCGTTTTAACAGCAGGTCCAGCAAATCGTTGTCGGACAAATCCATTAAATCATTTAACCCTTTAGCCTGCCTGACGGTTAGCGTGGTTTCGTGCGCCAAAAAGAAGCGCTCGATCAGCAAATCGTTTTCCAGCAGGCCGCGCCGGCAACGCCACTTGAGCTTGCTCAGGGCACGCTCGTCAAGTAGGGCGTCGGCGGTTTCCATATCGTTCAGGCCGTAGAGGTTTCGCCGCCGGGCCGCCCCAAGGCGAAACACGCCCCCTCGGGGGGCAGCGTAGTACGCGAAGCGACAAGCGTGGGGGCCATATTGGTCACACTGTCCGCAAAACCATCATTTCCTTGATCTTGCCAATCGCCTTGGTCGGGTTCAGTCCTTTGGGGCAGACGTCGACGCAATTCATGATGGTGTGGCAGCGGAACAGGCGGTACGGGTCTTCCAGGTTGTCCAGGCGCTCGGCGGTGGCTTCGTCGCGGCTGTCGGCGATGAAGCGGTAGGCCTGCAGCAGGCCGGCCGGGCCGACGAACTTGTCGGGGTTCCACCAGAAGCTGGGGCAGGAGGTGGAGCAGCTGGCGCACAAAATGCACTCATAGAGGCCGTTCAGCTCATCGCGCTCTTCAGGACTCTGCAGGCGCTCTTTTTCGGGCGGCACGTTGTCGTTGATCAGGTAGGGCTTGATCGAGTTGTACTGCTTGAAGAACTGCGTCATGTCGACGATCAGGTCGCGCACCACAGGCAGGCCGGGCAGGGGTTTGAGGATGATGACCTCGGGCAGCGTGCGCATGTTGGTCAGGCACGCCAGGCCGTTCTTGCCATTGATGTTCATGGCATCGGAGCCGCAAACGCCTTCGCGGCACGAGCGGCGAAAGCTGATGGTCGGGTCCTGCGCCTTCAGCTTCATCAGCGCGTCCAGCAGCATGCGCTCGTGGCCGTCCAGCTCTACCTCGATGGTCTGCATGTAGGGCTTGGCATCGGTGTCCGGGTCGTAGCGGTAGATCTTGAAGGTGCGTTTGGTCATGGGGTTCTCGCTTCTTGTGGGGTCGCAGGGCGTCAGGGGCAGTAAGGGCAACGTCTTCAGAAAGTACGCGTCTTGAGCGGGACCGAATCGACCGTCAGGGGTTTCATCTGCACCGGCTTGTAAGCCAGACGGCTGCCTTCGCTGTACCAGAGCGTGTGCTTGTGCCAGTCGGTGTCGTTGCGGCCGTTCGGGTGCGCGGGCGTGTCGCCGTAGTCGTCGACAGAGTGCGCGCCGCGGCTTTCCTGGCGGGCGGCGGCGGACACGATAGTGGCCTGCGCTGCTTCGATCAGGTTTTCCACTTCCAGCGCTTCGATGCGCGCGGTGTTGAAAATCTTCGACTTGTCCTTCAATCCGATGCTGTTGACGCGGGCGCGCAGCGCCGCGATTTTCGTCACGCCTTCGTTCATGATGGCCTGTGTGCGGAACACGCCTGCATGCTGCTGCATGGCGGCGCGCAGGTCGTTGGCCACGTCTTGCGCGTATTCGCCGTCGGTCGCGTTGTCCAGGCGCGCGATGCGGGCCAGGGTCTTGTCGGCAGCATCCGCCGGCAGCGGCTTGTGCGTGGTGGTCTTGGCGAACTCGACAATGTGGTTGCCGGCGGCCTTGCCGAACACCAGCAGGTCGAGCAGCGAGTTGGTGCCCAGGCGGTTGGCGCCGTGCACGCTGACGCAGGAGCATTCGCCCACCGCATACAGGCCGTTGACCACCTGGCTCTGGTTGTTGGCGTCCTGCGTGACAACCTGGCCATGGATGTTGGTCGGGATGCCGCCCATCTGGTAGTGGATGGTGGGCACCACGGGAATCGGTTCCTTGGTGATGTCGACGTTGGCGAAGTTGTGGCCGATCTCGAACACCGAAGGCAGGCGCTTCATGATGGCGTCCACGCCCAGATGGGTCATGTCCAGCAGGATGTAGTCCTTGTTGGGGCCGCAGCCGCGGCCTTCCTTGATTTCCTGGTCCATGGAGCGCGAGACGAAGTCGCGCGGTGCGAGGTCTTTCAGCGTGGGCGCATAACGCTCCATGAAACGCTCGCCATTGCTGTTGCGCAGAATCGCGCCTTCTCCGCGGCAGCCTTCAGTCAGCAGCACGCCGGCACCGGCCACGCCGGTGGGGTGGAACTGCCAGAACTCCATGTCTTCCAGCGGGATGCCGGCGCGCGCCGCCATGCCCAGGCCGTCACCGGTGTTGATGAAGGCGTTCGTTGACGCGGCAAAAATGCGCCCAGCGCCGCCGGTGGCCAGCAGCGTGGTCTTGGCTTCAAAAATGTGGACGTCGCCGGTTTCCATTTCGAGGGCGGTCACGCCCACGACGTCACCTGCCGAGTCGCGGATCAGGTCCAGCGCCATCCACTCGACGAAGAAGCTGGTTTTTTCCTTGACGTTTTGCTGGTACAGCGTGTGCAGCATGGCGTGGCCGGTGCGGTCGGCTGCGGCGCAGGCGCGCTGCACGGGCTTTTCGCCGTAGTTGGCGGTGTGGCCGCCGAAAGGGCGCTGGTAAATCGTGCCGTCGGGGTTGCGGTCAAACGGCATGCCCATGTGCTCGAGGTCGTACACAACCTTGGGTGCTTCGCGGCACATGTATTCAATGGCGTCCTGGTCGCCGAGCCAGTCGGAGCCCTTGACGGTGTCATAGAAGTGGTAGTGCCAGTTGTCTTCGCTCATGTTGCCGAGCGATGCGCCGATGCCGCCCTGGGCTGCAACGGTGTGCGAGCGGGTGGGGAACACTTTGGAAAGCACGGCCACGTTGAGGCCGGCGCGTGCCAGCTGCAGCGACGCGCGCATGCCGGAGCCGCCGGCACCGACGATGACGACGTCAAATTTGCGCTTGGGGAGTTTGGATGTTGCTGTCATGATTTTTGTGTGGGGTGTCGGTCTTCTTGTCGTGGGATCAGCGAAGGCTTAAAGGCGCCACAGGACCTGGATGCCCCAGCCGGCACAGGCCACCAGCCAGACAATCGTGAAAACATTCAGAACCAGCTTGACGGAGGCCGGCTTGACGTAGTCCATCCAGATGTCGCGCATGCCGACCCACACGTGCAATAGCAGGGCAGCGATGACCACAAACGTCAGCGTCTTCATCCACTGGGAAGAGAAAATTCCGGCCCATTTGTCGTAGCCGATGGGGCCTTTGCTGAAGATGACCTGGGCCAGGACCAGCACGGTGAAGAGGGCCATCAGGGCGGCCGTGATGCGCTGCGCGAGCCAGTCGCGCAGACCATAGTGGGCACCGACAACGATGCGCTTGGAGCCGTAGTTAACTGCCATTTTTTGTGCTCCTTGTGATCAGTAGAGGCCGAACAGCTTGGCGCCGAGGATGAGCGTCAGGATGATGCTCACGGCCAGCGTGAAGATGGCGGACGATTTGCCGAATTCCTTGCTGACGGCGGCGTGGCTGACGTCCATCCACAAATGGCGCAGGCCGGCGATGAAGTGGTGCAGGTAGGCCCAGATCAGCGCCAGCGCCACCAACTTGAATATCCATCCTGGGATAGTGAATCCAACGGGTTGCGCAAAGCTCCAGAACAGGAAAGAAGACCAGCTAAAGGTCGAGCCGATGTTGAACAGGGCCTTGAATTTCGCAAACGAGATTTCAGAGGAGATCGAAGTGTCGAACATCCAGATGATGAAGGGCATCAGCAAAAACATGATGAACCCGCTGATACGGTGAAGGATGGAAACCCAGCCGGCGGGCGGCAAACGATAGGAGGGGAGGTCGGTCAGAGCGTTGATGTTGCGGAACTCGGGCCGCTTCTTCGCTACGGTTGTCGCTGATTCGGACATACTTGGCTTTCTGTGTTTTTGAGTAACGGCTTTGTAACTGCCAAAGCGGCTCAACCCGAAATTCTATTGCAATGCAGCAACAATCCCGGCCGCTTCGGGTGATGGCCGGAAATTTTTGTCGGGAAAAGCGCGTTTGGCGGCGCAACAGTTCGCAATTGCTGCGCGAAGGTCGTCGTAACTGACATGACGATTACAAATCACCGGCTGCCGCAGTGTCAGTTCAGGGTGTTGTGGTAATGGTGTGTGTCGGTGCGGTAGTAGCCGCGGCGCAGCTCCATGGGCGCATCGTTGTAGGTGTAGGCGATGCGCTCCACGCTCAAAAGCGGTGCTCCGTGCTCTACTTTCAATAGCAGCTCGCGCCCGTCAGTGGCTGCTTCGGCGCGTATTTTTTCTTCGGCGCGGACCATTCGCACGTTGAATTCGGTCTCAAACAGCGCATACATGGGGCCGTGGTAGTCAGCCAGCCGCTCGGCCGTCAGGCCCTTGAAGGGCGCGGCGGGAAGCCAGATGTCTTCAAGAATGGTGGGTGTGCCGGCAAAGCTCAGCACGCGTCGGGCCTGCAGCACGGCGTCCCCGGTGCGCAAGGCCAGCGTGCGTGCAATCTCGGCGCTGGCGCGCACGCGCCGGCAGTCGATGATGTCGCGTTGGGCCGGGCCTTCGCTGCCCGGTGTGCCGCTGTCGGGGACCAGTTTGAGAAAGCGGAACTGGACATGTTGCTCGGCGTGGGTTGCAACAAAGGTGCCCTTGCCCTGGCGGCGCACCACCAGGTTGTCGGTGGCCAGCTCGTCGATGGCTTTACGCACAGTGCCCTGGCTGACGCGGTAGCGCGCTGCCAGGTCCATCTCGGAAGGGATGGCTTCGCCCGGTTTCCATTCACCTGATTGCAGGCTTTGCAGGATCAGGGCCTTGATCTGCTGGTACAGCGGACTGAACGCCGGCGTGGCACCTGCAAAGTCATCGGCGGGTAAGGCGGGAGTGGCGTTCATGGGTTGGATTCTGGCTGGCCGTATCATATCTTATATAAGACATAAGACAAATTGACGCCCGCCACTTTTCAAGCGTAAAATCTTTGGCTGAGCCGGCGCGCGGCCTGCCGTTTTGCGGTGAATTTGGCGGGTAAAAGCATAAGACCCGTTAGTAATCTCTCCCAGATATTCCAGGGTCGCGCCAGACATCTCACGCTACATCCCTCATTCAACCGATTTTCAACTTCCTGGAGTCCTCCCATCATGAGCAAAAAACCCGTCCGCGTTGCAGTCACCGGTGCAGCAGGCCAAATCGGTTACGCATTGTTGTTCCGCATTGCTTCCGGCGAAATGCTCGGCAAGGACCAGCCCGTCATTCTCCAATTGCTCGAAGTGCCGGTTGAAGGCCCGCAAAAAGCGCTCAAGGGCGTGATGATGGAACTCGACGATTGCGCGTTCCCGCTGCTGGTCGGCATGGAAGCCCACAGCGACCCGATGACCGCATTCAAGGATGCCGACTACGCGTTGCTGGTCGGTTCGCGCCCACGCGGCCCCGGCATGGAACGTGCCGAATTGCTCGCCGTCAACGGCGCCATCTTCACGGCGCAGGGCAAAGCGCTCAACGCCGTCGCCAGCCGCAATGTCAAGGTGCTGGTGGTCGGTAACCCCGCCAATACCAACGCCTACATCGCCATGAAGAGCGCCCCTGACCTGCCGCGCAAGAACTTCACTGCCATGCTGCGCCTGGACCACAACCGCGCCGCCAGCCAGATCGCCGCCAAGACCGGCAAGGCCGTGGCTGACATTGAAAAGCTCACCGTCTGGGGCAACCACTCGCCCACGATGTATGCCGACTACCGTTTTGCCACCATCAAGGGCGAAAGCGTCGCCAAGATGATCAACGACCAGGAATGGAACGCCAACGTGTTTCTGCCCACCGTCGGCAAGCGCGGCGCTGCCATCATTGAGGCACGCGGCCTGTCCTCGGCTGCGTCGGCCGCCAACGCCGCCATCGACCACATGCGCGACTGGGCGCTGGGCACCAACGGCAAGTGGGTCACCATGGGCATCCCGTCCGATGGCCAGTACGGCATCCCGAAAGACATCATGTTCGGTTTCCCCGTGACGTGCGAAAACGGCGAATACAAACTGGTCGAAGGCCTGGAGATCGACGCGTTCAGCCAGGAACGCATCACCAAGACCCTGGACGAGCTTAAGGGTGAGCAAGACGGCGTCAAGCACCTGCTCTGAGCAATTAATGAGCGATGTGCGCCGCGCAGGGCCGCCCCAAGCAAGCACGGCCCCCTCGGGGGGCAGCGTAGTACACGAAGTGACAAGCGTGGGGGCTCGCCAACATCCGCGCGACGTTCTGCTTGGTGCCCAGGCACAAGCCGGGTTTCTTCCGGTTTGTGATCACTACAGCGGTGTTGAAGCCCGCATGCGCAAAAGCCTGCAGCTGCAGGCCGAAATGATCGAGGAGTTCGGCGCCTGCGTGTTTGACGTGACGCTGGATTGCGAAGACGGCGCACCCGTGGGCGGCGAAGCCGACCATGCCGCGATGGTCGTGGCGCTGGCGGCCCTGGCCAGCGACAAGGCACGCGTCGCGGTGCGCATCCATTCGGTGGACCACCCCGCCTTTGAGGCCGACATGGCTGTCATTGCCGGGAAGCTGTCCCGCCATCTCTCACACATCATGGTCCCCAAGGTGGAATCGGTTGCCGATGTGGTCAGGGCCGAGCAGGCTCTGCTCTCGGCATCTGCCGGCTGCCTGCCGCTGCACGTGTTGATCGAGTCTCCACTCGCGGTGCGAAACGCTTTCGACATTGCGGCGCATCCGCGCGTGCAGTCATTGAGTTTTGGCCTGATGGATTTTGTCTCGGCGCATGGCGGTGCGATTCCCGCCGACGGCATGAGCAGCCGCGGTCAGTTCACGCATCCGCTGGTGATGCGTGCCAAGCTCGAAATCGCGTCGGCTTGCCACGCCCACGGCAAAGTGCCGTCGCATTGTGTTGTCACAGAGTTCAATGACACTGAGGCCATGACTTCCGCCGCACGCCATGCCGCCCGTGAACTGGGCTACACCCGCATGTGGAGCATCCACCCCAACCAGATCCGTCCTATCCTGGCGGCTTTTGCGCCCACCGAGGGCGAGATTGAAAGTGCTACAAAAATAATAGCTGCTGCCGCACATTCAGACTGGGCCCCCATCAGTTTTGAAGGCAAGCTGCACGACCGCGCGAGCTACCGCTACTTCTGGCAGGTTCTGGAGCGCGCGCACCAGACCGGCCGTGTTTTACCGCACGAGGCGCAGGCGTATTTTTCTGTCCCGCTTCACTGATTTCCCCGATTGACTGTTGACCGTTCCAAAAGGATTCCCCATGAAACATTTCGCTCTCTCTGCCCTGATGCTGGCCGCTCCGGCCCTGTTGCTGGCCCAGACGGCGGCCGCCCCTAAAGCCGCTGCACCCAAGAAGGCCGCCGCCGCAGCCGACCAGCCCGCTCAGGCCGCCAAGCGTGCGCCGATCAAGCGCTCTGCCGCCAAGGTGGTGGAAGAAAGGACGCCCATTGACGATGACCCGTCTGTCACGTTGACCCCTGAAGACCTGGAGCTCGCCAAGCGGGTTTACGTCGGCACGATTCCCTGCGAACTGGGTGCCTCCGTCACCATCACGCCGAATGAAAAACGCCCGGGCTTCTTCCTGGTGCAGACGGGAAAGACGCGTTTTCGCATGCACCCGGTCGGAAGCCGCACCGGCGCCATCCGTCTGGAAGACGGCCGTGCCGGCGCCATGTGGCTGCAGTTGGGCAACAAGTCGATGCTGATGAGCCAGAAATTGGGCCAGCGCCTGGCTGACGAATGCATGAGCCCGGCGCAGGTGACTTTTGCCGACGAGTTGAAGAAGAACCCCCCGACCAGCATTCTGGAGCCCTTGCCTGCCGCCAAAGCTGCGCCAGCTCAGGCCGGCACGGGTTCTGCTCAGCCAGAAACTGCCCCGGCCAAAGCCCAGTGAAGCCCCACAAAGCCCAATACAGACACAGACCGCGACCGCACGCGCATCGACCGTGCAAATATTTGAGTACAGGAGAAGAAAACCATGATGCCCGAGTTCATACAAACCTACCGCAACCATGTGGCGGAGCGCGCCGTGCTGGGTATTCCCCCACTGCCGCTGTCGGCCCAGCAGACCGGTGAGGTCATTGAGCTGCTGAAGAACCCGCCCAAGGGCGAAGAAGCCTTTTTGGTGGAGCTGATTACGCACCGCGTGCCGGCCGGGGTTGATGCGGCCGCCAAGGTCAAGGCCAGCTATCTCGCTGCCGTAGCGCACGGCACTGAAAAGTGTGCGCTGATCTCGCGCGAAAAAGCAACGCAATTGCTTGGCACCATGCTGGGCGGCTACAACATCAGCCCGATGGTCGAGCTGCTCGACGACGCTGAAGACAGCGTGGCCACGCAAGCGGCCAACGGCCTGAAGCACACGCTGCTGATGTTCGACCAGTTCCACGACGTGCAGGAAAAGGCCGGCAAGGGCAACAAATACGCCAAGGCCGTGCTGCAAAGCTGGGCCGATGCCGAGTGGTTCACCAGCCGTCCGGAAGTGCCCGAGTCGATCAAGCTCACCATCTTCAAGGTGGCCGGTGAAATCAACACAGATGACCTGTCGCCCGCACCCGACGCCTGGAGCCGCCCCGACATTCCACTGCACGCGCTGGCCATGCACAAGAATGCCCGCCCCGGCGTGACGCCCGAAGAAGACGGCAAGCGCGGCCCGGTCAAGTTCATTGAAGAGCTGAAAGCCAAGGGCAATCTGGTGGCCTACGTGGGCGACGTGGTCGGCACCGGCTCCTCGCGCAAGTCCGCGACCAACTCGGTGTTGTGGTTCACCGGTGAAGACATCCCCTATGTGCCGAACAAGCGTTTCGGCGGCGTCTGCCTGGGCTCGAAAATCGCCCCGATTTTCTACAACACCATGGAAGACTCGGGCGCGCTGCCGATCGAACTCGATGTCAGCCAGATGGCCATGGGCGATGTGATCGAACTGCGCCCCTACGACGGCAAGGCGCTGAAAGAGGGCAAGGTCATCGCTGAGTTCAAACTCAAGAGCGACGTGCTGTTTGACGAAGTGCGCGCCGGCGGCCGCATTCCGCTGATCGTCGGCCGAGGCCTCACGGCCAAGGCACGTTTTGCGCTGGGCCTTCCCGTGTCTACCCAGTTCCGCCTGCCGCAGAATCCGGCCGACAACGGCCGCGGCTTTACGCTGGCACAAAAAATGGTTGGCCGTGCGGTCGGCCTGCCTGAAGGCCAGGGCGTACGCCCCGGCACTTACTGCGAGCCCAAGATGACTTCGGTCGGCTCGCAAGACACCACCGGCCCGATGACGCGCGACGAATTGAAAGACCTGGCTTGCCTGGGTTTCAGCGCCGACCTGGTGATGCAGTCCTTCTGCCACACGGCGGCTTATCCCAAGCCGGTCGATGTGAAGATGCACCACGAGCTGCCCGAGTTCATGAGCGACCGCGGCGGCATCCCGCTGCGTCCGGGCGACGGCATCATCCACAGCTGGCTCAACCGCATGCTGCTGCCTGACACCGTCGGCACCGGCGGCGACAGCCACACCCGTTTCCCCATCGGCATCAGCTTCCCCGCTGGCTCCGGCCTCGTGGCTTTCGGCGCTGCCACCGGCGTCATGCCGCTGGACATGCCTGAATCCGTGCTGGTGCGCTTCAAGGGTGAAATGCAACCCGGCATCACACTGCGTGACCTGGTCAACGCAATCCCGTTGTACGCCATCAAGGCCGGTCTGTTGACGGTTGCCAAGCAGGGCAAGAAGAACATCTTCTCGGGCCGCATCCTGGAAATCGAAGGCTTGCCCGACCTCAAGGTGGAGCAGGCGTTTGAATTGAGCGATGCCTCGGCCGAGCGCTCTGCCGGCGGCTGCACGGTGCACCTCAACAAGGAGCCCATCATCGAGTACATCAACAGCAACATCACGATGCTGAAATGGATGATCGCCACGGGTTACTCGGACGTGCGCACCATCAAGCGCCGCATCGCAGCCATGGAAGCCTGGCTGGCCGACCCGCAGCTGCTCAAGGCCGATGCGGATGCCGAATACGCCGCCGTCATCGAAATCGACCTGGCCGACATCCATGAGCCTATCGTCGCCTGCCCGAACGACCCTGACGACGTGAAGACGCTCGCCGAAGTGGCCGGCAGCAAGATCGATGAAGTGTTCATCGGCAGCTGCATGACCAACATCGGCCACTTCCGCGCAGCGTCCAAGCTGCTGGAAAACAAGCGCGACATCCCCGTCAAACTGTGGATGGCGCCGCCGACCAAGATGGATGCCAAGCAGCTGACCGAAGAAGGCCACTACGGCGTGCTCGGCTCGGCCGGCGCCCGCATGGAAATGCCGGGTTGCAGCCTGTGCATGGGCAACCAGGCGCAGGTGAAAGAGGGCGCGACGGTGTTTTCCACCTCCACCCGCAACTTCCCGAACCGTCTCGGGAAAAACTCCAACGTCTACCTCGGTTCCGCCGAGCTGGCCGCAATCTGTTCCAAGCTGGGCCGCATCCCCACCAAGGCCGAGTACATGGCCGACATGGGTGTGCTGACCGCTGCCAGCGACAAGATCTACCAGTACCTCAACTTCGACCAGGTCAAGGACTACACCGACATGGCTGACACCGTGAAGGACGGCGTGGCCGCTTAAGTGGACACCCTGCCGGCGGCTTGACAGCCGCAAGCTGAAATGGAAGGATGAAGTGATGAAGAAACCGTCACTTCTTTCCTTCCTTTTTTTTGTTCTTTTTTTGGCCACCGGTGCAGCCGCTCAAGCCCAGCAAGCGCGCACCAACGCCTTCAACGACCCCTTCCTGCAGGTCACTTCGGCGATCAGTCCGTGCCCTGTGCCGGAGGGGCCGCTCTATACCGAGCAGGAAGTGCGCGATGTGGCCCATGTACGGGCGCAGCACGGCGGCAGTTGCTATCGGGTGGGGCGTTGCCGCCTGGCCAACTCGTATTGGTACGACCAGGAAATCATTCCGCGCGTGTCACAATACATCAAGCTCGACGGCCGGTTCGACGACACCAGTGTGTGGGTGCAGGGCGAGCGGCGGCTGGTGTTCCTCAAAGGTTGCGTCAAGACACGCGAGCAATCAGAGGCGCTTGAAAAAGCCGTCTGGCTGGTTGACGACGTGATGGGCGTGGTGAACTACCTGCGCGTGGGTGATGAGCCGGTGCGCTATGTGCCGGCGCAGCCGGAAAAGAAATAGCGTCATCCAGTCAAACGAAATGCAAAAAGCCCTGCAAGAGATTGCAGGGCTTTTTTATTGGGGAAGTTAAAGCCCCGACGGCAGCGGGTCCACCACCCGCAGTTCCGAACCATCGACAAACTTCAAATACCAGAACTCCGGCGTCAGCGGCAGGTTGGGGCGTATGTGGCTGATATTGGCCGGCAGCACATAGACCGTGCTTGCACCGTCGTCGGGCGGGGGCGCCAGGTAATGGCGTTTGACCGCCACCAACCCGCCTATGGAAGAGACCACTGTGCCTATCGATTCGGTGACGGCATTGACCGTGGTGCCCTGGCCCAGCATGTGGATGGTGGTCTGGCCGAGCAGGTCGGGGCGCGAGGCCTCCACATACAACACGGCAGTGGTGTTGATGCGCAGATCATCGGGGGCGCTTGGCTCAGTGGCCTTGTTAAACGAGATAAGGGGCATGGTGCAGGCCGGTGGATGGATGTTTTTGGAAAGATTTCTGGAAAAAAGCGCTCAGGGAATATGCAGCTCTTTGTGCTCGCCCAGCTTGCGTGGCAGCTCGCCCAGGATGGCTGCTTTCGCCATCTTGGCCAGCTGCACCATCTTGCTTTCCTTCACGTCCCAGTATTCAGCGTAGTGGATGCGCACTTCAAGCAAAGCCAGGTCCGGGTCCTGCACGCCCACGGGAAACCAGGTGCGCGCCAGGGGTGACCAGAGTTCCTTTTTTTTATCCTCGTCTTCGGCGATCACGGCCTGGCCCGACACCGAGACATAGCAGTCGTCGCCCGGGTCGGCATATGACACGTTGACGTTGCCGTCCTGCAGAAGGCTTTGAACCAGCTCACTTTTGCGAGAAATGAAGAAGTACAGGTGCGATTCGGCGTCCAGCGACTGGTTCTGGGTGGTCAGCGGATGCGCGTGCAGCATGCCGTTGGCGTTGCGGTGCGTCAGCATGCCGAATTTGATGCCCTTGATCAGTTCCCAAAGGGTGTCGTGGTTTGACTTCGTTGCGCTCATGAACTCCAAAGGGGTGGCCAATGGATCGATGCTAGGCAGGAGGCCGCTTGCCGCTCATCAGCGGGCGGCGCGGGCAGCTGTCAGCAAGTGCCGACAGCCCTGCCGGGGCCGCAGCCTGTGTAAACCATGGCCCCTGCGGGAACTAATGGCGGGAGCGGTTACCATACGGATGCAAGTAATTCGTATTTGTATTACAGATTGCTTACAGGTGCCCCGCAGGCATAAGACCTCCGCCGCGCCGGTCCGATTCGGGCGAATCGGTCGTTTTTTCATCCCTAAAGGTGTTTCATGAAACTGTCGTTCCCATCCCTTGCCGGCGCCGCGCTGGCCGTCGGCCTGTTAGCCGCGCCTCTGGCTTCCATCGCCCAAACCGTCACGCCCACCGCGGAAGGCATCGTGGTCTACAACGCCCAGCACGCCAGCCTTACCAAGGCCTGGGCTGAAGCCTTCAGCAAGGAAACCGGCATCAAGGTCACTTTGCGCAACGGCAGTGACACCGAGCTGGGCAACCAGATCGTGCAGGAAGGCAAGGCCTCGCCCGCCGATGTGTTCCTGACCGAGAACTCGCCGGCCATGGCGCTGGTCGACACGGCAGGGCTGTTCGCTCCGCTGGACGCGGCCACGCTGTCTGAAGTGCCCGCCAACTTCCGCCCCGCGCACGGCCGCTGGACGGGCATCGCCGCGCGCAGTACGGTGTTTGTCTACAACAAGGCCAAGCTCACGCCGGCGCAGTTGCCCAAGTCCATGCTGGACCTGGCCACGCCCGCCTGGAGGGGCCGCTGGGCCGCATCGCCTTCCGGCGCCGACTTCCAGGCCATCGTGAGCGCGTTGCTTGAACTCAAGGGCGAAGCCGCCACCGCCGCCTGGCTGAAGGCCATGAAGGAAAACGCCACGCCTTACAAGGGCAACGGCACCGTGCTCAAGGCCGTCAATGCCGGCCAGATCGAAGGTGGCGTGATTTACCACTATTACTACTACGGCGACCAGGCCAAGACGGGCGAGAACAGTAACAACGCCCAGTTGCATTACTTCCGCAACCAGGACCCCGGCGCTTTTGTGAGCATTTCCGGTGGCGGCGTGCTGGCCTCGAGCAAGCACCAGCCCGAAGCGCAGGCCTTCGTGAAGTGGATCGCCGGCAAAGGCGGGCAGGACATCCTGAAAACCGGCGACGCGTATGAGTACGCCGTCGGCACCGGCGTAGCCTCCAACCCCAAACTGGTACCGCTGGCTGAGCTGCAGGCGCCCAAGGTCGAGCCTTCCAAACTCAACAGCAAAAAAGTCACCGACCTGATGACCCAGGCCGGCCTGCTGTAAACCACTTCCAATCGCTTCCAATCGCTTCCAACCACTTCAGCTCCACGGATCTGACACCTGCCTTGAGTGCCTTGCCCTTTGATGTCGGCGCCGACTCCCTGAAGCCGGCGAGTGCGGCCCTGCGGCCTTTGCCTGCGGCCGGGCGCGGCGGCTGGCGCCTGTCGTGGGTGGGTAGCGCGGCCCTGCTGGTCTCGCTGCTGGCATTGTTGCCGCTGGGTTTTGTCATCTGGGTCGGCATCCAGGCGGGTTGGGACACGGCCTCTGCGTTGATCTTCCGGCCCCGTGTGGGTGAACTGCTCGTCAACACTGCGTTGCTGGTGGCGCTAACAGTACCGTTATGCGCCGTGCTGGCCGTGGCCTTGGCTTGGCTCACGGAGCGCAGCGACCTGCCCGGTGCGCGCACCTGGGCCTGGCTGGCCGTCGCGCCGCTGGCGGTACCGGCTTTTGTGCACAGCTATGCCTGGATGACGGTCGCCCCCGGCCTGCACGGCTTGCCCGCCGGCGTGATGGTTTCGGTGATCGCCTACTTTCCATTTTTGTATTTGCCGGTGGCCGCAGCCTTGCGGCGGCTGGATCCGGGCATGGAAGACAGCGCCGCCTCGCTGGGCTTGAGCCCTTTGGCGGTGTTCTTCCGCGTGGTGCTGCCGCAGCTGCGGCTGGCAGTATGCGGCGGCTCGCTGCTGGTAGGCCTTCACCTGCTGGCCGAGTACGGCCTTTACGTGATGATCCGCTTCGACACCTTCACCACGGCCATCGTCGACCAGTTCCAGTCGACCTACAACGGGCCCGCCGCCAACATGCTGTCGGGCGTGCTGGTGGTGTGCTGCTTCGCGTTGCTGGGACTGGAATCGGCCGCGCGCGGCAAGGAACGTTATGCACGCGTGGGTTCCGGCGCAGCGCGCATGCCTTTCAAACGCAAGCTGGGCCGCTTTGCTGGCCTGTGCCTGCTGCTGCCCGCGCTGGTCACCGCTCTGGCACTGGGCGTGCCGCTGGTTACCCTGGGCCGCTGGCTGGTGGCCGGCGGGGCTGCCGTATGGCGCGTGGATGAAATCGGCCCGGCGATTTTTCAGACCCTGGCGCTGGCGCTGGCCGGTGCGTTGCTGACCACAGTGGCTGCCGTGCCCATGGCCTGGCTGTCGATACGCTCACCGGGCCGGCTGCAGCGCGTGCTGGAGGCCTGCAACTACATGGTCGGTTCGCTGCCCGGTGTGGTGGTGGCGCTGGCGCTCGTCACAGTGACTGTGCGCATGCCGATTTACCAGACGGCACTCACGGTGCTGTTGGCTTATTTGCTGATGTTTTTGCCGCGCGCCCTCATCAGCCTGCGTGCCGGCATTGCGCAGGCGCCGGTGGAACTGGAGCAGGCCGCGCGCAGCCTGGGCCGCACGCCCGCGCAGGCGCTGTGGGCCATCACCCTGCGGCTGGCTGCGCCCAGCGCGGCGGCCGGCGCGGCGCTGGTGGGCCTGGGGATCACCAACGAACTCACCGCCACGCTGATGCTCGCGCCCAACGGCACGCGCACCCTGGCAACTTCCTTCTGGGCCTACAGCAGTGAGATCGACTACGCCGCCGCTGCGCCCTATGCACTCATCATGGTGCTGCTGTCGCTGCCCATGACCTGGCTGCTCTATACCCAATCCAAACGCACGGCGGGACGATGACAACTTCTCTTGAACTGAACGGCCTGCGCAAACACTATGGCCCTGTGGAAGCACTGGGCGGCGTTCACCTGCACGTGCCGGCCGGCAGCCGCACCGCCATCGTGGGTCCGTCGGGTTCCGGTAAAACCACCTTGCTGCGCATCATTGCCGGCTTCGAAGTGCCCGACGCCGGCCGCGTCGTGCTGGGCGGCCGGCAACTGGCAGACGGGCCGGAAGCCGTGCCGGCACACCAGCGCGGCATCGGTTTTGTGCCGCAGGACGGCGCGCTGTTTCCGCACCTGACGATTGAAGGCAACGTCGGCTTTGGCCTGCCGCGCAATACGCCCCGGCGCGCTGAACGCATTGCTGAACTGATGGACATGGTTGCGCTGGACACCGCCATGCTCAGCCGTCGCCCGCATGAGTTGTCTGGCGGCCAGCAGCAGCGCGTGGCGCTGGCCCGTGCGCTGGCCCAGCGCCCGCAGCTGATGTTGCTCGATGAGCCTTTTTCCGCGTTGGACACGGGCCTGCGCGCCAGCACCCGCAAGGCCGTCGCGCAATTGCTCAGCGGCGCCGGCATCACCACCATCCTGGTCACGCACGACCAGGCGGAGGCCCTGTCATTTGCCGACCAGGTAGCCGTGATGCGTGAAGGGCAGCTGGTGCAGGCCGGCCGCCCGGTGGATATTTATCTGCGGCCCCATGATGCCGCGGTGGCCGGCTTCCTGGGCGAAGCCATCGTGCTGCCGGCGCAGCTGGCGGGCGGCTGGGCTGACTGCGCGCTGGGGCGAGTCGCGGTCAACGACGCCCAGCGCAGTGGCGCGGCGCAGATCATGCTTCGGCCAGAGCAGCTGCAGGTGGCTGAAGTCCCGGCGCAGGCGGCCGTGCAAAGTGCGGATGCCGCTGCGTGCTACGGCGCGGTCATCGACACCGATTTTGGCGGTCCGGTCTGCGTGCTGTCGGTGCGCCTGGTGCGCGGCGCCGGCTTGGTCACGGCAGAAGAAGCACAGGCGGCTACAGAGCCCGCTGCGTGGGACGCGCCGCTGCTGGTGCGCAGCTCCGGCCTGCATGCCCCGGCGCCAGGCGCCATGGTCCGCATCACGGTGGCCGGCGAGGCGCATGTGTTCGGATAAGCCGGCTGCGTGCCGGTTCCCGGGAATTTAAGTAAATAGTGGCCGTAGCCCAATAAGAACGGGCGCAAGCAGCTATTAAATTAATAGCATGTTGCCTGTCTCTACGGGTGCGATGAACCAGCTGGCGGCGGACGTTTCCCCGGCACGCCAGCGCAAAGGGGCGCGGTTCGACCAATACATGCCTTGTTACGAATCTTTAAGGCGTCTTACACAGGTCTTTGGGTATATTGTGTACGGTGTACACAAATTAATGACTGTGCACTTGCGCGCTGGCAACTTGATCGGTTATTGCAGCGTTTCAGGTGACAACCGCTTACCCAAGGAGATTTCCCATGGCCCGTTACGTAGATGGATTCATCGTTGCCGTCCCCGCCAAGAAAGTGGAGGACTACCGCAAGCTGTCCCGCAAGGCCGGCAAGATCTGGAAGGAGTACGGCGCGATCGAATACACCGAGTGCATCGCCGACGACGTGAAACCCGGCAAGGTCACGTCCTTTCCGCAAAGCGTCAAACTCAAGGCCGGCGAGGTGGTGGTGTTCTCGTGGATCACCTACAAGTCGCGCAAGCAGCGTGACAGCGTCAACAAAAAGGTCATGTCCGACCCGCGCCTGGAGGCCATGATGGACCCGAAGAATCTTCCTTTCGACGGCAAACGCATGATTTGGGGTGGCTTCAAGACGATCGTCGAACTCTGAAGTTTGGCTTCCGCTAGCTCTGCGCCGCCAGCGCGTGCAGCGCTTGCCGCGTGAAATCATCCGCCGGGAAAAACGTCTCCATCGCCAGCTCCTGCAGCGTCACGTCCACCGGCGTGCCGAAGATGGTGGTGGTGCTGATAAAGCTCAGCATGCCGGCCGGTGTCTTGAACAGGAAAGGCATGACCACGCCAGGGTGCTCGCCGTCGAGGTGTTCGTTTTTCGCTTCATCGGGCACGGGGTAGGCCTTGAGTTCCTCGAGCAAGGTCGCCAGCACCGCGTCGGCGGTAGCCGCGACTTGCTGGCGCAGGCGTTCAAATATATGTGCGCGCCACTGCAGCAGGTTGGCGATGCGCGGCGCCAGGCCCAAAGGATGCAGGCTCAGGCGCAACACATTCACCGGCCCCTGCAGCAGCGAGGCATCGGCGCCTTCCATCAGGTGCGGCACCATGCGGTTGGCAGCCACCAGGTTCCAGTGCCGGTCCACCGCCAGCGCCGGGTAGGGCTCATGGCTTTTGAGCAGCAGCTCCACGGCCTGCCGGGCCGAAGCCAGCGCCGGGTCGTTTAGCGGCCGTTCGCGGTACATGGGCGCATAGCCGGCCGCCACCAGCAGCGCATTGCGCTCGCGCAACGGGATGGCCAGCCGCTCCGCGAGGCGTAGCACCATTTCCCGGCTGGGCATCGAGCGGCCGGTTTCCACAAAACTCAGATGCCGGGTGGATATCTCTGCTTCCTGCGCCAGGTCCAGCTGGCTCAGGCGCCGGTGCTGGCGCCAGTGGCGCAGGTGGTCGCCAAAGGGTTGGGGCGCACTGTGCGGCGCCGGGCGGCTGGGGGGATGAATGCTGGCAGTCATGGAGACATCGTAAGGCCACGCGGCCAGGTTTCCATTACCTGCCAGGTTATCGACGTGACACCGGCGCGCAGGAATGATGACCTCCATGCGCACCGACCCGGCGGCCCGGCGCGCTAACCAAACATCACCGGCCGACCGTACTTTCAGGAGTTTTGCCATGTCTTCGAGTTCCATCCTTTCCTCTCCCAACTTCCTGCGCAATGTGCTGCGTGTGGATGCGCTGTCGTGCATCGCTTGCGGTGTATTGCAAGTCGCCTTTCCAGCCGCGATGGCCCGCCTGCTGAACCTGCCCGAGGGCCTGATTGCCTACACCGGAGAGTTCCTGCTGGTCTATGCGGCAGTCGTTGCGTTTGTTTCAACGCGTAATCCTTTGCCGCGTGGCGTTATCTGGGCACTGGTGGCGGGCAATATCGGCTGGGCGCTGGCCTGCGTGCTGATGCTGGCCAGCGGTCGTGTGTCGCCCTCCATGCTGGGCGTGGCCTATGTGGTGATGCAGGCGCTGACGGTGGCGGTGCTGGCCGAACTGCAGTACTTCGGCTTGCGCCGCGCAGCGCCGCAGCCGGCTTGGTGAGAACGCACAAGACTCGGTAGAGGGGCAGGGTATGCGGCGCCGGACTCCCACGGGGCCGCAGTGCCTGCCAGAATGGGGGCTGCTGTCAATAAAAAGGAGTCCGCCATGGCCAAACCGCCTCCCCACGCTTTTTCCTCCACGCTCAAAAGCTTCAAGACCGCCTCCGGCAAAACCGGCAAGTTCTACTCCTTGCCGGAACTCGCCAAACAGTTTCCCAAAGTTTCCCGCCTGCCGGTGTCCATGCGCATCGTGCTTGAGTCGGTGCTGCGCAATTGCGACGGCAAAAAGGTCGCGGCCGAGCATGTGGCACAACTGGCCAACTGGCTGCCCCAGGCAGAGCGCACCGAAGAAATCCCGTTCGTTGTCTCGCGCGTGGTGCTGCAGGACTTCACTGGTGTGCCGCTGCTGGCCGACCTGGCCGCCATGCGCAGCGTGGCGCTGAAGCTGGGCAAGAACCCCAAAGCCATCGAGCCGCTGGTGCCGGTCGACCTGGTGGTCGACCACTCCATCATGGTCGACTACTACGGCAAGAAAAATTCGCTGGACCTCAACATGAAGCTGGAGTTCCAGCGCAACCGCGAGCGCTACGAGTTCATGAAGTGGGGCATGCAGGCCTTTGACACCTTTGGCGTGGTACCGCCGGGCTTCGGCATCGTGCACCAGGTCAATCTTGAATACCTCTCGCGCGGCGTGCACAAGACCAAAGACAACGTGTACTACCCCGACTCGCTGGTGGGCACCGACAGCCACACCACCATGATCAACGGCATCGGTGTGGTGGCCTGGGGCTGCGGCGGCATTGAGGCCGAAGCCGCCATGCTGGGTCAGCCGGTGTACTTCCTTACGCCCGACGTGGTGGGCTTTGAGCTGACAGGCCGCCTGCGCGAAGGCGTCACTGCCACCGACCTGGTGCTGCGCGTGACCGAGCAGCTGCGCAAGGAAAAGGTCGTCGGCAAGTTTGTCGAATTCTTCGGTGAAGGCACGCGCACGCTGGCCTTGCCGGACCGCGCCACCATCGGCAACATGGCGCCCGAATACGGCGCCACCATGGGCTTCTTCCCGGTCGATGAAAAAACCATTGACTACTTCAAGGGCACAGGCCGCACCAAGGAAGAGATCGAAGCCTTCGAGGCCTACTTCAAGGCGCAAGGCCTCTTCGGCGTGGCCAAGGCCGGCGACATTGATTACTCGCATGTGGTGAGGCTGGACCTGGGCGATGTCACGCCCAGCCTGGCCGGCCCCAAGCGCCCGCAAGACCGCATCGAGCTGGGCAACGTTGCCAGCCAGTTCAAGTCGCTCTTTAGCAAGTCGATTGCCGAGAACGGCTTTAACCAGCCCGCCGGCATGCTCAATACGCGCCACCTGGTACGCCGTACTGATGAAGGCCGGCTGGACACGCTGCCGTCTGCACCGCCCACCCCGGCGGGCGCGGCACGCCCGGTGATGGAAATGGAAGGCAACCGCCCTACGCTGGCGCACGCACGCGCCAGCAACACCACCGACGCGCCCGCAAAGTCACATACAGAGGTTGTTCATTCGGCGCCCGGCATCACGGTGGGCAACGGCGACGTGCTGATCGCCGCCATCACCAGTTGCACCAACACCTCCAACCCCAGCGTGCTGCTGGCCGCCGGCCTGCTGGCCAAGAAGGCGGTGGAAGCCGGCCTGAAGGTGCAGCCGCACATCAAGACCTCGCTGGCCCCCGGCTCGCGCATCGTGACCGAGTACCTCACCGAGACCGGCCTGCTGCCTTACCTGGAGAAGCTCGGCTTCGCACTGGCTGGCTACGGTTGCACCACCTGTATCGGCAATGCCGGCGACCTGACGCCCGAACTCAATGAAGCCATCAGCAAGAGCGACCTGGTCTGCGCGGCCGTGCTTTCGGGCAACCGCAACTTCGAGGCGCGCATCCACCCCAACCTCAAGGCCAACTTCCTGGCCAGCCCGCCGCTGGTGGTGGCCTACGCCATTGCCGGCACGGTGATGCGCGACCTGATGACCGAGCCCGTCGGCAAAGGCAAGGGCGGCAAGGATGTCTACCTGGGCGACATCTGGCCGACCAGCGAAGAGATCTACAAGCTGATGAAGTACGCCATGAACGGCAAGGCTTTCCGCGCCAACTACGCCAAGGTCAAGACCGAGCCCGGCAAGCTCTGGGAAAACATCAAGGGCGTCAAAGGCACGTCGTACACCTGGCCGGCCAGCACCTACATTGCCGAGCCGCCTTTCTTCAAGGACTTCACCATGAAGGCGGGCGAGGCCGGCAGCGTGTCGGTCAAGGGTGCGCGCATCATGGCGCTGTTTGCCGACTCCATCACGACGGACCACATTTCGCCGGCCGGCTCCATCAAGGCCAGCTCGCCCGCAGGCCTCTGGCTGCAGGCCAACGGCGTACAGAAGGCCGACTTCAACAGCTACGGGGCGCGCCGCGGCAACCACGACGTGATGATGCGCGGGACGTTTGCCAACGTGCGCATCAAGAATTTGATGATTCCGCCTGATGCGGAAGGCTCGCGCGAAGAGGGCGGCGTGACGCTGTTCCAGCCCGGCAACGAAAAGATGTTCATCTACGACGCTGCAATGAAGTACATGGACCAAGGCACGCCCACCGTGATCTTTGCCGGCGAGGAGTACGGCACAGGTTCGTCGCGCGACTGGGCCGCCAAAGGCACGCAGCTGCTCGGCATCAAGGCGGTGGTGGCGCGCAGCTTTGAGCGCATCCACCGCAGCAACCTGGTGGGCATGGGGGTGTTGCCCCTGCAGTTCAAGCCGGGCGACTCGTGGCAGACCTTGAAGCTCACCGGCAATGAAGTCATTGACGTGATTCCGCACCCTGAGCTGAAGCCGCAAAGCGAAGCCAAACTGGTCATCACGCGCGCCGATGGTTCGCGCGAGGAAGTCACCGTGATCCTGCGCGTCGATACGCCGATTGAGGTGGATTACTACCGCAACGGCGGCATCCTGCCGTTTGTGCTGCGGCAGTTGCTCGCTTGATGCGGAGCAGCGAAGCAATTTCCCGCCGGGCCGCCCCAAGGGAAATTAGCCCCCTCAGGGAGCAGCGAGCCACACGCGGTGGGCGAGCGTGGGGGCCTTATCCCCGCCGGGCCGCCCCGAGGGAAATTAGCGCCCTCGGGGGGCAGGGAACTACACGCAGTGAGTGAGCGTGGGGGCCCTATTAAACAAGCCCTGATAGCCGGTGGCGGCATCGGAGGGCTCGCGGCTGCATTGGCAGTGTCGCGCGCGGGCTGGGATGTGCGCCTGTTTGAACGCGCAAGCGCGTTCAGCGAGGTCGGTGCCGGCATTCAGCTCGGCCCGAATGTGGTCAAGGTACTGCACAGCTGGGGATTGGCTGATGCACTGCAGGCCGTGGCCGCCTTTCCGGAACGCTTGCAGATACGCAGTGCGATGTCCGGAAAGCAGTTGGGCGAATTGGGCCTGGGTGCGGCAATGGTCCAGCGGTATGGCGCGCCTTATCTTTCCATTCATCGCGCAGACCTTCACGGCATGCTGCTGCAGGCCGTGCAGCAGCATGCCGACGTGAGGCTGCACCTGAGCCGGCCTCTGCAGTCCTTCAGCCAGACCGCGCAAGCCGTCACGGTGCAGGCCGACGACGGCCCTGGCATTGAAGGCGACGCCCTCATAGGTGCTGACGGCATCTGGAGCACAGTGCGCCAGGAACTGCTGGGTGACGGTCTGCCACGCCGAACCGGCCATCTGGCTTACCGCGCCTTGGTACGGCAATCCGATCTACCTGAATTGCTCAGGAGCCGGCAGATCACGGTCTGGCTGGGGCCGCGCATGCACGTGGTGCAGTACCCGGTGCGCGGCGGTGAATGGCTCAATGTGGTGGCCATCGTGCAGGGTGAAGCCGCTGCCGAAGCGGACCTCTGGGACCACAGTGCCAACACCTCCGATCTGGGCGTGGCGACGGCCGGCTGCTGTGCCGCGCTGCGCGAGGTACTGGATGCCATCGGGGGCTGGCGCTTGTGGGTGCTGCATGACCGCGCGCCGATGCGGGGTGCCCACCAGCACGCTGTAGGCCGCGTGGCCTTGTTGGGCGATGCCGCCCACCCGATGCGGCCGTATCTGGCACAAGGAGCGGGCATGGCGATTGAAGACGCTGCCGAGCTGGGCCATGCCCTGGCTCAGGCGCTGGACCCGGTGTTCGACGTGCCCACGATGCTGCAGCGTTATGCGCTCAACCGTTGGCAGCGCAATGCGCGCGTGCAGGCGAGGGCTTTGCGCAATGGGCAGATATTCCACGCCAATGGGGTGTCGCGGTGGGGCAGGGATACCGCAATGCGACTGTTGGGTGAGAAGCTGCTGGATATGCCCTGGCTATACGGGGCAAGCCCAAGCTACCTTGATGGGCATTGAGCCCATAGGACGGCGGCTGTTTGCGCAGGCCTTGCACGGTTGATACGCGCTTTCACCGCGGGCCGTGCGTCAATTTGTGGTCCGGGCTTCATGACGGCAAGGAGCTCTGCCCGGACTGGGGAAAAAACTCGCGGGACCGCGGTCACGCCTGGGTGAAATTTTGGCGACGCTTGCAGATGCGGTCGCTATTTATTCACGGGATTTTGTTTTTCTCGGACTTTGGAACTTGTATGTACTTCCTCATCCTGTCGAATTTTTCATCATAAACCAGCACATTGTCCCTCTGTTCGGGCCGGAGAATTCTCAAGCTGTTGTACCGGGTTTCCACTTTCTCTTCAGTGTTCATAAAAATCTTGTGATCCCACCGCTCTTCCGGATCTTTATAAACAGTTTCGATGATGACCTTGCCCGGGAAAACTTCGTTAAATGCGATGTAGTACTCCGGATGAAGGGAAGGATCGTTTTTTCTGAGGAACACCAGGAGGAGGTAGGCATCGTTCAGTCCTTCCCGCGTGTCCTTGAGCAGAATGGCGATTTCTTTCTTGTCCTGGCCGCTGAAATCGCCTTCCCTTAACAGGCTTGAGTATTTGAGATTTCCGGAATTCACGAACCGATAGGCCGCTCCTTCATCGGATGAATAGAAATCGAGAAGCTTTTCTTTGACGCCATACGGCAATTCCTTGAGATAAAACGCATCGAAGTCGTTGCCGTATTTTCTGCCGAAGTCTTCTGCTGAGACTAGGTAGTTGTCGTTAAGCAGGGCGGGCATCAGGGTGGGGTATTCAACAGCGCCCTTCATTGCGAGCTTTAAATAGGCTTTCCAGTTTTCCTGGCCGACCTTCGTTTGATACTTTTCCAGGTCCTGAGGCGTATTCGTTTCAATCAGGGAGTACCCGCGTTGCTTTTCGCCCTTGCCGTCTTTGCAGGTAACGCAATAAATGGTTTCACCAAAACTGAGGGCGTAGAGTTTTTCAGGAAGCTGGTCGTACTCTTTTTTGTAGCTTGCATCCAGGAGTTTGCCCTTGGTGATATGACCGGTATCACCGGTAAAAATGGCGAGTGTCTTTGACACGGTGACAGCCTTTGCCGCCGCATCTCCCGTTGTCTTTCCCGTTGTATTTCCTGTCGTATCCGCTAACGCGGCATATCTATCCCCTTCGTGCGTGAAGTCGTAGACGTAGTGTTTGAAATATTCAAAATCGTTCTTGGCAAAAAAACAAGCGAGCGCAAACACAAGCAATGCAAGCGCCGACAAAGTCTTTTTGGTCCTGGATAGCGTCGAAAAATTCATGGATCAGATGGGTGACAGGTATTTAAGACAGCAGACGAACAAAGTCTACCGATGGAAGGGCAGCTATCGTGAAATACAGTCAGGTATTGAACCGGACCGCCGAAGTATCGCTGACTATTTTGACCGGCACAACGGGGCAGGATTGCGTCCAAGCATGGATCGAATCACCCTAAAGCAAAGTAGGCGCTCGAGGTCTCCCTCCCGGATCATGTCATCCTGGATGATGCGTCGGAATGATAGATCGACAATGAAAATGGCGATTGCTGGAACGCCTTGTTGCATTTGCTATAAAAATAATAGCTGCTTGCGCACGTCCTACAAAGGCTCTGGCTACTTGTGGATTACGTTTCCGGCCAGCCCTAGTCCGCGTACGCACCCGCCGCCTTGATCACCGGCGTCCAGCGTGCAATTTCGCTGTGCAAATATTCGCGATGGCCCGCGGGTGTGTTGCGCGCATCCCGAACCACATCGATTCCTGAAGCGAGTTGTGCCCGTTTGAATGCGTCCGTCTGGATTGCGGCCAGCAATGCAGCGTTGATCCTGGTTTGTACCGCCTGAGGCGTGTTCTTCGGCGCATACAAGCCGTACCAGACGCCAAGCCGGACGGAGGGAATCCCGAATTTCTCGAGCGTCGGGATCGCCGAGGCGCCGGGAACGTTGAGCGGCTTGGCTGATGTCACGCCGACGGGCCTGGTTTTTCCGCTAAATACATGAGGCAGCACATTGGCTGTCAAATCGCACATCAGGTCTACATGGCCCCCCAGTAAATCCGCCAGCGCCGGAGCGGTCCCGCGATAGGGAACGGTGGTCATGCCGATGCCCAGCGAAGACTGGAGGAGAAGGCCGCACAGATGCGACGCCGACCCAATGCCGCCGTTGGCAAGCTTGACCTGTGGTTGCGTGGCTATCCACCGCACCAGCTCAACCGCTGAGCCCGTAGCTATCTGTGGGCGTGTCACCAGCATCAGTGGCGATTCAGCCATGATGCCCAAAGGTTCGAAGTCCGTTTCCGGGTTGAAACCGAGGCGGCGGTATAGCGCAGGGGCTGTCGCCATCCCGATATGGTTCAACAGCAGGGTATAGCCGTCGGCAGTCGCACGCAAGGCGATGGTACTGCCCAGGTTGCCTCCGGCGCCTGACAGGTTCTGAATGATGATGGATTGCCCTAACTGCTTTTCCAGCGGTAGGGCAAGCTCCCGCGCGAGCTTGTCCATAGGGCCTCCTGCGGGGTAGGGAACAATCAATGTCACCGGTTTCGAGGGGTAAACACCTTGCGCCTGCGCGCCCATGCCGCATGCCAGCAAGGCCCAAAAAACCAGTGAAAACAGTTTCTTGCTCATAAGTTTCTCCAGGGTTACCGGTACTTTTCAGGCTGGCATGCGAAGGGCCGCATAGTCGACAGCCGAGGCCCGCAGGGCCCGTCGCGCCTGAGTCGCTGCCAGGCATTTCTCGATGATGGCCGGCTCCGATGTAAAGGGTGTACCACCCGGAAAGGGTGGCTTGGGGTCGTATTCGATCTGGAGCTGGATTTGCTTGGCTGCTTCGTCTCCCATCAGCATTGCGACGACCTTCAGGGCCATGTCGATGCCGGATGTCACGCCGCCAGCAGTGAAGATATTTCCGTCCACACACATGCGCTCTCTGGTGACGATGGCACCGAACGCCGGCAGAAAATCGATGGCCTGCCAGTGGCAGGTGCTTCGCCGGCCCTTGAGAAGGCCCGCGGCGCCGAGCAGCAGCGAACCCGTACAGATGCCGAAGATGTACTTCGCTGACTTTGCTTGCCTGCGGGTGAAATTGACCCACTCGGCATCCAGTATGGCGTCGTCGGTTCCAGGTCCCCCCGGCACCACCAGCAGGTCGCAGGGTGGTGCGTTTGCGATGGTCGTGGTGGGTATCAGCGTGAGGCCGCGGTCCGAGCGGACTGGCTCCAGTGACTTCCCCACGAGCTCGACATGCACCCCCGGCACACGTGCCAGGACTTCAAAAGGCCCTGTCAAATCAAGTTGTGTCAAGGCATTGAAGAGAATAATATTAACTTTCATGAACACCCTCCTTAAGACGCTGACGGTAAGGCCAGGTGCCGCAGGGGCAGTGCCAAAAGCGGGCGAATGTGCGCCAAAATGGGTGGCATTTCTTTTGTTTGACGGCTTCCAGCCCATTGACCTCGCCGGGCCGTGGCAGGCATTTGCCACGGCAAATGAAGAGGTGGGCGTTCCGGCGTATCGCCTGGTCACCGTGGCACAGAAAGACGCTGTAACGAGCGCCGATGGTGCAATGAAAATCCATGTGGACCACGATCTGGGGGCTGCCGCGGCACTGCCGATCGATGCGCTGGTGGTGCCAGGCGGTGGCGGTGTCCATGCGGCATGTGCCGATTTTCAACTGGTCAACTGGCTGCGGGAAAGAGACCAGGCCACACGTAGAACCTGCAGCGTTTGCACGGGGGCCTTCCTGCTCGCCGCGACCGGCCTGTTGAGTGGCCGGGAGGTCACCACCCACTGGCGATCCGCCGAGAGATTGCAGCGGGACTTTCCGGACCTCAGGGTTAACGACGACAAGATCTACTGCGAAAGCGGCAAGTACTGGACCACGGCGGGTGTTACCGCCGGTATCGACCTCGCGCTGGCCCTTATCGAGCGCGACCATGGCGCCGACATCTCGCAGCGTGTTGCGCGGCGGCTTCTTGTCTATTTACGCAGGGACGGCGATCAGCGCCAGTACAGCCAGGCCATGAGGATTCAGGATCGGGCCGTTGCACCATTTCGCCAGTTGATCGAGTTGTTGCAGGCCCGGCTTGATCATGAATGGTCCGTCGATGAGATGGCGGATATGTGCAATATGTCCCGGCGCACTTTTCAGCGCAAATTTGCGGAAAACTTCGGCATGGGCCCCATGGCCGCACTCAACAGCTTGCGGTGTGAACAGGCGGAAATCCTCGCCAGCTCGGGGCGTCTGTCGGGGAAGGAAGTCCAGAGGCATACCAGATCGGCCCGGGGTATTTCCAGGACCAGCGGCGCTTGCTGATCACCAAAGCCCCCGGAGTTCACCGTCTGCACCCCGGGGCGTCTATAAGTCAGTGCGTAGTTTCCAGATCTCAGGAAATAAAACCACATCCAGCATCTTGCGCAGGTAGCTGACGCCGCCGGTTCCACCCGTGCCGCGCTTGAACCCGATCACCCGTTCCACCGTGGTCACATGCCGGAAGCGCCAGAGCCGGAAAGCGTCTTCCAGGTCGGTGAGTTCTTCGCCGAGCTGGTACAGGTCCCAGTACTTCTTGGGGTCGCGATACACCACAAGCCAGGCTTGCTCAACCTCATCGCTTTCGGCATAGCCTTGCGTCCAGTCGCGCTGCGTGTGGCTGGGCGGTACGGCCAGGCCGCGGCGGGCCAGCAGGCGCAGGGCTTCGTCATAGAGTGACGGGGCTTCATACGCGGCTTGTACCTGCGCGAGCAGGTCGGGCCGGTGCGCATGGGGCTTGAGCATGGCGGCATTCTTGTTGCCGAGCGCGAATTCGATGCAGCGGTACTGCGCGCTTTGAAAGCCGCTGGAGTTGGCCAGGTAAGGGCGTATCGCGCTGTACTCGGGCGGTGTCATGGTGGCCAGCACGTCCCAGGCATGTACCAGCTGCTCCATGATCTTGCTCACGCGGGCCAGCATCTTGAAAGCGGCGCCCAGCTCGTCTTTGGCCACATTGGCTATTGCCGCGCGCAGCTCGTGCAGCATCAGCTTCATCCAGAGTTCGCTGGTCTGGTGCTGGATGATGAACAGCATTTCGTTGTGGTCGGGCGAGAGCGGTTTTTGTGCGCCGAGGATTGCGTCGAGCTGCAGGTAGTCGCCATAGCTCATCGACTGACTGAAGTCGAGCTGCGCTTTTTCGTCGCGCACGATGTCTGCGGGCGCTTGGGGTTTGTTGTTGTCGCTGTAGTTGTTCATCAGGTGACCGCGTGCTTCTGGTTGAATTCGGCTTTGTGCCATTCGGCGGTTTCCAGCACCTGCTTCAGGTGCTCAACCGCATTCCAGACGTCTTCAAAACCGATGTAGAGTGGCGTGAAGCCGAAGCGCAAGATGTCCAGGTGCTTGCCGGCCGCGCCGTCGCCGGCGCGGAAGTCGCCGATGACGCCACGAGCGATGAGTGCCTGCACGATGGCGTAGGCGCCTTCGGTTCTGGTCAGGCACACCTGTGAGCCGCGTTGCGCGTGCTCACGTGGTGTTGCAAGGCCCAGGCCGTGTCCCGCGCAGCGTTCTTCCACGAGTTGAATAAACAGGTCGGTCAGTGCCAGCGATTTTTTGCGCAGGGCCTGCATGCCGCCGAATGCCTCGACGGCCAGCACGGTGTCCAGCCCGCACTCCAGCGCGGTCATGCTCAGGATGGGCTGGGTGCCGCAGAGGTAACGCGAGATGCCAGCGGCAGGCCGGTAGTCCGGAGTGAATTCAAAAGGTGCTGCATGGCCCCACCAGCCGGCCAGCGGCTGCCAGAAGCGGTCTGCGTGTTTGGGGTTGACCCAGACAAAGGCTGGCGCGCCGGGGCCCCCGTTAAGGTATTTGTAGCCGCAGCCAATCGAGAAATCGGCTTTCGCCGCATTCAGGTCTACCGGCACGGCGCCCGCGCTGTGGGCCAGGTCCCAGACGGTGAGTGCGCCTGCTGCGTGCGCTGCTGCAGTGACGGCGGCCATGTCGTGCATGGCGCCGGTGCGGTAGTTCACGTGGGTCAGCATCAGCACGGCCGCTTCGCTGGTGAGCGCGGCGGCGATCTCTTCGGGTTCGACCAGTCGCAGGCGAAAGCCGTGTTCACGGCACAGCGCTTCGGCGATGTAGAGGTCGGTCGGGAAGTTGCTGCGCTCGCTGACGATGAGTTTGCGGTCGGGCGCGTCCTGGGCCGCGATGTGCAGCGCGGCACTCAGCACCTTGTAGAGGTTGATGGAGGTGCTGTCGGTGGCCACCACTTCGCCGGGGGCCGCGCCTATCAGTTGCGCGATCTTGTCGCCCAGGCGCTGCGGGAGTTCAAACCAGCCGGCACTGTTCCAGGAGCGGATCAGGCCCTGGCCCCATTCGGCGGTCACGGCTTCAGCGACGCGAGCGGCGGCTGTGTTGGGCAGCACGCCCAGCGAATTGCCGTCGAGGTAGATCACATCTTCGGGCAGGGTGAATTGCCGGCGCAGCGTGCGCAGCGGGTCTTGCGCATCGAGGGCGCGGCAGTCTTGCAGAGTAGTCATGGAGTGGTCTTCATGGAAGTTCACGCAGGACTGCGCGAACGGGTGAGGCGTCGGCCCGGGTGAGCTTGAGCGGCAGGGCAATGAGTTCGTAGTCGCCTTCGGCCACGTCGTCGAGCACCAGGTTTTCGAGCACGCGCAGGCCGTGCGCCAGCAACTGGTGGTGGCTGGGCAGGTTCTGGCTGGTGGCGGGGTCCACGCTGGGCGTGTCAATGCCGACAAGCGCTATGTTTTTGGTAGCTAGCAGCGCAAGCGTGGCGGGGGCTATGGCCGTAAATGATTCCCATGACTGACTGGCTGCCACTGAGGTACGCAGCAACACGCGGGGCGGCAGGTTTTCCAGCGCATGGGCGATGTGTTCCGGCTGCACCAGCGGGCCGCAGTCCATGCAGTGGATCACGCGGCATGGCCCGAGGTAGGGCGCGAGGTCGAGTTCGCCGACGCTGGTTTCACCGTTGGCATAGTGCAGCGGCGCATCGGCATGCGCGCCGGTGTGGGGCGATAGTGTGATGCTGTTGACGTTGACCGGACAGTCCGGCGTCAGCGAAAAATGCAACTGCTGCGAATAGGCCGTGTCGCCGGGGAACACCGCGGCGTTTTCGTCCACCGACGGTGAGATGTCCCAGAGTTTTCGCGGTGGTGATGTGGTGGAAGCGGAGGTGCGGGCTGTCATGGTGCAAAGGTAGCACCGGCAAAAAAGCCGTGGTGTCGGTTATTTCCAACAATCTCAAAAATAGTTGAAACCTAAAGTACCTGGCAAAAGCGGGCCGCGCAGTCGCCGGGCGCGGCCTGTGGGACCCGTCAGCCTCGGGCACAATTAAAGGCTGTAACGCTCGTTGCGGTATCGATTTACCAGAGCGCCTTTACAACCCCTTCAAAGAGACAAAGGCACACCATGAATTCCGAGAGCAAGTCCAGCGGCAAAGTCGCACTCGTCACCGGCGCGGGCACCGGCATTGGCAAGGCTGTGGCCCTGGCCCTGCTGCGTGAAGGCTACAGCGTGGCGCTGGTGGGTCGTCGCGCCGAGCCGCTCAACGAGGTTGCCAAAGAGTCCGGCACCGACCGCGCGCTGGCTTTGCCGACCGACGTGAGCCAGCCCGACTCCGTGGCGGCGGCATTCGCCAAAGTGAAGGAAAAGTTCGGCCGGCTGGACTTGCTGTTCAACAACGCCGGTGTGGGGGCGCCGCCCGTCAACCTCGAAGACATCACGTTTGAGCAGTGGACCAATGTGGTCAACATCAACCTGACCGGCTCCTTCCTCTGTGCACAGGCCGCCATCAAGTTGATGAAAGACCAGTTGCCCCAGGGCGGCCGCATCATCAACAACGGCTCGATTTCGGCCCATGCGCCTCGGCCCAACTCAGCGCCCTATACCTCCACCAAGCACGCCATCACGGGCCTGACGAAATCCATCTCGCTGGACGGGCGCAAGTACAACATCGCCTGCGGCCAGATCGACATCGGCAATGCCATGACGGAGCTCGCGGCCCGCATGGCCAAGGGCGTGCCCCAGGCCAACGGCGAGATCGCCATTGAGCCGATGATGGACGCGAAAGAAGTTGCCGACGCGGTGGTGCATATGGCGTCTCTGCCGCTGTCAACTAATGTGCAGTTCATGACCATCATGGCCACGAAGATGCCGTTTGTAGGCCGCGGTTGAGGGCTGTTGTGTGTTGAGCCCGGCGCATATTGCTCAAGGTATGCATGGTGCATAGCCAGGTCAACTGAGGGTTGCGTGAAATGTGTTGTATTGTATGTATATGAGCAATACAGCATCTGATCTGGAACAGTACCTCGAAGAGTTGGCGCGTACCGCCCGGCCCGGGGATCGCCTTCCGACCATTCGGGATTTGATGCGCCGGTTTGCTGTGTCCCAGATGGTGATTCAGCGCGCCTTCCAGGGCCTGAAAGCCAGGGGACTGATTGCATCGCAAGTAGGGCGAGGGACCTATTTTCGCGTGGAAGGCGAGGCTGATGTCGGCCCCGGCGCCTCGTCGCCGGCCGGAAGGTCGGTGCTGCTGCTTCGCCGTTCAATCAGCATTACCCGCGGACGTGTGTTGATAGAAGGACTGCAGCGCCGCTTTACCGTCGACGGCCACCGCGTACTGGAAGTTTCCTACACCGATCCCGCCCATGCGCGGACTGTATTGAAGGGCTCGCCCCGCTTTGACGCCTGCGTGGTTCAGTCGAGCTACAAAACCATCACAATTGATTTACTCGCAGCGCTGAAAGAGAAATGTGATGCGTTGGCCGTGGATGGCGCGGCCCTCGCTGGAGCCGACGTCGAGGTGGTCGGAATGGAATGGGGAGAGCCGCTGGCTGCGGCGATCACGCTTTTGCAGCAGCAAGGCCATAGGTGCATTGCGTATGCAACGACGTCGCACCCATTCCTGGCAACCCAGATGGGACGGCGGCGGTTCGACTACCTGCAGACCACCCTGACAGGAATTGAGCTGCAGACGATCACCGTGCCGCACCTGCCTGATGAGAACTACGAAGCGGTGCTTGTGGGGATGGTCAAGGCCAGTCTGGATGCCTCGGGGCAGCTACCTTTCACCGCGTTGGTGGCATGGGGTATCGAGGATGGCGCCAGATTTCGGAAGCTGCTGCAAGAGGCTGGCGTTGGCATACCCGCACTGCTGAGCGTGGTGTTGCTGGGACGTACGGATCTTGCGAACGAGCACGCCAACTTCTTTGACACGATCGGATGCAGCGTGGCCGATCAGATCGAGTATTTGTACCAGGCCATCAATGCACGATGGGCCGACCCCTCAATCCCCTATGGCGTACGCCTGATTCCTGTAACGACTTACGCCGGCCAATCGATAGCCACCCTGCCGATGGCTGGTGAGCCGCACGAGCAGGGTTTGCGGAAGTCCGCCAAAACTCGCGGCTAGGCGCTTGCTACCGGTTCCTGATCATTTTGCCGAACGCGTGCTGTCATGCCTGGAATTCGATGGCAGAAACGGGCATGGTGCGACCCTCCCGTGCACTCCGCAGTCCCAGCTCAATCAAACCGATGACCTGCATCGCATCATTGGCCGTGACGGGGTTGATGCCCTTGCCATGGATGGCATCGCGTACTGCGCCGTAGTAGGCAGGGTAGTCACCCGCAACGCAGTTTATTTCGCGCCTTAAGCAAGCGCCATCAAGCCAAACTGAAACCTCGGCAGGCAAGGGATCAACTCCCCAGTCCAGGGCGGGCGCCCGCTTTCCGGCCTTTAGCGCATCCTCTTGTGGATCAAGACCCATCTTGACGAAACTGCCCAGGCTTCCATGCACTGTGAAGCGCGGCCCCGGCGCCGGCGTCAGAGCACTGCCATGCAAAATGACCCGGCTTTGGCCATGGCGCAACACGGCGTGAAACCAGTCGGGAGTCTTTGCACCATCGCGTTGCTGTGCGAGGTCAAGCGCAATCGATTCGGGAAGCCCGAATAGCTGCAGCGCCTGATCCAGTAGATGTGCGCCAAGGTCGTACCACAGTCCACCGCCCGTATCGGCTTGTTCGCGCCAACGGCCAAGAACTTCCGGCCGGTAACGATCAAAATGCGATTCAAAATGAACGATTTGCCCCAGTTCACCGGAGGCAATGATCTGGCGCGCAGTCAGGAAGTCTGCATCCCAGCGCCGATTGTGGAAGACGGAGAGCAGGCGCCCAGCGGTCTGCGCTTTTGCCTGCAGTTGCCGTGCTTCGTCCAACGTGACCGTAAAGGGTTTGTCGACCACCACATGCTTGCCTGCGGCCAGCCCTGCGCAAGCGAGCGAAAAATGTGTGTCGTTGGGTGTTGGTATCACCACAAGGTCAATGTCCGGACGCGCAAAAAGCCGCTCTGCAGTTGCTTCGACCTGCACATCGGGCCAATCCGCATACACCCTGGAAGGATCGCTGCTTGAAATCGCGGCAAGTCTGAGCCCCGGGACTCCAGCTATCAAAGGCGCATGAAACGTTTTGGTCGCGTAACCGTAACCGACGATGCCAACGGAGAGAGTTTTAAGCACTAGGTGCCCCTTTTAGGTTGACCGCTTATCGAGGTTGCGTCACGCGCTCGACCGTCTCAATCGTGATTGCCGCCGATTCGCCCACATAGTTGCTCGCTACAAGTGCCTGGGCCAGGCCCTCGGGAAGCCCATGTTTTGCAAACATCGGGTGCTCACTGATGCTTGTTATAAACGGAACGCCTTCGGATTGGGACCGTTGCGCTGCTTCGTAGAGTAGCTTGTGTGCTTCGTGGCGTCCCATCAGCCTGGTCAGCCGCATCATGACGGCTTCCGAAGCGATCAGGCCATTTGACAGTTCAAGATTTTGCCGCATCGCCTCAATGTTCACGGTAAGACCCTTTGCCAGCCTGGCAAGGGTCTCGGCAATGGACGCCGAGATGATGGCGATTTCTGGAAGCAGGGTGTCGGTCACATTGGTTGCCGACGAATCGCCTTCGTCCATGCGCACCATGGCTTCAAGGGCCGCAGGCACCCGCATCCGCATCATGCGCGCAAGGCTGACCAACAGCAGCGCGGTGGAAGGATTGCGTTTCTGCGCCATGGTCGAGCTGCCTACCTTGCCCATATGAAACGCTTCCGCAACCTCCCCGATTTCGGTGCGCTGCATGAATACGACGTCTTGCGCGATTTTCTGCGCAGTACCTGCAAGCAATCCCAGTGCTGAAATGTAGTCGCATACGCGGTCGTAAGACGAACGGCTTGGCAGCCCGGCTGGCGGTAACCCGAGTTGCTCAGCCATGCGGGCTTCCACGGCTCGGCCTTTATTGCCCATCGCCGCGAAAGTGCCTATTGCACCGCCCATGCACGCAACGAACGACGACGCCAGGCGCCGCATCAGTCGGTCGCGGTCCCTGTCCAGTTCGTCAATCCAGCCGGCAAGCTTGAAGCCGAACGTCATCGGCAATGCATGTTGGCCGTGTGTGCGGCCCGCCATCACCGTTGCCCGGTGTTCCTGCGCCAGCCAGCCAAGTGCGGCGATGGCTGCATCCAGATGACCCGTCAACAAGTGGTGTGTCTCACGCATCTGCAGTGAACTGGCGGTATCGAAGATGTTCTGGGTCGTCGCCCCCCAATGGATATAGCCCGCGGCTGGTTCACCGCACAGTTCCTCGAACTGGGAGAGGACGGGAACAAGCGGATGATGTGCAAACGCGATGTCCCTGGACAGGCGTTGCAGATCGAAGAGCCCGGCATTGGCCTTCTTTCCAATGATTTGCGCGGCCTCGGCGGGAATGACGCCAAGCTCGGCCTGGGAATGAGCCAGTGCTGCTTCAACATCGAGCCACGCCTGCAACGTGGCCCTGTCGCTCCAGATGCGCTTGGCTTCGCCGCTGAACCAGTGGCCGGTGATAAATGACTCAAACATACTTGTATTCATGGGCTGCTTTGGTTGAAGCGGTATGCCTGTATTGGCCATGCTCGCTTAAAAATTTGTGATAGATACATATTGTATTTAAGTAATACCATGTTTTATATTGGATAAATTGGAAATTAATACAATTTACAATAAATATAAATACAATATACTCGCCATGCATTCAGCTGGTACATAGAACATGGAGACACGTCATGGAAGATCTTTTCGCTCGCCAGCGAGCCGGGCGTCGCAGGCTGTTGAACCAGCTTGCTTTGCTGGGTGGCGGCGCGCTATTACCAGGCATTGGCCGCGCACAATCGGACAAGCCTGTATCGCTGATAGTCGGGTACTCTGCCGGCGGCAGTGCCGACCTGGTCGCCCGGGTTGTGGGGACCGAACTGTCAAAGCGCCTGGGGCGCCAGGTTATCGTCGAGAACGTTGCGGGCGCCAGCGGCATGATTGCCGCGCAAAAAGTGCTCAATGCGCCAGCCGACGGTAACCTCATCTACATGGGGGGCACGGATACAGTGCTCGTGCCCATGGTCAATCCGAAGGCCAGGCTTGACTGGGAGAAGGACCTTCTGCCGGTTGGAAGAATGACCACCGTGCCCCTGGTATTCGCCGTCCCCGCGGGCTCGCCCCACGCGACGCTTACCGACCTGGCGGGTGCGCTGCGCAAAAGCGGTAAAGAGAACTTCAATTACGCAACGCCCGGCATTGCGACGATGCAACATCTCTACGGGTCGCTGATCAATAAGCGGGCGAAGGTGGAAATGTTGCATATCCCGTACCGTGGCGGTGCCCAGATCGTGAATGATCTTGTTGGTGGCCAGGTCGACAGCGCGGTGCTGGTCTTGTCGACGGCAATGCCCTTTCTCAAGGAGGGCAAGATCAAGGCCCTGTCGGTGTCTGATGGTGCACGCGTTCCGCAACTGCCGAATGTCAGGCGCATTGGCGAGGAAGAGGGCTTCAACGGAATTTCACTGCCGCTCTGGCAAGGCCTGTTTCTGAAAGCGGGAACCTCCCCCTCTGTCGTGGCCGCTTATGAGAAGGCATTACTGGAAGCGCTCGCGCAGCCCGACGTGCGCACAAAGCTGGCGGAAGCCGGCATCACGGTCGCTCCGATGACCGGCCGTGAGCTTCGTGCGTTCGTCGGTCCCCAAGCCGCGCTGTACCGCGAGATTGTGAAGACCGCAAAAATCACCATGGAATGACAAGCGGCTCATTCTGGACCGGTTGCGATAAAAAAAGATGACTGCATTGCCCGGCAGTCCTGGCGGCGGTGGGCGGCTTTTGGCCGACATAGGCGGGACCAACGCACGCTTCGCGTGGCAGGCCGGCGCCGGGGAATCCATCAATGACCTGGTGATATTGCCTTGTGCCGGATATGCCAGCCTTGCGGATGCAATCCGGCATTACCTGGGCCTTGTGGGGCGAAGCGCGCCTCCTGACTGCGCAATCGCGATTGCCAATCCAGTGCATGGGGATCAGGTGCGAATGACCAACCATCGCTGGACTTTCTCGATCAAGGCACTGAAAGAGCAATTCGGATTCGCGAAGCTGCGGGTGCTCAATGACTTTACAGCGCTGGCTCTGGCACTGCACGCATTGAGACCAGAGGAGTTGCGCCAGGTTCAGGGCGGAAAGCCCGCCTCTTTCGCTGCGATGGGTTTGATCGGGCCCGGTACCGGTTTGGGCGTTTCGGGGCTGTTGCCCGACGGGCAGGGCGGCTGGATCCCGATCGAGGGGGAAGGCGGACATGCTACTTTGGCGGCTTGCACCCCGCGTGAGCAGGCGGTACTTCATTGGTTAAGCCGCCGCTACGGGCACGTTTCGGCCGAGAGAGCCGTGTGCGGCCAAGGCCTGGTGGATATCTACCTGGCCATCAAGGAAGTTGACGGCCGTGCACCTGATGTCGGGCTTGATGCGGCGACCGTAGCGTCGGCAGCACTGGATGGGGGTGATCCCTGGTCTCGCGAAGCACTCGATCTTTTCTGCGCATTCCTCGGAACGGTCGCGGGTAATCTGGCACTGACGCTTGGCACTCGCGGCGGGATATTTATCGGCGGCGGCATCGTTCCGCGCATGGGAGGGGTTTTTGAGCGTACGGCGTTTGGGCAACGCTTCAGGGCAAAGGGACGCTTTGCACAGTTCCTGGCCGACGTGCCGGTGTACGTCATTCAGTCCGCGCAATCACCTGCGCTTCGCGGCGCCGCAATTGCGTTGGACAGCCCCTCCGCTTCAGCGACTGGTGTTCCGCGAGACGGGTGACGCGGCTCGCGGTGCCGATGGAACTCACGCTCTATCGTTGATCCCTCAGCGTTTACGCAAGCTGCCCGAGCAAAAGGAACTCCATGAGTGCCTTTTGTGCGTGCATCCTGTTTTGGCTTTGGCACGCGGCCGGTGGCCGCTTCACGTGCGCTTTGCGCACGTGAGCCTGCGCCGAAACAGGCTACCGGCGCTTTGCGCCTGCACTCGCGTGTTACGCGAGCTGCCCGAGCAAAAGGAACTCCATGAGCGCCTTTTGCGCGTGCATCCTGTTTTCAGCTTCATCCCAGACCACCGACTGCGGGCCGTCGATCACGTCGGCTTCGACTTCTTCGCCGCGGTGAGCAGGCAGGCAGTGCATGAAAAGCGCATCAGGCTTGGCTGCGGCCATCATCTCGGCGTCCACGCACCAGTCGGCGAAAGCTTTCTTGCGTGCTTCGTTTTCGGCCTCATAGCCCATGCTGGTCCATACGTCGGTGGTGACCAGGTCGGCACCAGCGCAGGCTTGCATCGGGTCCTTGAAGACCTTGTAGCTTTCGGCCGAACGGATGCCGGCGATGGACTGGTCAACCTCGTAGCCGCCCGGGGTGCTCACGTGCACCTTGAAGCCGAGGATTTCGCTGGCCTGCAGCCAGGTATTGGCCATGTTGTTACCGTCGCCCACCCAGGCCACCGTCTTGCCTTTGATGGAGCCGCGGTGCTCGATGTAGGTGAATATGTCGGCCAGGATCTGGCAGGGATGGAATTCGTTGGTCAGGCCGTTGATGACCGGCACGCGTGAGTGCTCGGCAAAGCGGTCGATCTTGGTTTGCTCGAAGGTGCGGATCATCACCAGATCGACCATGCGGCTGATGACCTTGGCGCTGTCTTCAATCGGCTCGGCACGGCCCAGCTGGCTGTCGCCGGTGGTCAGGTGCACCACACTGCCGCCCAACTGGTACATGCCGGCTTCAAAGCTCACGCGCGTGCGCGTCGAAGCTTTTTCAAAAATCATCGCCAGCGTGCGGTCGACCAGGGGCTGGTGTTTTTCGTAGGCCTTGAATTTCTTCTTGATGATGGCGGCGCGCTCGAAAACATAGGCGTATTCGGCCGCGTTCAGGTCGCTGAACTGCAAATAGTGCCGCACTAAAGGAGCCCCCACGCTTGCCACTGCGTGTGCTGCGCTGCCCCCCGAGGGGGCTAATTTTCCTTGGGGCGGCCCGGCGGAAAATTCTTTCGTTGCGGTCATGCTGATTTTTCTTTCAAAAGCTGCTTGATCAGCGGAACCAGAATGGCCACCGCTTCGTCGGCTTCAGCCATGGTCATGATCAGCGAAGGCACCATGCGGATCACGGTGTCGGCGGTCACGCTCAGCAGCAGGCCGTTTTCGGCGGCGCGGGCGAGCAGCTCGCCGCAAGGCACTGTCAGCTCAATGCCCAGCATGAGGCCGCGGCCGCGAATTTCTTTCAAACCTTTTTCGCCGGCGAGTTCGCGGGCCAGCGCCGCACGCAGGTGGTCGCCCACCTTCACGGCGTTGGCGAGAAGGCCATCTTCTTCCATGATGCGGATGGTTTCCACCCCCGCACGCATTGCCAGCGGGTTGCCGCCAAAAGTGGTGCCGTGGTTGCCGGGGCCAAAGATATGTGCGGCCTTGGGGCCGGCCACCACCGCGCCAATCGGCACACCTGAGCCAAGGCCCTTGGCCAGCGGCATCACGTCGGGCTTGATGCCCGACCATTGGTGGGCAAACCATTTTCCGGTGCGGCCCATGCCGCACTGCACTTCGTCGATCATCAGCAGCCAGTCGCGTTCGTCACACAGCGCCCGCACGTCGCGCAGGTATTCGTCCTTCATGCTGTTGATGCCGCCTTCGCCCTGGATGGCTTCAAAAAACACCGCGACTACATTCGGGTTGTTGGCCGTCGCCGCTTTCAGCGCATCGATGTTGTTGAGCGGCACGCGGATAAATCCCTCCACCAGCGGGCCGAAGCCGGCCTGCACTTTGGGGTTGCCGGTGGCGCTCAAGGTGGCGATGCTGCGGCCATGAAAGGCTTTCTCATAGACGACGATTTCCGGGCGCTCAATGCCCTTGTCATGGCCGAACTTGCGCGCCAGCTTGAGCGCGGCTTCATTGGCTTCCAGGCCGGTGGAGCAGAAAAACACGTTTTCCAGGCCCGACAGTTCCACCAGTTTGGCGGCCAGGGTTTCCTGCAAAGGCACATGGTAGTAATTGGAGCTGTGGATGATCTTGGCGATCTGCTCCTGCAGGGCCGGCACCAGCCTGGGATGGTTGTGGCCCAGCGTGTTAACGGCGATGCCGCCCAGTGCGTCGAGGTAGGCCTTGCCGTTAACGTCCCAGACGCGGCAGCCCTGGCCGTGGTCCAGCGCGATGGGCAGGCGGCCGTAGGTGTTCATCACGTGAGGAGAGGCGGCTTCGATATGTTTTGGCAGGGCTGCGGTCATGGAGAACTCCGGAACAATGGCTGTAACAGGGCTGAAAATCGGAGGCCCGCGATAAGTGAAGCGGGCCTGACGCGATTTTAGGCGCAGAGTTTGCGGGCTTTTGTGACGATCCTGCATCACTGCAATGCAGGCGCCTGGCGCCTCCTGATGTTGAAAATCAGGCATCAAGTCTTATATAAGAGTCGCAAATAAGATAGAATTGTTGTGCGGTGCAGCATGGGGTGAATACGATCCCCTTCCCACGTCAGGCGCCGCAAAAACCCTCCATCCGATGGTCTCCAACACCGCCAAAGAAGTCTTCATTCAGGGTATTACCCGCGACGGCAAAACCTTCCGGCCCAGCGACTGGGCCGACAGGTTGTGCGGCGTGATGAGTCATTTCCGCCCGGGCGGCCCGCAGCCTGGCAGCCACCTGACCTACTCCCCCTGGTGCGTGCCCACCGTCATCAACGGCGTGAAGTGTGTGGTCGTTAACTCAGAGCTGCGCGAGGCCGAGCCCATGGCCTGGGACTTCGCCATCAACTTCGCCAAAGACAACGATTTACAGGTGGCCGAAGCCTGTTTAATTCCGGACCCTCCGCGCAAAGACTGAGGTTTTCGAAGCGCCCAACAAAAAAGCCGTCTTTCGACGGCTTTTTTGCTTTGCTGCAGCGCACCCTACAAAACGGCGGACGGTATTTTCAAAATGCCGTCCGGGCGATTTGCCTGATTGCTCAGGCGGCCTTTGCGGGGGCCAGTGCCAGGGCTTTCACCTTGGCGGACAGGCGGCTCTTGTCGCGCGCTGCCTTGTTCTTGTGGAAGATGCCCTTGTCGGCAACCGTGTCCACAATGCTTTGGGCCTTGGCGAACAGGTCTTTGGCTTTGTCTTTGTCACCGGCTGCAACGGCTTTTTCGACGTTTTTCACAGCGGTGCGGTATTTGGAGCGCAGCGAGGTGTTCGCAGCGTTGAGTTTGACGTCCTGGCGGACGCGTTTGCGGCCCGACGCAAGGCGCGGGTTCTTTTTCTTGGGTTTGGCGGTAGCCATATATAAATTCCTTTAATCCTGGGGAGGAGTCTGTGGATGTTGCAGCAAAGCCCACGATTATAGCCCCCACAGTCGTTCACTGCGTGTAACTCCTTGCCCCCCGAGGGGGCCGCCCGCCTGTGGCCCGGCAAAGCCGGCTCCACGGCTCATGCTGGTGAAGAGGATTTCTGCACTCCACTGCTATCAAATCTGTAGCTGCTTGCGCATGCTATACGTGGGATTGAGGCCGATTTGATGCCTAAATTCAGCGTTTTGAGTTGATTTTTCCGCGCCATATCGAGCCAGCTTGACATTGGTTGGGCGGCGCAAGGCCGAGGCTAAACTCCACGGGTGTCACTTTTCAAATCCGCCTCTACCGTCTCCCTTCTGACCCTGGTCTCCCGAATCACCGGTTTGGTGCGGGAACTGCTGATTGCCTCGACTTTTGGCGCCAGCGCCATGACGGATGCCTTCAATGTGGCATTTCGCATTCCCAACCTGTTCCGGCGGCTGTTTGCCGAGGGGGCTTTCAGCCAGGCTTTTGTGCCGGTGCTGGCCGCCAGCAAGGCCCAAAACGGCGACGCCGAGACCAAGCTGCTGATAGACCGGGTCGCCACTTTACTGGCCTGGGCGCTGCTTTTGACCTGTGTGGCCGGCGTGGCGGCAGCCCCGGTGCTGGTCTGGGCCATGGCCAGCGGCCTGAAGCAGGAGGCGCGCGGCTTCGAGGCCGCCGTGTTCATGACGCGCTGGATGTTTCCTTACATCGGCTTCATGTCGCTGGTAGCGCTGTCCTCGGGCGTGCTCAACACCTGGCGCCGGTTTGCCGTGCCGGCTGCCACGCCGGTACTGCTCAACCTTTCCATGATTCTGGCAGCCTGGCTGGGCGCCCCCTGGTTCAAGACGCACGGGATCGAGCCGGTTTACGCCCTGGGCGGCGGCGTGATGGTGGGCGGCATCCTTCAGCTGGCGGTGCAGGTGCCGGCGCTGTTCCGGCTGGGGCTGCTGCCGCGCATCGGCTGGAACCCTTCTGCGATCAAGGCGGCCTGGGCCGATCCAGCCACCCAAAACATCACCAGGCTCATGGTGCCGGCCCTGCTGGGTGTCAGCGTGGCGCAGATTTCGCTTCTTATCAATACGCAGATCGCTTCGCACCTCACGCCCGGCAGCGTCAGTTGGCTCACCTATGCCGACCGCCTGATGGAGTTCCCGACCGCGATGCTGGGTGTGGCCATCGGTGTGGTGCTGATGCCGCAGCTGTCGGCCGCCAAAGCCGCCGGCGATGCGGCGCGCTATTCGGCCATGCTGGACTGGGGCCTGCGCATTGTGGTGCTGCTGGCCGTTCCCTGTGCCGTGGCCCTGATGACATTTGCCCAGCCGCTGGTCGCCACGCTGTATCACTATGGTGCTTTTACCGACCGCGACGTGCAGCAGACCACTACGGCCTTGATGGGCTACGGCGCGGGCCTGCTGGGACTGGTGGCCATCAAGGTACTGGCGCCCGGTTTTTATGCGAGCCAGGACATCAAGACGCCGGTGCGTATTGCCGTGGCCGTGCTGGTGGTGACACAGCTGCTCAATCTGGCGCTGGTGCCGTTTTTGCAACACGCGGGGCTGGCGCTGGCCATCGGTATTGGTGCGCTCATCAACGCGCTCTGGCTGCTGTGGGGGCTCAAGCGGCGCGGCAGCTACACGCCGGCGCCCGGTTGGGGTATGTTTTCGGCACAGGTGGTGGGCGCCAGTGCATTGCTGGCGGTTTTCCTGCTGTGGGCGGCCGGGGCCGTGAACTGGGTCGGTCTGAAAGGCCAGTACCTGGAGAGAATAGGGCTGCTGGCGCTTGTCCTGTTTGCGTCGGGCGCTATTTATTTTATAGCGCTGTGGGCGTCGGGCCTGAAGGTGCGAAAACTCCTGAAACACTGAGCTGTCGCCTTTTTCAGACTCTTCAAGGGCATTCCTTGATTCCCTTTTTGCGCCGGTTTATGAGACAGTAGGGTATGCAATTAAATCTGACCGTACCGTCTCCATTGCAGTATTTCTCCAGCCTTGTGGAAAGCGACGAGCATTTCCCCTTGCTGGAGGCCGCCGTCAGCCTGGCGCAGGACGAATACCCCGACCTTGATGTGCAGCAGGTGCTGGGCGATGTAGACCAGCTGCTGGCCCGCCTCAAGCGCCGCCTGCCTGCCGATGCTCCCGCGCTGCAGCGCCTGCGGGCACTGAACCAGTTCTTCTTTCACGACCTGAACTTCGGCGGCAACGTCAACGATTACTACGACCCCGACAACAGCTACCTGAATGCCGTGCTGCGCACACGCCGCGGCATTCCCATCACGCTGGCGGTGCTATGGCTTGAGCTGGCCCTGGGCCTGGGCCTCAACGCGCGCGGCGTGGCCTTTCCCGGGCATTTCATGGTGAAGGTCAACCTGCCCAAAGGCCAGGTTGTGATTGATCCGTTCAGCGGCCAGTCGCTCAGCCGCGAAGAGTTGTCCGAGCGGCTGGAGCCTTTCCGGCAACGCAGCAGCGCCGACGAAGAGTTTGAGGTGCCGATGGGCCTGTACCTGCAGTCGGCGCCGCCGCGCGAAATCATCAGCCGCATGCTGCGCAATCTCAAGGAAATCCACAAGACACAGGAAGACTGGCAGCGCCTGATCCCCGTGCAGGACCGCCTGATTGTTCTGCAGCCGGAAGCATGGACTGAATACCGCGACCGCGGCCTGGCCTGGGCCGCGCATGGCGAGCCCGAACGGGCCATTGCCGACCTGGAAATCTATCTTGCCAACGCCGAAGACGCGCTTGACATTGACACCATGGCCGAGCGGCTGACCCAGCTGCGCCAGAGCCGTCACTGAGTCGCCCTGCCATCTCCCTGGTTTTCCCCGGCTATTTGCTATTGATTTGATAGCTGTTTGTGCTTGTCCGAAGCGCGCTACGGCCACTTTTTCTCAAAGAAGTTCAATCTCGCTGAGCGTGAGAAAGCAGCTTTCCCGTGTGATCGCCACAAAGTCTTCCAGCCAGGGCCGGCCTGACATGGCTTGCGTGCACGCGACATAGAGGCGCCCAGTCAGGCCCTTTTTGCCCACCGGCCTTGCGGTCACGTAACCCCGGTCCAGATAACTTTGCACGGCCCATTTGGGCAGGGCGGCGATGCCGCGGCCACTGGCCACCAGTTGCAGCATGGCAATCGTCAGCTCGGTGGTACGGCGGGCAGGCCTGACGCCGGCCGGCTCCAGCACCTGGCGCACCACGTCGAGCATTTCGTCGGGTACCGGGTAGGTGATCAGGGTTTCGTTGGCGAAGTCCCTGGCCGTGAGATGCGTTTTGGCCGTCAGCGGATGCTCGTTCGCCAGCAGCGCCATGATTTCAAAGCGGAACAGCGGGTGGAAATCGACGGTTTCGCTGGCGTCTTCTTCCGAGACGATGGCGATGTCGGCGCGGTCCTGCAGCACGAGTGCAATCGGGTCGGGGTGAAAGCCCGAAACAATGTCCAGTTCCACCTCGGGCCAGCGTGAGCGAAACGAATCCATGGCCGGCATCAGCCAGTCAAAACAGGTATGGCATTCCACCGCGATGCGCAACTGGCCTGAACGCCCGGTGGCCAGCCGCGCCACATCGCGCTCGGCTTCCTCGACTTGCGGCAGCACCGCGTCGGCCAGCGCCAGCAGCCTGAGGCCCGTGGTGCTGAACTGCGGGGGTACGGACTTGCGCTCGAATAGCGGCGTGGCGTAGCGCTCTTCGAGCAGCTTGACCTGATGCGAGAGTGCCGACTGCGTGAGGTTGAGCAATTGCGCCGCGCGCACCAGGCTGCCGCTGTCGCGCAGGGCGGTCAGCGTGCGCAGGTGGCGCAGTTCAAGGATAGACAAGCTCATCAGTTATTCCCTGCAGATCGATCAGCAGATTAATCAGCAAATTAATCGGTGAATCAATTATTTTCATGTTGAAAGGCAATATCTTTCGTTTGAATAATAGTTGAATCTGGCCGACCATGCGTGCTTCTGTGATTGATTTGCATTGGGAGATAACTGGATGGTCCACACACATACCCTGGGTTTTCCGCGCATGGGCGCGAACCGGGAACTGAAATTCGCGCTCGAAAAACACTGGCGCGGCGAGAGTGACCTGGCTGCACTGGAAGCCACCGGAGCCGGCCTGCGCGAGCAGCACTGGGCCGTGCAGAAAGAAGCCGGGCTGGACTTTGTCACGGTAGGCGACTTCGCTTTTTACGACCACGTGGCCAATCACATCCAGATGTTGGGGTGCGAACCTGTGCGTTTCGGTTTTACCGGTCAGGAAGCTGCTTTGAGCCGCTACTTCGCCATGGCGCGCGGCGTGAATGCGCACAAAGACCACACACACAGTGCCGACTGTGCGTGCGCGGATGGCAAGGCGGGCGGCAGCAGCTTCGCACTGGAAATGACCAAATGGTTTGACACCAACTACCACTACCTGGTGCCCGAATTCAATGCAGGGACGCAATTCAGCCTTGTTTCGGAGCGCCTCTTCGACGAAGTGGCGCAAGCCCAGGGCGCCGGCCACCGGGTCAAGGCGGTGCTGCTCGGGCCACTGAGCTTTCTGTGGCTTGGCAAGGAAAAGACAGGCGGCGAAGAGCCCGGCTTTGACCGCTTCAGCCTGCTCGACAAACTATTGCCGGTGTATGCGCAGATTCTCGGGCGGTTGAAGGCGCAAGGTGTGGAGTGGGTTCAGATGGACGAGCCCATCCTGGGCCTGGATTTGCCCGAGCAGTGGCGCTACGCCTTTGAGCGCAGCTATTCGCAGCTTGCCCGCAACGCACCCCAGCTGCTGCTGGCCACCTACTTTTCGCCGCTGGCCGACAACCTGAGGCTGGCCTGCCAGCTGCCGGTGGCGGGCTTGCATGTCGATGCGGTGCGTGCGCCCGAGGAACTGGTGGGGGTGGCCGACTGGCTGCCTGCACACAAGGTGCTGTCGGTGGGTATTGTGGACGGCCGCAACATCTGGCGCACAGACCCCGATGCGGCATTGGCGAAGCTGCGCGCGGTGACAGCCAGGCACCAGGGCGAACTCTGGATCGCGCCCTCCTGCTCGCTGTTGCACGTGCCTTTCAGCCTTGCCGCCGAGAGCGCGCTGGATGCGGAACTGCGCGCCTGGCTCGCCTTTGCTGTGGAAAAACTGGGCGAACTGCGCATGTTGCGCGCGGCGTTCACGGGAGAAGAGTCTCTGGTTGCCAGGGAGCTTGCTTCAGCCCGCGCAGCTGTTGCGGCGCGCCGGCGCAGCCCCCGTGTGCACCGGGCCGACGTGGCATTGCGTCTTGCACGCAGCGTTGCAGGCGACGATTGCCGCAGCTCGCCGTTTCCGGTGCGCCAGGCCCTGCAGCGCGCCCGCCTTGCGCTGCCGCCGCTGCCCACCACTACCATCGGCTCCTTCCCGCAGACGCCGGAGATCCGCGCTGCGCGCGCAGCGTTCAAACGCGGCGAACTCGGCGCGGCGGGCTACCGTGAAAAAATGGAAGCCGAGATTGCGCTGGCGGTACGCAAGCAGGAGGCACTAGGCCTTGACGTCCTGGTGCATGGGGAAGCCGAGCGCAACGACATGGTCGAGTACTTCGGCGAGCAGCTTGACGGCTTTGCCTTCACCGCCAACGGCTGGGTGCAGTCCTACGGCTCGCGCTGCGTCAAACCGCCGGTGATCTTCGGCGACGTGGCGAGACCTGCACCCATGACGGTCGAATGGACGGCGCATGCGCAGAGCCTGACGAAGCTGCCGATGAAAGGCATGCTGACCGGCCCCGTCACCATCCTGCAATGGTCCTTTGTGCGCGACGACCAGCCGCGCAGCCTGACCTGCGAGCAGATCGCCTGGGCCATACGCGACGAAGTGGTAGACCTTGAGAGGGCCGGCATCGGCATCATCCAGATCGACGAGCCGGCCATTCGCGAAGGATTGCCGCTGCGCCGTGCGAGCTGGGCCGCGTACCTGCGCACCGCCACGCGGGCTTTTCGCATCAGTGCCTCGGGTGTGCGCGACGAGACGCAAATCCACACCCACATGTGCTACGCCGAATTCAACGACATCCTGCCGGAAATCGCTGCAATGGACGCCGACGTGATCACCATCGAGACCAGCCGTTCCGACATGGAACTGCTGCGCGGCTTTGGCGCCTTCAGGTATCCCAATGAAATCGGGCCCGGCGTGTATGACATCCATTCGCCGCGCGTTCCGACCGTGGACGCCATGGTGCGCTTGCTGCGAAAGGCCGCCAGCGTGATCCCGGCGGAAAACCTCTGGATCAATCCCGACTGCGGGCTGAAAACGCGGGGCTGGCCGGAAACCGAAGCGGCGCTCGGCAACATGGTGCGGGCCGCGCAAGAAGTGCGCAAGCAGCTGGCAGCTTCCTGACGCGGTGCGCCGGACGCCGGGAGGAAGGGCGAGTCAGGTGCCGCGCTTGAGGAAATGCGGAATCTGCATGCCGTCAGGGGAATCCACATTGCGCGACATGGCCGGCGCCGTGCTGACCTGCACAGGTCGGCCGACCGCGCGTGCGGTGCTTTGTGAGGACATGCGCGCGCCATGCACCAGGGATTCCTGCGCGGGCATGAGGCTGTTGGGAAGCGAGCTGCCCAGGCGCGCGGACGCGGCTTTGGCAGCGGGCGGTGGGTTGAGCAACCGGGCACCCAGCGTTGCGGCGGTCGAAGGCAGGGGCGCGATCATCCGGACCGGGGCTTTGGCCGGCACTGTCGCGTGCCCCCTTTCGGGCGCGTCGTTGGCGGCTTGCGGCGGATACAACGTGGGGCGCAGCCACTCCAGGATCGGTTGCCACTGCTGCAGGTCTTGCGTTGCGGCGCTGGCCGGCAAGTCAAATATCGTCATGCCGCGCTCCAGGCTGCGTACATACAGCTGGGTTTCGCGCAGGGCGCCCAGGAAAGGCATGCCCAGGCTTTCAGACCACGCCTGCAGCGTTTTCGCGGCACTGGTGCGCCCGTCGATCCGCATGCCCACCGTGGCGAGCCGGCAGCGGCCGCTGGCTACGCGCGGCAACGCCATCAGCTCGGCGTGGCACTGCGCGGCCGATTCACGGTCAAACATCGAATTGCACACCGGCATGACGATGACATCGGCAAACATCACCACGCGCGCCAGCTCAAAGCCGTGCATGCCGCCCGGCGTGTCAAGCACCACGTGCGTGATGCCGGTAGGCACACGCAGCATGTTTTTCTGGTCGACGGCCCAGGGCGCGATGGCGGGCAGCGCGGGGTCCCGTCGCTTGAGCCAGCTTCGCGCCGACTGCTGGCGGTCTACATCGCCCAGCATGACCGAGCTGCCATTGCGCGCGCACCACGCGGCCACATGCGCGGCGAGTGTGCTCTTGCCACTGCCTCCCTTGCGGTTGACGACTGCAATAACGGGCATGGATGCTCCAGGGGCGGGTTGGGGGATCAACGGAACCGATGGAACAGTTTGATACAAAAATCGGCAAAAGTCCAGCGAAGCTAATCAGCATGGGCGCAAGCAGCTAGTATTTTTGTAGCACTTCAGTGGCGATGATGTCCGGCGATGTTTTGCGGCTCGCTTGTTATCGACCTTCCGCTGATTCAACTTCTGCCGCATTCCCGGCTGCGTCTCTCAGCCATCCCTTCAGCCACCGGCACGCCTTAAGCCCAATAACAACGAGCGCAAGCAGCTATTAAATTGATAGCGACTCAAAGGCGGATTCATCAACTGCGACGGGTGCCACACCGTCACTGCGAGGACCTGTGCCACCCCCACAGCATGACCAGCGCCACCAGGCAAAAAACGGCGCCTGCGGCAAAGGTGGCTGGTGCGCCCAACTGGTCCCACAGCACGCCGGCCAGAGTGCTGGCCACCAGCATGGCCAGGCCGCTGACCAGGTTGAAAAAGCCAAAGGCGGTGCCGCGCAGCTCGGGTGGGGCTGTTTCGGCCACCATGGTGGCAAGCAGGCCCTGGGACATGGCCATGTGCAGTCCCCACAGTGCAATCCCGGCCGCAAGCCAGAGGCCAGGTTGGCTCCAGTGCCCGCTTGACGCCAGCAGCACATCGGCCGCGATCAGCACCACCAGCGCCCAGGCCAGCAAGGTGGTGTGGCTGAGTGTGTCCGACAGCTTGCCAAATGGGTAGGCGCCCATCGCAAAGACGATGTTCATGCCGATCAGCACCAGCGGCGTGTAGGCAACCGGCAGGCCGATCTGCAGTGCGCGTAACAGCAAAAAGGCTTCGCTGAAGCGGGCCAGTGTGAACACGGCGCCGATGGCAACCACACGCCAGTAGGGCGCGCTCAGGCGCTGCAGGTTGGCCTTGCTGATCGGGTTGACCCGCGGCGCCTCCCCCGGTTTGCTGGAGATGCGCACGGGTTCCTGCACGCCGAACAGCAGCAGGGCCACCGACAGCGCGCCCGGAATAATGGCCACCCAGAAAATCGCCCGGAAGTCATTGGCCCAGAGCAGCATCAGGCCCATGGCCAGCAGCGGCCCGACAAAAGCCCCCACGGTGTCCAGCGACTGGCGCAGCCCGAAAGCCGCGCCGCGCATGCCAGGTGGCGCCAGGTCGGCGACCAGCGCATCGCGTGGCGCGCCGCGTATGCCTTTGCCCACCCGGTCTACCAGCCGTGCAGCGAGCACTAGGCCCGATGTGGTCGCCAGCGCAAAGAGCGGCTTGGACGCCGCGCCCAGCCCGTAGCCCAGCAATGCCAGCGGTTTGCGTTTGCCCCAGTAGTCGCTGAGCACACCGGAGAACACCTTGACGATAAGGGCGGTGGCTTCGGCAAAACCTTCGATCAGTCCGACAGCCCAGACGCTGGTGCCCAGCACCGTCACCATGAAAACGGGCAGCAGGCTGTGGATCATCTCGGAAGAAATGTCCATGAGCAGGCTGACAAAGCCCAGCGCCCAGATGCCTGCGGGAAGGCGGGGCGCGCTGGTTGAGGGTGGGGTGGTTGGCGGCATAAGGCGTCTGGTTTGCCGCGCCTGGCGGTTTAGCCGACGGTGACGGCGGCGCCGTCGCCCTTGGGCGCGATCACACCGATTTCATACACCTGCTCGCCGGCGTCACGCAGGGTTTTGGCTGTGGCTTGCGCATTGGCGGCGTCCACCACGACGACCATGCCGATGCCGTTGTTGAAGGTGCGGTTCATCTCGAAGTCGTCAATGCCGGCGGTTTTTTGCAGCCAGGCGAACAGCTCGGTCTGCGGCCAGCTGCCCTTTTTGAGGTGGGCGGCCGTACCTTCGGGCAGCACGCGCGGAATGTTTTCCAGCAAGCCGCCGCCGGTGATGTGGGCCAGCGCCTTGATCGGGTGGGCAGCCAGCGCAGCCAGCACGTTCTTGACGTAGAGGCGCGTAGGCTCCATCAGGGCCTGCTTGAAAGGCTTGCCGTCAAGCTTCGCCGGAGCAGCTGCGCCGGCGCGTTCAATGCACTTGCGCACCAGGCTGAAACCGTTGGAATGCGCACCGCTGCTGGCCAGGCCCAGCACCACATCGCCGGCCTTAACGTCTTTGCCGGTGAGGATTTTTGACTTTTCCACCGCACCGACGGCGAAGCCGGCCAGGTCGTACTCACCCGCCGGGTACATGCCGGGCATTTCGGCGGTTTCGCCGCCAATCAGGGCGCAACCGCTGAGCTCGCAACCTTTGGCAATACCGCCGACCACGGCTGCAGCCGTGTCCACATCCAGCTTGCCGCAGGCGAAGTAGTCCAGAAAAAACAGCGGCTCGGCGCCTTGTACCAGCACGTCATTGACACTCATGGCCACCAGGTCGATGCCCACGGTGTCGTGCATCTGCCATTCAAAGGCCAGCTTGAGTTTGGTGCCCACGCCATCCGTGCCGCTGACCAGGACGGGTTCCTTGTAGCGCTTGGGCACCTCAAACAAGGCGCCAAAACCGCCAATACCTGCCAAAACGCCCTCCCGCATGGTCTTTTTGGCCAGCGGCTTGATGCGCTCGACCAGCGCGTCACCTGCGTCGATGTCGACGCCTGCGTCTTTGTAGCTCAGGGGGGAAGTGGAGGAGGTGGTCATGTGTCGGCTTTGATGCAGTGGGAGGGCAGGCGGTCAGAAGGCGGATTTGCAGCCCGGAAGCGGCCTGCAAGCCCGATAGAATTCAGCCTGAGATTCTAAAGGCTGCCCATCAGGTGCCTTTCGGGCCTTTCCAGGGACTTCTCCAACGTTCCTTCCGGCAAGCTCAACCCAAGGCTGTATGCAATTCACCACCACCCAAAAACGCGCCGCCACCTGGTGCGCCATCGCCGCGCTGGTCATCCTGGCGCTGTGGCTGCTGGGGCCGGTGCTGGCGCCCTTTGTCATTGCAGCCGTGCTGGCCTATGCGTTGACGCCGCTCGTGAACCGGCTGGACGACATGGGCAAAGGCCGCCTGCCGCGCGTGGTGGCGGTGGTCATGGTGGAGTTCCTCTTCATCGTGGCGCTGTTCGGCCTCTTTTTGCTGATTGTGCCCATCATGGCCAAGGAGCTGCCTGTGCTGCGCGAGCAGGTGCCGTTGCTGGCCGACAGGCTCAACACCAGCCTGGCGCCGTGGCTGGCGCAGTTCGGCATCCATGTCGCGCTGGACGTCGGCAGCATCAAGGCCTTTGTACTCAAGTACCTCAATGCCAATTTTGAAGATTTGTTCGGCTCGCTGATGTCGTCACTCAAGCTGGGCGGCAGCGTGGCGCTCGCCATCATCGGCAATGCGGTGCTGATTCCCGTGGCGCTGTTTTACCTGCTGATGGACTGGGATAAATTTGTCGCCCGTGTGCTTGAACTGGTGCCGCCGCACCTGCGCGCGGGTTTTGACAGCTTCACTGACGAAGCCGACTCGGTGCTGGGCCAGTACCTGCGCGGCCAGCTGCTGGTGATGCTGATCATGGCGGTGTTTTATGCGGTGGGGCTGGCGCTGTTCGGCCTGGATCTGGCCCTGCCCATCGGCGTTTTCACGGGCCTGGCGATGTTCATCCCTTACCTGGGCTTTGGCCTGGGCCTGATGCTCGCGGTGCTGGCCGGGCTGCTGGAGTTCGCTTCGCTCAAGGCGCTCGTCATGGTGGCCGTGGTCTATGGCATTGGGCAGCTGTTGGAAAGCCTGTATCTCACGCCGCGGCTGGTGGGTGAGCGCATCGGCCTGCATCCGCTGGCGGTGATCTTTGCCTTGCTGGCTTTCGGCCAGATGTTCGGCTTTGTCGGTGTGCTGGTGGCGCTGCCGGCCAGTGCGGTGCTGCTGGTGGGCATACGCCGCATTAAAGCCAGCTATATGGCCAGCCGGCTTTACAACAAGGCCGGCTAAGGCTGAACAGGGTCAGGATGAACGCATGGCGGGCATGAAACAGATTGCGCTGGACATCGGGCTGGCTTCCGCCCCGTCCTTCGCCAATTTTTTTGGCGGGCCGAACGAAGCCGCGCTCCGGCACCTGGAACTGTGGGCCGGCAACACGCTGCGCTCCCCGGTGCCCACCTACCTCTGGGGTGAAGCCGCCAGCGGCAAAACGCATTTGCTGAAAGCCGTGCGCGAAGCGCTGCGCGAGCAGGGCGCCGCCAGCGGCTGGATGGACGCCTCCATGCTCGAGCCGCCCGAGTTCAACGAATCGTGGGCGGCCGTCATCCTGGACGACTGCCATCTCTACACCGCGGTGCAGCAGCAGGCGGCCTTCAACTGGTTTGTCAACGCGCTCAGCGCGCCCGACGGCCGCCCGCGTTGGGTGCTGGCCGCTGGCCAGATGCCGCCGGCCGACCTGGCCCTGCGCGAAGACCTGCGCACCCGGCTGGGCTGGGGCCATGTGTTTGCCCTGCAAGCCCTGACCGAACCCGAGCGGCGCGCCGTGTTACGGCGCGAGGCCGATGCACGCGGCGTGTTCCTGAGCGACGAGGCCATGGATTTCATGCTGACCCGCTTTTCGCGCGACCTGGGCAGCCTGATGCAGCTGCTCGACCAGCTGGACGCCTATGCCCTGCAAACCAAACGGGCCATCACGATTCCCCTGATCAAATCGATGCTGGAGAGCGAATAAGTGACTGTGACTGCGAAATGACTGCTTCCCGCAAGATTGCCTTATTTGACCTGGATCACACGCTGATCCCTATCGATTCCGACTACGAATGGGGCGAATTCACCATTGCGCTGGGCTGGTGCGACAGCACCGAGTTCAAGCGCCGCAACAACGAATTTTTTGAGCACTACCGCGCCGGCACGCTCGACATCCACGAATACGTGCGCTTTGCCACTGAAGCCATCCGCAAGCAGGGCGCTATCAATTCAGGAGCTGGTCACGCACGATTCATGCGGGACGTGGTGCAAAAAGCCATCACAAAACAGGCGCTGGCGCTGGTAGATGGCCACAGGGCTGCGGGCGATGAACTGGTCATCGTCACCGCCACCAACGAGTTCGTCACACGGCCGATTGCCGATGCTTTCGGCGTGAAAGAGCTGATTGCGGTTGAGCTGGAACGTGACGCTGACGGCTGGGTGACCGGCGAGATCCAGGGCACCCCCTCAGCCCGTGAAGGCAAGGTCACCCGCATGGAACAATGGCTGGCAGCTCGAAACCTGGGCTGGAATGACGTGGAAACCACGTTTTACACCGACTCCATGAACGATATTGCCCTGCTGGAGAAGGCCACCCACCCTGTCGCCACCAACCCGGACGCCCGCCTGCGGGCCCTGGCGGCAGAGCGCGGATGGCGCATACTTGACCTGTTTCACTAGTTTTTCATGATCAAAAAATTTATCGACAAGCTGTTTGGCAAATCAGACAGCGCAGATCCCGGCGCCAAGCGGGTCAAAAAATCACCTTTCGGTCAGCGCCAGGATGTCACCGTCAAGGAGCACGGCATTGACGTGTCGTTGGTGGACGACCGCGCCATGGACGTTGTGCGCACCCTGAAAGACGCCGGCTACGAGGCCTATATCGTCGGCGGTGCAGTGCGTGACCTGCTGGTCGGCTTGCGCCCCAAGGACTTTGATGTCGCCACAGATGCCACGCCCGAGCAGGTCAAGTCGCTGTTTCGCCGCGCCTTCATCATCGGGCGGCGCTTTCGCATCGTGCACGTCATTTATGGCCGTGGGCGTGAGCACGAAGTGATCGAGGTCTCGACCTTCCGCGCGCACCTTGACAGCAGTCTGGCCGAACAGGTCGGCGGCAACGAGCGCACCAGCAAAAGCGAACTCGCCGGCATGAAGCATGCGGTCGATGCGTCGGGCCGAGTGCTGCGCGACAACGTCTGGGGCCCTATCGAGCAGGACGCCGCGCGCCGCGACTTCACCATCAACGCGATGTACTACGACCCCGAGACGCAGGTGGTGGTCGACTATCACAACGGCATCAGGGACGCCAAGAAAAAGATCATCCGCATGATCGGCAACCCGGCCGTGCGCTACCGCGAAGACCCGGTACGCATCATCCGCGCCGTGCGCTTTGCCGCCAAGCTCAGCGCGCTGGGCTTCAAGTTTGAAGACAAGACCGTCGCCCCGCTACGCGAGATGAAGGGCCTGCTGGCCGACGTGCCGCAGTCGCGCCTTTTTGACGAAATGCTCAAGCTGCTGCAGACCGGCCATTCGCTGGCCAGCATCGCGCAGCTCAAGTTCCTCGGCCTGGGTACCGGCATTTATCCGCTGCTCGACGTGGTGGTGGAAAACGCCGACGAACCTTTCCTGAAGCTCGCCTTGCAAGACACCGACCGCCGTGTTGGCGAAAGCAAGCCGGTGGCGCCCAGCTTCTTGCTGTCGTGCGTGCTGTGGTTTGACGTGCGCGAAGGCTGGGAGCGGCGCAAGAAACGCGGCGAGCACCTCATGCCCGCGCTGCAGGATGCGATTGACGATGCCTTCAACGCCAAGATCGGCGATGTCTCGGGCCGCGGCAAGCTGGGCACCGACATGCGCGAGATCTGGACCATGCAGCCCCGCTTTGAAAAGCGCACCGGCAGCGCGCCGTACTCCCTGCTGGACCAGCCCCGCTTCCGCGCCGGCTTTGATTTCCTGCGCCTGCGCGCGCAGACCGGCGAGATCGACATGGAACTCGCCGAGTGGTGGGAGAAATTCAGCACCGCCTACGACGACGAGCGCCACGCCATGATTGAAGAGGCGCGCCGCGAGCAGCAGAGCAAGCCGCAGGCGCCGCGGGTTCGCGTCAAGCGTGTTGATGCGGAGCCTGGTTCGGTGCATGCCGAACGCGCGACGCCTGATTCGGCCGATGCGTCCGGCGAACAAGGCGATACCGCCCCCGCCAAAAAACGCCGCCGCCGCCGCAAGCCGGCCAATCGCGGTGGCGCGGGCGGGGCTGAAGGCGTAGATGGCGAGGCTTCTTCGCCTTCATCGGACAGCACTCCCAACGTCTGAGGTTGACATGGTTCGTGCCTACGTAGCCCTGGGCGCCAACCTCGGCGATGCCGTAGCAGCACTACGGCGAGCTGTGCATGCGATAGGCCAGTTGCCGCTCACTGAGGTCAGCCAATCCTCCAGCCTATATAAAACAGCCCCACTCAATACCGATGCGGGCGAGGAGTCTGCGGCGCCCGGCAACGACTACCTCAACGCCGTCGTCGAAGTGGAAACCGGTTTGACCGCTCCTGCTCTGCTAAGCCACCTGCAGCAGATCGAGCAACAAGCCGGCCGTGAAAGGCCCTACCGCAACGCACCGCGCACGCTGGACCTGGATGTGCTGCTCTACGGCAGCGCGCACATCGAATCCGAACACCTCACGGTGCCGCACCCGCGTATGACACAGCGGGCCTTTGTGCTGGTGCCGTTGGCGGAACTCGCACCGAGCTTGGTCAGTACGGAGCATCTGGATGCAGTGGAGCATCAGTGCGTTGAGCGGCTGAATCCATTGGTTGACCCACAGAGATAAATCTTTGTTGATCAGTATTCGTTCTTGTCCCGTTCTGCCACCCCTTACGGAGCTAGCTAGGGGGACGTTTGGAGCGGGTAGCTGACAACGGCTATTACATTAGCGAGATTTCGGCATCGGCCACGGGGCCGCAGGGATGGTAGAGCATGGCTCCATCACCAGCGTAGCGCATGTTCAGCAATCCGTGGCTCGACGGGTTTGTATAGAACACGACGTAAGCGGCTTGCGGAGGAACGTCAAACTCAGAAAGAAAAGACGGGAAAATTCCCTTGGCCCATTGTCCCCTTGCAACCAAAGGTCTTTTCTCGACCGTGGACAGCTCTTGAAATGAGGTATTAAGGAAAGTTGCTTGTGGGCAGAAAACCTGAGAGTACTTAACTGACTCTACGGCCGACGATCCAGTTATAAAAGTACGGACCAGAAGGCGCTTGGACAAGGCAGGCGGCAACGAATACGCCACAAAGTAGCTTTTCCCCGTGGGGAATCCGTAGACAGGGGAAAGTTCACCTAATGTAATCTTCGTCAGACCTTCTGTTGCCAGAGGGCTGTACGGAAATTCCGCAGGCGATTTACAGCAAGCCGGCTTAGCCTCAACTCTGGTAGTTAACTCCGGAACTGTGGCACATGCCGATAGAAAAATCGACAGTCCGAGTACAACCGTTTTATATCTTTTCACTGCTGGGTTTTTCGCCACGATTTACCTTCCTGAGTGTTGCCTCGTTCGCACAAAACGGGCCATAGATTCAAGGAATGCATGGTAACTGATGAGTTACAAAATTCCTTCCTGCTAGTTCCAAATGCATATCCGAACTAGAAATCCATGTGCGTGGCCTTAAGGCGCGAGCCGTTCGCGCAACCAGCCCGAATCCCCCTGCAAGGTGTACCGCAGCCGGTCATGCAGCCGGCTCTTGCGGCCTTGCCAGAACTGCCAGTTGTCGGGCTTGAGGCGGTAGCCGCCCCAGTGCGGTGGGCGCGGGGGCTGCAGCAAAAATTTGGCGCCGTATTTGGCGGCGTTCGCCACCAGCACGCTGCGTCCGGCGATCACCTCACTTTGCGGGCTGGCCCAGGCGCCTATGCGTGAGTCGAGCGGGCGGCTACTGAAGTAGGCGTCGCTTTCTTCGGCGGAGACTTTTTCCACCACACCTTCGATGCGCACCACGCGTTCAAGCTCCACCCAGTGAAACTGCAGCGCCGCATACGGGTTGCCGGCCAGTTCCTGGCCCTTGCGGCTGTCGTAGTTGGTGAACCAGGTGATGCCGCGCTCGTCGTAGCCCTTGATCAGCACGATGCGGGTGGAGGGGCGCAGGTTGCTGGCCACTGTGGCCAGTGTCATGGCGTTGGGCTCGGGCACTTCGGCGGCGATGGCTTCTTTCAGCCACTGGTCGAATTGCAGGAGCGGGTCTGCGGCTGATGCGTCTTCGTTGAGTTCGGCGCGTTCGTAGCTTTTGCGAAGGTCGGCAATGGAGGGGGTGGACTGGCTCATGCCTTGGATTGTGCCCCCAGAGGCCTTGTCCTTGTGTGCGGTAGATCTCAGCAGAGGGCAGAGTTGATAACGAATTAATATTCGCTTATATTATTAGCTCCCCATGAAACCCAAAGACGACGAAAAGCAGCGAGCGATCGCCGAGGCCACCTTCAACCTGGTGGCCCAGACCGGCCTGAGCGGCCTGACCATGGCCGACATCGCCCGCACGGCCGGCATCGCCACCAGCACGCTGTACGTCTATTACCCGTCCAAGGACGAGCTGATCAGCCAGCTCTATGAAGAAGCCAAGACCGCGACCATGCTGCGCCTGATGGACGGCGTGCTTCCCGGCAATCCCTTGCGCAGCCGGGTGCGCCGCCTCTGGGGCAACCTGCTGCGGCACCGGCTGGACCGGTATGCCGAAGTGGTGTTTCAGGAGCAGTACTACAACTCCCCCTGGTTCACGCAGGGCAACCGCGAACTGTCCACCCGGCTGATGGCAGGCTTTCTGGCGCTGATGGAGGAAGGGCAGCAGCAGGAGATATTCAAGGCTGTGCCCCTGCCGTTGTTGACTGCCAGCGTGGTGGGCTCGGTGCGGGAAACCGCCAACCTGATACGCACCCAGGTGCTGCCAGATGACGAGGCGGTGCACCAGGCGGCCTTTACCCTGTGCTGGGACGCCATCAAGGCGTGAATCTTTGAAACGCCTCTGAAAGGCAATACCCCTCATTTCTGCATGCCCAAGTTTTTACGGATAAAACCCTGATTTAAGCGAATATAAATTCGACAAGTAGCGCTTCCTTTTTTTCTCCCTTTTGATTTCCCCCTAACAAAAACCTCAAGGAGTTCCACGATGCCCACCCTCAACATCAACGGCAAGGACGTATCCGTCAACGCCGACCAATCCACCCCCATCCTCTGGGCCCTGCGCGACACGCTGGGCATGACCGGCACGAAGTTCGGGTGCGGCGCGGCGCTGTGCGGCGCGTGTACCGTGCACCTCAACGGCGCGGCCATCCGCTCTTGCATCACGCCCATTTCTGCCGCCGCCGGCCAGAAGATCACCACCATTGAAGCCGTGGCCACCGACCGCGTGGGCAAGGCCGTGCAGGACGCCTGGGTCAAACACGATGTGGCGCAATGCGGTTATTGCCAGAGCGGCCAGGTGATGAGCGCCACCGCCTTGCTCAAGTCCAATGCCAAACCGAGCGATGCCGACATCGACGGCGCTATGGCCGGAAATATCTGCCGCTGCGGCACCTATGTGCGCATTCGCGCTGCCATCAAAGACGCCGCCCAGGCATTGACTTAAAGAAGGAGAACACCATGTATTCCAACACCACTGACACCTTCGACATCGCCGATCAGCTGCCAAAAGGCCTTCAAGTCCTTATGAGTCGGGCGCAAGCAGCTACCAAAACCATAGCAGATGCCGAACTGCCGCGCCGCAGCTTCCTCAAGGTTGCGACGGCCGGCGGCTTTGCACTCGGCGCTTTTCCGATGCTGACGCAAGCGCAAACCATGGCCACAGCGGGTGCACCGGCGGCATCCAGCCTCAAGCCGACCCAACAGCCCTCGGCCTTTGTGCGTATCGACAAGGACGGCACGGTGACCGTCACCATCAACCGGCTCGATTTCGGACAGGGCGTGCAGACCGGCCTGCCCATGATCCTGGCCGAAGAACTCGACGCGGACTGGAGTCTTGTGAAGAGCCAGCATGGCAACGCCGACCCGGCGTATGTGGATCCGGCTTTCGGCATGCACCTCACGGGCGGCTCAGGTTCGATCAAAAACTCCTATACGCAGTATCGCGAACTCGGCGCGCGCACCCGCGCCATGCTGGTCTCGGCGGCTGCGGCGCAGTGGGGCGTTGATGCGAGCAGCCTGCGCACCCAGCAGGGCGTGGTCATTGGCCCCGGCGGCAAGCGCCTGACGTACGGCGAGCTGGCCGAAGCGGCCATGAAGCTGCCGGTGCCGGAGGCCGTCACGCTCAAGGACCCGAAACAGTTCCGGATCATCGGCAAGCCCACGGGCCGGCTCGACGCGCGGGCCAAATCCACCGGCGGGCAAAGCTACGGCATCGACGTGCGCCTGCCCGGCATGCTGACGGCCGTTGTGGCGCACCCGCCGGTGTTTGCCGGCAAGCTCAAGTCACTGGACGCCGCCGCGGCCAAAGCCGTTCCCGGCGTGAAGGCCGTGCTGCGCGTGCCGCTGGACCGCGGCGGCGAGGGTGTGGCCGTGGTGGCCGAGGGCTACTGGGCTGCCAGGCAGGGCCGCGATGCGCTCAAGATCGAGTGGGACACCAGTGGCGTCGAGAAGGTCGATAGCGTGCAGCAACTGGCCAGCTATCGCGCGCTGGCGCAGAAAACCGGTGCGCTCAAATACAAGGACGACATCAGCAAGCTGGCGTCAGCACCCAGGAAGATCAGGGCCGAGTTTGTCTTCCCCTATCTGGCCCATGCGCCCATGGAGCCGCTCAATTGCACGGTGCAGCTGAGCGGGCAGGGCACTCAGGCCAAAGCCGAACTCTGGCTGGGCACGCAGATGCCGGGCCTGGACACGATGGCCGCTTCCAAGGCCCTGGGCGTGGCGCCGCAAAACGTGAAGATGAATGTGCAGATGGCTGGCGGCGGTTTCGGCCGCCGTGCGATTGCCACCAGTGATTACGTGGTGGAAGCCTGCAATGTCGCAAAAGCTGCGCGCGGCGTCGGCCTCGCGGCCGCGGTGCGCACGCTGTGGAGCCGCGAAGACGACATCAAGGGCGGTTACTACCGTCCCATGCATGTGCACCGCGCCGAGATCGGCTTTAACGACAAAGGCGAGATCCTGGGCTGGGACCACGTCATCGTCGGCCAGTCGATCGTCGGCGGCACGCCGTTTGAAGCCTTTATGGTCAAGGATGGCGTGGACGGCACCATGGTTGAAGGCATGAAGGAGCCTTACGACATCCCGATGCGTCTGTCTGTGCATCACCCCAAGCTCAACGTGCCGGTACTCTGGTGGCGCAGCGTGGGTTCTACCCACACGGCGTACGTCATGGAAACGTTGATTGACGAAGTCGCGCGCAGCAGCGGGCAAGACCCTGTGGCTTACCGCCTCAAGCAGTTCGGCACCAAGCACCCGCGCCACACGGCCGCGCTGCAGCTGGCGGTCGACAAATCCGGTTATGGCAAACGCACTTTGCCCGCCGGGCGCGCCTGGGGCGTGGCGGTGCATGAGTCGTTCAACACCGTGGTGGCTTATGTGGTCGAAGCGTCCGTCAAGGACAACGTACCAGTGCTGCACGGCATTACCGCAGGCGTGCATTGCAACCTCGCGATCAACCCGACCAGCATCGAGGCGCAGGTACAGGGCGCGGCGCTGATGGGTTTGTCGATGTGCCTGCCGGGTGCGGCCATCACGCTCAAGGACGGTGTGGTCGAGCAAAGCAATTTTGGCGATTTCCCGGTGCCGCGCATCACCGACATGCCCACGGTGGCTGTGTTCATCGTGCCCAGCGCCGATGCGCCCACGGGCTTGGGCGAGCCGGGCCTGCCGCCGCTGGCCCCGGCCTTTGCCAATGCCATCGCCAGGCTCACGGGCAAGCCGGCGCCGCGCGAGCTGCCCTTCAAGCTGGCGTGATGCAGGGCAGCAAGCCCACGGTACTGGTGCTGGCCTCAGGCCGGGGTGAGCGCTTTGCCGCGTCGGGTGGCGGCACGCACAAGCTGCAGGCGCTGCTGGCCGGCAAACCTGTGCTGCAGCACACGCTGGACGCCGTGGCTGCCAGCGGCTTGCCCTGGCATCTGGAAGATGCCGGGCATCCGGGCATGGGCGACTGCATCGCGGCCGCCGTGCGGGCCACGCCCGAAGCTGCGGGCTGGTTGATTTTGCCGGGTGATTTGCCGCTGGTGCAGGCCGCTACGCTGCAGGCGGTGGCCCACGCGCTGGCGCAGCATGCGGTGGTGGTGCCGATGTTCCAAGGCGCGCGCGGCCATCCGGTGGGTTTTTCGGTTGCATGCCGTGCCGCGTTGCTGGATTTAAAGGGAAATAACGGTGCAGCGCCCGTGGTACTTTCGCAAGCAGCTATCAATTCTGTAGCATTCATTGATGTGTCCGATGAAGGCACGGTTACCGACATCGACACGCTGGACGACTTGCGCCGGGCTGAAGCGCTGCTCAGGCAGCGCTGAATCTCAGGCCCGGGTAATTACCGCGCATGCCAGCCGCGGTCCGGAATTTCCGGTGGGCTGGGTCTTGTAGTCGTCGGGGTCACGGTGAACGATCAGCCCTTTGCCGACGATGTCGGTCGTGCCGCTGCCAACCGAAAGGGTCTTTGATTCAAAGCTGAATTTCGCGACGCCGCTGGCGTCGGCTTTCAGGCTGGGCAGGTCGCCGGTGTGGTGGGCCATGTCGGCATGGCTGCCATGCTGCTGGCCGGTGGGGTTGAAATGTCCGCCTGCGCTCATCCCGTCGCCGCTGGAACAGTCGCCTTTTTCATGTACATGAAAACCGTGCTCGGCATTGGGTTTGAGGCCGCGTATCTCGCCCGAAACCAGCACCTTGTCGCCGCTCTGCACGAAGCTGACGGTGCCGGAGGCGGTATTGCCGGTGGTGCTTTGCAGCTGGGCCACGGCGCGCGGGCCGCTCATGGATGAGGCGCAAGCGGCCAGCATCAAGGCGGCGGCAAGGGCGGTGGCGAACGGTGCCAGGTGGTATTTCATGATGCAGGTCTCCTGATGGTTGATTCAGTGGCTGACTGTAGGGCGCCTTGCCCCTGCTGACAAGGCCAGGGCCTCCGCTGTCTGGGCCTATTTGGCCAGCTGCAGCAGCTTCCCCAGTGCGTGGTCGTGGATTCCCAGCGTTTTAAGTTTGTCATAGGTGAGCTGTGCATACTCGCGCGTGGTGCCGTAACGGCCGCAGGAGTCGGAAAAAATCTGCCGGTAAACGTCTGCGCTGAGCACGCCGGTGTGGCTCGGGCTGCGCTTGGACAAGGTGAAGGCCAGCGCCCGCACATCGCCCTGTGCCGTCTGACAGCGCAGCCATTTGGGGTCATAGACGCCGTTGGGCATTTCACGTTTCCACAGCGCAGGCAGGGCGCCAGCGACCTGCGCCTGAGGTATGCGAAACACCATCCCCTTACAGCTGCCGCCGTGCAGGAGGCCAAACACCAGGCCTGGGCACTCCGGCGTGCCGCGGTTCAGGCGGCTCCACATCTTCAGGGCGCGGTGGTAGCCGTGGATGGTCGCAAAACGTTCCTCGGCATGTTCAAACTCCGGGCGCCAGATGAGCGAGGCATAGGCGAAGATCCAGAGATCGCTTTGGCCGCCCCATTCGCGGATGACGGTCTCGAGCATGTGGTCCGGGTTGCGGGAAACGCTGATGCCGGGGCTGGCGGCTTGTTGGGCTGAATTTTCCACAGCCGCACTTTACAATGCGCTGAGTTTTTGTGACGGATTTAGTGACGGGAGTGGGGCAATGTTTTCTCAGGACGATGAAGGCCAGCAAGGCTTGGTGTTGGCGGTCGTTCTCGGCCTCGTGGCTTTCGTGATCGCGCTGGTGGTGGGGCTCTGCATGCATCGGCTCAGCCGGATGCCTTCCGCCGCTGTTGCGCCTGCCCAAAAAGCCCTGCCCGTGCCTGTGCCAGAGGCGGCGCCGACGCCTGCCCTGCCAGCCAGCGCCGCGAACAATGCCGGCCAGGCTTCGCAGGCTGCGGCCGACGCCGCCAGCGTGAAGGTGGAGCAGGGCGCGGTGCGGTTTTATTTTGCCTCGGGCGATGCAGACCTTGCAGACGGTGCGGGTGCTGCTCTGGGTGAAGTGGTCAAGGCCGCCAAGGCTGGCCGCACGCTGGTGATCACCGGTTTTCACGATGCCACAGGGGACGCCCAGAAAAATGCAGTGCTTGCCCGGCAGCGCGCCCTTGCCGTGCGCGAGGCACTGAAGCAGGCCGGTGTTTCCGATCGCCAGATCGTGCTGAAAAAGCCCGAGCAGCTTGTGGGTGGCGGCAGCGATGCCGAAGCGCGGCGCGTGGAAATTACTCTCCAGTAAAGCCGCATCCACGGGTTGTTTCAGAACCTTGCAGAACAGCTTTTGCGGCAGCGTTTCGTAACCACCTGGTAACCATGCAGCGGTAAAGAGACCGGTAACCCGTTACCATAGAGTCAGTAATAAAGTTACATACCCAGTGACTTGACCATGACCGGAGTTACAACATGGCCCTTCACCCCGCAGTTTCAAAAATCACCGCCCGCATCGCAGAACGCAGCCTTCCCACGCGCAGCGCCTACCTTGCACACCTGCGCGCTGCCGCCAGCCGCGAACCCGGCCTGGACCGCATGGGTTGCGCCAATGTGGCGCATGCCTTTGCCGGCATGCCGCTGGACGACCGCTTCAAGGTGGTGGCCGAGCGCAAGCCCAACATTGGCATAGTCACTGCCTACAACGACATGTTGTCGGCGCATACCCCGCTCCAGGCCTACCCGGCCTTCATCAAGGACGAGGCGCGCAAGCTGGGCGCCACGGCGCAGGTTGCGGGTGGCGTCCCCGCGATGTGCGACGGCGTGACGCAAGGCACCAGCGGCATGGAACTCAGCCTTTTCAGCCGCGACGTGATCGCGATGGGTACGGCGGTTGCGTTGTCGCACGACATGTTCGACGCCGCGCTGATGTTGGGCGTGTGCGACAAGATCGTGCCGGGCCTGCTCATAGGTGCATTGCAGTTCGGTCACCTTCCCACGGTGTTTGTACCTGCAGGGCCCATGACCTCCGGTATCCCCAACAAGGAAAAAGCCCATGTGCGTGAGCAGGCCGCGCAGGGGCTGGTGGGACGCGATGCCTTGTTGGACTCGGAGTTCAAGTCCTATCACAGCCCCGGCACCTGCACCTTTTACGGCACAGCCAACAGCAACCAGTTGCTGCTCGAAGCCATGGGCCTGCATGTGCCCGGCACCGCGTTTGTGAACCCTGATAACGCCCTGCGCGAAGAACTCACGCGCGAGGCGGCGCGCACGGTACTCGGCATCGTCAAGGCCAAACGCTTTGCTCCCATCGGCCAGATCGTCGATGAAAAAGCCATTGTCAATGCGATGGTGGCCCTGCTCGCCACCGGGGGATCCACCAATCACCTGATCCATTGGGTAGCCGTCGCGCATTCGGCCGGCATCGTGATCGACTGGAATGATTTTTCCGACCTCTCTGACGTGGTGCCGACGCTGGCCCACGTCTACCCCAACGGCAGCGCCGACGTGAACCAGTTCCAGGCCGCAGGCGGCCCCGGCTTCATCATTCGCGAGTTGCTGGATGCGGGCTTCATGCATGAAGACGTGCTCACGGTGCGCGAAGGCGGCATCCGCGAATACACACGCGAGCCGGCGCTGGCCGGCGCGGCGCTTGCCTGGCACGACGTGGGCGCGTCCAAAGACGAAGCCATCGTGCGCACGCCCGCCAAGCCCTTCAGCGCCACTGGCGGCCTCAAGCTGCTGCAAGGCAACCTGGGCCGCAGCGTGATCAAGGTCTCCGCTGTGCCCGACGACCGTCATGTCATCGAGGCGCCCGCGCGAGTGTTTGATTCGCAGGAAGCCTTGCACATCGCGTTCAGCGCCGGAGAACTCAACCGCGACGTGGTGTGTGTGGTGCGCTGGCAAGGCCCGCAAGCCAACGGCATGCCCGAGCTGCACAAGCTCACGCCGCCGCTGGCCGTGCTGCAGGGCAAGGGATTCAAGGTCGCGCTGGTCACCGACGGCCGCATGAGCGGCGCTTCGGGCAAGGTGCCGGCCGCCATCCATGTGTCGCCCGAAGCCGCTGCCGGCGGCCCGCTGGCCAAGGTGCGCGACGGTGATGTAATTCGTGTGGATGCCATCACCGGCGAATTGAAGGTGCTGGTGAACGATGCAGAATGGATCGCGAGGCCCGTCGACACCATGCCTGCCGATTTGCGCGCAGCCAACGGCATCGGCATGGGACGGGAGTTGTTTGCCGGTATGCGCCGTCACGCGCTAACAGCTGAAGAAGGAGCTTTATCGTGGATGTGAATCTCAACGTCAGCGGAAAACTGACCCCCCTGCAGATCATGCAGGACGCCCCCGTGATACCCGTGATTGTGCTGACCGACGTGAGCCAGGCGGTACCGCTGGCACGTGCGCTGGTGGCCGGCGGCATCCGCATGCTCGAAGTCACCTTGCGCACGCCGCAAGCGCTGGCCTGCATTGAGGCCATTGCGCGCGATGTGCCAGAAGCCGTGGTGGGGGCGGGCACTGTGCGCAGTGCCGCCGACGCCCAGGCCTGCGCCATGGCCGGTGCACGCTTTGCGGTAAGCCCCGGTTACACCCGTGCGATGGGACAGGCCTGCAAGGATGCCGGCCTGCCGCTGTTGCCAGGGGTGGCCACCGGGAGCGAGATCATGATGGCGCAGGAAGACGGCCTGACCGAACTCAAATTTTTCCCGGCCATGCAGGCGGGCGGCCCGGCCATGCTGAAAGCCTGGAATGGCCCCTTTGGCGACGTGCGGTTTTGCCCGACGGGTGGCGTCACGGTGGCCAATGCGCCTGAGTTTCTGGCGCTGCCCAATGTGGTGTGTGTGGGCGGTTCCTGGCTGACCCCTGCGGACACGCTGGCTCGCGGCAACTGGTCACACGTCACTGCGCTGGCTTTTCAGGCCTGCCAGCTGGCACGCAGTGCTGCTTGAGCTAGGCAGCCCGCCCGCTATTTATGAGGAAAATAGCGCTCCCAGCCTTTCTGGATGAGCGCAAGAAGCTATTAAAAGAATAGCAGCGGAGCGGATTGAACTAACGCAGGCCAGCGCCCGCAGCGCTTTCATCGCGCTGTATCAGCTCAATCTTGTAGCCGTCCGGGTCTGTCACAAAGGCAATCACCGTGATGCCGCCCTTGACCGGACCGGCCTCGCGCGTGACGTTGCCGCCAGCGGCCTTGATCTTGTCGCAGGCTGCATAGGCATCAGGCACGCCCAGCGCAATGTGGCCAAAAGCCGTGCCCATCTCGTAGCTTTCGGTGCCCCAGTTGTAGGTCAGCTCGATTTCGGCCTGCGCCGGGTTGCCTTCATAGCCGACAAAGGCCAGGCTGTATTTGTACTCGGGGTTTTCCGAGGTGCGCAGCAGCTTCATGCCGAGAACCTGGGTGTAAAAGTCGATGGAGCGCTGGAGATTGCCAACGCGCAGCATGGTGTGGAGGAGTCGCATGGTGATGAAGGTGGGGAGTGGCGGATTGCCCATTGTCGCGAATCTTCGCTCCCTGTGCAGGCCGCTTGCGCAGGGATGCAAAGCCGATGGCGATGCATGCCGCGCAATGACCGATGAGGGGCCTACTCTGTTGCCGCCAAAGCCTCCAGCATTTTTCCTTGCAGCAACTTCATGTCGCCGTTTTTCAGGATGTAGCCATTCATGCCGGCGTTCAAGGCTGTCCTGACATCAAGCTCATCGGAGTTCCCGGAAAGTGCGAGGATAAAAATACCCTGATGCTCCCAATCACGCGAGCGAATCGCCTGGGTCGTTTGCACGCCGTTCAAGCCGGGCATGTTCATGTCCATCAAGATCAAATCGACACTTGGGGTGCTGTCCAGGTGGGCCAGTACCTGGCGCCCCCCTTCGGCCTCCAGTACTGTCAATCCCCAGCTTTTCAAGCGCTCCCCCACCATGATGCGGTTAAGTTCGTCGTCTTCGGCCAATATGACGGTTCTGCCCTCCAGCACATTGCCGGGGATGATGGGGCTGGCTGCCTGCCGAGGCGCTTCCGGCGCTGCGGCGGCCTTGCCCGTCCCGGTTTGCGGTATTGGGGGGAAGGTCAGCGTGAATTGCGTAAATTCACCGACCACGGAATCGCAATGAATATCACCGCCAAAACCTTGCATGGTGCGTTTGCAATACGACAGCCCAAGGCCTGTCCCCTCGGCCTTTCCTGAAGTCATGAAGGATTCGAACAGGTGCGCCAACACCTCCTTGTCGATGCCCGGACCCGTGTCTCTGACGGTCACCTTGTGATCGTCTACCGTCAGTATGATCGTTGCGCCGGACTTTTGGTCGAGGTAATAGAGCGCGTTCTTGATCAGGTTGAAGAGCACAAAAACATAAGGGGTTTCGTCTCCGTAAAAGGTGAAATCCTTCACGACACGCACTGTGACACTGTCACGTAAGTTGCCACCATCATCGCGCAGGTGCCGATCGGAAAAACTGTATTCGTCCACCGCCTTCTGAGTTATTTTTGCGGCGGATAGATACTCAAATTTGCTTCGGTCCACCACGCTGGATTTGAAGGAGCCCAGGATCAGGTCAATCACCTGGTTGCCCCTGTGTACAGCGATCTCCCCCATGTTGACAAACTGGCGCATGCGGGAAGTGTGTTCGGCGGAGACCGCGATACCGTTCGCGGGCAGCATTTCCCCGATACTCTCCAGGCTCATCTTGGCCTGTGCCAGCGGGTTTCGCATCTCATGGGCAATCGAGCCGGCGAGAGAGGTTGCAATGCGCAATTTCTCCGCATCTATCTGCTTTTCCGAAAGCTTGAATGCGGCGCCGCCGATAAGTATCAGCAGGTAGGCCGGGAGCTGGGCCACCATGTCCATGGGTATTGAGGGGTTGGGTGTGATGGCGACGTACAGCAACGCCGCGCTGCCGCAACCGATCACCAACATGGCAATCGTGTTGCGCCAGTCGGCGATCATGACAAGAAAACTGAGCGCGATAAAACAGTTGGAGATCGCGGGGATGCCTCCGTGCCGCTTCAGCGATAGAAATACGTTGAAAAACGGCAGGCAATAAATCAATGCCCAATAGGAATAGGCGAAGTAATATTTCTTCAGCTTCTGGGGCCAGCGATTTTTCATCGCCAGCGCGGTAAAGAGAATCACGACCAGCACCCGCATGCCGAGGTCGTCATAGGGACGGGGATTGGGTTTCGTGAACCGTATCAGGTAGAACACCACATAGGTCATCGCGCCGACGATGCCGACGTATTTGAGCAAGGGTCTTCCATGTGCGTGGTAAGCCTCATAGTGGCCAAAGAGTTTTTTTAACCAGCCCATATATATTTCAATTCTGTTGGCGCGGGAAAACCATCAACAGCAACCTCTTCCGGTCTCTGGTGGAGGAGACGGCTGCAATATGAAATATTCCCGTGCATGACTTACTGACAGTCAGACGATTTGAGAATGTCCGGTACCTGTCCATGTATCAGGGCAAACGATTCGTCCGCCCCATCCACTCGTAAATTGTTGGCGATGGTGGCAAACCCGAAACGCCTGTACAAGCGGCTCAGCACCGGCGTGCAGGAGGCAAAGAGGTCTTGCCCATCGGTATGCCGCGCAAGATACGAAACACCCAAAAATATGCATCGCTTCACAAGATCGGGGCCGCTTCTGTAATCGGGATTGAGCACAAGGCGCCCGATTTCCCAGCTGTTTCGGCAGGTCTCTGGCGCAATCAATTGTTTTTCCGCCAACAGCTTTTCAAGTGAGGTCAGCCCCTTGTGCATCGGAACCAGCCTCAAGGTGCCAATCACCACGCGTTGGAACTCGAATGCAAACACAAAGCCCAATTCGTCTCTTTTTTTTCTTGTTCAAAAAACCGCGCGTCGCGGCATCCGGACGGCAGGTTGATGTGGCCGCGCAGGCTCTGGACTTTTTCCATCTTTAACGGAGTATCCAGATGGCAGAGCGTGACTTCGTCGGCGAAATTTCCCCGGGGAGGGGCTGAAATGAAGGGCGTTCCGCCGGTGAGAAAAACGGCTCCTGGAGCATCCATCGGCTGGCGCAAAACCTGAAAGGGGGTTGGCGCATGGTCGTTCAGGGAGGTAATCATTGCGTTGCATTTCCAGGTTGAGTGCTTGTCTTTGCCAAATGCCTTAATTCTTCTTTGAATGTTCGCGCAGTCTATGCGCCGCGCAAGGCTGAATCAAGCCTGACCCTGTCAGATATAACAGGGGTTTCCCGCTTATTCCGCTTGAATAGCGGGTCGAATCGAAAAAAGAACATAAATTGTCCGCATGCGGACAGTCTGCCGGGATTTTTGGTCCTGGTGTGAGCCCTTCTTCAAGGATCTCTCGGTCAGGTCATCGAACCGGCTTTTTGGGGGGGCATGCCGGCCAAGTGGCGTAACTGGAGAATTTTCCGGTGACCGTGGCGGTGGATGCGTCGGGGATTTCCATTCACCGCCACATTGGCTTGTATCAGGTGCCTTGGTCAGCCTTGGCTCCCCCGACCTCAAACACCAGACAGGTCGTGGTCGCATGCGCATACAGCTTGCCGTCCGGCCCGACGATGCGGCCCTCGGCCGTTGCCAACTGGCGGCCGCAGTGGATCACCGTGCCGATGGCGCGCAGCGGGCCGGTCTTGTGTGAGGCGGCACGCACGATGTTGATGCTGAGTTCGGCGGTGGTGTAGGCCCGGCCGACCGGCATCATGGTGTGCACGGCGCAGCCCACGGCGGAGTCGAGCAGCGTGGCGTACCAGCCGCCGTGCACAGTGCCCAGCGGGTTGTAGTGCTTGAGCTGCGGCGTGCCCTGGAAGGTGGCTTTACCGGGCTCAACCTCAATCAGGGAGAAATCCAGTGTTTCAGCAATGTGGGGGTAGGGCAATTGGCCGGCGAGCATGGCCTGCATCACTTCCATGCCGGTCTTGCCTGTGACGTCTTCCGGTCGGGCCAGACCGGGATTGCCGCCGCCGTCCATCATGCGGGCGCGCACTGCGGCGCTTTGTTCCATCCACTGAGTCAATGTGTCTTGCAGGGTCATGGCATTTATAAATGTTGCATATACAATGATTGTAGCTACAATCAAATTATGAGCGAGAAAACCCGCCTGTCAACCCAGGCCGAACTCAAAGTGCAGGGCTGCACCAATGTCAAGCTGCGCCAGCTGATGCGCCGCGTCGCGCACCACTACGACCTGGAAATGACCAAGGCCGGACTGAAGACAACGCAGTATTCCCTGCTGACTTATGTGCTGAAGCTGGGCCCCATGCGACCGGGCGAGCTGGCGCGCGGCATGAAGGTGAGTGCCTCTACCCTCACGCGCAACCTCAAGCCGCTGATCGAGGCCGGCTGGATTGAGCTCGCCGCAGGCACCGATGCGCGCAGCCGTACCGTGGTGCTGACTGACGCGGGCCGTGCCAAGCATGAGGAGGCCCGATCACGGTGGAGGGCTGCGCAGGAGCAGCTCAACGCACTGTTGGGCGCCGGGCGTGTGCTGGCCCTGCACAACCTGATCAATGAATCCCTCGAACTTTTGTCCCCTGTCGAATCTGGAGCTGATGATGAGTAATACCGAGCCTTCCCCTTCCCCGTCCAGCGTCACGCCTTCCGCTTCTTCCACTGCACTGCCAGCGCGCCGCATCGCGATGTGGCTGGTCCTACTGGCCGCCGGCGGCACCTTTGCCCTCACCATGGGCGTGCGACAGACCATGGGCCTGTTCCTCTCTGCGCTCAATACTTCGACCGCACTGGGTATCGGCAGCATCAGCCTGGCCTTCGCTTTCGGCCAACTCTGGTGGGGGCTGACGCAGCCCTTTGCCGGCGCGGTGGCTGACCGCATCGGTACTGGCCGTGTGATCTTCATGGGTGTTGTGTTGGTGGCGATTGGCACCATCATCACGCCGCTGATGACCAGCACAGCCGGCCTGATCTTTGCCATCGGCGTGCTTGCGGCGGGCGGTGCCGGGATGGCCGGGCCTTCTGTGCTGATGGCCGCCAGCACACGCCTGGTGCCGCCTGAAAAGCGCGGCCTGGCCACCGGCATCGTCAACGCGGGCGGCTCTTTTGGGCAGTTCGCGATGGCTCCCATCGCCATTGGCCTCACAGCCGCTGTCGGCTGGGCCAGTGCAATGCAGTGGCTGGGCGCGCTGGTGCTGCTGGCGGTGCCTGCGGTGCTGGTGCTGAAAGGCAATTCGAATGCGCTGGCAGCCCAGGCTGCGGCGGCCTCGGGCACGAAAGCGCTGAGCGCACGTCAAGCCATTAGCCAGGCCATCGCAACGCCTAGCTACCGTTACCTCGCGGCGGGTTTTTTGGTGTGCGGTTTTCACGTGGCGTTTCTGGCGACTCACCTCCCCGGCGTGATAGCGGCCTGTGGTTTGCCGCCCGAAATTGGCGGTTGGTCGCTTGCGATGATTGGCCTCTTCAACATCGTCGGCAGTCTGGCCATGGGTTGGGCCGTCGGCCGCTGGCGCATGAAGTCCTTGCTGGCGCTGCTCTATACAACGCGTGGCCTCGCCGTACTCATCTTCCTGCTGGCGCCCAAGACCCCGGCCGTGATGCTGATCTTCGCCGCCGTCATGGGCGTGACCTTCCTTTCGACCGTTCCACCCACGGTGGGCCTGGTCGCCAAGATGTTCGGTACGGCCAACATGGCCATGCTGTTCGGCGTGGTCATGTTGTCGCACCAGCTGGGTGGTTTCCTGGGTGCTTATCTGGGCGGTTATATATTCCAGGCAACCGGCAGCTACGACTGGGTCTGGTATATCGACATCGTGCTGGCCGCAGGCGCCGCGCTGGTGAACCTGCCGATCCGCGAAGCGCTGCTGCCGCGGCAAATGGCCGCCAGGGCCGCGACCTGAGTGTCTGCCTAAGCGAAAGAAATGCATGAGCAATATTCCTGAAGCCGGCATTCCGGAGCCCCGTTATCTCGACGACCTCACGGTAGGCGACCGCTTCGTCAGCGGCGAGCATGCACTCGACGAGGCTCAAATCATCTCTTTCGCCGCGCAGTTTGATCCGCAGCCATTTCACCTGGACCACGAAGCGGCCATAGCCACACTCTTTGGCGGCTTGGCCGCGAGCGGCTGGCATACGGCGGCTGTCACGATGCGGCTGCTGGTGGGTGGCGGTTTGCCACTGGCCGGCGGAATCATAGGCGCGGGCGGGGAAATCAGCTGGCCCAAACCCACGCGCCCCGGGAATGTGCTGCATGTAGAGACAGAAGTGGTGAGCGTGACGCCCTCAGCCTCGCGGCCCGACCGGGGCCGGGTGGTGGTGCGCAGCCAGACGCTCAACCAGCACGGCGAGGTGCTGCAGCAGTCGGTCTATAACCTGGTGGTTCCGCGCCGCCCAACCTGATCTCAGCGTGACGGTATATCGGCGCTGTGCCAGAATTCACGCAGGCAGACAACTTGCGGGAAACAACAGATGCTTATCAATTGCGTGGTCTACCAGAACGGCACCAAGCTTGCCGACATTCCCGTCACCGAGATCAGCGACTACATCTGCCGTCCCGATGCTTTCGTCTGGGTGGCGCTGCAAGACGCCACGCCGGAAGAGCTTGAAGAAATGCAGCATGAGTTCGGCCTGCATGAATTGGCGGTCGAAGATGCCCGGCACGGCCACCAACGCCCAAAAATCGAGGAATACGGCGCCTCGCTGTTTTCGGTACTGCACCTGATCGAGCAGTCCAACGAGAAGCCGGGTGAGCTCCACGTCGGCGAGGTAGATGTGTTCACCGGGAAGAACTATGTACTCTCGGTGCGCAACCGCAGCCAGAAGGGGTTTCTGGGCGTGCGTGAACGCTGCGAGCGCGAACCGGAGCTGCTGCGCAACGGTTCGGGTTTTGTGCTGTACGCCCTGATGGATGCGGTGGTTGACCGTTACTTTCCCATCCTCGACGCACTCGAGACCGAGTTGGAGCTGATCGAGAAGGAAATCTTCACGCCCGGTGCTGCGCGAAAGAACATCGAACGGCTCTACGAACTCAAGGGCAGCGTGATGGTGCTCAAGCACGCAGTGGCGCCGCTGCTCGAAGGGGCCAGCAAACTCTATGGCGGCCGGGTTCCTCAGATCTGCAGTGGAGTGCAGGATTATTTTCGCGACGTGGTTGACCATTTGTCGCGCATCAACGCATTGATCGAAAACATGCGTGACACCATAGGCACTGCTATCCAGGTGAACCTGGCGATGGTGACGATTGAAGAGAGCGAAGTGACCAAGAAGCTCGCGGCCTGGGCCAGTATCTTTGCGGTCTGCACGGCGTTTGCCGGCATATGGGGCATGAACTTCGAAGCCATGCCCGAACTCAAATGGCGTTACGGCTATCTCATGGCCATCAGCATGATTGTGGTGGCGTGCTCGCTGCTGTACTGGCGTTTCAGGCGCGCCAAATGGCTTTGAATTAAAGCGGGCGCGGTGGTGTAAACGCCTTGCGGGCGGCCAGCGCCGCCTTGCGGCTGGCGCAGCCCTCGATGTGGTCATTGACCAGACCCATGGCCTGCATGAAGGCATACATCGTGGTGGGGCCCACAAAGCTCCAACCGCGTTTCTTCAAATCCTTGGACAGTGCGATGGAGGCCGGAGAAGTCGGCATGGCTTTGACAGCCTCATGTGTGATGCGCGCGGGGCGGCTCTTGGCCTCGGGCTCCAGCCGCCAGACAAAAGCGCCCAGTGAGCCAAATTCTTTTCGTAGCTCGATGACGCGCTTGGCATTGTTGATGGTCGAGGCGATCTTTCCCGCGTGTCGCACAATGCCCGCGTCATTGACCAGGCGTTTGATGTCACGCTCGCCAAAGCGGGCCACCCGCTCGGCATCGAAGTTGGCGAACGCGTTGCGAAAGGATTCGCGTTTGTTCAGGATGGTCAGCCAGCTGAGGCCAGCCTGAAAGCCTTCGAGGCAGATTTTTTCGAAGAGCCGGCGTTCATCGTCCACGGGAAAGCCCCACTCGCTGTCGTGGTAGTTGCGGTAAATGGGCGTCGCCTGGCACCAGGCGCAGCGCGCGGTGTGGGTGTCATCGGTAAAAAGGCCGGCAGCCGGCGAGGGCACAACCTGGAGGCGATTGGGAGGGATGGCGGAAGGCATGGGCAATTTTAGGCAGATGCGGACAGGGCCGCGCGGGTGAGGTGATTCATCCTTGGCCGCCCGGCAGTATCATGAAGCGTGCTCCTTCTCATCGATCCACAACTTCGGAACAACGCACCATGTCCATCCAGCTTTGGCTCGCTTTCGTCGCCGCAACCGCCGTCCTGCTCATCATCCCGGGCCCGACCATCCTGACGGTCATCAGCTACTCGATGGCGCACGGCAAGCGTGCCAACATTCCATTGGTGGCTGCGGTGGCGTTGGGTGACTCGACGGCGCTGGTGGTCTCGTTGTTCGGCCTGGGCGCCTTGCTCGCGGCATCGGCCTTCTGGTTCACGGTAGTCAAGTGGGCGGGTGGCCTGTATTTGCTTTACCTGGGCATCAAGCTCCTGCGCGCCGGAATTTCGCCCATGCAGGCAGCAGAGCCCGAGGTGCCTGGCTCCTTGTGGAGGCTGTTCGGCAACACCTACCTGGTCACTGCACTCAACCCCAAGGGCATTGTGTTTTTTGTGGCTTTCCTGCCCCAGTTCATCAACCCCGGCGCCGACGTGACGCGACAGCTCTGGGTGCTGGCGGTGACCTTTGTGGTGATGGCCAGCCTGAACGCCACGCTGTATGCGGTGTTTGCCGCGTCGGCCCGTACGCTGCTGGCCTCACCGCGCGCCCAGCGGCGTTTTAATTTCGCGGGCGGCTCGCTGCTGTCCATGGCCGGTGTCTGGGCCTTGCTGGCCAAGCGGCCGGCCTGAATTCAGGCCGGCCTGCCGAGTGCCTGCTGCATCACCGCCGCGCCCTGGGTCATCATCGTGTCGATGTATTCCCCCAGTGCATCGGGCAGCACGTCGGTGATCCAGACAAAGCGGGTGCGGTTTTCGCCCTCGGAAAACAGCTGCGCCGAAGCCATGTGATGGGTGGCCTTGCCGCCGACCACGGTGTAGCTGAGGCGATGCGCCTCTTCATGGATGCCCACCAGCACTTCGTGCGCGACCATGCCGTTGGCAAAGGTTACGGTGCGGCTGCCTTCGCCAGGTTTGCAATCGACCACGAAGCCCGGCGCAAGGCGCCGGTGCACAGCGTTGAAATCGCGCAGCGCGTCCCAGACGCTGTCTATGCCGGCGTCGACGGTGAATTCCTGGTAGATCGTGGCCATGGCGACCCCAGTCTGGCTGGCGCCGGGGTGGCGCCTTGTCATCGCAGCATAGCAATCAAACCGGGCGAAGTCAGCCCTGTTAAGCACCGGTTACAAACGCTTCCCGCGCAGCCTCAGTGCATTGCTGATCACCGACACCGAACTCAGGCTCATCGCCAGGGCCGCGATCATGGGCGACAGCAGCCAGCCGGTAAAGGGAAAGAGCAGCCCCGCGGCCAGCGGGACACCGAGGGAGTTGTAGACGAAGGCAAAACCGAGGTTCTGCTTCATGTTGGCGATCGTCGCCTCCGAAATTTTCCGGGCTTGCGCGATGCCGCGCAAATCACCTTTGACCAGCGTGATCTGGGCGCTGTTCATGGCCACGTCGGTACCTGTGCCCATGGCAATGCCCACGTTGGCCTGGGCCAGGGCCGGGGCGTCATTGATGCCGTCGCCGGCCATGGCAACGATATGGCCTTCATCTTGCAGGCGCTTGACCAGTGCCAGCTTGTCTGCCGGCTGCACGCCGCCGTGCACTTCGTCAATGCCCAGGCGCCCGGCGATGGCTTTGGCTGTGGTCAGGCCGTCGCCTGTGGCCATGATCACGCGCAAGCCAGCGGCTTTGAGCGCCGCCAGCGCCTCGGGCGTGCTGGCTTTCACCGGGTCGGCCACGGCGAGCAGGCCCGCAAGCTTGCCGTCGACCGCCAGGTGCATCACGCTGGCGCCTTCGGCCCGCAGGGCCTCCGCCTGGGCCAGCAGCGAATCTACTGACACGCCAGCTTGCGCCATCAACGCCGTATTGCCGAGTGCGAGCAGCCGGCCGGCTACACGCCCGTTGACGCCGATGCCGCTGGCGGACTCGAAGTTCTCTGGCGTGTCCAGCGCCAGGCCGCGCGCGCGTGCTGCGGCCACCATGGCTTCGGCCAATGGGTGTTCGCTGCCCTGGTCCAGGCTGGCGGCCAGCCGCAGCACTTCGTCGGCGCTGAAGCCCACTGCGGGAACTGCGCGGTCGAACGCCGGTTTGCCGGCCGTCAGCGTGCCGGTCTTGTCGACGATCAATACGTCGACGGTGCGCAGGTGTTCAATCGCCGCCGCATCGCGGAAAAGAATGCCCTGGCCAGCCGCCTTGCCCGTGGCGACCATGATGGACATCGGCGTGGCCAGGCCCAGCGCGCAGGGGCAGGCGATGATCAGCACCGCCACCGCGTTGATCAGGCCGTAAACCCAGCTCGGCTGCGGGCCGAAAAATCCCCATCCCAGAAAGGTCAGCACGGCCACGGCCACTACGGCCATCACAAACCAGCCGGCAACCTGGTCGGCCATGCGCTGCAGGGGTGCCTTCGAGCGTTGGGCCAGCGCGACCATCTGCACGATTTGCGACAGCATGGTTTGCGCGCCGACGCGCTCGGAGCGCATCACCAGGGCGCCGCTGGTGTTGAGCGTGGCGCCTATCAGCTTGTCGCCCGGACGCTTGCTCACGGGCAGGGGTTCTCCGGTCAGCATCGATTCATCAACGGCGCTGCCGCCCTCGGTAACGACGCCGTCGACGGGCACTTTTTCGCCGGGGCGCACGCGCAGGCTGTCGCCCACGTGCACGTGGGTTAGCGGCACGTCTTCCTCGGTGCCGTCGGCCTTGATGCGCCGCGCGGTTTTTGGCGCCAGCCCCAGCAATGACTTGATTGCGGCGGAAGTTTGCGAGCGCGCCTTCAGCTCCAGCATCTGGCCGAGCAGCGTCAGTGAAATGATCACGGCCGCCGCCTCAAAGTAAACCGCTACACGGCCCATGGAAATAAACGACTCCGGGAACACACCGGGCGTGAGGGTGGCGACCACGCTGTAGGCAAAGGCCGCGCCTGTTCCCAGGCTGATCAGGGTCCACATGTTCGGGCTGCGGTGGGCGACTGACTGCGCGCCACGCACAAAGAAGGGCCAGCCTGCCCACAATACGACCGGCAGGCTCAGCACCAGTTCTATCCAGCTCTGGACAGTCATGTCGAACCAGCCGAGCTGGTGGCCGAACATGGCCAGCACCGTCACCATCATGCTCAACGGCAGCGTCCACCAGAAGCGGCGCGTGAAAGATAGCAATTCCGGATTTTCATCCTCGTCGAGGCTGGGCATGACAGGCTCCAGCGTCATACCGCAGATCGGGCAATTGCCCGGGTGATCCTGCCGGATTTCCGGATGCATGGGGCAGGTATAGACCGTGCCGCCGGCCACCGCGGTATCGCCATGGACGGTTGGCGTTGCAGCGCCGACGGCCGCCGTGCTGGACCCGTGAGAAGCTTGAGATGAGTGAGATGAGTGAGGAGAGTGGGCGTGGTTCATGAAGGGCATCCTTTCCCGCGTTGCAGGCTTGAAAATCAGGCATCGAGGAAAGATAAACCCTCCCATAGGGGAAAGGTCAAGCCCGCCGTTGGCATCTCCTGGAGTCGCAGCGCTCCGCCCCTGGCGACGCTGTAAAACTCAGGGTTTGGCTGGAACCGGAGGCAGGCGGTCCATCATCATCTGCATCATGGACTGCATCATTTCCATGCGTTTTTCCATCATCTGTTGGCGCGCGGCCGGGTCGTTGCCTGGGCCCTGCATGTTGCCCATCATCCCGCCCATGCCACCCATCATGCTCATGCTTTCCTGCATGAGTTTGTGGTGTTCAGCCATCAGGGCACTACGTTCTTCGGGGGTTTTTGCGCGCGTCATGCGGTCGTGCATGGTGCGCATGGCTTTCATGTGCTCGTCCATACGCACCATCGGCATGGGTTGACCTGGAGCAGCCGCCGACGCGCCAGGGTGGTGCGCTGCATGGTCGGTGGGTGTCTGGGCACAGCCGGCCAGGCCGAGGGTGGCGGCGGTAGCGAGAATGGAAATCAGGCGTATTGACATGGTGGTGAACTCCAGAAGAGGAGAGCCCAGTCTATTGATACGACGGGGTTTGCGGGCCACGTTTTGCGGCCTGCATGATCCATGTCAACTGCGCAGGCAATTTTGGCCCTGCTTTCGCGGGATGGCTGACCCTAGACGGGCACGGTGTAGTTCAGCGTCATCCGACCGCCATCCACCACCACGATCTCACCGGTGATGTAGCTCGCGGCGTCGCTGGCCAGGTAGGCCACCGTGTCGGCGATCTCCGAGGGCTCGCCCAGGCGCTTCATGGGCGTGCGGCTCATGATCTTGGCCTTGGCCTCGTCGCTGGTGAGCACGGCCCTGGCGGCCAGTTCGGTGGCGATAGTGCCGGGCGCAACCGCGTTGACGCGCACGCCCTGGCCTGCCAGCGACAGCGCCATCACGCGCGTGAGCTGGTTGATGCCGCCCTTGCTGACGTTGTAGCTGGCAATGGTGGGAATGGCGAGCACGCCGTTGACCGAACTCATGTTGACGATGCTGCCCTTGCCGGCGGCCGCCATCACGCGCGCCACGGCCTGCCCGACCAGGAAGGAGCCCTTGAGGTTGATGCGCAGTACGGCGTCGAAGTCGGCTTCCGTCACGTCCAGAAACTCTGCGGCCTTGAAGATGCCGGCATTGTTGACCAGCACGTCGATGCGGCCGTGCGCGGCCACGGTTTGTTCAACCAGCGCATCGACCTGAGCCTTGTCGCCCACGTCGCAATGAACATACAGGCCGCCGAGTTCTGTGGCCAGCGCCGTGCCGCGCGCGTCGTCTATATCGGCGATGACGACCTGCGCTTGCTCACGCGAAAAACGCCGTGCGCAGGCCTCGCCGATACCTTGGGCACCGCCGGTGACGATGCAGACGCGGCCCGCCAGTCCGAATGATACCTGGGTAGTATCTGTAGATGAAATAATGCTCATGCCCTTATGGTACCAGCGCAAGCAGCTATAAATTCCATAGCAGATTCGGAGACCTGGGCGGCGGAAGAACCTGGTTTGTAGAGTGCCGATCCGATGCCGAAACCGTTCGCGCCCGCGGCAAGGTAGGGCGCCATATTGGTGGGCGTGATGCCGCCGACCGGCAGCACTGCGGCTTGCGCGGGCAGTACCGCGCGAAGGGCTTTCACGACCGCCGGGGTAATCATTTCGGCCGGGAAAATCTTCAGCCCTGTCGCGCCCGCTTCGAGCGCAGCAAATGCCTCGCTCGCAGTCATGATGCCGGGCAGGCACACCAGGCCGAGGCGGACAGCTTCGCGCACCACCGCCGGGTTGAAATTGGGCGAAACGATGAGCTGGCCACCCGCGGCGTGGACGTCACGTACGGCTTCAGGAGTCAGCACCGTGCCCGCACCGACCAGGGCCTGCGGAAAGGCGCTGGCCATGGCGGCAATGCTGTCCAGCGGCTGGGGTGAGTTGAGCGGAATTTCGATCAGCGTCCAGCCCGTGGCAACGAGTGCCTGGCCGACGGGCAGGGCCTCCGCCGGCGTTAGTCCGCGCAGGATGGCCACCAGGGGGAGGGCGCCGAGGGCCTGGGAAAATTTTTCGTGTGCGTTGTTCATGGTGTTCTGTGGGTTGAGGCGCAATACTGCGCCGGGTCAGGCCAGGGTATCGGCGATGGCCCGCAGGCCGCGCCAGGTAGCACCCGCACCCACGCGCTTCACGGGCACGCCGAGCTGGGCCAGTGCCTGTTCGTAGCGGGCCGTGAGGGCTTCCGCGCCCATCACCACCACGGGCTCGCCGCGCGGCAGTGCCTGGGATTTGAGTTCTTCACCGATGACCAGACCCGACAGGTAGCTGGGCAGGGCCTCGGTGGCCATCCGCTGGAACAGCGACAGGGTGCGTGTGCTGAAGGCGGTGTTCAGCAGGCCGGGACCGGCCAGCGCATGGGCCACGCCCTGGTCAAAGGCGGCGGCGTCCAGCGCAGGTTCGTCGTCTGGCAGCATGCGTGCGAGGATGGATTGGCGGCGCAGCAGCGCATAGAACTCGCCGGTCATCCAGGTCGAAAAATCAGTGACCTGCCGATTTTCGACGGTGACCCATTTGCTGTGCGTGCCGGGCAGTACCAGCCGGGCATGGGTCAGACCCAACAGTTGCAAGGCGCCAAAGATCTGCGTTTCCTCGCCGCGCATGACGTCGGGCACGCCGCCCTTGTCTATGCTCAGGCCGGGCACGATGGCGATGCGGCCGGGCTCCACCCATTCCAGTGCGGCGGCGATCGCGTCAAAGCCGGCGGGGCAGGCGCAGTAGGGCGCTTCGCGCCAGCCCTGTTTGCTGCCGGCCATGCCGGAGACCAGGCACAGCGTGCCTGACGTCATCCAGTCAGCAAAGCAGTTTGCAAAAACCTCCGGAAAGGTACCGGGAGCGACAGTCAGGATGCCGCGTGCGAAGGAACGTTCGTCCAGGGCTGTGCCGGCGCCGTCGATCAACGCGCCGCGCAGTGAAGAGCTGCCCCAGTCGACTGCCAGAAGGCGGTTCACAGCAGGGCCCTGACCTGTTCGGGACGCGGCAGCGGAGCGACCGCGCCATAGCCCTGCACCGTGAGGGCGGCCGCTGCATTGGCATAGCGGGCCGCATCAAAGACGTTGTCGCCCGCCGCAATGCGCGCCAGCAGGTTGCCGCAAAAGCAGTCGCCTGCACCGGTGGCATCCACCAGCTTCACGGTGTGCACGGGTACGCGCTCGCGCCGCGTGCCGTCGCTGACCAGCGCGCCGTCGCCGCCGAGCTTGAGCACCACGGTTTTGGCGCCCAGGGCATGGCCCCAGTCCACGACCGCGTCGGGGTCCGTCATGCCGTTGAGGGTGGTGATGTCTTCCAGGCTCGGCAAGAAAATGTCGCATAGGGAAATGGCATGGCGGGTGCAGGCAAGGGCCCGGTCCAGCGGCCAGAGCTTGAGTCGAAGATTGGAGTCAAACGACACGAGGGTACCGGCCTCTTTGGCCAGTTTCATCGCGGCAAACGCTGTGTCGCAGGCGCTGGCGGAAATCGCCAGCGAGATGCCCGATACATGCAGAACCTTGGCTTGGCGCACGGCATCGGCCGCGCCGGCCTGCTGCAGCCAGGCCGGTGTCATGCGACTGGCCGCGGAGCCCGCGCGCAGGTAGCTGAATTCATGGCCTTTGGGGCCATGGGTGACGAAGTACAGGCCGGTGCTGGCCTCGCTGTCCTGCTGGACCGCTTCCGTGGAAACCTTCTCCGCGGTCCACAAGGCCATTAGCGAGTGGCCGAAGGTGTCGCCGCCTAGGCGGGTGAGATAGGCGGTGTTGGCGCCGGCGCGCGCCGCCGCGATCACGGCGTTGCTGGTGTCGCCGCCAAAACCCTGCAGGTAGTTAGGCTGGCCGGCAGTGGTCTGGTTGAATTCCATCATGGCTTCGCCGAGCGCGACGACATCGAATTTTCTGGCTTGCATTGATTGGGTTTCCTGGCTTCTTCCGGCATCCCGGCGCGGGGCTTTTCAGGGAAGAAAACCTGAAAGCACGTCGCGCTTCAAACCCCCCGATGGTACCCGCGGGCCGGGGCGGCCCCGTACCCGCGCTGTACCCGGCTTAGTGGTTGTCGCGCGGCACGAACGAACCGCGCTTGCCCACCAGGAAATCCAGGTCTACGCCTTCATCGGCCTGCAGCACATGGTCGATGTATAGCTTCCAGTACCCTGAAGACAGCGGCGGCTCGGGCGCTTTCCAGCTGGTCATGCGCCTGGCGAGCTCTTGGTCACTGACATGCAGGTGCAGCCGGCGATTGGGCACATCCAGTTCGATGATGTCGCCGTTTTGCACCAGGGCCAGTGGTCCGCCTGCTGCGGCTTCAGGCGCGGTGTGCAGTATCACGGTGCCATACGCTGTTCCGCTCATGCGGGCGTCGCTGATGCGGACCATGTCGGTGATGCCTTTGCGCAGCACCTTGGGCGGCAGCGGCATGTTGCCGACTTCGGCCATGCCGGGGTAACCCTTGGGCCCGCAGTTCTTCAGCACCATCACGCAGTTCTCGTCGATGTCCAGGTTTTCATCGTCGATGCGCGCATGGAAATCTTCAATGGTTTCAAAGACCACGGCACGGCCCTTGTGCACCATGAGTGCGGGCGTGGCCGCGCTGGGCTTGATGACCGCGCCGCGCGGCGACAGGTTGCCCCGCAGCACGGCGATGCCGGCCTTGTCCTTGAAGGGTGTGGAGAGCGGCATGATGACATCGGTGTTGTAGTTTTCCGCATCAGCGATGTTCTCGCCGATGGTTTTGCCGTTGGCTGTGATGGCGCTGGTGTGCAGGTGCTGCGCGATTTCCTTCATCACGACCGGCAGGCCGCCGGCGTAGCAGAAGTCTTCCATCAGGTATTTGCCGGAAGGCTGCAGGTTGACGAGGCAGGGCAGCTCGCTGGCCAGGCGGTCGAAATCATCCACCGTGAGCTCCACACCTATGCGGCGGGCGATCGCGATCAGGTGAATGACGGCGTTGGTCGAGCCGCCGATCGCGGCCAGCGTCTTGATGGCGTTTTCAAACGCTTCGCGCGTGAGGATTTTCGAGAGCGTGAGGTCTTCATGCACCATCTCGACAGCGCGGCGGCCGGCCATGCGGGCCAGCACGTTGCGCCTGCCGTCCACCGCGGGGTAGGCGGCGTTGCCCGGCAGGCCTATGCCCAGGGCTTCCACCATGCTGGCCATCGTTGAAGCTGTGCCCATGGTCATGCAGTGGCCGTGGCTGCGGTGCATGCAGCTTTCGGCCTCAAAAAACTCGGCGAGTTTGAGCGTGCCGGCCCGCACCTGCTCGCTCATGCTCCAGACGCCGGTGCCCGAGCCCAGCTCCTGGCCGCGCCATTTGCCGCTCAACATAGGGCCGCCGCTGACGCCCACCGTGGGCAGATCGACGCTGGAGGCGCCCATGACCAGCGAAGGTGTGGTCTTGTCGCAGCCCATCAGCAGCACCACGCCGTCGATGGGGTTGCCGCGAATGCTTTCCTCGACGTCCATGCTGGCCAGGTTGCGGTAGAGCATGGCGGTGGGGCGCAGCAGGGTTTCGCCCAGCGACATCACCGGGAATTCGAGCGGGAAACCGCCGGCCTCATAGACGCCGATCTTGACCTGCTCGGCAATCGTGCGGAAATGCGAGTTGCAGGGCGTCAGTTCGCTGAAGGTATTGCAGATGCCAATGACCGGGCGGCCGTCGAACTGGTCGTGCGGGACGCCTTTGCCCTTGACCCAGCTGCGGTAGGCAAAGCCGTCGCGGTCCTGGCGGCCGAACCATTGCTGGCTGCGGAGTTCGTGGGCGGGTTTTTTCTTGGGTGGTGTGCTCATGCGGGAAAGTCCTTAAATCTTCAAACATATTATCGTCATACCATTGACCGGGCTATCTTAGTGAAAACCATGACCACAGGAGTTCGTCCCTTGTCCGTCCCGTCCAGCCGCCCGCACATCCTCACCGTCGCCAAGCTTCCGCCCTTCCTGATGGAGCCGCTGCAGGCCGCTTATGAAGTCCATGACAGGCTGCATGAAAGCGACCCGGCGGCTTTCGCCAGGGTGGCGCCGCTGATCCGCGGAATCGCCGGAGGCGGGGAGTCCAAGGTGCCGCGTTCCCTGATGGAGCAACTGCCCGCTCTGGAAATTGTTTCCATCATGGGCGTGGGTTACGACGGTGTGGACGTCGACGCTGCGCTGGAAAAACGCATTCCGGTTACCCACACGCCCGGCGTGCTCAACGACGAGGTGGCGGATCTGGCCATAGGTCTCATGCTGTCGGTGGCGCGCCGCATACCGCTGGCGGACCGTTATGTGCGCGCCGGCCGCTGGGCCAAGGAGGGGCCCATGCCGCTGGCGCGCAAGGTCTCGGGCGCGCGCCTGGGCATCGTCGGCCTGGGCCGCATAGGCCAGGCCATCGCGAGCCGGGCGGAGGCCTTCGGCATGTCGATCGCTTACACCGGGCGCGGCGCGAAGGCGGAACTCGCTTACACCTTTTACCCCACTGCGCACGCACTGGCCGCGCAAGTGGATTTCCTGATCGTGATTACGCCGGGCGGCGCTGGAACGCACCACATGATCAATGAGGAGGTGCTCAAGGCCCTCGGGCCCGAGGGCTACCTGATCAACGTGGCGCGCGGTTCGGTGGTCGATGAGGCGGCCCTGGTTGCCGCATTGCAGCAAGGCGTGATCGCCGGTGCGGCGCTTGATGTGTTCGAGAAGGAGCCGCATCCCACGGAGGCGCTCTGGTCCATGGACAACGTGGTGCTGACGCCGCACATGGCCAGCGCAACGGTGCAGACGCGCCATGCCATGGCCAACCTGGCCGTGAACAACCTGCGTGCCCATTTTTCCGGGCAAGCCCTCTTTACCCCTGTGCCGGAATGGCATTGAATCAGGGGCAGGATGCTTCGGGTTTTCCATAGAAGAATCGGGGTTTAATCATCATATGATAACAATGCGTCAACGAACCCTTTAGAGTTTTTTGCCGTTCAACAACCCACCCGCAGAGGAGACAAACCCAATGAGACTCAAGACAATTCTGGCCGCCGCGATGGTCGCGGCCGGCCTTATCACGGCGGGGCAGGCTGCCGCCCAGGAAAAGCTCACCGTCTGGTGGGTCAAAGGCTTTTACAAGGCCGAAGACGACGCCCTGTTTGCTGCCATCAAGAAATATGAAGACAAGCACAAAGGCGTCAAGATCGAGCTGTCGCAGTACCCGGTGCAGGACATGATTCCGAAAACCGTCGCGGCCCTCGATTCCGGCAGTCCGCCCGACGTGGCTTATGCCGACGTCTATGACTTCCAGGTCGCCGGCAAGTGGGCCTTCGACGGCAAGCTTGAAGACATCAGCAGCGTGATCAACCCCATGCGCGCGCGCTTTGCACCCAACACGGTGGAAACCGCCTTTCTCTATAACGACGTCGCCAAGACCCGGGCCTATTACGCCTTTCCGATGAAGCAGCAAACCATGCATATCCAATACTGGGTGGACATGCTTAACGAAGCCGGCTTCAAGGAATCCGATATTCCTACCGGCTGGAAGGACTACTGGTCATTCTGGTGCGACAAAGTGCAGCCGGCTTATCGCCAGAAGAGCGGCAATCGCACCTTCGGCATCGGTCAGCCGCTGGGCGTGGATTCGAGCGACTCCTTCTATTCGTTCCTGACCTTCATGGATGCCTACAACGTGAGCCTGGTCAGCGACAGCGGTAAGCTGCTGGTTGATGACCCGAAAGTGCGTGCCGGCCTGATCGGTGCGTTGACCGACTACACCCAGCCGTACGCCAAGGGCTGCACGCCACCGTCGTCCACCAGCTGGAAAGACCCGGACAACAACGTCGCTTTCCACAACAAGACCACCATCCTGACCCATAACGCCACGATCTCCATCGCCGCGAAGTGGCTGGACGACATGAACAACGCGGCCCTGAAACCAGAGGAGCGCGAGCTTGCGAAAAAGAATTACACCGAGCGTATTCGCACCGCGGGCTTCCCGAACAAGCCTGATGGCAGCAAGATGGTTTACCGTGCCGCGGTCAAAGTGGGTGTGGTGTTCAACCAGGCCAAGAACAAGGCCCGCGCCAAGGAGTTCGTTTCCTTTCTGATGCAGGAAGAGAACCTGACGCCGTATGTGGAAGGCTCGTTGGGTCGGTGGTTCCCGGTGACCAAGGCGGGGCAGCAGCGGCCGTTCTGGAAGGCCGATGCGCACCGCCAGTCGGTCTACAACCAGTTCATGAACGGCACGGTCAATTTTGAGTTCACCAAGAACTACAAATTCACCATCCTGAACAATGAGAACGTCTGGGCCAAGGCGGCCAACCGCGTCATCAACGAAAAAGTGCCGGTGGACAAGGCTGTTGATGAAATGATTGCCCGCATCAAAACCGTGGCCAACTGACCTTTCGCTGACTGAAGAAAGCCGCGCTGCCCGGACTGGATCGTCCAGACGGGTGGCGCGCGTACCAAAAGCATGAGCACTGCAATCATCGACCAGGCCGGCCCCTCTTTGCGCGCAGAGCGCGGAGCCATGACTTCATGGGAGAAATGGGGGCTGGTTCTTGTTATTCCCTATCTGCTGATATTTCTGATTTTTGTTATTTACCCGGTAGGGTATGGCCTGTGGCTCGCACGCCATCCCGAGAGTTATGTCCGGCTTTTTGCCGACCCGATATTCTTCCGCTCACTGGTCAATACCGTGATCTTTATCGTCGTAGCGGTCAACGTCAAGATGGTGGTCGCGCTATTCCTGTCGGGATTTTTCCTGAACACGCGCTGGTGGGTCAAGGGCCTGTCGGTCGTATTTATCCTGCCTTGGGCGGTGCCGTCGATTCCGACCATCCTGTCCATGCGCTTCATGCTCAATCCTGAGTGGGGTGTCATCAATACGCTCATTTACAAGATGACCGGCGTTGACGGGCCCAACTGGCTCAATGATCCGACGCTGGCGCTGTGTTTTTCGATGTTGGCTCACATCTGGAAGTCGTTGCCGTTCTGGACGCTGATTTTGCTTGCCGGCCGCATGGCCATTCCGGCCGAGCAGTATGAAGCGGCGTCGGTAGACGGTGCCACCATCTGGCAGAAGTTCCGGTTTATCACCTGGCCGTCGATGCGCTCGCTCTACCTGACGTCGACCATCCTGTCGATGATCTGGACGCTGGGCGACTTCAACAGCGTTTATCTGCTCACGGGCGGCGGGCCCGCCGATCTGACTCATGTGCTGGCTACGCTCGGCATCCGCTATTTGCGCCTGGACCAGGTGGATTTGTCGCTGGCGTCCATTGTCGTGGCCCTTCCCCTCGTCTTGCCGCTGGTGTATTTCATGATGAAAAGGTTGTCCAGATGAGCCGCATCACACTTCGCAAGGTGAGCCGCGAGGCCAGACTGCTGTTGATTGGCATCCCGGTGCTGCTGTGGACGCTGATTCCGATTTACCACATGGTGCTGTTTGCAATTTCGCCAAGAAACGAAGCCACGACGGGGCGGCTCTGGCCTAAAAGTCCCACATTGAGCAATTTCGAGACAGTGTTCTGGCAAAAGCATTTCTACCTCGACCACTTCTGGGTGCAGCTGGGCAACTCGCTGGTGATCGCGCTGTCTGTGGGCGTGCTGACGCTGGTGATTTCCACCACCGCGGCATTTGCGATCAGCCGTCTCAAAGTGCGCGGCGGCCGCACGGTGATGAACATGGCGCTCTTCACCTACTTCATTCCGGCCGCCTTCCTGGCCGTTCCCATGTACAAGACCATGGGTAACTACGGCATGCTCAACCACCAGTGGTCGCTGATTCTGGCCATGGTGACCATCGCCTCGCCGTATTGCATCTGGGTGCTCAAGCAGGCCTCCGACAAACTGCCTTACGAACTCGACGAGGCGGCCAAGATGGACGGTGCTACGGCGATGCAGCTGTTTCGGCTGGTTTACCTGCCGCTCATGGTGCCGTCACTGGTGGCGGTTGGCACCTATGCGCTGTTGCTGGCCTGGAACGAGTATCTCTACGCCTTCCTGCTGCTGTCCAGGGACACCAGCGTGACGCTGGCTGTGGCGTTGGGTAATTTCCTGGCGGCCGACGATTCGCCCTGGGAGCTGCTGATGGCCACCGGCCTGATTTACGCGTTGCCTCCGGCGGCTATTTATTACACATTCAAGCGTTACATGGTGTCCGGCCTGACGGCCGGCGCCGTGAAAAGCTAAAAGTATGGCCCCCACGCTTGTCACTTCGTGTATTGCGCGGCCCTCCGAGGGGGCCGCAACCGGCTTGGGGCGGCCCGGCGCCGGTTGGGCCCCGGTCTTTATCAGGAAATAACGGGAATCTCATGGCATCTGTATCGTTTCGCAATATCGAGAAGGCCTTCGGCAAGGTCAAGATCATTCACGGCATCAGCTTTGACATCTCCGACGGCGAATTCGTCGTTCTGGTGGGGCCGTCGGGCTGCGGCAAGTCCACGCTGCTGCGCATGCTGGCCGGGCTTGAGGAAATCAGCGGCGGTGAAATGTCGATTGACGGCAAGATCATCAACGAGCTGGATTCCAAGGACCGCGACATCGCGATGGTGTTCCAGAGTTACGCCCTGTACCCGCACATGACGGTGCGAGACAACATGGCCTTCAGTCTGAAGTTGCGCAAGGCCGATGCCGAACTCACCAACAAGCGCGTCGGCGACGCCGCCCGTATCCTGAACCTGGACCCGCTGCTGGACCGGTTCCCGCGGGAGCTGTCAGGCGGGCAACGCCAGCGTGTGGCCATGGGGCGAGCCATTGTGCGCGACCCCAAGGTCTTCCTGTTCGATGAGCCGCTTTCCAACCTGGATGCCAAGCTACGTGTTGCCATGCGTGCTGAGATCAAGGCGCTCCACCAGCGCCTGAAGACCACGACTGTCTATGTCACCCACGACCAGATTGAGGCGATGACGATGGCTGACCGCATCGTTGTCATGCACGATGGCATCGTCGAGCAAATCGGCACACCGCTCGAATTGTTCGATCGTCCCGGCAATTTGTTCGTTGCGCAATTTATTGGTTCCCCGTCCATGAATGTCTTCAAGGGTGTGTTGCGCCAATCGGCTGGGCAGGCCTGGGTAGAGGCGCAGGGACACCGGTGGCCCATTGGAGCGATTTCGCAGGCGCGCGACGGCCAGGCGGTGCACTATGGCGTACGGCCCGGTGACATCTCGCTGTCGACAAGCGGGCAGGGCATTCCTGCAAAGGTGATTGTGGTGGAACCCACCGGTGCCGAAACCGAACTTTTGCTTGATGTCGGTGGCGCCAACGTCATACTGGTGATGCACGGCCGAACAGCGGTGCGGCCAGACGATATCGTTCATCTCGAAATCGCGAACGGCAAGAGCCATGTTTTTGACGACGCCAGCGGTGCCCGTCTGGATTGAGGCGCAATGGCTGCAGGCATGTTCAGTCTTGATGGTCGGCTGGCGCTGGTGACGGGGTCTTCTGGCGGCATCGGTTTTGCGCTGGCGCGTGGGCTGGGCCATGCCGGCGCTGCCGTGGTGCTTAACGGCCGTGACAGCCTCAAGCTGGAGCAAGCTGCGAGCAAGCTGCGAAGCGAAGGGTTGACTATTCACACGCGCGCATTTGATGTGACTCAGGCATCGGCCGCGCAGACCGCAGTCGATGACATTGAATCGTCAATAGGCCCTGTTCATATTCTGGTGAACAACGCCGGCATGCAGCGACGCATGGCCCTGCAGGACTTTCCGGTTGAAGATTGGCATGAGTTGATGCGCACCAACGTCGACAGTGTTTTTTTTGTCGGACAGGCGGTAGCCCGAAAAATGATTGAGCGCCGCAGCGGCAAGATCATCAACATCTGTTCGGTACAAAGTGAACTGGGCCGACCGAACATCGCGCCTTATATGGCCAGCAAGGGCGCGGTCAAGATGCTGACCAAGGGCATGGCGATTGACTGGGGCCCCTATGGCATTCAGGTCAATGGCTTGGGCCCCGGTTACTTCAAGACCGAACTGACAGAAAAGCTGGTGGCCGATGAGCAGTTCAGCGCCTGGCTTACCGCGCGAACGCCCAGCAGGCGCTGGGGCGAAGTGGCGGAACTGGCCGGCGCGGCCGTGTTCCTGGCCAGCGATGCCTCCAGCTTTGTCAATGGCCATGTTTTGTATGTCGACGGCGGGGTGACGGCGACGCTGTGAAGCCGCCGCCAGCCCGCGCAACCAGGGAAAAACATCATGCGTGGACTTGTCTGTCATGCACCCCTAGACCTGCGTCTTGACGCGCTGGATACCGAACACCTGGGTCCGAAGCAGTTGCGGGTACGGGTGGCTTTCGGCGGAATCTGCGGCTCCGACCTGCACTACTTCCAGCACGGCGGCTTCGGCACGGTGCGTATCAAGGAGCCGATGGTGCTGGGCCATGAGGTGTCGGGCGTCGTTGAGGCCGTGGGCAGTGAGGTTAACGGCCTGCGCGCCGGCCAGCGCATCGCGATTTCACCGTCTCGGCCTTGCGGTGTTTGCCGCTTCTGCCAGCAAGGCCTGCACAACCATTGCACGGACATGCGCTTTTACGGCAGCGCGATGCGCTTTCCGCACATCCAGGGTGCTTTCCGCGAAACCCTGGTCATAGAGGCCGCCCAGGCGCATCCGGTGGCTGACGACCTACCCTTGTCCGAGGCCGCGCTGGCCGAGCCCCTGTCGGTAGGCTTGCACGCCATTTCGAGGGCCGGCTCGGTGTTCGGCAAGCAGGTGCTGGTCACCGGTTGCGGACCCATAGGCGCCTTGCTGATCGCCGGCCTGCGCCGCGCGGGTGCGGCCCGCATCGTCGCGGCCGACATTGCCGAGCTTCCCCTTGCCTGCGCCAAAAAAATGGGCGCTGACCAGACCATCAACCTGGCCCGGGAACCCGACGCCCTGACGGCCTTCGCCGCCGGCAAGGGGCAGTTCGATGTGATGTTCGAGGCCTCGGGCAATGAGAAAGCCCTGGTCGCCGGCCTGGATGTGGTGGTGCCGCGCGGCGTCATCGTAACGGTGGGCCTGGGCGGCAATATCTCCCTGCCGCTCAACACCCTGGTCGCCAAGGAACTCGAGTTGCGCGGCACCTTCCGCTTCCATTCCGAATTCGCCGTGGCGGTGGCCTTTCTGAACCAGCGGCTCATTGACGGGCGGCCCGTCATCACCGACATCGTCGCCTTCGACCAGGCCGCGCATGCCTTTACACTCGCCGGCGACAAGCGTCAATCCATGAAAGTGCAAATCGCCTTCGGCGGCGAAACTTCATGAGGCGCCTGCTTTTCATATCCATTCACCGGAGTCCCTTGTGACCGTTTTCCCCAAAGTCATTCTTTACACCGATACCGACGGTCGGGCCAAATTCCGGGAAGAGGCGATCCCGCTCGGCGAAGGCTCGCCGCGGGCCATGCTGTCTACGTTGTTTGCTTCGGGCGGTTACCAGTTGCGCCACAGCCCGCCGGGGTTTCGCAGCCAGTTCCATTGCACGCCGAACCCGCAGTGGGTGTTCATCCTGGGTGGCGAGATGGAAATCGGCCTGCAGGGCGGTGTCTCACGCGTCTTCAAGCCGGGCCAGCATTTCTACTCGGCCGACGTGCTGCCGGCCGGAGCCACCTTTGACCCGGCCCTGCACGGCCACTGGAGCCGCCAGGTCGGGCTGGACCCGCTGGTCACACTGTTTGTGCGTGGTTAAGGCAACACCATGGCCACCATGAAAAACGTCCACGGCAACACGGTTGACCATATCGGGGAAGCCATTGTCGCGGGGCGTTATGCCGCAGGCATGTCGATGCCACCTGAGCCTATTCTTTGTGAAGAGCTTGGCGTGAGCCGCACGGTGGTGCGCGAAGCGGTCAAGTCGTTGATCGCCAAGGGCCTTGTCACCACCGGGCCCAAAGTGGGCACCCGCGTGCTGACCGAGGAGCACTGGAATTGGTTCGATCCCGACGTCATCGCCTGGAAGGCCAAGGCCGGCATCACACCCGAATTTCTGCGTGACCTGCTTGAGTTGCGGCGCCTGGTGGAGCCTGCTGCCGTACGCATGGCAGCCGAGCGGGCAACAGCGGCGGAGGTCGCCGAAATCGAGGATGCCTACGCAGGCATGAAGCGTGCCATTGAAGGCGGCGGCGACTATGTCACCTACGATCTGCGCTTTCACCAGGGACTGTTGCGGGCCGCCCATAACCGCATGCTTGTCCAGATGAGCAAGGCCTTGAGTGCGCTGCTGCGTACCAGCTTTGAGATTTCCACGAGCCGCAAGGACGGGCCCAAGCTTTCACTCCCACTGCATCGTGCTGTGCTGGACGCTGTGATTGCTCGCAACCCGGCCAAAGCTGAAAAAGCGATTCTGGTCTTGATTGACGGTGCGCGCGAGGATATCGAACTGGTGCTTGGCTCGCGGCGCCGTTTGCCCAAGCTGAGCGACCCAGCCAAGCAGCTGAAAGCTGCCTGAACAGGCCCTAGCTTTGCTGCATCTCGCCCGACAGCACCACGTGTTGGCCCCGGCGAACGGCCACTTCTTCAACCAGCGTACGCGCGACGCTTTCCGATGAAACGGACTGGTAGTTGGCAGGGATCACATTGCTCAGAAGCTTGCTCAGGCCAAGTGCGATTTTTTCACCGGCGCGCGGCGCCTGACCCAAAGACTTGCGCTCACCCGCCAGGAATGAGGGCCGCACCACCACCAGAGTGGAAAAGCCTAGCAGTGCGAGCGCTTCTTCCGCTTCGCCTTTAACGCGCGTGTAGAAGAGGGCGGAGTGCCAATCAGCGCCCATGGCACTGACCACACCCAGCCGCGTGGCGCCGGCAATGCGGCCAGCGTGGGCTACGGCCAGCACGGCGTCGAAATCCACTGCCCTGAAAGCTGCCTGGCTGCCGGCCGTTTTGATCGTGGTGCCCAGTGCAATAAAGACATCATCGACTGGCGGCGCTGTGAAGTCCGCGAATGAATCGGTCAGGTGCACGGCCAGCCGTGCGTCGCGTTGCGCAGGCGCGCGACGGCCCACACAGTGAACCGCCGAATAGCGCTTATCGGCCAGTAAACGAGCCAGGACCGCCTGGCCGACGAGGCCCGTTGCCCCGGCCACCAGCGCCACCCGAGCCGCCACCACCGCCGGAGCGATTGCCGCCCCGGTAGTTGCCGCGGTTGCCGCCCGTGGGCTGGCCGGAGGATGGGAAGCCGGAGGAGGCGTGGCTGGCAGGTTGCTGGTTGTCGAAGTCATTGCGTGGCTCCCTTGACTCGTTGCGGGGCGCGCGCGGCTGCTGGTCGTCGCGCTGGCGCGGCGCCTGGGCCTGCCGTGGCGGCTGGCCGTTCTGCGAATAACCGGAATTCTGGCGTGGCTGGCCTGGGTTAGGTGTGCGCGGGCCGCGGCCGCCGCCATTTCCACCACCGGCGGGGCCGCGTCCACGGGCGCTGCCGTTGCCGCCTCCGTTACCGCCGCCTGCACCGCGCGCGGGCTGTGCGCCCTTGGTGTCGCGGATGCGCTGCATCATTTCAGTACGGGCTGCTTTGGCGGCAGCCTGCATCACGTCGCGGCTAGGCGGCTTGCCCAAGCCGCCCCAAATGGTCTGGCGGCCCATGGCCAGCGGCTCGGCGCGTTCGCCGGGCTCGGCTTCAAAGCCGGGGACGATGACTTTTTCGATGTTCTGCTTGGTGAAGCGCTCGATGTCCTGCATGAAGCCTTCTTCATCCAGGCAGACCAGGCTGACGGCTTCGCCGCTGTTGCCGGCGCGGCCAGTACGGCCGATGCGGTGCACGTAGTCTTCGCTGACATTCGGGATTTCGTAGTTCACGACGTGCGGCAGCTCGTCGATGTCAATGCCGCGGGCGGCGATGTCGGTGGCCACCAAGGCGCGAATCGTTCCGCTCTTGAAATCGGCCAGGGCCTGGGTGCGGGCGGTCTGGCTCTTGTTGCCGTGCAGCGCCATCGCGGGGATGCCGTTTTTGGTCAAGTGCTCGGCCACGTTGTTGGCGCCGAACTTGGTGCGGGTGAACACCAGCACCTGGCTCCAGTTGTGCTCGTTGATGATGTGGGTCAGCAGCGCTTTTTTCTTGGCTCGCCCGACGGGATGGATCGTCTGCGTGATGCGCTGCACCGTGGTGTTGCGCGGCGTGACCTGGATGGATTCGGGGTTTTTGAGCAGGCCGTTGGCCAGCTCGCGGATTTCATCGCTGAAGGTCGCGCTGAACAGCAGCGATTGTTTCTGCTTGGGCACCAGGGCCAACACTTTTTTGATGTCGTGGATGAAGCCCATGTCCAGCATGCGGTCGGCTTCGTCGAGCACGAGGATTTGCACCTGGCTCAGGTCCAGTGTGCCCTGGCTCGCGTGGTCCAGCAGGCGGCCAGGAGTGGCGACCAGGATGTCGACGCCGCGGCGCAGTTTTTCAATTTGGGCGCCCATGCCGACGCCGCCGAACATTACCATTGAGGTGAGGTCGGTGTATTTGCCGTATGTGCGGACGCTTTCTTCGACCTGGGCCGCGAGTTCGCGGGTGGGTGTCATGATCAGGGCGCGTACGGCGTTGACGCCGCGGCGGTTGGTCAGGCGTGCTTCTGTGGACAAGCGCTGCAGCAAGGGCAGCGTAAAGGCAGCGGTCTTGCCGGTGCCGGTCTGGGCGCCGCCCAGCAGGTCCACGCCTTTGAGCACGGCGGGGATCGCCTGGGCCTGGATGGGGGTGGGGGTGTCGTAGCCTTGCTCGAGCACGGCCTTCAGAATGGCCGGAGCCAGATTCAATTCTTCAAATGTCATGATGTTGCGCCTGGGTGGCGCTTTAGATCGGCCTGTTGGGCGCCTTGTTGAAAGGCAAACCCGCCAGTCAAAGGCAGATGGGGTCAGAAAGTGGGCCAAAAACACCGTAAGCAGCCACTTGAAGCGGTACCCGGATGTGCCCAAATGTTGAAGGCAACTGGAACCAGCAACGCCTGTATTGTCGCACAGCAACGATAATGGAGGCATTCACGCATAAAACACGCTTTGCCAAAAGGCGGTTGCGCCCAGGCGCGGCGTGTCGTTCCAGCCCGCAAGAAAGCCTGCTGACAGCCTGTAGAAATAGCATGTACAGGCGGCAAGCAGCCCGTTTTCGTGCATTGTTTTTCATTTTTACCAAAGTTAATCCTGATGGCTCAGTACGTATTTACCATGAACAAGGTCGGCAAAATCGTGCCGCCCAAGCGCCATATCCTTAAAGAGGTGTCGCTCAGTTTCTTCCCGGGCGCAAAGATCGGCGTGCTGGGCACCAACGGTTCCGGCAAGTCCACACTGCTCAAGATCATGGCCGGCCTGGACACGGAAATCGAGGGTGAAGCCACCCCTATGCCGGGCCTGAACATCGGCTACCTGCCGCAGGAACCCAAGCTGGACCCCGAGCACACGGTGCGTGAAAGCGTGGAAGCCGGCATGGGCGCGGTATTTGCCGCCAAGGCCCAGCTCGAAGCCGTGTACACGGCCTACGGGGAGCCCGATGCCGACTTCGATGCGCTGGCCGCCGAGCAGGCCCGCCTGGAAGCCATCATTGCCACCGCAGGCACCGATTCCGAGCACCAGCTTGAAATCGCCGCCGACGCGCTGCGCCTGCCGCCCTGGGACGCCAAGATCGGCGTGTTGTCGGGCGGCGAAAAACGCCGGGTCGCCCTTTGCGCGCTGCTGCTGTCCAAACCCGACATGCTGCTGCTTGACGAACCCACCAATCACCTGGACGCAGAATCGGTGGACTGGCTAGAGCAGTTCCTGCAGCGCTTTTCAGGCACTGTGGTGGCCATCACTCATGACCGCTACTTCCTTGACAACGCCGCCGAGTGGATCCTGGAGCTGGACCGCGGCCACGGCATCCCCTGGAAGGGCAACTACAGCAGCTGGCTGGACCAGAAGGGCGAGCGCCTGGCCCAAGAGCAAAAGGGCGAGGAAGCCCGCGCCAAGGCCCTGAAAAAGGAACTCGAATGGTCGCGCCAGAACCCCAAGGCGCGCCAGGCCAAGAGCAAGTCGCGCCTGGCCCGTTTTGAGGAACTCTCCGATTTCGAATACCAGCAGCGCAACGAAACCCAGGAAATCTTCATCCCCGTGGCCGAGCGCCTGGGCAATGAAGTCATTGAATTCAAGAACGTCAGCAAGTCCTTCGGCGACCGCCTGCTAATCGACAATCTGAGCTTCCAGGTGCCCGCGGGCGCCATCGTCGGCATTATCGGCCCCAACGGCGCGGGTAAATCCACGCTGTTCAAGCTGATCGCCGGCAAGGAAACACCGGACAGCGGCGAAGTTGCCATTGGCAAGACCGCGCGCATGGCCTTCGTCGACCAGCACCGCGACGACCTGGCCAATGAAAAGACCGTCTGGGAAGACATCTCCGGCGGCCTGGACATGTTGACCGTCGGCAAGTTCACCATGCCCAGCCGCGCCTATGCCGGCCGCTTCAACTTCAACGGCGCCGACCAGCAAAAGCGCGTCGGCATGCTGTCGGGCGGTGAGCGCGGGCGTTTGCACCTGGCCAAGACCTTGATCGCGGGCGGCAACGTGCTGATGCTTGACGAACCCTCCAACGACCTGGACGTGGAAACCCTGCGCGCGCTCGAAGACGCGCTGCTGGAGTTCGCCGGCTCGGTGCTGGTGATCAGCCATGACCGCTGGTTCCTCGACCGTATCGCGACCCACATCCTGGCCGCCGAAGGCGACAGCCAGTGGACCTTCTTCAACGGCAACTACCAGGAGTACGAAGCTGACAAGAAGAAGCGTCTGGGTGAAGAGGGTGCCAAGCCGAAGCGTGTGCGGTTCAAGGCACTTCACTGAGCCCCCACGGTCGCTCACTGCGTGTAGCTTCCTGCCCCCCGAGGGGGCCGCTGCGCCTGCGGTCTGGCAAAGCCAGTCCCGCGGCCCCTGCTTGGTTGAAGAGCTCTCGTGCACGTTGCGTGTAGCTCCCTGGAGATAGTGATGACCGACGACGAAGTCCTTGCCCAAACCCGCCACTGGCTCGAAAAAGCCGTGATCGGGCTTAACCTGTGCCCGTTCGCCAAGGCGGTCTACGTCAAGAACCAGGTCCGTCTGGTGGTAAGTCATGCGAAACATGCGGACGGCCTGCTCGAGGAGCTGGATCGCGAACTGGACCTGCTGGCGGCGACGCCGGCCGAAGAGGTCGACACTACGCTGCTGATTCACCCCACGCTGTTTGATGATTTCCTGGACTTCAACGATTTCCTGGAAATCGCCGAAGGCGTGGTGGATGAGCATGACCTCGAAGGCGTGATCCAGCTGGCGAGCTTTCACCCGCAGTTCCAGTTCGATGGCACCGAGCCCGGCGACATTGGCAACTACACGAACCGCGCGCCCTTTGCCATCCTGCATTTGCTGCGCGAGGAAAGCGTGGCACGGGCCGTGGAGGCGTTTCCCGAGGCTGAGGCCATCTTTGAGCAGAACATCGCGACGCTCGAAAAGCTGGGCCGCGCGGGCTGGAAGGCGCTGGGCCTATAACGCTGAGGCCTTATTTGGGCAAGTGCTGTTTGAGCACCGCTTGCAGCTGCGCGAAGTTAAAGGGCTTGGTCACATAGCCGCTGGCACCCAGGCGCAGAGCTTCCTCCAGCCGCTCTGACTCCGCGCTGGCCGACAGGAACACAAAGGGCACCTGCTTGAGGGCGGGTTCCGATTGCAGCGCGGCCAGAACTTCCATGCCGTTCATCAGCGGCATCATCACATCGCAAAAAATCAGGTCCGGTTGCTGCTCCCTGGCCACTTGCAGGCCGGCATGGCCGTCTGCCGCTGCCAGGCCTTCGTGGCCCTCCAGCCGGACAAAGCGCAGGAGGTTGTCCCGGATATGGGATTCATCTTCAATCACCAGAATGCGCGCCATTTTTCTTTCGCATTGAAGGCCCTGCATTTCATCGTTGGCGGGGCTGATTTCCCTGAACCACCCGGCAGGCTCTGTGGCGGTGCCGGGCTGGTGTCCATCTTATAGCCTTAACCCGGTTTCCCCAATCTGCCCGGTGCGCGGGCTGGTTTGGCCAGGTTCCGTGACTCAAATCGTGACGGTAAAGCGCGTGCCCTGGCCCACGACGCTGGTGACGTTGATGTGGCCGCCGTGCAGGTCAACCGAATTTTTGACGATGGCCAGCCCTAGGCCCGTGCCCTGGATTTCGCCGACATTGCTGGCCCGGTGGAACCATTCGAAGAGGTGGGGAAGCTCTTCGGCCGGAATGCCTATGCCCTGGTCCGCTACCTCAAAGGCCACACGTCCCTCCGACGAAAACACACGGAAAGAGACTTTTCCGCCTTGTGGTGAATACTTGATGGCGTTTGACAGCAGGTTGCCAAAAATATGGCGCAGCAGCTTCTCATCAAAAAGCCCGACCTCCGGCCGCGCCTCGAATTCCAGGGCCAGCTCGCAGCCCGCCTCTGAATGCTGGATGCGCGCATCCTCCACAAGGTTCTGGCAAAGCAGTTGCAGATTGATCTCCGCCGGCTGGAACGCCAGCATTTGGGCCTCCACCTTGCCCAGCAGCAGCACGCGGTCCAGCATCTGGGTCATGCGCTGCACGCCGGTTTCTATGGTGGTGATGACCTCGGCTTTTTCGGGCTCGGGCAGGCGGTCGCCGTAGTGCTTGAGGAGTTCGGCGGACGACAGGATGAACGCCAGCGGCGTGCGGAATTCATGCGACGCCACCGAGATGAAGCGCGACTTCATGTCATTGAGCTCGGTTTGCCGCTGCAGGGTCTGGCGCTGCGTCAGTTCGGCCTGCAGGCGGGCCGTGGCGTCCACCACGAAGATGAGCGTCGCCTCGCGCTTGCCCCATTCGATCTGCACGGCGGAGAGCTCCAGCGAGCGCACCTCGCCGGCCTGGGTGATCACGCGAAACCCGTACATCGAGTCGACCTCGTCGCCCCGCAGGCGGCGCTCGTGGCGCTCTCGCATCACCGGCAAATCGTCGGGGTGGACGGTCGCGGTGTAAGGCTGGGACAGCAGGTATTCCCGCGGATGGCCCACGATGCGCTCCAGGCTGGGGTTGGCGAACACCATGCGCCCGTACTGCACCACTACCACGCCGACGCCGACGTTTTCAATCACCGTGCGGTAGCGCTCTTCGGATTTGCGTAGTTCGTCCAGCGCCTGGTAGCGCTCGATGGCGCTGCTGACGTGGTTGGCGACAAAGGACAGGATGTCGGCGTCGGTGTCGCTGTAGACCACGCCCGATTCATAGCCCTGCACCGCCAGCACGCCGCCTATGCTGCCGCGTATGTGCATGGGAACGCCCAGCCAGGAACTGAAGGTCATGTCGCCGCTGCCTTCCGTCACCTGGCCGCCGGCTTCGAGCAGCTTGAGCCGCGCCGCGTCGATGATCTGCGGCCGGCCGGTGCTCAGCACGAACTCGGTCAGCCCGCGCCGATAGGGCACGTTGCTGCGCTGCAGGGTGTCGCCGTCGCGTTCGTCCACGTAATAGGGAAAATCCTTGCGCTGCTTTTGCGCGTCATAGAGGCACACGTAGCAGTTTTTCGCGTACAGCAGCTCGCCCAGCAGGCCGTGCACCGACTGCAGGAAATCGTAGAAAGAAAGGTCGGCCGCCGCCCGTTCGGCGATGCGGTAGAACACGCGCTGCAGCGTCTCGGCTTTTTTCTGCTCCAGTGCTTCGACCTGAAGTTCGCGGGTTCGCTGTTCCAGCCACAGGTTGGCGGATGTCTCCTGCTTCTGCTTTTCAAGCTGCAAATTCCGGTAGTCGACCTCTAACGCCTGGTATTGCTGTTGCAGCTGCTTGAGCTGGAGTTGCAGGTCGGCGTCGGACGGCATGGCGCGGCTTTCGTGCTCGGGTTGAAAATAGGGCTGCTGCAATGGCTGCACCCGAGTCATTGTGCGGCCCTGGTTCAGGGGGTGTTCAGTCCGCCCACGGTCTGAAACATAGCCTGGCGCGCCTGAGCCACGATTTGTGAGCGCCATTCGTCCGTGTCGACATAAAACGCGTTCATCATTTGCCGCTTGATCGTCGCCTGTTGCTCCGCGGGCATCTCAGGATGATTGTGCAGCCAGTGGTCGGCGCGCAGGGCGGCAATGACGTCCAGAATGGGCACCGTACCGTATTCCATGGCCATGCCGGTGTATTCGGCCTGCGGGCATTCGTCGGGAACCGACGCCCACATCAAACCCGTCAGGTGCGCCGAGCTGGAGGAGCCGTCGTAAAACGAGGTGACGGGGGTGGCGCCGCCGCCGTCCCACCAGGCGCGCGCACGTGCCAGGGCTATGGGATCGTTGTCGCAGGCAAAAATGCGCTCACCAATCCCGCTTGGGCCAAGCCCTGTGTGCAGGTCCATCCAGGCGATGCGTTTAGCCCGTTGTCCGAAGGTTTGCAGCACTTCGCGCAAGGTGCGATTGCTCCACGTGGGCTCCGTCCCGCCGAAAAACATGCCATCGGCGTATTCATGCTGGCCTTGCGATACGGCCGCCTGGTAGCGTGCCACGCCACGGGTGTCAATATAGGCCGCAATGGCGGCCTGGTTTTCGCTTGTAGGGGGCCACCGCGCGGGTAGCAGCAAATCGTGGAGCTCGCGGTAAGCTTCATTGACAGGCAAGGGCTGGCCGAAGTCATGGAAGTTGCGGTTCAAGTCCACGTTTTCGTGCGTAGTGCGTCGTGCATGGGAAAAGCCGTGGGGATTGATCGCGTGAATGTAGAGCACCGCCACACCGCCCGCGCGGGCCTTGGCGCGCCATTCGGCGTCCTGTGCGGCGTACACCTGCACACCCGAGCCACAGTAGCCTTCCACGCCGTGGCAAGCGCTGCTGACGATAAAGAGCTTGTTTGCGTCAGGCGAGCCGTCCAGGGCCACGTCCATCGCGAGGGTTTCGCCGTCGCGACCCTTCAGCGGGTGTTCATAGGCGCGAAGCGCCATGCCGGCGGCGCGAGCCGTCTCGAGGAATTTGGCGCGCGCAGCCGCATAACTGGCTGAAAAAGCCGCGTGTGTGTTCATGGTGTTGTTGGCGTTGTCAGGGGCGCGCCTCAGGAACCGTGCCCAGCCAGCGCGTAGCCAGCTGGACCCAGTAGGTGCCGCCCAGGGGGATAAGGTCGTCGTTGAAGTCGTAGCTCGGATTGTGCAGTGTGCAGGGCCCTTCGCCGTGGCCCATGTCGCGGTGCGCGCCGTCACCGTTGGAAATGAAACAGTAGGCGCCGGGTTTGGCTTGCAGCATGTAGGCGAAGTCTTCGGCGCCCATGGTGGGCTCCTGCGGCAGCACGTTGGCCGGCCCCACGATGTCGCTCATCACCCGGCGTGCGAAGTCGGCCTCGGCGGCGCTGTTGACTGTGGGCGGGTAGTTGCGCGTGAACTCGAATTCGCAGCGTGCTTCAAACGCGGCACAGGTGTGTTCGGCCACTTCCTTCATGCGCTTTTCAATCATGTCCAGCACTTCAATGCTGAACGTGCGCACTGTGCCCTGCAACTCGCAGAAGTCCGGCACCACGTTGGTCGCTTCTCCGGCGTGAATCATGGTCACCGAGATGACGCCCGCATCAACCGGTTTTTTGTTACGGCTGATGATGGTCTGGAAGCCCTGCACCATCTGGCAGGCGATAGGCACAGGGTCGATGCCGAAGTGCGGCATCGCGGCGTGGCTGCCCTTGCCGCGTATAGTGATCTTGAACTCGTTGCTTGATGCCATCACTGGCCCCGCGCTGACCGCGAAAGTGCCGACAGGCGCGCCCGGCCAGTTGTGCATACCGAAGACCGCTTCGACGGGGAATTTTTCAAAGAGGCCGCCCTTGATCATCTCGCGTGCGCCGCCGCCGCCTTCCTCGGCCGGCTGGAAGATCAGGTAGACCGTGCCGTCAAAGTCTCGGTTCTGCGAGAGGTGGCGTGCCGCGGCCAGCAGCATCGCGGTGTGGCCATCATGGCCACAGGCGTGCATCTTGCCCTGCCGCGTGCTGGCATGGGGGAATTTGTTGAACTCCTGCATGGGCAGCGCGTCCATGTCGGCGCGCAGCCCCACGGTCCGGCCACAAGCGCCGCCGTCGCGGCCGTGCACGATACCGACCACGCCGGTGGTGCCCATGCCGCGGTGAATCGGGATGCCCCAGGATTCGAGCTTTTGCGCGACAATGTCGGCAGTGCGTACTTCCTGGAAACACAGTTCAGGGTGGGCGTGGATGTCGCGGCGCACGGCGGCGATGTCGGCTGCCCCGGCCAGGATGGATTCAATGATTTTCATGGCGATGTCCCCTAAGAGTACATAGTAACCAAGCCGGTTCCGTTTTGCATGACCGTGCCTGCGTTCCTGGTATTTGTTCCCTAAATCCGGCCCTCTTCAACTGCATGGCAGGCCACACGAATGCCTTGAAGGTGAAGGAACTCCGGCCGTTCGCTGCGGCAACGCTCGTTGGCATGCGGGCAGCGTGGGTGGAAAGTGCAGCCGATGGGCGGGTTCAGTGGATTGGGCACTTCGCCCGACACAGGGGTGCGGGCCCGGCCGGTGTCGTGCATCTTGGGGATGGCATCCAACAGCATGCGTGTGTAGGGATGGCGCGGTGTGTCGAACAGGCTGTGCTTGTCGGCCATCTCGACCAGGCGGCCCAGGTACATCACGCCGACTTGGTCGCTCACGTGGCGCACCACTGCGAGGTTGTGCGAGATAAAGAGGTAAGTCAGGCCGCGCTTTCGTTGCAGGTCCTTCATGATGTTGAGCACCTGCGCCTGCACGCTCACGTCCAGCGCCGAGGTCGGTTCGTCGCAGACCAGGAACTCGGGCTCCGTCGCCAGTGCGCGCGCGATCGATATGCGCTGGCGCTGCCCACCCGAGAATTGATGTGGATACTTGGGCTTGTCCAGCGCAGACAGGCCCACCGACCTCAGCAGTTCGTCCACGCGTTCCTTGAGTGCTGCGCTGTCACTCAGGATGCCGTGCTCGTGCAACGGTTCTGCGATGACGTCTTCCACCGTCCAGCGCGGGTTCAGGCTGGCATAGGGGTCCTGAAAAATCATCTGGATGCGCCTGCGCAATTGCCGGCCCTGAGGTGTCTTGAAAGTGGAATGCGCATCCTGGCCGTCAAAGGTCAATCCACCGCGCGTCGGCTCATAGAGACCCACTAGCAGGCGGGCGACGGTGCTTTTGCCGCAGCCCGATTCGCCGACCAGTGCCAGCGTCTTGCCTCTCTCGATGTCGAAGCTTACGCCGTCGACGGCCTTGAGCAGCAGGCGGGGCTTGCGCTCCAGCACGCGGTTGAGCCAGAGCGGCGACACATCGAAAGTCTTGGCCAGGTCGTGCGCCTGGACCAGCGGTTCCCCAACCTTTGCCGCATTTTGCAATACTTCGGCATTCAGGATGTCGCTCATGCGGCCACCCCCGCATGCGCGTCATGCAACCAGCACGCCGCCCGCGTGGCGCCGGCCGGCATCAGGTCCGGCCTGTCCTGGCGGCAGCGTTCAAAGGCCTTGGGGCAGCGCGGATTGAAGGCGCATCCCTGTGGGATGGCGTTCAGGCGCGGCATGGCGCCATCGATCTGATACAGGCGCTCACGCTCCACGGTAATGTCGGGAATCGCGGCCATCAGGCCCGCCGTGTAGGGATGCGAGGGGTGGTTGATCACCTGGTGCACTGGGCCTATCTCGGCGATCCGCCCGGCATACATCACGGCCACACGGTCACAGGTTTCGGCGATCACGCCCATGTCGTGGGTGATCAGCATGACGGCGGCGCCGCGCTGCCGGCAGATATTTTTGAGCAGGGTGATGATTTGTGCCTGGATCGATACGTCAAGCGCGGTGGTCGGTTCGTCGGCCACGATGAGCTTGGGCTCGGCCGCCAGCGCCAGGGCGATTACCACGCGCTGGCGCATACCGCCCGAGAACTGATGCGGGTAGTGGTCTATGCGCTGGGCGGCTGCGGGAATGCCGGTGTCATCCAGCAGTTCGATGGCGCGCGCCCGGGCTTCCTGCGTGCTGACAGGTAAATGAGCCTGGATGGTTTCCACCAATTGCCGTCCTATGGTGTAGAGCGGATTCAGCGAGGTCAGCGGATCCTGGAAGATCGCGCCTATCTTGCGCCCCCGGATGTGACGCATGCGCTCGTGGGGCAGGTTGTCGATGCGCTCGCCCTCGAGCAGGATATTGCCGCCCGCCACGCGCCCGGGCGGCTCCAGCAGGCCGATGATGGCCGCACCGGTCAGCGACTTGCCCGCGCCCGATTCACCGACCACGCCAAGGATTTCGCCAGGGGCGATGTCAAACGAGATGTCGTCCAGTGCACGCAGCGTGCCACGCCGGCCGGGAAACTCGACCACCAGGTTCTTGATTTGTAAAAGACTCATTGACGGTTCAGCTCACGAAGTGAGCGATGAGTAAGGTTTTTCCGCCGGGCCGCCCCAAGGAAAAATGCGCTCCCTCGGGGGCAGCGTAGTACACGTAGTGACAAGCGTGGGGGCATTCATTTTTCGGCCTACCTTAGACGGGGATTGAGGGCATCACGCAACCAGTCACCGAGCAGGTTCACGCTCAGCGCAATCAACACCAGCATCAGGCCCGGGAACACGGTAATCCACCACTCGCCAGAGAACAGGTAGTCGTTGCCGACACGGATCAACGTACCCAGCGAGGGTGAGGTGGGCGGCGCGCCCACACCCAGGAAGGACAGCGTGGCTTCGGTGATGATGGCGGTCGCCACCTGGATGGTGGCAAGCACCAGTACAGGCCCCATCACATTGGGCAGCACATGGCGCCGCATGATGCGCAACGGCGAGACACCGGTGACGCGTGCGGCCTGTACATATTCCTTGCTGCGTTCCACCATGGTTGATCCGCGTACCGTGCGCGCGTATTGCACCCAGCCCGACTGCCCCATCGAGATCGACAGAATCAGCACGCCCATGGCGAGGAGCTGACTCGCGTCAGGAAACACCGCACGGCCCACACCGGCGATCAGCAGCGCGACCAGGATGGGCGGAAAAGACGACATCACATCGCATACGCGCATCAGGGCCGCGTCGATCCAGCCGCCGCGAAAGCCCGCGAGCAAGCCCAGCGACACGCCAGCCAGCATGGAGAGGATGACAGAGGCCACGCCCACTATCAGTGAAATGCGCGCGCCATACATCAGCGCCGATAAAATGTCCCGCCCCTGGTCATCGGTGCCCAGCAGGTATTTCGAACTGCCCTGCGCGCTCCAGGCCGGGGGCAGGCGCGCATCGCTGAGCTCCAGTGTGCTGAGGTTGAACGGGTCGTGCGGGGCCACCCAGCCGGCAAACACCGAACAGAAAACGCAGACCAGCGCAATGGCCGCCGCAAGCATCGCAACCGGCGAGGTGCGAAAACTGTGGCCCACATCGCTGTCAAACCAGCGCGCAAGAGTTTTTGTCATCAAAAGAAAGAGCAATCCATACAACCAAAGACGAGTAAAGCGAGACCTGTGCCAGCAACAGCGCGGAACCGGCTTTGCCGGGCCGCTGCTGTTGTCCCCTGCAGGGGAGAGGCCGTTACGCGAAGCGAAAAGGCAACAGGGTGGTGCTTATTTCTTCACAGTCATCCACTTGAAGAACATGAAGTTGTCGGCCATCTGGACCAGTTCTACCTTCTTGTTCATGCCCCAGGCGAGCGACTGCTGGTGCAGCGGTATGTGGCCGATGTCGGCTCCGTGGATGTCGAACGCTTCCTTGATCATGGCATTGCGTTTGGTCTTGTCGGTTTCGGATTGGACCTTCCTGGTCAGCTCGTCAAACTTCGGATTGCAATATGCGCCCAGATTGAACTGACCGGCGCCCTTGTCGTCGACACAGGCGACCAAGGCATTCATGGCGTTGTGGGCGTCATAAGTGCCGGGTGTCCAGCCCAGCATGTAAAAGCTGGTGTCGCGACGCAAAATCTTGGGGAAATAGGTGCCTTTGGTTTCAGCCTGGAGGTTGATTTTGACGTTGATGCGTGAAAGATTGGCTGCCACAGCCTGGCAAATCCGGCTGTCGTTCACATAACGGTCGTTCGGGCAGTTCATGGACACTTCAAAGCCGCTCGCATAGCCGGCATCTGCCATCAGTTTTTTGGCGGCTTCAGGGTCGTAGGGCAAGCGCTTGTTCTGGTCGGCCTGGAACCCGTTGATACCGGGGCCGATCAGCAGCGCTGTCGGGTTGGAGCCGCCGCGCATCACGGTTTTCTTGATGCCTTCGATATCGATGGCCTGATAGAAGGCCTGGCGTACGCGCTTGTCCTTGAACGGGTTTTTGCCCTTCACGCTGGAATACAGGAGTTCGTCGCGCTTTTGGTCCATACCCAGGAAAATGGTGCGCAGCTCTGGCCCGGCCAGAACGCGGGTTGCAGCGTTGCTGTTGACGCGTTCAATATCCTGCACCGGTACGGGCTCCATGACGTCGACTTCACCGGACAGCAAGGCTGCCACGCGCGTGGCGTCGTTGCCGATGGGGGTAAAGATCACCTCCTGAACGTTGCCTTCAATCTTGCCCCAGTAGGTGCCGTTGCGGACAAAGGTGGTGCGCACATTGGGTTGACGCTCCCGCACCCGATAAGGGCCGGTGCCATTGGCACGGAAGGAAGCAGCGTTTTCAATGCCTTTACGGCGGTCCACCGGTTTGATGGCCTGGTTGGTTTCGCACCATTTCTTGCTCATGATGTAAACCAGCGTGATCACGTCGGGCAAGATGGGGAAGGGTGTTTGGGTTTCGATCTCGACCACATGGTCGTTGACCTTGCGCACTTCCTTGAAGTCGTTGGTGTAGCTCTTCATGTCCGAGCCGTCGGCCTGGGTGCGGTTAAAGCTGAACACCACGTCATCGGCGGTGAACGGCGTTCCGTCGTGAAACTGCACGCCCTTGCGCAGCTCGAAGCGCCATACGTTGGGCGAGGTTTGCTTCCAAGAAGTTGCCAGGCCAGGCGCCAGGCTCAGGTCCTTGTTGCGGATGACCAAGCCTTCATACGCATTGCCCGTCGTGCTGAGCTGCAGTGACTCGTTCAGCGAGTGCGGATCCATCGACAATGAATCGCCCTGGTTGGCGACTCGCAGGGTTTGCGCCGAAGCGATAAAACTTGTGGCCGTGAGGCCGCACAGCACAGCGGCTGAAAGCAGATTGGACTTGAATTTCATCAGGAACTCCTTGTGAAAGGGATGAGGACTTGCGGGTGTAAAAAATGAAAGAAAGGGGTGCGGCCTGCGCCATCAGTGGCCCGCGGCATTGCCGACGCGAAGCCGGGGATCGACAGCGAAATACAGCAGATCGACGACCAGGTTGATGACCACAAAAATCAGTGCAATCAGGCACAGGTAAGCGGCCATGACGGGGATGTCGGCAAAGGTCACCGCCTGGATGAACAGCAGGCCCATGCCCGGCCACTGAAACACGGTTTCGGTGATGATGGCAAAGGCGATCAGCCCGCCCAGTTGCAGACCGGTAATGGTCATTACCGGCACCAGCGTGTTGCGCAAGGCATGGCCGAAATGGATGGCCCGGTCGGGCAGGCCGCGGGCCCGTGCGAACTTGATGTAGTCGGTGCGCAATACCTCCAGCATTTCGGCGCGCACCAGCCGCATGATCAACGTGAGCTGGAAGACTGCCAGCGTCACGGCCGGCAGGACGATGTGGTGCCAGCCATCGGCCTTGAAGAGGCCCGTGCTCCACCAGCCGATCTGCACCGTCTCGCCACGGCCAAAGCTCGGGAACCAGCCCAGGCCCACGGCGAACACCAGGATCAGCAGGATGCCGATCAGGAAAGTGGGCAGTGAAACACCCAGCAGGGAGATCGTCATGAACACCTGGCTCAGGAACGAGCCACGGCGCAGCGCCGAATAGACGCCCATCGGGATACCGATGAGCAAGGCCAAAACGGCAGCCACCAGCGCCAGCTCCAGCGTGGCGGGGAAGCGTTCGGAAATCAGGCGCGACACCTTGGCGCCCTGTCGCAGGCTCAGGCCGAATTCGCCCTGCGTGGCGTTGACCAGGAAATGCCAGAACTGAACGATAAAAGGCCGGTCCAGCCCGAGGTCGGTGCGCAGTTGCCGGATCTGCGCCGGCGTGGCGTCCTGCCCCAGAAGGAACACCACCGGGTCACCGACATACTGAAAGAGCATGAAGGCAATCAAGGCGACCACGATCATCACGATCACGGCCTGGATCAGGCGGCGCAGAATAAAAGCAAGCATTGGCCAAAGAAAAGTGTCGGACGATACTAGCAGAGCAATTGCTATGCCGACACAGGGGTTTACTTTAGGATTAAAGAACCGCGTGGCCCCAGCAATTGCCCTGAATCGGGCCTTTCGTTGCCCTTTTAAAGTGCCGCGCGCCTCTTTGCGGCGCGAGCGGCTCTAAAGCCTTTGCAGTTTTTTGCGCACCAGGTGGATGTTGCTGCGCAGCGCATACAGCTCGTCGGTGTAAGAAAGTGGAACGGTGATTTTTTCGGCGCGGCTTTCCAGGTTGTCGAGTTCTTCCAGCAAGGCCGCGTTGCCGCTGTTTTCGCCGGAGATTTCCACGCGGTTTTCAATGTCGCGCAACTGGCCGTACCAGCGGAAGATGCGTGAACGCACACGAAAGGCGTACAGCGGCGGGATGATGCGCGACAGCGGCAGCATGATAGCGATGATGATGCCCATTGCCAGCCACATCCGCTCGACCAGGTTGGCCACCCAGAAGGGCAGGTAGCGCTGCAGTACGGGAGTGCCGTTCTTGATGGCGCGCTCGGCCTCCTTGGCAATGGGCAATTCGCTGTTGTCGCGGTTCGGGTATTCGCGGGCGCTTTTGAACCAGCCGGCCCCGCCATGGATGTCGTTGCCGGCCTGGGCCAGCAGTTGCTGCAGCGCGGGGTGGGTACCGGAGCGCGTGATCAGTGAGGTGGTCGACGCGACCAGCCGTACGTCGTCGGGCGGAATATTGCCCGCCAGATCCACCACACCGCGTGGCAGGCGGGTCGGCGTCAAAAATGCAAAGCGCCGCGAATAGGCTTCGCTCTGGGCGAAATTCATGAGCTTGACGCCGGGGGTTTGCAGCAGCATCTGCACCATCAGCGATTCGGGGGCGGACGCGAACACAATAGCGTCCAGTTCGCCGCCCAGAAAGGCCACGGTCGCGGGCGTTTGCTCCAGCCTCGAGACTTTCATCGTAGCGGGGTCGATGCGGTTGCTGTCGAACAGTTTTGCCATCAGGCTGGGAACGCCACTGCCTGGCGTTCCCAGGTTGACGCGCAGGCCCTGCAATTGCGTGAGCGATGTGAGGCTGGCGTCTTCGCCCGTATCCGCGGAGTCTGCCTTTGCGGCGAGTCGGCTGCCTGGTGCCTTCGCGGCCCGTGCCGCGGCAGCCACCTTGCGCGCCGCATCTTCCCGGTAGAACAGCCAGAGCGGCTCCACAAACAGGCTGCCCAGCGACGCCAGGTCTTCTTCATCCTGGGCGGTGTAGTCGCTGGTGCCGCCCTGGACAAAACCGACGTTCACCTTGCCTTCCCGCAGCAGCTGCAGGTTGGCGGCTGAGCCTTCCGAAGGTACCAGGACCACATCGATCCCCTCCGACGCCAGCGCCTTGGCGTAGCGCTTGCCGAATTCTTCGTAGGCGCTTTGCGCCGGGCCGGTCGCCAGGGTCACCCGCTTGGGCGGGTTCGGGTCCAGCCACCAATAGGCCAATACCAGCAGCGCCGCCGCCAGCAGGATGAACGGGCCGGCGGAGACCCACAGATCGCGCAGGGACAACAGGGTATAGCGAATGGTCTTAGGCATGCGCCGAACCATAGCATGGGGCTGCTGCCGGCCTGCAGGCAAAGTTTGTCTATTGGTAAAAATGGCCTGTAGGCCAATCAGGACGAGCGTAAGCGGCTATCAAAACAGGAGCTTATTGACAGCCACGCCGGCAAGCCGGTTACTTGCCGGGTTCAATGGACAGCACCGTGAAGGTCCCGTTGATCCTGTCCATAGTGAAACTGACCTTGTCCCCGGCTTTCACGGTTTCCAGCATCGCGGGGTCCTTGACCTGGAACACCATGGTCATGCCGGGCATGTCCAGGTTCTTGATCTCACCGTGTTTGAGGGTGATCTTGCCGGCCTCCTTGTCGACTTTGCGGACTTCGCCTTCAGTCAGCGGCAAGGCCGCCTGCGCCAGAGCGAGTGACATTGCCAGTGTGGCAGAGAGGGCAGCCCCTATGCGGTTAAAACATTTCATGGGAATCCTTTCAGGTGCGGTGGTAGCTTTGGTAAATGCGGGTGCTGCCATCGCGATGAACCAGCAGCACGTCATATGGGTCCTTGCGTCCGCCATAAAGCGGCGCATCCATGCCGGGCGAACCTACCGGCATGCCGGGAACGGCCAGGCCTACGGCCTGCGGGCTCTCTTTGAGCAGGCGGTAGATCTCGTGGGCCGGCACATGGCCTTCCAGTGCGTAGCGCTTGCCGGCCAGGCTGACTTCCGCCGTGTGGCAGGAACCGAGCTTTTCCGGAATGCCGAGCCTGGTCCGTGCCGCCGTGTTGCCGCTGTCGTGAATGCGAACCTGAAACCCGTTGGCCTGCAGGTGCGCCACCCAGTCCTTGCAGCAACCGCAGTCAGGGTCTTTCCAGACTTCGACGGGTACTTGGGTCTGGGCCCACAGCGCCGGGGATAGGGCTGTGGCGCTTGTAAGCGCGGCCGTCGCCTGGATGAGTTGTCGTCTTTGCATCAGTACTCCTTGTGTGAACGGATCAGCGGGCCGCAACAGTGATCTTGCCCACCATGCCTGCCTGGTAGTGGCCGGCGATCAGGCAGGCGAAGTCGAATTCACCGGCGCGGTTGAAGGTCCACACCAACCCGCCCGACTTGCCCGCCGGCACATGCGCCATGTAGGGCTCGTCGTGCTCCATGCCGGGAAACTTCATCATCATCGCCGCGTGTTCGTCGAGATTTTTTTGGGTCCCGATCACCAGTTCATGCAAAAGTTTGCCGCGATTGCGGATCTCAAAACGCACGGTTTCGCCTTGCTTGAATGAGAGCTTGTCGGGTGTGAACCGCATGTTGTCGTCCATGGACAGCGTGACGGTGCGTGTGGCTGCGCTGGCATCGCCCGCGATGCCCCAGGGCTTTTGCTCCTTCGAGGCCGGGGCCGCACTGGGGCTATGGGCAGCGTCGCCGTGGGCGAAGGCTGGCGCGGCCGAGGCTGCAAAAACGGCGGCGGCAAGAATGGCGATAAGTGGGTTCATGGTGTGATCCTTGTGGATGAAATTAAAGAGTCAAGAGCTCAAGTCAAATCAATATTGGTGGCCGGGATGCCCGGCCGTTGTGTCCGGCGCATTGCTGTAGCCGCGCAAATCCGCGTAAAGGTTTATCTGGTGCGGTGTCAATAAACCGGCCTGTTGCAAGTGCGTATGCAAGTGCGAGGCACGCAACTGGGCTTGAAGCAGGCCAATCTGCCGGGTCAGGGCATCAACCTGTGCCGCGTTCACCTGCCTGTCGGCAAAGGCGCTGTCCAGGTCACGCTCGGCCTCCACCAGCCTGGTGCCCAGCGCGCGGGCCTCGGCCTTGTGCTGGTTCATCAGTGCTTCGCTGGCCTGCTTTTGCGCGGCGCTCAGCGCTAGCGGGCCGGCCAGTTCCAGTACGTGCATGGGCCCCGGGTAACCGTTCAATTCGGCCGCCTTGGCTTGTTCCATGCCTTTGCCGGCCAGAAGGTCAGCGGTTTGCGCCGCCGACAGGGCTTTGATGCCGCGCGCCTGCTGGTCCGCGTAAGGACTTGCTGCGGGGTTTTTATCCCTCGTCTGGCCATGTTGGGCAAACAGGGCCGTAGCGCCCGACAGTAAAGCGCAAGCAGCTATCAATTTAAGAGCGGTTTGGGTTTTCATGGTGTTCCTCAATGTTCTGGGTCAGTGGCCGGTATGGCCTGAGGGTTTGCGGATGGTGATTTCAGTGCCGCCTGCAGGCGCGGCCGGATTGCCAGGCTGGGGCCGGGTGGGCTCGGGCAGGGCGCCCTTCCATTCGTAGGCCTGCGTACCGGTCGGCTGCCGATACCAGCCCGGATCCTTGTAGTCGCCGGGCTTCTGGTCCCTGCGCACCTTGAGCACGCTGAACATGCCGCCCATCTCCACGCCGCCGTAGGGGCCCTTGCCCGTCATCATGGGCGCGGTGTTGTCGGGGATCGGCATCTCCATCTCGCCCATGTCGGCCATGCCGCGTTCGCCCATCACCATGTAGTCGGGCACGGCCCTCTGGATTTTCCTGACGAGGCCACGGTGGTCCACGCCAATCATGGTGGGCACGTCGTGGCCCATGGCGTTCATGGTGTGGTGGCTTTTGTGGCAATGAAAAGCCCAGTCACCTTCCTCGTCCGCCAGAAATTCAAACTGGCGCATCTGGCCCACAGCAACATCCGTCGTCACTTCCGGCCAGCGGGCTGGCCGCGGCGTGGGGCCGCCGTCGGTGCCGGTTACCGTGAACTCATGCCCGTGCAGGTGCATCGGGTGGTTGGTCATGGTGAGGTTGCCCACGCGTATGCGCACTTTGTCGTTCCTGCGCACCACCAGCGGGTCAATGCCGGGGAAGATGCGGCTGTTCCAGCTCCACAGGTTGAAGTCCAGCATGGTCATGATCTTCGGTGTCATGCTGCCGGGCTCGATGTCATAGGCGTTGAGCAGAAACACGAAGTCGCGGTCGACGACGTCGATGAGTGGATGTTTTTCCCTGGGGTGTGTGACCCAGAAGCCCATCATGCCCATGGCCATCTGCGTCATTTCGTCGGCATGCGGGTGGTACATGAACGTGCCGGGGCGCCGCGCCGCAAACTCATACACAAACGTCTTGCCCACCGGGATCGCCGGCTGGTTCAGCCCGACCACACCATCCATGCCGTTGGGCAAGCGTTGGCCATGCCAGTGGACGCTGGTGTGCTCGGGCAACTTGTTGGTGACGAATATGCGAACGCGGTCGCCCTCGACGACCTCAATTGTGGGGCCCGGGCTCTGCCCGTTGTAGCCCCACATGTGGGCCTTGAAGCCTGGGGCCATTTCGCGCACCACCGGCTCTGCGACCAAATGGAATTCTTTCACCCCGTTGTTCATGCGCCAGGGCAGCGTCCATCCATTCAGGGTGACGACCGGGTTGTAAGGCCGGCCGTTCGGCGGCGCCAGCGGCGGCGCGGTGTCGGGCTTGTTCATCGTCACGGGTTCCGGCAGCGCGGCCATCGTCACCTTGCTGACGGACGCGGCGGCAACTGCCGTCAGCGCCGTGCGGTTAAAGAAATTTCGTCGATTCATGGGATTCCTTGTGTTGGGGGGCGCTCAGTGCGCTGCGGCTGTGGCGGCGCCGGTTTTGCCGGAAGACCTGGGCGAGGCCGTGCCGGGCGATGCGCCGGCAAGCACCGTCTGAAGGTCGGCTTCGGCAAGCCAGAAGTCGCGTTGCGCCTCGATGGTGCCGGCAGCGGCCAGGGTCTGCGCGCGGGCGCCGGCCAGCAGGTCAAAGACGCTGGTGAGCATGCCGTTGTAGCGCAGCACCGTTTCATCCTGGATGAAGCGGTAAAGCGGCATCACCTCCGTCTGGTAGTGGCGTGCCAGGTCGTAGGCCGTGCGGTAGCTGTGGTAAGCCTCGCGTGCTTCGCTGCGCGCCCTGACCGCCAGTTCGCGCACACGTGCCGAATCACCCAGGGTGTCCCACAGGCCGTCGGCACCGGGTTGGGGCCGGATGGCGCGTTGTCCTGCCCATTGCGCCGTCGCCAGGCGCAGGTCCAGCCGCTGCTGCAGCACGCGGCTTTCCACGTCCGGCATGTCTTCCGCTTTCGGGGGCAGATCGGGCAGCCGCTCGGGCAATGTGAAGCCGGCTTGCGTGCCCCACAGGCCCATCACCACCACGAGTTTTTCGCGCTCGCTGAACGCGGCCTGCCGGGCGCGCGCCAATTGCGCCGTGGCCTCGGCCAGCAACAATTGTTCCCGGGCCTGCTGCAGCTTGCTCCAGTTGCCTGCGCGTGCCATGCGGCGTGCCAGCTCGCCGGCGGCCTCCGCGTTCTCCCTGGCCTCGTCCATAAAGCGCGCTGTCTGCGCGGCAGCCACCGCGTTGATCCAGGCTTTACGGGTTTCGCTGGACAGCAGGGTGACGTCTTGTGCGGCCTTGAGTTTGGCCGGGCTGGCAGACACGGCATCCGTGATGTTGACGCCTTCGCCGGCCAGGGACAGTTGCAAGCCTGGGTTATTGAGCAGCGCAATGCGCACCGCGCTTTCTGGGCTGAGCGGGCCTTTCAGCAGGTCGGCAACGGCGGCGCTGGTGTCTTTGCCCGGCCGAGCGATGAGCACGGGGGGGGCAGTGCCCGAGCCGCCCGGTTGCGTGGTGGCCAATGCCTGCAGGCCACTCACGCCGCCATCGGGCACTGCCGTTGTGCAGCCCGCGAGGACCAGCATAAGCAGCGCCAATGAACCCAGCCGTGGAGCGACGTAACGTTGGGCGGCAGCGGAGGTCATGCCGGGCCTCATGGTTTCGAGGCGGCAGGCGCCGCAGGTTCAATTCGTGGTGCCTGGGCCTCTTCCCATTTCAGCAGGTCGGCATGCCCCTTTTTGAATTGGCCCGCAGTGGTGTTGGATTTTTTCCAGTCATCGCTGGCCGGCTCCACGCCCTGCGCACGGTTCACAAATACGGACTGGTACGGGGTGGATGGCACCAGCGTGCCCGGGCTGGCAGCTTGTTCGGTGGGTCGGGGGTTCACCCGGGGGTAGGGGCCTGCCTGTGCATGGGCGCCGGCGGAACCGATAAAAAACAGTGCGACGGCCAGCGCTGCGCGCGGGCGGGAAATGAAACGAATAGTCACAAGAATCTCCTGAATACAAGCGGGGCGATTTGCGGAAAATCGCGGGTATCCGGTGTCAGGAGCCCGAAAGGCCCCGCCGGACGGCAAGTACAGGCCCAGTACGGGCCTGGAGATCAGGAAATGGGTGGTTTTTGGCCTAGCGCGGCGTCGGCACTGGCAAACTGGTCTTGCGCCGGACGCAGCAGGCTGCGTCCTTTGAAAACGGGACTATGGTCTGGCGCCGCCAGCGATAGCGCCACCGTATGGCAGGCCTGGCAGGCCGCGCAGGATTCGCAGCCGGTATCGCTCGACTGGGGGGTGTCCCCCGAGGTTTGTCCGGCGCAGTCGTGCATGGCCATGGTGGCTTCGGGCGACGTCTCTTCGTGACCTGAATGGCCCTCGGCCCCCATGTGGTGGGCGGAAGCAGCTATCATTTTGGTAGCGGACTGTTCTGCGGAAGCAAGCTGCCCGTGTTGCACATGGGCCGCGGCCATCTGCGTCGCCATTGCATCGCCTACCCAGCCGCGCAAGGGCAGCAGGGCGATCATCAGGGCGAGAAGCAGGTGGCGCATGGGTGAATGATAGGCGATGCGTTTAAAAAGTTCCCGCGCGGCGGGCTATCAAGCTTGCCATCGCAAGGCCGGCAGGGGAAACTGTTGAGATCACTCATGACAGGCAGATTCGTCTTTTGAAACTTCACCCCATGCTGTTGAAGCCCGGCGTCGCAGCCGCCTTGGCCTCGGCTTTCCTGTTCGGCGCGGGCACGCCGCTGGCCAAGTCACTGCTCGGCCAGGTCAACCCCTGGATACTCGCCGGGCTTTTGTACCTGGGCTCCGGCCTGGGGCTGGCGATTTATCGGCGCCTGCGCGGCGCTGCCCGGCCACGCCTGAACCCGGGCGAGGGTCGCTGGCTGGCCGCGGCCGTGCTGTGTGGCGGCGGCCTGGCGCCGGTGCTGCTGATGTACGGCCTGTCGGCGATGCCTTCGAGCCATGCGGCCCTGCTGCTCAATGCCGAGGCGGTATTGACCGCCGTGCTTGCGTGGATGGTGTTCAGGGAAAACTTTGACCGCCGTATTGCAGCGGGCATGGCCGCTATCGTAGCGGGCGCCGTGTTGCTGAGCTGGCCGCAGCAGGCTGCGGCTGTGGCAGGGTCAACATTCAGCGCGCTGTGGCCCGCACTCGCCGTGACCTTGGCGTGTTTTTTCTGGGCCCTGGACAACAACTTCACGCGCAAGGTGTCGTTGGTGGATGCGTCATGGATTGCCTGCGTGAAAGGACTGGCAGCCGGCGTGACCAATCTGCTGCTGGCTTTTCTGGCGGGTGCGGCGTTGCCGGGTGCGGCACAAATCTCCGCCGCGATGGCGGTCGGCCTGCTGGCCTACGGCGTGAGCCTGGCGCTTTTTGTGGTGGCCTTGCGGCACCTTGGGGCATCAAGGGCCGGCGCCTACTTTTCGACGGCGCCTTTTGTGGGCGCATTGTTTTCCGTGGTGTTTCTTGCCGAGCCCGTCACCTGGCAACTGGTGGGCGCCGCCTTGCTGATGGCCATCGGCATCTGGCTGCACCTGACCGAGCATCATGCGCATCTGCATCGGCACGAAGCGCTGGAACATGAACACCTGCATGCGCATGACGCGCATCACCCGCATGAGCATGCCCAGGCCGTTCCGGGGATGCATTCACATCGCCACCGCCATGAGCCCCTGGCCCACAGCCATGCGCACTACCCTGACGCCCATCACCGTCACGGGCATTCCGGAGGCTGAAGAAAGACGGCCTCGTTTAGACCGCAAACAGGTCTCAGGCTTTCTGAAGTTGCAGCTGCGCCTTGTTGATCCAGAGCTGCAGGCTGTCCAGCAATTCCTTCTGGCTGAAGGAGCAGCTTTCTTCGGTGAACAGTGCGGCGGACTCCAGCCGGTTGAGCAGTTGCGACAGCACATCATTGAAGCGGGCCGGCAAGGCAGCTGCAAGGCTTTGCTGCTGCGCGGCCAGTTGTGCAAAGGTGCCCACGCGAATGCCATCACTGCGCAGTTGCCGCAGCGCAGCTTGCAGTGCTTCGAGTTGCTGTTGGGGTGTCATGGTCTGGTTGTGGCGCTTGAAGGGACGTTCAGGCGGTGGCGGACACCTGCACCCGGGCCGGCATGCGGTCGAACACCAGCGTCAGCATGGCCAGCAAACCAAAAGGCACGCCGACCCAGCCCAGCTGCGCAAAACCCACCTGATCGAGCAGCGCACCGCTGACCACAGCGCCCAGGGCGGTGCCCACATACAGCATGGAGCCATTGAGGCTGAGCAGCAGCGGTGCCTGCGCGGGCGACAAGGTGGCCAGCCGGCTTTGCTGCGGCGCCATCAGCCCGAAACCTGCAATGCCCCACAGAACCAGCACGGCCATGGTGGCTGGCACATGGCCGCGCGTCAGCGGCAGCAGGCACATCATCGCCACCAGCACGGCCAGTTGCACGCGCATGCTGCGCAGCGCACCAAAGCGGTCAGTGGCCCAGCCGCCCATCAACGTGCCCGCAACACCCGCCAGGCCGAAGACGGCCAGCGTGGCGGAGAGCTGCGCTGAACTCATGGGGTTGAGCGCCTGCAGTACCGGGCCGACATAGGCGAAAACACTGAAGATGGCGATGAAATACAGCAGCGTACGGCCCCATACGCGCAGCACGGCGGGCTGGCGCGCTGCGGCGCGGAAACCCGCAAAGCTGGTGCCTGCGCTGGCCATGTCGGCCGGTATCAGCCAGCTCGCCGCGACCAGCGCCGCCAGGCTGGCCCCAGCCGACAGCCAGACCGGCACGCGCCAGCCAAACTCAAAGCCCAGCCAGGCGCCGACCGGCAGGCCCACGGCGTAGCTGATGCTCATGCCCAGGAAGGTGATGGACAGCGCCCGGCCGCGCAGGGCCGGCACCACCATGCTGACCGCCAGCGCCGATGCAGCGGCGGTGAACATGGCACCCGCTCCCATCAGCACACGGCCCAGCAGCAGCAGGGAAAAGCTGGGCGCGAGTGCGCAAACCAGGCAACCGGCCGTAAACAGGCTGAGTGCCAGCTGGACGGCGCGCTTGCGAGGCCACCTGGCGGTGAGGATGATGAGCAGGGGTGCCAGCACCGCGGTGGCAATGGCGTATGCCGTCATGGCTTGGCCGGCGGCCGCCACGCTGATGCCCAGCGAGGCACTCATGGGTTGCAGGATGCCGCCGAGCACAAAAGCCCCGCTGCCGATCACGAGGTTGCACAAGGCGAAGAAATAGAGAATGGGCGGCATGGCGGTCATGGGCAGCGGGAGTCCGGTGGGCAGATCAGGGCGGAGGCATGGTTGCAGGCGGGCGGTTGGGCAACAAATTGGCCTTCAGCCCAACAGGAACGAGCGCAAGCAGCTATCAAATTGAGAGCAACAAAAAGACGTCCCCGCTATTGTGCGGGAACTCACCCAACCCTGCAGGAGCGGGGGAAAGGCGGCCTGGCGCGGCCCCGTCAGGTTTGCGGGACCCAGGGCCCGCTGGCGGGCAGGGTTGATGTGCTTTGCAGCACTTCCAGGTCTACCGGCTGCGGCGTGTTGTCGCCCGCACCCTGGATTTTCACGATGTCTTGCGGGCAGGCGGAAAACGCGACAAAGCAGTCCATCTCGGCGCGCAGCGTGATCGAGTCGCCGGCTTTCGTCACGGTGGGTAGGGTTTTGAGTGTGATGCCGTCGGGTTGCACCCGGATGTTCATGAAGATGTTAAACGACGCGAGGATCGCGCGCGGCGGCGTCAGGCCCAGCTCGAACATGCCTTCAAACATGTTGTCGCAGCAGTTGCGGTGGTAGCCCTTGACGCCCAGCAGTTCATAACGGCGGCGGTCGCAGGCGGCCATGAAGGTGTCGTGTACGCCAGGCGTGCTGTCTTCCACCACGGTGAGGATGGGGTGGCGCTGGTTCGTGACGAAAGAGTCACCGACGACGGGATTCAGGTGCTGGTTCCACACGCGGGTGGTTTCCATGCACATGAATTCGTTCAGGTCGTAGGCATTGAACGCCCAGCAATCGACCACCTGCGTGCCGTGGGTGTTGATGACCTTCACCGCTTGCCCGGCCTGCAGGCGCAGCGCCTTGCCGTGGCCGGCAGGGATGTGCAAGGTGCCGGGCGCCATGGAAGGCGTCATGGAAGGCGTCATGGATTCCCCGGGTTACTGGATCATCCCGAGGAACTGCTTCAGCTCGGCGGTTTGCGGATTCGAAAACACTTCGTCGGGTGGCCCGATCTCGTGCACGCGGCCCTGGTGCATGAAGACCACGCGGTCGCACACCTTGCGGGCGAAGTTCATCTCGTGCGTCACCATCAGCAGCGTCATGCCTTCGGCGGCGAGGCTTTCCACGACCTGCAGCACTTCACCGACGAGTTCAGGGTCCAGCGCCGAGGTGATCTCGTCGCACAGCAGCACCGAAGGCTGCATGGCCAGTGCGCGCGCGATCGCCACACGCTGTTGCTGCCCGCCCGAAAGCTGGTCGGGCCAGGCTTCGAATTTTTCGGCCAGGCCCACGCGCTGCAGCAGCGCACGGGCGTGTTCTTCTGCGGGGGCACCGGCCGTCTTCTTGACCAGCGTGGGCGCCAGCATGATGTTTTTGCCGACTGTCAGGTGCGGGAAGAGGTTAAAGCTCTGGAAGATCATGCCGACATGCTGGCGCAGCTCGCGCATGACCTGCGGACTGTCGTGCAACAGGTGCTTGCCGTCCACGCGCAGCGTGCCGCTCTGAAAGACTTCCAGCCCGTTGATGCAGCGCAGCAGCGTGCTTTTCCCCGAGCCGCTTTTACCGATGATGGCGATCACCTCGCCGGCCTTGACCTCCAGGTCAATGCCTTTTAAAACTTCGTTGGCGCCAAAGCTTTTGCGAAGCTGATTGATCTCGACAAGAGTCCTGTCGGACGAAGTTGTTGCGGGGGCTGCAGGGGGTGGTGCGACGTTAGCGTCCATTTCGGGCTTTCCTCTCAAGCTTGCGGGCATACAGGGACACGGGGAAACACAGCGCGAAGTACATCAGCGCGACGCAGCTGTACACCACAAAGGGTTTGAAGGTGGCATTGGTGATCATGGTGCCGGCCTTGGTCAGTTCGATAAAACCAATCACCGAGGCCAGCGCGGTGCCCTTGATGACCTGCACCAGAAAGCCCACGGTGGGCGGCACGGCAATGCGCACAGCTTGCGGCAGCACGATGTACTTGAGCTGCTCGCCGAAGTTGAGCGCCAGGCTTTGCGCGGCTTCCCACTGGCCTTTCGGAATGGCATCCACGCAGCCACGCCAGATCTCGGCCAGGTAGGCGCTGGTGTAGAGCGTGAGTGCTACCGCAGCCGCCACCCAGGCCGGCACGTTGATGCCAAAGAGCGCCAGGCCGAAGTAAGCCAGGAAAAGCTGCATCAGCAAGGGCGTGCCCTGGAACAGCAGCACGTAGCCGTCCAGCGCGCGGCGCGTGATGAGCGCCGCCTTCTGGGCGCCTGGTACCGCGCGGGCGGCCGACAGCCGACCGATTAGCAGCAGCATGCCGACAATGCCGCCGCCAATGAAGGCGACGAGTGAGAGCACAACGGTCCAGCGTGCTGCAAGCAGCAGGTTGCGGAAGATATCCCAGACAGTAAATTCAATCATGGCGTGTCCGTCCTGGGTTATCGGCCGAAGAGGAACCGGGGTCCCATCCAGTTGAGGAGCTTTCGCACCGCGACTGAGAGCGCCAGGTAAATCAGCGTGGCGATGATGAAGGCCTCAAAAGCGCGGAAGTTGCGGCCCTGGATCAGGTTGGCGGCGTAAGACAGCTCCTGCGTCGAAATTTGCCCGCACACCGCGGAGCCCAGCATCACGATGATGATCTGGCTCACCATGGCGGGCCAGACTTTCTTGAGTGCCGGTGGCAGCACCACCCGGGTATAAATCTGTACGCGGGTGAGCGCCAGGCTTTCGGCCGCTTCAATTTGCCCGCGCGGCGTGGCTTCAACGCCTGCGCGAATGATCTCGGTGGCGTAGGCAGACAGGTTGATCACCATCGCCAATACCGAGGCCGTCTCAGGCGACAGCCTGAAGCCCGCAGCCGGCAGGCCGAAGAAGATAAAAAACAGCTGCACGATAAATGGCGTGTTGCGGATCAATTCCACATACGTGCCGACTACCCAGCGCAGCCACGTTGGCCCGCTGGCACGCGCCCAGGCAAATGCCATGCCCATGAACATGCCGAGCACCGACGAGATCGCCGTCAGACCCAGCGTCCAGGCGACGCCAACAGCCAGCAGCGGCCATTGGGACAGAACTGCCATGAAATCAAGCTCGACACGCATCTGATTCACTTCCTGTTGAGAGGGGCTGCCTGCAGGCCAGCGGCCGCAGCGGAACCGGCTTTGCCGGGCCGCAAGCGGCGCCCCCTGCAGGGGGGAGGAGGCTACACGAAGTGAGCCTCAACGGGGGTCAGGGTAAATTGCCGGCAGGGCGGCCCAGCCACTTCATCGCGATCTTGTCGAGGTCGCCATTTTTCTTGGCTTCGGCAATCACTTCATTGACCTTCAGGCGCAGCTTGTCCTCACCCTTGGCCACGCCGATGAAGTTGGGGCTGTCGCTGAGCAGCAGCTTGTACTCGGTGTTCAGTTGCGGGTTCTTGGCCATCATGTTGCCGGCGACTGACGCGCCGGTGGCGATCAGCTGCACCTGGCCTGCGGTGTAGGCCGACACGGTGGTGTTGTTGTCTTCAAAGCGCTTGATGTCGGCGCCGGCGGGGGCAACCTTGCTCAGTTCCTGGTCTTCCAGGGCGGCGCGCGTGACACTGATGCTCTTGCCGGAAAGATCGGCAAACGATTTGACGCTGACGCTCTTGGGGCCGAACACCGCCTGGAAGAACGGCGAATAGGCCACAGTGAAGTCGATGACTTTCTCGCGGTCGGGGTTTTTGCCCAGTGTGGAGATCACCAGGTCGGCCTTTTTGGTTTGCAGGTAGGCGATGCGGTTGGCGCTGGTGACAGGCACGAGCTCGATTTTTACGCCGAGTTTTTGCGCAATGTAGCCGGCCATTTCCACGTCCAGGCCCTGGGGTTTCAGGTCAGTACCGACCATGCCGTAGGGCGGGAAGTCGGTCGGGATGGCGATCTTGATTTCCTTGGCCTTCATGATGTCGTCCAGCGCAGTCTGTGCATGGACACCGGTGACGCCCAGCACGGCGGCTGCGGCAAGGGCAAGAGAAAAGACGCGTTTGCTGGACTTCATAGCAGGGCTCCAAGGTAAGTTGAGGAATCGTCAGTGGGTTTGGCCGATGAGCGGCCGGGCTTGCGGACACGGGAGGGCGGCGAGGACGCCGCCTTGTTGCTGGGGCTCTGCGCATCCAGCGGACTTAATGCACTGCGCAGATGCGACAACGGGTCGCCGGCGCTGGTTTGCAGCTTGAGCGCGGCCTGCACGCTGCCGATATGGGCCTGCATGAGTTTTTCGGCCTTGGCAAGGTCGCCCTTTTCAAGCGCCTGCACGATCTGCACATGCTCTTCGCAGGATTGCGCCGCATCGTGTGATGACTGGTAGAGCATGGCAATGAGTGTGGTGCGCGCGGTGAAATCGCGCAGGGTATCGGCCAACAGGCTGTTGCCCAGGCATTCGGCCAGGCACACATGAAAGTCACCCAGCAAAAAGCTGCGCAGGCCCACATCGTCGCCCTTGACTGCGGCTTTCTCGCGGGTGAGGTGGCTTTTGAGCTGCTTGATGGCGGCTTTGCTGACGTCGCCCGTGCAGCGGATCAGGCCCATCTCGATCACGCGGCGCGCCTCGAAGGCTTCGCGAGCCTCTTCCTGCGAAGGCTCAATCACATACCAGCCGCGCCGGCTGCTGACGGTGACAATGCCGCGCACCGCCAGGCGGGTGAGGGCTTCGCGCACGATGGTGCGGCTGCAATCAAACAGCATCGCCAGTTGTTGCTCGCCCAGGCGAGCGCCGGGCGCGAGCTTTTGCGCCATCACGGCTTCAATGATGCGGTTGGAGATGTCGGAGGCTGTGGCCATGCACCCTGTAGTGCATATCCCGTGCCAGTCGCCAAACTGGTTCGATTAACTGGTATACAAGTTATGTGCACCTGTCTGGCGTGCCTGTAGGCCAAAATTGCGAGGTTTTGGGGCTGCCCGCACCAGAAAGGGGAATGGCATGGGCTTCTGGTTCTGGCTGCCGGCATTTCTGCCGCGCCGGACCCTGTCAGTCCAGCCTGGCGCCCGAAGCCTTGACCGCCTGGGCCCAGCGCGGCATTTCAGCGGCCAGGAACTGGGCAAACTCTTCACTGCCCATGAAGGCAGGGTCGGCCCCTTGCGTGACCATGCGGTTGCGGATGTCCGGGCTGGTCATGACCTGCTTGAAGGCATCGCTGAGTTTTGCCGCTACGTCCCTGGGCAGGCCTGCGGGCGCAAGGAAGCCGTAAAAGCCCACCACCTCAAACCCCTTGATACCCGATTCAATGACCGTCGGAATGTCAGGCAGGGCGGGGTTGCGCTCCTTGCTGGTCACGGCCAGCGCGCGCACCTTGCCCTGCTTGTGATAGTTGGCTGCCTGCGGAATCGATTCGGCCATGAACTGCACCTGGCCTGCCATCAGGTCGGTGAAGGCTGGCGCGCTGCCGCGGTAGGGGATGTGCACCATGAAGAGCCCGGTGGCATTCTTGAACATCTCGGGCACCAGATGGCTGATGCCGCCGTTGCCGGCCGATCCGTAGTTGACCTGGCCGGGCCTGGCCTTGGTGTAGGCGATGAATTCCTTGAGGTTGTTGACCGGCAGCTTGGGGTTGACCAGCAGCGCCAGTGGCTGCATCGCGGTGCGTGCAATCGGGGTGAAGTCTTTCAGCGTGTTGTAGGGCAGCTTGCTGTAGAGCGCGGGGTTGATCACCATCACGCCGGTGTTGGCCAGCATGAGCGTGTAGCCGTCGGGTGCCGCCTTCATGACGTCTTGTGCGCCCACGGTGCCGCCGGCGCCGGATTTGTAGTCGATCACGATGGGTTGCCCCAGCACGGCCTGCAGGCGCTCGGTCAAGAGGCGCGCATGCTGGTCCAGCGGGCCGCCGGCTGGAAAGCCGATCACCACGCGGATGGGCTTTTCGGGGAAAACCGCGAACGCTGCACCAGAGGACAGCGCTGTGAAGGCCAGTGCGCCAGCCGACATCAGGGTTTTTCGTCGAAGGGTGAGAAATCGGGTCATGGTGTCTCCTGGATGTTTCTGCTTTTATTTCCGCACGTAAGCGGTGAGGCCGGAATGACTTCCGCCGTGAAGGGGGGATGCATGGCTCTTGCGCGGGCTGCTGTGCGGGTGCAATCCATCATAGTGAGCGCGGGTCGCTCAAGTGACAGTGTTTTATCAGGAGCTTCCCGGATGTGGACAGCCTGGACTCGGGGTAGGCTTGGGTCCCAAGTCAGTACTTGTCTGGAGCCTTTTTCTTGTCCCTTGATTCCAACACCGGCCAGGCCGTCCCCGCAGCAACTCCGCACAACCTGCACCACCAGGTCTGGCCCAAGCGCCTGCCGCACAGCATCACGCCGCCGGCAACTTCGTTGTGGCACAACCTGGCGGTCAGCGCGCTGCGCTTTCCGGACAAGCCCGCGCTGGTTTTCTTCAACCGCGTGCTCAGCTATGCCGAGGTGATGCGGCAGGCCGAGCGCCTGGCAGCCACGCTTTACCGCATGGGCGTGCGCAAGGGCGACCGCGTGGTGCTCAACATGCAGAACTGCCCACAGTGGGTGATCGCGCACTTTGCGATCCTGCGGGCCAACGCCGTGGTGGTGCCGGTCAACCCGATGAACCGGGCCGAAGAGCTCAAGCACTACATCACCGATCCCGACGCCCGGGTTGCCATCACCACGGTCGACCTGGCGCCCGAGCTGGCTCGGGCCAATGCGCAGCTGGCACCCACCGACCGGCTCGCGCACCTGGTGGTCACGCATTACAGCGATGCATTTGACATGGAGCAATCCGGCGGCGGCGATGCAGCGATGCCCGACGCCTGGCGCGACTGGCTGGGCACGCGCCACTCGCTGCCCGTGCTGGAAGGCGGCACGGTGATGAGCTGGACTGATGCGATGACCGCCGGAGAAACCGCAGAGCTGCCCCCACACACCGCCACGCCGCAAGACCTGGCCGTGCTGCCCTATACCAGCGGCACCACCGGCCTGCCCAAGGGCTGCATGCACACGCACGCCAGCATCATGCACAACGCAGTGGCCAGCTGCCTGTGGGGCGGCAGCACGTTTGAAAATGTCACGCTGTCCGTGGTGCCGATGTTTCACATCACAGGCATGGTGTCGGTCATGCACGCTTCCATTTACGGCAGTGCGACGCTGGTCATCATGCCGCGATGGGACCGCGAGCTGGCCGGGCGCCTGATCTCACGATGGGGGGTGACGCACTGGACAAATATTCCCACCATGGTGATAGATTTGCTGGGGAGTCCCAACTTTGCTTCTTTCGATTTGAGTAGCCTCGTCTACATCGGCGGCGGCGGTGCGGCCATGCCGCAGGCCGTGGCCCAGCGCCTGTGGGAGCAATACGGTCTGCGTTTTGCCGAAGGCTACGGCCTCACGGAAACCGCGGCGCCCTCGCACAGCAACCCCTATGACGCCACCAAACAGCAATGCCTGGGCGTTCCCTTCATGAGCTGCGACTCGCGCATCATCGATCCGGTCACGCTCAAGGAGGTGCCACAGGGCGAGCAGGGCGAAATCATCATGAGCGGGCCGCAGATATTCCAGGGCTACTGGAAGCGCCCGGACGCGACGGCCGAAGCTTTTATCGAGCTCGACGGCAAGCGTTTCTTTCGCTCGGGCGATCTCGGGCGCATGGACGAGCAAGGCTACTTTTTCATCACCGACCGGCTCAAGCGCATGATCAATGCGTCAGGCTTCAAGGTGTGGCCGGCTGAAGTGGAGGCGCTGATGTTCAAGCACCCGGCCATCCAGGAGGCCTGCATCATCAGCACCAAGGACGCCTACCGCGGCGAAACCGTCAAGGCGGTGGTGGTGCTGCGCGCCGCGGCCAAAGGCCAGACGACGGAAGACGACATCATCAACTGGTGCAAGGAGAACATGGCGGCGTACAAGTACCCACGGGTTGTGCAGTTTGTCGATGTCTTGCCCAAAAGCGGATCCGGCAAGGTCATGTGGCGAGCGCTGCAGGAGGCGGAGCAGGGCAAGGCATGAAGTGAGGGCTTCTGGCACGATGGGGGTTATGAGCGCTATCCGGAGACAACAATGAAAATCGCCTCGGTCAAACCTTTCATCCTGCATGTGCCCGTCACCGGCTCACAGATTGCCGACAGCACGCACACCATTTCGCATTGGGGCGTGGTCGGTGCGCAAATTGATACCGATACCGGCCTGACGGGCTACGGCTTTACCGGCACGCATGCGCACCTGGCCAGCGACCAGCTGATCACGCGCTGCATTGAAACCTGCCACGCGCCGCTGCTGATCGGCGAAGACGCGATGGATATCAACCGCCTCTGGCTCAAGCTGGCGCGCAACCCCGCGCTGCAGTGGGTGGGGCGCGCCGGCATCATTACGCTGTCGCAGGCCGCCATCGACATTGCGCTGTGGGACCTGAAGGCCAAGGCCGCGGGCGTGCCGTTGTGGAAGCTGCTGGGCGGCCAGGTGCGCGAGAAAGTACGCGCTTACAACACCGACATCGGCTGGCTCAGCATTCCCGACGACCAGTTGGTGGCCGGTGCGAAGCGCGCAGTCGACGAAGGCTTCACCGGTATCAAGGTGAAGATTGGCTCCAGCGTCGACCGTGACCTGAAACGGCTGGAGGCCGTTCGCCGCGCCATCGGCCCCGGCATCACGATGGCGACCGACGGCAACGGCAAATGGGACTTGCCCACCTGCCAGCGCTTTTGCCGCGCGGCAGAGGCATTTGATTTGTACTGGATCGAAGAGCCGCTTTGGTACGACGACGTGAAAGGCCATGCACAACTGGCGCGCAGCACCAGCATTCCCGTCGCGCTGGGCGAGCAGCTCTACACGCACGATGCGTTTGCTGAATTCTTCCACCAAGAAGCCGTTCATTGGGTGCAGCCCGATGTGACGCGCATGGGCGGCATCACCGAAGTGCTGCGGGTCTGCGACACGGCGCATTCCTTCCGGTTGCCGGTGGCGCCGCACGCGGGCGACATGAGCCAGGTGCATGTGCACCTGAACCACGCGCACTCGGCGTGCGCGGTGCTTGAATACATTCCCTGGATCAAGGACTGCTTCCTGGAGCCCGCACAGGTGGTGGACGGCCACTTCAGCCTGCCGCAGCAGCCGGGCGCCAGCACCACGCCCACGGAAGCAGCCTGGGCCAGATACCGCCAGCCGGCTTCCTGATGTCGTTTGGATCATTTTTAGTAAAAAGTGGTTGAAAGCCATCATGGACGGGCGCAAGCGGCTATAAAAATAGTAGCAAATTCCTGCGCGGCCGTGAAGGCTTTCCCGGTCAGGTATCGTGCTGCTCTGTCAACCCAATGAATACGCGGCGCTTGCTGCGCCTTTCCTGCATGGCCAAACCCGCTCCGCCTCTTCCCGCTTCGCCCGACCTGGATGACAAGCCCCTCGACGGCTGGCGGCTGCGCCTGTACACCATCATCTTCGAGGCCGATACCCGTGCCGGACGGCTTTTTGACAAGACACTGATCGTCCTTATCCTGGTCAGCATCGCCGTGGTGATGGCCGACAGCGTGCAGTCGATTCATGCTTCGCACGGCCGGGCATTCGCGGTGGTCGAATGGATTTTCACGCTGCTCTTCACCGCCGAATACATCGCACGTCTGGTGTGTGTGCGCAAGCCGCTGCAGTACGCGACAAGCTTTTTCGGCATCATCGATCTGGTCGCCGTGTTGCCAACTTACCTGGCGCTGTTCTTTCCGGAACTCCATGCGCTCATCGATGTGCGCGTGCTGCGGCTGCTGCGTGTGTTCCGCATCTTCAAGCTGGCTGCCTATGTGGCCGAATACCAGTCGCTGGGCCGGGCGCTGGCAGCGAGCGGCCGCAAGATTCTGGTGTTCCTGTCGGCCGTGGTGATGATGGTGCTGGTGATGGGTACCGTGATGTACGTGGTCGAAGGGCCGTCCAACGGCTTTACCAGCATCCCGACCTCGGTCTACTGGGCCATCAGCACGGTCACCACTGTGGGCTTTGGCGACATCACGCCCAAGACTGACCTGGGCCGGCTGATCTCGTCATTCATGATGTTGCTGGGCTGGGGCATTCTGGCGGTGCCCACCGGCATCGTCACGGCCGAAATGGCGGCGGAGCGGCGGCTGCAGCATCTGGCCTTGCCTACCACGCGTACCTGCCATGAATGCCTGACCGAAGGCCACCTGCCCGAGGCAGACTTCTGCTTTCATTGCGGGGCCAAGCTGCTGCTTTATCAGCATCAAGACCAGCACAAGGATTCCGGGGACGCGAAGGATGCGTCCTCTCGGCGTTCTGGTGTTTAAGACTCGCCGGCCGTCAACCGGCGCGGCGTGATCTCTACCGACCCGAGCGCCGTGCTCATCCACACCGTGCCGTCTTGCACTGTCACCTGCAGTTGCATGCTGCGCTCGGCAAGTTTCGCCAGCGTCTGGCTTTCGGCCGCGTCGATCTGCCAGACCACGAGGTTGGAAGCGCGCGTGAGCTTGGTTTCTATGTTCTTCCACCAGACCGGCGTGCTGCTGGCAAAGCTGTAGACGCTGACCTTTTCGGCGCGGCCTGCGGCCTTCATCAGGCGCTTGTCGTCGGGCTGGCCCACGTCGATCCAGTGCAGGATCTGCTCGGTGTAGTCCTTGTGCCAGAGCGCGGCTTCGTCCACATCCCACAGGTCTTTGGCAAATTCGAGGTTGCCCTTTTTGTCGTCGGCCGGCACGTTGAGCGCAAAGGCCAGCAGGCGGATCATCATGCGTTCGTCGGCCTCCGACGGGTGGCGCGCAATCGTCACGCTGTGGTCGGCGTAGATGCTGCGGTCCATGTCGGACAACGCAAGCTGGGCTTTGTAGATGGTGGCTTTGAGTGCCATAAGGTGTACTTCTTTATCTCGGGTCTGGACGGGAGTGAACCCTCTATTGGAACAGAGCGGGGAGATCGCTGTCCCGGGGTAACCCCGCCCGAGCGGGATTTAACCGGTCTGGCTATAGTGGCCCGACCATGCAACTGTCCGTCCTAGACCAGTCCGTCGCCGTCACCGGCCGTACGGAAGATGCCTCCATCCGTGAAACCCTGCAACTGGCCCGCCATTGCGAAGCGCTGGGCTACAAGCGCTTTTGGGTCAGCGAACACCACAGCCACCCCAGCATCGTCGGCTCGGCCCCCGAAGTCTTGATGGCGGCCATCGTGGCCACCACCAGCCGCATCCGGGTGGGCAGTGCTGGTGTCATGCTGCCGCACTATGCGGCACTCAAGGTGGCCGAGCAGTTTCGGGTGCTGGAAGCCATCGCCCCCGGCCGCATCGACCTGGGCGTGGGCCGCGCGCCGGGCTCGGACATGCGTACGGCGCGTTTGCTGAGCAGCGACCCGCGTCAGTCGGCCGAGAACTTTCCCATCCAGGTGCGCGAGCTGCAAGCCTGGCTCGCCGGCGTTGACATGCCCGAAGGCCACCCTGGCCGTGGCGTGACGGCCAACCCCATGGGCCCGACCACGCCGGAGATGTGGATGCTGGGCAGTTCTGACTACGGCGCGCAGCTGGCCGCGCACTATGGGCTGCCGTATGCGTTTGCTTACTTCATCACCGACGGGCAGGGCGCAGAGCAGGCGCTGGGGATTTACCGCTCGACCTACCGGCCCAGCCCGCGCCACCCGACGCCGCAGGCGGTGCTCTGCGTCTGGGCGCTGGCGGCCGACACGGAGGCCGAGGCCTGGCACCACTTCTCGGGCCGCGAGCGCTGGAAGATAGACCGCAACCGCGGCGCTCTGGCGGCCTTGCCTTCGCCTGAAGAGGTGGCGTTGCGGCCGTATACGCCGGTCGAGCAGGCGGAGGCCGACAGGCTCAGGGCCAATGCGTTGGTCGGCAGCGGCCCGCAAGTTGCTGCCAAATTAAGGGCGTTGGCTCATACACTGGGGGTTGACGAGCTGGTCGTGATCACCTGGACGCACAACCCCGCCGCCCGCAGGCGCTCCTATGAACTGCTGGCACGGGAGTTTTTCTGAACATGAAACCGGCTACCCCCAAAAAGCACTGAACAAATATTGAGACAAGGACCGCCCATGCAAACGCCTCCTGCCACTCCGCTCTTTAGCGCCGCCATCGCCGGCAGCCTGCCCAAACCCGGCTGGCTGTCGGAAACCCAAAAACTCTGGCCTCAGTGGAAAAGTGAAGGCGAAGAACTCAGGCAGGCCAAGGCCGACGCCACGCTGCTGTGGATCAAGGCGCAGGAAGACGCGGGCCTTGACGTGATTGGTGACGGCGAGCAGTCGCGCCAGCACTTTGTGCACGGTTTTCTGGAGCAGGTTGAAGGCATCGACTTCGAGCACAAGGTCAAGATGGGCATACGCGACAACCGCTATGACGCGATGGTGCCGCAGGTGGTGTCCCAGCTCAAGCTCAAGGGCCGGGTGCACGCTGCTGAAGCACGGCTGCTGCGCGCGCACACCACCAAAAAAATAAAATTCACCTTGCCGGGCCCGATGACGATTGTCGACACTGTGGCTGACCAGTTCTACGGCGACAAGGTCAAGATGGCGATGGCGTTTGCCGAACTGCTGAACCAGGAAGCGTTGGCGCTGCAGGCTGACGGTGTCGACATCATCCAGTTCGACGAGCCCGCATTCAATGTCTACATGAAGGAAGCCGCCGACTGGGGCGTGAGGGCGCTTGAGCGCGCGGCGCAGGACCTGACCTGCACGACCGCCGTGCACATTTGCTACGGCTACGGCATCAAGGCCAACACCGACTGGAAAGAAACCCTGGGCGAGGAATGGCGGCAGTACGAAACCGTGTTTCCGGCGCTCGCCAAAAGCACCATCCGCCAGGTCAGCCTGGAGTGCTACCACTCCCACGTGCCGCCGCACCTGATGGCGCTGCTTGAGGGCAAGGACGTGATGGTCGGCGTGATCGACGTCGCCAGCGAGGAGATTGAAACACCCGAGCAGGTGGCCGACACCATTGGCCAGGCGCTCAAATATGTGCCCAGGAACCGATTGATTCCCTGCACCAATTGCGGCCTGGCGCCCATGGACCGCGAAGTGGCGCTGAAGAAGTTGCAGGCGCTGGGCGCAGGTGCGGCGCTGGCGCGGGAACGCTACAAGTAAGGTTGCTCAGCGGACGCGGCATCGCTGCGCAGTGCGGGAGGCCGTTGTGCTGGACTGAATGCATGGCGCTGGTGTACGCTGACAGCATGAGCAATGACCCCACGCTTCCGCATCATCCTCACGACCACGATCATTCCCACGGTCCCGGGCACACGCATCCTCACGCGCACGGAGAAGCCGACCCACCGTGGAAGCACGACGGCGTGCGCGTGATCGCGGGCAACCAGCTTGATGGCAACACAGCGCAAACACCCGGCATGGACAGGCGCGCCGCCATCAACTTCGCCCGCGTCGGTGCCCAAAAGCTCTGGGCCGGCACAGTGACCATCCACGCTGACGCGAAGACCGGCGCGCATCACCACGGCCACCTGGAGAGCGTGATCTATGTCATTCGGGGTAGAGCCCGCATGCGCTGGGGCGACCACCTGGAGTTCACCGCCGAGGCCGGTCCGGGCGACTTCATCTATGTGCCGCCTTACGTGCCGCACCAGGAAATCAACGCCAGCCCGACCGAGGTTCTGGAGTGCGTGCTGTGCCGCAGTGACGGCGAAGCGGTTGCTATCAACCTCGATATCGATCCTGTGGAGAAGCCGGACACGGTGCTGTGGGTGGATCCGACCCATCCCCATGGGGGCGTCTAAAAATACGTGTAAAGCCTGGGTGAAGGCTGTATGAGGGCGGTGTGAACACGTGCTGAAGTGCGCAAAAGCGCACACTTTCACCTGAACGCGGAAAGCTTTCCTTACGAATGTCACTTCGTCCTACAGGATGTATCCGGCGGTGTTGTTACAACCGGGGCTCACACACAGGAGTTCCATCATGGACACCAACAACCAAGTTAATCAACCCGCCGTTCAACCTCAGCCTGCCCACCAGCCGGGCTTCTCGCAACGCCTGCAGCACAGCAAGGCGCTTGTCGCCATCGTTGCCGTGCTCGGCGTGACCGTCATGGCGCTGGCCGCCGCGCTGGTCGTCAACCGGTCTGACGCGCAGCCGGGTGGATCGGCTGCCGTCAATGAACCCGCTCAAACCGCCAAGCTGGCGGCCGATACGTCCAAACACACGCAGCCCGCCAAGCCGCACACCAGCCCGGTCGTGGTCGCGCAAGCCTCGCCTCGCGCCAATGTCTGCGCAACTTGCGGCACCGTCGAAGCTGTGACCCCGGTTCAACGCCAGGGCAAGGTGAATGGCGTAGATGTGGGCAACACCACCATCGGCCTCGGCACGGTGGCTGGCGGTGTTGTCGGCGGCCTTGTCGGTAACCAGATGGGCGGCGGCAATGGCAAAACCGCCATGACCGTGCTGGGTGTTGCAGGCGGCGCATTTGCTGGCAACCAGATCGAGAAAAACATGAAGAAGGTCACCGTGTACGAAGTGCGCGTTCGCATGGACGATGGCACCGTGCGCAACATGGAGCTTTCCAGCGCCGTGGCAGTGGGTTCGAAGGTGATTGTTGAAGGCAAGAATCTCCGTCTGGCCTAAAAAATGGCCCCCACGGTCGCTCACTTCGTGTAGCTTCCTGCCCCCCGAGGGGGCCGCCCGCCCTACGGCCCGGCAAAGCCGGTTCCGGGGCTCATGCTGGCATGAAGAGGGGGCACAACAAAAAGCGCTGGTGTTTGTCACTGGCGCTTTTTTTTTGGCCGCTTCATAAATCCCCCGGGCCGGGCAAGGGCTGTGCGGAGGGTTAGCATGGAGCCCTGTTTCTTCCAAATTCCCGATCAGCCGATCGACCTCCACCCCGCCTCAACATCCACATCGAACAGAAAGAAAGACCCATGAAAGCCATCTGGAACGGCGCAGTGATTGCGCAAAGCGACGACACCGTGGTGGTGGAAGGCAACCACTATTTCCCCGAAAGCGCGCTCAACCGCGACTACGTGACCTTCAGCAACCACCACACCATGTGCTCATGGAAAGGGCAGGCCAGTTACTACTCGTTGCTGGTCAACGGTGAAATGAATACCGATGCCGCCTGGTATTACCCCGATCCCAAGCCCGAAGCCGACAACATCAAGGGCCATATTGCGTTCTGGAAAGGCGTGAAGATCGAGCCCTGACGCACCAGCCTGAGGTGGCGGCTGCCGGAGGGGCCGATGAATGCCCGAAGAGGGCGGGTTTACCCTGAATCTTCAGCGTTTGCCTGGAAAATTTGCCATGTAATATGCATGCTTATTAAAAATGACCCTTCCGGGCCGTTGCCAATAGGGAGACTTCATGACGCTTTCCGCGCCCGATCCAGCGCTGGTCGAAAAACTCGTGATGGCCAACCGCATCCTGTACGACCAGGGGGTGGTAGATGGCTTTGGCCATGTGAGCGTGCGCCACGACAAGTCACCTGAACATTTTCTGCTGTCCTGCAACCGTGCGCCCGGGCTGGTCAAAAAAGCTGACATCCTGACTTACGACCTCAATGGCGACCTGGTGGGTGAGTCCACGCTGCGGTCCTACCTTGAACGTTTCATTCACGGCGAAATCTTTCGCGCGCGGCCCGACGTGATGGCGGTGGTGCACAGCCATTCCCCCAGCGTGATTCCTTTCGGCGTGACCGGCCAGCGCCTGCGCCCCATATTCCACATGAGCGGTTTTTTGGGCAGCGGCTCGTCGCTGTATGAAATCCGCGAGTCCAACGGCAACACCGACCTGCTGATCCGCGACATGGGGCTGGGCAAAGACCTCGCCAGGGCACTGGGCCAGCACACCTGCGTGCTGATGCGTGGCCACGGTTCGACCGTAGTGGCGCCTTCGCTGGAGCGCGCGGTTTACCGGGCGGTCTATGCCGAAGAAAATGCCAAGCTGCAGCTAACCGCATCGGCCCTGGGCCCGATCGAATTCCTGACGTCCGAAGAAGCGGACCTGGCCATGGCGACGAATGAGGGCCAAGTCATGCGGCCGTGGGAATTGTGGAGCCGCCGTATCGGCGCTATTGAATAAACAGCCCGGACAAACGAAAGAGGCGAATCATGAAATTTCCAAAGCTCCTGGCCCTGGTCACCTTGATGTCACTGACCTCCATGACAGCAACGCAGGCGCTGGCGCAAGCCTATCCATCACGCCCCGTGCGCATCATTGTTCCTTATGGCACCGGCGGCGGCTCCGACATCCTGGCGCGCCAGATCGGCGCACGCCTGCAGACCCTGTGGGGGCAGGGCATTGCGGTAGACAACCGTGCGGGTGCCTCCGGCAATATCGGCACGGAAGCCGTGGTCAAGGCGCCGGCAGACGGCTACACGCTGCTGCTGCAAAACAGCACCATGGTGGTCAACCCGGCCGTGAACGGCAAGCTCAACTACGACCCCGAGAAAGACCTGACGCCCATCATGCTGCTGGGCCTCACACCGATCGCGCTGGTGTCGCACCAGAGCACCAACATCAAGACGATTCAGGAACTGGTCGCCTATTCCAAAGCCAATCCGGCGGCGCTGAGCTACGGCTCTTGCGGCGTCGGCACACCGCAGCATTTCGTGATGGAACTGGTCAAGCAAAAGTCTGGTGTCAGTGCTACCAATGTTGGCTACAAGGGCTGTGCCCCTGCGCTGACCGACGTGGTGGGCGGGCAGGTGCAACTGGCCATCCTCAGCGCCAACCTTGCTGCGCCGCACATCAAGACCGGCAAGCTCAACGGCATTGGCGTGTCAACCGCCACGCGCTATGACCTGATGCCCCAGGTGCCGACCTTTGAAGAGCAGGGCCTGAAGCCTCTGGACTTTTCCATCTGGTATGCGCTGATGGGCCCGGCCAAAATGCCGCCCGAGGTGGTTGCCAAAATTTATGCGGACGTTCAAAAGGTGCTGGCTGAAGCTGCCGTGAGGGAAAACCTTTCAGGGGCAGGCGTGGAGCCCCTGAGCGGCGACGGCGCCGCGCTTGCCAGGCTGATCAAGGTGGATCTGGTGCGGTACGCACAACTGGCCAAATCGGCCAATATCAAACCTGAATGAATGCCGCGAGGCAGTGACGTCCGTGCAGCGCAGTGCTGCGGTTTCGGCGCCTTGTCTGACGGCGGCCTGTCGCCCAATACCCTATAACTGATGCATGGCGGGCCCGTAGCGGCCCTGCGCTGGCCGGCATTGACCCGCGAAGGGCGCCGGCCGCAGAATCCATTCCTGGCTCAAGGAGATTCCATCATGTACAAGCACATTCTGGTTCCTGTAGACGGCTCCCCCACCTCGCGCAAGGCGATCGGCAATGCACTGGCAGTGGCCCAGGCTTTCAAGAGCGAGGTGACAGTCGTTTACGTCATAGACCCTTATGCTTTTACCGGGGTGGGCGCCGATTTTGCCTATGGGCAGGCCGAATACCTGAGCGCTGCCACGGCCGAAGCCAATGAGGCCATCACCGCAGCCAAACAGGCCTTCCAGGAGGCGGGTATCACCGCTACCGGCTCGGTGGTGGAAGGCCATGCCATCTATCGCGGCATCCTCGACACCGCCGAAGCAGTCGATGCCGACCTGATCGTCATGGGTTCCCACGGCCGCCGCGGGCTTGAAAAACTGGTGCTGGGCAGTGTCACCGCCCAGGTGCTTTCCCACGCGCACCTGCCTGTGCTGGTGGTGCGCGACTGAACAGCTGTTCGTTTCCCGACGGCGTGACGCTACACAAAAGGAGTTTTTATGGACCTTCTGAATCACGACATTGCACATGAATTTCCGGAATACCTGCAGAAGATGCGCAGCCTCAAGGTGTCTGACCCACACTTTGCTGAGCTCTTTGCGCGCTACGACGAGGATAACCACGCGATTGCAAAGTATGAGCAGGGCGTGGGTGTCATCACGGACGAGGCGCTGGAAGACCTGAAAAAGCGGCGGCTCAAGGTCAAGGACGAGATTTACCAGATCCTCAAAAAAAGCTGACCACGTCATGGGAATTCTTGATTTTTAAGGAAAACTGCCTTGAAACCCAATAGGGACGTGCGCAAGCAGCTACCAAAATGGAAGCGAAAACGGGGTTGATATCGTTCCTGCCCTGCAGGGCTGCTTGAAAATCCGGTGATATGGCCAACGGTTTTCGGCCGTTTCATCAAACTGCCATGTGCCGCGGGTACGCTGGGGTGTTGACCGATTTCCGGTTGTGCAGGAGAGAGCCTTGAGTTCAAGCGACGAAGAATTGATGCGGCGGATCCGCAATGACCTGATCGACAGCTACGACGAAGAGCTGGAGATGGAAATTGAAGACCGCACCGTGGCCGAGCTTATCGGGGAAGAGCTGCCTGCCCGCAGCACCAAAGATGCGGCACAGGACAAAGAAGACCGCCGCCAGTACTTCCGTGAGCTGTTCCGCCTGCAGGCCGAACTCGTGAAGCTGCAGGACTGGGTGGTCAGCACCGGCCACAAGGTGGTGATCTTGTTTGAAGGGCGCGACGCCGCCGGCAAGGGAGGCGTGATCAAACGCATCACCCAGCGGCTCAATCCGCGCGTCTGCCGTGTTGCGGCATTGCCGGCCCCGAACGACCGCGAGCGCACGCAGTGGTACTTCCAGCGTTATGTGTCCCATTTGCCGGCCGCCGGAGAGATCGTGCTGTTTGACCGCAGCTGGTACAACCGCGCCGGCGTGGAACGCGTCATGGGCTTTTGCACCGACGATCAGTACGAAGAGTTTTTCCGCACTGTCCCAGAGTTTGAAAAGATGCTGGTGCGTTCGGGCATACAGCTCATCAAGTACTGGTTTTCCATTTCCGATGAAGAGCAGCACCTGCGCTTTCTCGGCCGCATCCACGACCCGCTCAAACAGTGGAAGCTCAGCCCCATGGATCTGGAGTCACGCCGCCGCTGGGAGGAGTACACCAAGGCCAAGGAGATCATGCTGGACCGCACCCACATCCCCGAGGCCCCATGGTGGGTGGTGCAGGCGGACGACAAGAAAAAAGCCCGCCTGAACTGCATCCACCACCTGCTGCAGCAGATGCCCTACCAGGAAACCCCGCACCCGCCCATCGTGCTGCCCGAACGGGTGCGCCATGAGGACTATGTGCGTACTCCGGTCCCACAAAACATCGTCGTACCGGAAATATATTGAACACCCCCGTCCAGACTCACTGCGTGTAGTGTGTTCCCCCCTTGCAGGGGGCGGCGCCAGCGGCCCGGCAAAGCCGGTTCCGCGGCTCCTGCTGGGTTTAAGAGTTCTTTGGTAACCAGTGGGAGTGGTCAGTCCCTCACGTCAGCTACTGGATTGGCGCCGAAATCTGGCCGTGCCAGGAAAGCGAGGATTCGCGCAGCGGCATCTTCGGGCGATGTCAGTACGCCGCCCGTTTTCAAACCTACAAACGACTCACGGTCCGGAAAGGCTTTGGGGTCGGCTGCGCGCAGCTGCTCCTGCATGCCGGTGTCGATCACGCCTGGTGCGAGTGAGCAGACTTTGGCGCCGTGGGGCTTCAGGGTTTCCTCCAGTGCCAGGCAACGGGTGAAATGGTCCATGCCGGCTTTGGCGGCACAGTAGGCCGCTTGCGAAGCCATGGCGCGGCGCCCCAGGCCTGACGAAATATTGAGCACCTTGCGCGGCGCTTGCCAGCTGCCGGTAGCGCGCAGGAAAGCGGCGGTGATTTGCATCGGCGCTTCCAGCCCCACACGCAGGGCCCTTGCCAGGTCGGCTTCGCCAATCTGGTCCAGCGAGCCGATCTGCGGGATCACGCCTGCGTTGTTGATCAGCGTGACGCTGGTCCAGGGTGCCTTGGCATGTGAATCCTTGAGCCAGCTTTCCAGCTTCTCGTTCAGTGAGCCGCTGTCCGCCAGGTCATGCTCCCATTGCAGCACTGTTGCGCCGGTATGCCGCGCATGTGCTTCCAGCTCGGGCGCTGCCGTGCGCGAAATACCCAGCACGGTATGGCCGGCGGTAAGCAGCTGGCGCGCCATGGAAAAGCCCATGCCGCGTGAGGCGCCTGTGATGAGGGTAAGGTGGTTCGATGCGTTCATGGCTGCATGGTAGCGCCCGTGCGCAAACCCTGCTTTGCGCCACGCGGTAGCCAGATGCTAAAACCCCGGCGTACTTTCAAACTGCATTGCAATGCCGTTCGCCGGATGGGTAAAGTGCAGCGCGCAGGCATGCAGCAGCAGCCGCGGCGCGGCGGCCTGCACCGCTTCGGGGGCATAGAGTGCATCGCCCAGAATGGGATGGCCCAGTGCTTTCAGGTGCACGCGCAATTGATGTGACCGACCGGTGACAGGTTCGAGTTCTACGCGCGTGGTGTTAGCCGCCGTGTCATGCGACATCACGCGCCAGCGGGTCTGGCTGGGTTTGCCGCGTTCAGCGTCAATGATGCGCAGCGGCCGGCGTGGCCAGTCCACGATGATGGGCAGGTCGGTCAGACCCCAGCCGTCCGGGGCATTCGGACCACTCGGTGCAGGCAAGTGGCCGCTTACCACCGCCACGTAGCGCTTGCCAATCTCACGCGTTTCAAACGACCGGCTCATCGCGCGCTGCATGGCCGCGCCGCGCGCCATCAGCATCAGGCCCGAGGTGGCCTGGTCCAGCCGGTGCACGATCAGGGCGCCTGGAAAGGCGGCCTGCACACGGGCGCTCAGGCAGTCTTGCTTGTCTTCACCGCGTCCCGGCACTGAGAGCAGTCCTGATGGCTTGTCCAGCACCAGCAGGAACTCATCGGCGTGTAGCAGCCTCACACCTGGAATGTCGATGACATTACCTGCGGGGTAATTGTTCTGCGGCGGCTCGGCCTTCATGATTCAGTCAACGAAAAGTTTTTAACCAAGGAGAAGAAATCATGACTGACGCAGGCGCCATTGCCATTGCATGTGGATTGATCATAGGCCTGGGCGCCATTGGCGCCTGCCTGGGCATAGGGACGATGGGCGGGCGATTTCTGGAAGGCGCCGTGCGCCAGCCCGAATTGATGGAGCCGCTGCAGGTCAAGATGTTTCTGCTGGCCGGCCTGATCGATGCCAACTTCCTGATCGGTGTGGGCATCGCCATGATGCTCTTGTTCGCCAATCCCCTCTAGGGTTGGGGCTTGGCTTTAGGCGGCGGGAAGTTATGAACCTGCGGGCTGCTGCGTTTGACTTCCCGCAGCATGAAGAGGTAAAGGCTTTCAACCTTTTCGCGCGCCCAGGGCGTCTTGCGCAAAAATTTCAGGCTGGACGCCATGCTGGGATCGCTGGTGAAGCAGCGGATGTTGATGCGCTGGCCGAGTTCTTCCCAGCCGTAGTGGTCCGACAAGGCCGTCACGATGGCTTCCAATTTGACACCATGCAAGGGGTTGTCCGGCTGCGCTGGAGCAGCAGCCGGAACGTCCCCGGGCAGATTTGCAGGCGAATCGACAGAGCCGGCCATCAAGGCCTTATTTGTTCTTCAGCTTGCCGCGCAAGGGAACCTGCGTCACGATGGTCGGGCGCACCGCGTCAGGAGACACCGTCTTGGGCGGCGAGGTGTCCTTCTTCGGCTTTTTGACCATCTTGTTGTTGTTTTGCTGTCCTTTTGCCATGGTTTTCTCCGTTGGGTTGATAAGGGAATGGGTTGATTATCAGTGCAACTTGATGCGTGGGCGATAGGTGCGGTCCAGCATTTCCGACAGCGTGATCAGCGCGGTTTTCTTGAAGCCGCCCAGCGCCAGCTGGTGCTGCTTGTGCAGGCCCCAGTACATGAACTTGGCCAACTGGCCTTCAATGAAGAAGCTGCCCTTGGTGAGGCTGCCCATCAGGCTGCCGACTGAGGAGTATTCCGACAGCGACACCAGCGAACCCTGGTCCTTGAAGACGAAGGGCGCCACCGGCTTGCCGGCGATCAGGTCGGAGAGCGAACGCGTCAGGTACATGGCCTGCTGGTAGGCGGCCTGGGCTCGCGGTGGCACCCAGGTGCCGTCGGGTTGCTGGCATGCCGCGCAGTCGCCAAAGGCATAGATGTTTGCGTCGCCGGTACTTTGCAGGTTTCCGTTCACGACCAGCTGGTTGAGCCTGTTGGTTTCCAGCGGGTTGCCATCGCCCAGGGCCCGCAGAAAGTCGGAGGCTTTTACGCCGGCGGCCCACACCGTGATGCTCGATGAAATGACCTTGCCGCTGGCCATTTTCAGGCTGTCGGCGGTGACTTCCACCACTTTTTCATTGGTGTGCACTTCGATGGCCAGCTTGCGCAGCTCGCGCATGGCCGATTCGCTCAGGCGCTCGGGCAACTGGGCCAGCAGGCGCGGCGCGGCTTCGACGAGCACGATCTGCAGGTCTTTTTCGGGGTGGATGTGGTCAAAGCCGTAGTTGGCCAGCACCCGCGCTGCGGCGTGGAGCTCGGCAGCCAGTTCCACGCCGGTGGCGCCGCCTCCCACGATAGCGACTGTGAGGCGCCCGCTGCCGGCCATGCGCGGCACGGTCTGTGCGCGAATGCAGGCGTTGATCAGGCGGTCGTTAAAGCGTTTGGCGGCCTGCGGGCTGTCCAGCTTGATGGTGTGGTCGGCCGCGCCGGGCGTGCCGAAGTCGTTGGTCTGGCTGCCCACGGCAATCACCAGCGTGTCGTAGGCCAGTTGCTGGGCCGGTGTGATCTCGCGGCCGGCTTCGTCATGGCTGGCGGCCAGTTGCAGGGTTTTGTTCTGGCGGTCCACGCCGGTCAGGCTGCCCAGGCGAAACTTGAAGTGGTTCCAGCGGGCCTGCGCGAGGTATTCAATTTCTTCGGCGTGCGTGTCAAAGCTGCCCGCGGCCAGCTGGTGCAGTAGCGGTTTCCAGACGTGGGTGCGGGCGGCATCCACCAGGGTGATCTCGGCCAGGCCCTTTTTCCCCAGGCGTTTGCCCAGTTGCGTGGCCAGCGCCAGCCCTCCGGCGCCTCCGCCCACTATGACGATGCGGTGCATAACTTCTTCCTCCTGGTGTTAGGGTGGCCCTGTTATGTCGCCATGTTAACTGCCTGTTTCGCCTAAAACGCTCCCCCACTTAAAGCCAATGGCCTAATTTTCAGGCTAGCAGGCGGGCTTATCGGGCTTGTCTCCCCGTTCGGGCGAAAGCGGTTCAGTTCTGGGTACGGCCGTCGTGCCTGCGAACGCGTCAGTGCGGGAATGCTGGTTTTAACCAGGCAGGACGTGCGCAAGCGGCTATTAAATCAATAGCATTGCAACCGCCCAAGCGTGCTCTCAAGAGTAGCCCTTGCCGTATCTTGCGGGCGCGGCGCTGTTAAGCTTCGGGCCGCATGCCGACACACTCATTCAAGGAACTCACCCGCCAGCGCGCCTACATGCGCATGTGGTTCGCCCGGATTTTTGCCACCACAGGCAACCAGATGCTGATGGTTGCCGTGGGCTGGCAGATGTACGAACTGACCGGTAACGCCTGGGACCTCGGCCTGGTGGGGCTGTACCAGTTTGTGCCGGCCTTGCTGCTGACGCTGGTGGCAGGGCATGTCGCCGACCGATTTCACCGCGGGCGCATCATCGCGGCCTGCCTGGTCACGCAGGCCACGGTGGCGGTGATCCTGGTGGCGGCCACACAGGGCTGGCAAATAGGGGGAATGCACCACAGTTGGGTTTCGCGCGAGCTGTTGCTGGCGGTGTCGGTCATGCTGGGCGTGGCCCGCGCCTTCCAGATGCCCGCGCAGCAATCGCTTACCCCGGTGCTGGTGCCGCCCGCCATGCTGCCGCGCGCCATGGCCTTCAGCTCGGCCGGCATGCAGGCGGCCGTCATCGGCGGGCCGGCGCTGGGTGGCGTGATTTTTGTGGCCGGCGCCACGGCGGTGTATGCCACTTGCGCTTGCCTCTTTGCCACCGGCTGCGTGCTGATTGCCGTACTGCGCTACGACCATGCACCGCCGCCGCGCGAGCCGGTGACGCTGCGCACGCTGTTGGCCGGCGTGGAGTTTGTATGGCAGCGCAAGGCCCTGCTGGGCGCTGCGTCGCTGGATCTTTTTGCCGTGCTGCTGGGCGGCGCCACGGCCTTGCTGCCCATGTTCGCCAAAGACATCCTGCACGTCGGGCCCTGGGGGCTGGGCCTGCTGCGCGGCGCCCCTGCTGTCGGTGCCTTGCTGATGTCCGCGGTGCTGACGCGCTGGCCGCTGGAGCGTCGCGTCGGGCCAACCATGCTGTCGGCCGTCGCCCTGTACGGCGTGTGCATGGTGGTGTTTGGCCTGTCGACCAGCTTTGTGCTGTCGCTGCTGGTTCTGGCCGTCTCGGGCGGCGCCGACATGGTCAGTGTGGTGGTGCGCCAGACTTTGGTGCAGATCGAAACTCCCAATGAAATGCGCGGCCGTGTCAGCGCGGTCAACTCCGTGTTCATCGGCGCGTCCAACCAGCTTGGAGAGTTTGAATCAGGTGCCACGGCGGCGTTGCTGGGGCCTGTCGGATCGGTGGTTGCCGGCGGCGTGGGCACGCTGCTGGTGGCCGCGGCGTGGTTCAGGCTGTTTCCGTCGCTGTCCGGCCGTGACAAGATGGTCAATCACTAGCCTTACGTTTGCAAAACCTTAGTCAGGAGATCAACCAAGGGCGAACATGACGCAGGAAGGTGCTGAGATGAGCGATGAAATTTTTCCTGGCAAGTGTGTCCGCCTGATCAGCTTGCCGGACTGGCTGACGCATGACTTGCCTGCGAGCGAGCAAATAGAAATGCGTGCCTGCATTGGTCAGGTTGCCGTTGTTCAAAAGGTCGACAGTCACGGCTACTTCTGGATCGGTTTCGGAAGCACTACCGGTCACGATGATGGTGCCCGCTACAGTGGGCATTCATTTGGCGTACCTCGCGAATGCATCGAGCAGCCTTGATCGCGGCATTCTGCTGCTGACGGAAGTGCTATTTATGTCTGGTTTTTGCCATTAAGGGGAAATTCGAGCGCCAGATTTCCGCTATACGAGAGCACCGTACCGAGCAGGGGGAAACCGACTTTCACCTTGAACTGATACTGACCGTTGTCGATACATTTCGACGCGACGGTGCGGGGCAGGAGCCAAACGGGACATGCAATACCCCATAGGTGACCTCCAATGGGACGCCAGACCCAGCCTCCATTGACGATGGAAACCGCCAGCTTGAGGCGCAGCAGGCCAGATAATTCGATCCAGTAACCCGATGGATAACGACCTGTCGGCGTGAAGGTTGAAGCGAACCTGGAGGTTTCGTTGAAAGTGCGATCCCAATGAAGCTCAGTTTCGGTGCTGTAGATCGAGACGCGCATCGAAGTGACCCCATCGCGAGGCGGGACACCAAGTTTTTGCGCAAGCCGCCGGCCCGCCCAACCTGCAAGGCCGGTGCCCAGGCGAACCTCGACTGTGCCTGAGAGCGTGCCTCCAGACCGATGGAGTTCCTGGAGCAACGGGTGCAGTTGTGCGAAGGCCTCACCAAACCAGGTTTCAACGACTGCCGACATGCGCTCTTTCGGTTGCGGTGCAGTTCCGCCATGAACCAGATCAACAGAAGCGGGGGCTGCACACTGCAGGTGATTTTAGGTGTGTAGCTGGCAGGCCGCCGTCCTCCAGATGAAAGGCGCTGGCGGCCCGGGTCCTGTTGTCCTCAAAGGACGACCATTGCGCCCCGCTTCGCAACGAAGCGCAGTGATCCGTCTACCGCCCCGTACTCGCCCGTATCCGGTTCACTTCCACCGGCGTGATTTCGCTCGCCCTGTTGCCCCATGATTGGCGGACATGCGTCAGCACCAGCGCCATGTCGGCGTCGTTCAGCACCAGCACGAAGGGCGGCATGCCGAAGGGGCGCGGATTGCCTGTCGTGGCCGGTGCGTAGCCGCCGTTGAGCACGATTTGCACCAGGTTCACGGCCTGGCTCATGGTGACGGCGCGGTTGCCTGCCAGCGCCGGGTAAGCGTTGGCGATGCCTTCGCCCTTGGCACCGTGGCACTGGGCGCATTGCTGTTCGTAGAGTTTGCCGGCGCGTTCCACCGACTCGCCCTGCGTCTTGATGGTGGCCGGCTCGGGGGGCGTGGTGTGTGTGGGCGGCAGCTCTTTCAGGAACTGCGCCATCGCGCCGAGGTCGGCGTCGCTCAGGTATTGCGTGCTGCGCTGGACGACTTCAGCCATGGGGCCGGTGACCGAGGCGCGTGGTGAGACGCCGACTTTTAGAAGGCTCACGATGTGCTGCCTGTCCCAGTCGCTCACACCCGCTTCGTAAGGCGAGGTCAGCGAAGGCGCATACCAGTTCTGCATGGGAATCAGCCCGCCGGCCAGGTCCAGCCCCGCATCGCTGGCGCCCAGCGCATTGCGGGCGGTGTGGCAGGCCGCGCAGTGCCCCAGGCCCTTGACCAGGTAGGCGCCGCGGTTCCAGTCGGCGCTGCGTGCCGCGTCAGGTTGGTACACGCCGGGGCTGAAGTACAGGGCGCGCCACACCGCAAGTGCGGCCTGCGACTGGTAGGGAAAGCGCAGCGCATGGGGCTGGTTCGTTTGCACCGCAGCGGGCAGGCTGCGCAAGTAGGCAAACAGTGCATCCGAGTCCTCGCGCGTGACCTGCGTGTAGCTGGTGTAGGGGAAGGCCGGGTAGAGCAGGCGGCCGTTTTTGGAGCGGCCGTTGTGCATGGCGCGCCAGAAATGGGCGGATGACCAGGTGCCGATGCCGGTTTTGTCGTCGGGCGTGAGGTTGGAGGTGAACACTGTGCCAAACGGCGTGGCGATACCGCGCCCGCCCGCATAGGCCTGGCCGCCCTGCACGGTGTGGCAGGTCTGGCAGTTGCCGGCGCGCGCCAAGTAGGCGCCCCGGGCAATCAGGCTGTCGCTGGGGGCTGCGGTAGCCACAGGCGCCTTCACGTCGACTTCGTCGCGCACATTCAGCGCCCATACCAGCAAAACCACGGCGGCTGCCAGGGTGGCAAGGCCCACTGCCCATTTGAGAAGGGTCTTCATTTTTGCGTTTTCCTGGTGGGCAAAGCCGGTACAGCGGGCATGTCTGCTGCGCTGCCGCAGGTGATGGCCACGGCGCCGGGCGCAAGCGCGGGCAGCGTGGTGGCCGGTTTGGTGCTCGCGGGCAGGGGCTGCGCAGCCACCCAGCTGGCGACGGCATTGATGTCCTCCAGGGTGAGTTTTTCCACCACATTTTTCATGCAGTCCGGCGCATGCGCGCGGCGCTGGCCCGCCTTCCAGGCACCCAGCTGTGCATTGAGGTAGTCACGTGGCAGCCCCAGCAGGCCCGGAATGGCAGGCGCCACGCCGGTCATGGCCTGGCCGTGGCACTGCACGCAGGCCGGTAGCCGGCGCACGGCGTCACCCTGCATGACCAGCTGCTGTCCATGGCGCATGGCCTCGGGCGATGCGGCCGCAGGCAGGGGGGCGGGATAGGGGACTTCGAGCTGGGAGAAGTATTGCGCAATCTCCATCAGGTAGGTGTCGCTGAGCGGCTCGATCAGCTGCGTCATGAGGCCGTAGTGGCGGCGCCCGTCGCGAAAGTTCAGCAGCTGGTTGTACAGGTAGCCCGCCGGTTTTCCCGCCAGGCGCGGGTAATAGCCATCGGGTGCTGCCCGGCCCTGGGGCCCGTGACAGGCCGTGCAAGCCATGGCGCGCTGCGCGATGGTGTCTTCAAATGGCGGCGTGGCCGCCTGGGCGGTGCCCGCCATGGCAAACGTCAGGCCGGCCCACAACAGCCGCGCGGCCAGCATGTGCCCGCAAAAGCGTGGAAAAAATCTTTGGTCCATGGGGCCATCATGCCGTACATGGCCGGCCGGTGTCAGCATCAGTTGTCCTCCAGAAAACCGTATCGGATGAAAACGGGTGAAATTGACGGGATGCTGGCTTCACAGCAAAGTCCCTGTCATGAGTCGCACGGCTGGCGGCAGCCGGGCTTGCAGCCTTACTTGCGGGGGTCTTGCAGCGCGCGGACGCAGGCCAGAAAATGGTCCCAGCTGGTCTGCACTTCCTTCACGCGCACGCCTTTGTCCAGCACGGCACCGCAGGCCGCTTCAGCGCGCCGCACCACCTTGGTCAATGCGCTGCCCGGCAAAGGGGGAATCTGCGCGCGCAGCGCATCGGCTTTTGCCCGCATCTGCACGATGGCGTCCCGGGCCAGTGTCTTGTTGCCCGCACAGGCAATCATGCAGATCATTTCCGCCATTTCAGTGAGGGCGGGGTCCAGTTGCCAGATGGCGGCGGTGGTGCCGAGTGCCAACGCCCAGATGCGCCGGTTGCGGCGAGTGGTGGCAACTGCGAGCGGTTCGGCCGCAGTGTCGTGTAGCTCTGTGCTGGCAGGTGGGGTGGGCTTGTTCATGGTGTCGGCGGGAGACAGCCGATTTTGCACCAGGGCCGTAATGAAGGTATCCGGTGGCGTGTAAAAGCCCCCTGTCTGGTCAAACTTCAGTTGCTGGTTACCTTGGCGCTACAACAAGGTACAGGACCCGGAGGACGTGGGTGCTGCCCTAATGCCTGTCAATCGGTGTCAGCGCGGCTGTCCGGGTTCCGGTCGCCACGCGCTGGGTATTGACGTTGTCGGTGGTCACAATTTTGGTGAACGGCCGCATATTTGCGTGCATTGCAGGTGCAACACCGAGGGACGCTATCGGGGGCATCGGCAGGTTTGCTTTCAGCCTGGTCGCCACTGCCACTTCACGCAGGGGTTGCTTGATGGGTTCAAGTGCTTCATGCAAGGGCCCGAGCTTGGCCGTCTGCCGTTCCATGGCATCGACAAAGTGGTGCAGGTTGTTGGGGTTTTCGGGTTTTTCCTTGATCTTCGTGACGAAGCCATCGTCGGCGCCTTGCCGGCTGGGCAAGGTGGAGTTGCTGTCGCCCTGGAACCCGCTGACGCGTACACGCGGATCGGCGTGCTGGTGATCCAGCGCGGCAGAAACCTGCCCGGCAAAGGTCTGGGCCAAATTGCGCGGGCCGATGGCCACATGGTCGCGCGACACCGTACCGGCGCTGCCACAGGATGTCAGCCGGACGTCCAGGCCCGGGCTGTTCACGGAATTGGCAATATTGTGCACCGCAGTCCCAATGTCCTGCGCCGTGTGCGTCATCTTGTAGCCGCGCTTGATGTTGACCTTTGTTGCCTGCTCAAACAGGCCCGGCGGGTGGTGTTCGTCTTCATCCACCGGCGTTGCCACGGTGGTGATGGAGTTGGGATTGCGCGGGCTACCGTGGCCCTTGACGAACAGAACATCGGCGGGGCCGTTTTCCCGGTTGTTGTACGGCGCCATATCAGGCCGCACGACCTTGACGTTGCGCATCGCCGAGCTCAAACCGCGGTATTCGCGCTGCAGGTGCTGTTTTTGCTGAACCGTCAGGTTTCCGGCAAGCAGCTTGTCCATCACGCTGGCATGGCGTTCCTCGTAATGCGCACGCACCGCGCGCTGGGCTTCTATGTTGTCTACAAAAACTGTGCCTGGTTTGAACTCGTTGTTGGCACCGGTGTGTCCCATTTCCATCACCGCTGCCTTGCGGTGGCCGGTGTCGAACGCCGACAGGCCGGGAAGATAAACGTGCCGCTTGATCCTTTGGTCTGCCATGGTGTGGGTTCACTCCTCGGCCGCGGAGGTTTGCAAACCCTGTGCCAGGTGTGCAGTGCGTGCAAGTGCCTGAATCCAAAAAGATTTTTTGGCGCAGCAAACAGGAGCTGCGGGACCAATTTGTCCCTTGCGTTCGAAGAGGAATATCACCCCAACTCAGTCGCTGCGTTGCCTGACGGGGTGGGATGTTTTTGTCCCGTGCCGGGTCTTATTTGTCCCGCCCCGCTGGCACCCAGCCCGCAGGGCTGGAACCATTCATGCGCAGGCGTTGTCCCATAGCGCCACGTGCTGGCACACCCAGCTGGGGTCGTCGTGCGGCAGGTCATGCCCTGCCCAGGGATGCTCCCGGTGCGATGTTTGCCAGGCATGAGAAAGCTGCGCGGAACAGGCCGGGCTGACAAGGGCATCGCCGGCTGAAGACAAGACCAGCACCGGGCAACGCGGCGCAAGTGGCGCGCAGGTGAACCGGGCGGCGGCCCATAATTGCCGCGCTGCGTTGGCTGCGCACACAGGTGCGCTTTGGCGGATGAAGCGCCATTGCGCGAGATCCTGCCGCCGTTGCTCCTGGCGTTTGCAGGTGAGTTCATGGACTTTTTGTTCCACGACATCAATGTTTCGCCAGTGCGCGGCTATCGCCAGCAGTGCCAGCCAGCTGCGGGGCCGCAGGCGCTGCGCAAAATGCGCATAGGGGCGCATGCTGGTGTTGACAAGCACCAGCCGCGAAATTTCCTCCGGGTAGCGTTGTGCCCAGCTGGCCGCCGCCATGCCGCCCAAGGACATCGCCAGCACCGCATAAGGTGGTTGCACGCCTTGCGCCGCCAGCTGCCGGCGCGCCGCCTCGACCATCTCCTCCACGGAAATGGGGGAGCGCTGCCCGCACCATTTGCCATTGCCGGGCAAGTCCAGCGTGATGACCTGGCCTGGGCTGCGGCCTGTGGCTTCCTGCAAATGCTGCGGGAAATCCCCCCAATGCCGGGATTCGCGGGTCAAGCCCCGGAGCAATATCCAGCTCATGTCACAACACCCTGCGCGGGCGCCAGTGCGCTGCGGCAAGCCGTGCGAGCTGCACACGCTGTTCGCCCGAAGGCAGCCAGCGCGGTGCGGAGAATGCGGCGCGTGTCAGGAAATCAAGCAGATCTGCATGGCGGCGCAGTACACGCCGCGTGCGGTGGGCCTTGATGGGGTTGAAAATGCCGTGGCGCGAAAACAGCTGGCGCGGGTTCTTGCGTATCCATAACCATGAGCCCAGCTCCAGCGTCATCGGCAAAAAAATGTTCTCCGCCGGCGCGCGGTCATAGGCATGATCCCAAAGGTCGCCGTGCAGCAGATACTGGTTGCTTTGCGGCTCAAAGCTGTAGGCGTGGTGCGGGTGCGATTGCTCCAGCATGGTCCGCAGTGCAAACATCTCCGGCAGGTGCGGCATCAGCCGGCGCGTCCTGGCGTACGGAAACCACAGGCTGTCCTCAAAGCCGTAGCCCGAATGGCAGTCCAGTGCCAGGCTGAAGGGCCGGCTGGCAAGCTGCTCTTGTGCCACTTGCAGTACGGCCGCGCTTTCCACTTCCATAGGCATGCCCGGCCTTCCGCAGTACCAGGGAAGCTGAGGGCTCACGGTTTGCCCGCCGGCCAGGAAAGGCACACGGGCGTCGGCCTTGTGGGGGGCGTTGCGCATCAGGTCCACGCCCTGGGGGTTGGCGCGCTTGTGCGCCCACATGCCGCCGGGGTTCACGATGGGCATGAACACCAGCCGGATCTTTTCGAGTTGCCGGTGCAGCAATTCGTCCCACTCCAGGCGAAACAGCAACGCCCGCATGTAATGCAGAACCAGCTGCGTGCCGATGCGTTCCAGCCCATGGATGCCGCCGAAGAAGCCCACCGCGGGCGCCGCCGGATCGCGGGAGCCGATGCCCGCCACATACAGCGGAAAAGACGGGCCGGCAGTATGCGCTTCGGCCGCAACGGCCACATCAAAGTGCGCGCTGCCCGCCAGCAGGATCATCTTGAGCTCTTCCATCTCCGCAAAGCTGGCCGCCGCATCCCGCGCAGGCGTGAGGCTGTAGGGGCTGTGAAGGCTGCGCGGGCTGTCGGCAGCGCCATTCGGTGGCAGGGGGAGCATCCGCCCATCCTTGCACAGTTGTTTGACAGGCGTGCTACAGCTTGTTGTTTTGCGGTGAAGGCCGGGAACCCGGCTGGCGCGGCTCGGCACCCGCCCGCTGTGAAATGGCCGCAATCACCTGGTGCAGGGCTTTGTTCACCGGTTTGTCGTTGCGCACGATCAGGGCCAACGTCCTTTGCAGCCGTGGGTACAGCGGGTGGACCACGAGTTCGGCATGCTGCCCCGGACCGGTGACGGCCATGGCCGGCAGGATGCTGCAGCCCAGGCCGGCCGCCACCATTTCCTTGATGGCTTCGACGCTGCCCAGTTCCATGATGGGCTTGGGGGCGTGGCCTGCACCCTGAAACCACTGGTCGATGATCACGCGGGTATTGGCCGCCGGCTCGAACAGCACCAGCTCGCGCTTTGCCAGGACGGCCGGCGTGATCCTGGCGGGCATGGCGGCATCACGCTTGGGTGCGATGGCCACAAATTCGTCGTTGAACAACGGTGTCACCGCCAGTGCGCGCCGTTTGACGGGCAGCGTGACCAGCGCCAGGTCCAGCATGTTGCCTTCCACCGCCTTGACGAAGTCGGCCGTGTTGCCCGTGCTGACGACCACGCTCAGATTGGGAAATCGCAGCCTCAATGAGCGCAGGATTTGGGGCAGGAAATAAAGGCAGGCCGTGGCACCAATGCCCAGCGTGATGCGGCCAGCCACATCCGAGGAGTGGGAAGCCATGGCGGCCATGACACCGTCCACGGCGGTGTTGACGTGCTGGATTTCTTCCATCAGGTCAAACCCGGCCGGCGTAGGCGTTGCGCGGCGCGCCACACGCTCAATCAGGCGCACACCGAGCTTTTGTTCCAGCTGCCTGATCTGCAGGCTGACGGCGGGTTGCGAAAGGCCCAGCCTTTCGGCCGCACCGGAAAAGCTCCCGGTTTCAACGATGAGGGCGTAGGTGCGCAGGTGGTCCAGGTTGAGCATGCAAAGAAATTCTAATCAATCTGATAAGTTTTGACATATTTACTTATGCATGCCATTGCGCAACCATAGCGGCATGCACCCCACACCAGCTTCCCATTCTGTCCAGCCTGTCCATGCCCTTGAGTCGGCCCATTCCCTGACGATTGGCCCGTGTGCCGAAAGCCACATGGAGGCAATCCAGGCGATTTACGCGCACTACGTGGCCACCAACCTGGCGACGTTTGAGCTCGAGCCGCCCAGCGTCGCGCAGATGCTGTCGCGCCGCGCTGACATCCTGCAGGGTGGCTACCCCTACCTGGTGGCGCACCGCAACGCAGAGGTGGTGGGGTATGCCTATGGCAGTGCCTACCGGTCGCGGCCGGCCTATCGCCATACGGTGGAAGACTCGATTTACGTCGCGCCCGGCATGCGCCAGTCCGGCATTGGCAGCGCCTTGCTGCGTGAGCTGATCCGCCAGTGCGAGCAGCGCGGTTTCCGGCAAATGGTGGGCGTGGTCGGCAACAGCGCCAACACGGGCTCGCTCAGGGTGCACGAGGCTTTGGGCTTTGCCCGTGTCGGCACGCTGGGCAGTGTCGGCTACAAGTTCGGCCAGTGGGTGGACACGGTGCTGATGCAGCGCGCGCTGGGCGACGGCGCGGCGTCGCCCGGGGCTTTGCCCGTGGGTCTACGGCAGATCCCGCCAGTTCAATCCCCTGGCTCGATCACCAAATCCGACACCGGGTACGCCACACAGGGCAGGATGTAGCCCGCCTTCTTTTCCTCGGCGCTCAGGCCTGGCCATTCGATGCGGTAAGCCACCTGCCCGCTGGCCAGCCGGCGGATGCAGGTGCGGCAGGTGCCGTTGCGGCATGAACTGTCCATCGCCATGCCGGCCAACAGCGCTGATTGCAGGATCGGCAGGGACGGCGAGGCGCTGAAATGCACCCCTTCCGGGTTCAACTGGACGCTGAACAGAACCGCATTCGCCGGATCGCCAGGGTGGGCCGGGTCGTCCATCGCTGCTTCGGGTACGGGTAGCTGCCTGCGCCGGCGTCTGCGTTAACCGCGCAGGCGTTCCAGCAGCAGCACGGTCATCAGGGACAGCAACAACTGCTGCTCTTCGCGTTCATTGACGGGGGCCATCCGCTCGGCGGTGAAGCGGCCTTCAAACAGGGCGGGCTGCTTGGTGAGCTCGGCCACCAGGGTGCCGTCGGGCCTCGTCACCTGGTAGGCGGGATGGAACAGGTAGCCCGAAAAAATCCCGATCAATGGAATCTGGCTGAAGAGGCCGTCAAGAAAACGCGTCATCACGCTTTTTTCGTTGATGCTGAAGTGGGTGACACCGTTGTCCTGCACGTCAAAACCGGCTCTCCACATGGAGCGCATGCCGCGACGCTTGATGCCGCCCAGCGCCGCGCCCTGGGTATCGGTGAAGTGGTACAGCGCCGAAAAATCGATAATCCGGTCCGCCTGGATCTGGTAGAGCTGCCGGTCCTGTTTTTCATCGGTGAAAACCGTGATGGCTTCCTTGAGCTTGAAGAGTTTTTGTTTGACATACGCCACCGGCTGGTTGCGCGCGTCCTTGACCAGAAATTGCGGTGCAAAGGCGATGAGTTTGAAGGACATTTGCAGGGGAAACTGAAGACCTTGGGCCATGATGTGCAAGCGCTTGTAAGTGTTAGGGTGCGATGAATGTACCCGACGCCAAAGTCGCTAGCCGGTCGTTCATCCTGCCGCCGGACTGCCGTGAAGCGAAGGTATTGCCGGTCGGGGGGCGATTTGGGCGACAATTCTGCTCCCCCGATCATTTCCCGCATCGATTCACAAGCGATTTTTTCATGTCCAGCTATTCCGTTCGTCCCGCTACGCCCCGCGATGCCAAAACCATTGCCGAGATTCATGTCGCCACCTGGCAGGCCACTTATAAAGACCTCATGCCCGAGGACTACCTTGGCAAGATCACGGTAGAAAAACGCCTGCCTTACTGGCGCGAAGCCATTGAATTCAGCGAGCCGCAACTGCTGGTGGCCACGGACGGAGATGAGATTGTGGGCTTTGTCGGCTTTGACCGTTCCCGCGATGCCGGCACCAAATCCACTGTTGGCGAAATCTGGGCGCTGTATGTGCTGCCAGAACATTGGGGCAAGGGCGCAGGCCTGGCCCTGTGGGACGGCGCGCGTGAGGGCCTGAAAGAAGAGGGTTGCACGCAGGTCACGTTGTGGGTGCTGTTGCGCAATGAGCGTGCGCTGCGCTTTTATGAGCACGCGGCGGGGTTCAAGCGCGAGATGCCATCGCTCAAGACTGTGGCATTTGGCAGTGCCAAGCTGGAAGAGATCCGGCTCAAGCGGGTGGTTGATTGAGAGCTGGATTTTTGAACTGATTCTGTTTGGGCCGGTTCGTATTCCGGCGTTGTGCTTTCTGCTGAGATCTGCTGGCCGGGGGTAGCCCGGCAGCTACTCACTTTTCTTTTGCTTCGCCAAAAGAAAAGTAAGCAAAAGAAAAGGCGACCCTGCTGTCTGCGACCCTCCGCTTCGCTGCGGGCAACCTGCGGTGCTCGGTTCAGGCGGGGTCTCGCTCGAACTCGCCTTCGGCTCAGGCAATCGCGATCCCTGATCCGCCTGAACCTGCGCTCCTCGGCGCAGACAGAAGGGGTGATCGGGAACGGGGACCGAAGACAAATACCAACTCCAATACCAATACCAATACCAATACCAATACCAATACCAATACCAATACCAATACCAATACCAATACCAATACCAATACCAATACCAACAAGGACACGCCATGGCGTGTCCTTGTTTCTTCAGGTGTCCGGGTTCCGGTATTCGGCTGTTGGCTGTTCGGTATTCTTCTCCAACCCCCTTGTGGATGCGCCGAGGAGCACAGGGCCAGACGGATCAGGGCAAAAACTTGTTTGAGCGAAGCGAGTTGTTTTTGACCCCGGCTGGACCGAGCACCGCAGGTTGCCCGTAGCGCAGCGAAGGGACGCGGGAACCAGGGTCGCCTTTTCTTTGCTTACTTTCTTTTGGCGAAGCAAAAGAAAGTGAGTTGCATGCCGGGCAACCCCCGGCCAGCCACCCTCAGCAAAAAGCCCAACGACAGAAAAAACCAGGCCTTAAGGGAGCCGTCTCACGACGGCACATTCACCACCCGCTCATCATCATCCGGAATCAGCGGCATCCCTTCGTCGGGCTCGACCGGCAACTCCAGTGCGTCGTCTTCATCCAGACCTTCCTCGGGTGGGCCGTTACGCGGCTGGCCGTTGTCGGTTGCGCCGGTTTTGAGGGCGGGTCTTCCAATCCTGGGCATTGTGCTTCTCCTTGGGTTTCAAAAGCGTAAGAGGGCGTTTATCAACGGTGCCTGGCCTGGATGCCATTGGCTTGTGAGTTCAGGACGATGATGCGGGTAACCGCGCCAGGGGCTGCCAAGCCAAGCGGCCTTTTTCCTGTCAGTGCGGGCCGACAACCGCGCGGCGCGCACAACACTCTCTTGTCCTACATGCAGCGTATCCGGCTGCGCACAGTCCGCATGCCTGCCGCCGCTTAATGTCGGCAGACACCGATGGACGATCATGAGCCCGTCATCACCGAGGCTCAGATAGATCGCAGAGGTATTTTGCGGAATTTTTTTGAAAGAAGCATCATGGACAAAACCACAGCCTCCACCGGTACGGCTTCCGGTATTGACAACCCCCTGCAGCGCGGCGTCGAGTCTGCCGGAGCAGCGCTCCACAGCGGCATAGATAAAGTGGCTGAGCCAGCCCGCAGTGCGGTAGACCGCGCTTCTTCCGCCGCGCACGAAAGTGTGGACAAGCTGGCCAGCGGTGCCAGCAATGTGGCTGACCGCTTTGCCGACCAGACCCGCCGGGTGACTGAAGCACCAGGCCGGGCCATTGACGCCTCGAAATCGTGGGTCCAGGAAAGGCCCCTGGAGGCTGTCGGTGCCGCCCTGGCGCTGGGTTTTATCCTGGGACGGCTCACCGCACGTTGAGCACCTGGCGCATAAATGCCCCGTTCAAAGCCGCCCGCGAGGCGGCTTTTTGTTGCGCTGAATTTGGGTACAGTAGGTCTTCCCTTTCGGTGCCATCACCACGCATACCAGCGGCACCGGATTCCTGCCAGACCCCGGCCTCACCACGGCCGGGCTTTGCAAGCTTTGCTCATCCCCTTCGGCCCTGCGCCGGCACACGGAACCTACATATGGCCAGCAGCCTTCTCGCGTTGATCGACGACATCGCCACCATCCTTGATGACGTGGCGTTGCTTTCCAAGGTGGCCGCCAAGAAAACCGCCGGCGTGCTGGGTGATGACCTGGCGCTCAACGCCCAGCAGGTCTCGGGTGTCAAGGCAGACCGGGAGTTGCCGGTGGTCTGGGCTGTGGCCAAAGGCTCCTTCGTCAACAAGGCCATCCTGGTGCCGGCCGCGCTGGCCATCAGCGCGTTCATACCGTGGGCCGTCACGCCGCTGCTGATGGTGGGCGGTGCATTTCTTTGTTACGAGGGGTTCGAAAAGCTCGCGCATAAATTCATGCACAGTGCGGACGAACAGGCGGCCGAGCATGAGGCGCTGACTGCCGCACTGACCAACCCCGACGTAGACGTGCTGGCGCTTGAAAAAGACAAGATCAAGGGCGCGGTCCGCACCGATTTCATCCTGTCCGCTGAAATCATCGCGATCACGCTGGGTACCGTGCAGGCCAGTCCCTTCGTGACGCAGGTGGCTGTTCTGGGCGGTATCGCCCTTCTGATGACGGTGGGGGTCTATGGCCTGGTGGCAGGCATCGTGAAGCTGGACGACGGCGGGCTTTACCTCAGCCGGCGTGAAGGAGGCGGCGCCCTGGGGCGCTTGCAGCGCAGCGCAGGCCGCGCCATCCTGCTGGCCGCTCCCTGGCTCATGAAAGGCCTTTCTGTGGCGGGCACCATCGCGATGTTCCTGGTGGGAGGCGGCATTCTGACGCACGGCTTTGCGCCGCTGCATCACGCGATCGAGCTGCTCGCACAAAAAGCGTCGGCCGTAGGCGGAGCAGGTGCCTTGCTGGCCGCGCTCACGCCGCTGGTAATGGACGCACTCACGGGCTTGATCGCCGGTGCGCTGGTGCTGTTCGCCGCCATGCTGGTCAAGCGCGTCCTGGCGCGCCGCTGACACAGAAGAGAGCGAATGGAGAATCCGGCGCTCAGTCGCCGGATCCTGGCTTGGCCGGTTTTTCCGGTTCCTCGTGGCGGCCTTCAGTCTTGCCGGCGGGCTGGTCGTCCGGCACCGGAAATGGCCAGCGGCCTTTTTCACGGGGTGGTGCGGGCATTGCAGCATCCCGCGCGCGCTGCTCCAGTGCCTTTCGGCTCTCGGTATCGGGCGCGGCAACTTTGGGTCTTGGCATGGGTGGTCTTTCGCAGGGAAGAAAGGCTGTGTATGAAAGCAGGCGCGCAAAACGCCGGACAGCCACTGACCTTACTCCTCTGAGGTGTCCTGCGGTGTAGTCTGCGGATGACGCCAGTTGTAGGAAGCCGGGGACGCCGGGAAATGCCGATGCATTCGTCGGTGTAGCGGTTATCGCGTTGTCCACCGCGTTTATTGCGGCAAGCTGCTCTTGCGCTGTATCAGGTCGTGTTTGGCGAACAGGTCGGCGATCCAGTCGACAAACACACGCACCTTGTTGCTCAGGTGGCGATTGGGTGGGTACACCACATGAATGGGTTTGGCCTCGGAACACCAGCCGTTGAACAGGGGTTCCAGCGCACCGCTGCTGATGTGGTGCTGGACCAGGAAGGTGAGCGTCTGCAGGATGCCCAGGCCGGCCAGCGCCGCCGCCACACCTGCGTTCGAGTCATTGACCGACAGCTGGTGGTGTCCGCCGATCTCCACCACCTCGCCGTCTTTTTGCAGGTTGACGGTGTAAAGCTTGCCGTCGCGCGGCGAAAAATAGCGGATCAGCTTGTGCGCCTGCAGCTCGCGCGGGTGCTGCGGCACGCCGTGGCGCTTGAGGTAGGCGGGTGAAGCGCAGGACATCAAATAGAACTCGCCGATGCGGCGCGCCACCAGCGACTGGTCGGTGATCTGTCCGCCGCGGATCACGCAGTCGACATTTTCAGCAAGGATGTCGATCGGCCGGTCGCTCACGCCGAGCTCCAGCTGGATGTCGGGGTAGCGCGCATAAAAGTCGGGCAGGGCTGGAATCACCACCGCCAGGCCCAGTGATGAGGGAATGTCCACCTTGAGCCGGCCACGCGGGCTGGCCTTGGCGCGCGACATGCTCGACTCAAGCTCTTCCATTTCGCCCAGAAGGCGGCCCGCACGTTCGTAATAGGCCGCGCCGTCGGCCGTCACGGTGACTTTGCGCGTGGTGCGGTTGAGCAGCTTGGTGTCCAGCGATTGTTCCAGCGTCTGGATCAGGCGCGTCACCGTGGGCTTGGGCATGCCCATGGAATCTGCCGCTTTGGTAAACGTGCCGGCCTCTACAACCCGTACAAAGGCCTGCATTGCGGAAAACTTATCCATAAAAGAGTCCTGTTCTGGTGAGGGCCGTCAGCGCGTGCCTTGCCTGGCGGGCCGGCGCTGCAAGAGGATATGGGGCAGATACGGAGGCGGTAATAAAAGAATGGCCGCCCGGGAGAGGGCATTTGCCAACAGGGGCTCATCGGCAAAACGGCGAGGGGCGATTGTGACCAGCCCAGCCGGTTCAGGTGCGGGGCGCGAAATAGCCCTGAGAACTTTCCGGGATTGCCCGCTCCCGATTGACCTTGCCCCACAGGGAAGGATGAAACTCCGCGCTCGGATGTTCATGGGAGTTTTCATGGGGGCCGTGATTTTCAGAGGAGAAGCCTGCTTGCTACCCTTCATTGTTGCACTGGTGAAATAAAGTATAAACAAAACGGCTATTTATTAAGCGACCTGGCGCACGTATCTTCTGCTGCATTGCAACAAAGAGGAGCCGCGTGCGGCTCGCCATGATGAACAGCCCACAGCCCGTCCCCGCAGGCGCCGACAAAACCACTCCTCCCTGGGTGGAAAAACAAATCCAGCTGGCGCTGAAAAAGCCGCTGGACGTGCGCTTTTACGGCCGCCGCAGCAGCGCGGGAGTTTCTCCGCTGGTGGTGCATTTCCATGCCGGCGCTTTTGTGGGCGGATCCCTGGAAGGCGGTTCCTGCGTAGCCGGGTTGCTGGCCCAGGCCGGCGCAGTGGTGATGTCGCTGGACTATCCGCTGGCGCCAGAGCACCCTTTCCCCAATGCTGTCGAAATAGGTTATGCCGCGCTGGTCTGGGCCGCCAAGGCCCGCCACAAGCTGGTCGGCGTCGGTGCGCCGGTTTTTGTGGCTGGCGAAGAGGCCGGCGGCAATATTGCTGCCGCCGTGGCGCTGATGGCGCGTGACCAGCACGAGCCGGCGCTGGCGGGGCAGATCCTGATGTCGCCGATGCTGGACCCATGCCTTGCGACCGCTTCGCTGCGCGACGCCGAAGCCGGGCCCGTGGGCTGCACCTGGGCCGACGGCTGGCACAAATACCTGCCCCGGGCCGAAGACGCAAGCCACCCTTACGCCGCACCTGGCGCCGCATTCCGCCTGGCCGGCCTGGCACCGACGCTGCTCATCACGGCGCAGGACGACCCGCTGCGCGACGAAACGCTGGCCTACGCCGCACGGCTGCGCACCGCAGGCCTGATTGCACACGAGACCGTGTTGCCGGTGCCCACCGGCTGGCCCTGCAGCTATCTGCAGCCTTGTGACCACAAGGCCGCGTGGGGCCCTGTCCTGCATGAGCAGTACACCCGTTTTTTCGCCGATGCGCTGGCCGCGCACGCGACCCATTCCTGAGTTTCACAGTTCCTTTTTTCCTTTTTCTTTTGAGGGGTTTCACCATGGCATCGATTCATCTGCATAACAACAAGCGCCGTTTGCTGGCAACCGTCGTGGCCGTTCTGGCATTGACGGGCGTGACGGCCGTCATCTTCGGCGTTTCGGGCACACGTGCCCAGCCCGCTGCGTCCGGCGAGCCGCAGGCCACGCCGGTATCGGTGGCCACCGTCGTGCAAAGCGACGTGTCTGCCTGGGACGAGTTTTCGGGCCGGCTGGAAGCGGTCGAGCGCGTGGATATCCGCTCGCGTGTAGCCGGCACCATCCAGGCCGTGCACTTCCGCGAAGGCGCACTCGTCAAAAAGGGCGACCTGCTGCTGACGATTGACCCGGCGCCCTATGCCGCCGAAGTGGCTCGCGCCGAAGCCCAGGTGGCGGCAGCGCAGGCCCGCGTGACACAGGCCAAGGGCGAACACGAGCGCTCACAGCGCCTGTGGGGCGAGCAGGCCATTTCAAAGCGCGAATTTGACGAGCGCACCAATGGCAAGGGTGAAGCCGACGCCAACCTGCGCGCCGCGCAGGCGGCCCTTCAAACGGCGCAGCTGAGCCTGGGATATTCGCAGGTCCGTGCGCCGGTGGCCGGCCGCGTCGGCAAGCTGGAAGTGACGGTGGGCAACCTGGTCGCCGCAGGCCCGGGCGCTCCCGTGCTGACCACGCTGGTGTCCGTGAGCCCGATTTATGCGAGCTTCGACGCCGACGAGCAGGTCGTGGTCAAGGCGCTCAAGGACGTGCAGGGCGCCAACGCCGGTATCGCGGGCGGCCGCAACCTGGACCGCATCCCGGTGCAGATGGGCACCGCCGCCAGCGCCGACACACCGTTTGAAGGCAAGCTGCAGCTGGTCGACAACCAGGTGGACGCCCGAAGCGGCACCGTGCGCGCACGCGCCGTGTTCGACAACAAGGACGGCCAGCTGATTCCCGGCCAGTTCGCGCGCATCCGCATGGGCCAGGCCACCAAAGGCAAGGCATTGCTGATCAACGAGCGCGCCGTCGGCACCGACCAGAACAAGAAGTTTGTGCTCGTGGTCGGCGCCGACAACAAGGCGATGTACCGCGAAGTCACGCTGGGCGCTTCCGTCGATGGCTTGCGTGTGGTCAAAAGCGGCCTGGCTGCCAACGAACGCATTGTGGTCAACGGCCTGCAGCGCGTCCGCCCCGGTGCGCTGATCACACCGCAGCCGGTCGAGATGACCGCCAAGTCGGAACTCACCGAAAAAGCCGTGAAGGTCGCGGCCAAGTCCTGAGCCGCTCCTTCACCTGAACCAGAAGAATTGCCATGAATCTTTCCAAATTTTTTATTGACCGGCCGATCTTTGCCGGCGTGCTGTCGCTGCTGATGTTCATTGCCGGACTGATCGCGCTGCGCTCGCTGCCGATCGCGGAATACCCGGACGTCGTGCCGCCCACTGTGGTGGTGCGCGCCAACTACCCCGGCGCCAACCCCAAGGTGATTGCCGAGACGGTAGCCACGCCGCTGGAGGAATCCATCAACGGCGTGGACGGCATGCTCTACATGAGCAGCCAGGCCACCACCGACGGGCTGATGACGCTCAACGTCACCTTCAAGCTTGGCACAGACCCCGACAAGGCCCAGCAACTGGTGCAAAACCGCGTTTCGCAAGCCGAGCCGCGCCTGCCCGAAGAAGTGCGCCGCCTGGGCATCACCACCATCAAGAGCTCACCCGACCTCACGATGGTGGTGCATTTGCTGTCGCCCAACGACCGCTACGACATGACCTACCTGCGCAACTACGCGGTGCTCAATGTCAAGGACCGCCTGGCGCGCATCAACGGCGTGGGCCAGGTGCAGCTGTTCGGTTCGGGCGACTACTCGATGCGCGTCTGGCTTGACCCGCAAAAAGTGGCCGAACGCGGTTTGTCCGCCGGCGACGTGGTGCGCGCCATCCGCGAGCAGAACATCCAGGCTGCGGCCGGCGTCGTGGGCGCTTCCCCCGGCCTGCCCGGCGTGGACATGCAACTGTCCATCAATGCCCAGGGCCGTCTGCAAAGCGAAGAAGAGTTCGGCGACATCATCGTCAAGACCGACAAGGGCGGCGCCGTGACACGCCTGCGCGATATTTCTCGTCTGGAACTCGGTGCCTCCGACTACGCCCTGCGTTCACTGCTGGACAACAAGCAGGCTGTGGCCGTGCCGGTGTTTGCCGCACCGGGCTCCAACGCCATCCAGATTTCGGATGACGTGCAGGCCGTGATGAAGGACCTGAAAAAGAACATGCCCGAAGGCGTGGACTACGAGATCGTTTACGACACCACGCAGTTTGTGCGCTCGTCCATCGAGGCCGTGGTGCACACGCTGCTCGAAGCCGTGGCGCTGGTGGTGCTGGTTGTGATCATCTTTTTGCAGACCTGGCGCGCTTCCATCATCCCGCTGCTGGCCGTGCCTATTTCGGTCATCGGTACCTTCGCGGTGATGCACCTGTTCGGCTTTTCGATTAACGCGCTCAGCCTGTTCGGGCTGGTGCTGGCCATCGGCATTGTGGTGGACGACGCCATCGTGGTGGTGGAGAACGTGGAGCGAAACATCGAGGCGGGACTGAGTCCGCGCGACGCCACCTACCGTGCCATGCGGGAGGTGTCCGGGCCCATCATCGCGATTGCGCTGGTGCTGATCGCCGTGTTCGTGCCACTGGCTTTCATCACCGGTCTTTCGGGTCAGTTCTACAAGCAGTTCGCCCTGACCATCGCGATCTCCACAGTGATCTCGGCCGTCAATTCGCTGACCCTGTCACCTGCGCTCGCCGCCTTGCTGCTAAAGAGCCACGACGCACCGAAAGACGCGCTGACCCGCGGTATGGACAAAGTGTTCGGCCGCTTCTTCGCAGGCTTTAACCGCTTGTTCGGTCGCGGGGCTGAAAACTACAGCCGTGGTGTCAAGGGCGCGATCTCGCGCAAGGCCGTCATGCTGGGTGTGTACCTGGTGCTGGTGCTGTCCACCACGGCGCTCTTCAAAGCGGTGCCCAGCGGTTTTGTGCCCGGGCAGGACAAGCAATACCTGATCGGTTTTGCCCAGCTGCCTGACGGCGCCACGCTGGACCGCACCGAAGACGTGATCCGCAAGATCAGCGACATCGCCATGAAGCAACCCGGCGTGGAACACGCGATTGCGTTCCCCGGCCTGTCGATCAACGGCTTCACCAACAGCTCCAACTCGGGCATCGTGTTTCTCTCGCTCAAGCCTTTCGACGAGCGCAAGAGTGCGGACCTGAGCGCAGGCGCCATCGCCGGCCAGTTGAACGGAAAATTCGGCGGTATCCAGGAGGCGTTCATCGCGATGTTCCCGCCGCCGCCCGTGCAGGGCCTGGGCACCACCGGCGGCTTCAAGCTGCAGCTGGAAGACCGGGGCTCGCTCGGTTATGCCGCGCTGGACGCCGCCACCAAGGCCTTCATGGCCAAGGCCTACCAGACGCCCGAATTGGCTGGCATGTTCTCGAGCTTCCAGGTCAACGTGCCGCAGCTCTATGCCGACATCGACCGCACCAAGGCGCGCCAGCTCGGCGTGCCGGTGACTGACGTGTTCGACACCATGCAGATCTACCTGGGCAGCCTGTATGCCAACGACTTCAACAAGTTCGGCCGCACGTATTCCGTGCGGGTGCAGGCTGACGCGCCTTACCGCGCACGCGCTGAAGACATCGGCCTCCTGAAGGTGCGCTCGGCCACCGGCGAGATGGTGCCGCTGTCGGCGCTGATGAAAGTCACGCCCAGCTTTGGCCCCGAACGCGCCATGCGCTACAACGGCTTCCTGTCGGCCGATATCAACGGCGGTGCCGCGCCCGGTTATTCGTCGGGCCAAGCGCAGGATGCGGTCGCCCGCATTGCGGCCGAGACGCTGCCGCCCGGCATCAGCTACGAGTGGACGGACCTCACGTACCAGGAAATCATTGCCGGCAATTCGGCCATGTGGGTGTTCCCGCTGGCGCTGCTGCTGGTCTTCCTGGTGCTGGCTGCACAGTATGAAAGCCTGACCCTGCCGATCGCCATCGTGCTGATCGTTCCCATGGGCCTCCTGGCCGCCATGCTGGGCGTGAAGCTGACCGGCGGCGACAACAATATCTTCACGCAGATCGGCTTGATCGTGCTGGTGGGGTTGTCTGCGAAGAACGCGATTTTGATCGTGGAGTTTGCACGCGAGCTGGAGTTTGCCGGGCGCACGCCGCTGCAGGCTGCGATTGAAGCGAGCCGCCTGCGTCTGCGTCCCATCCTGATGACCTCGCTGGCTTTCATCATGGGCGTGCTGCCCCTGGTGCTGTCCTCCGGTGCGGGCGCCGAAATGCGCCATGCCATGGGTGTGGCCGTGTTCTCGGGAATGATTGGTGTGACGGCTTTCGGCCTGTTCCTCACGCCGGTGTTCTATGTCACGCTGCGCCGCCTCACGGGCAACCGTCCGCTCAAGCTGCATGGAGAGGTGCCGCACGTCGAGGCCTTCGCAGGCAGTGGTGGTGCAGGCGCGCACGCGCAGCCGGCAGCGCCCCTCAAGCTTCACGAATAACAACAAGCATCAAAGGTACAGGAGTTCATCATGAACCACACAACGTCCAAACTGCGCACCGCGCTGCTGCCTTTGCTGGCTGCCCTGGTGCTGGCCGGCTGCGCCACCAGCGCGTCGGTTGACCCGGCGAGCATTCCGGCTGCACCTGCGGCCTACAAGGAAAACGCTGCCGCGCCGGCCGTTGCCACGGCAACGGCCCCGCAATCACAAGGCACCTGGTGGAAGGCATTCGCCGACCCGGTGCTCGACCAGCTGGTCGAGCAGGCCGGCAATAACAACAATAGCGTCAAGGTGGCCGCGGGCCGGCTGGCCCAGGCGCGCGCCATCCTGCGCAACACCGATGCCGACCGCCTGCCGCAAGTCGGGTTGAGCGGCGGCGCCGTGCGCCAGAGCAACATCACCACCAACCGCGTCGCGCAGACCACGGTCACAGCCGCCGCCAACTTTTCGTATGAAGTCGATTTGATCGGCAAGCTCTCGCTGAATTCAGACGCCGCATCGCTGGACGCGAAGTCGCGCGAAGCCTTGCTGCGCAGCACCCAGCTGCTGGTGCAGGCCGATGTGGCGCAAACCTACCTCAACCTGCGCGCGCTCGACACCGAACGCACGCTGGTGCGCGACACGCTGCAGGCTTACCGCAACACGCTGCGCCTGACGGAAATCCGCTTCAAGGAAGGCGACGTGGCCGAGCTCGACGTGGCCCGCGTGCGCACCGAGGTCGCCTCGACCGAGTCCGATGCACTGGCACTCGACCAGCGCCGCGCCGTGCTGGAGCATGCCCTGGCTGTGCTGGTGGGCGAGGTGGCGTCGAACTTTGCCGTCGCGCCTGCTGAATGGTCGACTGCCTTGCCGGTGATACCGGCCGGTGTGCCCAGCACCGTGCTGGAGCGCAGGCCCGATGTGTCCGCCGCGCAAAACACCATGCAGGCCGCGCAGGCCCGTGTCGGTGTCGCCCAGGCTGCGTGGTTCCCGACCTTTTCGCTGACAGGCAACGCCGGTTATGCCGCTCCCGAGATCAAGGACCTGTTCAAGGTCTCGACCCAGGCCTGGGGTGTGGGCGCGTTGCTCTCGCTGCCGATCTTTGACGGCGGACGCCGCAAGGCCGGCGTGCAGAACGCGAATGCCGAACTCGACATCGCCCTGGCCAACTACCGCGAGCAGATCCTCGTCGCCTTCAAGGACGTGGAAGACCAGCTCTCGGCCCTGCGCCTGCTGGCCGAGCAGTCGGAGGCGCAATCGCGCTCGGTGGCTTCGGCCACGCGCGCCACGGTGCTGTCGGATTCGCGCTACCGCAATGGTTTTGTCAGCCAGCTCGAGTTGCTGGACGCGCAGCGCAGCGAATTGCGCAACCGCCGCCAGGCGCTGCAGGTCAAAACCGCGCAGTACCTGGCAACGGTGGGGCTGATCCGGGCGCTGGGTGGCGGGTGGGCTTGATTGCACACCCCTGTTGAGGCTCACTTCGTGTAGCCTCCTCTCCCCTTGCAGGGGACAGGCGCCTTGGGGCCGGCAAAGCCGGACCCCGGCCCCTGCTGGTGAGGAGGGGAGCGCCCCTTTTGAGGCTCTTCCCTTGCAGGGGGACGGCGCCTGCGGCCTGGCGGAGCCAGTTCCGCGGCCCCTGCTGGTGGAATACCTCCCCTTGCTGACGGTGCGGTTGCTATCTAATTCATAGCTGGTAGCGCATGTCCTTATTGGGCTGGAGGCCAAAATCGTTCTTGAAAATGGCCTGAAAAGTGCCCTAGAGGCTGTTTTGGGGCTGCTGAACGTCCAAAACAGCCCGTAGACCTTCAAAAAGCCCTTTTTTGAGTGCCAAAAGTGGCTGTAGCGCAATCAGGACGTGCGCGAGCAGCTATTAAATTGATAGTGATTAGGCAGCGCTTGCAGCCGCTGGGGCCGGCCATCTGTTAAAACACTTGGCTTCCTTCTTTGTTCTTCTTTGTGTCTGCCCCTGATGCCCTTGATGCCTGCCTCACCTGCCGTTCCCGTTGCTTCTTCCGCTACCTCTTCTCCTGAGCCCGCCACCATCCACTGGACGGAGGGCGGCGAGGCGCGTTCTGCGCGCTGGCGTTCCGAGCGCGGCGCGCTGCCACCCAAGCGTGTGGTGATCGCGGACGACACCCTCGCTGCGGATGCCGCTTACCGCCTGGCGTGCGAAGGCACGGGCCTGCTCTGGCGCGGCGACTTCCAGAATGCCCGCCTGCTGCTGCAGGCGCTGGCGCGCCGTGTCGACAAACCGGCCAAGCCCAAACGCGAGAAACGCGTCAAGGACCAGAAGGCCGGAGAGGCCAGCGCCCAGGTTGAAGCACACGCACCGGTTTTCCCGGAAGCCTTTCACCTGCACCGTCAGTCACAGGCGCAGCGCGCCCGCGTGCTGGGCATGGTGCTGATCCCGTTTGACGCGGACTACAGCATCCCCTTGCGCCGTGCGCCCGATGCCAAAAAAGCCTGCGCCGAAGCCTGGGGCCCTGCCCGGGATGGAGCGGTTCCCTCCGTCGCATCACTGCGCGAGCTGATGGGTTTCATCAGCTCGCATGAATGGCGCCGCAAGGGCGTGCCCATCCCCGCGCTGGGCGAAAACGGGCCGCACAACCGCATCCATCCGCACTACGGCGTTTTCTCGCCGGTGCGCGGCGAATACATCGACCTGGTGGCCCAGGCGCCCGTGCCTGAAGGCACCGATGACCTGACCGGTTTTGACATCGGCACCGGCACCGGCGTGCTGGCCGCCGTGCTGGCGCTGCGCAGCGGCATACAGCGCGTGGTGGCCACCGACCAGGACCCGCGCGCGCTGGCTTGTGCACGCGACAACCTCAAGCGCCTGGGCTTTCCGCAAGTCGAGGTGCGCGAGGCCAACCTGTTCCCCGACGGCAAGGCGCACATCATCGTCTGCAACCCGCCGTGGTTGCCGGCGCGGCCCGGCTCGCCGCTGGAGCATGCGGTGTACGACGAAGACAGCCGCATGCTGCTGGGCTTCCTCAACGGCCTGGCGGTGCACCTGGAGCCCAAAGGCGAGGGCTGGCTGATCCTGTCGGACATCGCCGAGCACCTGGGCCTGCGCACGCGCCCTTGGCTGCTGGCGGCGATCGATGCAGCGGGCCTCAAGGTGGTGGACCGGCTTGACGCGCAGCCGCATCACCCCAAGGCCTCGGACGCCAGCGATGCGCTGCATGCGGCACGCGCGGCGGAAGTCACGTCCTTGTGGCGGTTGGCCGCCAAATAGAAACCAGAAGCAGGGTGGGATGAGTACTGAACCACGCGCTACCGTCCTGCTGGCCCCGATGGAAGGCCTGCTGGACTTTGTGCTGCGCGACATCCTCACGCGGGTCGGCGGCATTGACCGCTGCGTCTCTGAATTCATCCGCATCACCGACCAGCTGTTGCCCGAGCGGGTGTTCTTGCGCATCGTGCCCGAGCTGCACCACGGCGGCCGCACGCTGGCCGGTGTGCCGGTACGCGCGCAGTTGCTGGGCTCCGACCCGGGCTGCATGGCCGAGAATGCCGCGCGACTCGCGAGCCTCGGTCCGGCAGGCATTGACCTGAACTTTGGCTGCCCGGCCGCGGTGGTCAATCGCCACGGCGGCGGTGCATCGCTGCTGCGCGAGCCCGAAACCCTGACGGCCGTCGTCGGCGCGGTTCGCCGGGCGGTGCCGGCCGGCATGCCCGTTTCGGCCAAGATGCGGCTGGGCTACGAAGACGACGCGCGTGCCGTGGAATGTGCGCTCGCCATCGAAGCCGGCGGCGCCGGCGAACTGGTCGTACACGCCCGCACCAAAGCCCAGGCCTACAAGCCGCCCGCCTACTGGGAACGCATCGCCGACATCCGTGCCGCAGTCAGGATTCCGGTGGTGGCCAACGGCGAGATATGGACAGTGGAAGATGCGCGGCGCTGCCGTGAAGCTTCAGGTTGCGACGTGCTGATGATCGGCCGCGGCGCGGTGCGCGACCCGGGCCTGGGGCTGGCGATCAAGGCCGACATGGCCGGTGGGCACCATGCCGCTGTGGGTTGGCCGACGCTGCTGCCGCTGATCGCCGACTTCTGGCACATCGTTTGCTCACGGCTTGAAACACGTGCGAGAGCTGGGCGCCTCAAGCAGTGGCTGAATTTTTTGCGGCGGCGCTTCCCGGAGGCCGAAACTGCCTACCAATTGCTCAAGACCATAAACCACCCAGCCTTGATCGATGAATGGCTGGCGCAGGCGCTGCGCAGCCATGAGCTTGAACCGCCGCGTGTGCGGCAGCCCCTGCCTGAAATCGCCTGAGGGGGGCGCGCACGGCAGACCCAAACAGCGCTGGCCCTGGGCCCATCGCTACGCGGCTATTTTCATTGAAGCCATAGGCATCAGGCGGCCGCGAATCTCCCCCAGCGGCAAGATCTGCGCGCCTTGTGCATCGAAGTTATCCAGCGACAGCCAGCTTTCGAAGGCCTTCTTCAAGAGCGGCCATTCACCGTCGATGATGGAAAACCAGGCGGTGTCGCGCGTCCTGTTCTTGTAGACGAGGAGCTGCCGGAAAACGCCTTCGAAGCTGAAGCCGAGCCTGGCGGCAGCGCTGCGCGACGGTGCGTTGAGGCTGTCGCATTTCCACTCGTAGCGGCGGTAGCCGAGCGTTTCGAAGACCAGTTTCATCAGCAGGTACTGGGCTTCGGTGGAGGCGCGGCTGCGCTGCAGCAGCGGCGAGAAGATCACGTGCCCGACCTCAATGACGCCGTTGGCGGTGTCCATGCGCATCAGCGACAGCGTCCCGACCGCGCGCTGGGTGCCGGCGTCCACGACCGTGTAGTGCAATGGGTCGGCGCTGGCCGCGTTGCGTTCGAGGTAGGCGTCGAAATCGCTGCGCGCGGTAAATGGCTCGGGGGCGAGGTAGGTCCAGGCCCGGCCGTCGGGCGCGGCGGCGTAGGCGGTGAACAGGTCGTCGCCATGGCGCCTGGCGTCCAGTGGTTCGAGGCGGCAATACCGGCCTTCGAGTGTGATACGCGGCGGTTTCGGCCTTTCTTTCCAGCCCTGCATGGCTTCGCCAATGGGTTGCCCGTAGGCGTTTGTGCGTGTGGTCATCGATGCTCCTGTGAGTTTGAGCGCTCAGGTTAAGATCTTTGTGGCCCTTAATAAAGTGCCATAGTGTGGCTATTTTGTGGTGCCACGATTTACGACGGAACTCCTCACCGTTCAACAACCCTTGCGCGATGCCCTCTACCGATTCCGCTAACAAGTCCGCTCCAAAGCATTCCGCTCCGCAGGGCTTCCTGGAAGCCCCGCTCGACAGATCCGACGCCGAACCCCTGCAGCGCCAGCTTTACCGCAGGCTCAAGGTGGCCATCCTCAAGGGCCAGCTCGCCGCGGGCAGCCGCCTGCCCGGTTCGCGCGCATTGGCGCAAACCCTGTCGGTCTCGCGCAATACCGTGGCGATTGCCTATGAACACCTTGTGTCCGAGGGTTATGTCCGCGCCGACCGGCAGGGCAGCACCGTGGCTACCCTGGTGCGCCCGGCCGTGCGGGAGGCGCAGCCCGACGCCACCGCGCCATCCCGTGTGGCACTGCGCCTGTCCCGCATTCGCTCGGGCCCCGCACGCCTTGACACCAGCACCGCCCTGCGACCCGGTGTGCCGGCGCTTTCCCACTTTCCGCTGGCTGTATGGCGCAGGATGCTGGATCGCGCAGTGCGTGAGGCCTTGCCGGCGGCGCTGCATTACGGCGACCCTTTCGGCCAGTCTGAACTGCGCACCGCCATTGCGCGTCACCTGGCGATCACGCGCGGCGTGCATTGCGAGCCGGCGCAGGTCATCGTGACGGAAGGCGCGCAGGAAGCGCTCATGCTGTGCGTGCGCTTGCTGACCAACCCGGGCGACACGGCCTGGGTGGAAGACCCGGGCTACCGGGGCGCCAAGGCAGCGATGCATGCGGGTGACCTGCGCATCGTGCCGAAACGCATGGACGACGAAGGCCTGCACATCGGCGCGGCGGATTGGCGCTCACGCACGCCGCGGCTGATTTACACGACGCCTTCGCACCAGTATCCGATTGGCGTGGTGATGTCGGTGGCACGCCGCCTGGCCTTGATGTCTGCCGCGCGCAGGCACGGCGCCTGGATCATTGAAGACGACTACGACAGCGAATTCCGCCACGCCGGCGAACCCATAGGCGCCATGCAGGGCCTGGTGGCCGATGCGCCTGTGCTCTACGTCGGCACGTTTTCCAAAACCATGTTCCCCTCGTTGCGCCTGGGTTTCGTGGTCATGCCAAAGCCACTGCTGGCTTCAGCGCAGGACGCCTTGCGCGAGATGCTTCGCGGCGGCCACAGCCATGAGCAGCTTGCCATGGCCGGCTTTATCGAGTCCGGGCAGTTTGTGCGGCACCTGGGGCGAATGCGGCGGCTGTACCGTGAGCGCCAGCACGCCCTGCGGGAAGCGCTGACGCGGCACCTGCGCGTTCCGCATGTCATTGAAGGCGGGCAGGGCGGCCTGCACCTGGCCGTCCGGCTACCGAGGGACTTCGCAGACGCTCGCATTGCGGAAGCCGCCCGGCGCTACGGGATGGCGCCCATGCCGCTTTCCTCGTTTGCCATGGCGCCGGCACCTGAAGACAACGGCCTTGTGCTGGGCTACGGAAACACCGCGACGGAGCTGCTGGACCCTCTCGTCAAACGCCTGTCGCAGCTGGTGCTGACGGCAGGAGGCTGAGCCCGGCGCACAATGGCACCATGAAAACACCCAAGAGGCTGCAGTCGCTGCTCGAAGAAGGCCTGATCGATACCGTGGTACGGCAACTGATGAGCGGCAAGGAAGCCATGGTGTATGTGGTGCGCTGCGGTGATGAAACCCGCTGCGCCAAGGTCTACAAAGACGCTACCGAGCGCAGCTTTCGCCAGGCGGTGGACTACACCGAGAACCGCAAGGTCAAGAACACCCGGCAGGCGCGCGCCATGGCCAAGGGCACGCGTTTCGGCCGGCAGGCCACCGAAGCGGCCTGGCAAAGCGCCGAGGTCGATGCGTTGTACCGGCTGGCTGCAGCCGGCGTTCGTGTACCTAAACCGTATAACTTCTGTGATGGCGTGCTGCTGATGGAGCTGGTGACCGACGAGCACGGTGACGCAGCACCACGCTTGAACGACGTGGAGTTCACGCCCGAAGACGCGCGGCTGCACCACGCCACGCTGCTCACGGAAGTGGTGCGCATGCTGTGCGCCGGCGTCGTGCACGGCGATTTGTCGGAATTCAATATTTTGCTGGGTGTGACGGACGGCCAGCCCGGCCCGGTCATCATCGACCTGCCGCAGGCGGTAGACGCCGCCGGTAACAACCACGCGGGCCGCATGCTGCTGCGCGACGTGGCGAACCTGCGCGGTTTCTTCGGCCGCTTTGCGCCGGAGCTGCTGCAAACCGACTACGGCAGCGAGATCTGGGACCTGTACCAGCGCGGCGTGCTACAGCCCGAGACGGTGCTGACGGGCCGCTTTGCCCACAAGACAGGCCCGGTCAACCTCGGCGCCGTGATGGGCGAGATTGACGATGCGCGGGCAGAAGATGCCGCACGGCGGTTGCGCATGCAGCAAGCCCGTTAGGCGCGTCTTGTCGCGAGGCGCTAGTGCGCCGGCGCAGTGGCAGCGCGTTTGCCGCCCAGCGTCACGCGCGCCGTGGCATACGCCAGCAAGGCGCATCCGGCGATGCCGGCCACCATGGGCCGGGCGCTGCCGTCGACAAACACGCCCACCACAGCCATCACCACCGCACCGGTGACAAACTGCAGGGTGCCCATGAGGGCCGAGGCCGTGCCGGCAATGGCGCCGTGTTCTTCCAGTGCCAGTACGGCGGTGGTTGGAACCACCAAGCCCAGAAATCCATAGCCCACCAGCATCAGCGCGATCATCACGTCCAGCCTTTCGATGCCCACCAGGTTCAGCACCAGCAGCAGGGCCATCACGGCGGCATAACCCGTCACGGCCACTTTCACGATGGGCACGAGCCCGAAACGCGCAGCCAGCTTGCCCGTGAACTGCGAAACCCCGATGAAGGAGGCCGCGTTGACCGCGAAGGCGATGCTGTACTGGCGCGGTGTCAGTCCGTAGTGGTTGATCAGCACAAAGGACGAGTTGGCAAGGTAGGCAAAAAAGCTCGAAATGCCGAAGGCGCCGATGAAGACGAGGCCGATGAAATGGCGGTCTCGTAGCAGCACGCCGTAGGCGGTTAATGCGCTGCCAAAGCTGCTGTGCACGCGCTGCTCGGCAGGCCGTGTTTCCGGCAAGGTCATGGCCACCAGCACCAGCCCTGCGGCGGCGGCCACGGTGACGGCCCAGAACACGCTGCGCCAGCCGAAGGCTTCAATGAGGAAGCTGCCGGCCAGCGGCGCCAGGATGGGCGAGACGCTGAAGACCAGCATCAGCAGGGACATGAGGCGCGCGGCATCATGGCCGGTATGCAGATCCCGCACCACCGCGCGCGGCACCACCATGCCGGCGCAGGCGCCAAGCCCCTGGATGAAGCGCAGCACCACCAGCGTCTGGATGTCAGGCGCCAGTGCGCAGCCGATGCTGCCCGCGGCAAACAGCAGCAGGCCGAAGTACAGCGGCGGCTTGCGGCCCACCATGTCGGAGACGGGGCCGTAGATGATTTGCCCAATGCCGAGGGAGATGAAAAACGCCATCAGGCTGGCTTGCACCGCGCCCATGGAGGCGCCCAGGCTGTGCCCGATGGAAGGCAGCGCAGGAAGGTACATGTCGATGGCGAAAGGGCCGATGGCGGACAGCAAACCCAGCACCAGGGCTGCCCGGAAGAAACTTTTTGTCATGAATGAAATGAAGTCAAGCCGCTTTGTGTATCGGTAACAAGGAAGAGGGCCTTGCACCAAACGGCACTGTTAAAACCGCCATTGAAAACGCACCAGGGCGGGGCGCAATGGTGGCAAAGAAATTACCTGTGACTTATTGTCGCTGACCTCGCTGTCTCTTGCTTGCGCTGCGCCGGTAACCTGTCAGGCCTGACAGGGGCCGAAATGTAAGCGGGACGCTGTGTTGATTCAAACTGTAATGAAGCCGCAATACGGGGTTTAACCTGAGGTCTTTGGACGAACAGGAGCGCACCCCGATGCATAGACGTGAATTCTCACAGGCCGCCGTGGCGGCGGGCGCGTTGGCCGCCTTTGGGCCTTTCATGACGGCCCGGCTTGCCCAGGCCGCAGCGCCCCTTGCCGCGGCCGGCTCGCCAGCGATGGGAACCAATCTTTCCGGCATGGAATGGGCAAAAACCGGTTTGCGGCGCAACACGAGTTCTGCAACCAATATTCATTTCACCGTGCCGCGCAAGGCCGACGTGGATTATCTTGCCGCCTGCGGTTTCACCAAAAACAGGCTGCCTATTCAATGGGAGCTGCTGCAGCCCATGCTGCATGACACGGTGGCCAACGCTGCGGCCAAAGCGGCGATCGGCAATCCGGGTGTCTTTCATGCTGCGTATGAAGCCTATATCACCGGTGTGCTGGACGCCCATGCGGCGGCGGGCATGAAGTGCATCATCGACAACCATAACTACGGGCGCTACCAGGATTTCAAATTCCAGGCCGACGGATCCGTGCTCGGCCTGACCGTGCCGTCCGACCCGCTGCTGCGACCCTACACCACCGATGCAAGCCAGGTGCAGGTGAGAATTTTTTCGCTGACCGCAGGCGCCACGCTCAAGCAATCCCAGTTTGCGGATTTCTGGGCGCGTGCCGCCACGAAGTGGAAGAACCACCCGGGCTTCGGCGGCTATGGCCTCATGAACGAACCGCACGACCTGCCCAAGCCGGGTGGCCTTATCGCCTCGGATGAAGAAACCGTGAAGGGCGGTGAAGACCTGGCGATCATGGCGGCGTATTCGCAGGCTGCCATCAATGCGATCCGGGCCATCGACCCCGTCAACCCCATTTATGTGGGTGGCAACCAGTACAGCGCGGCCATATCGCTGGGCACCAGGAACCCGGGCTTCCCGGTCACAGGCGCCAACCTCGTGTATGAAGTCCACGTCTACCTTGATGCTTTCGGCAACGGTGCCTCTTTCGATTACGACACGGAAGTCGCCAAGAACTACAGCGCGGGCTTTGGTGTTGGCCCCATCAAGGCTTCCACGGGCATGGACCGCCTGAAGATTGCGGCCGACTGGGTACAGGCCAGGGGCGCGAAGCTGGCGCTCACCGAGATCGGCATGCCGATTGACGACCTGCGGTGGCAAACCATGTTTGCCCAGGCCGTCAACTATGCGCGCCAGGTCAACTGCGAGGTCTATAGCTGGATGGGCGGCAACCACTGGCCCATCCACAACTACGCCATCAACCATGTGCCGGGCTGGCATCAGAACCGCACGCTCGAGCCGCTGGTGTCGGGGCCGATGAAGGCCGCGGTGGGTATTGTGCAGGCCACCGTGTACGACGACGGCCCCGGCTATTCACCCGCCGGTGCACCGCTGACGTTCACGGTGTATGCCCGCGGCAACCTTGCGCAACCCGTGACGCTGACGGTGGCCTCCAACAACGGAGGTGCGCTGAGCAAGTCCAGCCTTGTCATTCCTGCGGGGGCCAACGGCCAGGACACCTTCACCTTCACGCCGGCAGCCAATCGGGTGGCTACGCTGACCTATACCAGCGGCGGCCAGCTGTCGGGCCAGGTGCCGCCGCCGCGCAAGGTGTTCTCGCTGACCGATCCGGTGGCCTACGCTGCCACCAGCCTGGCCGATGCCGCGCTGGCCATCATCGCGAAATACAACGCCTGCAAATGGGACATGGCAAATGGCTACACCGACTACCTGCTGGGTGCGCCCGCCGCGGCCGGGCAGGCGGTGCGCGCGGTGTCGGATTCGGGTTACGGCTCCAGCCCCGGCAATGCCATGGAGATGATCAACTGGATCAACAGGGACGGCCCCAACATGGGCACGATGGCGCCGCCGGTGATGCGCGTGAACGCCGGGGGCAAAAAATATTCGGACCACAGTGTTTACGACACGGCGGGCTTCTGGTGCAAAAAATCAGTGCCGATGGCCGGCATCCAGCCCAATCCGAAAAACCGCGTGCCCTACAACATTGAAGATCCCCATTTCGCCCTTGCCGCGGTCAGTGTTCCGGGGCCCACCAATACCGGCGTGGTTTTCCAGGCCTCAAAGACCGAGACGCTCTACACCTCGGACCTGGGTTTCACCAACAGCCAGCCGTATGCCAAATGGGTGGACTCAGCGGGGCAGACCGTGCAGCTGACCAGCGCCACGAAACTCACTGCGGGTGTGCCTGCCGTGATGGCGCTCACCTCTGCCCCCGGCGCGCAGAGGCTGCGTATCAATTCGGTGCAGGCGGGCACCGCCAGTGCCACGCTGGCGCCCGGTGTGTGCAGCCAGATGCTGATCGGCTGGGGTTATCTCAGCTACTACCCGCGTGGTGGTTTCAGGGGCCACATTTACGCGGTCATTGCGGGCAAAGGCGCCCCCACCGTGACCGAGCTGGCTGTGCTGGAAAAATACCTGGCCTCCGTGGCCGGCGTCACGCTGGCATAGGCCAGCGTTGAAGTATTGCCGGCGCTATTCGACCTTGGCGCCCGATGCCTTCACGACCTCGGCCATGCGCTTGTAGTCCACTGCCAGCAGCTTGGCAAAGTCGGCGTTGCTCAGCGCCAGGGGCTCGATGCCCTGCTTGTCCAGGCGCTCAAGGATGACGGGGTCCTTGAGCAGCTTGGCGATGGCCGCGTTGACGCGGTTGACGTCGGCCGCAGGTGTGCCGGCAGGGCCCAGCAGGCCAAACCACGAGTCAAACTGGTAACCCGGCAAGCCGCTTTCGGCAATGGTGGGGACGTCGGGCAGGTATCTGGAACGCTTGGGTGAGGTCACACCGATCAACCGGATGCGGCTGTCTTTGGCGAAAGCCAGCGCACCAATGCTGGCGGCAATCACGGCCTGTGCGCGGCCCGAGATCACTTCATTGATGGCTTCGCCCGTGGCTTTGAGCGGCACATGCACCACGTCGATGCCGGCCAGGCCATTGAAGTAGGCCATGGAAAGGTGCGTGGCGCTGCCAACGCCGGCTGTCGCGTAATTCATCTTGCCCGGGTTGGCCTTGGCATAGCGGATGTATTCGGCCGCGGTTTTGGCGGGCACCTCGGGGTGGATCATCAGCACGTAGTCGGCGGTGCCGATATGCGCCATGGGGGTGAAGTCTTTTTGCGGGTCGTAGGCGAGTTTGGTGTAGAGCGTGCCGGCGATGTTGTGGCTGGCGGCCGCCAGCACCATCGCACCGCTGTCGGGCGGGGACTTGGCGACATAACCCGTGCCCACGGTGCCGCCCGCGCCGGGCCGGTTTTCTACAATCACGGTTTGGCCCAGCGCAAGGCCGAGCTCGGTGGAGATGGACCGGGCCAGGATGTCCTGCACGCCGCCCGGTGCAAAAGGCACCACGATGCGCGCGATTTTGGGGTTGGCCTGCGCCAGCGCGCTGCCTGCGGTGAGTGCCAGTCCGGTGCCCAGGAAATCTCTGCGTTGCATCATGTGTTCTTTCGGGTGAGGTAGGGGGTTGCAGTGGTCAGTTCACGACGGACTCACGACGGATTGATGCAGAGCTCGTCGGCCAGGCGGCGCATGAAGCGCTCGCACCAGGCCAGTTGTTCCAGCGTGACCCATTCGTTCGGCTGGTGTGCCTGCGCGATATGGCCGGGGCCGCACACGATGGTAGGCACACCGGCCTGATGGAACAATGCAGCTTCCGTGCCAAAAGAGACCTTGCCTGCACCGGAGCTTGCGTCCACGTCTGCGCACTTGAAGCACAACTGGGCGATTTCGCTGTCGGCATCGGTGGCGAAACCCGGCAGCACCGAGTTGAGCTTGTGCGTGATGCCGGTGCCTGCCGACACCGCCTGCATGGCTGGCACCAGGCTGTCGGCAAAAGCCCTGGCTTCATTGAACAGCTCGACCGGTGAATTCATGTGGTGGTGGCGAATCTCCCAGGTCACATCGCAGTCGCGCGGGATGATGTTGAGCGCGGTGCCGCCGGCGATCACGCCGGTGTGGATGGTGGTATGCGGCACGTCGTAGATTGGGTCAAACGGGCCTTCCTTGACCAGTCGCTTGTGCATGGTCTTGAGATGGGCGACAAACTCGCAGGCAATCTCTACCGCGTTCACGCCGAGCGGCGTGAGCGAGGAGTGCGCCTCAAAGCCGCGCACCGAGGTTTTGTAGGCATGCTTGCCCTTGTGCGCAATCACCACCTGCATGCCGGTGGGTTCGCCGACGATGCAGCCCGCAGGCTTGTAACCCTGCTCCACCATGTCGGCAATCAGGCGGCGCACGCCGATGCAGCCGACTTCCTCGTCGTAGCTGAAGGCCAGGTGAACCGGGCGCTTGAGTTTGCGCTTGAGCAGCTCGGGCACCATCATCAGCGCCGTGGCGCCATAGCTTTTCATGTCGGTCACGCCGCGGCCAAACAGCTTGTCTCCGATGACTTGCGCTGCGAACGGGTCGGTGTCCCAGGGCTGGCCGTCCACCGGCACCACGTCGGTATGGCCCGACAGCACGATGCCGCCCACTTTGGTTTCACCGTTCTCCGCGGGCAGGGTGGCCCACAGGTTGGCCTTCTTGCCGCTGTCGTCGTAGGTGCGCCGGCATTCAATGCCCAGCGCTTCAAGCCGCGCCTGCGTCCAGTCAAGAAGGGGCAGGTTGCTGTCGCGCGAGACGGAGGCAAAGGACACCCATTTTTCAATGAGCGGCAGGGCGGCCAGGTCGGCGGCCTGTACGGACTGGCGGGCGGCGGCGGGGAGAGGGGCGTTCATGGTGGGGCCTTTTGGGGAGGGCGGAAATTGGTATGACAGCATACTATTTTGCGAAGGGCTTCGCCGTCCCCGCAGGCCATTGCCGGGCTGCAAAGCGTTCCCGCCGCAATCCGGCGAGAATGCAGGGCGCCGCGTGCAGGGCGCGGCAGGCTATCTCCATTCCTTTACCGAAAGCATTTCATGACCAGCAGCATCTACACCACGTCCGTCCCCGTTTTCAAGCAGATGTTGGGTGGCCTCAAAGGCGTCCTGGCCAAGGCCGAAGCCCACGCTTCCGCCAAAAACATCGACCCGAATGCGCTGTTGCAGGCCCGCCTCTTCCCCGACATGTTCCCCTTGCTGCGCCAGGTGCAAGTGGCCAGCGATTTCGCCAAGAGCGTGTCGGCCCGGCTGGCCGGTGTGGAAGTGCCGAAGATCGAAGACAAGGAAACGACGTTTGCCGAACTGCAGGCGCGTATTGACACCATCCTCGCCTTCGTCGAAGGCCTGGACGTGGCGAAATTTGATGAGGCCGCCACGCGCGAGATCGTCACGCAAGCCGGCACGCCCAAGGAAAAGCGCTTTACCGGCCAGTCCTATTTGCTGAATTACGGCCTGCCGCATTTCTTTTTTCACACCACCACGGCATACGCCATCCTGCGCCACAACGGCGTGGAAGTTGGCAAAAAAGATTACATCGGCTCGTATTGAGCCTGTCGCCGGCGCCTGCGATGGGCGCCTGCTGTTTCGCCCTAGTGGCTCTGTGCCAGCCCGGGCGCTCCGGGCGCAGCCGGTTCCACGGGCGCGCGTGGCGCGTAGCCGCTGCGCGGCCGGGTGGGACTTTGTATCCAGATGGTCGGGTCGGGCATTTCCTGATGGGGGCAGCTGTCGCCGCCGTCAAGCTGCCAGGAAATGCCGTGGAGCCAGTCACTGGCGCGCGGCTCAAAACGCATGATGTCCGCCATCAATACTTTCTGGAAAGCCGCCGCGTAGGTCAGCAGGCGCAGGTCCCACTGCTTCATGATGATGCGCAGGTACATGCCTTCGCCGTGTGTGGGGTTGGCGGTCAGCAACATCTGGCAGTCCAGCCAGTTCGACGGAATGCCCGCCCGCCGGGCAGTGTCACGCAACAGCACCTGAATGAGCTGCTGCCGCACGCCAATGGTGGAGTGTTCGTCGCCGGGGACAGAGACTTCCGATTCGGGGTGGGTGGCGCTTGAGGCCGGTTTTGGCTGGCTTTTCAGTCCAAAGAGCTGTTGAAGTTTCATGAGGTGCCCGCATCGCGTTGTGGCGCCAGCTGTCTGACAAGAGGTATTTTTGCGCTCTGTCTTTGGCCAACACCGCGTGTTACAAAGTGTTAACAATGTCGACGACTGGCGTCCGCAAGTCAAGCGGAGGGCTCTTTAAAAGCGGAATTTTTTCATGAAAACGCGGCCGAAATGATGTGCTTCGTGAGTATTCAACGTGGACGCTACAGGGGGGAACAGGCCGCGGTTGGGTTTTCAATCGAACACCCTGGAAGGGCGGGAGATATTGTTCCCGGTTTTGCGTCGGGGCAAGGATAAATTCACCAATTGTTTTTTTGTGTAACTTTTTAGCGATTTTTTGGGACCTCGAAAATCCCCCCGCGAAGAGGAGCGGCTCAGGTCCCTTTTAAAAATACCGCTCTTAGGCACGCACAAAATAGATGAACGTGGTGCCGGGAAAAATATGCCGGTAGACAGGCCGGGCAATGACCCTCGCCAGGTTTTTGGGCTGAAGCAGGCCCGAGGCGCTGTTGTACAGCCTGTAGAGCTTGGGGCGCAGCGGTTTCAGGCCAAACTCTTTTCCGAAGGCGACGAGCGATTCATGGCTGAAAGCGTTGATGTGTTCGAGCGGGGCAATGGGCATCTGGTCGCCAGGCGACAGCGCGCCGAAATCTTTCCCCTGGCTGATTTTTTTCAGCGCGGCAGCCGCGTTGGGAACGCTGATCTTGATGACCCCGTCGCCTGACAGGGCATCGCGCAATTTTTCGAGCACCAGCCTGGGTTCCGTCAGGTGTTCAAAGACCTGTTCCGTATTGATGAACCTGAACCTCCTGGCCGGCAGGTCGGCCAGGCCGACAACCCGCAGCCCCACGGATTTACCGTGGCGGGCGCGTTCCTCGGAAAGCTCCACACCCCACACATTGCAGCCAAATCCCATGGCCATCTTCGACCAGTGCGCCCAGCCGAAGCCGAAGTCAAGCGCGTCCAGTTCACCCGGCGGGAGCCCGAAGTATTGAATGATGAACTGGACCTGCTCGGCCAGGTAGCGGTATTCGTCCAGGCTGTAATTGCGGTGCTCGCGGTCCAGCTCGGTGCCGGGAACCCAGTCGTTGTAGATCTCGCCGAGCAAGGGGTCGTCGGGCACCTGTTGCTGAAAGACCAGGCTGCAACTGTTGCAGCGTGCCAGCGCATAAACGCCTGCGTCGGCAGTCCTTGACGCGTGGCCTTCATAGTGCCTTGCAAGATAGGCCTGAACGCCCGCACCGGCATACGGTTCCTCATAAACCACCGAGAGGGAAACCGACAGGCAACCGGGACACCGCGTCCTGATCTTGAGGGCCGATTCACGCGGCTGCGTGGCACCCTGACGCTGTTGTGCATGGCGTGGCGCCTGCAGGTTTTCCCTGAGCGACGGCGAAGCCGGATCCCCCGGCAGACGCGGGAATTCAAGTGAGGTGGCGGGCATGTTCATGGGTTGAGTCCGGAATGCCGCAAACGCAGCAGCACCAAACACCTTAGCCTGCAGCAGGCAGCAGCGGGTAACCCTCTGTAAACCACGTATCGGTGCTCTTTGCCGCCTACGCGCCCGGTTGGCGTGGCGTTTCAATGCGGGCTACGGCATGGTGCCTGTCCCCGGGCCGGCTCCTGCCTCTGGGAAAACCGTTATCAGCAGGCGTCGCGGACTGGCGTACTACGCCATGCGGCCCTTGTTTTCGACCACCACGCAGCCGGTGATGCGCCACGCTTTGTTGCTTTGCCGTTCGAGGCTGTAAACCGCCAGCCACGAAACACCGTCGGCATCGGCCATTTGCACCCGCTGGATCACCTGGTCGTTCTTGCCGTCGGGTTTCAGAAAGGCCACCGATGCCGGGCGGTACACCACCGGGTAATCGCGGCGCACCATCGCCATGAATCCCTGGGGTGTTCCGACGGCCTTCTGCACATTGGGCGCCGCGAAAGAAAACGCCTTGACCGCGTCATCTTTTGCGAAGGCAGCCAGCTGGGCCTGCACCACGGTGCGCACCGTCTTTTCGTCAGCCGCGGTAAAGGGCGCTGCACCGGCCGGCAACGCCGCGCACATGAGTAACAGTGCTGCGCCGCAAGCAGCGAGCAGCCGGGCCACGCGATTTACCACACAGTTCAAACGGATCGGACGGGCAGTCATAAGGTTAATCTTTCCTGGATTCGAGGGCCGCAGCTGCAAAAGGTACTGAAGGTGCTGAGGGTACGCAAGCGGCGCGCCAACGGATGCCATCCCTCAAATCAGCCGGCCGTGCGCCAGCACCACGACGCCGCCGCTGACCAGCATCTCACCAGCAGCGTTGGCCTCCACCGTGATGCGGCTGGGGCGTCCGGCAAAACGCCCCTGCTTGAGTGTGATGACTTCGTCCACCTTCGCCGCGCCGTGGCGCAGCAGGTAAGCGCCCGCCGGCCCGGCGGCGCTTCCGGTGGCAATGTCTTCCACCAGCCCGGCGTTGTCCCAGGTGCGGCCTTCGCGCGCCGACACGTCCAGCACGTAGGCGAATTTGGCGCCCACGGTGGCCAGCAGCGCCTCAAAATCAGGGTGCACAATTTTTGCGCGCTCCAGGCCGCCGACCACAGGCACCAGCAGATAGGGCAGGCCGGTAGACACCACCTGCAGCGGAAAACGCACATCCAGCTGCGCCGGGCCCAGCCCGAATGCCGCGAGAAACGGCAGGCTGTCCGCATGGCTGAGGGCTGCCTCGAAGCGGGCCACGCCCTGGTTCATGCTGGCGTCGTAAGTGCCCGGTGCGCCTTCCTTGCGCTTGGTGCTGATGGCAACTGCCCGTGTGCCCAGCATCAGCGTCCAGCCGGCAGAAGGCTGATGCCCCGCATGCAGGTGGTGCAGCAAGCCTGCTGCGCCCAGCAGGGGGTGGCCCGCGAAGTCGAGCTCTTCCTCCATCGTGAAAATGCGCGCTTCGAAGCGGTTTCCGGGGCCGTCGGGCGTGAGGAAAATGCTCTCGAACTGCCGCATCTCGATGGTCAGGCGCTGCATCAGGCGGGCCGGCAACGGGCTTTCGGGCAGGAACACGGCCAGGCCGTTGCCAGCCAGCGCCTCGTGGGTGAAAACATCGACCTGGTAATAGCTGAGGCCCTGCACAGAGGGGTTGGTGATCATTGAAAGCCTCCTCCGGTGATTATCGCGGCGGCGTCCTACCCGGCTGTCAGCGCTTCAGGCCGCAGGCGCCGGACTGCCGGTGGTAAAAAGTCATTGTCATTTCTTCCTGCCTTGCCTCCTTTCCTTTTTTGCCAATACCGGTCAACAGCAACCTTCCATGGACCACACCAGCGGCGCCGCGTGGTACGCGCAACTCGTCAAACCCTTTTTTGCACCACCCGCCACGGTCTTCGGGCCGGTGTGGACGGTGCTCTACCTGATCATTGCCTTCAGCTTCGGCTATGTACTGGTGCAGGCGCTCAGGCGTCGCCTGCCGATCAGCGTACTGCTGCCTTTCATCCTGAACCTGCTGTTTAACCTGGCCTACACGCCCATCCAGTTCGGGCTGAAAAACAACGCGCTGGCCAGCGTGGACATCCTGCTGGTACTGGGCACCCTGGGGTGGGCTCTGGCTGCCATCTGGCGCCGGGTGCGCTGGGTGGCGCTGGCCAACATTCCCTATTTGCTGTGGGTGGCGTTTGCCACTGTGCTGCAGCTCAGCATCACCTGGTTGAACCGTTAACTCCCTTGCCCCATGCGACACGCCCACCCTGGTTTACGCCAGCGCTCACGCGCCTTGCCCGCGATTGCACTGATTGCTGCGCTCGCCGTCCTGCCGACGTCCGGCTGCGCCTGGCGCATACGGCAATCAGTTGAGCTCGCGCGGCTGAGCGAGCCTTTCGAGGCTTCGCCCGCCGGCGCCGTGGCCAGCCTGCTGGTGGTGGGCGACAGCACCGGCGTGGGCACTGGCGCGTCCTCTCCCGCCACCAGCCTGGCCGGCCTGATCGGCCAGGCACACCCTCGCCTGAAGATCACCAACCGCGCCGGGGACGGTGCAAAATTTGCCGACATTGCCGGGCAACTCGAAGCTTTAGGCGCCGAGCGTTTTGACGCCATCCTGGTGCTCGGTGGCGGCAACGATGTGATTCGCCTCACGCGCGATGAGACGCTGGAGCAGGACATTGCGCGCACCGCCGGGCTGGCGCGCACGCATGCCGGCCTGGTGGTGGTGATGCCTTGCGGCAATGTGGGCAGTGCACCCTTTTTCTTTGTGCCGTGGTCGTGGTTGATGACCTGGCGTTCTCAGGCGCTGCACGGCTTTGTGCGCGAAGCCGCCAAAGACAACAGTGCGCTGTATGTGAACCTGTACAAGGACAAGTCCGAAGACCCCTTTGCCAGGCGGCCCAATGAGCTTAATGCCCGGGATGGGCTGCATCCCAGCGACGCAGGCTATCGCCTGTGGTGGGACGAGCTGAACCGGCAGGCGGATTTTTCAAACCGGCTGGCGGCCTTGCACCGCCAGGGTTGAGCCCGCGGCTTTCAAATGCCGAGGAGTTTTTTCGCGCTGCCCAGCGCTTTCATGGAGTCGTCGTGCTTGCCTTCCTTGTGAAACTTTTCGCCATCGGCGCGAAGTTCTTTCACCTTGGTCATGTCGGCGGGCGAGAGCTTGGGGTTGGTGGAGAGCCTGGCGTCAATCGCCTTCATCTCGTTGGGACAGTTATGGGCAAACGCCAGGGACGAAGTGGCCAGGGCGACGGCGGCAATGATGAGCTTCATGTGAATCTCCAACCTGCGTCAGAAAATGCTGACGCCAGATGCTAGCAAAGCCTCCGCGATGGCACAAGCCACGCAAGATCGTTAGCTTTTCTGGCCGATTTGCAGCTTGGTGGCGCCGATGAACTGGTAGTCAGGGATGTCCAGGTTGGTCGGCGCCGGTACGTTTTTCACCACGCGGCCGGCAAGATCAAACCGGGAGCCGTGGCAGGGGCAAAAAAATCCGCCGGGCGCGTGAAGCTCGGCATTCAGCGCGGTGTCGTCCAGGCGCAGGGTCGGTGAGCAGCCCAGGTGCGTGCACACCCCCACCGCCACCAGGATTTCGGGGCGCTCGGAGCGGGTCGCGTTGGCGCACGATTTCGGTTGCTCGGATCGCCTGGACTGCGGGTCTGCCAATGCCGGATTGGGTTGCTGCAGCGCGCGCACCATCTCCTCGCTGCGGCGCATCAACCAGACCGGTTTTCCGCGCCAGGCGACGGTGCGCAGCTCGCCTGTCGCCAGTGTGGAAATATCGACAAGTACCGGGCCACCCCGGGCGCGTGCCACTTCAGAGGGTGCAAGGCTGGCCGCGAAGGGATAGGCCGCGGCCAGCAGCCCGGCGCCGGCTGCGATGCCGGTTGCAGTCACCAGCAGGCTGCGCCGTTCGGCGTCCGGCAGGGTGCCGTCGTCTATCGCGTGGATCAGTTCGGTGACGCTGCGCATGATCTGACTTGAAAAGTTAAATTGAGGCAGGCCCGGTGTGCTTACGGCGCGGCTTTATCGGCGCCCGCGCCCCAGAGGAACACCTCTCGGGAGGGTTTGCCTGCCTTCACGTCCACCTTCCTGCGCTGGGTCTGGCCGGCGAGCGTCGCCTCCACGGCATAGCTGCCCGGTGCCAGCCGGGCCAGCAGGAAGGGGCCTTCCGACGTGGCCTGAAGCACTTCATTTCCCCCGGCATCGAGCACACGCACCTTCACGTCGGCCGCGAAGTCGGCACGCTGCTTGTCCTTGATGGCAAATTCGAGTGTCAGTGGCCAGTGCCCGCTGGCATTGCGGATTGCTGCGGATTCGTCGGCGCCGATGCCGCCGCTCAGGTATTCAACCGGGCCGCTGGTGCGCACCGGCGGCAAGGGGGCGCTTGCCTGGGCCAGCGCGCCGCCCGCCATCAGCGCACCGAGGACCGCCGAGGCGGCCTTGTGGGTCAGGGTTTTCATTTCAACATGCTCCTTCTGCAACGATGGGGGCAGCAAGTCGGCGCAGTGTGCTGCCTGGCACTGTTTTCATGCGGCCTGCCGGTCTGCGCGAAGGCCTGGCCAGCTGCCTTGCCATCACACCGTAGCAGGCTTTGTGCGCCAGGTGTTCAGCGCTGCCGGAAACCATTGTTCGCGGGTTAGCTTAGGCCGGTCTTAAAATCCCGCTGGCGTGCCTTGCAGCTTCAAGCGGCAGCATTCAAACGTCATCTGCTTCCTCAACCACCTGGACCCGTCACCCATGCCCCTCGAAGTCATTGAAGCCCAGACGGGCGACAAGCCCGTCGCCACCGTTCTCATCATGCACGGCCTCGGGGCCGACGGCCGGGACTTCCTGCCGATTGCCGAACAGATGGATTTGTCCAGCGTGGGAGATGTGCGTTTCCTGTTTCCGAGTGCACCCAGCATTCCGGTCACCATCAACGGTGGCTACGTCATGCCGGCCTGGTACGACCTGCTGGGCGCCGACCTGGTGAGCCGGCAGGACGAGGCCGGGCTGCGCAAGTCGCAAGGCGACATCGAGGCCTTGATCGCCCGGGAAAAGACGCGCGGCATTCCCGCCAGCCGCATCGTGGTGGCGGGCTTTTCGCAGGGTTGTGCCATGGCGCTCATGACCGGCCTGCGCCACGGCGAACGGCTGGCCGGCATTGCGGGCCTGTCGGGTTACCTGCCGCTGGCCGACAAGACGGCCGCCGAGCGCAGCGCCGCCAACCAGGATGTACCCATTTTCCTGGCGCACGGCACGCGCGACGGCGTGGTGGTGCTGCCGCGCGCCACCGCCACACGCGATGCGCTCGGCGCCATGGGCTACGCGGTGGAGTGGCACGAGTACCTGATGGAGCACTCGGTGTGCCCGCAGGAAATCACCGACCTGGAGCTGTGGCTGCGCCGGGTTCTGGCTTGACGGGATTTTAAGGAAAAATGGCTGTAGGCCTTACATAACGGGCGCAAGCAGCTATTAAAAGCATAGCGGTCCGGGCAAGGCCAGGAGGTTGTTCAGGCCACCGCTGTTTTCGTCGTGGCCGCCCGCGCCATCCGCCGCACGCGCCACAGCAGGAAAAACGCAATGCTGAAGTTCAGCAGGTTCCACGCAATGCCGTTGAGGAATGCGGCGTGGTAGGAACCGGTGAGGTCAAACACCTTGCCTGACATCCAGCCGCCCAGCGCCATGCCCAGCAAGGATGCCATGATCACCGTGCCCACCCGCGCGCCGGCCTCGGCAGGCTCGAAGTATTCACGCACGATGATGGCGTAAGCCGGTACGAGGCCGCCCTGGAACAGGCCGAACAGCGCGGCGATGACGTAAAGCGATACCAGCCCGTCAAAGGGCAAAAACAGCAGCAGCGCGATACCTTGCAGCACAGAGCCCAGCATCAGCGTGCGCAGCCCGCCTATGCGGTCGCAGATGGCGCCCGACACCAGCCGGCTCACCACACCGCAGGCCAGCATCAGCGACAGCATTTCAGCGCCGCGCGCCGCGCCATAGCCCAGGTCGGTGCAGTACGACACGATGTGCACTTGCGGCATGGCCATGGCCACGCAGCAGGCCACGCTGGCCACGCACAGCAGTATTTGCGCCGAGCCCGGCGTCAGGCCGAAAGGCATGCTGCTGGTGGTGGCGGCGATGCCGCTGTTGCCCACCGCGGACGCTACGGCCACCGGCGGGCGCTTGCGCATCAAAAGGGCCAGCGCCGTCATGGTGACGAAGCTGAAAAGGCCCAGCCACAGATAGGTCTGGCGCCAGCCCACGGCTTCAACAAAATGCTGCACGATAGGCGGCCAGATCGCGCCGCCCAGGTAGTTGCCGCTGGCGCACACCGCCACGGCAAAACCGCGGCGCCGTACAAACCAGAGCGATGTGTCGGCCAGCAGCGGCGCAAAGGTGGCGGCAGAGCCGAGAAAGCCGATCAGCAGGCCGTGGGCCAGCGAGAACATCCAGATGTTGCCGGCCATGGCGGCCAGGGCAAAACCCAGGCCCAGGCCCACGGCGCCAATCAGCAACGGAACCATGACGCCGAAGCGGTCGGCCAGCCGCCCCATCAGCACGCCGCCAACACCGAAGCCGATCATGAGCGCGGTGTAGGGCAGGGAGGCATCGGCCCGCGTCACACTGAATTCAGCCTGCACTGCGGGCAGCACCACGGCCACCACATACATGCCGCAGGCGCCGACGGTCATCAGCGCCAGCGTGACCATGAGCCGCATCACGGCGTAACGCGAGTCGATGAGGAGGGAAGAATCTTGCGCGGCGGTTGCGGGGCTTGGGGGCGTGACGGGAGGGCTCATCAGGCAAGCGTACACCAGCAGCTGCCCCGCTGCGCTGATGATGGCCTGGCCGGAGCTGGCGCGTTACAGCGGGGAAGGGCGCGTGGCTTCGTAACCGACGGCGGAGTTGCTGTCGCTTGGCTGGCCCAGTTCCTGGTCACGGATGCGGAAAAGGCGTTCCAGGTCTTTCATGGCGTCTGCGTCAGCTGCGGAGACCGGGGCCGGCCGTGCCACCACCGGTGCTGCGGGCTGGGCCGGCAGGCTGGCAGCCACAGCGGGGGCGGCGGGCATGGACGCCGCGGAAGCTGTTGCCGCCGCGGGAAGAGGGGCCAGGGAAGCCAGGGGCGAGCTGCGTGGCGGGCGAACCGATGCGCCGGCAGGTGGCCGGACGGGATCGGCCCAATACGACTTGTCGGGCATGGTCGGGTTGGGGCAGGTCTCCGCCACTTCCAGTTGCCAGGAAATGCCGTGCAGCCATTGGGCAGCCCCGGGTTCAAAGCGCGTGATTTCTTCCATCAGGGCATTCTGGAAGGCGAAGGCGTACTTCAGCAGACGGTCGTCCCAATGCCGCACAACGAGGCGTACATACATGCCAGGGCCGCGGCTGCGGCTGGAAACCAGCAGCATCTGGCAGTCGATCCAGGGCAAGGGAATACCGTATTTACGCATGGCATCGCGTAGCAGCACCTGCACCAGGTGGCGGCGCGTGGCGTTGTCCGAGCCGTCTTCAATGGTGAGCGGGTTGTCCCGGCTGGACGCGCCTGTGCGTTTGGAAGACGCTGCGGGGGTTGAACCGCCGAAAAGGCTGGCTAGCAGTTTTTTCATTTTTTGACCAAGCTCTAAGCTGCCTCAGGCTAAAAGACCGCAAAACCGTTTAGTTTGGCGGAAATTGAAGGGTAAAACAGCCGTGTTACGGAATGTTTTTTTTATCGTCGTCCAGCTTGTCTGACAAGTCAAGGGAGTTATGCACGTTGGCGCTCCGGCGTCGCTCGCTTTCCACATCCCGCCCGCCAAATTGGGGATTTTTGCCAGAAAGTGCGGTGCATGGCCCAAATCCGGCCGACCTGCACGGGCCCCGCGCCAGACTCCACCCGGGCTGTGCTGGCAAGCCCGGATGCGCCAGCGCAAAGCGCCGTGCTGTGATAACTTCCACGCCAATTCAAGATTCTGGGGGAATGACGATATGACCAAGTTGCAGGCGCCTGCGGGCGCGCTACAGGACCGCCTGAAAGCGCTCACCCCGGCCCGGCTCAAGGGCATGCGCCGCGGTATCGAGAAGGAAAGCCTGCGCGCCAAACCCGGCGGCGGCCTGGCCCTCACACCGCATCCCGCGGCCCTGGGCTCGGCCCTCACGCATCCGGGCATCACCACGGACTTCAGCGAATCGCAGGTTGAGCTGGTCACCGGCGCCCACCCCAGCCCTGAAGCCACGCTGCAAGAACTGACGGAGCTGCACCAGTTCACTTACCGCACCATGAAAGAGCTGGGCGACGAAATGCTCTGGGTGTCCAGCATGCCTTGCGGCCTGCCGACCGACGAAACCATTCCCATCGCCCGTTTCGGTTCGTCCAATGTCGGGCGCGCCAAGAGCGTTTACCGCATGGGCCTGTCGCACCGTTACGGCCGGCGCATGCAAACCATTTCCGGCATTCACTACAACTGGTCCCTGCCCGGGGTGAGCAGCAAGGAATATTTCGCGCTGATCCGCAACTTCCGCCGCCAGGCATTTTTGCTGCTGTACCTGTTTGGCGCTTCGCCCGCGGTGTGTTCCACGTTTGTGGAAGGGCGCCAGCACGAGTTGCAAACCCTGAGCGACAGCACCATGTACATGCCCCACGGCACTTCGCTGCGCATGGGCCGCCTGGGCTACCAGAGCGACGCGCAGGCCTCGCTTGCCGTGAGCTACAACAGCCTCGACGGCTACGGCGCCTCGCTGCAGGACGCGCTGACCCGGCCGTACCCGGCCTATGAGGCAGTGGGCATCCGCAACCCCGGCGGCGACTACAACCAGCTGGCCACCACGCTGCTGCAGATTGAAAACGAGTTCTACGGCACCATTCGCCCCAAGCGCGTGATCTTTCCCGGCGAACGGCCGCTGCACGCGCTGCGCGAGCGCGGCGTCGAATACATCGAAGTGCGGCTGATGGACCTGGATCCTTTCGAGCCCGTCGGCATCAATGCACAGACCATGCGTTTCCTCGATGTGTTCCTGCTGCACTGCCTGCTCAGCGACAGCCCGAACGACACGCCCCAGGAAATCGCCGAGCTCAAGCACAACCAGCACCAGACGGCGGCGCGCGGGCGAGAGCCCGGCCTGAAGCTCAAGCGCGGCGGCCATGAAATCACGCTGACAGCCTGGGGTGCGGAGGTGGTGGCCCAGTGCGCGCCCATCGCGGCGGCGCTCGACGCCGCGTATGGCGGCACGCAGTACAGCGACGCCCTGACACTGGCCAGCGCCGCCTTGCTGGACCCGTCCACCTTGCCTTCGGCCCGTGTGCTGGCCGCCATGGCCGACAGGCACGACAACTCCTTCATCCGGTTCACCCGCGCGCAGTCTGAAAAGACACAAGGCATCCTGCAGACCCAGCCGCTGTCGGCCGGCCAGCTGGCACACTTCGCCGCACTGACCGAGGCTTCCGTCCAGGAACAAAAGAAGATTGAAGCCTCGGACACCATGCCGTTTGAGCAATACCGCCAGCAGTACGTTTCGGCGGAACGCCTTGGCATGCCGGGTCGTGAATCTGAGCACACCCCTATCGGCGCTCACTTCGTGTAGCGCCTTTTCCCCTTGCAGGGGACGGGCGCCTTGGGGCCGGCGAAGCCGGACCCCGGCCCCCACTGGCAGTATTGCTCACTCCTGCTGGCGCCGCTGATCCGGTGTCGTGGTTGTAGCGGTTGCTATTAATTCAATAGCTGCTGGCGCAGATCTGTATTGGGCTGGAGCTCGATTTTGTTCTTAAAATCGCTTCTTCGGCGTCTTCACGCCAGCACGCCGCGGCTGCGTACCAGCTTTCCCATACGCAACCATTGCAGCCGCGACCGCAGCAGGTGTTGGGCTCGGGAGGAGGTGGCCGCAAGCGGATGCCCGCAGCGGCGGCGCTCTCCTGCAGGGTGCTGAAGATCGCCAGGGCGGCGCTGTGGTCAGCAGGGCTTTCGGGCATGGGCCTGGTGTGGGCGCCGTGTCAGGGTTTGGCGGAAGCCGCCATGCGCCGGCGAAGGTACAGGCCGATGAAGGCGCAGCCCAGCACCAGGGCAAACCAGCCTACAAGGGACGATTTGGCGACGATGCCCTGCATGCCTGGCGAGGTGATGAAGTAGGGTGACACCACCACACCCAGGCCGATCAGCACACACAGGATGCCTTTGATCATCAGTTCATTGTTGGCCTTGAGATTGGAGGCGGCCAGGCGACGGGCGGGAACCACGGGTTTTTGGTCGGGGGCTGCGGGCAGGGGCATGAGGGGCTCGATAGGGGGAGGTCGGAGATGGATGGGAAGGGCTTCGGGGCGGCTTGGAGCGGCCCCGATGAGCCTGGGCGCATTACGGCTGGTCGCAGCCGCTACATCTGTCTATGCCCCGATTGTCCTTCATTGCGCCGCAAGCAGGCGTGGCGGGCCCGGAATGTCCCCGTACCGGCTCGGCGGCGGGGGGTTGCCCGCTGCGGCGACAATTGGGGGATTGAACGGGGCCCTGCCGCCCGTTCCCTCGCCCAACCCGAACACCCCAAGAAAGATCCCGATGGCCATCCAGTGGTTTCCCGGTCACATGCACCTGACCAAAAAAGCCATCAGTGAGCGCATCAAGGAAATTGATGTCGTCATTGAGCTGCTTGATGCGCGCCTGCCCGGCTCCAGCGCCAACCCCATGCTGGCGGAGCTCACCGGCGCCAAGCCCGCGCTCAAGGTCCTGAACAAGCGCGACCTGGCCGACGCCACCCGTACGCCGCTCTGGCTGGATCACTACAACAGCCTGCCCGCGACCCGCGCGATTGAGCTGGACGCCAGCGAAACCACGCCCGCCCGCCGCCTCATTGACGCCTGCCATGCGCTGGCACCGACACGCGGCACCATGGTCAAGCCTATGCGGGTGCTGATCTGCGGGATTCCCAACGTCGGCAAGTCCACCCTCATCAACACCCTCACCGGCAAGCGCGCCACCAAAACCGGCGACGAAGCCGGCATCACCAAAGTCGAGCAGCGCCTGGTGCTGGCCGACGGGTTTTATTTATGGGACACGCCCGGCATGCTTTGGCCGCGCATCATCGTGGCCAAAAGCGGCTACAACCTGGCCGCCAGCGGCGCCATTGGCCGCAACGCCTTTAACGAGGAAGAAGTGGCGCTCGAGCTGCTGGATTACCTGATCAAGCACTACTCCGCCTTGCTGGAGGCGCGCTACAAGGTCGAGGTCACGCCCGGCATCACCGACGAGCAGCTGCTCGAAGAAATCGGCCGCAAGCGCGGCGCGGTGCTCTCCAAGGGCCGGGTCAACCTGCAAAAGGCCGCCGAGATCGTGATCTATGAATTCCGGGCGGGAACGCTGGGCCGCGTGACACTGGAAACGCCTGACGAGTTTGCCGAATGGGCCGCCGCCGGCCGGCTGCTCGACGCCGAGCGCCAGGTGAAAAAAGACAAGATCGAAACCAACCGGTTGATCAAGTTCAAGAAGATTCCGCGGCCGGATAAATCCGGCAGGTCCGGGTCCGACGAATCCTGAGGCCGGCCACCGCGCGCGGGATCACTTGGGGCCTGTTTTGCAGGTCCGTATACCAAGCAGTGTGTACGCCGGGCACCAGCCCAGCAACCCTGTCAGCAGGGGCACCAGCCCCAGCAGCGCCCACCAGCGCCAGGCGGGCTCCGCCACAAAATACAGGCTGAGGATGACGAGTCCCGCCACGATGCGCACAGCACGGTCGGCGGTGCCTGCGTTTTTGTTCATGATGAGTTCCTTTGGAAAATTAACTTTTTAGTGCAGCACCAGCACCGGCTTTTTGCTGTGGGACAGCACCTTCTGGGTTTCACTGCCCAGCAGGAACCCGGTGATACCCTTGCGGCCGTGCGAGGCCATCACGATGAGGTCGCAAGCTTTGCCGTCCGCCATCCGGACAATGGTTTCGTAAGGGTGGTCGCCTGCAACACAAATGGTCTCGCAAGGCACGCCCGCCTTGTCGGCGGCATCTTTCAGCGCAGACAGGAATGCCTCTGCCTGCGCCTGGCATTCCCTCATGAATTGGTCCCGTGTGTCTTCCAGCATCTGGACCCGGTAGGTCAGCAGGTGGAACTCCTGCATCACATGCAAACCCGTGATCCTGGCCTGGGCTTCCCTGGCGAAAGTCACTGCCTGTGCAATTGCCCGATCCGAAGCAGGCGAGCCGTCGGTCGGTAGAAGAATATGTTTGAACATGGCAAATCTCCTTGTCATCCTGGGCGGCTCATCGCAGGTGCGGCAAACCTTGAGCAGGGTGGTCCCACTTTAGGTTGCTGCCGCCAAACGGCTTTGATGCAGGTCAAGCCTTCGCCTCAATGAGAAGGTGACGGGGCGGTATGCGTTCCCGGGCGATGCCAGGAGGAAAAATCCACATGATTTGATCTTCATCAAGTTCGGGGTGGAACCTGGTGGCATTCTTGGTGGCATCTATCAGCCGGAGACCGCCATTCACAAACATGCCAGCGTGCAAATCATCCTCGATGAGCACGCCTCCCTTTCCGCCATGCTGCGCTCCATGCTGCTCATGGTGGCGCGCGGCCCGGGCGACCGTGCGCAGCAGTTCTTCGACGTCTTTCGGGCCATGCTGTTTTATATCGACGAGTTCCCCGAGCGCCTGCATCACCCGAAGGAGTCGGACCTGCTGTTTCCCCGCGTGGTGCGCTCCGCGCCATCGGTCATGGCCACGGTGCAGCAGCTGGAGCGCGACCACATGAGCGGCGAGAAGGCCGTGCGCGACCTGCAGCACCTGTTGCTGGCCTGGGAGCTGCTGGGCGAGCAGCGAAAGCCCGAGTTTGAGGCGCAGTGCAAACGCTATGTCGAGTTTTATCTCGAGCACATGCGGCTGGAAGAAACAGTCATCCTGCCGCAGGCTGAAAAAGTGCTTACCGAGGCCGACTGGAAAGAGCTGGACGCCGCCTTCCAGCAAAACCGCGACCCGCTTGGCGGCAAGCATGCGGCCGACCCGGTGTATGACCGGCTCTTCACACGCATCGTGATGGAGGCGCCGGCGCCTATCGGGCTGGGCGATGCCTGAAGCCTGCCCTGCACCGGCATCGGGCATGTGGTCTGCCATACGTGCCTGACGCGAATCTGTGTTCCCCGCGAGCCTGCGGCCAGTCAGGCCGTGCGCGAGCGGCTATGAAATCAATAGCATCACTTCGCGAATCCCCGTTTGTGTAGGGTGATGATGGGGCCGGAAACGGGCAGGGTCCTGCGCCGGGGCGCACATCATTCCTACAAGGCCGTCAGCAACAGACTCTGGCCGCGCGGGCGCCGGCAACGCATAGTCAGGATATCTTCTCCAAAGGTTCAGGTGCCGCCTGGGCCGCACGCCATGACCCCTGAGAGTACAAGTCCGCCTTCCCGTCAGTCCTCCCGTGAAGCTGGCAGCAACGAGCTCAGGGCCGTCGCGGCTTACATGAAAAACCATTCGCTGGTGCTGGCCACCGCCGAGTCCTGCACCGCAGGCCTGATCGCCGCGCACCTCGCGGATGTGCCGGGTGCAGGTTCCCTGCTGGAGTCGGCTTACGTGGTGTATTCACCCCGGGCCAAACAGCGCTGCCTTGGGGTGAAGGCAGAAACCATCGAGCGCTGCAACCTCACCAGCGAAGAGGTGGCTGCCGAGATGGTGCGCGGCGCGATGCAAAAGAGCGAGGCCTCCATGGCCATCGCCAACACCGGCGTGACCGACGGCACCGACCCGAAGATTCCTGCCGGCACGCAGTGCTTTGCCTGGATGTTTGCGGGGCGTGATGAACGTGAGGACGCGGTGTTCACCGAAACCCGCAGGTTCAGCGGTGACCGCAACAGCATCCGCGAACAGGCGGCTGCCTATGCGCTCACGCAGATCCCGGCGCGCCACGCGGCGTTTCTTGAAGCGGCAGCCAGGCGGGAACGCACCGGCTGACAAATCCGTCAGGCGACAAATTTCCTGTCGCGCAGCCAGTCGGCCAAACGCCCGGCAAAGACCTTGTAGCCTTCCGCATTCGCGTGGATCTGGTCAGAACGCAATTCGCTGCGTGACAGCACATAAGACCAGGCATCTGAAAAAAGCGGGGTGGCTGTTTCCGCGGCGACCTCGGCATACACCTCATGGTCTTTCAGTGAACCGATCGCGGCAGAAAGCAGCACGGGCCTGGGCTGCGCGATCAGCACCACCTGCGTGCTGGCAGCGGCGGTTTGCACAATCGACCGGATGGCGGCGCGCGTGCTGTCCAGCGGCATGTTGCGCAGAAAGTCGTTGCCGCCAATGCACACGAGCACCAGGCCCGGCTTGTTTTCCTGCAACAACGCCGGCAACCGTGCCAGCGCTCCGGCCGCTGTGTCGCCGTTAACGCCCGCGTTCTGCGTCACGTAGCCGGTCAGTAGTTCCAGCTGTTGCGGGTAGCTGCTGCCCGCCGGGGCGCCGTAGCCAAAGGTCAGCGAATCGCCCAGGCACAGCAGGGTGGCTTCCTTGGGCAGGGTCTTGCCTTTGGGTCCGGCCTTTCTGGAGCAAGCCGTAGCCAGCAGCAGCGCAGAGCCGGCGGCGCCCAGCAGGAGCTGGCGGCGAAAGGGATGGTGATGCGAGTCCATGCGTCGTGCCGGTTTATTTCAGGTTATCGGGTGGAGCCGGGTGCACGGCCGGCGCCTTGTCTTTTGGATGCAGCTGCTTGCGGCTTGGCGAAGGGATGATCAGCATGCGCACAGTCTAACCATGCCAAAGCGCATCTGGACACCACTGCAAGCGCGAGGTAATGCAAGGGTAATCACTGCGTAATGACGGGGTAAAGCTCCGTTTGCCTTACACGGCATTCACAAGAGCGGGCCAACAATGGTTTCACTGAAGCGCAAAGGCCTTTGAAAGCAGCGATTCAGGAGCAGCCCCGACAGCCGCTTGCCGAGACGGAGATTTATCGCCGCCACCGCAAGTTGCCCACCGGGTTGCTGGCAATCAAACGCACAAGCATTCCAAGGAGAACCTCATGAAATCGAAATTCCTCACTGTCTCATTGCTGGCCTCAGCCCTGTTTGCGGGCCTGGGGTTTGCCCCTGCCATGGCGCAGGGCACCAACACACCCGGTATCGACCAGGCGCAGCAAGCCATCAGCGCGCGCATTCAGCAGGGTCTGGCCTCCGGCCACATCACGCCGTCTGAAGCGCAGGTGCTGTACCGCCGCGACCAGGAGATCGCGGCTCGCGAGGCGCGCTTTAAATCCAACGGCGTCGCCACGCAGCAAGAGCGCCAGCAATTGCGCGCCGACCTTGACGGCCTCAGCGCCGAAGTGGAACGCATGATGAACAACCGCGATGTGGTGGCAGGCCGGCCTGGCAACGCCGGCAATACTCCCGGCATCGACAACCGTGAATTCCAGATCAGCCAGCGCATTGACGAAGGCGTGCGCACGGGTCACATCACGCAGCGCGAAGCCGCGAAGCTGCACCAGCGTGAACGCCGCATCGAGCGCCACGAGACCCAATTCAAGTCCGACGGCGTGGTGACCGCGCAGGAGCGCCGCCAGCTGCGCAACGAGCTGACATCGCTGCGCGACGACGTGGAACGCATGATGAATAACCGCCGCCGCGGTTAAGCTGTTAGGCGGTTAAGTAGGGCGCTGTTCCGGGCGCCGCCGCGCGGTGCCCTGGACAGCCGCCATGCGCAAGCAAGGCGCGCCGGTGCTTATCGAAGCGCCGGCGCTTTTTTTTGCCTGCGGCATTGCGCGTATTGCGCCGGTGTGGGGGCGGGGGCGCGCGCTTCAGGCGTGTCATTGACCTGCATCAATACGTGAGCGGCGGGCTGCTTATAAAGTGGCTTTTTTTTCTGCGTCACCGCACGCATTCAGCCATGCCCATAGAGCTTTACCGTGACGACAGGCATGCCTGCCTGATGTTCACCGACCTGATCGAAGAAGACGGGCAAGCCGTCCAGTCCAACCAGTTCCTGATTGTCGACAACGGCACCGGTGCCGTGATTGACCCGGGCGGCAACCTGGCGTTCAACGAACTGTTCCTGGGCATGTCGCGCCACTTCAGCCCGCAAAAACTGTCTTACATCATCGCCTCCCACGCCGACCCCGACATCATTGCCTCGCTGGACCGCTGGCTCACGTCCACCCCGGCGCAGCTGGTGATCTCGCGTGTGTGGGAGCGTTTTGTGCCGCACTTCACCAAGGTCGGCAAGACCGAGCAGCGCCTGGTCGGCGTGCCCGACAGCGGCGGGCGGTTGCCGCTGGGGCAGAGCGAGCTGTGGCTGCTGCCCGCGCACTTCCTGCACTCGGAAGGCAACTTCCATTTTTACGATCCCATCAGCCGCATCCTGTTCACCGGCGACCTCGGTGTGTCGATGATGTCAGGCCGAACGGCGCAGGTGCCCGTCACCGACCTGGAGCCCCATCTGCCGTTGATGGAGGGCTTTCACAAACGCTACATGGTGTCGAACAAGGTCCTGCGCCTGTGGGTGGCCATGGCGCGCCGGCTGGATATTTCCATGCTGGTGCCCCAGCACGGCGCGCCGCTCAAAGGCCCTGCCATTGCCCAGTTTTTTGACTGGGCGGAATCACTGAAATGCGGCATTGACCTGTTTGACGAGCACAACTACCAGGTGCCCACCGGGCAGATCAAGGGCCGGGTGACGGCTTGAGCCGGCGGGACAGGGCAGGCGTTTGCTACAGCCGGCTGATGGAGCACACGTAAACCACCTCGCATGAGCTGGCCCCGGTGTCAGTCCGCACGGTGGAGCTTCGCCAGCGCCAGCCATCGGGTTTTTGCGCTTCCACCAGCCAGCCGTCGATGCGCACGCGGTCGTTGCGGCTCACGCGGGCCAGCGCTTTGGCAACCGCGTCCGTGGCAGGAATCAGGTGCATGTTGGCGCTGCTGCGTGCAATTTCCGGCGGCGGCAGTGGTGGTTCGTTGTCCCACCGGTAGTAGTACCAGCGTGACGACTGGCTGATCTTCAGCTGCGACAGCACCTTGTCGTCGGCCATGCGCTGCCAGCCCAAAGCAAGGTCGGTGGGCGACAGCGTGGCCTCGTTGTCCATCCGGTAGTCCTCGCGCGACAGCACCCGCGCGTCAACGCTAAAGCCCGCCAGCGGCGTCAGGGTCGCGGCTTTCAGCGTGAAAGGCGCCATGCCGCCCGGCACACTGGTTTGCAGCGGCTCGTCGCCGGTGTTGACCTGCGGCGGCAGCGGACAGGCAATGTCGTTGCCCACACCGGCCGCGCGGAAGGTGTTGGGGGTAAACCACCAGTGCAGCCCCGCCAGCAGCGCACAGGCCACCAGTGCAAAACGCAGGCTGACAAAACCGGATTCCGGGCGGTGGTGCGGGCTTTGGGTCATGGATGTGATGGGGGCGTCCTCAATGGCGCCCGCTTCTGTGCGGCGGATTCATTATGGGGCCTGGTTGCAGTGCCGGATATGCTTCGGGGCGGGATCAGAGGTATACAACAAAACAAGGGTGAGATCATGAATGCAGTGGTCGGGAAGTGGATCAAGTGGGGAGCGCTGGCCGTGTTGGCGGTGTTGGTGTGCCTGGTCGCCGTCGTAGGGGTCTTGAACCGTGACCGCCTGGAGTTCTATTACGGCTACCTGCGCGTCGAATCACCCGCGGTGACGATGCGCTACGCCCAGCTCTCCGGCCAGATGGACGAGGCCGCCGTGCGCAAGCATTTTGGGGAGGTGTTCCTGAGCTGCTCCAACCAGCAGGGCGGGCCTGCCGGGACCGACCGGCTTTGCCACGCAGCGGTGGACAAAGCCGACGGGGAATCCGCCATGATGCTTGTGGCTTTTTTCAGCAAGGGCCGCCTGACTTCCACGGTGGTGCATGTTCCCTGGTGGGTGCACGGCAGGTGGCTTGATCGCCTGGCAGGGCAGTACGGAAAAGCGGAACGCGCAGGCATCGTTTCGTGGATGGGCGGTCCGGTTCTGCGCTGGACCTTGCCCAACGGCACGCTCGAATACAGCCGAGATCGGAGCTTTAACCCGCTGGAATGGAGCGCCGTCTTCTGGTCCGCGGGCGCGAGCCAGAAATAACGGGGCGACGTAGCGAGCCGATGTAGCGAGCCGGTTTTTCGGCCGGCCAGCTGACCCGCGAACGATTTGCTACAACTGCGACGCACCCGATGCGTGAGCTGGCGCCTCTAACGGAGGTATTGGAGGTATGGTGGCACGTTGTGCATGAGACACCTCTTACTTCTGTGGATACCTCTGTGGAAACTCCCCTTTTGATGCGACTCTGGAAATCCTGCCGACTCCCCGCCGTGCTGCTGGCAGCATGCGGCCTGTCGTCCCTGCTGACAGGCTGCGTCACCGGCGCCAAGGCATTTCCGTTGCAGGAAAAGTTTGCTTCCACCCAGACGTATTCCCGCCTCTTTGACGCCACCCCGGCACGGACCTGCGAGGCCTCGCGGCGTGCGCTGCTGAGCCAGGGCTACATCATCAACATGGCCAGCGCCGAACTGGTGGAAGGGCAAAAGGCCTTCCAGCCCGAGCCCGAGGCGCACCTGCAAATGTTGGTTCGCGTGGTGTGCGCACCCGACACACCCGATGGAAAAGTGAGCCTGGGTTTTGTCACGGCCTTGCAGGACAGCTACGCCATGAAAAAGACCAACAACTCCGCCAGCCTGGGTGTGGGCGCCATTGGCTCCGTCTCACTGCCGTTCACGTCGAGCAATGAGTCCATGGTCAAGGTGGGCAGTGAAACCATCACCGCCGATGATTTTTATGACCGTTTTTTTGAGCTGGTGAGGCGCTACCTGGTGGCGGACGCCGCGCTCGACTGATTCGATGTGTGCAGCCATTTTGGGGGCGTTACAACCGATTTTTCAAGTAAAAAGTGCCTGTGGCGCAGACGGTTAATGCCTGGTGTGCTATTAAAAAAATAGCAAAATATATGGCCTGCAGTTCTCCGAATCGGGCTGAAGCAGATTGAACCGCAGTGATCGCGGTGAGGCTACCAGGCCGACAGGCCTGCCTTCAGCGCAAATTACCCTGCACCCAGCGCACGATGTCGGCCGCACCCATGGCGCCGGCCTGGCGCGCCACTTCACGGCCACCCTTGAACAACGCCAGCGTGGGAATGCTGCGGATGTTGAAGCGTGCGCCCAGGTTGGGCACCGCTTCAGTGTCGACCTTGGCTATGCGAACCTGCGGCTCCAGCTGTGCCGCTGCCTGCTCATAGGCCGGCGCCATTTGCCGGCACGGCCCGCACCACGGCGCCCAGAAGTCCACCAGCACCGGAATCTGGTTGCGGGTGATGTGTTTGTCAAACGCGGCTTCGTCCAGCGCGGTGGAATGCGCGGTAAACAGCGCCTTCTTGCAGCTGCCGCAAGTTGGCTCGCTGCCGAGCTGGTCGGCGCGCACGCGGTTGGTGGTGTGGCAGTGCGGGCAGACGATGTGGAGAGGGTCGGTCATCAGGCGCAGCTGGGGGCCGTGGCCGGCATTTCAAGCGCGGGTCTGCAGTTGCCGGGTCAGCAAGCCGCCGGATTCCGCTCGTGAAAAAGCCGCCTGCAAAGGCGGCTTTTTCTTTGGGGGCCCATGCGCTACTTCAGTATGCTACTGATTTGATAGCTGCTTGCGCCCGTCAGTAAATGGATGCAGCCCGTTTTGTTCAGAAATGCTCAGGCGGTCTTGGCGGCGCGGCGCTGGCTGAAAGCCGTTTTGCGCTTGGCGGTGCTGGCCTGGTCGCCGGCAATTTTGCTGGCGAGCTGGGCAGTTTTTTGCTCGATCTGCGCGGCGAGTTTGCTCAGTGCCAGGGCGCCCGGTGCGGTGGCCTGGGCAAGCGTGTTCAGGGTGGTCACGCCGGTTTTTTCTTCAAACAGGCTGGCATTGGCAGCAGCACGTTCCACGCCGCTCTCCAGAACCTTGACCAGCTGGCTCACCACTTGCTGTGCGCCATTGGTCGTCAGCATCAGGCCTTTGGTGTAGTACACGCTGAAGGCCAGTTGTGCTGCCGTGGCGTTTTTGGCCGTTTCGGCTGTCAACTCGGTGCGCGACTGTTTCAGGGCGCGGTTCCAGCGCTGCTCCAGCAGGATGACTGCGCGCTCGCCGCCGGCGCGGTAGGCGTTGATCACGTGGCGGGCGGTGTTGCCCGAAGACTCGATGAGGTCGGTTGCAACGGTAGACAGGTTTTTGGCGGTCATGGTGTTTCCTTCAAAGGGGTTGAACAATGATTCATCATCAATGTTTTCCCTAGTGAGTGCGACCTACCGGGCTAGAGGGGCCGGTCCAGATTCGGTTACAGCAGGTTTTGGCGTGGAGGCGCTACGTTTTTAATAGCTGCTTGCGCAAGACCTTATTGGGCTCCAGCCGCTTTTTTCATTAATTACCCTGCCGCTACTCCCCACTGCTCACAGTTACTCGCCGCCTGCCCGGGCACCCAGAAACAGCGCCGGGTCCACCATGGCGCGGTTCAGCATCACGCCCCAGTGCAGGTGCGGCCCCGTGACGCGGCCCGTGGCGCCCACGGCGCCCAGGCGCTCGCCCGTCTTCAGTGTGTCGCCAACGGCCACGCCAATCGCGCTCAGGTGGCACATCATGCTCAGCAAGCCGCCGCCGTGGTCCAGCCACACCGTGTTGCCGTTGAAGAAATAGTCGCCCGTGTCAATGACGCGGCCGGGCAGCGGTGCCACCACCGGCGTGCCTGTGGCGGCGGCAATGTCCATGCCGCTGTGCGGGTTGCGCGACTGCCCGTTGAAGACGCGCCGCAGCCCGAACGAGCTGGAGCGGCGCCCCGGCACCGGCACCTGCATGCGCAGCGGCGTTTGCGGCAAGGGCTCGCTGAAGGTGGCCATCACCACTTCCTGGTGCGCGCGCTCGCGCTCGTAGCGCGCCTGGTCTTCGGGCGACAAATCCACCGTGCCGGGTGCTACTTTGAGGCGCTGCTCAAGGTAATGCTTGGGCGCCACCGTGTAGGCAAGCTGCTGCTGGCTGCCGTCAGGCGCCAGCACCGAGATGGTCGCCTCGCCGGGCTCTGCAGACAGCGCAATGCCCACCAGCGCTGTCCACCCCGCAGGGTCACCCAGCACCAGCAGGGGCACACCGCCTGCCTGCGCCACGGGCCGCACCGCCGCCGGGCCCAGCGGCAGCCGGGCAATGCCGCCGGGAACCTGCGACGCGGTGGGCCAGGCGCCCGAGGGCGCAGGCGCCGCGGCAAGGCATGAGGCAGGCAAGGCCAGCATGCCCGCGCCCGCCAGCAGCACTGAGCGGCGGGTAGGCGGGGAGGGCTGCAACGATGGCAAGAAAGGCAGGAAAGTGGAGCGTGAGGAGCTGACAGGCATGGAGTCGATTATTGCGGCGCCGCGGCGCTTACTGCGTGAGCGTGATTTTTCCTTTGCTCACGTAGTCGTCAAACTGGATACGCGGAATCGCCGTGACGGCGGCAACACCGTCGCCGGCGTCCCAGCTGAGCGTGGCGCTGTCCGGCTCCAGCGCGACTTCCACGCGCACACGCGGGATCTCGATGGGCGTACCGTCACCCGGTGTGTAAGTCACGTCACCGGTAATCATGGCGAACTGGGGCATGGCTATCTCCTGGCAGGGGTCGTTATGCGCCCCCGGACGGCGGCGCTTGAAACCCATTTGGCACGCATCGCAAGCGTTTGTCTGTCAGAGAAAGGCGGCATTGTTGAATGTCGGCGTTCATGAACCGCCTTCCATGATGGCAACGGGTTGTCACGCTCAGGTCACGCTCATGTTGAAAGGGTTGAATCCCCGGGACCTTCACTTTCTGGATGCAGGGTGGGTTGACAAACCAATAACCATTTGGTTATGATTTTGGCATGCAAACAGTTTCCAACGAGGTCGCCAACGAAGTTTTCAAAGCCCTGGCCGACCCGACACGCCGGGCGATTTTTGAGCGCCTGGCCCAGGACGGGGCGCAAACCGTGCGTGCGCTGACGGACCGCGCGGGCGTGTCGCAGCCGGCGGTGTCCAAGCACCTGCGCATCCTGAAACAGGCAAAGCTGGTGGACGACAGGCGTGAGGGCCGCGAAACGCATTACAGCGCCCAGCCGCTGGCGCTCTCAGTCCTGCGCGACTGGGTGAGCTTTTATGGCGCCTTCTGGAACGACCGCATCGATCACCTCGAATCACTTTTGAAAAGGATGGACCAATGAGCAACACTGCAACCCTTAACGCCACCGCAGCTTCCACTGAAACACGCGCCGTCGTCGTCGAGCGCGAGATTCCTTACCCGCCCGAAAAAATCTGGCGCGCCCTCACGCAGCCGCACCTGATCGAAGAGTGGCTCATGAAGAACGACTTCAAGCCCGTCATGGACCAGCGTTTCAGCCTGCGCGCAGACTGGGGCGCTGTCGAATGCCAGGTGCTGGCCATTGAGCCCGACAAAACGCTGTCTTACACCTGGGCCGCCTATGGCCTTGAAAGCGTCGTCACCTGGACGCTTACCCCCACAGGCACGGGCACACACCTGCGCATGGAACAGTCGGGCTTCCGGCTGGGCCAGGAGCAGGCCTACCAGGGCGCCAAGCACGGCTGGCCGCAGTTCTTTGCCAAGCTCGAACAGGTTCTGGCGCGGGCAGGTTGACTGCCCGGGTCTTCAACGCAAGGCATTGAGATGAATGCAATGGCCAAAAAGAAGCCCGATGCGAGCAGGGCGCCGGCAAAGGCAGGCAAGCCGGCCCTGCTCGCAGGCGGCAACCCGCAGATTCCCAAAGGCGAGGGCGACGCGCCCGTGCAGGCTTACATCGCGGCCATGCCGGGGTGGAAGCGCGACATCGGGCAACGCCTTGACGCGCTCATCGTGCGCGCCGTTCCCGGCGTGCACAAGGCCGTCAAATGGAACTCGCCCTTCTACGGCGCGAAGGGTGAAGGCCAAGGCTGGTTCCTCAGCGTCCATTGCTTCACGAAGTACGTCAAGGTGGCATTCTTTCGCGGTACGTCGTTGCGCCCCGTTCCTCCTGGCGAGTCGAAAAGCAAAGACACACGCTACCTCGATATCCATGAAGACGACCCCTTCGACGAAGCGCAGTTAGCTGACTGGGTGAAACAGGCCAGCCAGTTGCCCGGCGAAAAGATGTGAGCAAACACCCGACATGAAGAATGGAGCAACAACATGAACAAAACCAAAAGCGCGCCGGCTGAAGCAAAAGAATCAGGCTCAGCCTCTGAGTTGATAGACGCAAAGATCAAAGGCCTCGATGACTGGCGCGGCGAGACGCTCGCCCGCGTCCGGGCCATCGTCACACAGGCGGTTCCCAATGTGGTCGAGGAATGGAAGTGGAGCGTTCCCGTGTGGTCCAAAGATGGCATCCTCTGCACCGGCGAAACCTACAAGAAGGCCGTGAAGCTGACCTTCCCCAAAGGCGCAAAGCTCGAAGACCCTTCTGGCCTCTTCAACTCAAGCCTCGAAGGCAACACCCGGCGTGCCATTGATTTTCATGAGGGCGACAAGATCGATGAAAAAGCGCTGAAGGCACTGATACGCGAAGCCGCGGCGCTGAACAAGCCATCGGCCAAATAGACGGGCTCCAGGGCCACTTTCACGCGTCCCTGGGGAATCCCGATCGGCGAAACCACCGTGAGCCGTGCGACGCTCTCACGCGCTGGGTAAGCATTTAGCGTGCAGTTTCCCCATCTGGTTGCAATTTATCGCCGGCGATAAAAATGTTTTCAAATTAATGCAACCATTTTGTTGCGGTTTTGAATGGGTCTGCGCATAATTAATGCAACCAGGAGATTGCATATATGACTTCATCAACCATATCCACTTCATCCACAGACCGCATTGAACGCAGCACCTTGATCAATGCCCCCGTATCACGGGTCTGGCGCGCGCTGGTGAACGCCGAAGAATTTGGCGGCTGGTTCGGCGTGGCGCTCAAGGGCAAAAACTTTATCGCCGGCCAGCAGGTGCAAGGCCACATCACCATTCCGGGCTATGAGCATGTTGTGTTTGACGTGCTCATAGAACGCATAGAGCCCGAAAAGCTGTTCTCTTACCGCTGGCACCCCTACGCGGTAGACCCGGCCATCGACTATTCGAAAGAGCCGACCACGCTGGTGGAGTTCACGCTCAAAGAGACGAACAAGGGCACCCTGCTCAGCGTGGTGGAATCAGGCTTTGACAAAATCCCCGTGGCCCGCCGCGCAGAGGCCATCCGCATGAACACCGGCGGCTGGGAAGGCCAGATGGAGAATATCCAGAAATATGTCACCACGCAGTAAAACCTCTGAAGTCTTGACCCCCCAGCCCGGCCCCGCAGGCGTCTTCGCCGCCCTGGGCGACGAAACCCGCCTGCGGCTGGTGGCGGTGCTCTGCGTGGGCGGCGCCGTGTCAATTGCCCAGCTGACCTCCACCACCGACATCACCCGTCAGGCCGTGACCAAGCACCTGCATGTGCTGGCCGACGCGGGGCTGGTGCATCACGTCAAAGTAGGGCGAGAGCGCCTGTGGCAGTTTGACCCACAGCAGCTCGACGAAGCCCGTCGCTCACTGGATTTGATCGCCCAGCAGTGGGACCAGGCACTGGGCCGCCTGAAGGCCTCACTCGAGGCAGAGGCATAGCCGCTTTTTGCAGAAGGAATGACGATGCCCCAGCACAAGATTTTCACAATGGCCTTTGCCAAGGTCTACCCGATGTTGGTTCAAAAAGCCGAACGCAAAGGCCGCACCAAAGAGGAAGTCGACCAGATCATTCGCTGGCTGACCGGCTACGACCAAAAGGGGCTGGACAAACAAATCAAGCTGCAAAACGATTTCGAAACTTTCTTTGCCCAGGCCCCAGCCATGCATCCGAACGTGTCGCTGATCAAAGGCGTCGTCTGCGGTGTTCGCGTAGAAGAGGTCGAAGACCCGCTGATGCAAAAAATACGCTGGCTGGACAAGCTGATTGACGAGCTTGCCAAAGGAAAGGCGATGGAGAAGATCCTGCGGCAGTAACTCCTGTGGCGTCACGCCTTAGTCTGTTTCCGCTTGCTCCTGCGCCTCACGCCAGCTGCCCTGCGCCAGGCCTTGCAGCGCATAAGGGCCGATAGAAGCGCGAATCAGGCGCAAAGTCGGAAAGCCCACTGCGGCCGTCATGCGCCGCACCTGGCGGTTGCGCCCTTCGCGAATGCCCAGCTCCAGCCACGATGTCGGAATGGCCTTGCGCACGCGCACGGGCGGCTCGCGCTCCCACAGGCCCGGTGGTGTGTCGATCAGCCGAGCGTTGGCCGGGCGCGTCATGCCGTCGTTGAGCTGCACGCCCTGGCGCAGTGCGGTCAGCGCGGCCTCGTTGGGCACGCCTTCAACCTGCACCCAATAGATCTTTTCCATCTTGAAGCGCGGGTCACTGATGCGCGCCTGCAGCGCGCCGTCACTCGTCAGCAGGAGCAGGCCTTCACTGTCCGCATCCAGCCGGCCGGCCACATACACCTCGGGCACTGCAATGAAATCTTTCAACCCGCGCCAGCGGCCTTCCGGCGTGAACTGGCTCAGCACGCCGTAGGGCTTGTTAAAGCAGATCAGGCGCGGCGGCATGCGGGTTGCGGTGGGCGGAATGAAGCTGGGGCTGGGCATGGGTGTCATTGGACCATGCCCTGGTAGCGGCACTGCGATAGCATCGCCGCATGAGTACCCAATACGAGAGCATCAAAACCGCGACGCTTTATACCGATGCCTTCGGCGTGGCCGCCCCGGATTCGCCCGTGGAACGCAATGTGTGGCCGCGCAAGCCGGGTGTTTTTATCCGCGCGATAAAAGTCGATGAAGCTGAGGAGGTTGACGAGGTCACAGGCGCTGAAAAGCTCCCGCGAGCGCTGCTTTCGCATGAGCTGGTGACCGGCCAGTTTGGCCTGGTGCCGCGCTGGGTCAAGTCGGCGTCTGACGCCAAGCTGCGTTCGACCAAGCTGGTCAATGCCCGCTCGGAAACCGTCACCACGTCCAGCAACTTCCGCGATGCCTGGCTGGCCGGGCAGCGCTGTATCGTGCCCATGATGGCCTTCATGGAAGAGGATTGGCGCAGCGGCAAGGCCGTGCCCACCCGCATTGCCCGGGTGGACGGTGAACCCATGGGTGTGGCGGGCCTGTGGGAGAGCTGGACAGGTGCGGATGGCGAAGTCATCGTCAGCTACGCACTCCTCACAGTGAATGCCAACAGCCACGCCCTGATGAGCCGGTACCAGCAGCCCGGCAACGAAAAACGCATGCTGGCGATTCTGAACGAGGGCGCCTACGATGCCTGGCTCAGCGCCCGCACGGAAAAGGCCAAGGAGTTCATGCGGGCGTATCCGGCTAATTGGCTGACCGCCAACCCGGTTGAGAAAAGCCGCTGATCGCCACGCTAACCGGGTAGAACTAAAATTTATGGGAAATGATGCTGTAGCCATTGATGGGAAAGCGCGACCAGCTATAAAAATAATAGCGGATTCAGCTTGCCGCCGACGAGTGCGCAGTTAATGTTTTGCCGACTGCTGTGATTTGGCCCAGACCAGCAGCAGGTTGTTGGCCGGCATGGCGTGCCGGGCTTGCAACTGCAGGCCGGCGCGCGCGGCTTCCTGCTCTACACCTTCTCTGCGCCTGATGCCCCAGGTGGGGTCTTGCGCGCGCAGGCTTTGGTCGAAGTTGAGGTTGCCTTCAGACGTAGGCACACCGTCTTCCAGATAAGGCCCATAAGTCACCAGTACACCGCCCGGCGCCAGATGGCGCGCGCTACCCTGCATCAAAGCGGCGCAAGTCGCCCAAGGCGAGATGTGCAGCATGTTGGCGCAGTAGATCAGGTCAAACTGTTCACTGGCCGACAACCATCCGGGGGCCATCACGTCGAGCACAAGGGGAGGGCGCACATTGGCCAAGCCCTGCTCGGCTACATGGGCAGATATGGAGTCCATCGAGGCAGGCATCGCATCGGTGGGCTGCCATGTCCATTGCGGAAGGGCTGCGGCGAACCAGGTGACGTGTTGGCCAGTGCCTGAGGCGATCTCTAGTGCATTGCCGTGCGCGGGCAAGACTTCGCGCAGGACATCGAGGATGGGCTGCTTGTTACGGTCTGCCGCGGGGCTGAAGTTTGGGGATGGCATGGGATGACTAGAGTGCGCAAGGGAAAGGTGAATCTGCTTCGGGCAGCAGCATGGCTCGTCTTAGGCGATTGGCGCTAATTGGCAATATCACGTTGGCCAGTGTTCTACACCCTGCCTAGAATGATGGCAAGAGGAGAGGGATTACATGGCCAAAATTTTCGGCAAGAAGGTTACCCATGAAAAACTGGCCAGATCGTATTGGCCCGGATGGGTCAGCAGACTGTTTGAGACTCTCAAAGAAATTCCATGGCTCAGCCTGACTGCGACCAGCACTTTCTTCGGTGCCCTCATCCTTTTCTCATACTTTCGATCAATCGATCATTTTCCTTCTGACTTTTCTTCCTTGGTTACGCTGGGAGCCGCGACGGCAGTTTGCTCTGTCGCGTTGATTTGTGCACTTGCCTTCGGGCTTTTCGCTCCAGCTGCTGTTTATCAGCAATACGCTACTAAGGAGAAAGGCGAAAAATCCGAATTTTCGAAGGTATTTAGTGAGTACGAATTGGTTTGTTTGCAGTTCGGGGGTGTTGGATGGGTATTTTCATACTCCGGATATTCGCAGTATCGTGATTGTGAAACTTTTAGCTGGTATGGGATCTTTGGATTTTTGCTATTTCTTCTGGGGTTCATCGCTTTTTTGAGAATAGTTTGGAGAGGAAAGTCATGGGGCTCACGATTTCACGATGGATTCATAGCAATTGCAGTGGCAGTACTGACAGTCGCTCCATTCTTGATGCTGATTCCGCTCAAGGAGGTTTTAACTTTCCCAGGCTTTGATTCTTCTATCGCACTATTGGCTCTTTGGGCTCTGGCGATATTGGCTAATGCTTCGGTTGGAAGGTTGAGGGGGTCTGATGTTGCCGTGATTGCAATAGTGCTGGTTGGCGTTTTATATATTTGCGTCCCCTTGGCCATAGATCAACCCAGCTTTTTCCCCAAGATGGTTGCCTCGTACTTGGGCGTGAGAGGCGAACGGCCGCAGGATATTCGGGTGCCTAAAAAAACTTGTGAGCTAATAAAAAGCAGCTTACCGGGCAATAGTGGAGAGGACTTGTTTTGCTCGGATGGGAATTGGAGCAAAGTGAGTGCCCAGATTCTGTCCAACGTCGGTGAGCATTGGCTAATCGAACTCTCTGTACCAAAGAATTCGATTGAAAACGAATCTTCAAGGATAAGGTTAACTATTCCTCGAATCGATGTGCAGGTCGTGACGCGAATGGAAAAGAAAACCTCTACGGAGAAATCTATTAGCTGCGCTAAATAGTTCCTGTCACCCGTTTGAGCACGACCTTGTCATCCTTGTAGTCGACAATGCCTATGACGAAGTACACAAGCTAGCCTGCCCTTCAGTGGTTGTACCCATGGCTACCCCTTAAGCCCCTTACCCGCCCGCGCCACCATCTCCTCAGTCCCCACATCCTTCGCACACCACCCCGCCACAATTCGCGATGAATTCGACAACCCATGCGCGTCCGGCCCGCTGCCTTCACCCTGCAGCACCTGAACCGGAATCTGCGCTTTTTGCAGCGCGTCGGCCATCACGGTCTGCGAAGCCCAGAAAACGTTTTTGTCATTCGGGTTGCCCAGCACGAACACGCGCAGCTTGGGGTTGACCTTGTCTTTGGCGACAAATTTCCACGGCTCGTAGGAGTCGGCGTAGTTGGTGGTGTCTTTGGTGCGGCCCATCATTTCCCAGCGGATGCGGGGTGAAGAGGGCGCTGAGGTGGGGACGGCGCAGATGATGTCTGAGCGTTCGGTGATTAATGACGACGTGACGTGGCCGCCGCCGCTTTGTCCGGCGATGACCCATTCTTCTACGCCGTAGCGCTTCTTGATCTCGTCCAACGCGGCCGAGATGATGAGTGATTCGTCAATGCGCCTGCGCTGCATGTGGTCGCCTGATGAGCCGTGGGTGCCCGGGCGGCCCATGTAGATGTAGGGCATGCCGAGTGTTTTGGCCCAACCGTCGGCGAAGTTTTGCAACTGGGCATTGCTCAAGTCCAGGTAGTTTTTGCTGGTCTTGCCTACGCCCACAAAGACGTCGCCATGAAAGAACACGATGGCGCGTTTGACGGGTTGGTCGCCAAAACCGGCCTTCCAGTATTTGATGCATTCGGCGCCCGAGCTGGCCGCGGCGGCCCAGACGGTGTTGGCGGCGGCTGCGCATTGCGCCTGAGTGGCCTTGACGCCGTGCAGGATGGCCGATTCCGAGAAGTCGCCTGCGTCGCTAAATTCGAAACGGCCGAACTGGGCATGACCGGTGGCCGGTACCAGCAGGGACGCCGCCCATCCCGTCATCACCAGAAAATTGCGCAGGCGCTTGGGATAAGGGGATGGGCGCATATGTGGGCCTAGGGCTTGGCGACACCCATCTGTTGCAGCTCCAGGCCCGCTGCGACGTGCTCGATGTAGAGGAGGACGCCTTTTTCGCGGGCCTTGTTGAAAAACTCGGCGGCTTTTGTCTTGTCGCCCTGGGCATAGTAGTTTTGGCCAACATAGAAGTAGCCCTCCACCAGGGCCATGTCGCGTTCGTCGCCCTTTTTGCTGTCGAGTGTGGCCAGGGCTTGTTCGGGCGTCATCAGGCCGTGCAGCATGGCGAGGGCGGGGCGGGGCCAGTCACCGCCGGGCTTGGCCCTGGCAAGCGCCTGTTGTGCAGCGTCCGGCGTGATGCCCAGCCGCTTTTGTGTCCATACGCGCCACAGCTCCGCGTAAAGTGCGGCGTCGGCATCAGCCTGTTTGGACTGGCTTGCTTTGGCAAAGTCTTCTGCCGCTGCTGCAAGCTGGCCACCGTAGAAACGTGCATGGCCGCGCCGGTACATCACGTGGTCGCTTTCATCGCCGAGTGAAATGGCCTTGCTGTAGTCGGCAATGCTGCGGGGGTAGTCTTGCAGGCCAAAGTACACATTGCCGCGGCAGGCATAGGCGCGCGAAAAGTTGGGGCTGCCCTTGATGGCAAGCTGGGCGTCTTTCAGGCCTTCTTCGGGTTTGCCGAGGTCTGTGAGTGCTTCGGCGCGTTCGCACAGGGCGTCTGCCAGGTCGTCGCCGCTCAGCCGGCCGCTGTCGATGCCTTTGCTGACCTTGCCGATGCGGTCGTTCAGGCGGTCTTCAATCGTCTGGCGCAAGGTCTTGGTGCCCAGGCCCAGCAGGCCGGATGACTTGATGTCGTCTTTACGCACTACCGCAATGGGGTAAAAAATCTCGCCGGTGCGGCGCAGGGCGGCCGCATAGGCAGGCACGCGTGAGGCCTCGATCTGGGTTTGCAATACGGCCAGCTCGATGGTGGTTGATGCCCGGTTACCGCGGAAGCTTGCGGAGACCTGGTAGTCAAAGGCGTCGTCGCGCACGGAGCGCGTGAGGGGGTCACGCACCACAGACACCTCAGGCGGGAATTCAATCTCGATCGAGTAGCGATTCTTGCGCGGCAGGACTTCCATGGACAGCGGCTGGGTGCGATTGACTGACGGCGGCATGACCACCATGCCCGCCATGTTGCTGGCGCTGTAGCGCACCGCCCACTCGCTGCCGGCCGAGATGGCCAGGTTGGGAACGGTGTACTGGGTTTTGACGGTTACAACGTTGTTGATGGTGTCGTCGAGCACCTGGAGCGGCGCGGAAAAACGGATGCCCGGGTAGCGCCGCTCGTACGCTTCGCGGAACACCTTGTCGCGCTGCTCCGTCGTCCAGGCGGCCAGCTGGATGCGGCGCATTTCCGCGCTGTAGCCCGACCAGAGGTGTTGGCTTTCGAGCGTGCCGTCGCCGCCAAATTTCGGCAGCGTGATTTTTTCGGTGAGTTCGTTGCGGGAGATCCCGGCGTAATCAGCTGACTTGATGCGGGTGAAGCTGCTGTTGCCGGGTTGAACAACGAGTACCTCAGAGCCTTCATGCGGCTGGCCCAGTGCGTCCAGCCGTCCCGTCTGGCCGATCAGGGTGGGGTCGAGAAAATAGGTTTTTCCTTCCACTTCCGCGCGCACGATGGCGTGGTCGAAAGCGTAAGGTGAAGGCAGCATCTTCGTCAGTCCGTCGCGAAAGCGGGTGGACACCAGCACGGGCTGCGCCTTGACGCCCAGCGCACGCAGCATTTCGATCAACATGAATGATTTGTCCTTGCAGTCGCCATAGCGGCGCTGCAGGGTGAGCGCGGGTTGCGTGGGGCGGTGCGAACTTTCACCCAGGGACACCGAGAAATAACGGATTTCGTTCTGCACCCATTGCAGTGCACCGGAGACGCGCTCGTCCATAGTGGGCTTGGTGCCCAGCGTTTGCACTACCTGCATGATTTCAGGAGGCAAGGGTGCGTTGCTACGGAACAGCTGATCAGCCCAGTCCGACACCTCGGCCCAGCTCTGGAACTCCGAGAACTGCATGGAGCGGCCCACATAAAAACTGGAAGGAACCGAAGCTTCAAAGTCCACGGCTGGCAGCGTGAGCTGTTCCCAACGGAGTTTTTTCATCGCGCCGCTGACTGACTCGACAGGCTTCGGATAGTCCTTGTTCAAGTCGCCAAGAAAGCGCACGTTGATCTTGCGTGCGGACGGGTAATTCAGGGTGACACGGCGCCGGTCAACCGGGACGCCCTGGTCCCAGCTGGCGTAGTCAATGAAGCGGTTGCCCATGACCGGGTTGGCTCCGATGGTGGAGTAGGCGATCTCCAGCACGTCGCCGACGCGCAGGTCCTCAACCAGGATGGATGCGGTGGTTTCGCCGTTATAGGCGCCCATGTCGAGGCCGGTTTCCTGCTGAAGAAAGCGGATTTCGGCCGTGGCGAGCTTGTCAAGAACCTGGCCTGCGCGGTGAATGCGCAGAATATGGAGCTTGGCCCGCTGGTATTCGGGGTTGAAGGACACGGCCATCGTGCCCAGCGACTGCAACGGGGCATTGGTGTTGGCCAGCCAGGCCCGGTGTACAAAGCTGGTGGATTGTGCGGCCACCATGAACTGCGTGTCCGCCAGTATGGTTACCACGGGTGCCTTGCTTTGCGTGGCAGGCAGGTTGGTGATGGGTTCGACCCAACTGGGCAGGGCCGCCTGGCGCTCGAATTTGTCGGATGAAATCCGCACTTCCTTGACGCCTTCGTTCGGACCCTGGGTAGCAGGCGCCGGCTGGGACTGCGCGGCCAGTGCGAACAGAGCGAGCGTGCCCATCAACATCGTGCTGCGCACGGCATGCAACCAAAATTTCAAAATATTCTCCCTCGTAATTCGAATTGTTTTGTAGACGCTTTTTTGGGGCTTCGTTGGCGCTGCGTCTTTCGGGTTGCCAGCTATTTGGCCCAGTTGTCCTTCATACCCGTGACCCGATTGAATACGGCTTTACTGTTACTGGCAGAGTGATCCACCAGATCCGTCACAAAGTACCCATGCCGCTCAAACTGAAAGCGCGTCCCGGCGGGCACATTCGTCAGTGATGGCTCAACGTAGGCCGTCACGGCCTTAAGGCTGTCGGGGTTCAACTCATCGTGGAAGTCCTTGTCGCCGGTGCCGGGGTGTTCGGTGGTGAAGAGGCGGTCATAAAGGCGCACTTCGGCCTCTACCGCGTCATTCACGCCCACCCAGGTGATCACGCCCTTGACCTTGATGGCATCGGAGCCGGGGGTGCCGCTCTTGGTGTCGGGGATCAGGGTGGCGTGCACTTCCGTCACCTTGCCGTTGGCGTCTTTCACTGCGCCTGTGCATTCGATGACGTGGCCATATTTGAGGCGGACCTTGCTGCCCGCAATGGCTTGCTTGCTGGCGTTGATGTGCGGCGGGAAGAGGCGGAAGAAACCTTTGGGTGGCGTTTCTTCGTAGTCGGTGCGTTCAATCCAGACTTCCTTGCCGATCTTGAACTGGCGTTTGCCCATCTCTTCGTGGTGCGGGTGAACCGGGGCGCTGCAGTCGTCGAGCTTGCCTGCGCCCATCACTTCGTCCCAGTTCGTGAGCACGAGCTTGACCGGATCAAGCACGGCCATGGCGCGTGGGGCGATCGGGTCCAGCGTGTCGCGGAGGGACCCTTCGAGCGTGCTGTAGTCGATCCAGCTGTCGCTTTTGGTCACGCCAATGCGTTCAGCAAAGAGTTGCAGTGATTCGGGCGTGTAGCCGCGGCGGCGCAGGCCGACTATTGTTGGCATGCGCGGGTCGTCCCAGCCGCTCACGCGCTTTTCAGTGACCAGCTGGGCCAGCTTGCGTTTGCTGGTGAGCACGTAGGTGAGGTTCAGGCGCGCAAATTCGTACTGGCGTGGGTGCGGTGTGGCAATGAGTTTGCCTTCGGCCAGACGGTCGAGCAGCCAGTCGTAAAACGGGCGCTGGTCTTCAAACTCGAGTGTGCAGATGCTGTGGGTGATTTGCTCAAGTGCGTCTTCGACCGGGTGGGCGAAGGTGTACATCGGGTAGATGCACCATTTGTCGCCGGTGTTGTGGTGGTGGGCGCGGCGTATGCGGTAAATGGCCGGGTCGCGCATGTTGATGTTGGGCGAGGCCATGTCGATCTTGGCGCGCAGCACGGCGGCGCCGTCGGGCAGCTTGCCGTCTCGCATCTCGCGAAAGCGCGCCAGGTTTTCTGCGGGTGTGCGGCCGCGGAAGGGGCTGTTGGTGCCGGGGTGGCCGAAGTCGCCGCGGTTGTGGCGCATTTCGTCGGCGGTTTGTTCGTCAACGTAGGCGTTGCCGCTTTCGATCAGATATTCGGCGGCGCGGTACATGAAGTCGAAATAGTCGCTGGCCTGGTAGGGCTTGTCGCCCCCTTTGCCGTTGCCGATCTGCGCCCAGTCATAACCCAGCCACTTGACGGCTTCGATGATGCTGTCGACGTATTCAGTGTCTTCTTTTTCGGGGTTGGTGTCGTCAAAGCGCAGGTGGCACACGCCGCCGTAGTCACGCGCCAAGCCGAAGTTCAGGCAAATGCTTTTGGCGTGGCCCACATGTAAATAGCCGTTGGGTTCGGGCGGAAAGCGCAGGCGCACCTTGGCCGGGTCGGGCTGGCCTGCAGCATGGTGGGCGGCGTCACCCGGGCTGCCGCCCCAGCGGCGGCTGGCATAGGTGCCTTCGGCCAGGTCTTTTTCGATGATCTGGCGCAGGAAGTTGCTGGGCTTGTGGGTTTCTTTGTCGGCGGGAGCGGAGGCAGGGGCGGGGGTGGTCATTGAGTGATTTTAGGGGGTTACACGAAAGGGTTACGTTTGGCTACGCTCTTCACTGTGCGTACGGTACGCCGTTACGGGGGTGGCGCGTTTAATAAACACATGGGCATTTCCTGCCCTGTTAAGGAGATCATATGAAGACAGCAATCAAGGCAAACCGCTCCGTCGCCGTGGCAGGCGCCGCAGCCGCACTGGCACTTGCCGCTTTCGGCTTTGCCGGTGCTGCCCAAGCCCGTGACAACGTGACCTTTTCCGTGGGCGTCGGGGTGCCGGGTGTGCAGGTTGGCGTAACGAACGCCTATCCGGTGTACCAGCAGCCCGTGTACGTGCAGCCGGCACCTGTGTATTACCCGCCCGCACCGGTGTACTACCAGCCGCGCCCCGTGTACGTGAGGCCTGCGCCTGTGTACTACGCCCCGCAGCCGGTGTACTACGGCCCAAGGCACGGCCACAGGCACCACGGTGGCTACTACGTGCAGGCCCCCCCTCCGGGTTATGGGCCGGCGTACTACAGGCGCTAAAGCCTGCGTTGCGGGCTAACCCGGTCTGACCCGGAGTCGCCAGGGTTAGCCGCCTTGCAACAGCAAAAAGCAAAAAGCCCGCTTCATGCGGGCTTTTTGTTGGGCGATGAAAGGCCGGTGGGTTGCAGTGCTAGGCGGCCGGGCGCCAGAAAACATAGTCAGCCTCGAAAGGCACCGACACCCGCATGCCCAGGCTTGCAGAGGTGCAGGGCGGGTTCGACACAACGCCGCCCGCGGTTCTGCGGCTCTGGATGTAGCTGACGTCGGCGAGCGCACCCGGGGTTTCTGAAGGGCTCACCATGGCCCGCTGCAGCGGAAGGCTGCTGCGGTCGGCGGACACTTCAACCAGTTCCTGCGCGACGACCCTGGAGCCGTCGCTGTGCACCCAGCGCGAGCGCAGGCCCGGGTAGTACGTGACGGTCTGGCCATTGCTGTCCTGCAGCCGCAGCCCCGGTGACTGGAGCAGCCAGGCGTATTCATAGGGCGCACGTTTGATGGCCTGGCATTCATACAGGAGGTCGCCCTTGCCCTGGGCTTCCAGCACGGCCTTGTGGCCCGCCGGCACGCGTATGGCTTCAGGCAGGGCCTGCTGGGCGTTGTAGGGGTTGGGCAGGCGCACGCTGCAGGCGCCAAGCACCCCCACTGCGCCGGTGACCATGAGCACGCTTCGCAGCAGGGCGAAGCAGGGAGCGCGAGAGGCTTTGGTGTTCACGGCAGGTTCCAGGTGGGGGGCGATGGTCTCAGGCACCAGTAAAACACAATGAGCCAGGCCCGCTGTAGGACGCTGAAGGGAGTGGGTGCGGGCAAAGGTCGGCAGGTTTGACTGGTGGGGTGATGGCGCATTGGAAGCGTTCAGCCGGGTATTCCATGCCGGTGCCAATGCCGATGTCGTGATGCGGCTCCATCCCAATGCCAAATATGGCTGTAGCCCAATTAAAATAAGCGCGAGCAGCTATAAATTCAGTAGCAGGTTGATTCTGCCCACGCCAGAAAAAAAGCCCGCAGACCAGGGGCCTGCGGGCTTTTGGGTTCCATTGCCGCTCTGCTTCAAGAGGCTTTCCAGAAAATATAGTCGGCCTGGTAAGACGTTGTCAGCTTGTCGCCGAGGTCGGACTGCGTGCAGGCCTTGCTCAGGTCTTGCCCGCCCTTGGTCTTGATGCGCTGGATGTAGGTGATGTTTTGCAGGACGCCAGGCGTGGCGCCCGATGCACCGGTGGAAAGCTGGTTCGGCAGGTTGGTGGCGCCTATGCGGGGCGCCAGCGCCACCTGCGTGCCGACCACGCTGGAGCCGTCGATGTGTGTCCAGGTGGCAGGCGGGCCGGAATATTTGACGACGGTTTTGCCGGTGCGGTCCAGCAGGTCGGCCTCGGGCCTCACGAGAACCCAGCCGATGGTGCCGGCTGTGTCGGCGTTGGCCTTGCACTCGTAATGAAGCAGGCCGCTAGCGGTGGTTTCAAGCGCCACAACATGCCCGGGCGGCACCTTGACCGATGCGTCCAGCGGGTCCTGCGTGTATTCCTTGGGAAGCGGCGCGACGCCGGAGCAGGCGGTGATTAGCGCGGCAGTGCCGGTGACCATGGCCAGCATGACGCCAGCGCTCTTGCTGTAGGCCCAAAAGATGTTGTGTGTGCTTTTCATGGAGGCTCCTCGGTTTGTTGTTTTGTCTGCTTGCCAGTAAAGCCCGCTGAAATGTAAACATCTGTAGGACGCCGCGCAGCCTCATTGCCAGCGCCTTGCCGGACCGTTTGCGGGCAAATGCGACAGCTCAGGCGGCACGTCAAAAGACAGCTCACGCAACCCGCCAAAGAGGAGGCCAACTGCCCGTAAAAAAGCCCGCAGCGCCGGCCTTGTGGCAAGCCTGCGGGCGTAAGACCAGCCCCGCCTGATTTCAGAGCTGGCGGCTCACCCTGAGGAGATGCGGGTGAAGGGTGTCGGGCGCCGGGAGGGTGCCTGTGCGAACCTCCCTGCGCCTTCCTGCGCTTACGCTTACATCGCCTTGTAGAAGATGTAGCCGGCCTGGTACTTCACGACCTGTTTGGCGCCCATGTTGCCGGCGGCGCAAGGCATGGCGGGCGCTACGCCGCCCTGGGTGTCCACGCGCTGGATATAGGTCACGCCGCTCATGGCGCCGCTGCCCATGGCCGGGTTGCCCTTGACGAGCTGCAAAGGGATGTTGCCCATGCCGCCGGGGGCGACCGCGATTTGCGTTGCCGTCAGTTTGGAGCCGTCCATGCTTTCCCAGGTGGCCGGCGGGCCGTAGTATTTGCCGACCTGCTTGCCGCTGCGGTCATTGAGCTTCGCGTCGGGGCCGACAAAGACCCATTCAAACTGGCCGGCCATGTCTTTTTTGGCGTTGCACTGGTAGGTGATGTCGCCCACGCCCACGGTCTCCATCGCGACCTTGTTGCCTGCCGGCACCTGCACGGCAGCCGGCAGGCCGGCCTGCGAGTAGCTGGGCATCATGGGCGACATGCTGCCGCAGGCGGCGAGCAGGGACACGAGCAGAACTGAAGCTGAGGCGGTGGCTGTGCGTAAAGTCATTTTTGAACTCCTGGGTTTTTGTGAACCGGCCAGGGCTGGCCGGTGGTGAACTAGGGCGGCCGGCCGTTGTTGTTGGCGATGTGGCGCGGGACGTCCCGTTGCTAGTACGCGGCGGTCGTGATGCTGGATTCAAAAAAGCGGGGTAACCACGGGGGGCATTTCACCAGCGGGGGCCGAGGGTCCGGCTTCGCCGGCCCCAGGCGCCGCCCCCTGAGGGGGGAGCAGGCTACACGAAGTGAGCCTGAACGGGGGGGAACGTTCTCACTGCCCGAAGCGCGGGCCCTTGAGAAGAAAGTCGGCTTCCTCGGGCGTATCGGTGCGCCCCAGCGCCGCGTTGCGGTAGGGGAAGCGTCCGAAGCGGGCAATGATGTCCCGGTGCTGGTGGGCGAAGTCAAGATTGCCGCGCAGGCGCTGCTTGAGTGAGTCGGGCGCGTCATCCACCAGCCGGGTGAAGCGCGCCACGCATTCATCTTGCAGTGCCAGGCTTTCGGCATGCATCAGCGGCATGTACAAAAAGACGCGCCCGGCCCAGGGCAGCTGCAGGTCGGTTTGGGCGGCCAGCGCCTCCAGCACCAGTTGCTGGGCCCGCGCGTCGCCGGCAAAGGCCTTGCCGGAGCCGCGAAAGACATTGCGTGTGAATTGGTCCAAAAGGATGACCAGCGCCAGGCGGTGAAGGGGCGGTTGCGCCCAGCCTTGCAGGCCGCCGTCCACGGCTGCCTCGACCTCAAGGCCGAAGCGCGCGCGGATGTCTTCGTCGAGTTCGGCGCCGCCGCCAAACCAGCGTTTGCCAAGGTCTTGCGTGGGCCAGTCTTTTTCGACGCCGTCGCCCAGCCAGAAGTCCAGGACTTCGGCGGGCGTGGCGTGGTGGCGGGCAGGCGCCGCGCCGGAAGATGCGCCAGGGAATGCGCCAGGCAATGAGGTGGGCTCGGTCATGACGACCGAAAGCTTAGCCTACCAGCGGTCAGAGCGCAGCTGCAGGTCCCAAACACCCTTGCGGATCGAGTAAACGCCGACCACGCCGTAACGCTGCTCGCCCACCGAGTCCCACTTCATGGAGCCGGTAATCGGCGCGTAGCCGTCAAAGGTGCGCAGGGTTTCGGTGATCTTTTCAGGTTTGACCGAGTTGGCGCGCCGCATGGCGCCGGCCAGGATGTACATCGCGTCGTAGGTGTAGTGGCCGCCGTAAGCCGGCTCCCTTTTGAAGGTGTCCTGGTACTTGCTCAGGAAGGCCTTGCCGTTGACGAACTCTTTGGCGTCCAGGATGGGCGAAGTAGCGTAGATGCCCTTGACTGTGTCGCTGCCCTTGAGCATGTCGGTCGTCTTGATGGTGTCGCCGCCCAGGATGCTGATCTGCTGGTTGTAGTCGATCTTCTTGAGGGCATCAATCAGCGCGAGGATCTGGAAGTCGCCTTGCGTGGACACGACCACTTCGACATTGCCGTCCTTGATCTTGCCGGCCAGCTCGTCAAACCTGGTGGTCTTGTCGTCGGACGAATAGGTGACCACTACTGCCTTTCCGGCTTTCTTCAGCTCGACGGCCGCACCGGCGGCGAGGCCCTTGCCGTAGGTGGTGCCGTCATCGACGATGGCGAACTTGCTGGCGCTGAGCTGGTTGGCGGCAAAGGAGCCGATCGCGCGGGCCTGCAGGTTGTCGTTGGCCACCAGGCGGAAGGTGGTGGCCAGGCCCAGCTCGGTGAACTTGGGGTTGGTCGAGATGGCCAGCTGGGGAATGTTTTTGGCGGCATAGACCGGTGCGGCCGGGATGCTGACGCCCGAATTGAGGTTGCCGATCACGGCGACCACGCCGGCGTCGACGAGCTGCTGCGCGACTTCCACACCGGTTTTTGGATCAGACCGGTCGTCCATGGCCACGATTTCAATCTTGACCGTCTTGCCCTTGATCTGGAAGCCCTCCTTGTTGATCTCGTCCACGGCCATCTTCACGCCGTTGTGCAAGTCCTGGCCGAGCGCGGCGAGGTTCCCCGACAGCGGCTGGGCAACGCCGATCTTGATGGTGTCTGGCGGGTTGTCACAGCCTGAGAGCAGGGCGCTGGCTACGGCAATGGCGGTCAGGCCGACCAGGGTATGGCGGCGGGATGTGAAGCTGTTCATCGTGAGAACCTTGGTGATAATGTTGGTGTAACTGAATGTATATTTCACCTTCATGAAGCGGTAGTGGGGTTCACCCCTCAGCGAATGAATGTACGAGTAGATAAGTTTTACTAATGATTCTTATTGGTTCGTTTCTGACTCAAAAACGCACCTGAAAGGCTCATTTTTGGTTCACTTCGATGCGTGACCTCCAGGCACCGCCAGGCGTGCCTGTGGCCAGCCTTCACAAGCCCATCACCGGGAATTCAAGGAAGCAGGTGCCTGCGCAGGAAGCTGCTGATCTTCTGGTCCACCGCGGGAAGCTCGCTGCGGTCAAAGCCGGGCGGGTCCAGCAGCAGGTCTTTGGCCAGGGCCGACATGGCATCGGTCGGTGGCGGCGGCGACAGCAGCGCACCGTGGCCGCCGGTGGGCAGGTCGGCCAGGTGTTCGCAGCGCTTGCAGGCCGCAAGCACCACGTCGCTGTGAAAACGGGGCACCAGCCAGCGGTCTTGCCGGGCGGTGACCAGCCCGAGCGGCACGGGCGGTGCGGCCAGCGAGGCCATGTCGAAATCGGCGGCCAGCGGAACGCCGGCAACCACGGCGCGAATGCGTGGATCGGTGTGGGTTTGCCAGCCGGCGTCTCTGAATTTCTGGCGGATCACTGCCAGCGCCACCGATTTTTTCAGGCCGTCCAGCATGCCCCCCGTGAGCCGGGTGGTCAGCCCGACGCAGGTGTGAAAGTCCTCGGCAATGTTCGCCTCGCAATGCCGGGCCAGCAGCGCCGGGGACCAGCGGCCGCCGGCGAGTGTCAGGGCGGTATGGCCGCCGGCCGACATGCCGTACATGCCGACCTTGTCCAGCGACAGCAGCGGTGCAAGGCGCTGGTCACGCGCTACCGCGTCAATGGCGCGGGACACTTCGGCGGGCCGCTGCTTCCAGCTGTCGGGTCCGGGGGTAGATGGGTCCATGGCGTTGTCGCCGCGGTGCCGCGGAAACGCGACGACGAAGCCGTCTTCGACCAGGCGGCGCGCCAGGTCGGTGTAGGTCCAGGGCGAGCCGCCCGAGCCGTGCGAGATCACCACCAGGCGCGTGTTGCCGCGCACCGGCTGGCCACCGCGATCAAGTTTGAGGGAATAGGAGCCGAACTGGGCCTGCCGGTCTTCACCGGCGGAAGGGTAAAAAACGCTGACGGGGCCATCATCTTGCAGGCCGGGCAGTTCGGTGAATCCCATGCCGGCCTGCACGCAGGTGGCGGCGAGCAGCAACAGGCCGCTCAGGACATAACGGTGCATGGGTGTTCTTTCTTTTTCTGGGCGCCCGGGTGAGGCATTGTGTGCGTCCGAGGGATTTTCACCGGACTCCGTGCGCGGACCGTCCTGCCACGGGCTCGTCAAAAAATGCTGCAGCTTTTTCGGGCGATGTGGAAGGTCACAGCAGGCCGAGCTGCGTCCACAGCATCTTGCCCAGGTAGCGGTCGGGCATCAGCGTGAACACGCCTGCCACAAGGCATGCGCCAATGTAGAGTGACTGCATGGCGCGGCGGTGGCCCGCAATGTTGCCGCGGCTCAAATGCCAGAACGCGCCGCTCAGGCTGAGCAGCGCGAAGGGCACCAGCAGGTGGATGGGTGTGTAGCCGGCAATATTGGGGTAGTCAAAGTCGCGGATGAAAACTGCCGTCGCGGCAGTGACCAGCATCATCGTCACGAAGGCATAACCAAAAGCCCGGTGTACCTTGGGCCGTTGCAAGCGCCCTTTACGCGCCCACAGCGCGACCGGCCCAATGATGATGGCGGTGCTGGCAGCAAACAGGTGAATGGCAATCAGCGGAGTCAGTTGCATGGCTGTGGCGACTGGCGAAGGGGTAACAAATTGTGCACAGAAATACCACCCCTGTCCAGACTCACTGCGTGTAGCCTGTTCTCCCCTCGAGGGGATGGTGAACCAGATCCACCCCCGTCCGGTCTCACTGCGTGTAGCCCGTTCCCCCCTCCGGGGGCGGCGCCTGCGGTCTGGCGAAGCCAGTCCCGCGGCCCCTGCTGGCATGGACCTGGGCGCCACGGCCCTTCTTTCTCTTTTGGGCGAGGGGTAGGCCAACAGCTACAGCCATAATCTGGACTTTATTTTCTGGAGACTGCGTGGATATAGCACTGTTGATCAAAGCCGCCGTCATGGGCATCGTCGAGGGCCTGACTGAATTCCTGCCGATCTCTTCGACAGGGCACCTGATATTGGCCGGCGCGCTGCTGGGATTTGACGATGAAAAGGCCAAGGTGTTTGACATAGCGATCCAGACCGGCGCCATTTTTGCGGTGATCCTCGTGTACTGGCAGAAGATCCGTGCCACCGCCGTAGCCCTGCCGACCGAGAAACAGGCGCAACAGTTTGTGCTCAATGTGCTGGTGGCCTTTGTGCCCGCCGTGGTGCTGGGCCTGCTGTTCGGCAAGGCCATCAAGGCCCATCTGTTTACGCCCGTGGTGGTGGCCAGCACCTTCATCATCGGCGGCTTCATCATCCTCTGGGCCGAAAAGCGGCAGCAAAAGAACACCGCGGCTGCGCGCATCCAGGAGGTGGAGGACATGACCGTGATGGACGCGGTGAAGGTCGGCCTGGTGCAATGCCTGGCGATGATTCCCGGCACCAGCCGAAGCGGTGCAACCATCATCGGCGGCATGCTGCTGGGGCTGTCGCGCAAGGCCGCGACCGACTTCTCGTTTTTCCTGGCCATGCCGACGCTGATTGGTGCCGGCGCCTACAGTCTGTACAAGGAGCGGGCGCTGCTGTCTGCTGCCGACATGCCGATGTTCGCGGTAGGCCTGGTGTTTTCGTTTTTCAGCGCCTGGCTTTGCGTACGCTGGCTGCTGCGCTACATCTCGACCAACAGCTTTGTGCCGTTTGCCTGGTACCGCATCGCGTTCGGCATTGTGGTGCTGGCCACGGCATGGAGCGGGCTGGTAGTTTGGGCGGCGTAAAAAAACTGAGCGTCCGGTAAAAGAGACGCAGAGGAGGGGACTGCCATGACCTGGCTTCGTTATTTTTCTGTTCTTCTTTTTGGCTTGCTGCTGGCACAGCTGTCGCATGCGAGTGGCCCGGTATTGATCCCGTCGCAGGACGGCAAGCTGCAGATTCCCGGCTACTGGTTCGACACCGGCGACAAGGATCCGCGGCCCGTCATCATCGGCCTGCACGGTTGTGGCGGCGGGCTCGACAGCAAAGGCAATTTTGCCGAGCGGCTCTTTCGCTATGGCGGGTACTTCAACGCGGAGCGCATGCATTTCCTCGCGCTGGACAGCTTCACCCCGCGTGGCCAGAAATCGATTTGCGAGACGCCCAACAAGCTCCGTACCATTCACGAAAGTGACCGCCGCGAGGACGTGTTCGCCGCCATCGACTGGCTGGTGAAGCAGCCGTCCGTGGATGCTTCGCGCATTGTGGTGCTGGGCTGGTCGCATGGCGCGCAGACAGTGCTCAGCACCATCGACGCCACAGACAAATACGTGCAGGCGCAGAAGGTGCAGCCGCGCGCCGCCGTGGCTTTTTACCCTGGCTGCCTGCTGAACAACAGAATGTGGAACTATGAAGTCCATGTGCCGCTCCTGATCATGATCGGCGAGCTTGACGACTGGACACTGGCTCCGGAATGCGTCACCCTGCATGGGCGCCTGCAAAAGAACAAGGCCAATGCGCCGGTGGAACTGACGGTTTACCCCGGCAGCTACCACGGCTTTGACGGCCCCGGGCCTGTCAAACAGATGGAAGGCCTGGGCAACACCAAAACAGGCAAGGCCACGGTGGGCGGCAACCCCGCAGCGCGGGAGGCCTCGCATGCACGCATGTTCGAGTTTCTCTCGGCGCAGCTGGGCCAGCCTTTGCTGTTGTCGCATGCCCAGCGTTTCAAAGGGCATCACTACGTAGTGCCGCCGGCCTCCGGCTTTGCGGCGGCCGATGACACGGCGGCCGTGCCGCTCAGCGACGCCGGCAAGGCGCGTTATGCCCACTTCCGTACCTTGCCGCCTCCCAAAGCCTTTGCCGTGACGGAAAAGGGCGGCTGGTACTTCAACGCTGGCGAGCCTGAAGCGATCGCGACGACCTTCCAGCAGTGTGCGAGGGCGAAATCAAGGTGCTGGCTGTATGCGGTAGACGACCAGGTGGTGTGGCAGCCCGATATGGCGGCGCGGGCGGGTGAAGCAGGCCTGAAGCGCGTGGGTGCGCCAGCCCGTTGAGCGATGCGTTGCCAGGCTGCGATTGGCGTGACGTCTGACAAAAGCTGTCACATCCCGGTGTTACTCTGGATTTTTAAACTTCACCCAGGGGCGCACCATGAGTATTCTCGGCAAAATTTTCGGCAAGATATTTCCCTCGCTGCAAACGCCCGATGCAGCGCCGCCGGTGGCTGCCGCCCCTGCTGACACAGCACCTGCCCCGGCGCCCGCAGCGCCGCCCATGCAGCAGGTCGATGTCGAAGCCCTGCTCAACGGCATGGCCAGCAAGAACCCGGAAAAACTCAACTGGAAAACCTCCATCGTCGACCTGATGAAGCTGCTGCACCTGGACAGCAGCCTGGGCGAACGCAAGGAGCTGGCGAAGGAGCTGGGTTACACGGGCGACATGAATGACAGCGCGACCATGAACATCTGGCTGCACAAGCAGGTCATGAACAAGCTGGCTGCCAACGGCGGCAAGGTACCTGCCGACCTGACGGACTAGGCTTGCGAGGGCTAACGCTCAGGCGGACCTGAGTTTTTCCACCAGCGCCGCGTAACCGGCCATCGCGTCTTCGCGGGCCATGCCCTTGCGCTGGGCCCATGCATCGTATTTGGCGCGGCCCATCACGTCCATCATGCCGGGGCGTTCGCCGGTCGCGTCCCCCAGCGTTGCCTGTTTGTACAGGGCATAGAGGCCAAGCAGGGCTTCGTTGTCAGGTGGTTGGGCCAGCGTCTTCACCGCGATGCCGGCGGCTTCAAAAGCGCGCTCGGCTTCGCTGGGCCCGGCAGGGGCCACCGGTTCACCGAAGTGCGCGTCTTCCAGCGCCACGTCGTCGGGAAACCAGCGCGCATCCAGCAGCCGGCCCGAGCGCACCGCAAAGGCCAGCACACCTTGCGACATCAGGCCACCAGCCGTGAGCGTGGCGGGCACCACGGCCACACCGGCATTGAACACCGGCTGCCCGAATGCGGTGAACCGCACTGCAGCGGCCCACGGCAGCATGGCTTGCAGACCCTTGTTGCCGCGGTAAACGCCGCTGGCGCGGTTGGCGCCGGGCTGGAACCATGCCATGTCTGAAGCGCCCTTGGCAAAGATGCTGGTGAAGTCGCCGGCCTCCAGCGAGGTACGCAGCGCTTGCGCAAAGGCGACCAGTGCTTCGGGGCTCATCTTCGGGTCGTCTACCGCCATGCCCAGTGAGGCCGCGCTGCTGGCGCCGAAAAACTCCAGCACGTTGCGGGCAACCTGTTCGCGGTCGTTGTCGACGCAGATCATGTGATAGCTGTTTTCCAGCACGACCATGCGCGCCCTGGCGCCACCGATCTGCTCGACCAGGTAGTTGGCCGAGTTCAGGCTGGTGAGTTCGTCTTCGCGTGCGTGGATGACCAGGGTTTCGCTGGCCATGTCTTTCAGGCCAGTCATGACCCAGCCGCGAAGCCGGTCTACCTGCCGCACGCAGGCCAGCGGTACCCAGCGGTAATGAAAGGCTTCACCGCGCGCAAATTTGGCCTTGACGATGGCGCGCAGCTGTTCGTTCTTGATGCCGAAAGGGTCTTCTTCCTCGACCTTCATGCGTGCCGGAACGCCGGGCACGTGGTACATCAGGTGGCGCAGCGGTGTGTACCAGGCGGTGGCCCAGCCGTCGATGTAGATAGGCGGCGCCAGCGCGATCAGCTTGCCGCGCGTGTGCTTTTGCCGCTTGGCCAGCTCGGTGGCCAGCAGCGCGCCCATGCACATGCCCATGATGTGGAAGTTGTCGTGCTGCGCGGCTACCTCGTGGTACTTGGCGGTGACGGCATCCATCCACTGCTCGGCGGTCACGTTCACCAAATCCTCGGGCGTGGTGCCGTGGCCGGGCAGGGTCAGCGAATGCGTGACGAAGCCCGCGTTTTTCAGCCGCTTGTGCATGGAGCCCAAATCGTATTGCGTGCCGCCCAGCCCGTGGATAAGAAAAACGGCCGGCGTCTTCTTGTCCACGGCCGGTGCCGGTGACTCGGTGGACGCGGTGCTGGAAGTGTCCAGAGCCACGTCAGGCCTCGACTTCCAGCAGCGCTGCAACCTGTTCGACATTGCCGTCGGCGCCGCGCACACCCGACAGGCGCGCGTTCACGCTGGCCACGCGGCCGTCGCTCCAGCGCAGGGTGTTCTTCCACAGCACGTGGTCGCGCTGGCCCTGTGTCAGGTCGCGCCAGTCGGCTTGCAGCCCGGGCTGCTCTTGCGGGTCGGCGTGGGCGATGAAGTCCTGCACGGTCAGCAGCGCGTTGGCGTTGGTGCGCAGCAACTCGCTGGCGCCTTCGCCCCATTCGGCAGCGCCCGTCCTGGCGTCAAAATTGGCGACCACCGTGCGGTTGGAGTCCAGCACCTGGCGGTAGCGGGTGCGCCAGTCCTGCGCCTGCGCCAGGGCCTGTGCGGCGGTGGCGCCCAGGGCATTGACCACGCCCACCAGCAGCGCCATCACGGCGACATAACCTTGCACCTCGATCACGGCCTCACCCGGAAAGCCTTCGACCTCGGCGAAGGGGCCGCCGCCGGCGTTGGTCCAGGCGACCAGGGCCAACGCGCCGACGAGCGTGGCCACCGTGGCGCCGCGTTCCTTCCAGAGGATGGCGGTCACCACCATGAAGGGCAGCGGCAGGTAGGTGAGGGTGGGGCCCAGCGATGCGCTGAACCGGTCGGACACATCGCTGGAGAAGATCAGCCCCGCCACCACGAAGAAAAGCAGGAAGGTGCCCGCGCCCGCCAGGAACTGGCTGGTGGCCATGCCGCCCGAGCGCTTGACCTTGAAGCCGGAAAACGCAGTGATGAGCGGCGCGATCAGCAAGATGCCGACAAAGGTGGTGCAGGTCCACACGCGCCATTCGGTCAGCAGGACAACGGGCTCCGGCAGGGCCCAGCTCCAGAGCATCACGCCGATGCTGGCACCCAGCGCGGAGGTCAGCAGCGCGCCCAGCAGCACGCCCGCGTAAGACTTGCCCGGCTCCATGCCGCCGCCGGGCCCGGTGCTGCGCAGCAGGCGCGCCACCCAGGCGCCCAGGCTGGCGCAGAGGGCTTCGTTCAGGCCAAAAGCGATGGCAGGCAACACGGCCAGGCCGTCCAGCAAGGCCAGCGCGATGGCCGCCAGCGCGGCGCCCGCCAGCACGGCGGGGCGCTTGGGCGGTTTCACGGCCAGCAGCGCGCCGAACGTGACACCCGTGGCCAGCCAGACAGATGCGCTCAGCGTCATCGCATCACCCATGCTTTGGGACAGCACCGCGGCAACGGCCCAGGCTAGAAAGGTCACGGCGAGGGTGACGATAAAGGATAGGGCCATGAGAAACCTCCTCTGAGAATCGTTCTGATGCGCGGCACAGGGGCTGCCGGATGTGCTGGGCTAGTTTATCCAGTCTGTTGCGAATGTTGAACCGCAGTCTTAAGGGTAAGTCCCCGCGGCATCAACATCGCTGAAATCTGCACTTTTAGGTGGTTTTTGGCCTTTGGGGCAATAGGGACGGGCGCTGGCCGCTATTGAATTGATAGCGGTTTCTTGAGGCCGGATTTTGCTCCGGCGTTGCGCTTTTTGCTGAGGATTGCTGGCCGGGGGTAGCCCGGCGGCTACTCACTTTTCTTTTGCTTCGCCAAAAGAAAAGTAAGCAAAAGAAAAGGCGACCCTGCTGTCTGCGTCCCCTGCGCTTCGCTCCAGGGCAACCTGCGGTGCTCGGTTCAGGCGGGGTCTCGCTCGAACTCGCCTTCGGCTCAGACAATCGCGATCCCTGATCCGCCTGAACCTCCGCTCCTCGGCGCAGACAGAAGGGGCTAGCGGGACCGAATACCAATACCCAAGACAAATACCAACAAGGACTCGCCGTGGCGAGTCCTTGTTTCTTCTGGTATTCGGGGTTTGCCTTCGGCTGTTGGTATTCGTCCCCCACCCCTTGTGGATGCGCCGAGGAGCGGAGGTTCAGACGGATCAGGGCAAAAACTTGTTTGAGCGAAGCGAGTTGTTTTTGACCCCGGCTGGACCGAGCACCACAGGCTGCCCGTAGCGCAGCGAAGGGACGCAGGAACCAGGGTCGCCTTTTCTTTGGTGACTTTCTTTTGGCGAAGCAAAAGAAAGTTACTTGCATGCCGGGCAACCCCCGGCCAGCAACCCTCAACAAAGACTGCGCCCATCAAATCAACAGCAGCCTACCCGAGGAAATTCCTCAAAGCCGCCTCAACCGCAGCCGCCGTTGCCAACGGCTTCTCCATGGGAAACAGATGACTCCCATCCAGCATCATGATCCGCCCCTTCGTCACCTTCTCAGTCATCGCCATCCCAACCTGCTTCATCTCCACCGATTGCCGCCCCCCGATAAAAGCAACAGGGCATTTCAGCGGATGGCGTTTGAGCAGGCCTTCCAGATTGTGGGGAAGCGTGTTGTAGATCGCGGTTTCGACGTCGCGGTCGAAGCTCAGCAACTGCTTGCCATCGTCGCCGCCGGTGCCTTCATAGGTGCCGTGCTCGATGTAGTCACGCAGCACTTGTTCGTCCCACGCGGCAAAGGCTTTCTTGCTGTGAAAGTGTTCAAAGACCTCGTCTTTGCCTACCCATTGGTGACGGCGTTTGCGGCTGATGGCGCCGGGGGAGATGGAGCCCACCAGTTGTGCGCGCTTGGCGACGCTCAGCGCTGCGGCGCGCCAGCCGCCGAGGATGGGGGAGTCGACCAGCACCACGCCCTTGACGGCGTGGCCGCCCAGCACCGGGTTGCGTGCGGCGCACATCAGGCTTAAAAAGCCGCCCAGCGAATGGCCCACCAGGAAAGCCGGCTGGCCGGATTTTTCAACCTCGCTGGCTGTGAAGTCGGCCAGTTGCTGCACCAGGTGCGGCCAGTTGCTGGTGACGGGGTAGCGCGGGTCGTGGCCGAATTTTTCAATCGCCTTGACCTGAAAGCCGCGTGCTTTCAGGCTCTGGAACACCGCGCTGTAGGTGCCGGCGGGGAAGCTGTTGCCGTGGGAAAAAATGACCAGCGGTTTTGCGTTGGCGGGCACGGCTTAAATCAGTTTCTCGTCAGGCGTGCTGATTTTTTTCAACGGCTCATGGCGGGTGGCCGGCATCTTCAGCGGGATGTCGGTGTGCGCGTCGTCCCACACCGGGTCTTCGATGCTGTCGAACACCTCGCGCAGCTTCTGGCCCCAGCTGCTGTGCATCATGCGGTAGTAGGGGTTGTCGTTGTCGATGCAGACGATCTTGTCGCTCCGGTAGGTGTCGGCCTCATAGACCACAAGGTCCAGCGGCAGGCCAACCGAGAGATTCGACTTCATGGTCGAGTCCATGGACACCAGCACGCACTTGGCGGCTTCGGCCAGCGGCGTAGCCGGGGTGAGCACGCGGTCCAGCACGGGTTTGCCGTACTTGGATTCGCCGACCTGGAAGTAAGGTGTCTCGTCGGTCGCTTCGATGAAGTTGCCGGCCGAATACATCTGGAAGAGGCGCATGTTCTCGCCGCGGATCTGCCCGCCGAAGACCAGTGACACGTTGAAGTCGACATCGGCGTTTTTCAATGCTTCGGCGTCGCGATCGTAGACGCGGCGTATCGCCGAGCCCAGCACGCGCGCGGCATCGAACATGCTTTTGGCGTTCCAGATCGTGATGGCTTCGCCGCCGTCGGGGTCCTTGAGCTGCTCGACCTGCAGGATTTCGCGGATCGACTGGGAGATCGACAGATTGCCGGCCGACAGCAACACCATGAAACGGTCGCCCGGCTTTTCATAGACGATCATTTTGCGGAAGGTGCTGATGTGGTCCAGGCCCGCGTTCGTGCGGGAGTCTGACAGGAACACCAGCCCGGCGTTGAGTTTGGCGGCGACGCAGTAAGTCATGAGGTGGCTTTGGTGGCTTGGAAGTGTGGGGGCGGTCGGGTTGCGCTGGGTCACGGTGAGGCGGAGATCTTTTTCAGGCGGTACAGGGCGTCCAGCGCCTCGCGCGGACTCAGTGCATCGGGGTCTATGGTACCCAATGCCTTGTCTACGGCACTTTGCTCGGGCGCGGCGGCTTCTGGCGGGGCGGCGAACAGGTCGACCTGGGCGCGCGCTTCGGTCTGGTGGGCTTCGAGCGCATTGAGCGCGTGGCGGGCGTGGTTGACGACGGCAGCGGGCACGCCAGCCAGCCTGGCCACGGCAATCCCGTAGCTTTTGCTGGCAGGGCCGGGCTCGATGTGGTGCAAAAACACAATGTCGGCGCCGGACTCGACCGCGCTCACGTGCACATTGATCGCGCCGTGGTGTTGCGCCGGGAATTCGGTGAGCTCAAAGTAATGCGTGGCAAACAGCGTCAAAGCCTGCGTCTTGTTGTGCAGGTAGGCGGCAATGCCGCCGGCCAGCGCCAAGCCATCGAAGGTGGAGGTGCCCCGGCCGATCTCGTCCATCAGCACCAGCGAATGCGGGGTGGCGGCGTGCAGAATCTGCGCGGCCTCGGTCATCTCCAGCATGAAGGTCGATTGCGCGTTGGCCACGTCATCGGCCGCACCGATGCGGGTGTGGATGGCATCAATGGGCCCGAGCCGGCAGCTGGCCGCCGGCACGTAGGAGCCCACACTGGCCAGCAACACGATCAGCGCCACCTGGCGCATATAGGTCGACTTGCCGCCCATGTTAGGGCCGGTGATGACCTGCATGCGGTGCTTGCCGCTCATGACGGAATCGTTGGCGATGAAGGCGCCGCCGCCCGTCTCGGCCAGACGAGCCTCCACCACCGGGTGGCGGCCTTGGCTGATGTCGATGCAGGGTTCGCGCACAAACACCGGTGCTGCCCAGTTGAGAGTGAGTGAGCGTTCGGCCAACGCGCACAGCGCGTCGAGTGAGGCGAGGGCACGTGCCAGGCGGCTCAGCGCGGGAACGAAGTCCTGCAACTGGTCGAGCAGCTGTTCGTACAGCCACTTCTCGCGCGCCAGTGCGCGCTCCTGCGCCGACAGGGCCTTGTCTTCAAAGGTTTTGAGCTCGGGCGTGATGTAGCGCTCGGCATTTTTCAGCGTCTGGCGGCGGCGGTAGTCGTCGGGCACCTTGTCGAGCTGGCCTTGCGTGACTTCAATGTAGAAGCCGTGCACCTTGTTGAACTGCACGCGCAGGTTGGCGATGCCGGTGCGGGCTTTTTCGCGGCCTTCCAGGTCCAGCAGAAAGTCGTCGCAGTTGGTCTGGATGGCGCGCAATTCGTCCAGGTCTGCATCGCAGCCGTGGTTGATGACGCCGCCGTCGCGTATCAGTGCGGCGGGCTCATCCAGCACATAGCGGCCGAGTAGTTCACGGCAGCCTGCCGGCGGCTGCAGGTCTTCAAAAATTTTGGTTAAAAGTGCCGGCAGCCCAATACCAGCGGGCGCGACCAGCTCTGTTTTTTGTAGCGTGTCTTTCAGGGCCACGAGTTCGCGCGGCCGCACCTGGCGCAGCGCGATGCGGGCGGTGATGCGTTCCACGTCGCTGCAGCCCTTGAGCCTGGCGCGCAGGGTTTGCTGGGAGCCGCTGCGCAGGTGGGTAATGGCATCCAGCCTGTCGGCGGCCTGTGCGCGGTCACGGCGCGGTGTGAGCAGCCAGCTTTTCAGTGCACGGCTGCCCATGCCGGTGGTGCAGGTGTCCAGCAGCGAAAACAGCGTGGGCGATTCTTCGCCGCGCAGGGTCTGCGTGAGTTCCAGATTGCGGCGCGTGGTTTGCGGCAGCTCGATCAGCTCGCCCGAACGCACCACCTGCAGGCCTTGCACGTGCGACAGCGCCCGGCCCTGGGTGTGTTCAGCGTAGCCCAGCAGTGCCGAGGCTGCGGCGTGCGCCTCATTCAGTGCTTCAGCATTCCAGGATGCGAGCGAGGCGACCTTGAGCTGCTCCAGCAGGCGGCGCGCGCCCAGGGCGGAATCAAACTGCCATGCGGGCCGGGCGCTGGCGGCGCAGCGCTGGGCTTTGAGGCGCTGCTCAAAGGCCGGCGTCACATCGACGTTGTAAAGCAGTTCGCTTGGCGCCACGCGCGCCAGCCAGGCTTCGAGTTCGTCATTGGCGCAGTGCGCCAGGTGGATTTCGCCCTGCGTCACGCTGAGCCAGGCCAGGCCGCAGGTGTTGCGCGGCCCCTGGTGCACGGCCAGCAGGATGGATTCGGTTTTGTCGCTCAGCAGTTCAGTGTCTGTGAGTGTGCCGGGCGTGACCACGCGCACCACTTTGCGCTCCACGGGGCCTTTGCTGGTGGCGACATCGCCGACCTGCTCGCAGATGGCCACCGATTCGCCGAGCTTGATAAGTTTGGCCAGGTAGCCTTCCAGCGAATGAAAGGGCACACCCGCCATGACGACCGGCTCGCCGGCGGACTGGCCGCGCCGCGTCAGCGTGATGTCGAGCAGGCGGGAGGCCTTTTCCGCGTCGGCAAAAAAGACCTCATAGAAGTCCCCCATGCGGTAGAAAACCAGGGTGTCGGGGTACTCCGCCTTGATGCGCTTGTATTGCGTCATCATGGGTGTGTCTTCCGGCGCCCCGCCTGTTGGGTTTTTGCCGCGAATTGTTTCTTTTTGCATCAATGACCCAGCGCGTGCGCGCTTCCTTCTTTTTGCATTTTCGTCTCACCTGGCACCTATCTCAGGGGCCGTTCCTCGATGTTTCCGGCCCCTGATTGTCCTTTACTATCAGGCACTTACCGTCATGGTCGGCTTCTGCCTGAAAAACCTGGAGTGCGGCCTTCAGTCGGGATCAAGCCTTACGCCGGAATCCGGCAATTTGCCAAGGAGCGGTATTTGTGAGGAGGTAGACTCGCTTGCATTCACCATTCAAAAAAGCAAGCCGGATACGGTCTGCGCCAGGGCCCACGACCTCAACCGAAAGGCAAGCAATGACCGAGCCGAGTATCTCGCCTTTCAACAGCGCAAGCGGGGCGGAGCCGACCGACACTGTGCTTGCCGAGTCGGCCCTCGTCAATAGGGGCCGCAGGGCGGTGCATGAAACTGCCCGTCTTTGCGTGGGTTACCTGGTACTTGTCGGCGTCAGCCTGGCGGTCTCGCTGCTGGCGGTGGTCATGCGGCCATTGTTGCCGAGGGTATTGAGCAAACGATGGGGGCGCAGGCTTGTAGCAGCCACTTTCCGGTCTTACCTGCGCCTGCTGGTGTTGATGGGAGCCTGCCGGTTCGACCTGACGGCGCTGGATGCGCTGCAGGCGGGCCCCCCGGTAATCATCGCGCCCAACCATCCTTCCCTGCTCGACGCCATCATGATCCTGTCGCGTTTGCCGGACGCCACCTGCATCATGAAAGCGGACATCGTCAACAGTGTCTTTTTTGGGGCAGGTGCCCGGCTGGTGGGCTATATCCGCAATACGCCGTTGCGCACCATGGTGCAGCTGGCCGTTGCCGATTTGCGCCAGGGCAGCAGTTTGCTGCTTTTTCCCGAGGGTACCCGCACGCGGCGGTTTCCTGTGGGGCGCATGCAGGGAACGACCAGCCTGATTTCCAAATACGCAGGTGTGCCGGTACAGACCGTTTTCATCGAAACCGATTCGAGGTTTCTGGGCAAGGGCTGGTCCCTGCTATGGACGCCGAAAATGCCGGTCACATACCGTGTTCGCCTCGGAAAATGCTTTGAGCCGGTGAGCGACACGGCGCACTTCACCGCAGAGCTGGAGCAATACTTCCAGACCGAGCTGGGGCGTACCCGCTCGTCCCCCCTGGCTGCTTCTGCGCCGCCGGCGTGAAGCTGCACGCAGTTTTCCGTTCAAGTTAGATCCCTCGATGAATGATTCCCTTCGCGACACGTCCAGGACGCATCTCGTCCTGATTCCCAGTTACAACCCCGGTGTCAAAGTTGACGAAACAGTTCGCAGTGCACTTGCGCAGTGGGCGCCGGTCTGGGTGGTCGTTGACGGCAGCACCGACGGCAGCACCGACCGCCTGCTGGCAATGGCCGCGGACGATGCGCGCTTGCGGGTCGTGGTGTTGCCGCGCAATGTGGGCAAGGGTGCCGCAGTGCTGCACGGCATTGAGCTGGCTGCGGCCCAGGGGTTCACGCATGTGCTGACCATGGACTCGGATGGGCAGCACCCCGCCCACCTGATTCCGGAATTCATGGTCGTGTCGCTGGCCCAGCCCGCTGTCATGGTGCTCGGCGTGCCGGTGTTCGCCGCGGATGCACCGCGCCTGCGAGTCAACGGACGCAAGGTGTCCAATGGATGGGCCGACCTGGAAACACTGTGGGCCGGCATCGGGGACTCCCTGTTCGGCTTTCGTGTTTACCCGATCGCGCCGCTGCGTGATGTGATGGCCGGACAGCGCTGGATGCGCCGCTTTGACTTTGACCCGGAAGCGGTGGTGCGCATGTGCTGGCGCGGTGTGAAGCCGGTCAACCTGCCGGCCACCGTGAAGTATTTTCGGCCCGAGGAGGGGGGTGTGTCGCACTTCAACTACCTGCGCGACAACCTTTTGCTCACCTGGATGCATTCCCGGCTTTTTATCGGGTTTGTGCTGCGCTTGCCGGTGCTGCTGGCCCGGCGCCTGTTTCAGCGATCGTGATGAGTTGAGGCCGGAGAGCCGGGCAGCGACTTGACTGCCTGGTATTCTGAGAATACGCCGGCTTCCAGGTGTTGCCTGACATCCGCCAGGCCCGCCGCGCGCAGCGTGGCCAGGACCTGTTCGGGCGGCACGCAGGCTTCTATGCTGTCCCAGTAGTAGCGCCAGATGGACGCGGTTTCTTTTTGCCGCGAAACGAAGCGCGTCAGCAGCGGTATGACGCCACGCATGTAGGTTTTGAGCAACCAGCGGCCCCAAGGGCTTTTTGCCTGGGTGATTTCGAGCACGCAGAGCCGTCCACCGGGCTTCAACACGCGTTCAAATTCTGCAAATGCCACACCCAGGTCGCTGATGTGGCGCAGGGCATAGCCCATGCTTAAAAAATCGAAATGGTTGTCCGGAAACGGCAGGGACTCGGCCCGGCCTTCAACCAGCACCATGGTTTTTGGCAGCTTGCTGGCGGCCATCATGCCGGGGCTGGGATCAAGGCCGGTCACCAGCGTGGGGTCTCCGGTCAGGAGGCAGGCTTGCGCGGCAACCAGGCCGGTTCCCACGCCCACGTCGAGCACTTTCATGCCGGTTTTCAGGCCGCCGCGAATCAGTGCGTCGCGTCGATAGCGTGAACCGCTGCCCCAGGCCAGGATCGCCTCGATGCGGTCGTAGTCCGGCGCCGTGCTGTCAAATATCCTGCGCAGATAGGTTTGCCGGTCCTGCTCTGTCTGGTAATACTCGGTCAGCGGGACATGGGGTGCATGCACCGTTGGAGTGTTTTCAGGAATGGTCATGGAGTGCCTTTTTAAATCATGCCGCCGTTGATGGAGATAACCTGGCCGCTGATGTAAGCTGCGCGCTCTGAAGTCAGAAAACTCACGAGGTCGGCGACTTCTTCGGGTCGGCCGGCTCGCTTCATGGGTACCAGCTGCGCAATGGCAGTGGCATCAAAACTGTCCTGGCTCATCGGCGTTGCGATGATGCCCGGCGCGACCGCATTGACCGTGATGCCGCGGCTGGCCACCTCCAGCGCAAGGGATTTGGTGGCTGAATGCAAGGCGCCTTTGGCAGCCGAATAATTCACCTGCCCGCGGTTGCCTGCCACTGCGGCGACCGACGTGATGTTGATGATACGCCCCCAGCGCGTACGGATCATCGGCATCATCAAGGGCTGGGTGACATGAAAAAAACCATTCAGCGAGACGTCAATGACGTGTTGCCATTGCCGCAGCTGCATGCCCGGAAAGACCGCGTCGTCGTGGATGCCCGCGTTGTTCACAATCACCTGGACCGGCCCCTGAAGCAGCAGGGTTTCCAGGGCAATGGCGGTTGTGGCGGCATCAGTGACATCAAACGCCACAGCCTCCGCATGACCGCCTGACGCCTGGATGGAGGCCACCAGCGCTAATGCGGCATCGAGGCCGCGGTTGGCATGCACGATGACATGAAATCCATCGGCAGCCAGCTGCCGGCAAATCGCCGAGCCGATGGCGCCACTGCCACCGGTGACCAGTGCGCGTTTGAGTACGGAGGCGTTCATGCAGTCCCCTTTGATGGCGCGTCGAGCATCACCACGGCGCGGCCCGACAGAAGCAGCGCGGGGCCCGCATGAACCGTGAACCCATAGAGAATACTGCCGGCGTCGCCGCTCGTGCGTTCGGCATGGATGGTGAGCGCGAGGTCGATGTCGTCGAGTCTTTCGACATGCAGGGTGACGCCGCGAACGCTGACCAGGTAGCCGAAGGGGGTGGCGTTGTCGTCTGCCTTGTGATTTTCCTGCGTGCCGGCCGCGGCTTCCGAGATCAGCGCGCCATGCACAGCCATGGCTTGCGCCGCATATTCAATCCCGCATGCGGCGCCCAGCCTTCCGTAGGCACGCAGGGGATTGCCGGGAGCGCGGTGGCTGGTGGCTTCGCAGGCAATTTGGCTGTTGTCCCACGCCGTGACGCGTTCCAGCAGGCACATGCTGCCTTGATGGGGAATGCGGCGCGCGATCCCGTCGTGCCCAAGGCTCGAAGGCGCACTGCAGGCCTTGGTGGGCATGGGGCCTGCAAGCATCACGGTGTCACCTGCAGGGTCAACTGTTGGCCGTCAAGGTAGTCCAGCACGATCCGGCCGCTTTGCTGCCGCGCGATGCTGAGCAGCAGCGGCAGGCAGCGCGCCGCAGGAATGTCTGTGCGCAGCTGTTCGAGCGCGGCGTCATCGAGCCGCTCGGCAGGCAAGGCCGTCAGGCAGTTGTCTGGTTCCAGCGTCCACTGCGCCTGGCTGCGTTCACTGCGGTGGGGTGTCAGCACCAATCCCAGGCCGAAGGTGTCAGGAATGGGGCGTGTGCTGTGCAACGGCTCCGGGTAATCGGTGTCATAGGCGACCAGCAGGACGGGTATCTGGTCCACCGCCACCTGGGTCATGGCCTCCAGCAGGCCTGCCGAAAAACTTGCATCGCGCGCGCAAAGCACCGAAGACGAAACCATCGAGCCGCTTGAAATACTCCAGTAGCCGGAGGCGGCGTTGTGCACTGAGTTGTGAAAGCGCGTCGGGGAGATCAGCCTGTCGCTGGAGGCCAGTGCATTGCAAATCTCGTGGCAATTGACGGCGTCGCCGCTGGAAGATGAAAAGACGGATGCCAGCATGGCAGCTTGCAGGCCTGAAGCTGCAACGGCTTCCTCGCTCACTGCCAGCGACACCTTCACCACCGCGCCGGCCCGGCGGCGTTCGGCCTGCGGCAAAGCCATGGGTGGCGGAAGAACGCAGCGCGTGGCTTGATAGGCGGTGCTGCCTTTGAGATGTTCGCGCCCTTGTTCCCACCCCGCCAGTCCGGGGCCCAGCAGCCCGATACCTTCGACAAAGACCGTCAGGGCTTTTGCGGATGGGGATTGTGCTTGTGTCATGTCGGGACCTTAACCGGCACGGCCAAAAATCAGGCTGCAATTGGTGCCGCCGAAGCCGAAGGAATTGCTGAGCACATGCCGGGGGGCGGCCTCCTGGTTGGCCAGGAGGTAGTTGACGGCCAGGGCAGGGTCGCGCTCGTGGGTGTTGATGCCGCCGGGCAGCAGGCCGTGCTGCAATGCGAGCGCGCAGATCACGGCTTCAAGCCCGCCTGCGGCGCCCAGCGTGTGGCCGGTGGCGCCTTTGGTGGAGCTGCAGGGGGTGCCTGGGCCGAACAGCCCGGACACTGCCTTGGCTTCCGCGGCATCGTTGCTTTGTGTGGCGGTGCCGTGCAGGTTGATGTAGTCGATCCCGGCCGTGGTGAGGCCGGCCATGTCCAGGGCTTGCTGCATGGCCAGCCGTGCACCCAGGCCGTCGGGATGGGGGGAGGACATGTGGTGGGCGTCGCTGGATTCGCCGACGCCCAGCAGCAGCACATCACCTGGGGCGGGTTGTGCCGGCGTGGGCTCCAGCAGGGCGAAAGCGGCAGCTTCGCCAATGGTGATGCCGTTGCGCGCGGCGTCGAATGGCCTGCAAGCCTGGGGGGAAATCAGGCCCAGCGAGTTAAAGCCATACAAGGTTGTGAGGCACAGCGAATCGACCCCGCCGACCACGGCGGCATCGATCAGGCCTGCCCGCATCATTCTTCGCGCGGAAGCAAACACCTTGGCGCTGGAAGAGCAGGCAGACGATACAACGGCGGCCGGGCCGGTCAGCCCGAGGTACTGGCGCGCGAAATCAGCGACAGAAAATGTATTGTGTGTTGTGCCGTAAATGAAATCGGGCGGCAGGGCGCCGGTCCCCGGATCGCGCCGGCGATAGGCGAGTTCGGTTTGCAAAATGCCCGATGTACTGGTGCCGATGAAGACACCCACACGGTGCGCGCCGTATTTTTTGCTGGCGGTTGCCGCCGCTTCAGTAAAGCCGTCCTGCTGAAGCCCCAGCAGGGCGAGCCGGTTGTTGCGGCAGTCGAAGCGGGCCCACTGTGCAGGAAGCTGCACGCTGTCTGTGCCGGCGACCTCACCTGCAAAGGTCGGCAGATCGACTGTGTCGAACGTGCATGGGGCGAGCCCGCTCCGCCGCCTGCGCAGTGCATCGAGAGTTTGTGCAAGACCGCGACCCATGCTGCTGGTTGCGGTGAAGTGGGAAAGCCAAAGTGGATGCAGAGAAAAGACCAATCTGAAGAAAAGGACACTTTAGCAAATCAGGTGGCAAATCCGGCGCCATTGCGATGCCGGACACCAGCTGTTACTTGCCTGCGGTGCGCTGTTTGTGAAGATGCAGGGACAACCAGGCGGCCACCCCTCCCAGGAGCAGGCCTCCGGCGACGTCTACCGCGACGTGCTGCCTTGTGGCCAGCGTGGAATAGGCAATGCCGAAACACCAGAGCGCGTTCATCGCCAGCACCCATGCGGGGACGGAGAATCGGCGCAGCAGATGGTGCAGCCAGATGCCTGAAAAAATGGCTGTCGCCACATGAAGCGAAGGGCAGGCGTTGCCTGCCGCATCCATGTTTTTCAGGAAAAGCATCTGCGGGTATTTCGGCCAGTCGATGTCTGGAGCGGGCGCGGCCGTGGGCCAGAAATAAAACACCAGCAGGCCCGCCAGGCAGGTCAGCGCAATGGCGCCGCCATAGCGCAGGAGTTCGCGCCGGTCGCCAAAGAAGATGGGCGGCAGCGAGACATAAACCCATAGCGAGAGATAAACCGGCAAGGCCAGCGGTTCAAAACCGATGAGGCGATCAGGCCAGGTGAGGGGCATCACCGCGATCGGAAAGGCCGGGTGCTTGAGCAGGTAAAAGTAGGCGCCGAAAAACACGCCGATGAAAAGCATCGTGCCAATGGCTTTCAGATAGATGTGCTGAAAGATAACCCGCCCTATTTGTGACCACGGGCTCTGCCGGGTTTTCTGCGTAGGATTCATGCGAGGGCCTGCTGCAGGGTCACGGTGCGCAGGTTGGCGGCCGCAATGGACTCCAGCAAGGCGGGCAGGACATCCAGGATGACCGGAACACCTTGCGGTGTGCGTGCTGCATTGCCGTCATGCAACAGCAGGATGGCTCCGGCTTGCAGCCCGGCTGTGAGTTTGCGTTTTACACGCTCGGCATTGGCGACGCGGGTGTCGAAGCCGCGCACGGACCAGCTGGCGAGCTTCAAGCCGAGCCGGGCCAGTACCGGGTCAAGAAAGGGGTTGCGCAGGCCGGCGGGAGCGCGAAAGAAAAGGGGCCGCTGGCCTGTCAGGCCGCTCAGTGTGTTTTGCGCCGCCTGCAACTCGCGAAACATGCTGCGCGGGCCCGTCAGGGCAAAGTAGTGGCGGTGGTGCTGGCTGTGGTTTTCGACGGCATGTCCGCGCCGCACAAGCTCGCGGCACAACTCGGGATGGCGGGCGGCTTTGTCACCGACGCAAAAAAAAGTTGCGCGGGCCGCATACTGGTCGAGCAGGTCCAGGACTTGGGGTGTCACGGCGGGATCGGGCCCGTCATCGATGGTCAGGGCGATTTCCCGCCTGGCGATGGAGGCCTGGGGCAGGCGGGTCCAGTTGGGGCCCAGCCACTGGCTGCGGGGCCACATACCCACGACGGTGAGCAGCAGGTGGTTGAAGACCACGGCGGCAAGCGCCCAGCGCCACCAGCCGGAATCAACAAGGATGGCCGCAAGTGCCGCCGCATGCAATGCGATGCTTGCACGGATCAGAATGCTTGGCTTCCAGCGGAGGTCAGGCATGAGGCTTCCGGGAAAAAATGGCTGCATAGACCAACGCCAGGATGACGCCCGGGGCAACGGTGACGCCCATGGCCTGCAGGATGGACACCTTGGAAAATGCGAGCAGGCCAAACCCGGCGACGGTGGTCAGATTGGCCAGCAGCATGGACGCCAGGGTTCGGGGCGCTATCGGGGCATGGGGATCGGGCCGGTCAAAAAACAGCGCGTAGTTGGAGCCCACGGCCACCACCAGCAACAGGCCGACCAGGTGCAGGATGATCAGCTGCTGGCCCAGCAAGGCCAGCCCCGCCGTGACCGTGACGACGGCGGCCGCCAGTGGCGCAATGATCCGCAGCACCCGGGAAGGGGAACGGAAAACCACCAGCAGCAGGGCCACGAGGACAGCCAGCCCACCCAATGACAGCACGATGGCTTCGTGAAGGTAGCTGGAATACAGATGATCTGATTCAGCCTTCATGTCGACAAAAAGTACGCCAGGCAAAGGCTTGGTGGCCAGTGCGGCGCGAATGTTGCGGGCGTCGATGTTTCGTCCCTGGGATGCTGTCAAAGGTAGCAGGGCGCTCCAGCGGTTATCTTTCCCGATGAGCAGCGCGGCCAGCGCCATGGACATCGAGGTTTTTTCAAGGTCGGCTGGTTGCAGCAGGGGCAGGCTGCGTGCGGCCTCGACTTCAGCCACGAAAGGTGAGAAGACCGATGGGCGCACCGGCAGGCCGTGCGCGGCCTGGGCCAGGCGGGCCTGCAGCACCTCGGCGGCAGGAAGGCTGGCCTGTCGGGCGCGCTGGGTGGCCACGCTCGGAAGGTAGCGGCTCGGGCTTTCAAACCCCGCAATCTCACCGCGCTCGACTTGTGCCTGGAGCAGGGTGGACACCTGCTCTGCGATCTGGAGCACAGCTTCCCGGCTGGTGCCGGAGACCACCACGACATAACGCACGTCCGGTGCTCCCATGTCGGCACGCAAGCTTTCATCCAGTGCCACATCGGCTTGCGAGACCGGGCTGAGCGACGATATCTTGTCGTTGAAGAGGCTGGCGTGGTTTGCGGCAAGCACGGCACAGGCAACCGCCAGGACCGCCGCGGCAGGCCATCGCAACAAAGACGCGCGTTGCACCAAGCCCCCGAGCACCCGCCCGATGGCCGACACATCATGGATGCGGAAATGGCGCGGCAGCAGATGAGGCAGTACATAGCGGGTCACCGCGGCAGCCACGACCAGGCCGGCAATCGAATACAGGCCGAGTTGGGCCAGGCCCGGAAAGCCCGAGAACAGAAGGGAGGCGAACCCGGCAACGGATGTCAGGACGCCTAGCCGGATGGTAGGCCAGAAGCGCTTGACCCAAGGCGCCTGACTGGCGCCTGCATCCTCGGACTGTACGAAGAGATAAATGGAGTAGTCCACCGCTTCGCCAATCAGCGCTGTGCCAAAGCCCAGCGTGATGCCGTGCACTGACCCAAAGCCCAGGCTGACCGCGGCAATTCCCGCGAGTGCCCCTGTCACTACCGGCAGAAAACCCAGCAACAGTGCACTGACGGAACGGTAGACCAGCAGTAACAGCGTTGCGATCAGCAGTACGCTGATCAATGAAAGATGGCTCACCTGGCTTTGAATGGTCTCGCGGGAGGTGACTGAGAACACGCCCGGGCCGGTCATGACGAAACGCGCACCGGCCGCGGAGCCGCCCGCTGCGTCGAAGGCCCGGCGGATCGCGTCCATGGCATGCTGCTGGGCGTCGGTGTCCGAGCCCGCCGCATGGGTTTGCAGCAGCATCAGCGCCCGCCTGCCGTCGCGGGAAGTCCAGGCCCCATAGGCTTGCTGCGGCTGGCTGCCGCTGTTGAGCTGGCCCAGCAACTGCACCATTTCGCCGGTGGGATCGCGCGGCAGCAGGGCCTTGACCATCAAGCCAGCCGGCGAAGCGAGCAATTCAATGCTGTCGGAAAGCGCGGCGTGCAACCCGTCCACGCTGAATCGTTCCGGTGTGACTGCAGGGCTCAAAAGATAACGGTGCTTGAGCAGGAAATTTCGATCCCCCTCGGTGTTGACGGGCTCGCCATTGGCGACGCTGGCAAAAGCGGAGTCACTGCGTAACTGCAGCGCCATTTTTTTGGAGAGCTCCGCGCGTCCGGCGGGATCCGAGCCCTCTATGCCTACCAGGACAAGGCGGGAGGCCAGTCCTTCGGTCAACTGGTCCATCAGCAGCTGTTGCTCGGGCGTAGGGGTCCGCGGAAGAAATGCGGACAGGTCCGTCGTGAAATGCGTGCGGCTGATGACAACGCCGCAACCGATCAGGAACGCCAGCCATACCGCAATGGCTGCCATGCGGCCGCGTGCGCCATTCATCACGGGGCTGCCACTTGCTCGATGGTCATGGTGGAGCTGTCGCCATCAGCCTGGGCGATGTCGATGCTGCGCAACTGGTCACGCACACCCATGATGCGGATGCGCTGGATGACCGCCTGCATTTTGGGATCGATGGGTTGCAATTGCAGGGTCCAGCGTTCGGCCGTGCCTTCGAGGCTGAGCCGGTAATTGCGTTCCAGGGCATTGCGGTCGCCCGCCAGGGTGCCGCGAATGCTGTCAATGAACGCGGCCAGCTCAGGGTAAGCCTGTAGCCGCAACTGGTATTTTTGCTTCCCGCGCTCAATCACCAGTTCTCCGCCGTTCACCACCATGGATTCGGGCTTCGGCTTGAGCGTGCGCTTTTCCAGCCGGTCTGGCGCGGTATAGAGCAGTTCCCCGGACGATTCCACCGGTTTGTCGAGCAATGCAATGCTCTTTTTTTCGACGAAGGTGGCGCGGCCCGATTTTGTTTGCGCCAGAGAATCCATCAGTTGCTGAAGGTCCCAGGCGGCCAGCGCTGCCGGGCTCAAAGCCGCCAATAACAGCGACACCGCAAACGCCGTGAAAGAAAAAATGGGCCGCGATGTCCGCTGCGAAACCTGCGAGGGAGATGGCGTGGATGTGGTGGGTTGAATAAGGTGTGTCATGTGTTCAGGTGTCTTGTTCAGGCTGGCCGGCACGCTGCGATGCGGGTCGCCAGAAATCAAAAAAGTTGAACCAGTTGTAAGGCGCGCTGCGGCAGTACTGCGCCATCAACGCAGCATAGCGTGTCATGGCCGACTGCACGGCTGCAGTGCGGCCGCGCGAAGGCAGCGTGGAAAAGTCGGCCAATGCTTCGAAGTGAATGTCGTAGCGGTTGCCACCCCGGTACAGCCCCGTCATGAACAACACGGGGCGTTTGAGGATGGCAGCCATGCGGAAAGGGCCGAGCGGCAGCTCGGCGGGATCTCCGAGGAATTCGATGGAATACGTGTCGTCCTTGCCGAGTGAACGGTCTCCCAGCATACCGACGACAGCGCCCTCATCCAGCAGCTCGTGCACCCTGATCATCGAATCGATATGTCCCAATGCCACGACGTCCAGCTGTGCTTTGGGATTGATGGCGCCCATGGCTGCATTGATTTTTCGTGCGTTTTCCTCGTACATCACCATGGCAATGCGCAGGCCGGGTTGCTGGCGCCCAATGGCCCGCAGCACTTCAAAACTGCCCAGATGCGCACCGATGAGGAACACGCCTTTTCCATCAGCCACCACCTTGTCGATCAGCTGCTGGTTGTGCACACGGATATCAAACAGCTCGAAGCGGTCATTCAGCAGGTAAACACGGTCGTGAATGGCAGAAGCAAAACTCAGGAAATGCCGGAACAGATGACGCCAGCCAACGGCGGCAGACGACGGCAGTTCGAACACGCGCCGTAAATAATTTCGCGACATCCGGCGTGCCGCCGGTGCAAAAACGAGGAAATAGGCTGCGATGCCATAGAGGACGATGCGGCTGGCGCTGCGGCCCAAATTCAGTGAAATCCAGGTCATCACGCGCAGCATGAAACCGTTGCTGCGTTCCGGGAGCTGCTGCCATTCGGCCGCGGACGCTGCTTTGGCTCCGTGGGCTGTGTTCATGGCTGCGGTGACAACAGCAGGGTTCCCGTGGCAACTTTCCGGTTGCCGCTGGAGATGTCAAAGCGCGTGCTTCCCGACGCCATGGTGGTGCAGGAAATGGTCAGCGTCTCGCCAGGGCCTACCGTGCTGAGGAATTTTGCCGAGCTGATCTGGCAGACCTCGGGTTGCGTTGCTCCGGTACCCCGTGCGTGGGCGATACATGCCTGTTGTACCGCGTGCACCGCGGCATCAAGCAGCACTACGCCCGGGACGATGGGCGCCCCTGGGAAATGCCCGGCGAATGCCGGGTGGTCCGCAGGAATGTGAAAACGGGTCTCGCCCGGAGCGGATGCTTTTTTCCGCAGATGGTCGCGTGCGAGCCTAGCCAGCACGTCACGCGGCAATTTGCCGGTGCTGTTGCGTGGCAGGCTGTCCAGCAGCACCAGAGGCCGCGGGATGAAGAGGGCATCCACCCGTTCCCTCAGCGCCGCCAGGAGTACAGGAGCCGCGAGGCCCGGTGCCACAACGAACGCCATCAGCCGAACGACCGTATCGTCGGCATCATCGTCAGGCATGAAGAAGGCGCCGTCCATCACGCCTGGTATGGCGTGGAGCTGATGGTTGAGGTAGCCCAGGGAGCTTCGCTTACCCGCGATATTGATCAGGTCGGCAGTCCGGCCATGCAAAAGAAACTGGGTACCCGACACCGATTCCAGTTCATCGGCCAATGGGGTAGGTTGGTCGACGTGGCCGCCCGAGGCCCAGGTTTGCCCCTGCTTGACGTTCAGCGTGACGTCCGGAAAAAGTGTCCAGGCCAGGGTCTCGGTCATGCGCCGCGTGGCGATTTGGCCGGTTTCGGTAGAACCGTAGATTTCCAGCAACGGGACTTGCAGGCGGGCTTCGGTGGCCGAGGCCAGCTGCGGTGGCAAGGGTGCCGTGGCGGACAGGACCAGGTCAACCTGGGGAATGTCCAGGCCTGAAGCCAGCAGCGCTTTCAAATGTACGGGCGTGGTCACCAGCATGCGAGGGCGCCCCGCTTCCGCAAGCGCGGTGCAGATATCGGCCGGATAAAACGGATGGGCGGAAACCAGGATGGACCTGCTTTGCATCGGCAGCAGGACGGTGGACTCGAAACCGAACATGTGCTGCGGCGGCACCGTTGCCACGACGCTGTGTTGGCGGCCGTCCAGCAAGCCGAGCCGGGCGGCCTCGGCCTGTGCGCTGCGAACCAGCCCGCCCCAGCTTTTTCGGTGCGCCACCGGCGTGCCGGTCGAGCCGGAGGTGAACATGATGGTCGCAATGCGCGACGCAGGAATTTGCGGTACATCGTATGGCCCGCCAGTTGCCGGTTGCGTCGAACGGGGCGCCATCAGATCCGTCCAGCTGAACACCGGCAATGCCAGCGGCTGCGGCTGGTCCGTGAGGCAAAAAACGTCAGGTGCAAAGCTGCGGACCTGTTTCACCATTTCGGGCGTCAAGGTGGGCGGCAGCAGGCTGACCTTGTCCGCCAGCAGGGCGGCCGCCATGCCCACAGCAAACCGGTAGCGGTCTGCGCAGACATTGAGAACATGCCCGCCCGGCGGTAAAGCTTGCGCAAGCTGCCTGACGTCGGCCAGGAAATGTGCGGCAGTCAGGGGCTGGCCCTGGCTGAAGGCCACAACATCTTCAGCCTGGGTATGCGAGATCAGCGCAAGCGTCGTCATGGCCGGCGTGCACGGCTTTCTGCGGAAGCCTGCCGATAAGCGCGTATGGCCTCCAGCGGGCCGGCACGATCTGCTGCCGGTAATGCGAAGCAGCGCACTGCATATTCCGCAGCGAACATCAGTGCAAGCAAGGGAATGCCCAGCAGGTTGGCAAAAGTGGACCAGACGGCTACAGGCGCCAGCCAGAACAGCAGCAACGAAAGCCCCGCAACGCTGCCGAAATACAGCGCCCATGCCCAGGTGGCCGATCGTGTGTAGGCGACAAGTGCGGGCGAGAGTTCGCCGTGTACGACACGGGCAAATTGCGCAATCATGGGTGTGCGGCCTCGTACGAGGGTCCGGCCGAAGGTGCCGCACAGCAGGGCATAGGTGCCCGCATGCTGCAGCAGGAACACCCAGTTGTAATGGGTGATGAGCCATTCCCTGAACACATAAAACCCGAGGCAGGCCAGAGCACAAAGGGCCAGCATGACCGGGCGTTGCGGTGAACGCCAGGCCAGGATAAAGGCCAGCACCAGCAGCGGAAGCACGGCAACCAGGGCTTCAAGCAGGCCCGGTGCTGCCGATGCCGCGGCCAGGTGGGAAAGCACGGCGTAGCCGATTCCCAGAGCCGCAATACCGCCCCAGCGACAGGCTTGGGTAAAGCGTGTCGCCAGCACCGCTTTCACTGGGTTCGCCAGGCGGCAATGTGATCGCCCAGACTTCGCAGCGAATGAAAGATGGCGTGGTTGTCTTCGTGGTCTGCCCGCAACTGCAGGCCGTAGTGCTTGGAGACAACCAGCGCAATTTCCAGGATGTCGATGGAATCCAGACCCAAGCCGTCGCCGTAGAGCGGTTCGTCGGGTTGTACATCGTCGGCGCTCACCTCAAGGTTGAGGGCGCTCACCACCAGTTCCGCGACCTCGCGCAGCAAGGCTGCATCAGCCGATGTGGAAGAGGTTTTTACGGTGGATTCAGGCATAGTTTTATTACTAGTTATGACCAGGTGCGAAACAGTTCAGTCGGGGCCGCCGCATGCACGCGACTCCCTGCGCAGTGCGGAAATTTTAGCTGAGGCTATACGGCCCAAGCCTTCATCGCGGCCTTTGCCTACAGCGGCTGGCGTTAGACGGGGGCGTCCGGCGCATCGGGCCGCGCCGCCCCAGCCTTGATTTTTCTGGCGGTCAGCTTGGGTTTGTCTGCGGGCTGGTCGGCAGCACTGGCGGGCTCGAGGCTTGCCGTGTCTTCCTGCAGCGCCTGGCGCACCGTCGCCTTGTCTCCGGCGCCGGCAAATTTGCTGTATTTGGCCAATGTGGCCACCATCTGCCCGTAAATGCGCGGGTTGCCCGCCACGCATTCGCTGTGGTCCATGAAGTCGGCCTCGCCGGTGAAGTTGCCGATCAGGCCGCCGGCCTCGGTCACCAGCAGCGAGCCGGCCGCCACGTCCCAGGGCTTGAGGCCGGTTTCAAAAAAGCCGTCGCTGAAGCCCGCTGCCACGTAGGCCAGGTCCAGCGCCGCTGCGCCCGGGCGGCGCACGCCGGCGCACTGGCTCATGACTTCACCGAGCATGTTGAGATAGCTTTTGAGCTTGTCACCGGGACGGTAGGGAAAACCGGTCGAGATCAGGCATTCCTGCAGCCGGGTGCGTTTGGCTACGCGGATGCGGCGGTCGTTCATGTAGGCGCCGCGGCCTTTCGTGGCACAAAAAATGTCGTTGCGGGTGGGGTCGTACACCACGGCTTGCTCGACCTTGCCCTTGACGGCCAGCGCGATGCTGACGCAATAGACGGGAAAGCCGTGGATGAAGTTGGTGGTGCCGTCCAGCGGGTCGATGATCCACACGAAATCGGAGTCTTTGGCGCCGTGCTCGCTGCCGGATTCTTCGGCCAGGATGCCGTGGCCGGGGTAGGCGGTCAGCAGCGTTTCGATGATCGCGGCTTCAGCGGCCTGGTCGATCTCGGTGACAAAGTCGTTGGTCTGCTTGACCGATATGCGAACCGATTCGACGTCAAGCGCCGCACGGTTGATGATGGCGCCTGCAGCGCGCGCAGCCTTGATGGCCACATTGAGCATGGGGTGGAGATTGCTGGACATAACTTGTAGGGAAGAGCGGAACGAACCGGCGCCGGCGATGCGGGCGGCGGGCAATGCCGGTATTTTCCCATAAACGCGAACCGTCCTTTCCCAGCCCCTTCCCAAGGTCGATATCGCGTCCCAATCGTCCAGAAACCTGTTCTAGGCGCCTTCCGCGATCAGGAAATCCGTGTCAGCGTGTTGCTGACGGATCGCCCGGGCCGCCTGGTATTCGGGGCTGGCATAACAGGCCTGGGCGGTCGCCATGTCGGAGAACTCCACGACGACGTTGCGCTCGCGCGATTTGCCTTCCATGCATTCATACGCGCCGCCGCGCACCAGAAAGCGCGCGCCGAACTTGTCGAAGGCCGGCCGCGCCGCCGTGAGGTAACGAGGGTATTCCTCGATATTGCGTACCGAGACGCGCACGATCCAATAAGCCTTTGCCATTCTTGTTCCTTGGGTGGTGTGAAGTGATGAAGACTGGACGATACGCGTGACAATTCATTCTGAAAAATGAATAATAAAGATAATTAATATCTTCACAAGAGATCATGGAGCTAAGCGACCTGGTTATTTTTCGAGCCGTGGTGGAAGCGGGCGGTGTGACGCGGGCCGCCGAGCGCCTGCACCGCGTGCAGTCCAACATCACGACGCGCATCCGCCAGCTGGAGGAAAAGCTCGGCGTGCCGCTTTTTATCCGGGAGGGCAAGCGGCTGCACCTGTCGCCAGCCGGGCAGGTGTTGCTGGACTATGCCGGGCGCCTGATCAGCCTGGCTGACGAAGCACGCGATGCGGTGCAGGGCGGGCAGCCGCGCGGCGCATTTGTGCTTGGCGCCATGGAAAGCACTTCGGCTGTGCGGTTGCCGGCTCCTCTGAGCGATTTTGTGCGTCTCTATCCGGAGGTCAGGCTCGCGCTTAAAACCGGCAACCCGCAGCAACTGGCCGCGGCTGTGCTGGCAGGGGAGATGGACGCGGCGCTGGTCACTGGGGCTATTGCGGAGGGTCCGTTTGAACGGGAGGCGATTTACACCGAGGAACTGGTCATTGTTGCGAGTGCCGGGCACCCGCCCATTACGGCAATCCACAGTGAGCCTCCGCGAGCCATGGTGGCTTTTGAAAAGGGCTGCCCGCATCGCGCGCGGCTGGAAGCCTGGTACTTGCTGAAAAACAGCATGCCGGTGCAGACCATTGAAATCACGTCCTACCATGCCATGCTGGGCTGCGTGGTGGTGGGCATGGGCATTTCGCTGGTGCCGCGCAGCGTGCTGGCAACCTTTCCGGAGCGGGGCCGGCTCAGCATCCACGCATTGCCGCCGGGCAGCGATTGCGCCCAGACTGACCTGATCTGGCGCAAGGGGGCGAAGTCGCCGAAGGTGGAGGCGCTGCTCCGCGTCCTGAAGTCGCCGGCATAGGACAATCCAGCTCCATGCACACGCGATTCATCCTGATCAATACCAGCCACGCCGGCAATGTGGGGGCTACGGCCCGTGCCATGAAAACCATGGGTTTTGACGACCTGGTGCTGGTGGCGCCGCGCTGGGCCAATGTGCTCAACCGTGAAGAAACCATTCAGCGGGCCAGCGGGGCGCTCGACGTTCTCAAAAACGCCCGCATTGTGGCCACCCTGGACGAAGCCGTGGACGGCATGGCGCACCTGTGCGCCACCGCCATGACGCCGCGCGACTTCGGCCCGCCCACGCGGGCACCGCGCCAGCACTTTGCGCAGCTGCTGGGCCAGGCAGGTCTGCTATCAAAAGAGGAGCTGCTTGCGCTTGCCCCTATTGGGCAGAAGCCGGATTCCGTTGCTTTTTTGTTTGGTTCCGAGCGTTTTGGCATGCAGAACGAAGACGTCTACCGCTGCCATGTGGCGCTGAGCATTCCGACCGACCCGAAGTTTGGCTCGCTCAACCTGGGCGCGGCCGTACAGCTGATCGCCTACGACTGGCGCCAGGCCTTGGGCGGCTTCAGCGTACAACCTGCCACAGCCGAACCCTCGCTGGCCGACGCGGCCGCGGTGGCGGGCATGCTCAGGCACTGGGAAGAGGCCTTGGCCGGCATCGGCTTCCTCGATCCGGCTTCGCCCAAAAAACTGATGCCGCGCCTGAACCAGCTGTTCAACCGCGCGCAGCTCAGCCCCGAGGAAATCCATATCCTGCGCGGGGTCGCCAAAGCCATGCTGCAGAAGGCCTCCGAAGCCAGGGGCAAAAGCGCCGTCCCAGCAAGCAGCTCACAGCCTCAGTAGACTTCGCCTATGTTTTCCCGAATTCGCTCCGACATCCAGTGCATTCTCGACCGCGATCCTGCCGCCCGTACGGCCTGGGAAGCACTGACCTGCTACCCCGGCGTGCATGCGCAGGTGCTGCACCGCCGGGCGCACTGGTGCTGGAACCACGGTTTCAAGTGGCTGGGCCGTTTCATTTCGCATTTTTCGCGCTGGGTAACAGGCATTGAAATACACCCTGGCGCCAAAATCGGTGAACGCGTGTTTTTCGACCATGCCATGGGTGTCGTCATCGGCGAAACCGCTGAAATCGGCGACGGCTGCACGATCTACCAGGGCGTGACCTTGGGCGGCACCTCGTTGTACAAAGGCACCAAACGCCACCCGACCCTGGGCCGCGATGTGGTGGTGAGTGCGGGGGCCAAGGTGCTTGGCGGTTTCCTGGTGGGTGACGGCGCCAAGATTGGCAGCAACGCAGTGGTAATCAAGCCGGTTCCGGCAGGCGCCACGGCGGTGGGCATCCCGGCGCGCATCATTCCCTCCAAGACCGGGGAAAGCGCCGACGTCACCATTACCCAGTTTTCGGCTTATGGCATCACGCAAGAGGATGACCCGCTGTCGCAAGCCATGCGCGGGCTGATCGATAGCGCCGCCGGCCAGGAGCACCAGATCGCCCTGCTGTGGCAAGCGATTGAGAAACTCTCCGGACCGCAGACGGCCATGAGCAAGGATTGCGTGCCGCAGGACGCCGCGCTTACGGAAACCTTCGAGGCCGACAAGCTCAATCAGCTGGTCGGCAAATAAGGCGGTGAGACGGGCGGGCGAATAAGACGGGAAAAAAAAGGAAGGGCGAGCCCTTCCTTTTTTGTTTTCGCCGTTGGGCTTCAGTTGATCAGGCGAAGCGCGAACGGCACGCGGAAGGCCTTGCCATTGGACGCGCCCAGTGCGCCCATGACACAGAACACCAGGTGGCAGATGCCCAGCGCCGCGAACACCAGAAAGCCGATCAGCACAAAGGTCAGGATCATTGCCGCCACATAGCCGATGGTCGCGGTGATCGACCAGTTGAGCGCTTCCTTGGACTGGTCCAGGATATAGGCGTCGTCCTTTTTCACCAAGTAGACAATCAGCCCCGGAATGAAACCCAGAAACAGGGTTCCGATCCAGATCAGCACGGCGGTGTTTTTCGATTCCTTGCTCGGCGTTTCAATCAGGTCGTCCATCTCAGCTCCTCGTGTTGTAAAGCCCGAATACTACGTGAGAAAGAGGCCATGCCCAAACCGGCGAGTGGCAAGGCTCAGCGCGGCGGACGTATGGCGCTTTTGGGCCTGAACGCCTGGCACACCGCTTCATCGGTTTCCAGGTAAGGGCCGCCGATCAGGTCGATGCAATAAGGCACGGCGGCGAAGATGCCTGCCACCGCCTGGGAGCCGTCGGCGTTTTTCAGCCCTTCCAGGGTCTCCGCAATCGATTTGGGCTGGCCCGGCAGGTTCATGATCAGGCATTTGTCGCGTATGACTGCGCACTGGCGCGACAAGATGGCTGTGGGCACAAATTTCAGGCTGATCTGCCGCATCTGCTCGCCAAAACCCGGCATTTCCTTGTGGGCAACAGCCAGAGTGGCTTCAGGCGTCACGTCACGCAGCGCGGGGCCGGTGCCGCCGGTGGTGAGCACGAGGGAACAGCCGGCGTCGACCAGCTCAATCAGTGCGGCGCTGATGTGCGGCTGCTCATCGGGGATCAGCCGCTCTTCGAAGGTAACCGGGTTGCGTAGTGCACGCCCCAACCATTCCTTGAGCGCCGGCAAACCTTTGTCGACATAGACGCCGGCAGAAGCACGGTCGCTGACCGAGACAATGCCGATCTTCACCGCATCAAAGGCGCTGCTCACGCTTCTGGCTCCTCGCCGTTCTCAGGTCCTCTCGCCGGGGTCTGCCTGACCAGCTGGAAAATCTCGCGGTATGACTTGCCGTGCCGCGGCGCTTCGCCGGGTTTTTCGGGCTTCGCGTCTTTGCGGGCCTGGCGAATCAGCGCGCGCAGTTGCTGGGAGTCGGTGCCGGGGTGTTCTTCGAGCCAGGCGCTCAGCGCGGCGTCGTCGGCGATCAGCTTGTCGCGCCACTGCTCGGCCAGGTGCAGGGCCAGCGTCAGGTCGGCCGAGCCGTTGAGCTGCTCGTTGATCGCTTCGCGGATCGGCTCAGGGTCCAGCGGGCGCATCAGCTTGCCGATGAACTGCATCTGGCGGCGCCTGCCTTCAAAATTGGTGATCTTTTTGGCGTCGGCAATGGCGTCGCGCAGCTTGTCGGGCAGGTCAAGGCGCGCCATCAAATCGGCGCGCAGCGTCAGCAGCGCTTCACCGAGCGCCTGTTTTTCATCGGCCTCGGCCTTGAGCTGGGTTTTGCTGGGCGGGCCGACTTCTTCAAGCGCGATTTCCTCGGGTTTGACGAAGCGGCCGTTGGACCAGTAGCCCTTGATGGCCTTGGGAGTCTTGTTGTTCATAGCAGTCAGTATCATAGCTACCCATATGACCCAAAAAGCTTCTTCTCGCGCCAGCGGCGCAACACGCAGTGCTTCCCGCCCCGTCCAGGGCCCCAAGGGCCAGTCAGGCCAGCCCGAATCCGGTTTCAGCTACCACCGAGATTTTTTCGAGGAACTCGTCGACAGCGCCCTTGGCCATGCCAAAAAACTGGGGGCCACCGATGCCGCCGCGGAAGCCTCCGAAGGCTGCGGGCTCTCAGTCAGCGTGCGCAAGGGCGAGCTTGAAAACGTCGAGCGCAACCGCGACAAGTCTTTGGGCATCACCGTCTACATCGGCAAAAAGCGCGGCAATGCCGCCACCAGCGACTTCTCCAAAGCGGCGATCGAGCAGACCGTGAAAGCGGCATACGACATCGCGCGCTTCACGGCGGAAGATGAAACCTCCGGCCTGCCCGATGACCGCGACATCGCGCGCGTGCATCCGGCGCTCGACCTTTTTCACCCCTGGTCCATCAATTCGGAAGAAGCCGCCCAGCTCGCCCTGCAGTGCGAAGCCGCCGCCCTGAGTACCAGCCGCCTGATCACCAACAGCGAAGGCGCCGGTGTGTCGGCGCAGCAAAGCCATTTTTTCAGTGCGCACACCAAGGGCTTTCGTGGCGGTTACGCCAGTTCGCGCCACAGCATTTCGGTGGCGCCGATTGCCGGCAAGGGTGACCAGATGCAGCGCGATGCCTGGTACAGCTCCATGCGCGACGCCGGTGAATTGGCGGCTCCCGAAGCGGTAGGCCGCTATGCCGCCGAGCGTGCACTGGCACGGCTCAAGAGCCGCAAAATCCCAACGACGCAATGCCCGGTGCTGTTCGAGTCGCCGCTGGCTGCAGGCCTGCTGGGCGGCTTTGTGCAGGCCGTGAGCGGCGGTGCGCTCTACCGCAAAAGCACCTTCCTGGCCGACAGTCTGGGCAAAGCAGCTTTCCCAAAATACATCGACATCGCCGAAGATCCGCACCTGCGCAAAGGCAAGGGCAGCGCACCTTTTGATGAAGAGGGCGTCAAGACCAGGGCGCGCCAGGTGGTGGAGGCTGGCCGTGTCGAAGGTTATTTTCTGAGCACCTACTCAGCCCGCAAGCTGGGCATGCGCACCACCGGCAACGCCGGCGGCTCACACAACCTGATCATGACCAGCCGCCACACCCGCAAGGGCGACGACCTGGACGCCATGCTGCGCAAGCTGGGCCGCGGCCTTTTTGTGACCGAGCTGATGGGGCAGGGCGTGAACTATGTGACGGGCGACTACTCGCGCGGGGCTTCGGGCTTCTGGGTGGAAAACGGCCGCATCGCCTTTCCGGTCGAGGAAATCACCATCGCCGGCAATCTGCGCGACATGCTGATGGGCATCGACGCCGTGGGCGCGGATGCCTACAACTACGGTGCCAAAACAGTGGGCTCGATTCTCGTCAACCGGATGAAGGTCGCCGGTAGTTAGAGCCCCCACGCTTTTCACTTCGTGTAATGCGCGAGGCCTTGCAGGCCGCGGCTTGCGAGACGCTTCGCCTCTGTCGCCCGTCCAAGCCTGCGCAGGCAGGCTCGGAGCCGCGGGCTCCAGCCCCTTGGGGGCGCCCCGCCTGCGGCCCGGCGAAGCCGGTTCCGCGGCTCGGACTGGCTTAAGAGGGGTATAACCGCTGGCCGTTGCGTTTAGCCAGCCAGCGCCGCCTTCACCGCTGCCGAAACCTGGCCCATGTCGGCCTTGCCGGCCAGTTTGGCTTTCACTGCGCCCATGACCTTGCCCATGTCGCCGGGGCCGCTGGCGCCCAGTTCGGCCACGATGGCTTTGACCGCAGCGGCGACTTCGTCGGCGCTCAGGCGCGCTGGCAGGTAGGCCTGCAGCACGACCAGTTCGGCCGCTTCCTTGTCGGCCAGGTCCTTGCGCTCGGCTTTTGTGAAAGCTTCGAGCGAGTCCTTGCGCTGCTTGATCAGCTTGTCGACGATGGCGACCACCGCCGCGTCGTCCAGCACCACGCGCTCATCCACCTCTTTTTGCTTGAGGGCGGCCAGCAGCAGGCGGATGGTGCCCAGGCGCTCGCTGTCCTTGGCGCGCATGGCGGTCTTCATGTCTTCGGTGATCTGGTCTTTGAGTGCTGACATTCGGAGGCTCCTGGAAGGCAAAATAGGATGAAGGGTGGCGTAGCGCCAAAAACACAAAAGCCCGCAGAGCGTCCTCGTGCGGGCTTTTTGTTGCCGTGAGGCGGTACTAAAGATTAGTACAGCTTTTTCGGCAATTGCATCGAGCGGATACGCTTGTAGTTACGCTTGACGGCGGCTGCCTTCTTGCGCTTGCGCTCTGCCGTTGGCTTTTCGTAAAACTCGCGGGCGCGCAGGTCGGTCAGCAGGCCGAGTTTTTCAATGGTGCGCTTGAAACGGCGCAGAGCCACGTCGAAGGGCTCATTGTCTTTTACACGGATGGTGGTCATTGTTCAGTTGATCCAAAAGGTGCGCCTTAATTGATCTGATCAGGATCAGGCCAGGCGCGGGTTTGCTAGCAAAGCCTGAGATTATAGCACCCCCACGCTTTTCACTTCGCCTTCGGCTCCGTGTAATGCGCTGCCCCCCGAGGGGGCGCTGCGCCTGCGGCCCGGCGAAGCCGGTTCCGCGGCCCCGGCTTGCCTGAAAACCCCGGGGCCGGGCTGTGTTTTGTGGCCTTTTTGGTCCTATTCGGCTACCGCGCGGGCGGCCAGCGCCTCCGCGCAGGCGTGGGCGCTGGCCCATGCCCACTGGAAGTTGTAACCGCCCAGCCAGCCGGTGACGTCGACGACTTCTCCGATGAAATAGAGGCCTGGCTGCTTCGATTCCAGGGTCTGGGAGGACAAATCGCGGGTGTCTACGCCGCCAACGGTGACTTCGGCCTTTTTGTAGCCTTCGGAGCCGTTGGGGGTGAGTTCCCAGTCGGCCAGGCGTTGCGCAAGGGCCAACAGGGCCTTGTCGGTGGCTTCGCTGATGGGGCGCTGCAGGGCGGGGTCCTGGCTGACCCAGGCGTCGGCCAGGCGGCTGGGCACCAGGGTGGCGAGTTCGTTGGCGATGAGTTTTTTGGAGGTGGCCTTGGCGCGCAGCAGCAGGGCCGGCAAATCCAAGCCGGGCGCCAGGTTGATGCGTATCGGCTGGCCTTCGCGCCAGAAGCTGGAGATTTGCAGAACTGCTGGGCCGCTCAGGCCGCGGTGGGTGAACAGCAGGTCTTCCGAGAAAACCGCGGCCTTTTTGCGTTGCTTGGGCGTCGCGTCGGCGGGGCTGGTCTCGATGAGCACCGGCAGCGCCAAGCCTGCCAGCTGGGCATAGGGCGCCCAGCCTTCGCCGTCGAAGGTCAGTGGTACCAGCGCGGCGCGCGGCTCCACCAGCCGCAAGTCGAATTGTTTGGCGATGCGGTAGCCGAAATCGGTGGCACCAATCTTCGGGATCGAAAGGCCGCCGGTGGCGATGACTACTTGCGGCGCTTCGACCAGCCCGCGATCGCTCTCAATTTGATAGCTGCTCGCGCCTGTTTTGTCTGGGCTGGAGCCGTATTTGATGCTTTTTATGGTGCAGGGTTGCCAGCGCGTCACATGCCCGGCGTCGCACTCGGCGAGCAGCATGTTGATGATGTCTTCGGCCGAACGGTTGCAAAACAGCTGGCCCTTGTGCTTTTCGTGAAAGGGGATGTTGTGGCGCTGCAGCAACTCGATGAAGTCCTGCGGGGTGTAGCGCGACAGGGCCGAGCGGAAGAAGTGCGGGTTCTCGCTCAGGAAGTTGGCCGGCGTGGCGTCACGGTTGGTGAAATTGCAGCGGCCACCGCCTGAGATGCGGATCTTCTCGGCGACCTTTTCGCTGTGGTCGACCAGCAGCACTTTCAGGCCGCGCTGGCCGGCCTGGGCAGCGCAGAACAGGCCGGCGGCTCCCGCGCCGATCACGACCACATCGAATTGATGTGTCAAATCAGCCTCTGGGCCAATGTGGACGAGCGCGAGCAGCTATAAAAACCATAGCAAATCATGATGAGAAACTTCAGCCCTTCCAGGTGAAAGGAAACTTCAGCTGCTTCAAAAAGCCATTGGGCACGTAGTCGCCCAGCACCCCATAGCGCTCCGGCCAGAGTTTTGTGCTTTTCACGGCCGTGCCGAACAGGTAGTCGATAAAGGCGTAGTGTGCCGAGTAGTTGCGGTCCAGTGCTTCCTGGTCCTGACTGTGGTGCCAGTGGTGGAAGTTGGGCGTGACGATGACGTAACGCAGCGGGCCGAGGCGCACGCTCACGTTGGCATGGTTGAAGACCGCCTGGAAACCGACGATGACGATGTAGGCGTCGATCACTTCCTTGGAAAAACCCAGCACGTAAATGGGCGCGAGGATGAGTGTGCGGGTGATCAAGAGCTCCAGGATGTGCTGGCGCGAACCGGCCAGCCAGTCCATGCTTTTGGCGCTGTGGTGCACCGCGTGCAGGCGCCACAGCACCGGCACCTCGTGGTAGGCCCGGTGCGTCCAGTACTGCACCAGGTCGGCCACCAGCACGATCAGCAACACGCCACCCCAGAAGGGCAGGCCCTGCACCCAGCCTCGTAAGCCGTCGTTGGCGGCCCAGCCGAAGAACTTGTGCACCAGCAAGTTGGTCGCCAGCAGCACAAAGCCCACGATCATGTGGTTGACGATGAAGTGGTGAAAGTCGGTTTGCCATTCGGCGCGAAACACCGGCTGCTCCTTGCGCAGCGCAAACAGCTTTTCAATGAAGATGAAGATCAGCGAGGAGCCCAGCAGGTCGAGGATGAACCAGTCCAGGCCGATGTAAGGCGTGTTGTCGGCGAAGTCGTTCACCGGCACCTTGTGCCCACCCAGCAGCGCGGTAGCCACCACCAGCAAAAAGGCGGCACCGGCCAGCCAGCGCGAGCGGTTGAAGATGATGTTGACCAGCGAGATGCCGCCGGCAATGACCAGCGATACGAACATCACGATGCGGATCACGTCGACGTTGTAGCTTTTGCGCAGTTCCGGCGTGGTCAGGTATTCGGGAAAGTGAAAGGCCAACACGCCCAGGAAACACAGCACACCCAGGCTGAGGGCGATCACCCCGCTCATGAGGCCCTTGCCGCGGCGCAACTCGCCGTGGCTTTCCGTCAATTCATTGAGTTTTTCAAGCATCGCGCCGTTCCCCCTGCTGTTGTTTTGACTTCGGGAGTGTAGCCGTGCATGCCGGATGCCGGGCCGGCCCGCGCGGGCCCGGTCGCGGTTTCTTCACTGTTTCACGATGACCGGTTGAATCGTGAACACGTTGGGGTTCTTCGGCTCCACGGTGACGCGCACCCAGTGGATCAGCGGGCTGCCGAAAGTCTGCAGGCGCGTGAGGTTGGCCAGCAGCCTGGTAGGGCTGTAGAGCGGCTTGTCGACCTTGAAGAAGTGCGTGTCGCCGTGCACCAGCAACACCTGGCCGGAGAACTGCTCTGTTTCGGCGATGACGCTGCTGATGAAAGTGCGGTAGCCGCTGACGCCCGGTGCCTGGCTCTCGTCCTTGTCTTCGGTTTCGGGCAGGTCAAAGCCGGGGTCGGCCTGAATCACCAGCACCAGGCCGCGCGCCTTGCCGGCCTTGGCTTGGGCGAAAGCCTGCTGCATCCAGCGCACATTGGCCGCGTCGCGTTCCAGGTATTCGGCATTGGAAGCTTCGCACTGGGCGGTGGTGCGTGCGCTTTTCTGGGTGCAGTCTTTTTCGTCCAGGATTTTGTTGTTGTTGCTCCCCGGCACGTTCAGTGTCGCGAACACGATGCCGCGGTGCTCAAAGCGCGTGTTCTCGATGAACTTCTCGCCCAGCGGGGCTTGATGAACCAGCGGCAGGGTGCTTTTACCCAGGCTGCGCGCGGTGGGGAACATGGTTTTGCGCAGGTAGGCCAGGCGCTCCAGGCCGTCGTAACCGCCGTTGTTCAGGCGGTGGCAGTCCGTCCATTCGTTGTCGCCGGGCACGTAAACCACGGGTTTTTTCAACTCGCCGAACATGGTGAGCGCTGCCGCATAGATGTCGTCGGTGCATTTGGAACTGCCGTCCTTGATGTCGCCGTCGTAAATCGAGAAGGCGATGTCCGACTGGTTGATGCTTTTGAGCAGCGCTGGAATTTTTGGGTCGTCGTTGGCCTTTTGATAGGGCATGTCGCCCCACAGGCCGAATGAAAAACTTTGCGCTTGCGCAGAAACCACGCTGAGCGCCAGCAGCGCGCATGCCAGAAAACGGTGAAACATGAAAGCTCCAGTCGAAAGACCGGGAGCTTAGGTACCGCGCGTGACAGCGGTGTGACGCGTGTTTTCTTCAGGCCACGCGAACTGAGTCGGGGTGCGCGGCTGCCAGCGCCACACCGCTGATCACGTCACCCACCACGATGACGGAGGGGCTGGCCATGCCGGCTTCGCGGATGGCGCCGGCCAGTGTGCCCAGTGTGGTGGTGATGTGGCGCTGTGTGGACAGCGAGGCGCTCTGGATCACGGCCACCGGCGTGGCGGCGGGCAGGCCCGACAGTAGCTCGTCCTGAATGCGTTCGGAGCCGCTGACGCCCATGTAGATCACCAGGGTGAGACGGGCGCTGTGCGCAGTGGCGGCCAGTGCTTTCCAGTCGGTGCCGGTATCGCCCGGCTTGGCGTGGCCGGTGACGAACACCACGCCGTGCGCATGCTCGCGGTGCGTGAGCGGCACGCCCAGCGAGGTGACGGCGGCCAGGCCTGACGTGATGCCGTTGATGACGTTCACCGTGATGCCCGCGGCGCGCAGGTGTTCAACTTCTTCGCCGCCGCGGCCGAAGATAAAAGGGTCGCCGCCCTTGAGCCGCACGACGTCTTCGCCTTCGCGCGCGGCCATGAGCATGAGCTTTTCAATAAAGGCCTGGGGCGTGGACTTGCAGCCGCCCCGCTTGCCGACATACACAACGCGGGCTTCGGGTCGTGCAAACGCCACGATCTCGTCGCTGACCAGGTCGTCCACCAGCAGCACCGTGGCGCGCTGGATGGCTTTCAGGGCCTTGAGGGTCAGCAGTTCCGGGTCGCCGGGGCCTGCACCTACCAATGTGACTTTTCCGTTGTTCATGGTCGTGAGGTGATTTGAGGAAGCAAACGCAAGATATGTTCCACCTGCTGCGCAATCGAAGGCGGCACAGGTACGTCGCCTGCGAGCACGGCGCGAATGTAGTCCGCCGTGGCGGCTGCGTCCACTGTTTTGGGGAAGTCGGGGATGGAGGCCAGCGTGCCGGCCTGGGTCTCTTGCAGAAGTGAGCGCTGCCCGCCGATAAAGGCTTCCATCTGCGGCATGCGGCGCGCGTCGGCCACCACTTCGCCTTCGGTGCCGCGCAGCAGCAGCGCATTGGCGCCCGTCAGCTCAAAAGTCTGTGCCATCGACACAGCGTATTCGGGGTGGGTATAGCTGCTCACGACCAGGCTCTTGCCCAGGCAGGGGCTCATGATTTTGACCAGGCTGTGTGCCGGATTGCGCAGGCCGACGAAGCGGCGCACGTCCAGCAGGCGCTTCAGCGCCGGCAGCAGCAGCTCGGTCGGGGCAAATGCCACTTCACCATCTGCTATCTTATTAATAGCGCCTTGCGCTCGTATGTCAAGGGCCAGGAGCACTTCTGATGCAAAAACCCGGCTCGATTCGGTGGGTGTGCCGTGTATCAGCACCGGAACGCCTTCACGTGCCAGCAGCAGCGCCAGCAGCGGTGTGAGCACCGGCAGCTTGCGGGCGCCGTTGTAGCTGGGCAGCACCACCGTGGGGCTGTCGCCGGCGGGCAGGTGATTGAGGCGCTGGTGCAGCGCATCGAGGAAACCTGCCATCTCTTCGGGCGTTTCACCCTTGATACGCATGGCCAGGCAAAAGCCGCCAATTTCGAGATCGGTCACCGTGCCGTCCAGCACCTGGCCCATCAGGTCGGTGGCTTGCTCGCGCGACAAGGCACGAGCGCCGTCCTTGCCGCGACCGATTTCCTTGATGTATTGGCTAATGCCCATAAGCGTGATTGTCCGCCAACGCAGATAACTTCTTGTTATGAGCTTAAGCCACTTGCCGGATGGGGATCACGGTACGGGGTGCTGAAGGTGGAGCGTCGTTGCGCGATGACCGCACCCGGCGCTTGAGTTCCGGCACGCACGAGCCGCAGTTGGTGCCGCACTTGAGCGTGGACTGCAGGGACGCCAGCCGCTCTTCGTCGGTGCCCAGGTGGCCGGCCCCGCCGCCGCCGGTTGCCAGTAGCGACAGGTGTTCGTCAATGGCCATGTCGCTGACGTTAAAGCAGGTACACACCGGCTTTCCGCGCGATTGCACCGCCACCGGCGGCTTGGCGCCGGGCAGCAACAACAGACGGCCATAGGACTGCGCGGCCAGCTCGTCCTGCAGCAGGGTTTTGATCCAGGCCTGGGCGCTGGTGTCGCCCGCCAGTACAAAGCCGGCGAGGTGGGCGTCGCCTTCGCTGCGCACCAGTCGGATAGTGCGGCGCTGGCCTTTTTTGCGGTCGGCGTAGCGCAGCACATCGGCCGCATCCAACCCGAGGAAGCGTTCCAGCGCGGCCAGTGTTTCGTCAGGCGGCGCCTCATGGCTGGCCGCGCGAAACAGCACGCCGGTGCGTTCACGGCTGCGGTCAGCCAGCGGTGTGTTGTTGGAAAACGGCACACAACTGGTGAAAGGAAATTGCGCCATCAAAGGCTTGAGCTGCTCGCGTGCTTTCAGTGCATCGCCTTCCGGCAACCAGGCCATGGCCAGCAGCGTCCACGGCATTTCGGCCCTGAGAATTTTGACCGCGGCATGCTTGAGCTCAGGCTGCTTTGAGCTGGGGCAATAAGCCGAGGTGGTGAGCGCATTGACACCTGCCAGCGGCGTGCCGCCGGTCGACTGACCGCTCAAATACTCTTCGCCCCAATGCATGGCGATAAAGGCCTGGCTCACCGCCACCTCGGGCGAGGCCTGCAGCGGCACCACGATGGAGCCGCGCTTGGATGTCACATGCACCAGATCGCCGTCTTTCAGCAGGCGCCGCGCCATGTCCTGCCCGTTCATTTGAATCGAGGGCTCGGCCACGTGGCCGAACAAGCGTCCCAGCGTGCCGGTGCGGCTCATGCCGTGCCATTGGTCCCGCAGCCGGCCGGTGGTGAGCGAAAACGGGTAGCGCGATTCGCGCGGCTCGGCCACCGGCTTGTAGACCGTGTTGACAAAGCGGGCCTTGCCGTCGGCGGTGGGGAACACGCCGTCTTCATACAGCCGCACTTTGCCCGCCGTGTCGCCCGTCTTGAAGGGCCATTGCTGCGGTGCGGCGTCGAGCAGTGCGTAACTCAAGCCGGTGATGTCGAGGTCGCGACCGCGGGTGGATTCGCGGTGTTCGTTCCAGATGGTTTCCGCGCCCGATGTTTCGTCGGCCAGCGAATAGGGAAAGAGGGTGGCGCCGGCTGCCGCGCGGCTGGGCAGCAGCTTTTCAAGCCGCTGTGCAAAGTCCACCGCGATGGACCAGTCATGCCGCGTTTGCCCCGGCGCAGCCACGGCCGGCCGCACGCGGCTGATGCGGCGTTCGCTGTTGGTCACCGTGCCGATTTTTTCGCCCCAGGTCGTGGCCGGCAGCAGCAGGTCGGCGTAGTCGCAGCTCGACGTGGTGGAAAAGGCCTCCTGCACGATCACCAGTTCGGCGCGCTCCATCGCGCGGCGCACCGTGGCCTGGTCGGGCATCGACTGGGCCGGGTTGGTACAGGCAATCCACAGCGCCTTGATTTCGCCATCGGCCGCGGCCTGGAACATTTCAACAGCTGTCTTGCCCGGTGTCTCTGGCACCGATGACACGCCCCACAGCGCGGCGACTTCGGCACGATGCTCAGGGTTGGCCAGGTCGCGGTGCGCGCTCAGCAGGTTGGCCAGGCCGCCCACTTCGCGCCCGCCCATCGCATTGGGTTGGCCTGTCAATGAAAAAGGGCCGGCGCCCGCCTTGCCGATCTGGCCTGTGGCCAGGTGCAGGTTGATGAGTGCGGCGTTCTTGGCGGTGCCGCTGCTGGACTGGTTCAGGCCCTGGCAGTACAGGCTCAGCGTGGTGGCCGAGGTGGCAAAGAGTTTGGCCGCGACCAGCAGGTCTTCTTTTTTGATGCCGCAGGTCTCGGCCACCAGGTCGGGCGTGTAGTCGCGCACCGTGGCCTTGAGCGCGTCAAAGCCCGTGGTGTGCGCCGCAATGTAGGCCGCGTCAACCCAGCCTTCCCACAGCATGATGTGCAGCATGCCGTTAAAGAGCGACACATCGGTGCCCGGCTGTATGCCCAGGTAGAGGTCGGCGATCTCGGCCGTGTCGGTGCGGCGCGGGTCGCAAAAAATGATCTTCATCGCCGGGTTGGCCGCCTTGGCGTCTTCAATGCGGCGAAACAAAATCGGGTGCGCGTAGGCCGTGTTGCTGCCGACAATGAAAATGCACTGTGCGTGGTTCACGTCGTCGTAGCAGGCAGGCGGCGCGTCGGCGCCCAGCGTCTGCTTGTAGCCCGCCACCGCGCTGCTCATGCACAGGCGCGAGTTGGTGTCGACGTTGTTGGTGCCGATCAGGCCCTTGGCCAGCTTGTTGAAGACGTAATAGTCTTCGGTCAGCAACTGCCCTGAAATGTAAAAACCGACCGCATCGGGCCCATGCTCGCGAATGATCTGCGCAAAGCTTTCGCTGGCAAAACCCAGCGCGTTGTCCCAGGACACCGGCTTGGGCACCTCATGGCGGTGCTCGCGCCGCATCGGCTGCAAGAGACGTGTCTGCCGCGTGACCGACGCTGTTGCGGTGAGTGCCAGCGTCGAGCCCTTGGTGCACAGCCGCCCGAAATTGGCCGGGTGATCCGGGTCACCGCGTACCCCGGTGATTTCGTCGCCCTGCGATTCAATGATGACGCCGCAGCCGACACCGCAATAGGGGCAGGTTGACCGGGTCTCAGCCATGATGGACGAAGCCAAGGCTGCGGCCTTTGTCGTGCATCGCAAAGCGATTAACAGCGTGAGCTGTTAGATCGCAGCCGACACCGCAATACGGGCAAGTTGATCGGGTATCAGTCATGAAGATCCAGGAGGCCTTTGCTCTTATGCCGTGTGAGGCGCCTGCACACTGAAGCTTTCGTCGCCCAATGCGCCACTGGTTGCACCCGGACCGGCGCGAGGGGGCTGCAAATCCAGCGCCAGCGTAGCCAGTTCGGTGGCGTCCAGAAACACTTGGCCCGTTTCCACCTTGCAGCTGAACTTGGGCGTGCAGCCTTCGTCGGGCTGCTTGGCGCAGCCGTCCGCCAGGCCTATGGTCCAGTTGTGCAGGGGGCAGGCCACGCTGGTGCCAAACACGATGCCCTGCGACAGCGGGCCGCCCTTGTGCGGGCAGCGGTCAAGCAGCGCAAACACCTGGTCCTGGTCATTGCGGAACACGGCCACGTCAATACCTTTGGCGCGTGAAACACGGCGCGAGCCGAGCACCGGGATGTCGGTGACCAGGCAGATTTTTTTCCATTCAGACATAGTGATCTCTCAATTCGGGCTTAAGACGGGCAGCCGGTCAGGCGGGCGTGAGTTTTTCGAACTGGCGGGCGTCCACCGACGCTTCCTTCAGGTCGAACCAGGGATCCGGCTCGCCGTCCAGCGCAAACTGCAGCTGCTCCCACAGCGCCTTGCGGCCCTCGTGGTCTTCCAGGATTTTTTTCTTTACGTAGTCCAGGCCGACACGGTTGACGTAATGCACTGTGCGCTCGAGGTACCAGCCTTCCTGGCGGTAGAGCTCGCAGAAGGCGCCGGTGTATTCGAGCACCTCGGCCGCCGTCTTGAGCTTGGTGAAGAAGTGCGCCACTTCCGTCTTGATGCCGCCGTTGCCGGCGATGTACATCTCCCAGCCAGAGTCAACGCCGATGATGCCGACGTCCTTGATGCCGGACTCGGCGCAGTTGCGCGGGCAACCGCTCACGGCAAACTTGACCTTGTGCGGTGCATACATGCGCCACATGGCACGCTCCAGGTCTTTGCCCATCTGCGTGCTGTCCTGCGTGCCCATGCGGCACCATTCGCTGCCTACGCAGGTTTTCACCGTGCGCAGGGCCTTGGCGTAGGCGTGGCCGGACGGCATGCCGATGTCTTTCCAGACGTTCTGCAGGTCTTCTTTTTTCACGCCCAGCAAGTCGATACGCTGCCCGCCGGTGACCTTCACGGTCGGGATCTTGTATTTTTCGACCGCGTCGGCAATGCGGCGCAACTCGCTGGCCGTGGTTTCGCCGCCCCACATGCGCGGGATGACGCTGTAGGTGCCGTCTTTCTGGATGTTGGCGTGGCTGCGTTCGTTGATGAAGCGGCTTTGCGGGTCGTCCTTGGCCTGTTTGGGCCAGGTGCTGATCAGGTAGTAGTTGACGGCCGGGCGGCAGGTGGCGCAGCCGTTGGGCGTCTTCCAGTCCAGGAACTTGAAGGTGTCAGAAATGCTGAGCAGCTTGTTGGCGCGTATGGCGTCGCGCACCGCCTGGTGACCGTGGTCGGTGCAGGCGCACATGGCCTTGAGCTTGGGCGTGGCCGAGTAGTCGCCACCGGCGGTGAACATCAGGATCTGCTCGACCAGCCCGGTGCATGACCCGCAGGACGCGCTGGCCTTGGTGTGCTTGCGCACTTCATCGAGCGTGAACAGGCCCTTTTCCTTGATGGCCTTGCAGATGGTGCCCTTGTTGACACCATTGCAGCCGCAGACTTCCGCATCGTCGGCCATCAACGCCGCCTTGTTCTGGCCTTCGTGGCCGGCGTCGCCGAGGTTGGACTCGCCGAAAATCAGCTTGTCGCGGATGTCGCTGACATTGCGGCCGTCACGCAGCAGCTTGAAGTAGTAGCTGCCGTCCACGGTGTCGCCGTAAAGGCAGGCGCCGATGAGTTTGTCGTCCTTGATGACGAGTTTTTTGTAGACGCCGCCGAAGGGGTCGCTCATCACGATTTCTTCGGCGCCGTTGCCGCCCATGAATTCGCCGGCGCTGAACAGGTCAATGCCGGTGACTTTCAGTTTGGTGGACGTGAGCGAGCCGGAATAACGGCCTATGCCGAATTGCGCCAGGTGGTTGGCCGCTACCTTGGCCTGCTCGAACAGCGGTGCCACCAGGCCATAGGCGATGCCGCGGTGGGCTGCACATTCGCCGACCGAATAGATGCGCGCATCGGTGACGGTCTGCATGGTGTCATTGACCACGATACCCTTGTTGCAATGCAGGCGCATGGATTCCGCGAGCTGTGTGTTCGGCCGGATGCCGACCGCCATGACCACGAGGTCAGTGGCCACTTCCGTGCCATCCTTGAATTTGATCGCGGTCACGCGGCCGTCTTCACCGCCCACCAGCTCTTGTGTCTGCGCACCGATCATGAACTTGAGGCCGCGGTCTTCCAGAGATTTCTGCAGCAGCTTGCCCGCCACGTCGTCAAGCTGGCGCTCCATCAGCCAGGGCATGACGTGCACCACGGTGACTTCCATGCCGCGCAGCATCAGGCCGTTGGCCGCTTCCAGGCCCAGCAGGCCGCCGCCGATGACCACCGCTTTTTTGTACTTCTGGGCTGTGGCGATCATCTCGTTGGTGTCGGCGATGTCGCGGTAGGCAATCACGCCCTTGAGGTCTTTGCCGGGCACCGGCAGGATGAAGGGATTGGAGCCGGTGCACATCAGCAGGCGGTCGTATTCCTCTTCGGTGCCGTCTTCGGCGCGGACCACGCGCTTGATGCGGTCCACTTCAACCACTTTTTTGCCGGCATGCAGCGTAATGTGGTTGTCCTTGTACCAGTCCCAGCTGTTCAGCACGATTTCGTCGAGCGTCTGCTCGCCGGCCAGCACGGGGCTGAGCAAGATGCGGTTGTAGTTGGGATGGGGTTCGGCGCCGAAGACTGTAATGTCGTAGAGGTCGGGGGCGACCTTGAGCAGCTCCTCAAGGGTGCGAACGCCGGCCATGCCATTGCCGACCATCACCAGTTTTGATTTTTTCATGGGGCTACTCCAGATTGATTCGATGTCATGTTCAAGGTCCAATGTGCAAGCGTCATGCCACGGCGAACGCGGCAGCAGATGCGCAACGGGCGGGCTGGGCGGGGTCAATGGGCTCGGCGCCGGGATAAAACGCAGCAACGCAGCGGTAGTTCACCAACACCAGCAGATCTGCCTGATTTGTCAAAAATTGAGTGGAAATCATGATGCTCTCTCCCGGAAACAGGGATCCGGACTGTCAGCCCGGTATGAGGCACACCATTACGCACGTCGTTGTGCGCAGAACCCGCAGTGCATTCGCTAAGGTTGGGCGCGTCGTTACGCCCACCGCAAATGACGCAAGACTTGTGCCATATCATTGGTATTCGCAGCTTTCCCGGCGCCGGCGTGGCGGCGGCATGGCCTGCGACTTGCGAACCATGTCGCTGTTCCCCGCTTAACCCCTTGATTTGTATGACCTCCGCATTGGTAAATCTGAACGGCCCCGGTGGCGCACATCCTCTGGTTTCAGACCTGGAGGCCGCTGGCATCCAGGTGCTGGGGCCTGTCGGTGAGCGCAGCAAACTGGTGCAGGAAGTGCTTCGGCAGGCACCCGATGTGGTGATTTGCCATGACCCGCTTCCGGGTGATGAGCTTTTCAAGGCCTTGCAACTGGTGGCTGACACGGCGCCATGTCCCGTCATTGTTTTCACCAGCGACGCAGACGCGGGAAAGATCACGCGGGCCACCGAGGTGGGTGTTCATGCCTATGTGGTCAACGGTTATGGTGCGCAGCGCCTGCGGCCCCTCATTCACCTCGCCAAGGCGCGTTTTACCCGCGAGCAGGCCCTGCGTGCCCAGGTGCAGGAGGCAGCCAGCCGGCTTGAAGAGCGCAAGGCGGTGGACCGGGCCAAAGGTATTTTGATGCGGGCCCGGCAGATGTCGGACGACGACGCTTTCCATATTTTGCGGACCGCCTCCATGCATACCAACCAGCGGCTGGGGCAGGTGTCGGAGCACATCATCCATTCGGCGCGCTTCGCTGAGGACGTCAACCGTTCCGGCCAGCTGCGCATGTTGTCGCAGCGGCTGGTCAAGCTTGCCTTGCTGCAATCGGCAGGGGTGCAGGCCGCCCGGGCCAAAGAGCTGCTGAAGGAGTCGGTGCTGCGCATCGACGCCAACCTGGTCTCACTGGGGAAAAGCCTTTCGCAGCCCACATTTGGAGACCTGCTCGGGCAGGTGTCCATTACCTGGGGGCGGCTCAAGATTGCCCTGCAGGACACGCCCGCCGCTGGCAGCATGGCTCACCTGGATGAACTGGCAGACCTGCTTTTGCAGGATGCCGAGCGCATGACCAGCAGTCTGGAGAGCGCCGGCGCAATGCCTCCCTTGCAGATGCTGAACCTCGCGGGCCGGCAGCGCATGCTGAGCCAGCGTTTTGCCAAATATGCCCTGCTCAGGGCCACGGGCGGCAAGGCAACGCTGGCCCGCAGCGAGGCCGGCATGGCCGAGTCCCAGGCGGCATTCGAGCACGCCTTGCAATACCTGAACGACATTCCGCTGACCAGCAAGGACATCCGCCAGTCGCTGGACCGGGCGGCCATCAGCTGGCAGCACATGAGCGAGGGCGCGCTTGCCATGGACAAAGACCCCCGGCGCCTGGAGGGTCTGGCGACGGCCAGCGAAGACCTCCTCGACGTCTTTGAGCAGCTGTCGGCCCAGTACGAACACAGCATGCAAATGCTGGTGGGCTAGGGCCTGCACGCCGGCCGTGCATTGTTGCGATGCACCAAATTCGGGCATCAAACTTGCTTATCTTGGTGCATGGCATTTGATCTGGACATTGGCTTCGCTTCATTGGCGGGCCGCAAGAACACCAACGAAGACTTTTGCGCTGCGATGCTGCCCGAGGCGGGGCAGGAGGGCATGGGCTCCATCGTGGCGATCGCCGATGGCGTGAGCACAGGCGGCATGGGCCGGGAGGCGGCGCAGACCACCGTGACGAGCCTGGTCCGCGACTACTATGGCACGCCCGAAACCTGGGACACCACCGTGGCCCTGGACCGCATCATTGGGGCGCAGAACGCCTGGCTGGCGGGTATCAACCAGCGCCGCAGTCCGGCCATGGGACTGACCACCCTCACGGCGCTGGTGCTGCGCGGGCAGTCATACACGCTGGCGCATGTCGGCGATTCGCGGGCCTATTTGCTGCGCGGCGGCAAAACCCAGCAGCTCACGCACGACCATGCAGTCAATCACCCGGACTTTCGGCACCAGTTGCTGCGTTCGGTCGGGGCAGAGGACCATGTGGTGGTGGACTACATGCAGGGTGACTTGCAGGTCGGCGACGTTTTTGTGCTGCTGACGGATGGCGTGCATGGCGTGGTGCGTGATGTGCGGCTGCAGGGTTTAGCCGATCTTGAGGCGTCTGCCGACGCCCAGCTTGCAAGCCAGAACCTGGTCGAAGCAGCCCTGGCGGCTGGCAGCAACGACAACGTGACGGCCGTCGTGGTGCGGGTGCGCGGCTTGCTCGACGCAACACTGCAGGACGTCAATCGCATTGCGCAGACCTTGCCCATCCCGCCCCGCCTGAAGGTGGGCGATGTGATGGACGGCCTGAGTGTGACGGCGCCGGTGGCCGACAACGGCATCAATGTGCTGTATCAGGTGCGCGATCCCGCTACACGGGTGCTGTATGCCCTCAAGACGCTGAACCCGGCCCGGTCGCACGACGAAGAAGAACGCGCCATGCTGGCCCACGAGGCCTGGCTGGCCCTGCGCATGCAGTCGGGCAGGGCGGCAGGGCATCTGGTGAACCTGCATGACCGCCTGCCGAACGGCCAGGAGCGCAGCGCGTTTTACCTGCTCTATGACTGGCACAGCGGCGAGACACTGCAGCAGCAACTGGACCGCCGCCACAAATTCAGCGTAGAGCAGGTGCTGGGCGTTGCTACCCAGGCCGCGCGCGCGCTGGGCCGATTGCACCGCCAGTGCGTGATCCACCGCGACATCAAGCCCGCCAATTTGCACCAGGGTGAAGATGGCGTGCTGCGCTTGCTGGACCTCGGGGTGGCGCTGAGCGGGCGCGAGCCTGAAGCCATGCGCAAGCTGCACGCCGGCACGCCCAGCTTCATCAACCCTGAACAATGGGGCTTCAGCGCAAGCAGCACAGATGGGCCCGAGGAGTTGCCTGATGCTCAAAGCGATTTGTTCGCGCTGGGTGTGACGCTGTACCAGTTGCTGACCGCGCGCCTGCCGTATGGCGAGGTACTGCCCTACCAGGCCGGGCGGTATTACCGTGACCCGGTGGCGCCCAGCCGCATCAACCCCGAAGTACCGATCTGGCTGGACCACATCGTGCTCAAGGCGGTGGCGCGCGACAAGCGCCGGCGTTTTGAAACCGCTGAAGAACTGCTGCTGGCGCTGGAGCGGGGCGCCTCGCGGCCGTTGACGGCACCGCAGGCCACGCCTTTGATTCAGCGGGATCCTGTGATGTTGTGGAAGCTGCTGCTGGGCGTGAGTGTGCTGGTCAATGTGTTGCTGATTTACTGGCTGCTGTTTTTGCCTCGGTAGGGTGGTTGAGTATTGAATTGACTTCTGGGGCAATGGGGACGGGTGCCAGCAGCTATTGAATTGATAGCGGTTTCTTTTGGGATTGTTGTTGATTTGGAGAAGGTGTTGTTTGCTGAGTCCTGCTGGCCGGGCAACCCCCGGCCAGCGGCCTCAGCTAAAGGCGCATCCTCAAGCAGTCCTCGCCCGTCCACCTTTCTCCGCCCAGGTCCGCGTCCACCGAATCTGCATCACCCTCAGCATCACAAGCATGCCCAGCGACAAGGCTGCAAAAAAGAAGAAACCCCACATGTAAGTGCCCGCATACTGCTTGGAGATACCCATGGCATTGGGCACCAGGCCGCCGCCCAGTGCGCCGATTTCCCCAATCATGGAGCCGGCCACCGCGGTGGCCAGGGGCCAGCGCAGCGGTACCAGCTGAAAAAGGGCGCCATTGCCAGCACCCAGTGCGGCAAAGCACAGCATGACCAGCAAGGTGGTGGCCACCAGGGATTTGCTGGCCAGCCCGCATGCCACGAGTGTGACGGCGATGGTGAGCAGCACGACGCTCAAGGTATTCACGCCGCCCCAGCGGTCCGAGATCCAGCCGCCGAAGATGCGCAGCGCCGCGCCCATGAAAGCTGCCAGCATCGACAGTTGCCCCGCCTGCACCTTGCTGACACCAAACTGGTCGTAGTAGTAGGAAGGCAAAAACGTCGCCAGCCCGATGAACCCGCCAAAACTCACGGCGTAGATCAGGCTGAAAGCCCAGCCGTCTTTCTCGAACAGGCAGGCCACGTGCTCGCGCAGGGTGGCATGGCTGTCTACATCATCAGGTTCTTTGGCAAAAAGAATCATCGCGATCATCGGCAGCAACATGGCCACCGCGGCAATGCCGTAGACCGACTGCCAGCCGAAGCGCTGCGCCAGTGCGGGTGCAACGAGCACGGAGACGGCGGTGCCCACGTTGCCCGCACCGACCAGGCCCATCGCCAGCCCTTTGTAGCGGGGAGGGAAGGAGCCGGAGCCCAGGCTGAGCGCCACGCCAAAACTGGCGCCGGCAATGCCCAGCAGCACGCCCATGGCCAGCAGGCTGCTGTAGGAGTCGACCACAAAATAGCCGAACAGCAGGGCCACCATGATCAGGCCCATCTCGACCAGCGTGGCATTTTTGCGGCCTATGTACTGGGCCAGCACGCCCAGCGGGAAGCGCATCAGCGCGCCGGCGAAGATGGGAACCGACAGCATCACGCCTTTTTGCGTGGGCGAAAGGTTATAGGTTTCCGAGATAAAAGGCGCCATGGCGCCGTTCATGACCCAGATGCAACAGGAAAAAGCGAAGTAAAAAAAGGCCGCACCCAGTGTGGGTGCGTGGCCAGCCTTGAGAAAATTACGGAACCCCGCCATGGTGCAAGCTCTTTCTGTGAAGATAGTCGATTCACAGAATCAGTGCGAAAAGCGTGCCACCTTGGGGCGCGCAAAACGCACCCTTGCAGCGCAATTCAGGATCGTTGGCCTGATTATTTTGGTGCGTCGCACAAATAACGTGCATGCCGCCTCAGGGCATTGCTCTGAGCCCTTCAGTACGTAGCCCGGTACGCAGCCTCAGTTTTTGCGGTCCATGTCGACGCAGACCATTGCCGCATAGTGGTTCCAGCGCAGGGTGATGACATAGGGACGTTTGCGTACCCGGGCTTTCATGCCTTGCGCGCCCTGCAGCTTGATCGGCACTGAAATCTGCAGCTCAGAACCCAAAGCCTTGCGCGCATTGCCTGCCAGTGTGTTGGCGATTTCACCTACGGCGTCGAGCAGATTGCCGTCGCTCAAGTCGGTTTCATGCTGGAGCAGCAAGATCTCGCGCACCAGTTTCCCCGGCATGGACACCACCACGTGTCCGTTGTGGCTTCCTGAAAAGGTCACGATGCCGTTGAATTCGAAGGCTTCGATATCGCCCGTTCCGAGATAGGCCGAGGTGATCTGCGGTTCCTGCCGGGTTGTGATCTTGAGGTAATGCCGGATGGAATCGACAAAGAGCTTGAGGTCGTTTTCGTTCAGTGTGGCCATAACAATGTCCTTAGCGCACGTCTGCAACGTCGAGCAGTGCAATCTGCAGCTCTTCGTCGGTAAAGGGTTTGGCGACGAATCCGCGGGCGCCCAGCTTGAGCGCCTGGATGGCGGTTGATTTGTCGCTGAGGGCGCTGACCACCAGTATCTTGATGGACGGGTCGAACTTCAGCAATGCGGTGATGCATTCAATGCCGTCCATCTCGGGCATGGTCAGGTCCATGGTAACGACCTCAGGTCGGGTTGCCCGGGCCAGCCGCACGGCTTCGAGGCCGTTTTTGGCCAGGCCTGCGAGCACCACGCCCTTGATGCCGCCGTTTTGCACCACTCTCGAAATCCGGGTCCGGATCATGTTGGAGTCGTCAACAATCAGCAGTCGCATGGAGAAGCTCCTGTGTGAGGTATGTGATGGCCATTGCGGGATTACTTCAAAAAATCAGGAAAAAGAAACCTTGAATTCGGTGTGCTGGCCGGGCGTGCTGGAGAGCAGCAGGCGCGCCCCCAGCTGCTGCACGTTGGTCTGCACCAGGTCCAGGCCCACGCCGCGGCCTGCGTGGCGGGAGGTGGCGCCGGCCGTGGAAAAGCCCGGCTTGAAAATATGTGCAACGATCTGCTGCTCGCTGAAGCTTTGCAGCTGCTCTGACGTGTACCAGCCCAATTCAAGCAGACGGCGGCGAACGTCGGCCGCATTCAGGCCCGCGCCGTCATCGCGAACGCTGAGCTGCCACTGGCCGTCTTCGTTCCGGGTGAGGTTGACGGCGATCCGCCCGGCCTCTGCCTTGCCCGCAGCGCGCCGCACGGAGGGTGCTTCCACGCCGTGCACCACGGCGTTACGCAGCAGCTGGATGGCGATTTCGCGCAGCAGGTTCATCTTGTCGGCAGGCATGTCCTGCGCACTGCCCATACGCACCTCGGCATCCACGCGTTTGCCGCAGTCGGTGCCGACTTCATTTGCCAGCTGGGTCAGCACGGCGTTCAGTCCTTGCGATGCGGAACCGTCCGGGGCGGGCGCCGTGTCACCGCCTGAGCGCTTCTGGCCCAGCGCCTTGAAGGCGCCGACCTTGGCAAGCAGGTCCTCGAGCGGCAAAGGCAGGGCCAGCAGGGCGTCGCCGGTGGCGGCGCCGTTGTCCTTGAGCTTTTGCAACTCGCTTTCGAACTGATGGGCCAGTGTGGCCAGGATTTCCAGGCCGAGCGATGCTGCGTCACCCTTGAAGGCGTGGATGCGGCGGTAGGCGCCGTCCACAGCTTTGAGCACCTGGACTTCCGAGGCGGCCGATGAAGTGCTTCGCAGCAGGTCGTTGACTTCCAGCAGGGACGCTTCAGCCCGCTCGACAAAGGCGCGCATCATGGCCGGCTCCGTCTCGAAAGCCTTGAGCATCATGGACAGCTCTTTTTGCGAGCGCTGGCGTTCGCCGGTCAACCGGGCCTGCAACTCGACCTTTTGCGTGATGTCCTGTACGGTGACCAGCAGGTGCCGCACCGTGGCGCCGTCCTGCACCCGGTTGAAATGGAAAGAAAGATAGCGCTTGGTGTCCTGGCCCAGCCGGTTCCTGACGGTGAGTTCCACTTCCGACAGCGGGTTGATGCCCTGGATCAGCTGCTCCTTGACGTGTGGAGAGAACAGCAACTCGACATAGTCCCGCGCATCGGTCAATGCCTTGTCGGAAACCAGGGTGGACAGCTGGTAGAAAAAGTTTTGCCCCGGTGCCAGTGTTTTGCCGAACAGTGCATGGGTCGAACGGGACAACTGGGAGCCGAGCTGGTGCTGGGGTGTCAGCAGGAACAGGCCTTCGCGCACGCTGGCGAGAATTTCCCGGTTTTCTTCGGTGGCAGCTTCAATTGCGGCGTCTGAAGTTTTCAGGCGGCGCAGGAACTTGAACAGAATGAAGGCGAAATTCAGCAGTGCCAGCACGATGCCGACGGTTTGCACCATGCGCAGCACGCTGGCGCGCGAGGCGCCGATCTGCTGCGTTTCCGTGACGAAGTCGTTGGCAACGCCCAGCAGTTTGATGTTGTTGGCCTGGCTATAGGCCAGCGCGGCAGCCAGTTCCGTCTGCGTGAAGCCGTCGCCGGCAAGCAGGGGCTGGAGCAGCTCGAAGTAGGGCTTCCACAGCGCGTCCACCTTATCCTCCAGCTCGCGGCCCCGGCTGGACACCACGGGCTCCAGGTACACCGGTTTGCCGTCGCCGCCGGGAATGGTGCCGCCTTCGCGGAATGCGACATGGGAGGCCTGGAAGATCTTTGCGCCTGAACGCAGCTCGGCCAGTGTCTCGGGCTTGTAAGGCGTGCCCGCCACCCGCATGGCGTCGAGTTCGAGCAGGGTCCGCGCGACACGCTGCGAAACATAGCGCTGGCGGCCGGAAAGGTTGATGGCCACGGTGTCCTGGTCGATCTTGAACGAGGTGTAGAAGTTCAGGACCAGCACCCCCAGGTCAAACAGCAGGAAAAGCGCGACCGCGATGATGATTTCACGGTACTTCCCGAGCGAGGCGAGGCCGCTCGAGCGCACAGGCCGCGTGCTGGCCGGTGCACCATAGGCGATTCTGTCGGCGCCGGGGATTGGCAAAACTGCAGACATTAAAAACCTCCCTTTGAAAATCCCGGAGCGGCTTGTTTGCCGCTTTTCCGGTCTGGCCTTTTCAGGCCGCTTTTTCGACGTGGCCCTGGCGGGTGTAAAGGAAATCAATCACGGCTTTGCGGTAGCCCAGGTAGCGGATGTCTTCGGCCAGCGCCACGCGGGAACGCGGGCGGGGCAGCTCCACCGGCAGCACTTCGCCGATCGTGGCAGCGGGACCGTTGGTCATCATCACAATGCGGTCGCTCAGGAGGACCGCTTCGTCGACGTCGTGGGTCACCATGACCACCGTGCTTTGCGTGGTGGCGACGATTTGCAGCAGTTCGTCCTGCAGCTTGGCGCGGGTCAATGCATCAAGGGCGCCGAAAGGCTCGTCCAGCAGCAATACTTTGGGTTCCATCGACAGTGCGCGTGCAATGCCGACGCGCTGCTTCATACCGCCCGAAATTTCGCCGGGACGTTTTTGCGCTGCCGGCGTCAACCCGACCATGGCCAGTGCGGCGTCGGTGCGGGCCTTGAGCTGGGCCTTGTTTTCAGTGGCTGCAAACACCCGCTCGACGGCAAGGTAAACGTTCTCGAAGCAGGTGAGCCAAGGCAGCAGTGAATGGTTCTGGAATACGACGGCGCGTTCGGGGCCGGGACCGGCGATTTCGCGGTTGGCGCACAGCAAGCTGCCTTCGGTGGGCGTGGTCAGGCCGGCAATCAGGTTGAGCAGCGTGGATTTGCCGCAACCGGAATGGCCGATCAGTGTGACGAACTCGCCCTTGGCTACCGTGAGGTTGATGTTCTGCAGTGCGCAGAACGGCCCCTTTTTGGTCTTGAAGGTTTGCTCGACGCCCTGGATTTCGATGTACTTGGTAGTGAAGGATGTCATGGCTTCGTTCTCCTTTTGTTCGAGCGGTTCAGTTCTTGACTTCTTCAAACGTGAAGGCTGTTGCAAGCTTGATCAGTGCGAACTCCAGCACCAGCCCGACGATGCCAATCACGAAGATCGCGATGATGATGTTCTTGACGTTGAGGTTGTTCCACTCGTCCCAGACCCAGAAGCCGATGCCGACGCCGCCGGTCAGCATCTCGGCCGCGACGATGACGAGCCAGGCGGTGCCCACGGCAAGGCGCACGCCGGTCAGCATGTAAGGCAGTACGGCGGGAAAGAGGATCTTGGTGACGATCTTCCACTCGCTGAGGTTGAGCACACGCGCCACGTTCATGTAGTCCTGGGGCACGCGCTGCACGCCGACAGCCGTGTTGATGATCATCGGCCAGATGGAGCAGATGAAGATGGTCCAGATGGCTGCGGGGTTGGCGCCCTTGAAGACCAGCAGACCAATCGGCAACCAGGCCAGCGGCGAGACCGGGCGCAGCAGGCTGATCAGCGGGTTGAACATGCGGCTCAGAAAGTTGAAGCGCCCGATCATGAAGCCGACCGGGATGCCGACGACAGCCGCCATGCCGAAGCCCATGGCCACGCGCTTGAGCGAAGACAGCACGTTCCAGCCCACGCCCTGGTCGTTAGGCCCCTTGCTGTAGAACGGATCACTGAAGATCTGCACCGCCTGCACAAAGGTGTCTTTGGGCGAGGGAATGCTGCCGGCCGTGCCCATGAAAACCAGTTCCCAGATCAGCACCAGCAAACCCAGGCCCAGCAGGGGGGGCAGGACGCTGAGCCAGAGCCAGGAGGCATCGCCGGATGGCTTGGTGATTGGGGTGGGTTTTGTTGGGGCGTTCATGCTGTTTTGGGCTGTAGCGCCCGTTGGATGAGTGCCACCAGCTATCGAATTGATAGCGGCGGCATCTCTGGGCCTTTCGCTGCTGCGGCTTGCCGGGGCGGCCGCCTCCAGCGGGGTGTGAAATACTGCACTGACCATGGCGTCACCTCTTTACGTGGGAAGGTTGAATGACTCGAGCGTGACTGTTCAGGCGTGAATCTTGAAGCTGTCGGCGTATTTCTTCGGATCCTTGCCGTCCCACACGGTGCCGTCCATCAGCTTGCTGCTGCGCATGATCTCCTTCGGAACGCTGGCCTTGGCCGCCGTGGCTGCCTGCTTGTAGACGTCGATGTGGTTGATCTGCTTGGCAATGCCCAGGTAGTCGGGGTGATCCTTGATCAGGCCCCAGCGCTTGTGCTGTGTGAGGAACCACATGCCGTCGGAGAGGTAAGGGAAGCTCACCGCGCCGTCGTTGTAGAACTTCATGTAATTGGGGTCGTCCCAGGTCTTGCCCATGCCGTTCTGGTAGCGGCCCAGGATGCGCTGATTGATGGCGTCCACGCTGGTGTTGACGTAGCTCTTGTCGGCCACGGTTTCGGCCATCTTGTTCTTGTTGGAGAGGCTGGCGTCAATCCATTTACCGGCCTCGATGATGGCGGCGGTGACGGCGCGCGCCGTGTTGGGATATTTCTTGACGAAGTCGGCGGTGGTGCCCAGCACTTTCTCGGGGTGGTCTTTCCAGACGTCCTGGGTGGTCACAGCGGTCACACCGATGCCGTCGATGATGGCGCGGTGGCCCCAGGGCTCACCCACGCAGAAGCCGTCCATGTTGCCCACGCGCATGTTGGCCACCATCTGCGGCGGCGGCACGGTGATGACTTTGGCGTCCTTCATCGGGTTGATGCCGTTGGCGGCCAGCCAGTAGTACAGCCACATGGCGTGCGTGCCGGTGGGGAAGGTCTGGGCGAAGGTGTATTCGCGCTTGTCGCTGGCCATGAGTTTGGCCAGGCCGGCGCCGTCTACGGCGCCCTTGTCTGCCAGTTTTTTGGACAGCGTAATAGCCTGGCCGTTGTTGTTGAGCGTCATCAGCACAGCCATGTCCTTCTTGGGGCCGGCTGTGCCCATGTGGACGCCGTAGACCAGGCCGTAGAGCACGTGGGCGAAGTCCAGCTCACCGTTGACCAGCTTGTCGCGCACGCCGGCCCAACTGGCTTCCTTGGTCGGGATGATCTTGACGCCGTATTTCTGGTCAATGCCCAGCACCGAGGCCATGACCACGGAGGCACAGTCGGTCAGTGGAATGAAGCCGATCTTGACTTCCTTCTTCTCTGGTGCGTCCGAGCCCTGGGCATAGACGGCAGCGCGCAGGGCGGGGTTGATGCCCACGGCGCCTACGGCCGCGGCCTGAAGCACGGTACGGCGTGTCAGCGAAGATTTCAGCAGTTCAGTCATGTCAGCGGCTCCTGATGGTTAAAACGAAAGAAAAAACAAAAAAGGCGCTCGACCCGGGCAACACGTTGAACGTGATGCAGGGTGCGAACGCCTTTGTTCCTTGGGGGCACCACACACTTCGCCATTGAAGTGCTGTGCCGGTTGGCCATCCTTGACCAGTGCCTAGGGCATTGCAAAAGCTGTGCCAGCGATGCTGAGTGCTGTGAAAGAGAGTCGCTTTAAGAAGGGAAAGTGCCCCGGGTGCACTGCCTGCTCCAGTGGCTGCGGGGAAAGGCGGTGCGAGGCGGTGGTTTGATGCTTGCACCGTATTTGTGCGGTGCACCAATTGAGGGTTACCCGATATCAGGCCCGGTATTCATCCCAGCAAATCCAGAGCGTCGAGCATGCGCTGGGCGACTTCGCCCAGCCGCAGGCCCTTGTCCATCGCTGCCTTGCGCAGCTTTTCGAAGGCAGCCTGTTCGGTCAGGCCCTGGCGCTGCATCAGCATGCCCTTGGCCCGGTCTATGACTTTTCGGTCATGAAGCTCTGTTTTGGCGTGTGCCAGTTCCTTGCGCAGGCCCTGCTCGTGTTCAAAGCGCGCCATGGCCACATCCAGGATAGGCCGAATGCGGTCCGGAGAGAGGCCGGCCACCACATAGGCCGACACGCCGGCGGCGACGGCATCCTTGACGTGGCTGGTGTCGTTGTCGTTGGTGAACAGCACGATGGGCCGGCGGGCGTCCCGCGTCGCCATCACCACATGCTCCAGCGAATCGCGGGCCTCGCTTTCGGCGTCCACGATGATCATGTCGGGTTGCAGCTGCGCCAGGCGCTCATCCAGGAAGGTATCGGCCGGGAGCACCGCGACGATGTTGTAACCGTTTTCCAGCAGGCCGATACGCAGCTGGCGCGAGCGCTCGGCCAATTCCCGTGCATGGGCGTCATCGGACACGGACTCCAGCAGGTCCGGGGCGATGATGACAAGGCGCAGGGATTGGGACGGTGTCATGCGCCAAGCGGTGCAAGAACCGTGCCCCTGCCGACTCCGCGGCCCTGCTGGTATGGGGAGTTCTCTCCAAACCTTACACTTCAAAGATGAGAGTTCTTGGAATCGAATCGAGTTGTGATGAAACCGGTGTGGCGCTGGTGGATGCCAGCGGCAGCGGTGTGCCGCGTTTGCTGTCGCACGCCTTGTTCAGCCAGATTGACATGCACCAGGCTTATGGCGGTGTGGTGCCGGAATTGGCCAGCCGGGACCATATCCGGCGCGTTTTGCCGTTGACCCACCAGGTGATGGCGGAGGCGGGCAGCAACCTTGCACAGGTAGATGTGGTGGCCTATACGCGGGGCCCCGGGCTTGCGGGGGCACTGCTGGTGGGGGCGGGTGTTGCTTGCTCGCTGGCGGCGGCGCTTGGCAAGCCGGCGATGGGTGTGCATCACCTGGAAGGGCATTTGCTGTCGCCCTTTCTGAGCGCCGACCCGCCCGAGTTTCCTTTTGTGGCGCTGCTGGTGTCTGGCGGCCATACCCAGCTGATGCGCGTGGACCGGGTCGGCAGTTACGAATTGCTCGGTGAAACCATTGACGATGCGGCGGGTGAGGCTTTTGACAAGTCGGCCAAGCTGATGGGCCTGCCTTACCCCGGAGGGCCGCATCTGTCGAAGCTGGCTGAGGGCGGTGACGGCGCGGCCTTCAAGTTGCCGCGGCCTTTGCTGCACAGCGGTGACCTGGATTTTTCCTTTGCCGGGCTCAAAACCGCGGTGCTGACGCAGGCCAAAAAACTGGGGCCGGATCTGGAAAGCCGCAAAGCCGATCTGGCCGCGTCTACGCAGGCGGCCATCGTTGAAGTGCTGGTGAAAAAATCACTCGCAGCCATGACGCAAACCGGGTTGAAGCGCCTGGTGGTGGCTGGCGGCGTGGGCGCCAATGCGCTGCTGCGCAGCCAACTTAATGCCGTGTGCAAACAACGAGGCATCCGCGTGCATTACCCCGAGCTGCATTTATGCACCGACAACGGCGCCATGATCGCCCTGGCGGCTGGTATGCGCTTACAGGCCGGCCTGGAAACACTGCAACACGGCTACACCTTTGACGTGAAGCCGCGCTGGAGTTTGGGCGAACTGACTATTGCGTGAACCCTGAAATCGGCAAGTGCCCTGGGTGCTCTCCCCTCCAGCAGGGGCCGCGGAACCGGCTTTGTCGGGCCGCAGGCGCAGCGGCCCCCACGGGGGGAAGGGAGCTACACGCAGTGAGCGACCGTGGGGGGCTACATTCACTGGATGTCGAGATGCGTCACGTTGCTGACAGGGACCTTCTTGCCCAGCGTCAGCGTCAGCACGCCATTCTCAAGTTTGGCTGTGCTGGACGCGGTATCGATCTCCAGAGGGAAGCGCCATGCGGCCTTGATTTTGCGGGGTGCGTCTTCCTTGCTGGAGACACGAACCACGTCGCCTTCGATGCCGATATCCAGTTGTTCGCGGGCCAGGCCGGGAACGTCGAATTGCAGGGTATATGCCTTCTCGAGGTCTTCCACGTTGGCAGCCTTGGCGGCGCCGGTGTCAGACAGCGATGAGAAGGTGTCGTTGAGGAATTTTTCCAGGGCGCCGTTGCTCACGACGGGTGCGTAGTGGCGATGAAAGGCGCGGGCAGGGCGATGGGCGAGAGAGTAAAACATGGCTATTCCTTGATGGATGAACAAGGGGTGTTTTCCCCTTACACTGCGCGGCGCTCACCGTGATTGCCGCATGCTCAGCAGTTAGGTGTTCATCCGATTTATTCAAGCCAGATCAAAATCAAAAGCAGGGCTTATTTTTTTTATGCGTCATCTCTTGAAACGCCTGTTCACGGCACTATGTCTTTCCGCCTCCCTGGGTGCCGGTGCGCAGACTGCGAGCCAGCCGCCGGTGCGGATCGCACTCATCGAAAGCCTCTCGGGCGCCTTCGCCAACACCGGCGAAGCGGTATTCCGCAATCTGGTTTGGGCGACCGAGCGCGTCAATGCGCGCGGTGGCGTCAAGCTGGCGGGCGGGCCGCGTAACCTGGTCGTTGAGCGCTACGACAACAAGGGCCAGAACGAAGAGGCGCTGGCGGCATTGCGCTCGGCGATCGACGACGGTGTGACCATCATTGCGCAGGGCAATTCATCCGCGATTGCGGCTGTGCTGATCGACGCCATCAACAAGCACAACGAGCGTGAGCCGAACAAGCGTGTGCTGTTCCTCAATTACTCGGCGGTCGACCCGATCCTGACGAATGAAAAGTGCAGCTACTGGCATTTCCGCTTTGATGCGCACGCGGATATGCGCATGGCCGCGCTCATGGACGTACTCCGGGACGACAAGGCGCTGAAAAGCATTTATCTGATAGGCCAGGACTACAGTTTCGGGCAGGCCGTGCTACGCGAGGCACGCAAGCAACTGGGTGCGCAGCGACCCGACGTGCAGATCGTGGGCGACGAGTTGCACGCGCTGGGCCGTGTCAAGGACTTCATTCCCTATGCCGCGAAGATCAAGGCCAGCGGAGCGCAGGCAGTGCTGACGGGCAACTGGGGCAACGACCTGACGCTGCTGATCAAGGCGGCAAGGGAGGTCGGTTACGAGGGCAAGTTCTATACCTTTTACGGTAACGCGCTGGGCGTGCCGGGCGCGCTGGGCGATGCCGGCGTAGGCAAGGTGATCGCGGTGGCCGACTGGTTCCCGAATGAGGCGGGCGCGCAGTCCGAATCCTTCTACCAATCCTTTCGCCAGCGCTTTCCCAAGCCTCAGGACGACTATGTGCACATGCGCATGCAGCTGATGATTGAGGCCCTGGCGCAAAGCCTTGACAAGGCGGGCAGTGCTGACGCCGGCGCGGTGGCGGCGCAGCTTGAGCGCAGTACGGTAACTTTTGCGGGCCACAAAGGCGCGATGCGCTCGGCCGACCACCAGTTCCAGCAGCCGCTGCTGGTGGCGTTGATGGGCAAGCAGGGTTCGCCGGGTGTGAAATTTGACGTGGAAGGTTCCGGCTACGGCTTTCGCGTCATCAAGACGATTTCGCCCGAAAAGGCCGAGCAGCCCAACAGCTGCAAGATGGTCCGGCCCTGAGTTCAAATTGGCTGATTGAATGACTTGAATTGAAGCCGGCAGGCGGACGGGCTATCCATGAGAAAAACAGTTTTAGATCTTGAAGAATCGATGATCCGCCAGGTGGCCAACGCCGGCATGGGGCGCGATGACGTCCTCAAGTTCTGGTTTGGCGAGAGCGATGAGGTCACGCCCGCGTTTATCCGCGATGCGGCGGCTGCGTCGTTGCAGCAGGGCGAGACTTTTTATGCGCAAAACCTGGGGCTGCCAGAGCTGCGGGAGGCTATTGCCAATTACGCGACGGGCCTGCGCTGTGCGGGGGCCGCGCCGATTACGGCCGAGCGCATCGCGGTGACTTCCGGCGGCGTCAATGCGCTGATGCTGGCGGTGCAGGCGCTGGTGGATGCCGGCGACGAAGTCGTGGCCGTGACGCCTGTCTGGCCCAACCTGACGGCCCAGCCGGCCATCATGGGGGCGCGGGTCAAATGCGTCAGCCTCAAGCCTGTGGCAGGCGAGTGGCGGCTTGATGTGGCCGAGCTGCTGGCCGCCATCACGCCGAAAACCAAGCTGCTGATCGTTAACGCCCCCAACAACCCGACCGGCTGGACGCTGTCGTGCGCCGAGCAGGAGGTCATCTTGGCGCATTGCCGCAATACGGGCACCTGGATTCTGGCGGACGAGGTGTACGAGCGCCTGTATTACGAGCCCACCCCTAACGGTTGCGCCCCCAGTTTTCTGGATATCGCCGCGCCCGAAGACCGCCTTGTGGTGGTTCACAGCTTTTCCAAGAGCTTTTTGATGACCGGGTGGCGCCTGGGCTGGCTGGTGATGCCGACCGCCATGACGCCGCACGTGGGCAAGCTGGTGGAGTTCAATACCTCCTGTGCACCGGTGTTCGTGCAACGAGCCGGTCTGGTGGCCATCGAGCGGACGGCCGACATCACCCCCCGGGTGGTTGCTCACCTGAAAACCTGCCGCGACACCCTGGTGCCGCTGCTGCAGGCCGTGCCGGGGGTGCAACTGGCGCTGGCCAAAGGCGGCATGTACGCCTTTTTCCGGCTGGAAGACCAGGCGCGCTTCGGGGATTCTCTGGAGACCGCCAAGCGCCTCGTGGTGGAAGGTGGCTTGGGCCTGGCGCCGGGCAATGCATTCATGGTCAATCCAGGCCCAGAGGCCCAGGGCTGGCTGCGCTGGTGCTTTGCCAGCCAGGACGTGGGCAGGCTGGGGCAGGGAGTGGAACGCTTGAGGCGCTGGCTTGGGCTATAATCCAAGGCTCTGCGCAAATTGAGGCCTTTTTTTGGCCTTTTTCATGCCGGAACACGACGAAAGCGGTTTATTTAATCCCATGTCGGGAACGCTGCTTCGCTCGCAAGCGCATCTCGGTGCAGGAAAGAGAAAACATGATTGCAAAATCAATCAAGGCCGAAATCGTTCAGGCCAACGCACGTGCCGCCGGCGACACCGGCAGCCCTGAAGTTCAAGTGGCGCTGCTGACCGGCCGCATCAACGAACTGACCCCCCATTTCAAAGCCAACGCGAAAGATCACCACGGCCGCCGCGGTCTGCTGCGCATGGTGAGCCGCCGCCGCAAGCTGCTGGACTACCTGAAGTCCAAAGATGCCGAACGTTACACCGCGCTGATCGCCAAGCTTGGCCTGCGCAAGTAATCGGTAAAAACGATTTGAAAGCGCCTGAGTTAGTTCACTAGCTCAGGCGCTTTTTACTTCGGAGCAAGGCAAAACGAGCACGCGCTGTGTCATTCCACAAGAAAAGCCCCGGTCAGACCCCTGATTCCAGGCATTTTGTGGAATGGCATCGTGTTCAGCCAGCCGCCGCTCCGGGCCTCCCGCGCTGCCTCAAGCGCGTGAATTTAGTGGAGATAAGAACATGAGCATTTTCAACAAAGTCACCAAGTCTTTCCAATGGGGCCAGCACAAGGTCACGATGGAAACCGGCGAAGTCGCACGCCAGTCCAGCGGCGCAGTCATCGTCGACATGGACGGCACCGTGGTGCTGGCCACCGTGGTCGCCAAGACCGATGCCAAGCCTGGCCAGGACTTCTTCCCCCTGACCGTCGACTACCTTGAGAAAACCTACGCCGCCGGCCGCATTCCCGGCAGCTTCTTCAAGCGCGAAGGCCGCCCCAGCGAATTCGAAACGCTGACCTCCCGCCTGATCGACCGCCCGATTCGCCCGCTGTTCCCCGAAGGCTTCTTCAATGAAGTGCAGGTCGTGATCCACGTGCTGTCGCTGAACCCTGAAGTCGAAGGTGACATCCCTGCGCTGATCGCTTCGAGCGCCGCACTGTCGATCTCCGGCATCCCGTTCAACGGCCCCATCGGCGCCGCGCGTGTCGCCTACATCGACGGCCAGTACGTGCTGAACCCCGGCAAGACCCAGCTCAAGGATTCGAAGATGGATCTCGTCGTGGCCGGCACCGAAGCCGCCGTGCTGATGGTCGAGTCCGAAGCCCAGCAGCTGTCCGAAGAAATCATGCTCGGCGCCGTGGTGTTTGGCCATGAGCAAGGCAACATCGCCATCAATGCGATTCATGAGCTCGTGCGCGACGCCGGCAAGCCGGTCTGGGACTGGAAAGCGCCCGCCAAGAACGAACCGCTGATCGCCAGGGTCAACGAACTCGCCGGTGCCAAGCTGCAAGCCGCTTACCAGATCCGCGCCAAGCAAGCCCGTACGCAAGCCTGCCGCGTGGTGACCTCGGAAGTCATGGCCGCACTGAAGGCTGACGGCGTTGAGTTTGACGGCGTTGCCGTTGAAGGCATGCTGTTCGACATCGAAGCCAAAATCGTTCGCAGCCAGATCCTGGCCGGTGAGCCTCGCATCGACGGCCGCGACACGCGCACCGTTCGCGCGATTGAAATCCGCAACAGCGTGCTGCCCCGTACCCACGGGTCGGCCTTGTTCACGCGTGGCGAAACCCAGGCGCTGGTCGTGACCACGCTGGGCACCGAGCGTGACGCGCAGCGCATCGACGCACTGTCGGGCGACTACGAAGACCGCTTCATGCTGCACTACAACATGCCTCCGTTCGCCACCGGCGAAACCGGCCGTGTCGGCTCGCCAAAACGCCGTGAAATCGGCCACGGCCGCCTGGCCAAGCGCGCGCTGATCGCCGTGCTGCCCACGAAGGAAGAATTCCCGTACACCATGCGTGTAGTGTCTGAAATCACCGAATCGAATGGTTCCTCGTCGATGGCTTCGGTCTGCGGCGGCTGCCTGTCGCTGATGGATGCCGGTGTGCCGATGAAAGCCCACGTGGCCGGTATCGCCATGGGCCTGATCAAGGAAGACAACCGCTTCGCCGTGCTGACCGACATCCTGGGCGACGAAGATCACCTGGGCGACATGGACTTCAAGGTTGCCGGTACCACCTTCGGTATCACCGCACTGCAGATGGACATCAAGATCCAGGGTATCACCAAGGAAATCATGCAGGTCGCACTGGCCCAGGCCAAGGAAGCCCGCATGCACATCCTGGGCAAGATGCAGGAAGCCATGGGCGAAGCCAAGGCTGAAGTTTCCGACTTCGCGCCACGCCTCTACGTCATGAAGATCAATCCCGAGAAGATCCGCGACGTGATCGGCAAGGGCGGCGCCGTTATCCGTGCGCTGACCGAAGAAACCGGCACGCAGATCAACATCGAGGAAGACGGCACCATCACCATCGCCTCGAACGATAGCGCCAAGGCCGACGAGGCCAAGCGCCGTATCGCCGAGATCACCGCTGAAGTCGAAATCGGCAAGGTCTATGAAGGCCCGGTCACCAAGATCCTGGACTTCGGCGCGCTGATCAACCTGCTGCCCGGCAAGGACGGCCTGCTGCACATCAGCCAGATCGCCCACGAACGCGTCGAGAAGGTCACCGACTACCTGAGCGAAGGCCAGATCGTCAAGGTGAAGGTTCTTGAGACCGACGAAAAGGGCCGTGTCAAGCTGTCCATGAAGGCCCTGCTGGACCGTCCAGCCCAGGATCAGGACCGGGGTTGATCAATATCTGCTATTGATTTTGTAGCTGCCAGCGCTCTTGTACAAAGGGCTGGCGGCTCAAATGACATTGATACGCCATGAAAGCTGTTGAAATTACCTCCTACGGCAAGCCTGAGGTGCTGTGCCTGGCTGATCGCCCGGCGCCCATTGAAGGTCCTGGCGAGGTAGTGATCCGCGTGAGCGCCAGCGGCGTCAACCGCCCCGATGTGCTTCAACGCATGGGTCACTATCCAGTACCGCCGGGGGCATCGGACATTCCGGGGCTTGAAGTGGCGGGTGTCATTGTGTCTGGCGATGCAAAAGCCTTGACCGCCGCGGGTTTGAAAATCGGCGACCGCGTCTGTGCGCTGGTCGCGGGCGGGGGATATGCCGAGCTGTGTGTTGCTCCCGCTGCTCAGTGCCTTCCGGTGCCTGCAAGCCTCAGCGATATCGAAGCGGCTTCGCTGCCTGAGACCTTTTTCACGGTCTGGAGCAATGTGTTCGAGCGCGCTCATTTGCAGCCGGGCGAAACACTGTTGATTCAGGGCGGCTCCAGCGGCATCGGCGTGACGGCCATCCAGATTGCCAAGGCATTGGGGGCCACGGTGCTGGTCACGGCAGGCAGTGACGACAAGTGCGCCGCCTGCGTGGCGTTGGGTGCTGACCATGCCATCAATTACAAAACCAGCGATTTCTCCGAAGAAGTCAAAAAGCTCACGAACGGGAAGGGCGTTGACGTCATTCTCGATATGGTGGCTGGCGGGTATGTGACGCGAGAGGTTGACTGCATGGCCGAGGACGGCCGCCTGGTCATCATTGCCTTGCAGGGCGGCGTCAAGGCTGAATTCAATGCCGGCCTCGTGCTGCGCAAGCGCCTGACGATCACTGGTTCGACCTTGCGTCCGCGCTCCGTCGAATTCAAGGCGGCCATCGCGGCTGCGTTGAAAGAAAAAGTCTGGCCGCTGATTGCCGGCGGCGCTGTCAAGCCTGTGATTCACAGTACGTTTGCCGCCGCTGATGCGGCCAAGGCGCACGCGCTGATGGAGTCCAATCAGCATGTCGGAAAAATCGTTTTAACCTGGTCGCCGACACCATGAAAAAGCTAATTGCTGGTAATTGGAAAATGAACGGCAGCCTGGAGGCCAACGCGGCCTTGCTCGAGGCCCTGGCCAAGGGGTTGGCCAATCCTCCGGCATGCGATGTGGCGATTTGTGTGCCCGCACCTTACCTGGCACAGGTTCAGCAATTGCGAACTGCAAAGCCCGGTCTGTCCGTCGTTGAGCTTGGTGCGCAGGATGTGTCCGTACATGCCAGCGGCGCTTATACGGGTGAAGTCAGTGCCACCATGCTCAAGGAGTTTGGTTGCCGTTTTGCCATTGTTGGTCATTCGGAGCGCCGCCAATATCACGGCGAGACTGATGCGGTGGTGGCCGACAAGGCGAAATCTGCACTGGCCTGTGGTGTTACGCCCATTGTGTGTGTTGGCGAAACGCTGGCCGAACGCGAAGCTGGGCATACGGAAGAGGTCGTCAAGCGTCAGCTGGCGGCGGTGATTCATACCAACGGACATTGCATCAGCGAGATTGTGGTGGCCTATGAACCTGTATGGGCCATCGGCACCGGCAAGACCGCTTCCCCGGACGAGGCGCAGGCGATGCACGCGGTGCTGCGGAGCCAGCTGAAGGCGGCGACGGATCAGTTTGCTCGCGTGAAAATTCTGTATGGCGGCAGCATGAATGCGGCCAACGCCGCAACACTGCTAGCCCAGCCTGACATCGACGGCGGCCTGATTGGCGGCGCATCCCTGAAGGCCGCCGATTTCTTGACAATTATTGCTGCAGCCCGCAATTGACGAGCGCAGCACGCTATTAAATTAGGAGTAAACATGAACGTTGTATTAACCATTGTCCTCGCCGTGCAGATGCTTTCGGCGCTTGGCATGATTGGCCTGATCCTGGTGCAACACGGCAAGGGCGCAGACATGGGCGCGGCGTTCGGCAGCGGCGGTTCAGGCAGCCTTTTTGGCGCCAGCGGCAGTGCCAATTTCCTGTCGCGTACTACCGGGGTTCTGGCTGCGTTGTTTTTTGCCTCCACCTTGCTGCTTGCTTACTTTGGTAATGTCTCTGGGCGCACCAGCTCCAGCGTTCTCGAAGGTGCTGCAGTGACGGCGCCGGCGCCTGCTCCCGCCGCTTCCGGCGCAGCCCAGATTCCGGGGACCTCGGCTCCTGCGGCTACCGGCACGGCAGTTCCGGTTCCAGCTGCACCTGCCGCATCGGGTGCTGCGCAAATCCCGACGAAATAACGAGATTTTGCTGGTGCCCGTAGCCGGGTGCGGCAATATTTCGGGGTAAACTCTAAGACTGTCTGGAAAGCCAAAACCGCAAGGTTCCTCATGCCATCCAGTCAGTTAAAAACCGCGGACGTGGTGAAATTGGTAGACACGCTATCTTGAGGGGGTAGTGCCGAAAGGTGTGCGAGTTCGAGTCTCGCCGTCCGCACCAGATTGACATGCATCGGCAGCAGCGCTCCGGCAATGTTGTCGGCTCAAACGGCAGCTGAAGCAAACCGCGCAAGTGGCTTTTCAGAAGTTGAATCCACGATGAACCTCGATCAATACCTTCCTGTTCTTTTGTTTATTCTGGTTGGTGTGGGTGTCGGCGTGGTGCCTCAGGTCCTGGGGCGATTGTTGGGCCCTGTGCGTCCCGACAGCGAAAAAAACTCCCCCTATGAATGCGGCTTCGAGGCTTTCGAAGATGCCCGCATGAAGTTCGATGTGCGCTATTACCTGGTCGCCATCCTCTTCATTCTTTTTGACCTCGAAATTGCATTTCTCTTTCCCTGGGCCGTGGCGCTCAAGGAAATCGGTCCTGTCGGCTTCTGGTCGGTCATGATTTTCCTGGGCATTCTGGTCGTGGGATTTGTCTACGAGTGGAAAAAAGGTGCGCTGGACTGGGAATAAAAAGATCCCGAGGGTTCTCTAGGGCGTTTCTCGCCACAAAGGTACGGGTATGTCACTTGAAGGTGTTTTCAACGAAGGCTTCATGACCACGAGTTACGACTCGGTGGTGAACTGGGCCAAGACGGGTTCGCTCTGGCCCATGACATTCGGTCTGGCCTGCTGCGCCGTCGAAATGATGCATGCGGGCGCGGCGCGTTACGACCTGGACCGTTTCGGCATGTTGTTCCGTCCCAGCCCACGCCAGTCCGACCTGATGATTGTGGCCGGCACGCTGTGCAACAAGATGGGTCCGGCCCTGCGCAAGGTGTACGACCAGATGTCCGAGCCGCGCTGGGTTCTGTCCATGGGCTCCTGCGCTAACGGCGGCGGGTATTACCACTACAGCTATTCCGTGGTTCGCGGCTGCGACCGTATCGTGCCGGTGGACGTTTACGTGCCCGGCTGCCCGCCCACGGCCGAAGCTCTGATGTACGGCATCATCCAGCTGCAGCAGAAAATTCGTCGCACCAACACGATTGCGAGGGCATAAAGCATGTCCTCTTCCCCCGTGTCCATGGAGCAACTCGCCGAAACGATTCACGCCGTGCTCGGCGACAAGGTCAAAAGCCTGAAGACTGCTCTGGGTGAAATCACCCTTACGGTCGCCGCTGCTGATTATCTTGGGGCCGCAACCCTGCTGCGCGATGCGCCCGGTTGCCGTTTTGAGCAGCTTATCGATCTGTGCGGTGTCGACTATTCCGAATATAAGGACGGCCAGTACGACGGCCTGCGCTACTGCGTGGCGTCGCATCTGCTGTCGGTCAGCCTTAACCAGCGCGTTCGCCTCAAGGTGTTTTGCCCCGACGACGACTTCCCTGTGGTGGATTCGCTCAACGGCATCTGGAACTCGGCCAACTGGTTTGAGCGCGAAGCCTTCGACCTTTACGGCATCATCTTCGAAGGCCACAACGACCTGCGCCGCATCCTGACTGACTACGGTTTTATCGGTCATCCTTTCCGCAAGGACTTCCCGACTTCGGGCCATGTGGAGATGCGCTACGACCCCGAACAAAAGCGCGTGATTTACCAGCCGGTCACCATCGAGCCGCGTGAGATCACTCCCCGTGTGATCCGCGAAGACAACTATGGCGGACTGCAATGATGAGCCCCCACGCTTGCCACTTCGTGTGCTGCGCTGCCCCCCGAGGGGGCTTGCCTTGCTTGGGGCGGCCCGGCGCGGCGGCAGAGCGCCGGTTTTACAGAGTTTGACACCCACATGGCTGAAATCAAAAACTACACGCTCAACTTTGGGCCACAGCATCCCGCGGCGCACGGCGTGCTGCGCCTGGTGCTTGAACTCGACGGCGAAGTGATCCAGCGCGCTGACCCGCATATTGGCCTGCTGCACCGCGCAACCGAAAAACTCGCTGAAAGCAAGACCTACATCCAGTCGCTGCCCTACATGGACCGGCTGGACTACGTCTCCATGATGTCCAACGAGCAGGCCTACTGCCTGGCCATCGAGAAGCTGCTCGGTGTCGACGTGCCGGTGCGCGCGCAATACATCCGCGTGATGTACGCCGAAATCACGCGCTTGCTCAACCACCTGCTGTGGCTGGGCGCGCACGGTTTCGACTGCGGCGCGATGAACATCCTGATTTACTGCTTCCGCGAACGCGAGGCGCTGTTCGATATGTACGAGGCCGTCTCCGGCGCGCGCATGCATGCGGCCTACTTCCGCCCGGGCGGCGTCTACCGCGACTTGCCCGACAGCATGCCGCAGTACCGCGTCAGCAAGGTCAAGAACGCCAAGGCCATCGCCGCGCTCAACGAGAACCGCCAGGGTTCGCTGCTCGACTTCATCGAGGATTTCACCAACAAGTTCCCCGGTTATGTCGACGAATACGAAACCCTGCTGACCGACAACCGCATCTGGAAGCAGCGCACCGTCGGCGTGGGTGTCGTCTCACCGGAGCGCGCCCTCAACCTTGGCTTCACCGGCCCCATGCTGCGGGGTTCAGGTTTTGCCTGGGACCTGCGCAAGCAGCAGCCCTATGACGTCTACGACAAGATGGACTTTGACATCCCGGTTGGCAAGACCGGCGACTGCTATGACCGTTACCTGGTCCGCATCGAAGAGATGCGCCAGTCCAACCGTATCATCAAGCAGTGCATCGACTGGCTACGCGTGAACCCCGGTCCCGTGATCACCAGCAACCACAAAGTTGCCGCACCCGACCGCGAATCCATGAAGACCAACATGGAAGAGCTGATTCACCACTTCAAGCTCTTCACCGAAGGTTTCCACGTGCCCGAAGGCGAAGCCTATGCGGCGGTCGAGCACCCCAAGGGCGAGTTCGGTATCTATATCGTCAGCGACGGCGCCAACAAGCCCTATCGCCTCAAGATCCGTCCGCCGGGTTTTCCGCACCTCGCGGCTATGGACGAAATGTCGCGCGGCCACATGATCGCCGATGCCGTTGCCGTGATCGGCACCATGGATATTGTGTTTGGAGAGATTGACCGATGAATCGGTTATCCCGTTCGCTGTTGCTCTGTTTTTTTCTGCTCGGACTGCAGGTGGCACACGCGCAAACAGTTTCCGCGGAGGAGATGGAGAAACGTCGCGTGCTTGCCGTTCGCCTGATGGCCCAGACCGGATTCGACAAGATGTATGACACCATGGCCGACCAGATGGTCCCTCTGTTTGAGCCCATGTTGACGCAAATGCTGAAATCCAGCAATGCGCCCGAGCCGCTAAAAAAAGAATTTGTCTCGAAATTCTCGGCGAATTTTCTTCGTGAATTCAAGTCCACCGAAACAAAACAGCTTTATACCGATGCGGTAACGGGTATTTTGGCAAAAGACTACTCCATAGAAGAAATGGAGGCGTTATCCGCTTTTTATGCCACCCCATTAGCCCAGAAGATGCTCGCTCGTCAACCGCAACAGATGCAGGGTATCTTGCTTCAGGGTCGTGCGATTGGCGAGGCATCTGGGCGCAAGGCCGCAGCACAAACGCTAGAACAGATGGGCATAGGCAAACGCTAGTTGCGGATCGAAAATCATATGATTTCTGAACAAACCAGAGCGCGGTTCGACCGCGAAGTCGCTAAATACCCCGCGGACCAGAAGCAGTCGGCCGTCATGGCTTGCCTGACCATCCTGCAGGAAGAGCACGGCTACGTGAGCGCCGAAAGCGAGAAGGTCGTGGCCGAATACCTCGGTATGGCGCCAATCGCCGTGCATGAAGTCACCACCTTCTACAACATGTACAACCAGCGCCCCGTTGGCAAATACAAGCTCAGTGTCTGCACCAACCTGCCTTGCCAGTTGCGCGACGGCGCCAACGCGCTCAAGCACCTGGAGCACAAACTGGGCATCGCTATGGGTGAGACCAGCACCGATGGCCTTTTCACGCTGCAACAATCCGAATGCCTGGGCGCCTGTGCCGATTCTCCAGTGATGCTCGTCAACGACCTCACTATGTGCAGCTTCATGAGCAACGAGAAACTGGACCAGCTCATCGAAGGTCTTAAATCCGCCGAGGCAAAGCAACCATGACGCTCGCACCACTGACCCCCAACAGTGCAGCCGCGCAGAGCGTGCTGTCGCAGTTTTCAGCTACCGGCGTGCAGACCTGCTTTCACGGCCGGCACATTAATCCGCAAATCCTGGCCGACCTCGACGGCAGCAACTGGCGCCTCAAAGATTACGAAGCCCGTGGCGGCTACCAGGCTCTGCGCAAGATCCTCAAGCAGGACGGCGGCGAGGGCATGACGCCCGACCAGGTGATTGCCGAAGTCAAGGCCGGCAGCCTGCGCGGCCGCGGTGGCGCCGGTTTCCCGACCGGGCTCAAATGGAGCTTCATGCCGCGCCAGTTCCCGGGCCAGAAGTACCTGGTCTGCAACTCGGACGAGGGCGAACCAGGCACCTGCAAAGACCGCGACATCATGCAGTACAACCCGCACAGTGTGATCGAAGGCATGGCAATCGCCGCCTACGCCATGGGCATCAGCGTGGGCTACAACTACATCCACGGCGAAATATTCGCGACCTACCAGCGCTTTGAAGAAGCCCTGGAAGAAGCGCGCGCCGCCGGCCTGCTGGGCGACAACATTCTCGGCAGCGGCTACTGCTTCCAGCTTCATGCCTCGCACGGTTTCGGCGCCTACATCTGCGGCGAAGAAACCGCGCTGCTCGAGTCGCTCGAAGGCAAAAAAGGCCAGCCGCGCTTCAAGCCGCCGTTCCCGGCCAGCTTCGGCCTCTACGGCAAGCCCACCACCATCAACAACACCGAAACCTTCGCGGCCGTTCCGTGGATCATCCGCAACGGCGGCCAGGCCTACCTCGAATGCGGCAAGCCCAACAACGGCGGCACCAAAATCTATTCGGTCTCGGGTGACGTCGAGTTGCCGGGCAACTACGAAGTGCCCATGGGCACGCCGTTCTCCAGGCTGCTCGAACTCGCCGGCGGCGTGCGCAAGGGCCGCACGCTGAAGGCGGTGATTCCCGGCGGGTCTTCGGCGCCCGTGCTGCCCGCTTCCATCATGATGGAATGCACCATGGACTACGACTCCATCGCCAAGGCCGGCTCCATGCTGGGTTCGGGCGCGGTGATCGTGATGGATGACAGCCGCTGCATGGTCGAGTCGCTCAAGCGCCTGTCTTACTTCTACATGCACGAGTCCTGCGGCCAATGCACACCCTGCCGCGAAGGCACGGGCTGGCTCTGGCGCGTCGTGGATCGCATCCACAACGGTCACGGCAAGCAAACCGACATGGACCTGCTCAACTCGGTGGCCGACAACATCCAGGGCCGCACCATCTGCGCACTAGGCGATGCCGCGGCCATGCCGGTGCGCGCCATGATCAAGCATTTCCGCCATGAGTTTGAAGCCATGATCAAGACGCCAGCCCACCAGGCTCCCGCATCCCAAACTTCGGCCGCCGCGCAAGCCTGAGTCCCGGAAAGAAAAAAGTATGGTTGAAATAGAACTCGACGGCCAGAAGGTGGAAGTGCTTGAGGGAAGCACGGTGATGCATGCGGCCGAAAAAGCCGGCACCTACATTCCGCACTTCTGCTATCACAAGAAGCTCAGCATTGCCGCCAACTGCCGCATGTGCCTGGTCGATGTGGAGAAGGCGCCCAAGCCCATGCCGGCCTGCGCCACGCCGGTCACCCAAGGCATGATCGTGCGCACCAAGAACGACAAAGCCATCAAGGCCCAGAAGGGCGTGATGGAGTTCCTGCTGATCAACCACCCGCTGGACTGCCCGATCTGCGACCAGGGCGGCGAATGCCAGCTGCAGGACCTGGCCGTCGGTTACGGCGGCAGCGAATCGCGCTACGAAGAAGAAAAGCGCGTGGTCTTCCACAAGGACGTCGGCCCGCTGATCTCCATGCAGGAAATGAGCCGCTGCATCCATTGCACGCGCTGCGTGCGTTTCGGCCAGGAAGTGGCCGGCGTGATGGAGCTCGGCATGTCGCATCGCGGCGAGCACGCCGAAATCGAAACCTTCGTCGGCATGTCGGTGGACTCCGAACTGTCCGGCAATATGATTGACATCTGCCCGGTCGGCGCACTGACCAGCAAGCCTTTCCGTTACAGCGCCCGCACCTGGGAACTGTCGCGCCGCAAGTCGGTCAGCCCGCACGACTCGACCGGCGCCAACCTGATCGTTCAGGTCAAGAGCAACAAGGTCATGCGCGTGGTGCCCCTGGAGAACGAAGACGTCAACGAATGCTGGATCGCCGACCGCGATCGCTTCTCGTATGAAGCCCTCAACGGCGACGAGCGCCTGACCAGCCCCATGCTCAAGCAGGGCGGTGAATGGAAGGCCGTCGACTGGCAGACCGCGCTTGAATACGTGGCCAACGGCCTCAAGCAGATCAAGGCCGACCACGGCGCGGGCAGCATCGGCACCCTGGCCAGCCCGCACAGCACACTCGAAGAGCTCTACCTCGCTGCTTCCCTCATGCGCGGCCTGGGCAGCGACAACATCGATTACCGACTGCGTAACGCCGAATTCGCCGCACCTTCGGCCATCCGCTGGCTGGGCACCTCTATCGCTTCGCTGTCGCAGCTGCAGCGCGTGCTCGTGGTCGGTTCCAACCTGCGCAAGGACCATCCGCTGTTCGCGCAGCGCATACGCCAGGCCGTCCGCAAGGGTGGGGCGCTAAGCACCATCAATTCCACCACTGAACTCGCGGGTGCAGAGGCCTGGGCCATGCCTATCGCCAACACGCTGCTGGCGGCGCCTGAAGCCTGGGCCCAGTCCCTGGCTGATGTGGCCGCCGCGATTGCCGCCGACAAGGGCGTCACCGCGCCCGCCGCCGGCCAGGCCACCGACGCCGCCAAGGCCATCGCCAAGTCCCTGCTGGGTGGCGAGCGCAAAGCCATCCTGCTGGGCAATGCCGCGGCGCACCACGCCAAAGCCTCCAGCCTGCTGGCACTCGCCAACTGGATAGGCACACAAACCGGCGCCACCGTGGGTTACCTCACGGAAGCTGCCAACACCGTGGGCGCACAACTCGCCGGCGCCTTGCCGGCAGGCAATGGCCTCAATGCAGGCCAGATGCTGGAGGGCCAGCTCAAGGCCGTGATCCTGCTCAACAACGAACCCGAGTTTGACTCGGCCGCCGGCGCCAGGGCCAAGTCCTCGCTGAACGCCGCGCAGATGGTTGTGACGTTGAGCCCCTTCAAGGCCAACATGGCTTTTAGCGATGTGCTGCTGCCGATCGCGCCTTTCACCGAAACTCCCGGTACGTTCGTGAACGCCGAAGGCCGGGTGCAAGGTTTCCACGCCGTCGTCAAGCCGCTGGGCGATGCCCGTCCGGCCTGGAAGGTGCTGCGCGTGCTCGCCAACGTGCTGGGCTTGCCCGGCTTTGATTTCGAATCGTCGCAGGACGTGCTCAAGCAGGTCGCGGGTGCCGATGCGGCGGAGCTTCCCGCGGACAAGCTCGGCAACAGCACCCAGGCCGCTATCGACCTGTCGGGGGCTTCCTCCCACACGCCAGCCGTGGCCAGCATTTACCAGCTCGACGGGCTGGTCAGGCGCGCCACATCGCTGCAGCTGACGGCGGATGCCCGCCAGGCCGCCGCCAAGCTCGAAGGAGTGACGGCATGATTGATGGAATCTTCGCGTTTGGCCAGGGTTTGATGGGCGGCATCTGGCCGGCCACGGTATGGCCTGTGTTGTGGACCCTCATCAAGATCGTCTGCGTGCTGCTGCCGCTGATGGGCCTCGTGGCTTACCTCACCTTGTGGGAGCGCAAGGCCATCGGCTTCACCCAGATCCGCCTTGGGCCCAACCGCGTCGGGCCTTTCGGTCTGCTGCAGCCGATTGCCGATGCGCTCAAGCTGCTGACCAAGGAAATCATCATTCCCACGGCGGCCAGCAAGGGCCTGTTCGTGCTCGGCCCCATCATGACCATCATGCCGGCCCTGGCCGCCTGGGCCGTGATTCCCTTCGGGCCTGAGATTGCGCTGGCGAACATCAACGCCGGCCTGCTGTTCCTGATGGCCATCACCTCGCTGGAAGTCTATGGCGTGATCATCGCGGGCTGGGCTTCGAACTCCAAGTACGCCTTCCTCGGCGCCATGCGCGCTTCGGCCCAAATGGTCAGCTATGAAATCGCCATGGGCTTTTGCCTGGTGGTGGTGCTCATGGTTTCGGGCAGTCTCAACATGACCGACATCGTGATGAGCCAGGGCAAGGGTATGCTGGCCAGCCATGGCTGGATTTTCCTGTCGTGGAACTGGTTGCCGCTGCTGCCGATTTTTGTGGTGTACTTCATCTCCGGCCTGGCCGAGACCAACCGCCATCCCTTCGACGTCGTCGAAGGCGAGTCCGAAATCGTGGCCGGCCATATGGTTGAGTACTCCGGCATGGCTTTCGCGATGTTCTTCCTTGCCGAATACGCGAACATGTGGCTTGTTGCCATCCTGGCGGTGCTGCTGTTCCTCGGCGGCTGGCTGCCCCCGGTCGAAGCCCTGAGCTTCATCCCGGGCTGGATCTGGCTGGGCGCCAAGACCTTTGTCGTGGTCACCATGTTCCTGTGGGTGCGCGCCACCTTCCCGCGCTTTCGTTATGACCAGATCATGCGTTTGGGCTGGAAGATCTTCATTCCTGTCACCCTCGTGTGGCTGGTGGTGGTTGGCGCCTGGATGCAGACGCCGTACAACATCTGGAAGTAGATATGGCCCCCACGCTTTTCACTTCGTGTAATGCGCTGCCCCCCGAGGGGGCCGCTGCGCCTGCGGTCTGGCAAAGCCAGTCCCGCGGCCCTGGCTGGAATAGAACCCCCTATATGGCTCAGTTGAGCAGGAAATCATCATGAGTGCCGTAGCTTCCATCAAAGACTTTGCGTCGAGCTTCATGCTCACCGAGCTGTTCAAGGGCATGGCCCTGACCGGCAAGTACATGTTCAGCCGCAAGATCACGGTTCAGTTTCCTGAGGAAAAGACCCCGCTGAGCCCGCGTTTTCGCGGCCTGCATGCGCTGCGCCGCTATGAAAACGGCGAAGAGCGCTGCATCGCCTGCAAGCTCTGTGAAGCGGTGTGCCCGGCGATGGCCATCACCATTGAGTCCGACGTGCGTGAAGACGGCAGCCGCCGCACCTCGCGCTACGACATCGATCTGACCAAGTGCATCTTCTGCGGTTTCTGCGAAGAAAGCTGCCCGGTCGACTCCATCGTCGAGACCCATATCTTTGAATACCACGGCGAAAAGCGCGGCGACCTGTATTTCACCAAAGAGATGTTGCTGGCCGTGGGCGACCGGTATGAATCCGAAATTGCCGCCAACCGCGCGGCTGATGCCAAGTACCGCTGAACCCCAGGCTACTGGCTCAAGAAAGAATCCACCACAACATGGACGCTAAATCACTTCTTTTTTATGTTTTCGCTTTGGTGCTGCTATTCGCGGCATTCAAGGTGATTACTGCGCGCAACCCGGTGCACGCGGCGCTTTACCTCGTGCTGGCATTCTTCCAGGCGTCCGCCGTCTGGATATTGCTCAAGGCCGAGTTCCTGGCGATCACATTGGTGCTGGTCTATGTGGGCGCCGTGATGGTGCTGTTCCTGTTCGTCGTGATGATGCTGGACATCAACATCGACAGCGTCCGTAAGGGGTTCTGGAAACATTTCCCGCTGGCCGGTGGCGTCGGTGCCATCATCGCGCTGGAAATGTCATATGTGCTGATGGGTGGCTTCCGTGAGCCGCCCAAGGTGGCGACGGCCGCGGGGCAGATAGGCGCACAAGTCTCCAACACCAAGGAGCTCGGCAAGCTGCTGTACTCCGAATACCTCTATCCGCTGGAAGTCGCCGCGGTGATCCTGCTGGTGGCCATCATTGCCGCCATCGCGCTGACCCTGCGCGCCCGCAAGGATTCCAAGTACCAGAATCCTTCAGAGCAGATCCGGGTCAAGCGCTCGGACCGCGTGAGCCTGGTCAAGATGAAATCAGTCGTGGCCGCACCGGTGGTTGCCGCGGCCCCCGCAGCCGCCGAGGAGAAGAAGGCATGACGCTCACCCTGGGACATTTTCTTTCGCTGGGCGCGATGCTGTTCGCGTTGTCGGTCATCGGCATCTTCCTGAACCGCAAAAACCTGATCGTGCTGTTGATGGCCATCGAGCTCATGCTGCTGGCGGTCAACATGAATTTCGTGGCCTTCTCCTACTACCTGAACGACATGGCCGGCCAGGTATTCGTGTTTTTCATTCTGACCGTCGCCGCGGCCGAATCGGCCATAGGCCTGGCCATCCTGGTGCTGCTGTTCCGCAACAAGTCCAGCATCAACGTAGACGAACTCAATACGCTCCAGGGCTAATGATGACACTCCCCCCCGAAGCGGCCTCCGGCCGCCTCCCCCTCGAGGGGGCGCCGCTAACGGCCCGGCAAAGCCGGTTCCGTGGCGGCCCTGGCATGGCTTCCTTGTTTGCCTGCGCAACTTGCTCGGCGGAAAAAAACTGATATGGCATCCACCCTTAACGCTTCAACTCTGCTGGCCGTCCCGCTGGCGCCGCTGGCCGGCGCCCTGGCGGCCGGTATCCTCGGCACTTCCTTTGGCGGCAACTGGATAGGCCGGCGCCTGTCGCACACCCTCACCATCCTCGGCGTGCTAGTGGCTTTCATCATTTCGGCAATGACGCTCAAGAGCGTGGCCATCGATGGCGCGCGCTTCAACGAGACGCTCTACACCTGGATGAACGTCGGCGGCCTGAAGATGGAAATCGGCTTCCTGGTTGACGGCCTTACGGCCATGATGATGTGCGTGGTGACCTTTGTGTCGCTCATGGTGCACATCTACACCATAGGCTACATGGAAGAAGATGAGGGCTACAACCGCTTCTTCGCCTACATCTCGCTGTTCACCTTCTCCATGCTGATGCTGGTGATGAGCAACAACATGCTGCAGCTGTTCTTTGGCTGGGAGGCCGTGGGTCTGGTGTCTTACCTGCTGATCGGCTTCTGGTTCAACAAGCCGACCGCCATCTTCGCGAACATGAAGGCCTTCCTCGTCAACCGCGTGGGCGACTTCGGTTTCATCCTCGGCATTGGCCTGATCGCTGCCTATGCCGGCACACTGAACTACGGCGAGGCCTTTGCCAAGGCCGGCGAGCTTTCCAAGCTGAGCTTCCCGGGCACCGGCTGGATGCTGGTGACCGTGATCTGCATCTGCCTCTTCATTGGCGCCATGGGCAAGTCCGCCCAGTTTCCGCTGCACGTCTGGCTGCCCGATTCCATGGAAGGCCCGACCCCGATCTCCGCACTGATTCACGCAGCGACCATGGTGACGGCGGGCATCTTCATGGTGGCACGCATGTCGCCGCTGTTCGAACTCAGCGACACAGCGCTCAGTTTCATCATGGTGATTGGCGCCATCACGGCGCTGTTCATGGGCTTTCTCGGCATCATCCAGAACGACATCAAGCGCGTGGTCGCATATTCCACGCTCTCGCAGCTGGGCTACATGACGGTGGCGCTGGGTGCTTCGGCTTATTCCGTTGCGGTGTTCCACCTGATGACGCACGCTTTCTTCAAGGCGCTGCTGTTCCTGGCAGCAGGCTCGGTCATCATCGGCATGCACCACAACCAGGACATCCGCTGGATGGGCGGCGTGCGCAAGTACATGCCTATCACCTGGATCACCTCGTTGCTGGGTACGCTGGCCTTGATCGGCACGCCGTTGTTCGCGGGGTTTTACTCCAAGGACAGCATCATTGAAGCTGTGCATGAAAGCCACCTGGTCGGTGCCGGTTTTGCGTATTTCGCGGTGCTGGCGGGCGTTTTTGTGACGGCTTTCTATTCGTTCCGCCTGTATTTCCTGGTGTTCCACGGCAAGGAACGTTTTGACCAGAACCCCGACGCGCACCATGGCCACGACGACCACGGACACCATGATGAGCACCACGAGCCGCACGAATCCCCCTGGGTCGTCACGGTGCCGCTGATCCTGCTGGCAATTCCGTCGGTGGTCATCGGCTTCATGACGATTGAGCCCATGCTGTACGGCGACTTCTTCAAGGATGCCATCCTGGTGAACCTCGAGAAGCACCCCGCCATGGAAGAGCTCAAGCAACTGTTCCGCGGCCCGGCGCAAATGGCTCTGCACGGCCTCATGTCGCCGCCGTTCTGGCTGGCCCTGTCGGGTTCGGTGCTGGCCTGGTACATGTACATGATCAACCCGGCCCTGCCGACCGCGATCAAGCGCATGTGCATGCCGGTCTTTACGCTGCTCGAGAACAAGTACTACCTCGACTGGTTCAATGAAAACGTGCTGGCCCGGGGCACGCGTGCACTCGGTACCGCGCTGTGGAAGGGTGGTGACCAGAAGCTGATCGACGGCGCGCTGGTCAACGGTTCATGGAAGCTGGTCGGCTGGGTTTCCGGCATCGTGCGCAGGCTGCAGTCCGGCTACATCTATCACTATGCCTTCGGCATGATCATTGGCGTGTTTGTGTTGATGACGTATTTCGTCTGGCTCAATCGCTGATCAGTTCAACAAAATCAAGGAAGAACAAGAATGGGTTTGTTGAGTCTTGCGATCTGGACGCCGATTGTTTTCGGTGTGGTTCTGCTGGCGCTGGGCCGTGACGAGCAGGCGCGCAGCGTTCGCTGGGTCGCGCTGATAGGTGCGGTCGTCAGTTTCCTGGTGACGCTGCCTTTGTACAGCGGTTTTCAGCTGGACACGTCGGCTATGCAGTTTGTCGAAAAGGGCAGCTGGATCCAGCGGTTTAATGTCAATTACCACGTGGGTGTTGACGGCATTTCGCTGTGGTTTGTGCTCTTGACGGCCTTTATCAATGTGGTGGTCATTATCGCCAGCTGGGAAGCCATCACCACGCGCGTGAACCAGTACATGGCTTCTTTCCTGATACTCAGCGGGCTCATGATCGGCGTGTTTGCGGCACTTGACGGCATCCTGTTTTACGTGTTCTTCGAGGCCACACTGATCCCGATGTACCTGATCATCGGCATCTGGGGCGGGCCCAACAAGATCTACGCGGCCTTCAAGTTTTTCCTGTACACATTGCTGGGCTCCCTGCTTATGCTGGTGGCACTGATTTTCCTGTACAACAAGTCTGGCGGCAGCTTCGACATCCTGACCTGGCACAAGCTGCCCCTGGGCAGCACGGTGCAGACATTGCTGTTCTTCGCCTTCTTCGCGGCCTTTGCCGTCAAGGTGCCGATGTGGCCGGTCCACACCTGGCTGCCCGACGTGCACGTTGAAGCCCCCACCGGTGGTTCCGCCGTGCTGGCCGCCATCATGCTGAAGCTGGGCGCTTACGGTTTCCTGCGCTTCTCGATGCCCATCGCCCCGGATGCCGCGCATGAATGGGCCTGGTTGATGATTGCCCTGTCGCTGATCGCCGTCGTCTACGTCGGCTTGGTGGCACTGGTGCAGCAGGACATGAAAAAGCTGGTGGCTTATTCGTCAGTGGCTCACATGGGCTTTGTTACCCTGGGCTTTTTCATCTTCAACGACCTGGGCGTCTCCGGCGGTATCGTGCAGATGATCGCCCACGGCTTTGTGTCGGGTGCCATGTTCCTGTGTATCGGCGTGCTGTACGACCGCGTTCATTCCCGGGAAATTGCCAGCTACGGCGGCGTTGTCAACACCATGCCCAAGTTTGCGGCCTTTGCGCTGCTGTTTGCCATGGCCAATTGCGGCCTGCCGGCCACGGCCGGTTTCGTCGGCGAGTGGATGGTGATTCTGGGCGCGGTCAAATACAACTTCTGGATAGGTGGCGCAGCAGCGACGGCACTCATATTTGGCGCGGCCTACACCCTGTGGATGTACAAGCGCGTTTACCTGGGCCCCGTGGTCAATGACGACGTCAAGGCGCTCACCGATATCAACAGCCGCGAATTCCTGATGCTGGCGTTGCTGGCTATCGCTGTGCTGTACATGGGCATCTATCCCAAGCCGTTTACCGATGTGATGAATACTTCAGTGGCGGACCTGCTCAAGCACGTCGCGGCCTCCAAACTGAACTGAAGATGAACCGACGCAACTACAAAGAATTCAGATGATTGACAAACTCTCCTGGATCACGGTTTATCCGGAAATCGTCCTCCTGACCATGGCCTGCGTGATTGCGCTGGTGGACCTGGGCGTCAAGACGCCGCAGCGTACGCTAACCTACGTGCTCACCCTGTTGACCCTGGCCATCGTGGCCGCCATGGAGGCCGCCTACGCATCTGGAGGCCAGACCTTCTACGGCTTTGGCAACATGGTTGTCACCGACCCCATGGGCGGCTGGCTCAAGTGCTTTGCCTGCATCACCGTCATGATCACGCTGGTCTACGGCCGCCCGTATGCCGCGGAACGCGACATGTTGCGCGGCGGTGAGATCTTCACGCTCAGCCTGTTCGCGTTGCTGGGCATGTTCGTCATGATCTCGGGCCACAACTTCCTCGTGATCTACATGGGCCTGGAATTGCTGACGCTGTCCAGCTATGCGCTGGTGGCCCTGCGCCGCGACAATGCCACCGCCACCGAAGCCGCCATGAAGTACTTCGTGCTGGGCGCGCTGGCCTCGGGTTTCCTGCTGTATGGTCTTTCGATGCTGTATGGTGCCACCGGCTCCCTGGACCTCAACGAAGTATTCAACGCCATCGCCAGCCGCCAGGTCAGGCACCAGGTGCTGATTTTCGGCCTGGTCTTCATCGTGGCCGGCTTGGCCTTCAAGCTGGGCGCCGTGCCTTTCCACATGTGGCTGCCAGACGTCTACCAGGGCGCTCCTACCGCGGTGACATTGCTGATTGGCGGTGCCCCGCAGCTCGCGGCCTTTGCGATCTGTATCCGCCTGCTGGTCGAAGGCCTGCTGCCGCTGGCAATTGACTGGCAGCAGATGCTGGCCCTGATGGCCATAGGCTCATTGCTGGTCGGCAACCTGGCCGCCATCGCCCAGTCCAACCTCAAGCGCATGCTGGCGTTCTCCACCATCTCGCAAATGGGTTTCCTGTTGCTCGGCCTGCTGGCCGGCGTGGTTAACGGTAACCAGCTCAACACCGAATCGGCCTACAGCGCGGCAATGTTCTACGCGCTGACTTATGTGCTCACCACCCTGGGTGCTTTCGGCATCATCATGCTGCTGGCGCGCGCCGGGCACGAGTCCGAAGAGATCGTCGATCTGGCCGGCCTGAACCAGCGCAGCCCGTTGTATGCCGGTGTGATGGCGATCAGCATGTTCTCGCTGGCCGGCCTGCCGCCACTGGTGGGTTTTTATGCCAAGCTGTCCGTCCTGCAGGCGCTGATTTCCTCGCAACAAACCAGCTACATTGTGCTGGCCGTTTTTGCGGTGATCATGTCGCTGGTAGGCGCCTTTTATTACTTGCGCGTGGTCAAGGTCATGTACTTTGATGCACCACTCAGCCACAACGCCCAGCCGGTTTCTGCGCCGGCAGATGCCAAGGCAGTGCTGGCCATCAATGGTGCGCTCATCCTGATCCTGGGCATCATGCCTGGCGGTTTGATGACCCTGTGCGCGCAGTCCATCAGCAGCATCGTCAAATCACTGGGTAGCTGACCCCTGCCATGACCCAAACTGCTTCAGTCTGGCTGGTCGTGCTGCTGGCCTTGCTGGCAGCCAACCTGCCTTTCATCAGCAATCGCCTGTTCGCGGTCTACGCGCTCAAGTTGCCGAAAAACCTGGCGATCAGGGCCGCAGAGCTGGTGGTCTGGTACCTGGTTGTCGGCGGTCTGGGTTTATACCTTGAGCAGCGGAGCGGCCAGATTGCTCCGCAAGGCTGGGAGTTCTATGCCATCACCGGCACGCTCTTCATCACCTTTGCGTTTCCCGGATTCACCTGGCGCTACCTGTTCAAGCACCGCCCATGAGCGCATCTTCCGGTCCTGATCAAGCCAGTGCAATTGCCGACGCGCACCTCGTCGAAACCTGCGTCGACTCGGTCGAGATCCTGAGAGGGAATTTCCTGCATGCCTTGCGTGATACCGTCAGGCTGCCCGACGGCAGCCAGGCAACGCGCGAATACGTTATTCACTCCGGTGCCGTGATGATCGTGGCGCAACTGGACGACGGGCGTCTGGTGCTGGAGCGTCAGTATCGCTATCCCATGCGTGCCGTGATGGTGGAGTTTCCCGCGGGCAAGCTCGATCCAGGCGAAGGCGCGCTGGCCTGCGCCCAGCGTGAACTGCTGGAGGAAACCGGTTACACCGCGCGTGAGTGGGCGAGGGCAGGCGTGCTGCATCCGGTGATCTCCTATTCCACCGAATTTATTGACATCTGGTTTGCGCGCGGGTTGACCCTCGGCCAGCGCAAGCTGGATGCCGGGGAGTTTCTGGACGTCTTTACGGCAACACTCCCTGAGCTTCTTGCCTGGTGCGCCAGCGGCGAGGTCACGGATGCAAAAACATTGACAGGCGCGCTGTGGTTGCAAAACGTGCTGTCCGGCGCGTGGGCTTTGGACTGGCAAGCTGCAACAGCCTGATCCCCCGGCGATAATCCGCCCATGAAAGTCCTGAATCTCCAATGTGCGCACCAGCATTCGTTTGAAGGCTGGTTTGCGTCCGAGGACGACTTCCAGGCCCAGCTGTCGAGCGGCCAGATCGAATGCCCGCTGTGCGCCGACAAAAGCATCCAGAAACTTCCCAGTGCGCCACGTCTCAACCTGGGCGGCCACGACCTCGCGAGTGCGGGTAGCCAGGCCGCTGCGTCTTCATCAGTTGCCATTCCGAGCCCGGTGCGGGTCGCCGAAGACGAGGCCAACGCCGTGGCGGGTATACCGGTCGCAAAGAATCACGCAGAGCAGGCCGCATTTCTGAAGGCCTTGCGTCATGTGATGACGCATACCGAAGATGTCGGCAGCCAGTTCGCGGAGCAGGCCCGCCGCATGCACTATGGCGAACTTGAGGCGCGCAGCATTCGCGGCCAGGCCAGTGCGCGCGAAGCTGTGGAACTGATAGAGGAGGGCATCGACGTCATGCCCTTGCCTTCGCTGCCTGGCGTCAAGGAAACGTTGCAATAACGCCCCCACGGTCGCTCACTGCGTGTAGCTTCCTGCCCCCCGAGGGGGCCGCTGCGCCTGCGGTCTGGCGAAGCCAGTCCCGCGGCCCCGGCTTGGTTTAAGAGCCCACGTCAATCACCGGGGTTGGCTCGAAGGCCGCGCTTGCTGCCAATGCTTGAGAAGACCGTCTGCCGGGCTTGGCGAAGGCCTCCGCGTTGGGTCAGCAACTCAGGGGTACAAGCCGCGCAGCTCGCGCGTGTGCAGGATTCGCTTGCAGGCCACGATGAAGGTGGCGGTGCGCAGGCTGACCTTCTGGTCTTGCGCCACGGCCCAGACACCGGCAAAGGCGTCTTTCATGATTTTCACCAGGCGCTTGTTGATTTCTTCTTCGTCCCAAAAGAAGCTGGAAAAATCCTGCACCCATTCAAAGTAGCTGACGGTCACGCCGCCGGCATTGGCGATCACGTCCGGCAGCACCAGCACGTTGCGGTCATGCAGGATGTCGTCGGCGGCAGGTGTCGTCGGGCCGTTGGCGCCTTCAATGATCATGCGCGCCTTGATGCGGCCAGCGTTGGCTGCGGTGATTTGCTGCTCAAGTGCGGCCGGAATCAGGATGTCGCACTCCACATCCCAGAACGCGTCGTTGGCAATGATCTCGGCTCCGGTGAATCCGGCCACGCTGCCGTTGGCTTCCACATGGCGCAGCAACGCCGGCACATCAAGGCCGGCTTCGCGGTAAATCGTGCCGCCATGGTCTTGCACCGCGACCACGCGTGCGCCGGTTTCGGCAAACAGCTTGCCGGCCACGCCGCCCACATTGCCAAAGCCCTGCACGGCGACCCGTGCGGTACTGATATCAAGGCCAATGTGTTTGGCTGCCTCAGTGCCCACGGTGAACACACCGCGCCCCGTGGCTTCACGCCGGCCCAGAGAGCCGCCCAGGTCGACCGGCTTGCCCGTGACGACGCCGGTTGAGGTGGAGCCGGTGTTCATCGAGTAGGTGTCCATCATCCACGCCATGATCTGGTCGTTGGTGTTGACGTCCGGCGCAGGGATGTCCTTGTTGGGGCCGATGATGATGCCGATTTCGCTGGTGTAGCGGCGCGTCATGCGTTCCAGCTCACCACGCGAAAGCTTCTTCGGGTCGACGCGGATGCCGCCTTTGGCGCCGCCGTAAGGCACGTTCACCGCGGCGTTCTTGACCGACATCCAGGCCGACAGCGCCATCACTTCAGACAGTGTGACGTCCTGGTGGAAACGCACGCCGCCCTTGCCGGGACCGCGCGAAACGTTGTGCTGCACACGGTAGCCTTCAAAGTGCGCCACGGTGCCGTCATCCATGTGAATCGGCACGTCCACGATCAGTACACGCTTGGGCCGCTTCAGGGTTTCAGCCCAGCGCGCCAGGCTGCCCAGGTGCGGAATGACGCGGTCTACCTGCTGCAGGTAGTTGCCCCAAGGGCCCAGGTTGTCCGCCTGCAGGTAAGACGGAAGCGGGTGAGACCCGGCGGGGGTGGGAACGGAAGAGGCTGCGTGTGACATTGAAAAAGCTCCTTGTGGGATTTCTTGCGGGAAAGTCTGCGGGGAAGAATCAATGCACGGAGCTTAAGAGCCCCGGTCTAAATAGTCCAAGGCATTGTTGACCAATATCTATGCAAATAATGCATATCGCTGGTTTTGACGGTCGCCGAAGCTGCGGCGAAAGCCGGGAAGCCCGCAGATGCCAAGGCCGTCACACCGTGAACTGCAGCGCCGCCAGGCGCGCATAAACGCCGCCGCGGTTCACCAGCTCGGCATGCGTGCCTTGCTCAACCAGCTGCCCGTGGTCCAGCACCAAGATGCGGTCGGCCTGCTGCACAGTGGCCAGCCGGTGCGCAATCACCAGCGTCGTGCGGTCCTTCATGGCCGACTCCAGGGCCGCCTGCACCATGCGTTCGCTTTCGGCATCCAGCGCGCTGGTGGCTTCATCCAGCAGCAGCAGCGGGGCATTTTTCAGCATTGCCCGGGCAATCGCAATACGCTGGCGCTGGCCGCCGGAAAGCCGCACACCGCGCTCCCCCAGGAAGGTGTCGTAGCCCTCTGGCAGGGCGGTGATGAATTCATGCGCGAAAGCCGCCCTGGCCGCTGCGCGGGTTTCTTCATCAGTGGCTTCGGGCTTGCCGTAGCGGATGTTTTCCAGCGCGCTGGTCGAGAAGATGACAGCGTCCTGCGGCACGATGCCGATGCGCTGTCGCAAATCATGCAACGCCATGTCGGCTGTGCGCACGCCATCCAGTTCGATGCGGCCCGAGGCCGGGTCATAAAACCGCAGCAGCAACTGGAACACCGTGCTCTTGCCCGCACCGCTGGGCCCCACAATGGCCACTGTTTCACCGGGCGCTACGCTCAGGGAAAAGTTTGTCAACGCAGCTTGCGCGGGCCGCGACGGGTAGTGAAACGTCACGGCATCAAACTTGACAGCGCTTCCGGCCCGCGTGACTTGAGCAGGAGCGGGGTTGGCGGGTGATGTCACGGGTGAACGCGACGTCAGCAGCTCCATCAGCCGCTCGGTGGCGCCGGCCGCCCGCAGCAGGTCGCCATAGACCTCGCCCAGCACGGCCGCCGCGCTGGCCAGGATGATCACGTACACCACGGTCTGGCCGAGGTGGCCTGCCGTAATATCGCCCCGCATCACCGCCTGCGTGCCCTGGTACAGGCCCCACAGCAACGCCGCCGACGTGGCGATGATGATGAAGGCCACCAGCACCGAGCGCGCCCTGGTGCGGCGAATCGCAGTGTTAAAGGCACTGGTCGTTGACGCATCAAAACGCGCGGCCTCGCGGCCTTCAGCGGTGTAGCTTTGCACCACCGGGATGGCATTAAGCACTTCGGCGGCAATCGCGCTGGAGTCGGCCACGCGGTCCTGGCTGGCGCGCGACAGCTTGCGCACACGCCGGCCAAACCAGACCGAAGGCGCCACGATCAGCACCAGCACCACCAGTACCTGCACCATGAGGTAAGGGTTGGTATAGACCAGCATGCCCAGCGCGCCCACGCCCATGACCGCATTGCGAAGGCCCATGCTGAGCGAGGAGCCCACCACCGTTTGCACCAGCGTTGTGTCTCCGGTCAGGCGCGAGAGCACTTCGCCGGTTTGCGTGGTTTCAAAAAACTCGGGGCTTTGCCGCACCACATGCGCGTAGACCGCATTGCGCAGGTCTGCCGTCACACGCTCGCCCAGCCAGCTCACCATGTAAAAGCGGCCTGCCGAAAAAAGGCCCAGCGCCGCCGCTACGCCAAACAGCTCAAAGAAATGGGTGCGCAGCGCCATCAGCTGCTGGCTCTTGTCCGCCGCGCTGAGCCCGCCGTCAATCAGGCTGCGCAGGGCCAGCGGAAACACCAGCGTGGCAACGGCCGCCATCACCAGGAAAAACATCGCCAGAACAATCCGCCCCCGGTAGGGACGCAGGAAGGGAACGAGGCCGGAAAGGGAGCGGGGCGCGCCCTTGGGCGCATTGGAAAGAGAGGAAGTAGCCATGCGGGGAGTTTAGCCATAAAAGATGTCTGTACAAACACAGCCTTGACAATGTTTGTCTAGGCATGTATTATTCGTGTCCATGAAATCCGAATCCAGCCGTCCGCCAGCTGCCCCAGCTCCCTCAACTCCCCTGTGCGGGTTGCCGGCCGAGTTTTATTGCGCGACCGATTACGACGCCGGGCAAAGCACCGGCGCGCTGATGCGCCAGATTCTCAACAGTGTCTCCCAGCAGGTTACGCGCGAACTGGAGCCCCAAGGCCTCACCAACGCGCAGTGGGTGCCCATGCTCAAGATCTACCTCGGAAAAGCCTCCACGGTGGCTGAACTGGCGCGTGTATGCCAACTTGATGCCGGCTCCATGACCCGTTTGCTCGACCGGCTCGAAGCCAAGGGCTTTTGCCGCCGCATCCGCTCCAGCGAAGACAGGCGCGTGGTCAATATCGAATTGACACCCGAAGGCCGCGAAGCGGCGAAAGAAATCCCCGCGGTGCTCAGCCGTGTGCAAAACGCCCACCTGGCCGGTTTTACGGTCGATGAGTGGCAAAACCTCAAAGGCTACCTGCGCCGCATTCTTGAAACAGCGCAGACCCTTCAGACCCTTCAAGCAGCGAATGAAAAAGATGACAAATAACAGCAATACCCTCTGCAGCGCGTCCGCCCCGGTGAACCAGGCCGAGCACGCCGAGCCGCGCCTGCCGCTCTGGCGCGCCTCTTTCCGCATGGCCCTGGTGGCCGCCGCCAGCGTGGTGGCCGTGGGTTTGATGGCAACCGGCCTCACCGGCTGTGCCGACATGTCGGGCATTGCGCCGCAGTCCAGCCTGCGTGACGCGCCTTCGCTGGGCCTGGCTGCCGACACCGCCAGCCAAACGCCGGCCCAGGCGCCGCTGGCCGCCGAATGGTGGCGCGAGTTTGGCGATGTGCAGCTCAACGGCCTGGTCGACCAGGCCCTGCAAACCAGCCCGACCTTGAAGCTCGCGCAGGCCCGCCTGGCGCGCGCACTGGCCGTCACCGAGGTTGCCGATGCCGCCACATTGCCGCAGGTCACCGGGCAGCTGGACCTGACACGCCAGCAATACACCGCCAATGGCGCAGTGCCCGCACCACTGGCTGGCTCCATCCGCAACAGCGGTACGGCGCAGCTCGCGGTGAGCTGGGAGCTTGATTTTTTCGGCAAGAACCGCGCCGCGCTGGACGCCGCGCTGGGCACCGCCAACGCCGCTGAAGCAGACGCGCAGGCCGCACGCTTGCTGCTGGCCAGCAATGTGACCCGCACTTACTTTCAGCTGGTTCGCCTGAACGAGCAGGTGACGGTGGCCCGCCGAACACTCGCCCAGCGTGAAGAAACCCTCAAGCTGGTGCGCGACCGCGTCGACGCCGGCCTGGACACTCGCCTGGAGCTGCGCCAGAGCGAAGGCGGCCTGCCCGAAGCGCGCCTGCAGCTCGAAACCCTGCAGGAGCAGATGGCCCTCACGCGCAATGCGCTGGATGCCCTCATTGGCAAGCCGAATGGCACTGCAGCCCTTTCCCTTCCTGCGCAAGCAGCTATCAAAAATGTAGCAACCGCCACGGCCATTCCGGCCGACCTGCTGGGCCGGCGCGCCGACATCGCCGCCGCGCGGTGGCGCGTAGAGGCTTCGTCCAAAGATGTGGTCAACGCCAAAACCCAGTTCTACCCCAACGTCAACCTCGTCGCTTTTGCCGGTTTTTCCAGCATCGGCCTCGGCCGCCTGCTTGACTCGGGCAGCCAGCAGTGGGGTGTCGGGCCGGCCCTGCGCCTGCCGATTTTTGATGCCGGCCGCCTGCGCGCCAACCTGCGCGGCAAGACGGCCGACCTGGACGCGGCTGTCGAAAGCTACAACGCCGCCGTGATCGATGCGGTGCGCGATGTGGCCGACCAGGTGGCGTCGTCGCAAGCCATCACGCGCCAGCAAACCGAACAGCGCGCCGCGCAGGAAGCCGCGGAAGGCGCCTATGACATCGCCGTGCAGCGCTACAAGGCCGGTCTGGGCACCTACCTCAATGTGCTGACCGCCGAAACCAGCGTGCTGGCACAGCGCCGCCTGGCGGTAGACCTCTCGGCCCGCGCGCTCGACACGCAGGTCGCCTTGATACGCGCCCTGGGCGGCGGCTACAGCAATGCCCCGGCGCAGGCGAAGCAGGCGCAAGGCGCTACAAAAACAATAGCTGCTGGCGCAAGTCCTGATTGGGCTACAGCCGGTTTTAATTCTGAAAAAGTGCCTGCAGCGCATTAAGTGCCGGCCCAAACGCAAGTAACGCATCGTTCCCGAATCAACCAACACCTGACACCATCATGAGCGACACAACTTCTACCAACTCCCCAGCTTCCGATGCACCTGCACAGCCGCCCGCAGGAAACCCCAAACGTAAAAAAGCGCTGACGGCGCTTGCAGCCGTGGTGGTCGTTGCAGGGCTGGGTTGGTCGGCCTATGAATACCTGGTGGCCAGTCATTACGAGTCCACCGACAACGCCTATGTGCAGGGCAACGTGATCCAGATCACGCCGCAAATCGGCGGCACCGTCATGGCCATCATGGCCGACGACACCGACTTTGTGAAAGCCGGCCAGACGCTGGTGCAGCTGGACCCGGCCGACGCCAAGGTTGCGCTGGAGCAGGCCGAAGCCGCACTGGCCCAGGCCGTGCGGCAAGTGCGCACGCTCTACGCCAACAACGGCACCTTGGCGGCGCAGATCGCGCTGCGTGATGCCGATGTGGTCAAGGCGCAAAGCGACATCGCCCGCGCCAGCGACGACCTGAACCGCCGCCAGTCGCTCACCGGCAACGGCGCGGTGTCCAAGGAAGAACTCAACCACGCCCAGACGCAGCTGGCCACCGCCAAGAGTGCACTGGCCGCGGCGCAGGCCGGTGTGGTGGCTGCACGTGAGCAACTCACCAGCAACCAGGCCCTGACCGAAGGCACCAGCGTCGAGCAGCACCCCAGCGTGCAGGTGGCCGCCGCCCGGGTGCGTGAGGCCTACCTGGCCACACAGCGCGCCGCGCTGCTGGCGCCCGTGGATGGTTATGTGGCCAAGCGCACAGTGCAACTCGGCCAGCGCGTGGCCGCTGGCGCGCCGATGATGTCCATCATCCCGCTCAACCAGGTCTGGGTCGACGCCAACTTCAAGGAAGTCCAGCTGCGCAACATCCGCATCGGCCAGCCCGTGACATTGGTGGCCGACCTCTACGGCAAGAAGGTGGAATACAAAGGCAAGGTGGCCGGCCTGGGCGTCGGCACCGGTGCGGCTTTTTCATTGCTGCCCGCGCAAAACGCCACCGGCAACTGGATCAAGGTGGTGCAGCGCGTTCCGGTGCGCATTGCGCTGGACGCCAAACAGCTCGCCGACAACCCGCTGCGCGTGGGCTTGTCGATGGACGCCGAAGTGGACGTGAGCAGCAAGGACGGCAAGACGCTGGCCGATGCCCCGCGCGACGCCACCGTGGCACACAGCCAGACCTACGGCACGCCAGACGATGCCGCCGACAAGGACGTGCAGCGTGTCATCGCCGCCAACACCGGAAAATCCGTGAAGCTGGCCAAGCCCGCCGTCGCAGCCACGCCGGCCCTGCCGCAGGGCGGCGCTGTTTCGCCCGCCCAGGCCGGCGCCGACCCGCAGCGCCTCGCGTTCAGCCACACGCTGTCGCTGGCTGGCAACCGCGTGGCGCCGTAAGTCACAGCCTCACACACAACCCGCACTTCCAGCCCGCGCAACCGCAGCGATTTTCCGTAGCGGTTTCCACCAGCCCCTTATTCGCAAGGCTTTCATGGCTTCCGCACCTGCTCCCGCCTCCGCCTATGTCCAGCCGCCACCGCTGACAGGCTCTGCCCGCCTGTGGGGCACGCTGGCCCTGTCGGCCGCGACTTTCATGAATGTGCTCGACACGTCCATCGCCAACGTGTCGCTGCCCGCGATTGCCGGCGACCTGGGCGTCAGCCCCAACCAGGGCACCTGGGTCATCACCAGCTTTGGCGTGGCCAACGCGATTGCCGTGCCGCTCACCGGCTGGCTGTCGCAACGCTTCGGCCAGGTGCGGCTTTTCACGGCCAGCGTCATGCTGTTCGTGCTCACGTCGTGGCTGTGCGGCCTGGCGCCCAACATGACCACGCTGATCTTTCTGCGCGTGCTGCAGGGCCTGGTGGCTGGGCCGATGATTCCGCTTTCACAGGCGCTGCTGCTGTCGAGCTACCCGAAAGCGCTGGCGGGGCTGGCCATGGCGCTCTGGTCCATGACCACGCTGGTCGCGCCGGTGATGGGGCCGCTCCTGGGCGGCTGGATCACCGACAACATCTCATGGCCTTGGATTTTTTACATCAACATCCCCGTCGGCTTTGGCGCCGCCTTCATCACCTGGAGCATCTTCCGAAAGCGCGAAAGCGTCACCCGAAAGCTGCCCATCGACTCGGTGGGGCTGGCGCTGCTGGTCATCTGGGTCGGCGCGCTGCAGATCATGCTCGACAAGGGCCAGGAGCTCGACTGGTTCCACTCTGGTGAAGTCATCGCGCTGGGCATCATCGCCCTGGTCGGCCTGATCGCCTTTGTGATCTGGGAACTCACCGAAGAGCACCCGGTGGTCGACCTCACGCTGTTCAAGAAGCGCAACTTCTGGGCCGGCGCGCTGGCGCTGTCGGTGGGCTACGGCCTCTTCTTCGGCAACGTTGTGCTGTTGCCGCTGTGGCTGCAGCAATACATGGGCTACACCGCCACGCAGGCCGGCATGGTGCTGGCGCCGGTCGGCGCATTCGCCTTGCTGCTCTCGCCCGTGGTCGGCAAGAACATCGCGAAAGTTGACCCGCGCCGCTTCGCCGCGTTTGCCTTCATGGTGTTTGCGCTGGTGCTGTGGATGCGGTCCAACTTCAACACCCAGGCCGATTTCCGCACCATCATGATCCCGACCATCATCCAGGGCGTGGCCATGGCCTTCTTTTTCATCCCGCTGGTCACCATCACGCTGTCGGGCATCTCGCCCGACAAGATCCCCGCGGCATCCGGCCTGTCGAACTTCGTGCGCATCACCGCCGGCTCGTTCGGCACCTCGATTGCCACCACCATCTGGCAAGACCGCGCCGCCATGCACCACGCGCAGATCAGCGAATACGTGAACCAGGGCAGCACCGCCACCAACAGCGCCCTCACAGGCCTGGCCGGCGCCGGCCTCACGCCCGACCAGGCGCTGGGCACCATCAACCGCCTGGTCGACCAGCAGGCCTACATGCTCGCCGCCAACGACGTGTTTTATGCCTCCTCGTTGATCTTCCTGCTGCTGATTCCGCTCGTGTTTTTGACGCGGCACACCAAGGCGGGGGCGGGGAGTGCGGACGCTGCGGCCGGGGCGCACTGAGGCTTCTGCGTGGGCTTGAACGAAGACGGCGCCTTGTGCGCCGCTTTTGTTTTCGCTATCAAATCAGTAGCTGCTTGCGCTTGTTTATATTGGGTTGCAGGGCTGTTTCGTATCTAAAAGCAGACTCCAAACGCTCAGAAACAGGAGAATTTGTTGCGGTTGCACCTCGCAGAGGCCTTGCAACCGCCTCCAAAGCGGTTTTTGACCTCTTTTAGGTATTAAAACGGGCTGAAGCCCAATCGGAATATGCGCGAGCAGCTATCAAATCAATAGCATTTCAGGCAAGCAGGCGTCCAGCGGGCTGGCCGTGCCGCCTGCGGTAACCTTCAGCACGTGGGTGTAAATCATCGTCGTGCTCACGTCACTGTGGCCCAGCAGTTCCTGCACCGTGCGAATGTCGGTGCCCGACTGCAGCAAATGCGTGGCGAAGCTGTGGCGCAAGGTGTGCACCGATACCGGCTTGACAATCCGGGCGGCGGCGCCGGCCAGTTTGATGGCACGCTGCAAGCGCTCTTCGTACAGATGGTGCCGGCGTTCAATCTGAGAGCGGGGATCCACCGACAGTTGAGGCGCGGGAAATACCCAAAACCAGCCCCAACGCCGCCCCAGGTCGGGGTACTTGACCGACAGCGCATCAGGTACTTCAACACCGGCAAAGCCTGCTTCGCGGTCACGTGCCCATACTGCCCGGGCCCGGCCCACCTGCACCTTGAGAACGTCATGCAGAGAGCGCGGCAACATCACCACACGGTCTTTGCCGCCCTTGGCCTCGTGTACCACCAGCACTTGGCGGTCAAAATCCAAGTCCTTGATACGCAAGCGCAAACCCTCCATCAAACGCATGCCCGTGCCATACAGCAGTTTTGCCAGCAAAGCCATCTCGCCATCCAGCGCGCCCAATAATGCGCTGACTTCCGCCGTGGTGAGCACCGAGGGAATTCGCCGGGTCCGGGTCGGCCGCTGTAATTCGGTGAGCCATGGCAAATCAAGTCCCAGCACCTCGCGGTATAAAAACAGCAGGGAACTGAGCGCCTGGTTGTGAGTGGAGACCGACACCTGTCGCTCATTGGCAAGCATCGTCAGGAACTGTGTGACCTCCAAAGCACCCATGTCGCGGGGATGCCGCATCTGCCCGCCCCGGCCGCACCAGCGGACAAAAAAACGCACCCAGTACACATAAGCCTGCTCGGTCTTCAGGCTATAGTGTTTGTAACGAATGACCTCGCTCACCTGTTCCAGCAGGCGCTTGGACTGGGGAAGATAGGTGACAGGGTTCATAACGGTCTAACCATGTATAAAAACACTGTATTTATCTCGCCGACCCTTGTGTCAAGAGGGGTTGCTAGAGAGTTGGCCGTTACTACGCCTAGACTGCCCCCGCTTATCCCGTCGGATAAACTGGAATTGCGGTTTATCCGACGATCTAAATCACGTTAGGCGCTTCAGGTCATGGCCGCAACGAATCTTCCACCGAAGTGCTCGCGCTTCGTTGACGCCGACTCGTCACTCTACGATCGCTATCTTTTCTTTATCCAGGATGTTGGTTCGTCCGGTACTGGCGATAGGGACATCGCGTGGCATCAGTCGGCCAAGACGCTAGCTACCGACTTGCATTCCAAGGCCGTGGACCTTGGGATGAGCCGAGCACATGAGTACTCAGACGACATCTATTGGCTGGATCAGTGCGCTGCCGTTGTTTCTCTTATTGCCTTTGGCCGACGGTCGAGCGACTTCGAGAAGTACGAAGCGGCAGTTCACTACTACCGCAATTTTCCAAGTACAGCGCCAAGAGTCATGGAGTTCGATCGCTATGTGCAAAGCGCCTAACCCTTCCATCGAGCGGACGTGCAACACCAGGCCTCGCCTGCTGTCGCCCGCCACTCATGTCAAACGTTAGGCATCAAGTGAAGCTGCGATCTATCGTGCTCTCGGTATACGGCCACTCTATTGATGTAGCGGCGCCCTTTAGTTTCGAGACACGCAGCCTCTGCAATTTTGTTCAACGCTACGCCCGCTCAATAGAAATTGAAACCGCCGGGTTCAATCAGATCATTGTTCAAGATGATCTCCATAGCCCAAAACTTTCCAGCCCGACGCTGATTCCAGAGAAAACGCTAGCAATCCCATTTGAGTTCGACAAAGACCGCTATCGGCAGGCCACTTCAGCAGAGAAGCAGGAATACTTCATCGAAATTCTGTCGGCAGGCCTTGAAGCAGCACACACTTTTCATCCACTCCCGCTGAAAGAATTTCAGGACAGAATCAAAGAATTCAGAACGAATGGCTATCGAAACTATTGGGTTCATCAGTCGAAGACCATTCGAAAAATCGCAGCTACTGCTGAGCTTCAATGCGAGCTGACGCTAGATCAGTTCACGCTCACGCTTGAGATTCGAGGAAAAAGCGGCTCTCTTAGAAGAATCCATCTTCTTGAGACCAAGCCCGACGAACTGTGCTTTCACCATCAATTCAAAGACATCGTGGTCAGAGAAGAGCATCTGGTCGTTACCAATCGACGCTACTCCAATGACGAGCTTGCTCGCTTCCCGCTTGCCAGCCTCTCCGCGATTGATGCATAACCCTCTCATGTCAAACGTTAGGTTGCTTTTGCATGCTCACAGTCTCGATCAATGGTTGGAGCCCAGGTTTTCGCAAGGTTTCGCATACGGAACTTCTTCGAAGCGCTGCCGGTATGTCTCTCGCTCAAGCAAAGGACTGCATCGATCGAGTACTTGCCGGGGAATGCGTGACACTTGTCGCTGGTTCGAAGGGAGAGGCTCGTGAACTTGCGGGTCAACTGGTTGATTTGGGCGCCAAGGCGGTGGCTATTTATGAATAGCGAATGGCAATCTAACTTGTCAATCGACGCGGACTCACAACAGCAGAAGGCGGCTTCGCCGCTCATGTTGGTGGTCCGGTCATCTTTACGTTAGGCCTCAGCACACATGCCAGTAAGCTTTTCCCTCGACGCTACCGACTTCAAGCTGCTGGAGCGCGCCGTGGTAGCCCGCTTTGAGCGGAATCACGGACGGATGAATTTGGCCTTCTTTGCGCAGGTGCTTGCATGGATGTTCATTGCTCTCGCAGCGTTCACCTTCTTTAAGCAGTGGGAGAGAACGCCTGATGTCGCACGAGGCTACGGAGTAATTCTGTTCTTCGCAGTTGTCGGCTTCCTGTTTGCCTGTGTTCGGCCGCTAGCGGGGCAGTGGCTCTACCAAAAGTATGTTTCCGCCGCGAACAGCGCATTCACCGAGAAGCAATCGGTGGACCTTCAGGACGGCTCGCTAGTCTTGGAGTCAGCGTCCGCCAGGTCAGTTGTCCGTCGGACGGCGATCATCGACTGTTCGGAAGACGACCGAAACCACTACCTGTTTCTCACCGGAGTCCAGGCAATTGCTATTCCTAAGGCCACAGCCGCCACTCTCGGCGCTGAGTTTTCCGCCTTCCTGGCAGGCTGCGCACATGAGGCCTAACAGGTCAATCGACACGGACGTCGACGCGGCGGGCTTCGCCCGCCTATGCGCCGCCGGTCATTTCCGACGTTAGGCCTCACGAGTACCGCAACCATGGAACGGAAAGCCGCCGAAGACATCTTTGCCGCGTGCGAAAGAGCGTTGGCCTCTCTCACGGAGTTGGAGACAGCAGTTGCTCAGGTCTCAGATAGCACTGAACGCCAGAATCTCTTGCACGCCTTGTCAGGGGCGATTGTGGAGTTGCTTGCAGGCGTGCGAGCCCCCGTCGTGCTTCAGTACCGTGATATTGAGCCATTCGATCCAGAAGATGCCGCACCATATGAGCCTACTGATGAGGAGATAGGATTCATGCGCGCTGCATCCAAAGATGCAGAACTGGCAGTCGATTCGATGATCCTCCGAGAATGCTCATCCCAATGGCAAAAGGTAGCCAAGATCGTTGGAAATCTGATCCCCGAACTCGACCAAGTTGATGCCGATCTGCCGATTGCCTACATACAAGCGCGCATGGACGAACTCGAAGAGTTGGGGAAAGTCGAGGTTGCCGGGAACGCTTGGGCTATGCGCTACTCCGAGATTCGGCTCGTGCAAGATGAGGCGAACGCAGCGTGAGGCCTAACCCTTCCATCGCGAGGGACGTCCAAGGACTATCGCCCTTGGCCGCTCCTCATGCCAAAGGTTAGGCGGCATTCGGAGATGTGGCGAGTAATCGGATCAATCTTGGTTGGGCTGCTGCTAGCAGTGGCTCTTCTTGGCATAGTCGTCGCAACAGATGGCGCGGTTGTCCACGCGCATTGGATACGCGATGTTTTTCTTGATCCCCCGTTATGGTTGCTGCAAACGGGGATTCCGGCAGTTTCTGCTTCTTTCGCAATCGAACGGGGCAGCGCCTATAGCGGATTTGCTTTCTTTACGGCGTTCTTCATTGGTTTCTGGTGGCTGGTATGTGGTGCACTTGTATGCGCAGTTCGGCGCCAGCCGCCTAACCCGTCTTTGCAGCGGACCGCCTCCGGCGTCCGCTGAACTCCAACTTTATGCCGCCTATGCCAATCGCTGACTCGCAAGCGCTGAATCTTTACATTGAGAGCGTCGTGCGGCAGGCGCAGGCCGAGGTTTGTGCAGTTCACGTCAGCGGCTTTCAGGCGGAGTTTGCGAAGCGCTTCGCAGCCTGGCGCGGCGCGCATGCAGAAGCGCTCGCAAGTGGCCAGGCGCAGGCAGAAGCAGCCAAACCGTCTGGGCCTGGCGTCCAGCACTTTGCAGCCATGAATGCGCAGGTACTTGCATCCTTGCCCGCGGATGATCGATTTCGCCGGTGCCAAGAGCTATTGGCGCTTTTTAAGGACGAGAAACCTTGAACAGCGTGCATAACTGGTCGGCCAACACGGAACCGCAACTCCGCGAGGCGGCTTCGCCACAAGTGTTGCGGTCCGGTTGCCTCCAACGTTAGATTCCATGGGACCGTTTCGTGTCGGTTGGACCGAATCGGATGTTGAGGCCGTGATGGATCGCGGCGATCCTCAAGAGCTGTTGTACGTGCCGATCGTTGCCGGAATGAATGCTGACTCGTGTGAGCCGGGCTGGGCCGAAGCGGTCTGTCTCAGATTGATTTCGCATGAGCATTTCAACGTTCGTGGCAACGCGATGCTCGGACTAGGTCACGTTGCGCGCACATGTGGCGAACTGAATCTCGAGCGAGTCCTGCCATTCCTCTCGGCTGGCCTCAAAGACCCAAATGAATTCGTCCGTGGTCAAGCGGAAAGCGCTGCATGTGAGCTCGAGATCTACATGGGAGTGCTCGTCCCAGGCTACGATGGCGAGCAAACGCGGGCGCTGCTTGCGGCCATAGAAAAGGTGAAAAAGGACAATGGAATCTAACTTGTCAATCGACGCGGACCCACAACAGCAGGAGGCGGCTTCGCCGCGAATGTTCGTGGCCCGGTCATTTTTACGTTAGATTGCATGCAAAGACCATCGACACGAAATCTGGGTGAAGCGGTGGCTGCCTTCGTGCTGGCTGTCTTTGTTGCGGGCTACGGGTGGTTGACGCTTCTCAACGGCGGCGTTTCTATCGCTCGCGGCGTCAGGGGTGTGCTCCACACCGCGTACTTGGCTGGCGATGAAGCGGGTGTGTACACCGGAGCAGTTTTCCTCGTCGCGGCCGTTATCTCCTTTTTTGCCGTGAGGAGAATTTCCAAGCGGAAAGCAATCGGTTGGGGCGTAGCATTAGTGGTCCTTCTCCATCCGTTGGTATATGCCGCAGCAGCGGGCTGAATCGTTATTAGGATATTCACAGTGAAAGGGCGAACCGGCATGCGGTCTAACCGGCCAGTCAACGCGGACGCCCAAGAGCGTGCGTGGGCTTCGCCGGTCCTCCCCTGGGCGCCGGTTACCTCCAACGTTAGCCCTCACTGGAGCCCACACTTGTCCAAGAATGCTGCGATCATTGGTACTTGGTTTGTCACCGTCGCTCTTGTTGCCGTGGTCGCCTGTTGGTGGTTGCTCATGTCCGCCATCGGGTCGTGCCCTGACTCCCCAGATCCGACCAGTGGGCATGTCGTGCCCTACAACAATCATGGGACGATTCAATACATGACTGAGGTCCAGCACAATCTTCTTTGGGAACTCCCAGTCACATTCGTCGTTGTGTTCGCAATAGGAGTATGGGTGAAGAGGCAAAGGGCGCCAAATGCGAGCTAACAGGCCGGCCAACACGGACCCGCAACTACAGACGGCTTCGCCGCAAGGGTCGCGGTCCGGTCACCTCCAACGTTAGACGGCACAGCATGCATGTCGAATATGTGCTCGATCCGAGGAGCGAACTGCCTCATCACTACGCACGCAGTGACACAACGTCATTGAAGATATGGCACTGCAAGTTCGAGTCCTTTGAATGGTTGCCCGCGTTTTCCGGGCTGAGGTCGCTTGTCTTCGCCGGTTTCCCCCTGAATTCGTTCTCCATTCTGAAAAAATTACCTCGCCTGCGTGAACTGCGCATTGTTGACTTTCCGAGGGTAAGGGATGTCGAAGCGCTGAGCTCCTTGCGGAAGCTTGAGATTCTGTCTCTCCAAGTGCTTCCAGACTGGCATGCCATGCACAGGCGGCAGCACGTTGCATCCCTTGCACCGCTTGGAAATCTGCACAAGCTGCGCGTGATCGACCTTCTTGGTGTGGTGCCTGACGCTGGCGGGCTGCTGCCGCTGAGCGCTTGCCGGCACTTGACCCAGATGCAGTTGCTCGGATACTCAGCCAAGGACAAGGCCGCGTTGCAGCAGGCGCTTCCGCGGCTTTCAATAGCGGAGCGTGATGCCGTCTAACATTTCAATCGACGCGGACCCACAACAGCAGGATGCGGCTTCGCCGCTCGTGTTGATGGTCCGGTCATTTTTACGTTAACCGGCTAGCAAATGCCGTTCGAGATCAAACTAGCTTTCATGGTATTCGCGCTTGTCGTGTTGCCGCTCTTGCTATGGGCGTTGCGGCCATCGCAGTCCAAGGCGGTGTCCCCGAAATGGTTTCGCCTGGGTTCCGGCGACCCTATGTTTCGAATTTTATTTCGACCCGACGGAAAGCCGTACCGTTTCACGTGGGCGCTCACCGTCGGATGGTTTGCGCTATGGCTTGTTTTGATATGGGTCATCCCCACTGCGCAATGAAACGAATGCTGGTTAACTTGTCAATCGACGCGGACCCACAACCGCAGGCTGCGGCTTCGCCGCTTGTGGTGGTGGTCCGGTCATCTGTACGTTAGACAAAATGCAGCTCAAATCTCATCTCAACAAGGACATCAGCCCAAAGAGTCCGGTGCTCTTCCTAATTCTGGGGCTACTCGTGACGCTCGCTTCGTTGTATGCCGCATGGTTTCACTACACCGAACCATACGGGTGCGACCCTTATAAAAAGTTCTGTAGTTTCGCGAATTGGGCTAGCTCAATTACTGGCCTCTCGAAGAACACCTTCATGGCAAGTATTGATATCGCTGGAGGATTTCTTGGTGTTCTAATAGTTTTGGACTCAGTTAAGAGGCTAAGAAAAAAAGAGTAGATTCAATGTGAAAGCAAAAGCTAGGTCTAACATTTCGCTCGGCACGGACACACAGCAGCAGGTTGCCGCTGCGCGGCCAATGCTGCGCGCCGGGCAGCTTCGACGTTAGACCGCAAAGCCATGCCCGGTTACGCCGTCTACGTTCTCCTTGTCTGCGCTGGCTTCGGCGTGTGGGCGCTGCTGTTCTGGTTTATGCGAACAAGCTCCGGGCCAAAGCGGACGGCACTGGGTTGGAGCCTTGTTGGGCCGTTTCACGCGTACTTGGAGAAACGCGGGTACCGGCTGCGCCGGCGAGAGTTGTTCGGGTGGGCGCTGGTCGGCGCCGTCATGCTCCTTGCCCCTGTGCTGTCGTGGCTGCTTGAGCGATGATTGCGCGTATGCGGTTTAACAGGTCGTTCGACGCGGACACGCAGCGGCATTGCGCCGCGAGCCGTGCGCGGGAGCATACGTCTCGCGGAGCAATGCCACTGCGTGCCGGTCAACTCCGACGTTAAACAGCAGGAGCCTATGAGATCCATCGCCTATTTTTTGTGCGCCACATTGGTTTCACTCCCGACATTGCATTGGCTTGTAGTTTCGTTTCTATCGATGCTAAAAGTTCAGGTCCCGTACATCACCCTTCTCTCGCTTCTTTTCTCTTTTGGCTCTTTGGTTCCTTCGATGTTTGCTGGCATCCTCCCGCGCCCTCTTACCGTGGTGCTGGGGTATGTAATGATGTTCCTCATCCTGCGGCGGTGTTGGTTATTCGCTGTAAAGAAGGAGAGAACACCGGTGTCTTTCGTTGGATTTCAGAAAGCGCTTGGCTATGTTGGATTTTGGTCTTTCTCACTTAGCGTTTTCGTTTTACTTCTCAGTATGGCGCTCAAAGCTGGCTCGGGCGTACCTGCTGGCATGCTGATGATCCCCGCAATGTTTTGCGTGCCTTGGGCTTTTTTCTTAACTGAGGTCATGAGCTTCAAACGGAAAGCTGCTGCTAATGAATCTGTTTAACTTGTCGCCCAAGGCGGACGCCTTCGGCTCCGCTTGTCTTCAACGTTAGGCCGCACACACGGCATGGAGATTAATCATCGTCACCAAGATTCACTGTTCCTGTGGCTCAGTTCACGTGCAGTTGCAGGGCGCTCCGCTAGCGCAGTTCGTTTGCCACTGCGACGATTGCCAAGCGGTTCATGGCAATGCCTACTTGAGCGCCCTTTATCCAAGTGCAGCAGTGTCGGTGACTCGAGGCGAAACTGATGTGCTTTCTCTTCGAACCACACCTCGAACCAAATGTACCTCCTGCGGCACATTCCTCTTTGCGGAAGTGCCTGGCCTTGGCGTGCGCGGAGTCAACGGTAGCCTGTTCCAGCCAGGTACGTTTCGTCCGCAGTTTCATGTCCAGTGCACCTATGCCCTGGCACCTATCGAAGACGAGCTACCTCACTTCGCGGGCCTGCCAGCCCGGTTTGGGGGCTCTGACGAACTTGTTCAGTGGTAGGGCAGAAAGTGCGGCCTAACCATTCCTTCAAGCGGACCCGCCTACGGCGGTCCGCTTAAGTCAAACGTTAGGCCTCATGGATCGTTTTGACGCTCGGCTCCGCTTGTTTCGTCGCTGGAACTATTTGGCTATAGCTGCCTTTCTCGCCCTCCTGCCGCTCACACTCTTGGTAGGCTGGGCGACGGACGGCGGACCGCTTTCTCCCGCAGCGCCGATCGCATGCTTCTCCGCCTCGGCAGTTGTGATCGTGTTTACCTACATTCGCATTCGAACATTTCGCTGTCCCCGTTGCGGGGAGCTCTTTACGCTCCGTCACGCGCTGGGATCAAATAGTCGTGGGCGCAGGTGCGTCCACTGTGGACTCGATGCTTGGGGAGAAAGAGATGCATAGCCAGCCTTTGGCTCTGAGGCCTAACAAGCCGCTCCAGCGGACAGGCTCTGGTCGGCTTCGCCTCCCGCCCGCCGCGGAGCTTCGGCGTTAAATGGCATGAACTACCGCTGCCCTTTGCCGGAACACCTACAGCGTGAGGCGAGCTCTTTTGTCGAGTTTGCTAACGGCGGCGCTCAGGCGACGGCGAGGCTCAATGATGGCCGAGTGTTTCATGAGGTTCTCATTTCGAACGGCATTGCTGTTGTAGCCGTCCGCGGCTGGGATGCGCCACCTTTTGAGGGGGGCGAAATAGCGAGCCTCTCCCAATCGGAAGACGACAAGAGTCCAAAGGATCGAGGTGGCTGGCAGTTTTGGGACGCCTGGAGCCAACATGCCACTTAACATGTCAATCGACACGGACCCACACCTGCAGGAGGCGGCTTCGCCGCCAAAGGTGGCGGTCCGGTCATCTTCACGTTATGCTGCATATGAGCCAATCGGGTCTGTTTAGCAAAGAAAGGCAAACGTCAGTGACTGTGTCCATCCGTATTCGATTGCTAGTCATTTCAACCGCACTACTTGGCGGCTGCGCGAATAACACGCCTGCCTTCCCCGCACCGAGTCCGAGTGAATTGAAGGAATTGAGGGCACGTGCACCAGAAGGCAGTGCACCGCCACGGGAGTTTGTCCGAACACCTATTCCAAGCACACATCCACTTGTCGGAGTTTGGCGGATTGAACTCGCGGGAGGCAAGTGTGCTGAGGAGTACGAACTCAGAGCTGACGGTACAAAAAAATCTATGTCTGGCGAAGAGCGCAACGAATCAGAATTCATGATTTCGCCGAGCGCTCGTAAGACCTACTGGTACAAGTGGGTTGACAAGATAACTAAGAATAACGGTAAGCCGGACTGCATGGGTTCTCTCACAACCGTGGGGCATACTGCCGTGAACTACGTCATCGTGCATCCGAGCGGCCAACGGTTCGCGCTTTGCGAGAGGGAAGACATGAACTCCTGCTATGCGGAGTTCTTCCGGCAGGTGCGCTGATCGGAACTGCATGCAGCATAACAAGTCGGCCAACACGGACCGCGTTGCGGCAGGCTTCGCCCGCCTCAGAGCGTCCGGTTGCCTCCAACGTTAGGTACGTCATATGAAACACTACGTCGCAACACTCCTTCTAGCCACGAGCTGCGCAATCTGCCTGGCGCAGTCCGAAGTACCGCTTGAGGAGTCGCGGGGCGCAGCGCAAGCGCTGGGGTATGCGAGCGTTTCCCAGGCGCTTGAGTCCCTCAAGGCGAAGCCTGGTGTCAGCATCAACATCACCAAACCCGACGGCTGGGTCATCATCAACGAGCCGAACCCGACATTTGCCGTGTGGTCGTTCACTCCAGAAGGTCACTATGCGCATCCGGCCGTCGTGCGCCGCATCATCCAGCAGCGGCCAAACGGAGAGGTCTACGTTGAAATGGCCGCTCTTTGCCAAGCCACGAAAGAGCCATGCGACAAGCTCATTCGAGAGTTTCAACAACTCAACGAACGCATGCGCGAGCAAGTACGTGCTCGTATGCAGCAAGGCAAGGCGCAGCAGTGAGTACACCGGTGCCTAACCTTCCATCGAGCGGACGTCTTCCAGCAAGCTTCGCTTGCTTCCAGCCGCCGCTCATGTCAAACGGTATATCGCCAGAATCTGGGTTGGCGTGGGGGCGCCAAGTTGAGCTCGTTCCTTTCCGTTGACGGCCTGGTTACGATCGCCGTGTTGGGGCTGGTGTACTTTCTCGCGAACTGGTTCTGGAAGCGGCAGGCCCTTGCGCGAGCTTGCGAATGGGCTGCGCTGTCGAATATGAGAGTAAGCCTCGGATCGCACTCGATGTTTCGAATGCACCACCAAACTCCACGAATCACGTTCGAAGCCGTCGAGGAATCGGGTCGAAGGGTTCGATGCACATTGGAGCTGAAGGCGACATCATTATTCTCGGGACCCTTGGGTCACTCTGCCGTGGCCGAATTATTGGAAAAAACGGAGATGTCAGCCCATGCCCCATAACATGCCAATCGACGCGGACCCACATCTGCAGAAGGCGGCTTCGCCGCTTGGAGTGGTGGCCGGTCATCTCCAACGTTAGGGAGCACAAACACTGTGAGCCACGACATACGTCTGCTTCTTGTCAACGATGGCGAGTCGATCCGTGATGTCGCCTATCGTGATGAACTTGGCGACGAGCAGTACACGTCGGAGGAACGGTCTCGGAACCTCAAGATCGTCGAAGCGTTGGAAGCGGCCTTCCCCGATCTTGATCGCTTCGAATCGAGCAGACACTTCGAACTGACAGATGTCAAAGGAAATACAGGATTGCAGGTGAGTCTGTACAGCTCCTCGGGCGCCGTGGCGTTGCCCTACTGGCATGAGGGCAATGCGGACGAAGTGCTGAAGAAGGTCGACAAGATCCTGCGAATCATTCTGGAGAACGGCCCATTCGTCGCGTTCGATCCGCAGACGGAACAGCAACTATTCGCCGAAGGCGGAGTCAGCGAGGCAGCCAAGCCTGTATACGCCTTCGGCGTAGCGGCAACCAAGCAGATCGGAAAGAAGCCATGGTGGCGCTTCTGGCAGTAGTGCTCCCTAACCCTTCCATCGAGGCGAGAGCTAACGGCTTGGTGCCAGGCCCGCGAGGCACCCAGGTACATCATGTGCCTCGCGGGCCTGGCGCCAACCCGTCGTCTCCGCCTCATGTCAAACGTTAGGTATCCACATGTCCGCTACAACGATCATTGCAATTGGGGCCATTCTGGCCGTATTGGCTTACGTCCTCATCTCGGCGAACAGAGCAGGCCAAGTGGCAGTTCCCGATTTGCGCGTTCTGTCCCAACTGAGGCAAGTTGGCTCCAAGCTGAATCAACCGCACAAGGTCGACTTTTTCTTGTATTTGCCGTCGCAAGATTCAGCAGACCGCGTGGCAAAAGACCCATCTTTCCGCGGATACGACGTGCAGGTGAAGCCCGGCGCGCAAGACTCATCCGAGTGGCTTGTTCAGGCGAGCAAAACGATGATTCCAGATTTAAAGGTCCTAGTAGAGATCCGGGAACATCTTTCAGCTTTAGCCTCGGCAAATGGAGGCGCGTACGACGGCTGGGGCGCCGAGGTGGTCCGATGACCACAACATCTAACCCGGCAATCAAGCGGACGGCCGTATCTGCCGCCGCTTACCTGGTACGTTAGACAACATCAGAAGCCGCCATGAGCCTGCATCCAGACTATCCAATCGTCACGGGAACCTATCAAATGACTGATGAATGGGCGGTCGCTCTTCCTGAAAGGTTCAATCGACGAATAGAAGATGGAAGCCTTGTTCTCTGGAGGGCAGCACTCACCTTCTGGGTCACCATTTGGGGGAACGACAAAGGCACACCCGAAGAGCAGCGGCTAGCTTCAATTCTGGAAACAGCCAGCGATCTTCGAGGCGAGCAACAGATCGAACGCGCCGGGAAGCTTATCCGGCTGACATACGAATTGCCGGAAGAAGATTACTCCCGAGAAAAGTCTTCCTATAAATCAATTTCCGGTTACGTCATCGCACCCATGGGGCATGTTCAGATCTCTGCTTACTTTGATACGCCTGCCGCTCGCACCCTCGGGTACAAGATCATTCATTCAGTGCGCAATGTTGCTTAACCCTTCCTTCATGCGGACGTGCCTCCGGCACGCCACTTAATTCAAACGTTAGGCGCCGCAAGATGCGGAGCGTTCACTCAGAGGTTCTAAATGTCTCTCACTTTGTCTGCATCTGATTTGGCCACGCGCCTGGCAGTCGAGGACGCCGTCGTTCAGATGTTCGTTGCCACCGACGAACGAGACTGGCCAGCGCTGGAAAGTTGCTTTACCAGCCCCTTTACGCTCGACATGACCTCCATGGTCGGTGGAACGCCGACCGAAATGACGCCAAACCAGGTGGCTCAGGCATGGGCTGCCGGATTCAAGCCGCTCGACCACGTTCACCATCAGATTGGCAACCTTCGAACCGAGGTCAGTGGTAATCAAGCGCTTGTCAGATGCCACGGCGTGGCCTTTCACCACCGGGGCAAAGCAATCGGCCTGAAGAGCCGCATCTTCGTGGGTACGTACGAACTGCAGTTGCTGCCGTTCCCGGACAGATGGCGCATCTCCCGGCTTGTCTTCAAGCTCAAGTTCATCGAGGGCAACCTGGAACTTGAGAAGTCGGCATCGCTGTGAGAATGACGCCTAACCCTTCTATCGAGCGGACGTCTTGCCCGTCACCTCGGTCAGGCCGCCGCGCATGTCAAACTTAGCCCGCATATGAGCGACACCTGGCATGTCCAATTTCGCGCAGAGGACTTCAGCGCTGGGAGTGAATTCCTGACGCGAAGTCTGTGGGCGCGCCTGCCACATAGGTGGTTACTCTCCGTTCTGAGTGGCTCGTGTTCTGGTTGTTCTTGTCCGAGCAGCTTATGGCGGACGAACTCTGAGCTAAGGTGGGGGCCTTCTTCGCGGGCATTCGAGAGCTTCCACCGTGATGCCTTCGCACCCAATGCCACCTGACATCTCGTTCGACATGGGTCCACAGCAACAGGCTGAGATCTCGCGGCTCGTGTTGGTGGTCCGGTCATCTTCACGTTAAGTCGCATGAAATACGCCACGCTTTTTTTCCTGCTGTTTGTGCCGGGAGTCTTCGGGCAAATGGAGTGTGATCGAAACTGTGCGCAATCGAGAGTGGATTCGGAGTTCGACAAGGCGGATGCCCAACTCAATCTCGTTTATCGGCGGTTAATGTCGTCACTATCACAGGCTCAGAAAGATAAGCTCCGGGTCGAACAACGACTTTGGATTCACGAGGTTAGAGACGCTTCTTGCACGAGGCGAATCGAGACAGAATGGGGAGGGTCTTGCTCAACCACTTGGTGTGTTATTGCCGAGGAGCAGTGCCGGGTGTCTGAAACGCAGGAGCGCACCAAGCAGCTTGAACAAATGATTGAGGGCGTAATAAGATGAGCATTCGACTTAACTGGTCGCCCGACACGGACACGCGACATCAGACCATCGCTTTGCGGCAAGCGCTGATGGTCCGGTCATCTTCACGTTAGATCAATTCACGAACACTATGTGGCCATTCAATAGAAAGCCGAAAGCGGCGACGCAAACGATGCCTCCCGGAGCAATTTCCTACAGCCAATTGGACATTACGGAGAGCTTTGGCGACAACCTGCGGTTGAAGCCTGAAGACTGGATCGGGACCATTCCGTTGAACAAGAAGATTCCAAGCGGAAGCGGTTTGCCACCAATCGATGCGAGCGAAGAAACCGTTTATGAGATTGCATCACGGCTTTCAACGCTCCGGGAATCCATATCGATACCAAATGACGGTGTTTACTGTCCAGTTTGCCATGTTGCAAACATTGAACTTTCAAGGTTACGCTCGCCCTGTCCCAAGTGTACGCGGCCACTGCTAAAGTTCGGCTGGGATTGACATGACGTGGTTTAACCGGTCGATCCATACGGACACACAGCAGCAGGTTGCCGCTGCGCGGCGCTTGCTGCGTACCGGCGGCCTCCAACGTTAGGCCTCACGATGGCACTTCAGCGAATTGGTTTGGACTCCAACTGCCTGACCTACCTTATCTGCGCCGCAACACAGAGTACGGTCGGAGGCACGCCAATCGACGAAGAAGGCGTCGCACTCATTCGAGCCTGGTTCTATGCTCCAGGTCGCTTCTTCATCACTGACACGGTGGCCAGGGAATGTGGAGATATTCGCGATGCACAGAAACTTGCTGTCCACTCAAGTTTCACGTCGTACACATACTGGGGAATCCCGGTTGACGACCTAGCGGGTACCCGCAGGCGCGCAAATGAACTCAAGGTGCTCCATAGTGGCGAAGCAGACTGCCTTGCCCTCGCAGAGGCGGAAGACGTTGGGCTCGATGTCTTGCTCACCTATGACAGGAACTTTCTAAGACTGAGGGCCACCTCGGGAACAAAGGTCCAACTCTGTCGGCCAACCGAGCATTGGGCGAGCTTGGCAATCCCTAAGGGAGCACCCCCAGTAAATTGGCCAACGCAAGGAAATCCTCTTGAAGGTCAGTCTTGGTGGTTGTGGCAGTGATGCGTAACTCTTCCGTCGAGAGGGGCGTCCAAGGGTTATCGCCCTTGGACGCCGCTCATGTCAAACGTCAGGCATCACAGGAACCGACATGGAGTACTCGTGGGGAACGCAATGGGCATCGCCGTACATGCGCCGAGCGCTACTCGCCTCAATTCGTGGCTATCAGAAGTACCTCTCTCCGTACAAAGGCTTTTGCTGCGCATATGGCCAGCACACCGGTCGCGCCAGTTGCTCCGCATTCGGCTACCGTGCGGTACGCCGCCACGGCGTTTTCGGTGGCCTAGTGCTAATCCGTCAAAGAAGCTACTTGTGCGGCGTCGCTCACCGTCGGCATTGTCAGGTTGGCGGCCGACCGGATCATTCTCAACGTGGCTTTTGCGATGTAGGCTGCGACGCACCATGCGATGCAAGCTGTGGCTTGCCTGGCGGAGAAGGCCTGGTGGATGCCTGTGATCTCGCTAGCTGTGGTGATTGCGGCGGGTGCGATTGGCCACAGCGCAGGAGTAAATCTGCGGAGAAAGAGAAATATGTCTATATTCCACCAAGAGTGTGGAGTCGCGTTGAACCGAGCTCGCATAAAGGCACACGCAGCGATGCCTGACCCTTTAGTCAAGAGGATGTCACCCGGCAAGCCAGGCGCCGCCTCTCATGTCAAACGTTAGAGCCTTTGGCGGACACTCTCGGCTTCTTGTGTGATACCGCCAGTTTCACAACTTTTCTGTAGGAGGAATTATGAGAAATCAGATCGCCGGTGGAGGCGCAGTCTTAATTGGCATTGCTATCGTACTTGTCGTCCTGCTCAGTGACGGACCTGTACCGGTTAAACCGCTATTGGGTGGGCTTGCATTCATCGGTGTTGGAGCCTACTACCTCTTGGTGGGAAAAAAAGCCGCATCGCTGAAGGAGTTCGTAGTGGATGGAAAGATGGTGACCGATGAAACCGACGGCAAGAAGGTCTAACTGGTCGTTCGACACGGAAACGCACCTGCGGGAGGTCGCTGCGCGGCATGTGTTGCGTTCCGGTCAGCTCCACCATTAGATGATGAACACACTCGCCATATGCGTCGTCGTTCTGGTCGTGGCGAACCTCGCCCTCGCTGCGTGGGTTGTGCTTTCGCCGGCACTGACTACGACTCAGAAGACCTTTCAATGCCTGATCGTGTGGCTACTGCCTGTCCTTGGAGCGGTCTGCGTTTTGTTTGTGCACTTGTCCGACGCAGAGCCTCGCAGACGCAAAACGCCTCCACCGGGTGATGGTTCTGATCCAATGCCAGGAGGTACTCAATGAGCAAGCGGGGTCCCGCGTGCACATCTAGCTGGCCAATCGACACGGACTCACAACAGCAGCAGGAGTCGACGGCGCTGCAAGTGTTGGTGATCCGTTCCTTTTTACGTTAGGAGTAATCAATGAGCACCCTTGTGAATGATTCTTCAGCTTTTGGGGCGCGCCAACGACGAATGCTGCTGGAGATCCTGATAACGGTCCGCGATGGCTTCGTCGAAGCTGGAGTGAAGAAGGAGAAGAAGCTGCGGGAGTTGACTGAAAACCTGACGTTCCATTTGGCATGCATCGTCGATGGGTCGAGGGTGATGAATACTGGCGCGGAATATGTGCACCCCGTACTGGCTTTTACGAAAGGCACAGGTAAGAAGCCAGACTACGCGGAGTTGGTCTACTCTGGTGGTGGTTCTTGGATGCACGAGCTGCTTGACGAGGAGCTCACAAATGAAGCATTCGAAAAGGATGATTCCTGACGCGCCCGTCGAGTGGATCGCCTGTGGCGACCGCTCACATACACGTTAGATTTCACACAACCCTCAGGGGAAAACATTGATCCCATTGCACTTTCAGCCAGCCATCGAAACAGTAGATGGATATGCCAGCGACGCCATTCGGATGACGCAAAAGATCTACACCGTCGACATTTCCTCCTTTGCCCCATCCACACTGCGCCGGGTCGACTCCGTTTTGGAAGAATGGAAAACCGGCGGTGCCAAGATGGAGCAGGTAGCAAAGTCCATCTATGCCTTCGGTTCGTTTGCTGGTGAGGTTTTGCTTAAGGCCAGGCATGGCGAGTGGTTTAAGCCAGATCAACCCCCAAATGAAGGAGACTTCTTCGACTATCCGTTCCTGGCTGTTCGCCTGAGTGGCGGAGCAGTCTGGCGCCCCATCAATCTTGGCTTTCAAATCATGGACTCAGTGCCAAACTCAAGCTATTGGAACTCAATCGTCGATCTTCTTGGAAGAGTATCAAGTGAAGCCTGACCTATCAATCGACACGGACCCACAACAGCACGAGGCGGTGTCGCCGCGAAGTGTTGTGCGCCGGTCATCGTTACGTTAGGCCTCTGAGTCCAAGCTATGCGCGCCCTCGAACTCAAGATCCCACCGCCGCTCGTGGCGCTAATCATCGCGGCCACCATGTGGATCGCTAGAAATGTTGCGCCGACGCTTGAACTGTCGCCCGCCACTCGCATCGTCACAGCCGGCGTCGTCGCGGTCATTGGCGGCTACTTCAGCATTGCTGGCACCATCGCGTTTCGGCGAGCCAAGACCACGGTCAATCCTTTGAAGCCGGAGAGCGCATCGTCACTCGTCACGTCTGGTGTCTATCGGATCACTCGCAATCCAATGTACGTCGCACTCGCCTTGCTTCTGGTGGCATGGAGCTTCTACTTGTCAGCACCTGCGCTCCTGGCCGGCTCAGTGCTCTTCGTTCTCTATGTCACTCGCTTCCAGATCCAACCCGAAGAGAGGGTACTGCGGCGCATGTTTGGTAACGAGTACACGTCGTACACACAGAGGGTGCGAAGGTGGCTGTGAGGATTGACCCTCCTTCAAGCGGACTTGCCTTCGGCGGGCGCATGAGTCAAACGTAGTGTGTCTCATGAGGCCGACGATAGCTGCATTCTGGAAATTTCTGACGCTAGCCGTCTCATTCGGCCCCATGGCGCTCGGCGTATGCGTGCTGCTCCTTCCCCGGTTTCGCTCGTTGCATGGCACAGTTGCCGAATGGATACTCCTGGCCGTACTGCTACTGCTTCCGTTTGTCGGCGCGTTCGGCCTGATCAAATACATGCCGTGCTCGCTCAGGGTTCGAATTGCTATCGCCGTGGCCTACGTATTGGCCATGGCTATGCCGGTGCTGCTCACAGCCATCTTCATCGGATGTTCATGGGCGGGCACGTGCTTCTAGGTGCATGCTTTAACATGTTGGTCGACACGGACGCCCAAGGGCGTCCGCGCTTACGACTCTCCTGTCCCTTGGTCGCCGGTCATCTCCTACGTTAGGCGTCAATATGCGCTCACCGCCTAAAACACCCAAGCCGCTGCGCGACATTCGGTACTTCGAGAGCATCGATCCCCCTCGGCTCGATCATTCCATGCCGCACTATGCATCGAAGCTCTACGATTTCCCACGCGCCTGTGTAGCTCTTGGCCAGCGCGTCGGGATGAAGTGTGAAGAGCTTGGAATGTCTATCGGCCATGCCGATCATCTCTACCTGTGCTTTACACCATCTCTGCCCGATGGGGCAGTCAGGATGACTGAATACGCCACGGAGCGTTGGCACCGCTTCGTGCTCTGCGGAATGGATCCAATGTTCAATTCCCTGCCGGACGAAAGAAAGCTGGCTGTAGTCACCGAGGCAACGTTTTCAGCACTCCGCATGCTTGCGCCAGCCGAGGCGCCAGCGCTTGAAGTACTTCGACATTCAGTCGAGTCAGAAGGCGAGGCGCTCAGAGTGTGCCTCAAGGTCAAAGCGACGAAGCAATACCGGGTACGCGTCGAGCAAACGGTCCCCGTGCATCCACAACCCGCCGAGGTATTCGTTGAAGTCACAAATCTGAGAACGCAGCACTCGAAGGTGGTTAGAGTTGCGGAGGTGAAGTTCTACGATGATGCGCCAAGCCTGGTTGATCGCATCGCCATCATTGATCACAAGCTCACGATTCATCCTCGAAAGTCCTTTCGAGCCAGCCTCATTACCGCGGACTACCAAGTTCCAATTCAACTTGGTCTGGCCGACCTGGGTGGCGCCTAATCCTTCCTTCAAGCGAACCCGCCTGCGGCGGTCCGCTTACGTCAAACGTTAGACATTAAGAGTAGAGAGCCGGAGCATGAAACGCATCATGTACATCGAGAACAAATCAGGTGGTTTGAGCGGTTCCGGCCGCATTGGCTGGGTGGAAATGTCGCGCTCGACGCGATCGTACACATACGCCGGGAAGCGTTTTCTGAAAACGAAGTCCGGCTACAAATACAACTGCATCGAGGAAGAGACGGGAGCGCGTTACTGGATCTCTGGCCCCAAGAAGAAAGGTGGCGACACGATGTACGGCGGTATTATCGACATTGATGACGATGCAAGGCTTGAGTACTGGGCCAAAGTCCGAGGCCAGCCGGAGTGCATTCATCTAAAGCAAACCAGGTAACCAGACATGTCTGACATTCCGCTTGGCTCGGACACGCAGCAGCAGGATGCTGCTACGCGGCGCTTGCTGCGCACCGGGAAGCTCGAACGTTAAGCCGCATCAGCGGCGCATCTTTCATCATCAAACAAGCATGACAGCACTTCGCGAAATTCACAGGCACAAAAGTACCTTGCAGTTGGCACGCAAACTCCTCACTGCGGCAATAGTGCTTCAGCTCCCGTTTCTGATCGAGATCGCGCTCAGACAAGCCGATTTACTGCTTCACCTGAACACCCTGGGCAACAGGCAAATGCCGGAAAAGACGTTTTGGTTTTTGAGCCTCACGGCGTCCGCCCTGGCGATAGTCGGGTTCACCATCGTTTGTCGCCAGCTATCGCTATGGGAAGGCGATCTGGAAAACACCGAATTCGTACAGCGAACCCGGCTACTTGGAACAATGAAAATTGCTGCGGGCATTCAACTCTTCTTCTATCTCGTCTTTCTGCTTCCACTGTTCAGCCTCATTCCAGTAGTTTGGGCGAGGTCGAAAGCCACCGCCGCCATTCAAGACCTTGAGGTCTTGATGCCGAATCGTCGGCGTTAGGCGGAGCACTAGCAGGGATGCGCTTGCCCGCATGTCGCGCGGATGCGTCATGTGGCCATTGCGGCCATGCCGGCTGACAAAAAACGGACCCAATACAGGTAAATTTCCCTGGTGCCAAGGCTATAGTGCAAATACTGAACCTGCTTCAGGACTTGGTCCAGCAAGTGGGCAGACTGCAAGGAAGGATTGCGGGGCTTCACGGAATTTTTATAACCGTATGAATTTCGGAGCATTGCCTTGAAACCCGGCATGCAAGCGGCTTACAGGAGGTTTTAATGTCCAGATTAGATTGCAAGCGCCAGGTTATACCGCAGGTTTTGCGGCATACATTACGTTAGAGCGCATCAATACATGATTCGAAACGAACGCGTGACAGCCAGCCTGGAGGGCGAGTTCGTCGTCTTTCTGATCGGACTGCGGATCAACGAGCCACTCAAAGTGCACAAGTGGTGGCCCGTCACTCGCGCAATGCCTAAGATGCTCGAGGAGCTCGGCCGTCAACCCGAGCTTGGGTTCATTCATGCAGAAATGTGGTTCTCCCGGACGACGATCATGGTTCAGTATTGGCGCTCTATGGAGCAGTTGCTGGCCTACGCGAAGAACAAGACTGCAGAGCACCTTCCGGCGTGGCAAGCCTTCAACAAGGCCGTGGGAACGAACGGCTCGGTCGGAATCTGGCATGAGACCTATGCAGCCTCACCCGGAACCTACGAGAATGTATACGTCAACATGCCTCCGTTCGGCCTTGGCAAGGCGGGCGCTCTGCATCCCGCCTCTGGCGGCCGGCAATCGGCAGCTGGCAGGTTGAGTGCAGGCAAGAATGCGCTCTAACCCTTCCTTCAAGCGGACCTGCCGTCGGCAGGCCGCTTAAGTCAAACGTTAGGCAAATGCAAACAATCTTGAGTGTTGCGTTCGGCTTCATGGCGGTGTTAGCTGCCACGGCGATTACGGTGTTGGCAGGTTCGCCGTCCGCTGGACACCCAGCTCAGTACGCCGCAGCATTTATAGTCGCGGGGGTGATGCTGTCCGTGCCATTTGCCCTTGTATCCCTTTGGCTCGCTTTGGCTGACCGAGGCATCGAACGTCGCGAGAGGCTACGGATTCTGGGGATCACGCTTTTGGTGATCGGGGCGGCCCGGTGGCTCGGAATCCTCATGGCGATCGGCCCCGTGTTTGCGGAAGGAAGTCTTCTGCTCATGGCACTTGGCGGGGCCTTTCATATTCGGAGCAAGCAGCTAACCAAAGGGACGGGCAATGCATAACATGGCAGTCGACACGGACGTCCTCAAGGCACCCCGTCGCGCGCATATGGTCTGCCGATCACTTCTACGTTAGGCCGCAGCAAACTCCCTGGCCCCCCGGCACAGATGACATCCCAAAAAAAGCATGCCTAGTTTCACCATTGCCGGTCGCTTGGCCCCTGCACTCTTAGGCGGAGCCCTCGTTGCTCTGCTTGGTTGGGTATCCTTCGGATCACTCCTGCCAGGTGCTGCGGCGCCTGTTGGCGCCTGGATGCTCGGTGCCGCCGTAGCGTTTGGCGCGCCGAGTACATCCAAGGCATGGCGTAGGGTTCTGCTCCTGGCAGGGCTGCTCTCGTTTGTGGCGGCTTGGGCAATGTGGGTTGCGGTTTTAGGCGGAACGCAGGGTGCCGTTCAGGCCACACGCGCCGAAAACGCGCCAGGCTTCTCCCTTCTTGTCCTGGTTGGCGCCGTGTTGTTATTGTTCCTTGGACCTCCATTCTTCATCTTGCTCGGTCTGGGACTCATGGTACTTGCCCACTTTGTGGGCCGAGAGCCACCACGCCGCAAGGGAAAAAAGCCAAGCCTCGCAGATGAAACAGGCGACTAACCCTTCCATCGAGAGAACGGCACAGGGGCTTCGCTCACGCCGCCTCTTATTTCAAACGTTAGACGCCATCTCACACATGCCATCACCAGTCATCATCGCGCTTGACTTCGAATCCTCGGCTGAGGCGTTGGCATTGGTTGATCGGCTCGGCCCCGAAGCCGATCACTACAAGGTCGGCCTTCAGTTGCTCACAGAGGCTGGCCGAAGGCAGTTCGAGAGCTGGTGTCATCAGGCAAACAGGTCTTCCTCGATCTCAAACTTCATGAGATATCGAATTCCGTAGCCAATGCAGTCATTTTTACGTCAGGCCTAAAGAGCCACCTATGTTTCGAATCTTCGGTAGCCGAGTTGTCGCGATCTGTCTTGTTATGTTTGGCATCTTTCTCATGTATGCCGGCCACAAGAACGCCAACAAGTTTTCGGCATTGCGCGACCACGGCAAGACGACAAAAGCCGAGGTAGCCAAGCTGGAGTGGAAGGAAAAGAAGAATACCCATGCTGACAGCCTGTACACAGCGCATGTTCGCTTCACTACGGAGGATGGTCGCGAAATTCGGACTGAGGTCGGTGTTGCTGCAGAGCTTGGCCGTGCTTTGCGCAGCAACTCTGTCCCATCTAACATGACGGTCCGTTATTTACCTGAAGCACCCAGCACGCTTCAAGACATCAACCAGGACGACTCTTCCGATGCCCAGAAGGGAGTTGGTCGCTATATGCTGCTTGCGGGACTGGCAATGCTGGTCATCCGCTTTCTTTTCAGGGCGTGCGAAAATGATGCCTAGCCCTTCCTTCAAGCGGATCTGCCTGCGGCGGTCCGCTTAAGTCAAACGTCAGGCCTCATGGAGAAAGACTGTGGCAAACGAAGCGAGCAAGAAAACCATTGTCATCGTCCCTGGAGGCGTCGACGAATACATAGAAAAGTGTCCCGAGAAGGTGCGATCCCTATTGATGGACATTCGATCCGCAGTGCAGTCAGCGGCACCCGGCTCCACCGAGACCACCAGCTACTTTCAGATGCCTGGCTACCTCTATGAAGGGTATGACTACAACGGAATGTTCGCTTGGTTTAGCTTCAAGTCACAGCACGTGCGCTTGCATGTTCGCCCTCCGGTCCTGGAGAACAACGGAAAAGATCTTGGTGATTTCCCTACAACCAAAGCCATCATCGGTTTTCCCGTAAGCGGAGCGATACCGAGAGCCTTGGTGAAGAAGCTGGTGAAAGCGAGCATCACCGAAATGAAGAAGAAGGCACGTGAATAGAAGGCAATTATTCCTGGTGCATGCGGGGCTGTCGTGTGAGGCCTAACCCTTCCTTCCAGCGGACATGCCTACGGCATGCCGCTTAAGTCCAACGTTAGGCGTCACTTGAAGCAGTTCCTTGTACCGTCAATCCAAAATTGAGAGGTCATGTGCACACGCTTTACTACACCCCCAATACTTGTGCGCTGGCAACACATCTGGCATTGGCTCATGCAAATGCTGAGTACGAACTGGTGCAGATCGATTTCTCGAAGAACGAACAACGGGCGGCCGACTATCTGAAGATCAATCCGAAGGGGCGGGTTCCAGCGCTCGTAACGGAACGCGGCGTCCTGACGGAAACACCGGCCATGCTCATGTTCGTTGCCCAGACGTACCCGGGCGCGCATCTGGCTCCGCTTGATGACATGTTTCGACTTGCGGAGATGAACGCTTTCAATAGCTATTTGTGCTCCACGGTTCATGTCGCCCACGCCCATCGAATGCGCGGTCACAGATGGGCAGACGAACCTGAAGCGTGGGACGCCATGCGAAGGAAGGTTCCTCAATCCGTGGGTGACGCCTTCTCGCTTATTGAAGGCGAGTATTTACGTGGACCGTGGGTTTTGGGAGAAGAGTTCTGTGTGGCAGACCTGTATCTTCTAACCCTTGCCCGCTGGCTTGAGGGTGACGGGGTGGACCTCTCCCGCCTTCCCCGAATCCTTGGTCACAGGGCGCGAATGCTGGCGCTCCCTCTCGTCGCCAAGGTCATTGCTCAAGAGGAAGGGCCGACGAAATGACGTCTGACCCTTCCGTCGGGTGGAGACTCCGGAGGCCGCTTCGCGCCCTTAGGCCTGCCTTTCATGTCAAACGTTATCCAGCTGGTAATTGCGTGGTGTGTATATGAACCTTGCATTCAAGTCGTCCGGACGCATTCTCCTGTCGCTTACGCGCTCGGAGCTGGTCACTTTGTCGAACTCTTTGAATGAGGTTTGCAACGGTATCAATATCACCGAAGCCGAGTTCGAGACCCGGGTCGGTGCAAGTCGAAGTGAGGGGCTTGAGCTGCTCGCTCGAATCATTGCTGCTATCGATGCGCCGCACACCGAAGTCGAAGTCGCGAGAGCGTGGGCCGACAGTGGCGCCGTTATGGTCAAGGCAATTTCTGCATTCGGTGATCCTGTGGAACTGGGTGAGGAGGATGTTCGGCGTTTCGCTGAGGACCTGGCCTCTGCAATTCGGGAGGCATTGTGACAATGAGTAGGCCGGATAACATATCAATCGACGCGGACCCGCAACGACAGGATGTGGCTTCGCCGCAAGTGTTGATGGTCCGATCATCTTTACGTTATGTCGCAAACGCCACCGCCTCCTGACGTCGGCAATCTCTGGCAGCGCGTGCACAAGCAATGGCGCGACGCTGGAGTGGGCGTAAGCGCGGGCGCAACTGAGGAAGCGATTGCGGAATTTGAACGTCGGTACGAAGTAGTTTTGCCTGAGGATGTCCGGGCCTATTTCGTTGCTGAAAACGGAACTGGCCATGAGATGGATGATGTGTATTTCCGCTTTTGGCCGTTGGCAGAGATCAGGCCCGTGAAAGACGAACTGGATGATTCAGGCGGTGTCATTTACCCTGATCGCTTCGCGTATCCCGACTGCTTCGTGTTCGTTGATCATCTTATGAACAGTTGGCTCTACGCCGTCCGACTTACGAGCGACCGGAATCAACTCGCCCCGGTGTACCGCGTCACAGCCTCAGACGAGGGTGGGGAACAGACGGCTCCAACATTCCGTCTATTCATGAGCCGATACGCGGATCGGCCGGAGAGCATTCTTTGAGGCCGTTGCGACATAACCTGTCGTTCGAAACGGACGCCCAGCGGCGTTCGCTCCCTTCGGTCGCAGCTTTGCCGGGTTGCCAGTCAACGTCGCGCTAGGCGCCACCCAACTTCCATCACACATTACTCCCCAGCATCAGCCGCAACATGAAGGTCGGTCAAGCAATCATTCGCACGGCCCTATGGCTCTCGGGAGCAGGTGCGCTTGCCCTGGTTCTCGCAGCCGGCTACTACGCCAACGAAGTGAGGGTTGCCAGAGTTGCAACACCGTCTCTGATTTCCGAAACCTGGAAGCGCTTTGGGGCCCAGCTGAAACCCGCTGACTTGTCGAAAGACAGGCAAGCCATGTTGTTGGCAATTGAAGATCCTGCGTTCACCCGGCATCACGGCGTTGATCTTGAAACCCCCGGCGCAGGAATGACGACCATCACGCAAGGTCTGGTCAAGCTCATGTACTTCCCGGACGGGTTCAAGCAAGGTGTCGCCAAAGTTCGCCAGACGCTGATAGCGCAATACGCCCTGGATTCGCTGGTTTCCAAGAACGATCAAATGCAACTGTTCCTGAATATCTGTTATCTGGGCAGCAAGAATGGCCAGCCCGTTCATGGCTATGCGGCCGCCGCGCAGGCATATTTCGGCAAGAGCTTTGCTGAACTCACTGACGAAGAGTTCCTGTCGCTCGTCGCAATGCACATAGCCCCCGATAGCCTGAAGCCCGGGACGCCTGAAAACACCCAACGCGTTCAACGTATTCACGCCTACCTTTCTGGCAGGTATCAGCCTGCGAGCCTGCTGGATGTTGACTACAACGGAAAGCAACACGGAACATTGGCGGAGGAAGCCCTCATGTCATTCTTGGGGCTTGTCACTGACGCAAGGCCTGAACGTGCTGGTAGCTAACGCACTTGACTTGCAGTGGTGCCCAGCCTTTTAATTGAGACTACGCATCCCGGCAAGCCGGGTCACGCTTCACATCTCAAACGTTAGACCGCACGAATTACGCCATGGCTTTCGCATCACATGAAGAGTACTTCGCGAGCGTGCCCGCTGATTCGCGCCTTCGGCTCCAATCCATTCAGGAAAAAGTTGAGGAGTTGGTGCCACGTGCCTCGCGTTGCATAAGCTACAACATGCCCGCGTTCAAGCGCGGTCGGGTGTTCTTCTACTTCGCTGCATTCAAGAAACACATTGGTGTCTATCCACCCGTCACGCAAGATGCACGCCTCGTGCAGGAACTCGCGCCATACCGTGGCGAAAAGGGCAATTTGTCCTTCCCGCTGAAGGAGGAGCTTCCAATCGAGCTCATTGGCCGGGTTGCCCTGGCGTTGTCGCGGGAGTACGGCCGTGAGTGAACGGTGCGCGTGGTCCCTGACCCTTCGTTGCTTTCTGGAGTTCCCCACGCCGCAGGCAGGGCAGGGCTGTCCGCGCCGACGCTGCCGCATGCGCGCGTCGAGGCCAGCCCCTGTATGAGCTGGAACAAAGACTGCGCCTTGTTCGTCGTCTTTGCTTTGCTATCAAATCAGTAGCTGCTTGCGCTTATCTGCATTGGTCTTGGGGCCTGTTTCGCATATGAAAATCCCCAACAACAGTTGATTCTGGCGCTGCCATATCTCGCAGAAGGCCCCGTAATGGCCTCCAAAGCGGGTTTTGAGCTCTTTTAAAACTGAAAACTGGCTACGGCCCAATCTGAACATGCGCAAGCAGCTATTAAATCAATAGCGTTTCAAGCGGGCAGGGCGCCCATTTGATGACCGGACACATGCGCGCGCCTGTGCTTGTCTGTCGCATCCACGCCATAGATTCCAAAGCGTTCTTGGCGAGGTCGATTCTCATGGTGATAATCGCCGTGATTTGCCTCCCCGGTGAGCAGATGAAATCGCAGGTCTCACGACCGCTTGCCTAGGATGGAAATCCTTGCATTCACAAGCGACAAACGCTGTCGGCCGCAAGGTGGCCGCGAGTTGACCAAAGCGCAGCGGCTTTGTCACGTCCTGACTCTTTCATCAACCGAAGGTGCCCCCGGCAAGCCGGGCAGTGCCGGTCATCTCAAACGTTAGGCGTCACTGGCCATGCAGAAATTTTTACTCGTTGGTGCGTGCTGGGCCTTCTGGCTAATTTATGTCGTCGCCACCGTCAAGACCGATCTGAGAGCCGGTATCTCCTTGTGGCCATTCGTCAAGATGGCAGTCGCCGCTGTTGTTGCCGGATATGTCAGCTCGGTCCTTCTGAGCCCTTCGACCGAAGCGCAGGATGAAGCCGAAGAATCCCACTGGCGGCCTATGCCGCTGTTGATCAGGGTTGTCCTGGCAGTCGCAATCTTCACTGGAGGCCTTGGGCTGATCGCCATGAGCCTGGCTGCCTCTTTGTTCGGTGTCATCGGAGTGGTGATCGGGATTGCCTGCTTGCCCTTAGCGCTCTACTTTCTTGTCGCCGGCAAATACAATCCGCACGATGTGCCTTGAACCCTTCTATCTGGAGGTGCTGATCGGAAGACCGGTCAGCATGGCCCTTCCAAAGCGTTCAACCGTGCACGTAGCGGCAATTCCACTCTTGCTATCTGACGCGGACTACAGGCTTAATACGCGGAAAGCATCACACACAGCACCATGCGTTCACTTTTAACCCTGCTTGCGTTTGTCATCACCTCAACACTCGCCACGGCTGCAGAGCCCAGCAAGTTCCGGGCTAGCTCGTTCGTACTTCTTGCTGAATCAAGGCTTCCCGAAGCAGCGGCCTTTCGTGCACAGCTCGAGGTGCGGCTCAAGGGAAGGATCAAGATCGATGACATGGAAACAGACGGCCAAAAGGTCATTCTTCTTCGATTGCAGGGTGGCACCGTGATGATTGGGCTGATCGATGCGCCCCTGCCAAAAGGCCAGATTGACGACCTGTGCCAAGGCGCCTGGTACTGGAAGAGGGCCTGCGAAGAGACTGCCCGGCACAAAGCCCATGTCTACGTCAGTATTCTGGACACGAAACTCGATCAGCTGGACGCTTATCTCTTGCAGACCGACGTGGTGACAACGCTGATGGACCAGAATGCCATCGCAAGCTATTGGGGTGCGAGCTTGCAGTCCCGAGAGGCATTCCTGAAACAGAGCGCGCAGGCCAGTCGAGCGGGGCCGCCCGTTTGGCTTTGGGTTAACTTCCGTATCTCAACCAATCTGGAGAAGGGGTTCTCGCTGTCGACGCAAGGAATGGAGAAGTTTGACCTGCGGGAAATTGAGACCAAGGACGTGAATCGGAATGGTCTGGAAGTGTTCTCCCTGCTCATGAACATGGCCCAGTATCTCGTCAGCAGTGGACCGGTGATTAAAGACGGGGAAACGATAGGCGCTTCACCAGCATTGAACATCAGGGTTCACCAGGGACCGTCATATTGGCGGGAAGGTGTCACAGTCTACAGAGTGATGTACCCAAAGGAATGAGGGCCGCATGCGTGTGTGGTTTTTTCCCTGACGATCTGCAGGCCAGCACTCGCGACGCAAAACCTCAGCGCGCGCATTGGCCGGCATGGTGAGGAAAGCTTCTACCTCCCGTGCCCTCCGTGTCGTGCGGATGCGTCATGTGGCCATTGCGGCCGTGCCAACGGACAAAAAACGGACCCAGTACAGGTAAGTTTTCTCGGTGCCAAGGCTATAGTGCAAATACCGAACTCGCTCCCGGACCCGGTCCAGCAAGTAGGCGGACTGCAAGGGAGGATCGCAGGGGTCTCACAGGATTTTAATACCTGTATGAATTTTAGAGAACGGCCTTGAAGCTCATCATGCAAGCGGTTTACGGGAGTATTTGATGTCCGGATTAGATTGCAAGCGCCAAGCTATACCGCAAGGTTTGCGGCATACATTACATTCGGCGCCACTATCTAACTTTGCGTACTCAGTCATGATTCGAAAATTCCTGTCACTTCTCATCTCCTTTGCCGCATCTTCCGTCGCTTTCGCACAACCGGCTCAGTCGTTCGACAACAGCTCCTCGAACCTCATGGTGGTGCTACGGGAGTCCGTTGGTTCGAACAGTCAGGACGAATCGCTGGTGCCAATGGGCAAAACCAAGGTCAAGCTTGCGGACGGCAAGGAAATCGAAATCGAAACGGGATGGTACTCATACATCGGAGACATGCACGTTCGTTTTGTCTTCGATACACCCACGTCAATGCCGAACGCCTCTCCGAAAGACCTGGAGCGCTTGAGGCTCACGCCGGAGGCAGCGCTCGAGCTTGCGGTCAAGAACATCAAGCGTGTGTATGGAGAGCCCAAGGCGACTCCCTGGAACGATCTGATGCAGGTCAAGGGAACGTCGCCCGATCTCAACAGCAGCTATTTCCTCGACCGGGAGTTTTGGCTGGGTCTGCTCAAACAACATCCTGAGGGTGTTGTTGCCCTCGTTGCGAAGCGTGGTGGGTTACTCTACTCACCCTTGTCGGACCAAAAGGCCGTCGAGGGCATGCGAAAGGGCGTTGAGTATTTGCACTCCAGCAGCGAACGTCTTCGCGTCTCTTCTGCGCTGTATCTTTTCAAGGACGGAAAGTGGTCAGTCTTCCAGGCTCCAGTGGCGAGGTAGTGGAGCACCGCGTGACGCCTAACCCTTTCGCCGAGGGGGCGTTCAACATTGAGCTTCTCCTGCTGTCGGCCGCCTCTCATGTCAAACGTTGAACCGCATGAAACGCTTTACCATCACCCTCATCCTTTGTATCGCAGCGTCTGGTGCATCGGCCCATCAAGACAGACGACTTTCGCTGTCTTCGGGAGGAGCAATCCCCGAACTGCCTCTCCGGTACGCGGCAACGCGCGTTCAGATCGGGTTCTCGAAGGGCAAAGCAGGAAGGCTCACGAAGCTGACACTAACCTCCGTCGGACGAAGCACTGTCGTCAAAGGCTGCTTGCTCGAACTTGTCCCTGCCAGTTCGTGGAAAGGAGTCGCTCTGGCTGGGTCCTGGTATCACGACAAGCAATTCCTGCCCGACTACATCCAGATTCTGTTCAAGACGTCGCCATCACCTCGCGGCCTTCCAGAAGAGCCTGGCGTCTTGTTCCTATTCAGCCTGGAAGACGCACGCCTACTTGAGGTCAAGAAGATAGTTCCGCTTCCCCAAGAACACGCGGTCGAGTATCAAGAAATCGCGCTACATGATGGTTGCCCCGGCAAGCCGTAGGCCACGTCGCCGCATGCGACCTGACCCCTTGCTCAAGCGCCGACGCGCTACGGGAAGCCGTTTCGTCTCCGCGCGCGTCTTTGCTCGAGTGTTAGACCTCAGATGACTATCTGGCGATTCATCTTGCTTGGACTCGCATGGGGCTTGGCCATGTTGGTCTTCTTTCTTTATGATTTTCGAGGCGGTTCGAATCCAGTCCTTACGCTTCTTCTGGTGACGGGCCTATTTTTGATTGGTGGCGTCCTGTTTGGTGTTTCCATGTTCCTCTTAACGAAAGTCACTGCTCGTGTTGCCGGTTTCGACATATCGATGACTCAAAAGACAAAGCTTGGACTTCGGAGCTCGATTCTCATCGCCGCGGGTATCGTGCCTTCTGTGGCAATCATTGGGGTCGTATTCACGCTTCAATACGAATTTTTGTGGGTGGCACTGGCGGCATGCTTGGGGCCCACACTTGTTCTCTTGCCGGGCTCGGCCAAGTCAATCAGTGGCCGATTGCTGTTCGTTCGATGCATTGGTTCGGTGACAGTGGGTGCATTCGCCGCCGCTACAGCCGGCGCATTGTTGATGTCCTTCGAGTTGAGTCCGGTGTTTCTGTTGACGTGCGTTGCATATGCGGCGGCTTGGACTATCGCTCAAGTTATTTCTATATTGGTTCGTCCGCATTTCAGTCAGCGGGCAGGGCAGTGACGGCGAAATCCAACATGTCGCTCGATGCGGACCCACAACTGCAGAAGGCCGATTCGCCGCGAGTATTGCCGTCCGGTCAGCTCCAACGTTATCCAGCATCGATCCGCAGCGTAGGCATGCGAACCGAAATGGCATGAGAGCTTCGACCTGGCTTCGGTGCGTTGGCTACTCTGTCGTAGTCATTGCTTTACTGCTGCTTTTGGGGGTTGGCGACCTACTGCCAGTTGACCTTTTTCTTTGGCTTCAAGTTCTCTGGTCTGGCGCTTCGACTCCGCGCCACATGCGTGTCGGTCCCACGAGGGAGTCGAGTATGCTCGTGTGGGGTTTGCTGGCATTTGGCCTCATCCTGATTGCGACGGGTTGGGCGCTAAAGCCGAAACGAGAGGAGAAGTGACTTAGGGTGACTTATGCATAACATGTCAAGCGACACGGATCCACAACAGCAGGAGGCGGCTTCGCTCCGAGTTTTGATGGTCAGGCCATCTTCACGTTAGGCTCCTTCTTCCCTGTCTCATGCTTGCAAAGCTATTCGCCGCACTCTTGGCACTCTCTGGAGTACTGCTGGTCCTTGTAGGGAGCGCGGCTATCATCCAGGCCGAACCCAACTCACCATGTTCTTTGGAATGCTATTTGCCTTCGTCGCGTTCGGAGTGGGCTGCCTCATCGCCTCCATCGGTGTCTTCCGAATGCAGCGATACGGCTTCGTTTTATGCATTGGCCTGGGCGTAAGTGCCGCCAGCCTCGCGCTTATCGTTTCTGAATCTGCAGGCCAGGGAGTGCTCTGGCCAATCTTTGCGTTCATGACGGCCAGCGGCGCTGCCGGCTTGTTTGTGAAGTCAGGCGCCGATGCTACGGGAAGAGCCGCGCCGTGACCAAACGTTCGATTTTCTTGACGGCATATTGCCTTCGTTCTACAGCCTAACAGCTCACGTCGAACTTTCGGCGTCTTTCAGCGTCACCAATTTGCAAGGGAGTTAGTTTTGAACAAGGCATGTGCAGTATCGGCAAGTTTGTTGGCCTTCTTGTCGGTTGAAGCCGCAGCCCAAGCCATACCAATGGAGGAACAGACATTTACCGAGTTTGCCGCACAAGCAGTACGGCGAGAGGCTGGCGACACGCCTGTCTTAATAAAGGGGCCACTTACACTGTCAGTTGGCGCCTTGCAGGCCAATCTAGAGAGGGTTTTCGGTTTTTGCGGCTCTAATAATTCCGGTTGCGCATCCGAAATCGACCGGTATGCCAAGGGCGTGGCGCAAGTGCTAAAACAACAGAATGCGCCGGTAGATAAAAGCTCAGTGCGCCTCGTTGTCCGTTCAAGCGAATATATCAAGCGAGCGCAGGAATCTTTGGGTGGTGATGGCCCGACGCTTCAAACGAAGCCACTCGTTGAAGGGCTGGTATCGGTAGCCGTGCTCGATACGCCGCGCGCCGTGAGACCGCTTGACGATCGCGACCTGAGAAAACTCAACATGTCACAGAGTCAGCTATTTGAGCTTGGTAGTGAGAACCTGCAAGCCACACTGAAACCTCTCGCTGACAGTGCGAAGCCCGTCGGAAGCGGGCAGATTGGAGCTATTCCAGGTAGCGTGTATGAGGTCGGCCGCGTCGCCATTCCTTCTCAGTGGGCACCTCTTGCAAATGCTCAGCAAGGTCTCCTTGTTATAGCTCTGCCAACAACGGATATGGTCTTGTACATATCGGAATCTACTCCGTCAGCAATAGATGCACTTCGGGCGCTCTCAAAAGACACCGCTGCAAAATCATCCAATCCTCTTTCGCCAACCACCGTACTCAAATGGACCGCTGAGCGATGGATACCCGTACAGTGAGTGCCAAGGTGGCCGCATCAATGCCTGACCCTGACATCGAAAGGGCTCGACCCGGCAAGCCGGGTCGAGCTTCTCAAACGTTAGACTTCTGGGGAAATATGCACAGTCCCATTGAGCTCTTCAAAACCATATGGCTCGACGCCAGGAATCGCGGGTCGTCCAAACACAGGAACGCTGTTTGTGTTTCCACCATCGATGCGGATGGATACCCCAGTTCGCGATTTGTCGATTTGAAGGAAGCAGAAGAGACGGGCTTCGTCTTTTGCACGCATTTGGACTCTGGCAAGGCCCTGGACATCGCTCGCAACCCCAAGACCGGCATTACCCTGTGGTGGGAGCATATCGCCACGCAGGTGCGTATCAAGGGCATGTGCACCGCGATACCGGAACAGGAGGCCGATGTCCATTGGGCGAGTCGCCTGCGCGATGCCCAGATCGCCACAGCGACATTTCAGCAGAGCCGTCCGCTCGCGAGCCTGGAGTCGCTTGCAGACCAATACGGACGCGCCGTAGCCTCCTACGATGGCAAGTCAATCCCTCGCCCCGCGAACTGGGGTGGATTCAGGCTTCGGGCCGGGCATATTGAATTCCTGGAGTTCAAAGAGAGCCGCCTGCATGCGCGCACCGCCTATTCCCGCGCCGGTACCCGTTGGGAGCAGGCTTTTTTGCAACCGTAGCCGTCGCACCTATCGTCAGAGCATGTACCTCCGGGCATCCCAGCTTCCACAGCTCTCGTCGGTTCGCTACCTTGAGCGAAGCCGCGTCCTCGTCGCCGCTGCCCGCAGTCACAATCGATGGATGTTCGTTCGGATAGCTGCGATCTTCTTTCTAATGCTCGCAACGGCTACAGGTCTCAACTTCCTGCCCGCGTCACTTGATATTTCCGACTGGACCGGAACCGCAGCGGCACTGCTGTGTGGAGTGCTCTTCTATGCGCTTCTTCTGTGGGAACTGAATGGACCGCTTGAGAAAGCTGTGGCAAAGTACCTTTCTGGGAGTCCGCTTGATACGCCCCAAACATCTGTTTGCCCTGGACGCTGAAGCGCTCCAATGCGTCGTAGACTATGGACGGATGCCGGTCGCTCTTCGTGAAGGAAAGTCGTGAGCCTACTGAAGTTCGTTGATTGGCGATATCTCTATGCGCTTTACTGGTTGGTGTTCGCCTGCCTTTCAGTTTCTGCTGCGCAGAGCCCAGGATATGTGCTGCACCCTGAGTCAGTCCCATTTCCCTGGCCCGGCCTCATGGTGCTATGGGCATTGCTGGCGCTCGCTGTGGGCGTCTTCTACGTGATACTCCGGCCGGGTGTATGGGAGACGTCATGGCTTCGCTTTGGTGGGGCTCTGGCACTGTCGGGTGCGCTCCTGATGTCTTGCATATTGACCCTTGTCACCGATATGCCGGGGCTTTACTACATCCCGACCTCGTTCGCTCTGACCACGTTTTCAGCCCTGACCATCATCGGCCTTGCACGTGCAATTGCCGGTGTCTGGAGTCGCGGCTGGCAGGCTCCCTGACATGCCGGTTGGCTGAATGCGCGCCGTGTGGCATGACCCTTTACTCGCGCGGCTTCACGGGAATGGTGATACCGCCGACATTGTTCTCGGCTTTGCAAGGCCTGCGGCGGCAGGTTTGGTCCAAACCTTAGATCTCACCAATGCCCGATTACGACAACCCCGAAGTTGAAGCCCAGTGGTGTGCAGAGCGCCGTGCTGAAGTATCCGAATACTTGCAGCGCGAAGGTTTGGTGCATGGCCGAATCGGCGTGGAGCCGGCATGGCACCTTGCCCCCTATGTCTCAGTTTGGGCCGTCGAAAGCCTTGAGAGCCCTGGTTCGGTGGGCTGGTGGGCTATCTCTGGCGATATGCCGAACGACTATGTTTCCTCAAGCAAGGCTGGAACTCCGCGGGAGGCGGTACATGCCATCGCTTCTCTCTGGCAGGACGCGGCTCGATGCATGGCGCGTGGGGAGCGGCACCCAACGTTTGTCATTGGTACGGGAGAGAACATGGAAGAACTCGCCCCCATGCTCGCATCGAGGGCCGGGTTACTGCTGGAATGGGCCGATGATCCAGCGGTATGGGAAGACGATGAGCTTTAACGAGCTCAAGTTTTTTCTCTAATGACCTCGGTCTTCTCGCATCACAGGCCTAAGCCTTGCTTCGGGTGAGCACACAAATCTTAAGTTCTTCGCATATGCCATCAACAACTCAAGCCCTGTTCATTTTTCTCGCGTGGTCTGGCGTCCAGGCCGTATTGCTTCTTGCGTCGCTGCGGTCCAGGCAACCCTTGCCGGAATTGCTCGCAGCTGTAGAGAAAGTCGAGCCTTCGATGGCGCCGGCGGAAAAAGGTGACATGGCCAGAGGATTCCTCTGGATCAGCGTTGTCTGGTTCGCCCTGGCCACAACCATTTCGGCGGTTTCTTTCAATTCGGCATCGGAGGGAAGCCTGTGGGGCCTGACCGTTTTTACAGCCATAGGTGGCTGGTCGCTCTACGACGCAGCGTCAAGCCCTGTCGTTCTGGGCCGCATGTACCCGGGAAGCATTAAATGGACAAACTGGCTTACAGCTCTATTGAGCTCAACGGTCTGGTTATTGCTCTTTGTGATGCTGGCCATTCAATGGCTCGCCTGAAGCCACCTGGCCCTCTTTTCGCCGGTGGTCCCCGAAATCCGTGAGTGAATCCGCGACGCCTGGATTGGTGGTCGGGGTTGTCAGCTTCGAATCCACCTTACAACGCATAACTTAGCGGGAGCTTTGTCGTTGACTTGATCCGCTCCATGGCAAAGCTGGAATTGATGTCAAGGAATTCCATGTCCTTGATCAAGCTCTTATAGACCCGGTCGTAGGCCCCAATGTCAGGAACAACGACACGCAACATATAGTCCGTCTGGCCAGACATCCGGTAGCAATCCATCACCTCCGGGATCGTTGTGACGAGCTTGTGGAAGGCCAGCAGCCACTTGGCGTTATGTTGACTCGTGCGTATCGAAACAAATACGGTGACGCCGACATTCAACAGTTCGGGCGATAGGAGTGCCACCCGTTTCTGTATGACTCCACGAGTTTCCAGTCCCTGGACACGCCGCCAGCAAGGCGTTGAGGTAAGCCCGACACATTCCGCAAGCTCATTGATAGAAATGCTTGCGTCGGTCTGCAGCGCCTCCAGGATGGCTTTGTCGAATTTGTCCATTGAGTACTGATATTGAGAGGAGTGGAAAATTCTAAGGTTATTCTGTAATTTAGCATTAAATACTCAAAAATTCTACTCAAGTAGGTCATTTTAGGATTTATTTTCCGCAAACCGTCCTAAGATAGCGACCTGGGTTCAGTACTCTTCAACGGCATGTCTTCCCTCAATCAATGGAAATATCATGATGATCAAGTGTCTTATTTTTGCCGGGATGTTTGCAACGTCTCTGTCAATTCCCATTGCAACCCAAGCACAGCCTGCGACGCAGGCGGGCAGACCGGTTCGTATAGTCATTCCATTTGCGCCGGGTGGTGCACAGGACGGCATTGGTCGCTACTTCGCGAACCAGTTAGGGGAACTGTTGAATGCGCCAGTGGTTATCGAGAACAAGACCGGTGCCGGCGGCGTCATCGCTGCAGATGCGGTTGCGAAGGCAATGCCTGATGGGACAACGCTGCTGCTCGCTACTGGCGGCGCAATCAGTATTGCTCCGCACCTCAACAGCAAGCTCCCGTATGACCCTGCGCGCGATCTGACCTCCGTCGCGCTCCTTGCGGACACCCCTATGGTCCTTGCCGTATCAGAAGCAAGCCCGTACAAGACGCTCGCCGACGTCTTGCGTGACGCCAAGGCACGCCCGGGGAAAATAAGCTTCGCTTCGACCGGCAATGGGACGGTTTCTCACCTGAGCGGCGAACTGCTTGCGCAATCCAGCCAGATCAAGCTGTTACACGTCCCGTACCGCGGAGCGGCGCCGGGCATAACTGATCTGCTCGGCGGTCAGGTGAACCTCATGGTTACCAGCGCAGCGTCCATCGATCCATTTGTCGAATCCAACAAGGCGCGAGTCCTCGCGACATTCACCAACAAGCCACTTCAAGCGATGCGCGGAGCTCCGACGGCGGAGCAGGCGGCCGGCCTGAAAGGGCTTGAAATCCCCGTGTGGGTTGGCCTCATGGCCCCGTCAAAGACACCCCCTGCAACGATCGAAAGAATCGCCAACGCTGTTCTCGCCATTTGTCAGAAGCCCGAGACTCGGGACAGGTTTGCCGCCTTGGGAGCGGAGAGGGTTTGTGGTGGTCCCAAGGAACTGGCACGCGTCGTTTCCGAAGATTCGGAGCGCTGGGGCAAGGTCATCCGCCAGGCTGGCATCAAGGCGGAATGAGGTTCGAAGCGTGAAAATCGGAATTATTGGAAGTGGTGGCATCGGTCTTGCAAGTGCAAGCTGGCTCGCACACGGTGGTCACAAGGTCGGTCTCTGGTCAAGGCGAACCGAGAGCGTCGATGAATTGCGACGCGAGTCACTCAGATCGACCGGTGTGCTCGAATCCAGGCAAATGATCGAAGTCGTTGACAGCCTGCAAGAATTGGCGGCGACTTGTCCAGTGCTCTTGATCGCGGTGCCGGTTAACGGCCACCGCGACGTCATCGAGGCGCTCGTTGGGCACTTGCACGATGGTCACACGATCATCGTTAGCTCCATGAGTTCGCTGTCTTCGCTCTACCTGTACGAGTTGGCAGTCATGCGCGGAATCAAGATAGTCGTGGCCAGCTTCGGGACCACTGTGCTTACCGCAAGGCGCGAATCGCCAACGCAGGTTCGCATCATGACGCGTCGGGAAGAATTGGGAGTGTCAGCACTTCCAATCACTGCGCTAGAGAACGTGCGTGCGCTGTGCACCAGTTTGTTCGGGGGCGTGTTTCCGGGGCATCCGAATGCGCTCGCCACGGCGCTAACCAACATAAATCCAGTAGCACATGGTCCGTTGGCCCTGTTCAACTGGACGCGAATTGAGCGCGGTGAGAACTGGCCCCAGTACCACTACATGACACCCCGTGTGGCAGCAGTCATTGAGCGCCTCGACGCAGAGCGTCTGGCTCTGGCGCGAGCCTTTGGTCTCGAGGTGCGCACTATTGAACGGCACTTCGCGCAATCGTTCGGCACACAGTCCGCGCGTCTGGCGGGCATCGCCGCCGAGCTGCATGAAAAACGCGGTGGACCCCCTGGTCCCACGGACATCGCTACGAGATTCCTTGCCGAAGACGTCCCATTCGGGCTGGTCTTTTCACTAGCGCTTGGCGCAATGGCCGGCGTAGCGATGACGGCGACGCAGGCAATAGTCGACATGGCTTCTCTAATCACGTCCAAGGATTTCGCTTCTGAAAACGATCTCATTGATGTACTGAAGCTGCGAGAGGAAAGCATCGAAGGACTGTTGGCTCGGCTATCAAAAGGGGAGGGGCAACTCGCAATCGACCCGGTGTTGGCGTTAGCGAAGGCTGCGCCATGAAGTCCAGGCATTGGTCTTTGGAGGCAGTGCGTCGAATTGGACGCGACTTCCAGCGCTCTGCGGACACCCATCTCATGATGCTCGAATTGCCAGGCTTTCCGGATCTGTCTTTCTATATCAAGGATGAGTCGACGCACCCCACGGGCAGCCTGAAGCATCGTTTGGCGAGGTCGCTGTTTCTCTACTCTCTTTGCAATGGATGGATCTCTCCATCCACCACCATAGTCGAAGCGTCCTCGGGCAGCACTGCGGTTTCTGAGGCTTATTTCGCCAGGCTTCTCGGGCTTCCATTTGTGGCTGTGATGCCGCGGAGCACCTCGCGGACGAAAATCGATCTCATCGAGTATTACGGCGGGCGCTGCCACTTTGTTGAGCGGGGCGACGAGGTCTATTCGGAAGCGCGCCGCTTGGCAGGTGAGTGCGGTGGCCACTATATGGACCAGTTCACGTATGCAGAGCGAGCGACGGATTGGCGCGGCAACAACAACATTGCCCAATCAATCTTCGAGCAAATGCGAGATGAACCTTATCCCGTACCAAGCTGGATTGTCGTGGGCGCCGGCACTGGTGGAACATCGGCCACGATAGGGCGGTACATCCGCTATACGGGGTCTGACACGAAGCTGTGCGTTGTCGACCCTGAGAACTCGGTTTTTTACGAGTATTTCAGCTCTGGGGATGCGTCTTTAACCGGGGAAGTTGCCTCTGGAATCGAAGGTATTGGCAGGCCAAGGGTCGAACCATCCTTTATTCCCGGCGTGATTGATCGAATGCTGAAGGTGCGCACCACCCAGTCTATCGGTGCAATGCGTGTGCTTGAAGAACTGATTGGACGGCGGTTTGGTGGCTCCACGGGCACTGACTTCTACGGCGCGTTGCAACTCGCCTGCGAAATGCAGGTGCGTGGCGAAAAAGGATCGGTGGTGTTCCTTGCCTGCGACGCCGGTGACCGCTACTTGGATACGTACTATAGCGACGCCTGGCTGCTCGATAACAACCTGGACATAGAAGCTGACACAGGAAGAATTCGATCCGTTTGTCAACGTGGAGTGGTGGAAGCGACGACGCTCGTCGCTGAAAAAGTGGGGCGAGCATGAAGAAGTGATAGAGCGGCCCGAGTGGTTGATTGCCGCTTTCGAGCGTGACGAGGCTCCGCCAATCATCGAGCGGCACGCGTCATTTTGAGCGGCATACGTCCTGACCTTTAAAAATCGAGATGATGTACTCCGGCAAGCCGGCTTACCCTCTCTTCTCAAAGTCAGTCATCATCGACACACCTCCAACTACTTGATTCGCCCATGGAATCTCCCAAACTCAGAGTCGGCCAGCCGATTACGCCCGAGCAGTTCGACGAGCTTACGGACGCGCAGCTGTCACGGCTCGTTCCCAAGGCGTATCGCGAATTTTTCCCCGGTAAAGATTTCTGCGCCGATGGGTACTTCTATCTTCACGATGGAACGGCCTGGAGCTTTTATCGAGGGGATTTCCTTGATGAATAGCGCTTGTCTCCCGGCAGATGCGCCTTGGTAACACCTGCGGATATGACGTTCGTTTCCATAGCGTGAAAGTGCTTCACGCGCTAACAGGGCGAGCACAATCCGGGACGCCGGAGCATGCCTCTTATTTATCTACCGCCGCCGATCAGCACGCTATATGCCTCACGCGTCTCCGGCGACACAGAATCCACCAGCTGCGCATGCGGCGTCTTGTGACGCACCAGCACGCGGGCCGAGGCGATGGCCTTTGATTTGCAAAACCAGTGGCAGGTGTGCTGCATCAAAAAGAGCTCGGCTGACATCGTGAAGGCCTTGGCCTTGGGGCTGAGCCCGGCGGCATTTTGGGCCACGCGCGCAATACCGGCGGCGTGAATCGCCAGGGCAATGCGCATGTCAAAGCTCATGGCCGGCAGGATCAGGGTGGCAAATGGAAAACTGATGGGCAGCCGGCTCACGCGGGCGTCGGGTTCGGGCACCCTGGCAAACTCTGCCGCAAATTTGCTGAACTGCACGGCCAGCTGCGCTTCGGAGTTGGCCAGTTGTTGCCAGACCTGCTCACGCCGCCCGGGTTCTTTTTCGCCGAGTGCCCGCAGATAACCGTCGGCCAGGGTTTCCATGAGTTTTTCAATCTGGTAATTTCCCAGATGGCTGCCCAGCAGCGCTATGCGTTGGCGTTCTTCCCTGGCTTTCAGGAGGTAGGTGCCGATGGCGACAAAGGTCACCAGGAGAAAAAGGTCCATGTCGGGTCCGGTTGCATGCGTCAAGCGCTGGCAAAGGTCTCACCAGCATGGGTTAAGTGTAGTCACGCAGCCTTTTCCCGCGCTTGCGTCACGGAACACCCCTTGCTCCTGTTCCCTTTCTATCGCTGAACGGTGACATGGGTGCGACGATTTTGGGGTTTGCTTACAAAATCACTTGTCTCCCGGCCAATGCCTTGCCCCAGGCCAGCAGCCGGTAGCTGCGATGAGCCGGCATGTAGTAGGGGTCGTTTTCGACCAGCTCCGCGGCACGCGCCCTGGACGCAACCTCCATGACCCAGAGGCCTCCCACAAAGCTTTCACCGGGCGCTTCACGTAAACCGCCTGCAATGAGGATTTCGTCCTGGTGTTGCCGAAGATAGGCAAGGTGAAGGGGTTCACGCTCCTGCCGGATCGCCAGCATGGCGGGTGTGTCGTCAAATAGGGCTATCCAGCGCATGGGGCCATCCTGGTTGAAGTGATGAATGAAGTGATGAAGATGGGGGGGTTGGGGCAGTGATGAATCACGATGAGGGTTGTTTGCTCTTGCCGGGAGCCTTTGGCGGCCTGGCAGTGCGCACCTTGCCGCCCTGGCTTCCCGCCGCGGCTTGTCTTAAGCCTGCCAGGGCGGGCTCCAGTACTTTCATGTCTGCGTTGGCTGCGTAGACGGCATAAGCGGGATACAAAAACTCCGGCTTGCCTGGCACGCGGAACAGGCGGCCTTCCTTGATGTGGTTGCGCACCACGTTTTGCCGGAAATAGCCGGCACCGCCCACGGCAAGCAGGTACTCCAGCCCTAACGGCCCCAGGCTGGAGGAGACCCCGACACTGGAAAGCTCCGGGAACGCCAGGCTGTGCTGTGCGGAGAATTCGCGCCCCCAGTCCACGTAGACGTAGTCGGCGGCCTGCGGCATCTCGAGCCGGGGCGAGGTGGTGACCAGCACCAGCTTTTCTTCGATCAGCAGTTCGATCCTGAGGCCGGGGCGCTGCCGCGGTGCATAGGCAATGACGATGTCCAGTGTTCCGTGGGCCACGCGTTCCAGCAGGTCTTCTGCAACACCCACCTCCGTGCGAAGCGCCAGGTCGGGCGCGTGTTTGCGCATCCAGAACAGCCAGTCGAGCATCAGCGGTTGCCAGAGGCTGATTTCACAGCCAACGGTCACCAGCGCGCGGCGCCCGGGTGGCACGGCCATCTGGTGGCGGGCGCGCTCCCAGACTTGCACCAGCGTCATGGCGTGCCGTACAAACTGCTCGCCTGCGGGCGTGAGCGATGCGCCCGCCTTGTTCCTCACGAAGAGCGTGCGTCCCAGCAGTTCTTCCAGCGTTTTCACACGAGCGCTGACCGCGGTCTGGGTGACATGCAGCCGTTCTGCGGCCTGGACAAAACTGTGGCAGGACACGATTTCAAGGAAGGTGCGGGCGAGGTTGATATCCATGGCTTGTCTCCCATTTTTTTGGTTTTGGAGGCCTTGCTCTAAAAGCAATTTTTCTGCATTCAAACGCAATATAAGTCGTTTTACTTCTATACTCGTAAACCCTATATTCTCGTCATGGCCTCTGTTTCGGCAATCGTTGCCGCTCATGTCACTTCGAAAGGACCTTCCATGACACGCACCGCATTTTTCACTGAGCCCGCTTCTGCCAACGCCTCTGTCGGCGGCCGTTCGTTGCAGGCTTCTTCCTCGTTTTCTTCTTTGCTACGCAAGGCGATTCACGCTGCGCAATTTCTCCTGCCGGGTGCACCATCTGTCGCTGCTGCGCCTGGCCAGCCCTACCCATGGCTGACGGCAAATATCCGCCGCAGCATGAGCCCGCGTGCCCAGCGCCTGATCCGCGCCGACTATTGATCCCTTTGGGCGCTGCGCCGCAACTGCGGCCGGCGCCGGCCTGGGGCGCTACATCTTCAGGCGCTGCGCATAGCCCGTCATCTCCAGATACCCCATCCCCACGCGCTTGCCGTTGCTGTCGATCAGCTCGCTCAAGCCTTCCCAATAAATCGCACCCGTCGACTGGCGGCTGTCCAGCTCCTGGTTGTCGATGACGGCGCGTACGGTATAAAAATCGGCCGGTGTTCGCACTATCCATTCCACGGGATAAGTGGCTTGCGTCAGTGGGCTTTTCCAGTGGCGTACGGGTTTAAAAATGACCTCGCCGCGGCTGAAGGTGTACAGCCCTCCCTTGGTTGAGCGGAACGAGCCGCCATCCCACAGCGTGTTGCCGTCTTTGCCCCGCAGCCTGAAAGCGGTGAGGGCGCTGCCGTCCAGCAGGTTCATGCCTATCCAGTCCCAGCCCGTGGCGTCTGAATGCAGAATCTCTTCGCTCCATTCGTGGTCCAGCCAGGCTGTTCCTGTAACGGCAAAGTTTTTTCCCTTGACTTGCAGGCTGCCGCGCGCAGCAAGCTGCGGCTGGCTGTAGTAATAGCTGGCCTGTTTTTCGTCAGGCCCTTTGCGCGACAGGCCCTTGTTGCCCTGTAGCAGCACACCTTGCGTTTCTTCAAACTGCAGCTTGAGTGCAAAGTCGCTGGCCGGAAGCTCTGCGGTGTACCTTGCGCCTTCGGCTTTCAGGGACCAGTCGCGCAGCTTGACGGCCATGTCCTGCTCGCTGGCCATTGCGACGCCAAAACCTTCCCGTGCGATGCGCTGGTCGTGCCAGAGTTTGTTGCCTTGCACATCAGTGATGGCGGCATGCGCAAAAACCAGCTGCCTTGCGGCGAATTTTGACGACATGCCCTGCGTATCGTCTACGCGTGAACGGAAAAAGGTCAGCTGAAAGCCGAAGAGGCGACTATCCGCGGCCGTGGCCTGGCCGGTGATGTACCACCACTCGGTGCGAAAGCCGGGGTGTGCGCCGCGGTCGCGCGGGAATGCGAGTGTTTTGGCCGGCAGGGCGTGGGCTTCCAGGCCAGCCAGGCTCGCCAGGCCGGCCGCGCCTCCCAGCAACAGCTGGCGCCTCGGCAAACCGGCGGGCAACAGTGGCAGGCGCATCGGGCTCTTCAGGCCTGCGCAGGCCGCATCAACCGGTTGATCTGCTCGTTCGCTGCCGTGCAGTCGCCCATTTTTTCAGCGACCCAGTTGGCGTTGTAGTACGTGGGCAGGTAACGCTCGCCGGAGTCGCACAGCAGCGACAGGATAGAGCCCTGTTCGCCGCGCGCCAGCCGGTGCTTTAGGCTGTCGGTGGGGTGGGTCGATTCATCCTTGAGGTAGAAGTCGATGCCGCGCGCGGCGAACTCCGGCAGCGGCAACGGGATCAGGTGCGTGTCGGCGCTGCGCAGGTAGTCGGCCTCAATGCGGGCGATGGCGGCGCTGAGCGAGGAACTGCTGGAGGTCTGTGGGGAAGTCATTGCCTGATTCTCGCAGCAAGACCTGCCGGCGTAAAACGTCTTCTACCGGCTTGCCGGCAGGTGCAAGGGCTTCAGCGCCATTCCAAGTGGCGGGACCCAAGGTCATTCATCAGGCCGGGGATTTCACCACGGCCTATGCCGAGGTCATTGAGTTGGTGGTCGCTCATCAGGCGCAGCTCATTCAGGTTCCGTCGCCTCTGTGCGTTTTTGCGCAGGGCGGCCAGAAGCTTTTGGCCTAGCTCTCTGGCTGGAAAGCCGGGCAGGGCTCCCGGAAAAATTCTCATCGTCTTCGTCAGCATTTCGCGCACTCCTGGTAGGAAGTGCCCTATGGTGCTGAAAATCATGCTATTGTGGAAGTTGAATTTCCTGATCGAAATTATCAGAATTACTGATAGAGACACTTCCATGCGCGAACTGAACCTGGACCAATTAAGAACGCTGGTCGCCATCACCGATCTGGGCACCTTCTCTGCCGCGGCGCAAGGCCTGCACCTGGCGCAGCCCACCGTCAGCCTGCACGTGAGCGAGCTTGAAAGCCGCCTGGGCACGCCGCTGGTGGTGCGCGGCGGTCGGCGCGTTGAGCCCACACCGGCAGGCGCGGTGCTGGTTGAGCGGGCCCGCCGCCTGCTGCGCGACGCCGACGATGCGGTCGATGCGGTGAAACGCCACGTCGAGGGCCGCACCGGCCGCGTGCGCCTGGGCACCACCACGGGCGTGCTGGTGTACTTTTTGCCGCAGGTGCTCAAGGCCATGGAACAAGCCCACCCCGACATCGATGTCGAGGTCAGTATTCTTGGCTCCGCCGACACGCTGCAGCGCTTGCTGGACGGCACGCTCGATGTCGGCCTGGTCGCCACACCGCCGCCCGCGCAGCGCGGCATGGTGATCACCCACTGGCGCAGCGACCCGATGATGGCGTTTGTACCCAAGCGCTGGAAGGCGCCCAAACATGCCACGCCCGCATGGCTGGCCACCCGCCCGCTGATCTTCAACGAAACGCCGACTCACATGTACCGCATGACCATGGCCTGGTTTGCCGACGCGGGTTTCACGCCGCGCGCACGCATCGAGCTCAATTATTCCGAAGCCATCAAGAGCCTGGTGGCCGCCGGTTACGGCGCCGCGGTGCTGCCCAGGGAGCAGTCGCTGGAGGAATCCAACGTGCGGCATGACGTGCAACTGGTGCCGCTCAAGCCCGCGCTGACGCGCCACACGGCCATGGTCCACAGGCCGCTGGATGCGCTCGACGGTGCCACCCGTAACCTGCTCAAGACACTGGCGAGTTTTCGGCAGGCCTGAGCCCATTTTTTTCGAAATTTGCAAAAAAAGTTGCGCCGGGATGTCGATTGAGGCCTATCCCGAACGTCGTGAAGTAGATGGCCGGTCAATCGCATGTCCGGCATCCATAAGGCACTTCACTTAACCAGACTTCTCAGCAAAAGGAGAAACCACCATGACCCTTCCGACGACCCCCACCATCACGGCCTTTGAGCGTTCGCCCGATCGCGGCCGTGGGCTGGCGCGTGACATGCGCGTTCGCTGGGCGCTTGAAGAAGTGAGCCAGCCTTACGAGGTTCGCCTTGTTTCGTTCGCGGCGATGAAGGAACCCGCACATCGCGCGCTTCATCCTTTTGGGCAGATTCCGACCTATGAAGAAGGCGATCTTGCGCTGTTCGAGTCAGGGGCCATCGTGTTCCATATTGCAGAGCGCCATCAAGGCCTGCTGCCAGACGATGCGAATGCCCGCGCACGCGCCATCGCATGGATGTTTGCCGCGCTCAACACGGTAGAGCCGCCCATCATTGACCGCTCAATGGCCGTGCTCTTCGAGCGGGACAAGCCCTGGTATGCGGAGCGCCTGACCGCGCTCGAGGACAGCGTCCATGCGCGGCTGGGCGACCTTTCCAGCCGGCTTGGCAATGCCGACTGGCTTGACGGTGCGTTCAGCGCCGGAGACCTGCTGATGGTGACGGTGCTGCGCAGGGCGGCCGTATCGGGGCTGCTGGAGAAATATCCGAACCTCTCAGCCTATGTGGCTCGTGGTGAAGCGCGGCCCGCTTACCAGCGTGCTTTTGATGCGCAATTGGCGGTTTTCACTGGCACGCCACCCATCGACTGACTGCAGGTCGCGATAGCAGTTTTGCAGCGTTCATTTCGGAAACCGTGAGCACCCACTCCAGGCCCAAAGCGGACATTACGGTTGCAAGTTAAATATGGCGCTGAGAACTGCACCAATGCAGATGCCCAATGTGAAAATAATTATTGCCCAAGCACAGAAGTGATACGCGAGGGGACGATCTTCATAAAACAATCTAGACCCGCTGTATCGCAAGGGCAATCGTTTGCTCCAATGGCGTATGAGCATGACCCCACATGCCCCGCTTAGAGCAATGCCCGCAGCTCGTATTGGCCAACCTCCAATGCGTCCGAGGGCGCAAACACCAAGGATCAGAAAAGCAGTAAATGCCATGCCGAATAGCAGTCGATCAGCCCAAAGCGCCGAGCTAGGCTGCCCACAAGCGACGCAGTACTTATTGGGGGACGGCGATGCCTCTCGGCACCATCGGCAATTCCAACTTAGCTTGGAGCGATTTTTTCCCTTATTGAACATCGTGCATGGCAGGTGAGTGTCCGCTTATGGCCGAAAGCAGCCACCCGCTTTATAGCATCAGGCTACCTTTTCTCCCACTGGTGCGGCGAGAGAGTTCGGAGCCACGGGCCAGGAAGAAGCGGTGCAGTTCCCCGGCATAGCCGCTGCCCACCGCTTGCTGGACTGAGGGACGCGCAGCGAGAGCGGCGCGCCAGGCCTGCACCTTTGGCAATTGTTCAAAGAACCCTGTCTCACCCACGTCGTCCAGCACATCGAAATAACGGAACACGGGCCCGAACACGGCATCGACCATGCAGAAAGATACACCGGCGAAATAAGGTCCCTGATCCGGCAGCACGGCCTCGAGCTGGGCAAACCGGCGCCGGATGTCTTCACGATGCCGCGCCAGCGCCACCGTATCAGCCGCGTTATAGAACGCGCCGATGGCATTGAGCAGGGCGGAGCCGAACTCCATCCAGGCGCGGTGCTGTGCCCGCTTCAGGGCATCAGCCGGATGCAGGCGCGGCAGCAGGGTGTCGTCCAGGTATTCGCAGATCACGGCGGATTCAAAAATCGCGTCGTCGTCGACTTGCAGCACCGGCGTCTTGCCCAGCGGCGAGATCGCCTTGAACCAGTCGGGCTTGTTGGCGAGGTCGACGTTGATGCGCTCAAAGGCGACGCCTTTTTCGGCGAGCACGATGGCTGCGCGCTGCACGTAGGGACACAGGGTGTGGCTGATGAGGGTGAGCTTCATGGTTGTTCTCTTTCTGCAAAGGTCAGCGCGGCACCAGCAGGCGGCTGCGGCGTGCAGCCCAGGCACCATCACCCAGCAGCCATTGGGCGAGCGAGGCTACCAACAGGAACAGGGGGTATTCCCAGCCGCCTTTGGGACTGGTAAACACCCAGCCGTTGGGCCAGTGCACCCAGACGACCACCAGCAGCACCGGCGCGAGCAGCAGCGATGCCTGGCGCCCATAAAAGCCCAGCAGCAGCGCCGCGCCTCCGGCCAGCTCCACTGCCACGACAACGTAGGCCATGAAGCCGGGCAGGCCGACCGATTCAAAGAACTGCGCCGTGCCGGGCAGGGTGAAGACGAAGATTTTGAGCAGCGCGTGGGTGACCCACATGGTGCCAAGGGCCAGGCGCAGCAGGGTGGCGCCGTGGCTGGCGCTGAAGTTTTCAGGGGTTTCGATGGTCATGATGTAAAGCCCGGCAAAGGGCGTAGCGTTGAAGGAGCCGCCACTTTACGATTGCAAAAATACAATGTAAATTGGCAGTCATGAAAACATCTATTGCAAAAATGCAATACGCGCTGACGGCCTCCGACCTGGAAATTTTGCTGGCCATGGTGCGCGGCATGACGCTGGCCGAAGCCGCGCGGCGGCTGGGCGCAGATGCGTCCACAGTGTTCCGCTCGGTGCAGCGCATCGAAAAAAACCTGGGCCAGCGGCTGTTCGAAAGATCGCGCCTGGGCTACCTGCCGACAGAGCCCATGCTGGGCCTGGTGCCGCATGCGGAGCGCGTGGAGGCCGAGCTTGAAGCGGTGCGCGCCAGCATGCAGCGGCCGCATGAAGGCGTTTCAGGCCTTGTGCGGCTGACCACGACAGACGCGGTATTGCGCGGGCTGGTGCTGCCTTCGCTCAAGCCGCTGCTGGCACAGCATCCGCTGCTGCAGCTCGACATGCGCACCGGCAATGAACTGGTCAGCCTGAGCCGGCGCGATGCGGACCTGGCGCTGCGTGCAACGCGCAAGCCGCCCGACCACCTGGTGGGCCGCAAGCTTGGCACCGTGCGCTTTGTGCTGTGCGGATCCAAAGCGCAGGCGAAGGCGGTGTCGTCCAAAAAAATCCCCTTGCTTGATGCGCTGGCGAAACTGGACTGGATAGCGCCCGACGAATCGCTTCCGGAGCACCCCTCGGTGCTGTGGCGGCGCAAGCAGTTGCCCAAGGTCACGCCGCGGCATTATGCGGACGGCATTGTGGCGGTGATGGATGCGATCAAGGCGGGATTGGGGGTGGGCATTGTGCCGCGCTTCATGCTGGCGGGGGAACCCGGGCTGGTGCCACTGACGGACACCCTGGCCGACTGCGAGTCAGACCTGTGGCTGCTGGCGCACGCGGAGTCGCGCCACCTGCGGAGAATTTCCGTGGTGTATGACCACTTTGCAAACAGCATCAGGCTGGCCTGATGCGTCGGACATCGACGTCAAAACGCTGAAGTCCGGAAGACGACTTCCCCGCTGGGGACGTGCACGACACGCACTTCCTGCCGAGTGGGGTCGGCCACGCTTTTCACGGCGACAGCCACGGCCAGCGAGTAGTCTGCGAAAAGGTGATTCGAGCTCGACGGCAGCAGGCTGCCCTCTGCCGGATCGACATTTTCAATGCGGTAGTCGTGCGGCGGTGCTTTAGCAGGTCTCATGATGCAACCTCTCTGGTGAATGCCTCCATGGTAGGAGTTCATCAGGGCGCCGTGATGACAATCGCGCGTCAGAAACGTGACCATGAGTAAGCAAACGAAAACGCCTTTCGGCGTGGCCGCGTGCATTGGAGAAAGCTAAAGATGAGAAGGCAGCAGAAGCTGCAACAGTCAGCGTGGAGGCCCTGTATTCATTGGCCAACCCGCGGAGCGCCTCGTATCAAGATGTACGGCACGATACACACGATGAGACGAGGCTCGCGCGGCGAAGCGGCCATTGCGTGGCAGGCAGCAATTCTCAGTGCAGTTCGCGCCGCGGATCGCGCTCGGAGAGCTCCAGGTTTTTCATCTCGACGGCCACCGACTTCAGCATGTCGAGCGCGGTCTCCGGCGTTTGCACAATGCCCAGCCAGCCGAACAGGTGGTGGCGCAGGAACAGCAGGATCTTTCCGGTCAGCGGATCGCAGGCAACCCAGTGCCGCGGGCTGTAGCTGGGCTCCAGCGCACTCAATGGCGGGCAGTCCAGCGGGTAGGGCGGGTCCATGTCGGCGCGCAAGCCGGCAAGGCTGGCGACGAGTTCTTCGAGCTCTTCCGCCTGCAGCCTCAGGGGCTGGTTGAGTGCCAGGGTCACGCTGCCGTCGTCATTGCGGGTGAGCTGCAAGCCGTGGGGCGGCGGGGAGGAGGCATGCCGTGCGAACTTGCCTGTCGGGTTCGCGTTGGCGCCGGTCAGGGGGCTGGTGTTGGTGGTCATCGCGTTCTCCGCAGGCATTTGAAAGAGAAAAAAAGGGCGTGGGAGACAAGGGCTGGCAAAACACCTGCGCACTTGACGGCCACCGCATGAGCCACAGTGTGATGCCGGGAGCGGCCGGATGGCGTCGGAAACCGGCCTCCACGCCTGTAGGACGGTGCACGGGGGCTGCTCCTTGCCCGTGGCGCATCCTTTCGCGGCAAATGCCGCAAAGGGACAAGGCCTACCAGTCTTCTTTCACCGCCAGCACGGCGTCCCGGCCTGCGGCCGCGCGGCCCGCCAGCCAGGCCGTCACGGTGCCGGCCACCACCACCGCGGCGCACAGCAGGGCCAGGCGCAACCAGGGCACCATAAGGTCCATGGTCCAGTGAAAGCTTTGCGGGTTCACCACGTACACCAGCACGGTCGACACCGCGAGTCCCAGGGCCAGCCCCGCCAGCGCGCCTATCACCGTCCAGGCCGCGCCTTCACCGGCCACCACGGCCAGGATTTGCCGGCGTGTCAGCCCGAGGTGCGCCAGCAGGCCAAACTCCTTGCGGCGTGCCAGCACCTGGGCGCTGAAGCTGGCGGCCACGCCGAAAAGGCCGATGGCGATCGCCACGCCCTGCAGCCAGTAGGTGACGGCAAAACTGCGGTCAAAAATCCGGAGCGATGTGGCGCGCAGCTGGCTGACGGAGGCCAGCTCCAGCAGCGCGCCGGCGCCGGACTGCTGCTCGGCCAGGCCGCGCACGGCCTGCTGCACCTGGCTGTCGCTGGCGCCCTCCGTCAGCCACAGCGCGAGGTCGTTGGTGCGCTGGTCGCCGGTCAGGCGTTCGAAGTCCGTGTGGGCGATGGCGATGGCGCCGAACTGGCGTGCGTAGTCGCGCCAGACGCCCGCCACATAAAACACGGGCATCCCGGATCCCACCTTGCTTGCTATCAAATCAGGAGCTGCTCGCGCAGACCCTGATTGGGTCAGAGCCATAAAAGCTTGTGAAAGTGGGCGAAAGACGGTGCCTGGGCGTGCCCCGTACAGGTCCACCATCGGCTCGCTCACATAGATGCCAATGTGCCCGGGCGGCACCGGCAGCGCCTGGCCCACCAGCGGCAGTGCGGTGGCCGGGTTGTCCAGCGGGCGGGCGATCAGGGTGACGCTGGGCCTGGCGGTATCCAGCAGCAGCTGCGTGGTGCGCAGGCTGCCCACCCGCGCCACGCCGGGCAGGCGGCCCAGCGCGTCGACAAACTCCGGAGAGAAGTACGCCGTGTCGCTGGCGGAGGTTCCCAGCGCCGTGCGCACATACAGGTCGGCCGGCAGCACCACGTCCAGCCAGTGCGTGACCGACTCGCGAAAGCTGGTCACCATCACCGTGAGCGCCACGGCCAGGCTCAGCGACGCCACCACGCCGCTCACGGCCACCGCGGCGCTTTCGCGCACGCGGCGCGCGCGCTCCACAGCCAGCAGCGGCAGCAGCCGGTGGGCCACCCGGGGGCTGAGCCGGTTGTAGATCAGCGAAATCAGCCAGGGCAGGGCGGTGATGCCGCCGACCAGCAGCAAGCCCACTGACACGTACGCTGCCAATGGAATGCCAAATAGCGGTGGAACCAGCGCCAGCAGAGCGCCAGCAGCTATCAAAATGATACTGAACCAGTGGCCGCCGCCGGTGCCTGCCGCAGCGCCGAGGCCCTTGAGGGTTTGCGCGGGCGGCAGTTTTTGCGCCGCACGCGCCGGCCACCATCCTCCCACCCCGGCGGCAGCAATTCCCAGCGCACCGTAAGTGAGTGCGGCCCAGCCGTTCCATTGCAGGGTAGGTGCGACGCCGGAAAAGTAGCCGCCCCCCAGGTCCCCGCCCAGCAGCCGCAGCGCCAGCGCAGCCAGGCCGGAGCCCAGCGCGATGCCCAGCACGCTGCCGGCCACGCCCAGCAGCAGCGACTCGGCCAGCACCAGCTGCAGGCGTTCACGGCCGGTCAGGCCCAGCACGCCCAGCAGCGCGAATTGCTGCGCGCGTTTGGCCACACTCAGCGAGAGCACCGAAAACACCAGGAAGGCGCCTGTGAACAAGGCCACCAATGCCAGCACCGTCAGGTTGACGCGGTAGGCGCGCGACAGGTTGCTGACGCGTTCGGCCGCATCGCCCGGCGCCGTGGCGGTGATGTTGGACGGCAGCTGCAGCGACTCGATCACACGGCGCGCATCGGCGCCGGCGCTGAGCCTGAGGTCGATGCGCGAGAGTTGTCCGGCCTTGCCGAAGAGTTCTTGCGCGGCGGCAATGTCCATCACGGCCAGGGGCCCGCCACCGGCGCCGACGCTGCCGGCCACAGAAACCCTGCGCAGTTCCAGGCCGCTTTGCAGGCGCAACTCCGGCGAGTGCAATGCTTGCTGCGCGGCGGGGTTCAAGAACACCTTGCCAGGCGCAAACAGGGCGAAGCGTCCCGCGTCGGAAGACGGCACCGGCATCAGCGACGGCGCGATGGCGGCCACCGCCAGCGCGTCGACGCCGATGATGCGCAGCGGCAGCCGGCCGGTGGGGGAGGTGTCGTCCAGCGCATACGTGCTGATTTCAAGCACCGGGCTGGCCAGCGCGACTTGCGGATGGTTGGCCACGCGCGCGTACACCGCCTCGTCAAAGCTGCCCTGCACGGCACGCAGCTCCAGGTCGGGTTGACCGTTGACCGCGCGCACCGCCTGTGAGAACTCACTGAGTGCCGACGCATTGATGAGCTGTACGGAAAACGCCAAGGCCACGCCCAGCATCACGGCCACTACGGCGGCGGCGTTGCGCCAGGGGTGGTGTTGCAATTCCCGCCAGGAGAAGCTAAAGAGCAGGGCGCGCATGCGCTCATTGTGCCTTTCAGCGCCGCCGCCAAATCAGTCCTTGGAAAACGAGCGAAGCCGCCATCTGTATCGGTACAGAATCGGGCTTTCTGGCTCTGCCCAGAAAATGCCTCGTCATTTAAGCTTGCGGTCTCTTTTGGATGCCTCCCCGGATCTTTCTGAGTTTCTACCCCGGAATGAAAGCGTATTCACCATGCAACTCCCTACCTACGATGACGTCACCGCCGCTGCCGCGCGGCTTGAAGGCCATGCGCACCGCACGCCCGTGTTGCGGTCCAGTACTGCGGATGCCCGCTGGGGCGCGAATTTCTTTTTCAAATGCGAAAACTTCCAGCGCATGGGCGCTTTCAAGTTTCGCGGCGCCTTCAATGCGTTGTCGAAGTTCGACGCGGCGCAGCGCCGGGCTGGTGCCATCGCGTTTTCGTCGGGCAACCATGCGCAGGCGATGGCGCTTTCGGCGCGCCTGCTCGGCATGCCCGTGGTCATCGTGATGCCCAAAGATGCACCCGCTGCCAAGCTGGCCGCCACGCAGGGCTATGGCGCGGAAGTGGTGCTGTACGACCGTTTCACCGAAGACCGCGAGGCACTGACGAAACGGCTCGCCACCGAACGCGGCATGACCTTGATCCCGCCTTATGACCACCCCGACGTGATTGCCGGCCAGGGTACGGCCGCGAAAGAGCTGATCGAAGAAACCGGCCCGCTGGACCGTCTCTATATATGCCTGGGCGGCGGCGGGCTTACCAGCGGTTCGGCACTTGCAGCCCGCGCCCTGTCACCTCACTGCAAGGTCTATGGCGTCGAGCCTGAAGCCGGCAACGACGGCCAGCAGTCGCTGCGCGCAGGCCGTATCGTGCACATCGAAACGCCCAAGACAATTGCCGACGGGGCGCAAACCCAGTACCTGGGCGAATACACCTTTGCCATCATCCGGCGCGATGTGGACGACATCCTCACGGTCAGCGATGCGCAGCTGATTGAGTCCATGCGCTTTTTTGCCGAACGCATGAAGATGGTGGTGGAGCCGACAGGCTGCCTGGCGTTTGCCGGGGCGTGCGCCGCGCTGCATGCCAACCCTGCCGCACCTGGTGAAAAGGTGGGCGTCATCATCAGCGGCGGAAATGTTGATTTGACGCGCTACGCAGAGTTGCTGGCCCAGGCCTGAAGTCCTGACTACGAGGAGCGCAGCCTACGGCTGAATCCCGTCGGCACTCAGGTGCAGCCGGCGGTCGGCGCGTGCAGCGGCGGCTTCCGAATGGGTGACCAGCACCAGCGAGGCGCCGTGTTCGCGGGTCTGGGCGATCAGCGCATCCATCACTTTGGCGGCCGTTGTTGGGTCCAGGTTGCCGGTGGGTTCGTCGGCCAGCAGCAGGCTGGGCCGGTGCACCAGGGCACGGGCAATCGCCACACGCTGCAGCTGGCCGCCGCTGAGCTGCTGGGGCAGCCGCCCGCCCATCCCCGACAGGCCGACTGCATCCAGCAGCGACTGAACGCGCGCATCGTCCGGCTCGCCGAGCAGCAGCAATGGCAGGGCCACGTTTTGCGCAACATCCAGGTGCGGCAGCACATGAAAGGCCTGAAACACAAAACCCACATGGCGCCGCCGCAGCAGCGCACGCTCGTCGTCGGTCATGGCGCCCAGGTCCTGGCCGTTCAGCAGCACCGTGCCTTCATCCCAGGTATCGAGCCCGGCCATGCAGTTGAGCAGCGTTGATTTACCGACGCCTGATTCGCCGATGATGGCGACGAACTCGCCGGGCTCAACATCCAGCGTGACATGGCTGAACACGGCGGTTGCGCCGTAGCGTTTGGCGAGGTCTCTGAGTTGAAGGCTCACGTTATCCGCCCTACGGAAGCCTCAACCAGCGCAAGCACCTGCTGCAACGCATCGGCCGCATCGCAGGCCACGACCTGGCGCTGCGGCATGGAGCGCAGCCAGGTGATCTGGCGCTTGGCCAGCTGGCGCGTGGCGAAAATGCCTTTGTCGCGCAGCTCGGCCAGCGGGTAGTTGCCATCCAGTGCTTCCCACGCCTGGCGGTAGCCGACGCAGCGCATGGAAGGCAGGTCAGGCGTGAGGTCGCCGCGTGCGCGCAAGGCTTTCACTTCGTCCATCAACCCGCCGGCCAGCATGGCGTCGAAGCGTTGGGCAATGCGCTCGTGCAGCCAGCTTCGGTCTTGCGGTTCAAGGGAAATAAGGGCTGTAGCCATTGACGGCTGTGCGCCAGCAGCTATGTTTTTTGTAGCATTTTGCTGGTGGAAGAATGACAGCGGCTGGCCTGACACGCGGAAAACCTCCAGCGCACGCGAGATGCGCTGCGAGTCGTTCGGTGCGAGCCGGGCGGCCGTGACCGGGTCCACCCGGGCCAGTTCGGCATGCAGCGCCGGCCAGCCGTTGGCGGCTGCTTCGTCGGCTATCAGGGTGCGGGTGGCAGGGTCGGCCCTGGGCATGTCGTCCAGCCCGTCGAACAACGCCTTGAAGTACAGCATGGTGCCGCCCACCAGCAGCGGCAGTTTGCCGCGCCCGCGGATGTCTTCCATCAGCCGGTTGGCGTCGGCCACAAACTCGGCCGCGCTGTAGGCGTTCAGCGGGTCCCGGATGTCGATCAGGTGGTGCGGTACAGCGGCCAACTCGGCCGGTGTGGGCTTGGCGGTGCCGATGTCCATGCCGCGGTAGACCAGGGCGGAATCGACGCTGATGATTTCCACCGCGTGGCGCTGTGCAATCGCCATGGCGGCGGCGGTTTTGCCGGAGGCCGTCGGCCCGGCCAGTGCGATGCCGCGCATGTCAGGCCCTGGCTGCGGCCTCATGGGCAGGCTCTCCGTATTTCTGGATCACGGTCCAGGCCGTGGCGGCGATCAGTGCGCTCCAGAACCAGACGCCGTTGGTCAGCGGCCGCACCGTGCCGTCCATGTGGGTTCCCAGCCAGCCGCCCATGCCGAAGGCTACGACCATCATCAGAAAACCGTTGAGGGCCGATGCAGCGCCCGCCGCCTGGGGGAAGGGGCCTACCGCGCCGCTCTGCCCGCAGGGCTGGTGCACGCCATGCCCCAGCATGAACAGGTAGTAGGGCAGCATGATGGCCCAGACATTCTGGATGCCGGCCCAGGCCAGCACGCCCATCAGGGTTCCGCCGGCCAGTGTGAGGCACGCAGCCACAGCCACCGAGCGCCGCACGCCAAAGCGTGGCAGCAACCGGCGGCAGATGAAGGTGCCGGTGAGGTAGCAAAAACACATCGAAAACATGATGAGGCCGTAATGCGTTTTGGTCAGGCCCAGCACCTTGATAAACACGAACGACGAGGTGGCCAGAAAAGTGAAGAGGCCGCCGTAGGAGGCCGCGGTCAACACCGAAAACGCCAGGAACGTGGGGTTGCGAAGAATATGAACCCAGGTGCGCAGCAGTGTGGCCGGCTGCAGCGCACGCGGGTTTTTCTGGGCCAGGGTTTCTTCAAACCGCAGTGAGATGAGGGCCAGCGTGGCCGCGCCGAACACGGCCAGCGCCATCAGGGCCATGCGCCAGCCGAAAAGCTCCGACAGCAAGCCGCCCAGCGGTGCACTGATGCAGGCCAGCACGCCCAGGCCACTCAAGCCCTTGGACATGGCGCGGGCGCCTTCGAGCGGCTGGTACAGGTCGCGCACAATGGCGCGCGCACACATCACTGCCGCGCCCATGGCGGCGCCCTGCACGATGCGCCAGGTGATCAGCAGCGTCATCGACGATGCGAGCGTGCTGCCGACGGAGGCGAGGGTGTAGGCGCACAGGCCCCAGAGCAGGATGGGGCGGCGGCCAAAGCGGTCAGACAGCGGGCCCCAGATCAGCTGGGAGGTGCCGAAGGCCAGCAACAAGGCGCTGAGCGTGAGCTGCGCCTGCGACATCGGCGCGCCGAAACCTTCGGTCAACGCGGGCAGGGCGGGCAGGTAGAGATCGGTCGTGACCGGCTGGATGCCCAGCAGCATCGACAGCACCAACACGACCATGCCGGGGGACATGGCGGGCGCCGCGGTCTTCGAAACAGGAACATCCATTGAGCTGAGCGTATCAGACAAATGCCGGCGTAGCCCCCGGAGCGGCCGTCTCCAGAATGAGCTCAGGACCCGGAAGAAGGGAACGGAGGGCGCAGAGGGAGCAGGCGGTCCAGGCCGGTGATTTTTGCGTGCTGCAGCAGCATGATGGTCTTGGCGTCTTCGATGGCGCCGCTGCGCACCATGGCGAGCGCGTCTTCCAGCGGCAGCTCGATCACCTCGATGTCTTCGCCTTCATTGACGATGCCACCGCCTTCCCCGGTTCGGTCCGAGCTTTCGTAGGAGGCCACGAAGAAGTGCAGCTTTTCAGTGACCGAGCCCGGGCTCATGTAGGCCTCGAACACCTTGTGCGGCGCCTGGATGCGGAACCCGGTTTCTTCGGCTGCTTCGCGGCGGATGCAGGTCTCGGGGTCGTCGCCATCGAGCAGTCCGGCGCAGGCTTCGATGAGCATGCCGTCGGCACAACCGTTGACCCAGGCCGGCAGCCGGAACTGCCTTGTCAGCACCACGGTCTGCCGCCGGACGTTGACAAGAAGGATCGCTGCGCCGTTGCCGCGGTCGTAGACCTCGCGTGCCTGTTGCTGCCACGTGCCGCCGCGGCGGCGCAACTCGATGGTGAGCTTGCGCAACACATACCAGTTGTCGGACAGGCGTTCGTCGCCGATCACGCGCACGTGTGGTGTGGGCGGTGGAATCAGGAAGGAAGGGCGCATTCGGGTTGTTTGATTTCGTGTAATATCGTGCATTATTATGAAATTTCGTGCAGTTGTCCATCCAGCTTCATCCTGGACAAAAACCGGAGCCGAAACCCCATGCTGACCAGCCAACGCAAACACCTGCTGCTGACGCGCCTTGACAATGACGGGCAGCTGGTTGCCAAGGCCATCAGCCAGGAACTGGGTATTTCGGAAGACACCGTCCGGCGCGACCTTCGCGAGCTGGCCCAGGCGGGCAAGCTCCAGCGTGTCCATGGCGGGGCTTTGCCCGCTTCGCCGGCCGTCGGCAATGTGGCGGTGCGTGAGCAGATTGCGCCGCTGGACAAGCAGGCCATCGGCCGGGCGGCGGCGGCCATGGTCCAGCCCGGGCAGGTGGTGATCATCGACGGCGGCACCACGGCGTTGCAGATGGCGCGGCACTTGCGCGAAGACCTCCATGCGACGGTGTTTACCCACAGCCCGGCGGTCGCCATGGAACTGGCGCGCTGTCCCCACGTCGTGATTCAGCTGCTTGGCGGGCGGCTTTTCCGGCACTCCATGGTGGCCATGGGGGCCGAGTTGATGGAGCAGCTCTCGCGCCTGCGGGCCGATGTGTTTTTCATGGGGGCGACCGGCGTGCATGCGTCGGCGGGCGTGACCACGGGCGATTCCGAAGAAGCCGCCGTCAAGCGGGCGCTGCACCGCTGTGCCTCGGAGACGGTGCTGCTGGCATCGGGCGAAAAACTTGGTGCGGCTTCAGCCTGCCGCATCATGGCGTTGGCCGATGTGTCGGCGGTGGTGGTTCACAGGGGCACGCAGGCAGCGTGGATCAGCAGCGCCAGACGTGCCGGCGTGCGTGTGGTGAGGGCCGGCTGATCAAGCCTGGGGTATCAGGGCTTTGCCGGGGCGGCCAGGCTGTTCAGCGCAGGCCCGACTTGTACCGGGCGATGGCCTTGGCCCGCAGGTCTTCGCTGATTTCTGTTTCACTTGCAGCGGGGGCGGCCGCTACGGCGCGCGACGATGCGGACGCTGACAGCAACGGTTCGCTGCCGCTGCGGGGTCCGAAAATCTTGGTCTGCGCGTAGGCTGCATAGCTGCGCAGGCGCTCGTCCTTGCTATTGAGCGCTTCCTGAATTACCTCAGTGGCGTACGGCAGGTCATGCAGGAATTGATGGACATTCAACGAACGGCCGAACTCCCGCTTCATGGGAATGACCATCCGCACCGCGTAGGCCATGAGATCGGAGTCGTCAGGCGGTGTCATGGTTAGCAGCATGGTTTACGTGTCTTGATGGTGGGGAACTCAAGCACCTGAAATCATTTCACCGTGCTGGGCAAGGTCAAGCCCCAGTTCTTCCTCTGCCGCGGTGACGCGAAGGCCTGCCAGGGGTTTGACCACCAGCAAAATAAGCCAGGTCGCGACGCCTGCGTAAGCTGCAACAGCGCAGGCGCCGACAAGGTTGGTCAGCACGGTGGCGGTCACGGGTGCAATTTCCTTGAGCGCAAAGACCGGGGTCAGGACCGTGCCGATGATGCCGCCAACCCCATGCAGCGCAAACACATCGAGCGAGTCGTCGATTCCAGTGGCCCGCTTGAAGCGGGTCACGGCCAGGAAGCAACCGACGCCGCCCGCAAAGCCCAGCACCGATGCACCCATGACACCGACAAAACCGGACGCTGGTGTGATGGCGACGAGGCCGGCAATGGCGCCTGTTGCCATGCCCAGCACGCTGAACTTGCCGCGCTGGACATATTCGCAAATGCCCCACATGAACGCGCCAACGCAGGCCGCCACCTGGGTGGCCAGCAGGGCGCCCACGGCGCGTGAGCTGGCCTCAAAGGCCGAACCTGCGTTGAAGCCAAACCAGCCGGCCCACAAAAGCCCGGCGCCGATGATGGATACCAGCAGGTTGTGCGGCACCATGGGTACGGTTCCGAAACCTTTGCGCGGACCCACGACCTTGGCCGCCACCAGGCCGCTGACGCCGGCCGCGATGTGCACCACCGTGCCACCCGCAAAGTCCATGTGCCCCATGCTGGCGAGCCAGCCGGTAGGCTGCCAGATCCAGTGCGCTACCGGCGCGTAAACCAATATCGTCCAGAAAGCCGCGAAGAAGATGGTGGCGCTCAGGCGCATGCGCTCCACGGTGGCGCCGATGATCAGCGCGAAGGTGATGATGGCAAATGCCAGCTGGAACAGGAAGAAAGCGGATTCCGGCACGGAAGGCGCCGAAACATGTGCGCCGACTTTTGCGCCCAGCAGCCCTTCGCTCAGCGCGCGGCTCATGTCGCCGATCCAGGGGTTGCCGGGCGTGAAGGCCAGCGAGTAGGCAATGCCCGCCCATACCAGCGTGACAACCGTGGTGGCCGCAAAAGTGTGCGCCACGATGGAGAGCGCATTTTTGGCGCGCATCATGCCGCTGTAGAACAGCATGATGCCGGGAATGGTCATCAACAGCACCAGGACGGTCGAGATGAGCATCCAGGCGGTGTCTGCGCCATTGAATTTCGCAACGGCAGGCGCCGCGGCGGCGGCGGTGGTCTGGGCGTGGAGAGGGGCAGATGCCAACAACGCCAGCGCAGGGGCCAGCAAAGTGAAGGCAGGCGGCCTGCGGATAACCAGGACTTGGCTCATACATTCCCCTCTCGTTGTTTCAGCTGTTATCAGCTGCTATGCGGTACGGGGGAATGTTACATCCGGCTACATGTATTGGGTAAGTAAAAAATACCCGTTTTTGAGCATTTATTCCTTATTCTGGGGTAGTTCTACCTCTTTTGGGGCGCGCTTATTGCCGGCTATTTGCAAGGCCGCGGGCTGGGCGCTTTTGATGAGAGCCTTGTCCGGGCCCTTGTCGAGATATTTATTCATGTCAAACAACTGCCCCAGTGCCTGCCGGTACTGGGGCTGGCCGACCAGGTTGGTGTCGTGGTGCGAGCCACCCGGCACCAGCAGGAAGAGCTTGGGCTGCGCTGCGGCGTCATAAAGTTTGCGCCCCAGGTCCGGCAGGATCAGGCGGTCTTCGCCGCCATGCACCACCAGCAGGGGGGAGCCGATCTTGCCGACCTTGCGGACGGCCTCGAAACGCTGGGTGATCAGCAGCGACACCGGCATCCAGCCCCACTGGGACGTACTCACCACATCGGCGATGGAAGTGAATGTGCTTTCGACAATCGTGCCGCTTTCATCGGCCACTTCAGTGGCCAGGTTGATGGCAATCGGCCCGCCCAGCGAGTGGCCGAAGATGTAACGGGGACGGCCGGGGTACTTTTTGGCCAGCCAGTCCCAGGCGGCACGGGCGTCTTCGTAGGCCGATGTTTCCGACGGCAGTTCATAGGTGCTTTTGCCAAAACCGCGGTAGTCGATCCCCAGGACCGAGAAGCCGAGCTCCTGCATGCGGCGCATGCGCGGCGCGGAGCCGGTGACGTTGTAGCGTGCGCCATGCAGGTACAGCAGCACGGGGGTTTTGCCTGCGGCATCAGGCGAGTCTGCGGGTAGCCACAGGCCGTGCAGGCGGACGGGGTGGTCACCGCCACTGCCGTTGCCGCTGGGGGCGTTGAAGTCAATCCAGACGTCTTCCATGCCAACGGCGGCGGCGGCGCCCCCGCTCCATGTGCGGTCGCTGGGCTGGAAGATCCAGGCCCGCTGCTTTTCGTCAAGGGTGGCGCAACCTGCCAGCAACGCCAGCGTCATCAGGAAAGAAGTAAAGAGGTGCCAGCGTTTCATGCAAGTGAATGATTCGCCGGAGGCTGAAAAGTTCAGCGCCCGCGCATGAAGAGCGTGTCAAGCTCCCGGATGCTGACCTGCCGCCAGGTGGGCCGCCCGTGGTTGCACTGGTCGGAGCGCTCAGTGGCTTCCATCTGGCGCAAGAGGGCGTTCATTTCGTCAAGCGTGAGCTTGCGGTTGGCACGCACGGCGCCGTGGCAGGCCATGGTGGACAGCAACTCGTTCTGGGCCCGCTGTATGACGGTGCTGGCGTCGTGCTGGGCCAATTCGGCCAGCACGCTGCGGGCCAGCTCCACCGCATCGCCCTGCGCCAGGCTGGTGGGTACGGCGCGCACCGCCAGGGTCTTGGGCGAAAAAGGCGTGATTTCCAGGCCCAGCGTTGCCAATGCCTGGGCGTTGGCCTCGGCCGTGGCCACTTCCTGGGGGCTGGCGGCAAAGGTGGCCGGAATCAGCAGCGGCTGGCTGATGATGCTGGCACCATCGGCACCGTCCATCTGGGTTTTCAGGCGCTCATAGACGATGCGCTCGTGCGCGGCGTGCATGTCCACAATAACAAGCCCCTGGGTGTTTTCGGCCAGCACGTAGATGCCCTGCAACTGGGCGATGGCGCGGCCCATCGGCCAGTCGCCGGAGGGCAGGGCGCTTGCGCCTTCAGGCACGCCAGGGTTTGCCATGCCATTTCCGGGCGGGGGAATGGTGGCGTACAGGGCATCCTCGCCCGGCTCCCGCTGGCTGGGTGCGATGGCTTGCGATGAAGGCCACATGGCGTCAAAGTCGGAGGCCCGGTGGCCGCCGTTCGCTACAAAATTAATAGCTGGTTGCGCCCATCCCTGTTGCACAAAAGCCTTGTTTTGCTCAGGAAATCCGGTGGGCGTGACAGCAGCGTCTTCTGCGCCGGCCTGGACAGCTGCCGTGGAGCGCGGGATGGCCAGCGCGTTTTCGGTGGCATGGCGTACGGCCTGGTGCACCTCGCGGCTGTCGCGAAAACGCACTTCGATCTTGGTCGGGTGCACGTTCACGTCCACGCGGGACGGGTCGATCTCGACATACAGCGCATAGACCGGCTGGCGGTGGCCGTGCAGCACGTCCTCATACGCACTGCGCGCCGCGTGGGTCAGCACTTTGTCGCGTACATAGCGGCCGTTGACATACGCAAACTGCTGGTCGGCACGCGAGCGGGCGGCATCCGGAATGCCGGCGACGCCCCAGACGCGCACGGCAGGCAGGCCGTCGGCGCGGCGCGCTGAACTCTCATAGCTGACGGTCACGGACTGTTCGACAAATTCGCTGCCCAGCACATCGGCCAGGCGCTGCTGGTGGGCGTCGTCGCCTGTCGCCGCGCGCCATTGTTCGACCAGCTTGCCTTCGTGCCAGATCGCAAAACCCACATCGGGCCGCACCAGTGCATGGCGGCGTACGGCTTCAACGCAGTGGGCCAGTTCGGTGGAATCGGTTTTCAGGAATTTTCGGCGCGCGGGCGTGGCGTAAAACAGCTCCCGCACTTCCACGCTGGTGCCACGGCTGCGCGCGGCGGGCTTCAGTTCGCCGGTGCGGCCGTCAAGCTGCCACGCGTGTTCATCTGCGGCGGTTCTGGACAGCAGGCTCATGTCGGCGATCGAATTGATCGCCGCCAGCGCCTCGCCCCGAAAACCCATGGTGCCGACGGCTTCGAGATCCTGCAACGACGCAATCTTGCTGGTGGCATGGCGCCTCAGGGCGACGGGAAGTTCTTCGCGCGGGATGCCGAAGCCGTCGTCTTCGACCACGATGAGCCGCACGCCGCCGGCCAGCAGCCGCACCGTCACCTGCGTGGCGCCGGCGTCCAGCGCGTTGTCTACCAGTTCGCGCACGACGGACGCTGGGCGCTCCACCACTTCGCCGGCCGCAATCTGGCTGATCAGTTCATCGGGAAGTTCGCGGATCGGGCGGCGTGCGGGGAGAGTCATTGCGGAGATTTTACGGGTTTGGCTGTGAAGGGACAGACCGTAAACCCCCTGCTTCCCGAGGTCTTCCCGTGCTGGTTCAACGGGTAACTTGTAATAGTCTGTTTAGAGACTTGCGAAGATGAGAGGCATGTCATGAGCGCGTTCGCAAGCCATGCAGGTCCTGCTGGTTCCATACCTGTCAAAATCGCCGGCATGGAACTAGTCACCTTTCTCATCGATTTCATTCTTCATGTCGACAAGCACCTGGAGGCCTTTGTCGCCAGCTACGGCGCATGGGTGTATGCGCTGCTTTTTCTGATCATCTTTGTGGAAACCGGCGTGGTGGTCATGCCCTTTCTGCCGGGTGACTCGCTGCTGTTTGTTGTGGGCGCCATGTGCGGTGTCGGGCTGATGAATTACCCGCTGTCCGTTGGTCTGCTGTTTGCCGCCGCCGTGCTGGGCAACCAATCCAACTACACCATTGGCCGCTATTTCGGGCCCAAGGTGTTCCAGTGGGAAGACTCGAAGTTCTTCAACAAAAAGGCCTTCAACCAGGCGCATGAGTTTTACGAGCGCTACGGCGGCATCACCATCGTGGCGGCGCGTTTCATGCCTTTCTTGCGGACTTTTGCGCCTTTTGTGGCGGGTGTGTCCCAAATGACGCGCAGCAAGTTCACGCTCTATGACATTGGTGGCGGCGCGCTCTGGGTCGGCGGTATCGTCACCATCGGTTATTTTTTCGGCAACATCCCGTTTGTCAAAACCCATCTCGACAAGATCATCTGGGCCATGATTTTGATTCCCGGCCTGATTGTCATTTTCGGCGCCTGGAAGGCCAGGCGAAAAGCCGGCAACGCCGGCGCCTGAAGATGCACTGATACGCGTCCGCGCCAAAAGCCTGATGTTGAACGGGCTTGATGTAACACAGCCACGCGCAACTGCGCACGTGATAAAAATGACAGTGCCGCCTTTCTGGCTGGCAGGAAAACCTGAATGAACATCACTCCCCTGGACCTTGCTGCAGTGCACACCCTGCCGGAATTACTGGCCTTTCGCGTGGCACACAGCCCCGAGGCTGAGGCTTACCGTGAATTCGATGCCGTCACCGGGCAATGGCATAGCACCTGCTGGGCTGAGGCCAGCGAGCGGGTCGCGCAGTGGCGGCGTGCGCTGGCGGCTACACAACTGCCGGCCCATGCAAGTGTTGCGATCCTGCTGCCCAACGGCCTCAATGCCGTGAGCATTGACCAGGCGGCGCTGTCGTTGGCGCTGGTGCCTGTGCCGCTGCATGCCATTGACAATGCCGGCAGCATTGCCTACATCCTGGCCGACTGCGAAGCTTCCCTGCTGATGGTGTCGTCGCTTCCGCAGTGGCAGGCCATTGAGGCTGTTGGAACGCCCTTGCCGGCGCTTCGCTGTGTGGTGGTCGCCGCACCTGAAGCGCCATTGAGCGGGGCGGGTGGGCCGGTAGCTGTCGTGCCCCTGGCCGACTGGCTGGCGGCGGGGGAAGGGTACGCCGGCTTGTTGCCAGCACCGAACGAGGACGACCTCGCGGCCATCGTCTATACCTCCGGCACCACGGGCAAACCCAAGGGCGTGATGCTGACGCACCGCAACATCGTGTCCAATGTGCGGGCCATCCTGTCGCTGGTGGTGCCGGCGGTGGACGATATGTTCCTGTCGTTCCTGCCGCTGTCGCACACGTTTGAACGGACTGCCGGTTATTACCTGCCCATTGCCGCCGGAAGCTGCGTGGCCTATGCGCGTTCCGTGCCCTTGCTGGCCGAGGACCTGAAAACCGTGCGTCCCACTGTGCTGATTTCGGTGCCGCGTATTTACGAACGCGTATTTGCCAAACTGCAGGAGACACTGACGCAGTCGCCGCTTAAAACACGCCTGTTTCTGGCGGCGCAGTCTGTCGGCTGGCGGCGGTTTTGCCGCGCACAGGGATTGCTTTTGGCGGAAAGCGAAAAAAGTCCGTGGGCATGGCTGGATCCCCTGGTCTGGCCCCTGCTGGAGCGGCTGGTGGCCGGAACCCTGCGGGCGCAGTTTGGTGGGCGCGTGCGGGTGGCAGTGAGCGGTGGTGCGCCCTTGTCGCATGCGGTGGCACGCTGTTTCCTCGGGCTGGGCCTGCCGCTGTTGCAAGGCTACGGCATGACGGAGACATCGCCCGTGGTGTCGGGCAATGGTGTCGACGACAACGACCCGGCAACGGTGGGCAGGGCATTGCCGGGTGTCGAGGTGCGCATCAGCGCCAACCAGGAACTGCAGGTGCGCGGCCCGCTGGTGATGAAGGGCTACTGGAAACGCCCCGAAGATACCGCCCGCGTGCTGACGGACGACGGCTGGCTGTGCACCGGAGACCAGGCCGTGATCGATGGCGGGCGCATCCGCATCATGGGACGCCTGAAGGAAATCATCGTGACGTCGACCGGTGAAAAAGTGCCGCCTGGCGACCTGGAGGTGGCGATTGCCGCCGACTCCCTGTTCGACCAGGTCTTTGTGGTCGGTGAAAACCGCCCCTTCATCGCTTGTGTGGCGGTGGTCAACCCGGCCGAATGGCGGCGTGTGGCTGCAGCGCTGGCGCTGGACCCCGAGGACCCGGCCAGCCTGCACCTGCCGGCCGTCCACAAGCTTGCGCTGGAGCGCACGGCAACCCAGACAAAGGACTTTGCACGCTACGCGACACCGCGCGCCATATACCTCACGCGGGAACCGTGGACACTCGAAAACACCCTGATGACGCCGACGCTAAAGCTCAAGCGCAACAACCTGGTGGCTCGTTATGCGCGCGAAATCGAGGCGATGTACCGTCCCGAAGCGCGGATTAGCGCCCACCCTTGAGAAACAGGTCGCGGTCGGGTGCGAAATTGGCATGCAGAGGCAGCATGGCACCGCCCAGTGCGCGAGCGTCGGAGCCAATGCTGCCGGCGATCACCTGGGCGGGCCAGAGGCCTTCCCAGTTGTAGCGGCCGAGTGCTGCGCCCGTGGCGTCAATCAGGCGCTGCAGCAGCGGGCGGCAAAAGGAGCCATCCATCACCACGGCATCGATATCCAGCAAGGCCGTTGCGCTGACCACGCTGTGGGCCAGTGCATTGGCGGCGCTGGCCACCCAGGCCTGCGTGTCGGACTCGAACGGCGGCTGCAGGGCGCGTTCGTCATAGGCTGCAGCCGGGTCAAACCCGCGCGCCTTGAAGCACTGCTCCAGTTCCCAGAGCGAAGCCTGGCTAACCAGCTGTGGCGGCGCGCCGGGTGGCTGGGCCGCCTGCAATGGCAGCGACGCCACGGCGCCGGCGTTGTTGTGGAGGCCGGCATGGAGTTGTGAATTGAGGACCAGGCCGCCGCCCACAAAGGTGTCGACAAACAGGTAGAGAAAGCTCTTGAGGTCGCGCCCGCGGCCCGACACCAGTTCGGCCACACAGGCCGCCGAGGTATCTTTGGCAAAACTCACAGGCAGCTCGGTCATGGCTTGCACTTCGGCGCTGAGGTCGATGTGGTTCCATCGGTCCGACTGCTGCGCTGACAGCCCCAGCATCCGGTGCCAGCCACCGATCTGGAAGGGCGCGGCCACCCCCACACCGATCAGTCGCGGAGCCAGTGCACCGAATTGCTCGCGCAGGATGCGCAGGTTCTGGCCGATCACGGGGAGCAGTGTGTCGGCATCGGGGAAGGCATAGGCCAGCGACAGGCGTTGGCGGACCTGCCCGGTGAAATCGACCAGCAGCCAGTCGGTGCTGCGCCGGCCAATCTTGATCCCCACGGAGAAGGCGCCGTCGGGGTTCAGCGCCAGCGGCACTGAGGGCTGGCCAATGCGCCCGCGCACGCGATCGTGCCGGATCAGCAGGTCGTCTTCTTCCAGCCGGGCAGTGATCAGCCCGATGGTCTGTGCGGTCAGGTTGGTCAGGCGGGCCAGTTCGGCTTTGGGTAAGCTGCCGTGCAGGCGGATGGCCTGCAGCACCACGCGTTCATTGAACTGGCGCATACCCACGTGGTTGGAGCCACGCTGACGCAGCCATACAGGTGCGGCTGCTTCGGATTCCGCGGGGGTAGCGGGAGTGGCCGCAGTGACAGGAGATTCGGTCATGGACGCAGATTTTCGCCGATGACCCCTTTGCGCAGGATGAAGTTGCCAAAAGGCTGCAATTCACCCGTCACCACAATGGCATAGGCCTGACGTACCCGTTCATAAAACGCGTAGCGCTCAACACCTTCGGCCTGCTGGTGGGGCAGCCAGCCCGGCGCCAGCAGCCCCAGTACCTCGCGCTGCAGCTCTGAACGGTAGGGCGCCTCGGTACCGCTGACCTGCATGTAGGCCACCGGATGGTCCACGTCTTCAGCCAGGTGCAGCAGCGAAGCCACGGCCCGAACTGTCCGCGCCATGCCATGGCCAGGCAGGCGCAGCACGGGTTTGCCCGCGCCCACACTCATGGCCGTGAAGTTGGCGTCGGCCAGCAGCAGCGCATCGTCATGGCCCATCTCGGCCAATACCTTGAGCAACTCGGGCGTGAGCAGGGGGTCAATGCCTTTAAGCATGGGAGAGTCCCGGAGCGACAAGCGTGGAAGTCTTCTCCACACCAGCAGGGGCCGCGGATCTGGCTTTGCCAGTCCGCAGGCGCAGCGCCCCCCCGGGGGGCAGCGTAGTACGCGAAGCGACAAGCGTGGGGGCTGTTTCAGGCAAGTGCGGACTCCGGCAGTTCTTCGGCCGTCTTGGCGCCCGTCATCACGGCCACGGTGTCGCTCATGCTGATGGTCTTGGGATTCACGACTGCCGCACGGCGGCCCAGACGCTGGATGTGGATGCGATCGGCGATTTCAAACACATGCGGCATGTTGTGGCTGATCAAGATGACGGGGAGGCCCTTTTCTCGCACCCGGCGAATCAGCTCCAGCACCATGTTGCCCTCTTTCACGCCCAGAGCGGCCGTGGGCTCGTCCATGATGACCACATGCTGGGCAAAGGCGGCGGCGCGCGCCACGGCCACGCACTGGCGCTGGCCGCCGGAAAGTGTTTCCACGGCCTGCGTCATCGAACGGATGCCGACCTTGAGCTCCTGCATGCGTGCAATGGCCTGCTCCAGCATCTTCTTCTTGTCGAGCAGACGCAGCCAACGGCCCAGGGGGCCGGGCTTGAGGAGTTCGCGGCCCAGGAACAGGTTCTCCGCAATGCTCATGGCAGGGGCCACGGCCAAATCCTGGTAGACGGTTTCGATCCCGGCACGGCGCGCATCGATAGGAGACTTGAAGCGCATCGGCCTGCCGTCGAGCAGCAACTCACCTTCGTCGGGTACGGTGGCGCCCGACAAGGCCTTGATCAGCGAGGATTTTCCTGCGCCGTTGTCACCGATCACGGCCAGGATCTCTCCGGCACGCAGTTCGAAGTCGGTACCGTCCAGCGCGGTAACCTGGCCGTAGCGTTTGACCAGCCCTTTGGCTTGCATGATCAGAGGTGCGGAAGTGGGGAGGGGCGTTGGGGTGTTCATCAGCGGGGCCCTTTGCGCGACATCTGGTCGGCCGCGACCGCCAGGATCACCAGAATGCCGGTAATCAGTGTCTGGTAGACGGAGGCAACGCCCATCAGGGTCAGACCGTTGCGGAACACGCCCACAATCACCGCACCGACGAGCGTGCCGAGGATGATGCCGCGTCCGCCAAACAGGCTGGTGCCGCCCAGCACCACGGCGGTAATGGCATCCAGGTTTTCCGTTTGCCCGGCATTTGGGTCACCGACACCGGTGCGCGCCACCGACAGGAGCGCGGCGATGCCGTAAAAAAGACCGGCCAGTGCATAGACGGCCACCAGCACGCGGTCGACCCGGATGCCGGTCAACCGTGCGGCTTCGGCGTTGTTTCCCACGGCATACAGGTGCCGGCCCGGTGCGGTGTCCCGCAAGACAAACCACGCCAGCAGATACAGGCCAATCATGGTGACGGTCCCCAGGCTGACTTCGGTGCTGCCCAGATCGAAGGTATTGCCCAGCGCAGTCAATTCCGCCGGGAGGTTGGGAACGATTTGCGCGTTGGAGTAAATCTGGGTGATCGCAAATGCGATGTTCAGGGTGCCCAGCGTCACGATGAAAGGGGGCAATTTGATGCGGGTGACCAGCAAGCCATTGAGGAGGCCGAAGCCGGTCGTGACTGCCAGGCCACAGGCAATGGCCAGGTAGGGGTTGACGCCGTAATTCACGGCGAACTTGGTCATCACCATGCCACCCAATGCCATCACCATGCCGCAGGACAGGTCGATGCCAGCCGTCAGGATGATCAGGGTCTGTCCAATGGCCAGGACACCGACCACCATCACCTGCTGCAGCACCAGGGACAGGTTTGCACCCGTCAGGAAGCGATCTGACTGGGTGGTAAAAAAGATGCAGGTGGCCAGCAGGGCCAGCCAGGGGCCGAGGGCCCCCCACGGGATGTGGCGCGAAGACAGGTTCATTGGTAAGGGTCCAGGATGGAGAAAATGATTTTGTCATCCCGCACCGGGTTCGGTCCGGGATGACAGTCGGCAAGCAGCAGGTCGATTACTTGGTGCCCCAGCAAAGGTCCATGCCGGTTTTGACGTCTTTGCTGTCTACGCCTGGGAGAGCTTTGGCCGAGATCAGGGTCACGCCGGTGTCGGTGTAACCCGAAGCCTTTTTGCCGCCCTTGGCGTAGCTGACACCTGCTGCCACGCCCAGCGCCGCCATGGTCAGGGGGTATTGCTGCGACGTTGCGGTGATGATGCCGGCTCCCGTGTCCTTGATGCCCTGGCAGCCGCCGTCAACCGAGAGGATGGTCACGCCTTTTTCCTTGCCGGCCTTTTTCAGTGCATTGAATGCGCCAGCGGCTGCAGGTTCGTTGATGGTGTAGACCACGTTGATATCGGGATTTTTTTGCAGGCAGTTTTCCATGGCGGTCTGGCCTTTGGCCTGGTCACCAAAACTGTCAGCCATGCAGACCACGGCCGGGTCTTTGGATAACTCGTTGGATTTGGCATCGGCCGCTGCCAGGCCGAAACCCTTCATGAAGCCGTTGTGACGCTGCGCGCCCACGGGGTGACCGGGAAACAAATCGAGCGTGGCGATTTTGGCGGGCTTGCCGGCCAGTGCTGCCTTGGCGTACTGGCCAATCAGCACACCGGCCTTGTAGTTGTCGGTGGCAAACAGCGCGTCAGCTCCCGCAAAAGGGCTGTCCAGTGCAATGATCTGCACGCCCTTGGCCTGCAGTTTTTTGACGGTGGGTGCGATGGCATCGCCGCTGGCGGTGATCAAAATGGTCTTGGCGCCGGCGGCAGCCATGTTTTCGAGGGCCGTGATCTGTCCAGCGGTGTCGCCGTCCGATTTGCCGGCGGCGGTCAGCAGCTTGGCGCCGAGTTTTTTGGCCTCGGCTTCGGCGCCTTCCTTCATCTTGACGAAGAAGGGATTGGTTTCGGTTTTGGTAATCAGGCCGATCACAGGTTCGCCCGCTGCAAAGGCCGATGTGGCGGCCAGCGCGAGGCTGGACATTGCCAAGAGAGTGGTGGTCTTTTTCATCAAATTGTCTCCTTGTTGAATCGACATTCCAGGCCGTCGGGCACTGGGGTTCGCGGGAAAGTACCCATAAGTGCTGGGCGTTGGTGAACTATAGTGGCGCTTGATTTATTAAATCAAGTTGTTTTAGTTATGGATTACCCTGAGATTATGGAAAACCCTGAGAAATTGGTTCAAGTTGCAACCGCTGGTGAGGCATTGATTGACCTGATCGTTCAACCGGACGGACGTTATGAACCCTGCCCGGGTGGCGCTGTTTTCAACCTGACGCGTGCGCTGGCCCGGCAGGGCGTCAACACCCTGTACCTCAACCCTCTGTCGCGCGACCGCTTTGGCCGCCAGCTGGTCGCAGTGCTGACTGGGGATGGTGTGCGGCTGGCCTGCCCACAGCCGGTGGCAAAAAGCACCTCACTGGCCGTGGTGGGGCTAAATGACGCAGGCCATCCCGACTATGTTTTTTACCGGGAGGAAGTGGCGGACCGTGCGGTCACGGCGGACAGCCTGATCCAGTCGTGTCAATGTGTCCCCGCGCTCGAGATGGTGTACACCGGTGCCCTCGCCCTGGCGCCCGAGGATGCGGGCCGCTACCTGCCATGGCTGCGAGCCCAGCATCAGGCGGGCAGCATGGTGGTGGTGGATGCCAACCTGCGGCCGTCGGTCATGCCGGACCTGCAGGCCTACAGGCGCAATGTGCACGCTGCGCTGCAACACGCCGACGTGGTCAAGGTCAGCGATGAAGACCTCGAAAACCTGGAGATACCTGGCACCGATGTATTTGCGCGGGCGCAGCATCTGCTGGATACGAGCGGAGCCAGCTTGCTGATACTGACCCTGGGGCCGCACGGAGCCTGTCTGTTGACAAGCGATGGCCGGCGGTGGCGCGCCCGCGAATCCCGGCCGTTGTCGGTGGTGGATACCGTGGGTGCAGGCGACTGTTTCCTCGCCGGGTTCATGACCGCCTTGCTCTTGCGGAAAACCGGCGCGAGCGGCACCGACTCCCTGCTGACGCTGCCCGACGATGCGGGGCGCAACTTGCTGGTCCATGCTATGGCCAGCGCCAGCTTGTGTGTCATGCAGCGTGGCTGTGTGCCTCCGACCGGGGCGGAAGTGCAGGCCAGGATGGAAAAGGCAACCTGCGTATTTGACTGACGGCTGCTACCGATGCCTTGCTGAAAAGATCAGGGAAAGAGGTTAGAGATCGTAAGTAAGCGTATTATCTGTCCGAAATCCTGTGCGCAGGTACGCTGCAGGACCCGGAGACACTCAGATGAACGCACCCCATACCCTGTCACGCTGGAGCGACCCCGGCTCCAGTCGCGTGCCCTTTTGGGCCTACACCGATGCGCAGCTGTACCAGCGCGAGCTGGAGAAAATCTTTTACGGCGCGCACTGGTGTTATGTCGGCCTGGAGGCCGAAATCCCCAATGTGGGCGACTACAAGCTCAGCCATGTGGGCGAGCGGCAGGTGCTGATGGTGCGAGACCGCATCGCGCCCAAAGACCGTGCCACCGATCACGGCATACGCGTCGTTGAAAACCGTTGTGCCCACCGTGGCGTGCGTTTTTGCCAGAACCCGCAGGGCAATGCGCGCAGCTTTGTCTGCCCTTATCACCAGTGGACCTACAAGCTCAACGGCGACCTGGCGGGGCTGCCCTTCAAGGACGGCGTAAAAGAAGGTGAGTGCGTCAACGGCGGCATGCCCGAAGGGTTCGATCTCAAGGACCATGGGCTGACCAAGTTGCGTGTCGCAGTGCTGCACGGCCTGGTGTTTGCCACTTTCAGCGACGACACCGAACCGCTGGAAGACTATCTCGGCCCGCAGATCACGCCGTGGCTGGACCGCATCTTCAAAGGCCCGGAAGGGGCGCGCAAACTGACGCTGCTGGGCTACAACCGCCAGCGCATTCCGGGCAACTGGAAGCTGATGATGGAAAACATCAAGGACCCTTACCACCCCGGCCTGCTGCACACGTGGTTTGTGACCTTCGGCCTTTGGCGTGCCGACCAGAAAAGCCGCATGGTGATGGACGGCGAGGGCCGCCATGCCGTGATGATTTCGCGCCGCAATGAGGGCGGGCAGAACGACGCGGTGACCGAAGGCGTGACCTCGTTCAAGGCCAACATGGCCCTGCATGACGACCGCCTGCTGGACGTGGTGCCCGAGCCTTGGTGGAAGATGCCCGATCCATCCAGCCCGGGCAGAGACATTACGCCGACCGTGACCATGATCACGCTGTTTCCCAGCCTGATCATCCAGCAGCAGGTCAATTCGCTGAGCACACGCCACATCGTGCCGCGTGGGCAGGGCGAGTTCGATTTCATCTGGACGCACTTCGGCTTTGCCGACGACACACCCGAAATGACGCAGCGCCGCCTGCGCCAGGCCAACCTGTTCGGCCCGGCCGGTTTTGTCAGCGCGGATGACGGTGAAGTGATCGAGTTCAGCCAGGCCGGCTTTGCACAGGCTGGCGACACCGGCTCAACGCTGTGCGAGCTGGGCGGCACCGGCACCGAGATGACGGAGCACATGGTCACGGAAGCCCTGATCCGCAGCATGTATGCCTACTGGAAGAAAGTCATGGGTCTATGACGGCGAGTGAACAGGGACTGCAGCGCCTGATGCTGCAACTGGAGGTGGACCAGCTCAATGCAGCCTACGCGGCGGCGCTGGACGAAAAGCGCTTTGAAGCGTGGCCGGAATTCTTCGTGGAGGAGGGCAACTACAAGGTGCAGGCCCGCGAGAATTTTGACCGCGGCCTGCCGCTGGCCCTGATGGCGCTGGAAAGCCGGGGCATGATGAAGGATCGGGTGTATGGCGTCACGCAGACGATCTATCACGGGCCGTATTACATGCGCCACATCGTCAGCCCGGCGCGCATCCTCTCGGAGGAAGGCGATGTCATCAAGGCCGAGGCCAATTACGCGGTGTTCCGCACCAAGCCGGGTGGGGTGAGCGAGGTCTACAACGTCGGGCGCTATATCGATGAACTCATCAAAAAAGACGGTGTCCTGAAATTCAGAAGCCGCCTTTGTGTGTATGACAGCGAGATGATCCTCAACTCGCTGATCTATCCGGTGTAGAAGGGGATCGCCGTTGCAAGCCGCACCGACCCCGGCAGGCGCCGAGGCTGCATTGCCTGGCGTTTCTTTTAGCGCCTTTTACCGACCTCGTTACCGATCACCGCACCTGCTGCCGCGCCGCCCACGGTACCCAGGGTGCTGCCGAATACGGCATTACCGACCAAGCCCCCGGCCACCGCGCCAACACCGGTGCCAATCTGTGCATTGGTCGGGCTGGTGCTGCAACCACCCAAGCCTATTAGTGCCGCTGCTGCTACCGCTGACATCATCAATTTCGTATTCATCTTGTCCACCTTTGCTCAGAGTTTCAGGCTCTTGCTGGGTATTCACATGGTGAAGTCCTGACCTTGCCTGTGATTTCACTGTAGGAGGACGGGTATTTGAAGGTTGTAGGAGAAGGTTGCCGCGGCGTGTCGGCTTGCTGCGGTCTTTGGTGGTAATTTTCGGCGCATTAATGCGCATCAATGTGCGGCGATGCGGTGCTTAAACGGCGCGGTTGCGTGCCAGCGGCGGGTTGCGCGCGAAGTAGCGCGTGATGCCGCGCATCAAGGCGTCGGCCAGCTGTACCTGGTATTCGTCGCTGCGCAGTTTGGCTTCTTCGTCGGGGTTGCTGATAAAGGCGGTCTCCACCAGCACACTGGGAATGTCAGGCGCTTTGAGGACAGCGAATCCGGCTTGCTCGACCTTCGGTTTGTGCAGCTTGCCGACATTGCCGATCTCGCCCAGCATGGCGCTGCCAAGCTTGAGGCTGTCGTTGATCTGCGCCGTGGTGCTCATATCGAGCAGGGCTTTCTGTACCTGGGCGTCCTTGGCCTTGACGTTGATGCCGCCCACCAGGTCGGCCGAGTTTTCCTTGTCGGCGATCCAGCGCGCGGCGCTGCTGGACGCGCCTTTTTCGCTGAGCGCGAAGACGCTGGCGCCCTGTGGACGCGCCGTAAAAAATGCGTCGGCGTGGATGCTGATAAAGAGGTCGGCCTGCACGCGACGCGCCTTCTGCACGCGCACATGCAGCGGCACAAAGAAGTCGGCATCGCGCGTGAGATAGGCGCGCATATTGGGCTGCTGGTTGATGCGGTCGCGCAGGCGGTGCGCGATCTGCAGCACCACGTCTTTCTCGCGCGTGCCGCCGGGGCCGACGGCGCCGGGGTCTTCCCCGCCATGGCCCGGGTCCAGCGCGACGATGACGAGACGGTCGGTCTTGTTCTTCGCAATGATGGCCGCTTCGGGCGAGGTCTTGGCGCCGCCCGGGCTGGCAGGGCTGGTGGCTGGTTCGTGGGCCTTGTCCTTGTCTTTTTCCGCGACGGCTGCCGGCGGCTTGCCGTCGGCCTGTTTTCCTGACTGCCGCGCGATGAGGTCGGCGATGGGGTCGTTGGCGGGCGGGGGGGGGGCGCCCGTTTGCCTGTCGGCGAGCTTCTCGGCAATCAGGGCTTCGAGCGGGTCGGCGACCTGCGTCGGGTACAAGTCAAACACCAGCCGGTACTGGTAGGCGGCCACAGGCGGCAGGGTGAACACCTGCGGCTGTATGGGCTGCTTGAGGTCTATCACCAGCCGCACCACGCCAGGGGCGTTTTGCCCCACGCGTATGCCCGAGATATTCGGGTCGTCGGATTTCACCTTGGCCACCAGTTCGCGCAGCGCGGGGATCAGGTCTATGCCTTCGATATCGACGGCAAGGCGCGGCGGCTCGGCGATGAAAAACTGCCGTGCCTTGATCTCACCGTCTGACTCGATGGTGAGCCGCGTATAGTCTTTGGACGGCCAGACGCGCACGGCCACGATGGTTGCGCCGCGCGCGATGTGCTGGACACCCAGCAGAAGTACCACGCTGCCCAGTTGCAGGGCGCTGCGGCGGGTGACGGGCTGCCGCTTCATGCCAGCAATTCCGCGCCTGTGGGCGTGTGAGCCGTCAGGGTAACTGCGCGGGTATCGTCCGGCAGGACTTCCAGGTGGAGCAGCAGATCAGGTAGCGGCAGATGCGGGCCTGCTTTTTCCGGCCATTCGACCAGCTTGAGCCCGCTGCTGGCAAAGATGTCGCGTAACCCCGCCTCTTCCCACTCGCGCGGATCGTTAAAGCGGTAGAAGTCAAAATGCCAGATATTCATCTTCGACAAAGTGTAGGGCTCGACCATCGCATACGTGGGACTTTTGATGCGGCCTTCGACGCCCAAACTCTTGAGCAGGTGGCGCACAAAGGTGGTCTTGCCGGCGCCAAGGTCGCCCTGAAGCTCAATGAGCGCACGGCCAATGGCGGGATGACCCGCCAGTGTTTGCGCGAATGCCGCCGTGGTCGCTTCGTCGGGCCAAGTAATGTTTTTTACAATCAGCGGGTGCCCGCCAGCAATTCTTTGAACAGTCATCAATTCGTTTCTCAAATTCAAACCTGGGCGCGCGAGCTTGGATTTTCGCAAATTGGCGTGGCCGGTGTGGATTTATCGTCGGCCGAGCCCGGATTATCAGCCTGGCTGGCCGCAGGCTTCCATGGTGACATGCATTACATAGCGGCGCACGGGCTCAAACGGGCCCGGCCGGCCGAACTGATACCGGGCACCGTCAGCGTCATCACGGCACGCATGGACTACCTGCCCGCATCGACAGCTGTTGCCCCGGGCGAATGGCAGGCCCTTGAATTCGCCCGGCTTGAACGGCCGGCGGAAGGCATTGTGTCGGTGTATGCGCGCGGCCGCGACTATCACAAGATCATGCGTGCCCGCCTGCAAAAACTCAGTGAACGCATCTCCAGCCACGTCGGCCAGCTGGGTCACCGGGCTTTCACCGACTCCGCGCCTGTGCTGGAGGCCGAACTGGCAGCCCGTAGCGGCCAGGGCTGGCGCGGCAAGCACACCTTGCTGCTCAACCGGGAAGCGGGCTCCATGTTCTTCCTGGGGGAAATCTACGTCGACATTGCCCTGCCGCCCAGCGAGCCGGTGACGCCGCACTGCGGCACCTGCCAGGCCTGCATTGACGTGTGCCCGACGCGGGCGATCGTCTCACCCCACAAGCTCGATGCACGGCGTTGCATCTCTTACCTCACCATCGAACACGCGGGCCCGATCCCGCTGGAGCTTCGTCCGCTGATGGGTAACCGGATTTATGGCTGCGACGACTGCCAGCTGGTCTGCCCGTGGAACAAGTTCGCCCAGCGCAGTGCCTTGCCTGACTTTGACGAGCGCAGCGGCTTGACGGGGCAGCAACTCGTCACCCTGTTCGGCTGGACGGAAGCGGAGTTTTTGCGATTCACCGAAGGCAGTCCGATACGCCGTATTGGCCATGAACGCTGGTTGCGTAACATCGCCGTGGCGATGGGCAATGCCCTGCGTGTGCTGGATGCGGCGGACGGCCGCGGCTTGCACGAGGCCCTGCAGGCGCGAGCCGTGCATGCCAGTGAGCTGGTCAGGGAGCATGTGGCCTGGGCGATGAGCCAGCAGCCGGCCGTCAGCCGTGCCAATTAAAAATTTAATGAATCGGCCTACGACCATTTAAAAATGGGCGTAAGCAGCTACTAAATTGATAGCGCATGCCGACCGCCCATCCGTTGATAATGTGCGCTGCACACGAAAGGAAAAGATATCTTCATGGACCCCACGATCTCAGGCGCGCTGGCGTCACTCTTTGGCGCAGCCGTCGGTGGAAGCATCACCTTCTTTTTGAACCGCCAGCTGCACAGGCACCAACTGGCGCTGGCACGCGAGCAGCACAAGACAGAATTCATGGCCGAGGAAACGGCGCGCCATTTTCTCAGCCACAAGGGCTACACCGACCGCTCGTTTGAGACCCTGCAGACGCATCTGGGCGGATTTGACGAAGACGAATTGCGCAAGATCCTGGTGCGGGCGGGTGCGATCCGGACTTATCGGGAGGATGGGTCGGAGTGGTGGCGGCTGCTTAGCCGGATGGACGAGTACATCGCTAAGAAAAAATGATCCCCACCCAGGCTCACTGCGTGTAGCCTGTTCCTCCCTTCCCCTCTTCAATCCAGCATGAGCCGTGGAACCGGCTTTGCCGGGCCACAGGCGGCGGCCCCCTCGGGGGGCAGGGAGCTACACGAAGTGAGCGACCGTGGGGGCTAACGCAGGATGCCGAGGGCAAACGGCAGGCTGACCACGCCTAGCATGGTGGACAGCGTCACCAGCCCCGCCACGTAACCCCCGTTGTAGCCCATGCGCGCCGCCAGTACATACGCGCTGGAGGCCGTCGGAAGGGCGGAAAACGCCAGCAGGATGGTGCTTTGTAGGTCCGACAGCCCGACGGCTTTGCACAGGCCCAAGGCCATGAGCGGCATCAGCAGGTGCCGTATCGACAGCACGGCCACTGCCAGCGTTTTGGCTTGCGACAGGTGGCCGAACTGCATGCCGGCGCCTGCCGCCATCAGGCCCAGTGCCAGCGAGGCGGCTCCGATGCGGGTCACCGTGGGTTCGAGCCAGACAGGCAGGGTAAAGCCGAGCAGGTTGGCCGCCAGGCCTGTGGCCGTGGCGAGGATCAGCGGATTGCGCACCAGCTCGCCCATGAAGCCGCGCTTGGCATGCCGCGCCATGGGCCACACCGCCGCCACGTTGAAAAGCGGTACGCACACACCAATCAGCACAGCGATCAGCTGTAGGCCCTGGCTGCCTGCCAGCCGGTCGGCCAGGGCCAGCGCAATGAAGGAGTTGAAGCGAAATGCCACCTGCGCGCTGGCGGCGTGCTCACGCGAGTCGATGTGCCTGCCCAGCCATGGCAGGTGCGGCAGGCTGTAGGCCATCGCAATACCGGCAATCCCCAGCAGGATGCCGGCGCTGATGAGGCTGGAGGCGGCGCCCAGATCCAGCGGGCTTTTGACGATCGAATGAAAAAGCAGGACCGGAAACAAAAAGTAATAAACCAGGCTCTCCACCTGTTCCCATACGGTGCGGTTGAGGGCGGTGTAGCGGCAGACGAGGTAGCCGCAAACAATGAGGGAAAAGTCGGGAAAAAGAAGCTGCGCGTAGTTCACTCGCCGAGAATAACCGCAATCCCCCCGGGTTTGCCCTTATGCGTAATCCACAACTGCGGGGCACGAATGTTGCGATTACCATTTCTGCTATTTCATTGAAGGACTGAACATGCAACGTCGTTATCTGTTTGCCTATTCCGTGGTGTCCGCGCTTGCGCTGGGTGCCGCCGCAGGCCCCGCATTGGCACAGGGTTATCCCAACAAGGTGGTCAAGCTCGTGGTGCCGTTTGCACCCGGTGGCACCACTGATATCGTCGCCCGCGTCATCTCCGAGCCCCTGGGCAAGGCCTTGGGCCAGAGCGTGATCGTCGAAAACAGGGCCGGCGGCGGCGGCGTGGTGGGTGCACTCGAGACATCGCGCGCCGTTCCCGATGGTTATGCGCTGGGCGTGGCCACGGTGTCCACGACTGCGGCCAACCCGGCCATCAACCCCAAGATCCCGTACAACACGCTGACGGACTTCACGCCCATCATCAATATTGCGGCAACGCCCAACATCATTGCGGTTCACCCGAGCTTTCCGGCGCGCAACTACAAGGAGTTTGTGGCTGAGCTCAAAAAGAACCCCGGCAAGTATTCCTATTCATCCTCGGGCACCGGCGGCATCGGTCACCTGCAGATGGAGCTCTTCAAGAGCATGTCGGGCACCTTCGTGACGCACATTCCCTACCGGGGTGCAGGTCCGGCCCTGAACGACACCGTGGCCGGGCAGGTGCCCATGATTTTCGACAACCTGCCGTCGGCGCTGCCGTTCATCCAGCAAAAGCGCCTGATCCCCATTGTGGTGGCCGCGCCCCAGCGCCTGGCCGTGCTGCCGGATGTACCCACTTTCAAGGAAGTTGGCCTGGAGCCTGTGAACCGCATGGCCTATTACGGCATCATCGGCCCGAAAGGCTTGCCAAAGGACGTGGTCGACAAGGTCAGCGCCGGGGTGAAGAAATCGCTGGAAGACCCGGCGATACGCAAACGGATCGAAGACACCGGCTCGCTCATCATCGCCAATACGCCCGAGCAGTTCACGGCGCAGATCAAGGCCGAATTTGATGTCTATAAAAAGGTGGTCGATTCGGCCAGGCTCAAGCTCGAATAAGGCTGGGAATCCGGCACGGCCGGAAGCGAAGCTACCCATAAGCCGCCGCGCATTCAAATGTGCGGCGGCTTTTTTGTTATGGTCACCCCATGCAGCCAGAAAGCCAGTCCAGTATTGATGGGTTTATTGACGCCTTGTGGCTGGAAGACGGGCTGTCCAAAAACACGCTGGCGGCTTACCGCCGTGACCTGTCGCTCTACGCCGGATGGCTGGCTGCCAGGGAGCAGGGAGGGCGAGGACTTGACGAGACGACGGAGGCCGACCTCAACCGCTACTTTTCGGCCCGGCACGCTGCGACCAAGGCAACATCCGCCAACCGGCGCCTGACAGTGTTCAAGCGCTACTTTCGCTGGGCATTGCGCGAACACCTGATTGCCGCAGACCCGACGCTCAAACTCCAGTCGGCAAAGCAGGCGCTTCGGGTGCCCAAAGTCATGAGCGAAGCCCAGGTTGAAGCACTGCTGGCCGCACCCGACGACAGCACGCCGCTGGGCCAGCGTGACCGCGCCATGCTGGAGCTGCTGTACGCCAGCGGCCTGCGTGTGAGCGAGCTGGTGGGCCTCAAGACATTTCACCTGGGACTGAACGAAGGGGTGCTTCGCGTCATGGGCAAAGGCAGCAAGGAGCGGCTGGTGCCCTTCGGCCAGGTGGCACGGGAATGGATTGTGAAATACCTGGCGGACGCCCGTCCGGCCATCCTGGGCGGGCAGCAGACCGACGACCTGTTTGTCACCGGCCACGGCAAGGGCATGAGCCGCGTGATGTTCTGGATGCTGGTGAAAAAGTATGCGCGGCTCGCCGGCATCAACTCGCCGCTGTCTCCGCACACCTTGCGCCATGCATTTGCCACGCATTTGCTGAACCACGGCGCCGACCTGCGCGCGGTGCAGATGCTGCTAGGGCACGCCGACATTTCCACCACCACGATTTACACCCATGTGGCGCGCGAGCGGCTGAAGGCGCTGCATGCGCAACATCACCCGAGAGGCTAGATATGGCCCCCACGCTCCCCCACTTCGTGTGGGTCGCTGCCCCCCGAAGGGGCCGCCCGCCTGTGGCCCGGCAAAGCCGGTTCCACGGCTCATGCTGGCTTGAAGAGGGGAACAACCAAGGGTGCCGCGGGACTGGCTTTGCCAGACCGCAGGCACCGCCCCCTGCAAGGGGGGAACGGGCTACACGAAGTGAGACCGGACGGGGGTGTACATGTAGTCCCGAGTGAACGGGTAGCTAGACTGGGCGCCGGTGACCGGTGTGTTGTGCACATCACCTGAGGGCTTGGCCGCCAGCATCTGGTGCAGCGAGATCCAGCCCTGCTCAAAGCTCATGGCACTGCCGGCCAGGTACAAGCGGTAGGCTCGCAGAGTCTTCTCCGCGCGCTCGGCTCCGCCGTCTGTGGCCAGTATCTGGCGCGCATCGTCCAGCCGGGCCTCCAGGGCGTCCGACCAGTTCCACAGCGTGCGGGCGTAGTGAGGGCGCAGGTTTTCCGTGTCCACCATCTCCAGGCCTGCGCGCGACATGTGCTCCAGTACGGCGCTGACATGCATCAGCTCTCCGCCGGGGAAGATGTACTTCTCGATGAATTCACCCATGCCGGCGCCGAGCTGGCGGTTTTCCAGGCCGCCGGCCGTGATGCCGTGGTTCATGACCAGCCCGCCAGGAGCCAGCAGGCGCATGATCTTCTGGAAGTAGGCCGTCATGTTGGCATGGCCCACATGTTCAAACATGCCGACAGACGATACCTTGTCGAAGGGCTGGTCTTCCGGCATGTCGCGGTAGTCGCGCAGCTCCATGCGTACGCGCCCGCCCAGGCCTTTTTCTTCGATCAGGCGCTGCACATGCGCATGCTGGTTTTTCGACAGGGTGATGCCGGTGGCGTCGACGCCGTAATGTTCGGCCGCCCAGATCAGCAGGGCGCCCCAGCCGGCGCCAATGTCCAGGAAACGTTCGCCGGGCTTGAGCATGAGCTTGCGGCAGATGTGGTCGAGCTTGGCCTCCTGGGCCCGGGCCAATGTCATGGCGTTGTCGCTGTAGTAGGCGCATGAATACACCCGCCGGGGGTCGAGCCAGAGCGCATAGAAGGCGTCGGACACGTCATAGTGGAACTGGATTTGCGCTGCATCCCGGCTTTGGGTGTGGGCGGCCAGGGACTTGGCGCGGTGCAGCAGGCCGGACCACCAGCCGGTGTCGCTTTGCACCGGATTGCCGGGCAGCAGCTTGGTGACGGCGCGCATGACGTCGCGCATGGCGCCTTCAAGCTGGAGCTTGCCTTCGACATACTCTTCCGCCAGCGCGCCGATCTGTCCGGCCTTGAGGCGGGCGATGCTGGACCAGTGGGAGAAGGCGAGCTTGACGGGGGCGTTGGGCTCTCCAAGGCATTGGCCCTGAGGCAACTGCAAGGCGATGCCCGCGGGCAGGCGCGGCAGTTGCGAAGGGACGTCTGGAACGAGGTGCGGGATCATGCGCAAACTCCTTTTCAAGAGTTTTGCAGTCTAGCGCCCCCTGAAAATTCCTGCCGCATCCTGTGCGTAGGAATTCGCCGCTTTTCGATGGGAGCGTGTCAGACAGCGTTAATCGTTAGTATTAACAAGACCCAGCAGTGCAAGTTCTGCGTCGTCGAAACCCGCCCGGCGGCGGGCGTCCAGGTTCAGCGGGCCTTTGAGGCGGGGCGCCTCATATTGCCGCGCCAATACCGCATAGGTGGCGACCGGGTCCAGCCCGCGCAGGGTGCACAGATGCCGGTACCAGCGGTTGCCGATGGCGACGTGGCCGATTTCGTCGTGCAGGATGATGTCCAGGATGTCGACGGCTCGCAGCGCGTCCGGCGTGCCGACCTTGCGCAGCTTGGCCTGCATGGGCGGGGTGGCGTCCAGGCCGCGGGCCTCCAGGGTGCGCGGCACCAGCGCCATGCGCGCCAGCACGTCGCCGGCGGTCTTTTCCGTCATGTCCCAGAGGCCGGTGTGTGCGGGGAAATCGCCATACTCGTAACCCATGGCTTGCAGGTGGGCGCGCAGCAGGCTGAAATGGTGGGCTTCTTCGGCAGCTACCCGCAGCCAGTCCAGGTAATAGGCGCGCGGCATGCCGGCAAAACGCCAGATGGCGTCCAGGGCGAGGTTGATGGCGTTGAACTCAATATGGGTGACGGCGTGGAGCAGGGCCGCCAGGCCTTCATGCGTGAAGGGCGAGCGTTTGGGGACATCGAGGTGGGAACGCAGTTCGGGCCGCTCCGGGCAGCCGGGCAGGCCGGCCGGTGCCTCAAGCGGTAGATCGGTTGCTATCAAAAGAGTAGCTGCTTGTCCATGCAGCGCCTGGGTTAGAAGCACTTTTTGTTCTGAATCTTTGGCCAGCAGCGCCCGCAGCGCTTGCTGGCGCAGTTCGGCTGGAGGCGGTGTCATCGTCATGGGGGAATTGTCGGTGATACCGTGAAACGTGGTGGGGCTTGCCGCAGAGCGCCGGGCAGACATCAGGCGGGGGGCTCCTTACAATCGAGGCGTAAGGCTTGTGGCTGGTACACGCCCTGCTTCCTGTCTGCTTTTCATCACTTCTCTTTTAATTTCGAATAAACCCATGGCCATCTATCAACTGGACAAGCTGACCCCCACCGTTCCCGCGTCCGCCTGGGTGGCCGACAACGCCCAGGTGATCGGCGATGTGCGGCTTGGCGAAGACTGCAGCGTCTGGTTTGGCGTGGTGATCCGGGGCGACACCGAAACCATCACGGTAGGCCGGGGCACCAACGTCCAGGACAACAGTGTGCTGCATGCCGACATGGGCGTGCCCCTCACCCTCGGAGAAGACGTCACGGTGGGCCATCAGGTCATGTTGCACGGCTGCACCATCGGTGATGGCTCGCTGATCGGCATCCAGGCGGTGGTGCTCAATCACGCGAAGATCGGCAAGAACTGCCTGGTAGGCGCGGGCTCCGTGGTCACCGAAGGCAAGGAATTTCCGGATGGCTCCCTGATCATCGGCAGCCCGGCCAAAGCGGTGAGGCAGCTTTCCCCCGAGCAGATCGAGGGTTTAAAAATGATCGCGAAGCACTATATAGAAAATGCCCAGCGCTACAAAGCCGGGCTCAAGAAAATCGCCTGAACGGCACTTAAGCATGATCAAACCCAAAATATATACACAGAGCGCTAGCGTCGGAGTTCCCATTCCAGCAGGGGCCGCGGAACCGGCTTTGCCGGGCCGCAGGCGCAGCGCCCCCTCGGGGGGCAGCGCATTACACGGAGCCGAAGGCGAAGTGAAAAGCGTGGGGGCCTAATGTCTGAGTTGCATAAATTCATCTTTGAAGGCCTGCCGGTTCGCGGCATGCTGGTCCGCCTGACCGATTCCTGGCAGGAAATCCTCAAGCGCAGGCAGGCAGGCGGCGGCTATCCGGCCGAGGTTATGCAGCTGTTGGGCGAAATGACGGCCGCCGGCGCGCTGATGCAGAGCAACATCAAGTTCAACGGTGCACTCATTCTTCAGATCTTCGGTGACGGCCCGGTCAAGCTGGCTGTTGCCGAAGTGCAGCCCGACCTGAGCTTGCGCGCCACCGCCACGGTGACGGGTACGGTCGATGCGGGCAGTTCGCTGAGCCAGCTGGTCAACGTGAGCAATCAGGGCCGCTGCGCGATCACGCTGGACCCCAAGGACAAGCTGCCGGGGCAGCAGGCCTACCAGGGTGTGGTGCCGCTTTTTGGCGACCAGCGCGAGAAGATTGAGAATCTGGCGGAAGTGCTTGAGCATTACATGCTGCAAAGTGAGCAGCTCGACACCAAACTGATTCTTGCAGCCGACGGCAAGGTGGCTACCGGCCTGCTGATCCAGCGGCTGCCGGTCAAAGGCCAGGGGAACCTTGAAGGCCAGATTGATCGGGACGCCAATGAAGACCAGATCGGCGTCAATGAAGACTACAAACGTATTGCCATGCTGGCCGGCACGCTCAAACGCGAAGAGCTTTTAACCCTCGACGCCGACACGATCCTGCGCCGTCTTTTCTGGGAAGAGCAGGTCACCCGGTTTGAACCCGCTACCCCCAGTTTCGCCTGCAGCTGTTCGCGCGACCGTGTGGGCAATATGCTGCGCAGCCTGGGTACAGACGAAATCGAGAGCATCATTTCCGAACGCGGCAAGGTCGCGGTCGGGTGCGAATTTTGCGGCGCGCAGTATGAGTTTGACCCGGTGGATGCGGCCCAGCTTTTCACCAGCCAGACCAACCAGCAGCCACCCACGTCCACCGTGCAATAGTTTCGTGGGCCGCGCTGCGGCGGGGCAATGCCTCAAGCGGTTGCTGCGGCGCGCTCCGCCAGCAGGTCGCTGAGCAGGCGGTGCTCACAGGCAGGATCGCTGCACTTTTCGCAGACCCACACCCAGGCCTTCTGGTTTTTTTTGGATCCTGGTGTTGCGCCGGGCGTGCTTCGGGTGAAAGCCGGAGCACGGGGCCGCAGGCTTTGCGCGGCCTCCAGCGCCCGGGCAAGGCGCTGCTCTGCGGTTCCGTACATGACGCGATAGGGAATGCTCGCGTGCGACAGGGCCGCGCGAATCGACTGGTCAGCGCTTTGTTGAAGGTGCCAGCGTTCATCGGCCGTTTTGGCCGCCTGCAATGGCACTTCTTCCAGTCCCATGAGCAGCGTCAGCCCAAAGCTGGGGAGGTCGGCAGGAAGGGACGCGGCATCGGTCACGGCTACGGTGGCTTCGTGCCCTGAAATTTTCAGGGCGCAGTCCAGCGCAGCGGCAAGCTGTCTCTTTCCGGTAAGTGGAGCGCCGGTAACGGCAATTTTCAACACGGACACTTTCGCAGGCTGGATACCAGGGCTTACTTGGTCACCTGCACGAAGATTTCATTCGGCTTGACCATTCCGAGCTCGATCCGGGCTTTTTCTTCGACCATTTCGAGGCCTTCCTTGAGGTCCCGGACTTCTGCAGCGAGCTGGTCATTGGCGGCCTGTGCCTGGGTGTTTTTGGCTAGCTGTTCGGTCAGCCGGTGCTGCATGTCGCGCACGCTGGGAATGCTGCCCCGGCCGATCCAGAGTTGCGCGTGGAATATGCCCAGCAGCGCAATCAGGATGGCGGGGACGAGCCGGTTTCCCATGCCTATGCTTGAAAGTGATGTTTAAAGGGCCAAGTTTTTTCGCCGGGCCGCCCCAAGAAAAAACGCGCCCCCATACGTGAGGAACGGGGCAGCGAACCGCCGTAGGCACGCGAAGCGACGAGCGTGGGGGCCATTTACTTGAGGTTATAGAAGGCCGCGCGGCCTGGGTAGGACGCGATGTCACCCAGGTCTTCTTCGATGCGAAGCAACTGGTTGTATTTCGCCATGCGGTCCGAGCGCGAGAGTGAACCCGTCTTGATTTGGCCCGCGTTGGTGCCCACGGCGATATCGGCGATCGTGGAATCTTCGGTTTCGCCCGAACGGTGGCTGATGACGGCGGTGTAGCCGGCGCGCTTGGCCATCTCGATGGCGGCAAAGGTCTCGGTCAGGGTGCCGATCTGGTTGATCTTGATCAGGATGGAGTTGGCAATCTGCTTGTCGATGCCTTCCTTGAGGATCTTGGTGTTGGTGACAAACAGGTCGTCACCGACCAGCTGCACTTTTTTGCCCAGGCGTTCAGTCAGGGTCTTCCAGCCGTCCCAGTCGCCTTCGGCCATGCCGTCTTCGATGCTGATGATGGGATATTTGTCGACCCAGGTGGCCAGGATGTTGGTCCATTCGGTGGCGTCCAGGCTCAGGCCTTCTGCGCCCAGGACATATTTTCCGTCCTTGTAGAACTCCGATGCTGCGCAATCGAGGCCCAGGGCAATTTGCTCACCGGCCACATAACCGGCGGCATCGATGGCTTCCAGGATCATCTGGATCGCGGCTTCGTGGTTGGCCACATTGGGTGCAAAGCCGCCTTCGTCGCCGACGGCCACGCTCATGCCCTTGTCGTGCAGGATTTTCTTGAGCGCATGAAAGACTTCGGCACCGTAACGCACAGCTTCGCGAAAGCTCGGTGCGCCAACCGGAATGATCATCAGCTCTTGCAGATCGAGATTGTTGTTGGCGTGCGCGCCGCCGTTGACCACGTTCATCATGGGCACGGGCATTTGCATGGCACCGCTGCCGCCGAAGTAGCGGTACAGGGGCAGGCCGGCTTCTTCAGCCGCTGCGCGGGCCACGGCCATGCTGACGGCCAGCGTTGCATTGGCGCCCAGGCGCGATTTGTTGTCGGTACCGTCCAGGTCGATCAGCGTGCGGTCCAGGAAGGCCTGTTCGCTGGCGTCCAGGCCCAGCACGGCTTCGGAGATTTCGGTGTTGATGTGTTCGACGGCCTTGAGCACGCCCTTGCCGAGGTAGCGCGACTTGTCGCCGTCGCGCAGCTCGATGGCTTCACGCGAACCAGTGGACGCGCCCGAAGGCACAGCGGCACGGCCCATGACGCCGGATTCCAGCAGCACGTCGCACTCAACGGTAGGGTTGCCACGGCTGTCGAGAATTTCGCGGCCGACGATATCAACAATTGCGCTCATTAGGTTCCTTTTTTTGTAGAGAGGGGATCAGACCGGGGCGGCAACGCCTTCGACCAGGACCATATTGAAAAACTCGGTGGCGCCAGCACGCTTGGCACGTGCGGCGCGGTACATTTCGTCGTCATAAAAGGCCTTGGCCTTTTCGTAGCTGGGAAAGCGCAGCATGGCGACGCGTGCAGGTTGCCAGGTGCCTTCCAGCGCCTCAAACTTGCCACCGCGCACCAGGTATTCGCCCCCAGCGGCTGCAACCGCGGCGGGCGCGGCCGCCATGTACTGCTTGTACTGCTCGGGGTCGGTGATCTTCATGTCGACAATGATGTAGGCGAATGTCATGGCTTGTGCAGGCTTGCGGGATGGATCGCTGGCTCAGGCGCTGAAGTTGTTTTCGAGGAAGCCGTTTTTCTTGGTGACACGATCCAGCTCGAGCAGTGTTTCCAGCAGCGCCTTCATGTGCTTGAGTGGCACGGCGTTGGGACCGTCGCACAGGGCTTTGGCCGGGTCTGGATGGGTTTCCATGAACAGGCCAGAGACGCCGACGGCCACTGCGGCACGCGCCAGCACCGGCACCATCTCGCGTACGCCGCCGCTGCTGCTGCCCTGGCCGCCGGGCAACTGCACCGAGTGGGTCGCGTCAAACACGACCGGGGCGTTCGTCTCCCTCATGATGGCCAGGCTGCGCATGTCGCTGACCAGATTGTTGTAGCCAAAGCTGGCGCCGCGTTCGCAGGCCATAAAGTTGTCTTCCGGCAGACCGGCTGCCTTGACGGCCGCGCGCGCCTTGGTGATGACGTTCTTCATGTCGCCCGGGGCCATGAATTGGCCCTTCTTGATATTGACCGGCAGGCCGGACAGCGCAACGGCGTGAATGAAGTCGGTCTGGCGGCAGAGCAGGGCCGGTGTTTGCAGTACATCGACGACCTTGGCGACCTGGGCGATCTGGTCTTCGGAGTGGATGTCGGTCAGCACCGGCACGCCAATTTCCTTTTTGACCTTGGCCAAAATCTCCAGCCCTTTCTCTGTGCCCAGTCCACGAAAGGCCGTCTCGCTGGTGCGATTGGCCTTGTCGAAACTGCTTTTGAAGATAAAGGGAATGCCCAGCGAGGAAGTAATTTCCTTGAGCGTGCCGGCAGTGTCCATCTGCAACTGCTCGGACTCCACCACGCAGGGGCCGGCGATGAGGAAAAAAGGTTGGTTCAGGCCAATGTCGAATCCGCAGAGTTTCATGGTCAGGCTACCGCCTTGAGAGGCTTGGCGGCAGCTTTCGGGTCCTGGCCTGCCGTGGCGCGCTGTTGGAGTACGGCCGCGATATAGGCATTGAACAGCGGGTGGCCATCCCAGGGCGTGGACTTGAACTCGGGGTGGAACTGTACGCCGACAAACCAGGGGTGGACGTCTTGCGGCAATTCGACGATCTCGGTGAGTTGCTCGCGCTGCGTCAGCGCGGAGATGACCAGGCCCGACGCACGCAGGGCATCAAGGTAGTTGACGTTGGCTTCATAGCGGTGGCGATGGCGCTCTGTCACCACGTCACCATAAATCTTGTGGGCCAGTGTGCCGGCTGCGACGTCCGAGCTTTGCGCACCCAGGCGCATCGTGCCGCCCAGGTCGGATTTGGCATTGCGTGTCTTGATGGTGCCGTCGGCGTCTTTCCACTCGGTGATGAGCGCGATCACCGGGTGCGGGGTAGCGGGGTCGAACTCGGTGCTATTGGCGTCCTTTAGGCCGGCCACGTGGCGCGCGAATTCGATGGTCGCGACCTGCATGCCCAGGCAGATGCCGAGGTAGGGCATCTTGTGCTCACGGGCGAAACGGGCGGCGCAAATCTTGCCTTCAACGCCGCGTATGCCGAAGCCGCCGGGCACCAGGATGCCGTCAAAGCGTGCCAGGCGCGAGACATTGTCCTGCGTGATGGTTTCGGAGTCGACATACTCGATGACCACCTTGGCGTGGTTTTTCATGCCGGCGTGGCGCAGGGCTTCGTTGAGCGACTTGTAGCTGTCGGACAGGTCCACATACTTGCCGACCATGGCGATGTGCACTTCGGTCTGCGGATGCTCGGTCTCGTAGACCAGGTCGTCCCAGCGCTTGAGGTTGGCCGGTGGCGTGTTCAGGCGCAGCTTGTCGCAGATCAGGCCGTCCAGGCCCTGTTCGTGCAGCATGCGGGGCACTTTGTAAATGGTGTCGACGTCCCACATCGAGATCACGCCCCACTCGGGAACGTTGGAGAACAGCGAGATTTTTTCGCGCTCTTCATTGGGGATGCGGCGGTCGGCGCGGCAAAGCAGCACATCGGCCTGGATGCCGATTTCACGCAGTTGCTTGGCTGTGTGCTGGGTGGGTTTGGTCTTGAGTTCGCCGGCGGCGGCGATCCAGGGGACATAGCTCAGGTGCACGAAGGCCGTATTGTTGGCGCCCAGGCGCAGGCTCATCTGGCGCACGGCTTCCAGGAAGGGCAGGGACTCAATGTCGCCGACGGTGCCGCCGATTTCGACGATGGCGACGTCGACCGCATCAGCCGTTTCGTAGCCGGCGCCGCGCTTGACGAATTCCTGGATTTCGTTGGTGACGTGCGGGATGACCTGCACGGTTTTGCCGAGATAGTCACCGCGGCGTTCTTTTTCAAGCACGCTTTTGTAGATCTGGCCGGTAGTGAAATTGTTGGCCTTGCGCATGCGCGTTTCGATGAAACGCTCATAGTGGCCGAGATCCAGGTCGGTCTCCGCGCCATCGTCGGTCACAAAAACCTCGCCGTGCTGGAAGGGCGACATGGTGCCCGGATCCACATTCAGATAGGGATCAAGCTTGATAAGAGTGACTTTGAGGCCTCGCGATTCGAGGATCGCAGCTAAGGAGGCTGAGGCGATTCCCTTGCCCAGGGAAGACACCACACCGCCGGTGACGAAGACAAATTTGGTCATGTCAGGTACGAACCGCAAGTTCGTAGAGGTGGTAAACGGAGATTATACGGGTTGCTTGCCGTGATACCCCTTGGAGGGTTACTGAATTTGGCCTAAAGCCGTTTCGGGTTCGCATGGCGGCTCGCAGCCCGCGCTTGACAGGCCGGTGTTGACCAAGCAAGCAGGGGCCGCGGAACCGGCTTTGCCGGGCCGCAGGCGCATCGGCCCCCTCGGGGGCAGCGCATTACGCGACGCGAAAAGCGTGGGGGCTTAGCTGCTACATTGCGGAACATGACGAATCAAGAGAATATTCCGGGAAATGGCGCTGACGGTGACGAAGCCCTGGACCTGGCCGGCAAACACATCGTGCTGGGCCTGTCGGGTGGCATTGCATGTTACAAGGCCGCTGAACTGTGCCGGGCGCTAATCAAGGCGGGTGCCACGGTGCAGGTGGTCATGACCGAAGCTGCCGAGCAGTTCATCACGCCCGTCACCATGCAGGCCCTGAGCGGACGGCCGGTCTACACCAGCCAGTGGGACAGCCGTGAAGCGAACAACATGGCGCACATCAACCTGTCGCGCGAATCCGATGCGATCCTGGTTGCGCCCATGAGCGCCGATTTCATGGCCAAGCTGCTTCATGGGCGTGCCGATGACCTGCTGAGCCTGATGTGCCTGGCCCGGCCCATCGACAAGGTCCCGTTGCTGGTGGCGCCGGCCATGAACCGCGAGATGTATGCGCACCCGGCGACCCAACGCAATTTTGTGCAACTGGCCGGTGATGGCGCCACGGTGCTGGGCGTGGGCAGTGGTTTTCAGGCCTGCGGCGAGACCGGCGACGGACGCATGCTGGAGCCTGAGCAGATCCTCGAAGACCTGATTGCCTTCTTTGCGCCCAAAGTGCTGGCTGGGCAGCATGTGCTGGTCACGGCCGGCCCGACCTATGAGGCCATAGATCCCGTGCGCGGCATCACCAACCTGTCGAGCGGGAAAATGGGTTTTGCCATTGCGCGGGCTGCGCGCGAAGCAGGGGCTGAGGTCACCCTTGTTGCGGGTCCGGTCGGGCTGCCCACGCCACGCGGGGTCACTCGCGTTGACGTCAAATCTGCACAAAATATGCTTGAAGCCGTTACAGGACATGCGCAAGCAGCTACTATTTTTATAGCAACGGCGGCCGTCGCCGACTGGCGGCCGGCAGCGCCTTCAACGCAGAAAATCAAGAAAGACGGCTCCGGCCAGACGCCGCAGCTGGTGTTTACCGAAAACACGGACATCCTGGCCACTGTCGCCCAGTCACCCGCCGCCCAGGCAGGCCGGTTATTTTGCGTGGGCTTTGCGGCTGAAAGCCACGACCTGGCTGGCAACGCCGAGGCAAAGCGCCTGCGCAAAAAAGTGCCGCTGCTGGTGGGAAACATCGGCCCCGACACCTTCGGGCAGGACCATAACGCGTTGCTGCTGGTGGATGCGCAAGGCAGCACCGCGCTGCCCAAAGCTTCCAAGCTCTCGCTAGCGCGGCAACTGGTGGCAGAGATCGCGGCCCGGATGGCGGCGCCCTCCAGCGGGAAAGCGGCTGCACCATGAACCTTCCCTCGAATACGCCGCCTGACGGCGATTTCGTCAGCTATGTGGAACGCCTGACAAACGCGAACGCGCCAGGCGTCCATGAAGACCGGCTTGAGCCCCAGGACAAGATTTCGCTCCGCGCCCCGTCTTCGGCAAGCACCGCGACGCCCCCGGCCAAGCCCGTGGCCGTCGTGGCCAGCGGCGCCGCCTTCCTCACCCACGTCAAATGGGTCGTCATCCTGTGGATCGCAACGCAGGTGCTGTCCGAGGTGGTGCCCGGCGCCGGATTCCTGTTTCTGCCCGCGCTGCTGGTGTACGGGGCGTGGGCGGTCTTCCAGGCCAACCGTCATTCATCCGGCGCACTGGTGCGGCGCCTGCGCGAGCTTGCGTGGCAAGCAGCCGAAGAGGCCCGGAAAAATCAACTACCCAAGAAAAAATAGTTCATGCAAATCGACGTCAAAATTCTCGATCCGCGCCTTCAGGGCAACCTTCCCGCCTACGCAACGCCCGGCAGTGCCGGCCTTGACCTGCGCGCCTGCCTGGAGGCGCCCCTGACGCTGGCCGCCAACGCCTGGCAACTGGTACCGACCGGCATTGCCATTTACCTGCACAACCCCGGCTATGCCGCGCTCATCCTGCCGCGCTCGGGGCTGGGCCACAAGCATGGCATCGTGCTGGGCAACCTCGTCGGCCTGATCGACAGCGACTACCAAGGGCAGTTGATGGTCAGCGCCTGGAACCGCAGCGATGTGCCATTCACCATCGAGCCGATGGAGCGAATTGCGCAACTGATGATCGTGCCCGTGGTGCAGGCGCAGTTCAATGTGGTGGCGGAATTTCCCGCCAGTGAGCGTGGCGAAGGCGGGTACGGCTCTACGGGCAAAGCCTGAACGGCTGCCGCGCTGCGGGCAAAGGGCGTCAGGGAGGGTGTTTTCCTACAGCCCCTGCGATACGGCTCCCACGTCGCGACAGCTTTAAACCCCACCTTGTATTTGCTGCGGCGTGTCCTTAATGAGTCATGGGAGTCTCCGCGCTCCTGGTATCGGCTTCCCTTTAGCGTGAATCCGATGCCAGACCGGGATCTCATGAACTTATTAACAGGAGAGACTCATGCAAAACACATTTCGCCTTATTTCCTCGGCTTCCGCGGCGCTGGTACTGATGGGGCTGGCCGCCTGCGCGCCCATGAGCCCTAACAGCGATTCGTCCTATCCCGCTACCACTTCAACCTATCCCGCTTCTTCGCCCTATCCCGCCAATCAGCAGAATGCTTACGTCGAATACGGACGGGTCATCAATGTAGAGGCCATCCATACGACGGAACAAGGCCGTGGTTCTGGCGTAGGTGCAGTCCTGGGCGGCGTCGCGGGTGCTGTGGTGGGGCATCAGATCGGCGGCGGCAGCGGAAAGGATGCTGCAACAGTGGTGGGGGCGGTGGGCGGCGCAGTGGCCGGCAACGCCATCGAGAAGAATCGCAACGCGACCATTCGTGAGAGTTATCGCGTCTCCGTGCAACTGGACAATGGCAGCTCACGCGCCTTCGACGTGCCCAGCTACGGCAACCTTCGCGTGGGAGACCGCGTAAAGATTGAAAACGGCCAGATCAACCGGATCATGTAAAGCTGCGGTTCCTCCGCATCTGAAGATGCCGGCTACTCCCCCAGGGGAATGGCCGGCTTTTTTATGTCGGCAATCACACGCGTCTCAATGCAGCGTGCCGCTTCCCGGTGTGATAGGTTCGAGTTTGAAAAAGCCGGTGCCCAGTGATCCCTGGCCGATTTCCTCTTCGCTGGCTTCACGCACGGCTTCAACCCTGAGGTTCAACCGGATGGCGATACCCGCAAGGGGATGGTTGCCGTCGAGTACGACGTGATCGGGGTAGATCTCGGTCACTGTGTAAATATGATCATGAGGCGCTTGCCCGCTGCTTCCTGGCGGAAGGGCCATGCCGTCGAAGGTCATGCCTTCTTCCAGTTCGGCGGGAAAAATCTTGCGGGGTTCGAGGAAAACCAGGTTCTCGTCGTAGTCACCGAAGGCGTTTTCGGGCTCAAGATGCAACTCAAGCTTCTCTCCGGCTTCATGGCCTTGCAGTGCTTCCTCGATCTTCTCCAGGAGGTCATCGCCGCCGAGTAAAAACTCGATGGGTTCGTCCAGCTCGTCCAGCACATCGCCCAGAGTGTCTTTCAGCGTCCATGTCAGGGCTACGACGCATTGCGGGGTGATTTTCATCCGACAATTGTCCCATGGATGTCAATCAATCTCTAGAGCTCCTCGCCGGCCTGAGCCCGGCGCAATTCATGCGCCGACACTGGCAAAAAAAGCCGCTTCTCATCCGCCAGGCACTGCCGGGGCTGCAGCCTGTGCTCAGCCGCGCAGCGCTGTTCAGGCTCGCGTCGCGTGAGCAAGTCGAATCCCGGCTGATCGTCCAGCAACCCAAAGGGTGGCGGATGAAACAGGGGCCTTTTGCCGCGCGAAGCCTCCCGCCGCTGAGCCAGAAAGCCTGGACCTTGCTGGTGCAGGGGGTGGACCTGCATGACGCCGGCGCGCATGCACTGTTGCAGAAGTTCCGCTTTGTGCCCGATGCCAGGCTCGACGACCTGATGATTTCGTTTGCTACGCCCCGCGGCGGCGTTGGGCCGCACTTTGACAGCTATGACGTGTTTCTGCTGCAGGCCAGCGGCCGGCGGAGATGGAAGATCGGGCGGCAGAAAGACCTGACGCTGCAGGAAGATGTGCCGCTGAAAATCCTACGGAATTTTGTTCCTGAGGAAGAGTTTGTCCTGGAGGCGGGCGACATGCTTTACCTGCCTCCGCGCTATGCCCACGACGGTATTGCCGAGGCGTCGTTGCAGGCCGACGGAAAACCTGCAGATTGCATGACATATTCCATCGGGTTCAGGTCGCCTGCACAGGGGGAACTGGCCGCGGAACTGTTGCATCGCCTGGCCGAGTTCACTGAGGACGATCGCCATGAGGGCGACGAATCTGCCGCGGAAGAAATCGGCCGCAAGGCACGGCCCCGCCTGTACCGCGATGCGGGGCAGGCCGCAACCCCAACACCGGCTGCCATGCCGTCAGAGCTCACGGCCTTCGCCGGCCAGGCGGTTCTGGACGCGTTGAAAGATCCCCTGGCTGTGGCTTGCGCCCTGGGCGAATACATGACCGAACCCAAGCCCTCGGTATGGTTCGATGAGGTGGAGTGCGAGTGGGATGCCGATGCGGCACGGCAGGGGGGTGCCGGTGTGCATCTCGACACACGCACGCGGATGATGTATGACAGCGACCATGTGTTTATCAATGGCGAAAGCTATCGCGCCAAAGGCGCCGATGCTGCCCTGATGCATCGCCTGGCCGACCAGCGCAGCCTGGCCCCCCGGGAGCTGCGCAAGGCTGGCGCATCTGCCATCGCGCTGCTGGGCGACTGGCACGACGCGGGCTGGTTGCGGCAGACGCTGCCTGGGAAAGACGACTGACCTGCTTGCCAAACAGCCTGGAGACGTTTTATGGATACGGAAAAAACCAGTTCTGCCCTGCCGCCCGCCTTGCTGGAAGGCCGGTTTACCGGCCGCAGCGATTTCACGGAGTTGATCAGGCAGTCGCTTTCAGCGGCAGCCGTACAGGGGTGGCGTGAAATCATTGTGTGCGATCCCGATTTCGAAGACTGGCCTCTGGGAGAACGTGCAGTCGTTCAGGCGCTGAATGACTGGTCCATGACGGGCCGGAAATTCACAATGTTGGCCAAAAACTACGATGAAGTGCTCAGGCGGCACGCCCGGTTCGTCACCTGGCGGCGTACCTGGGCGCACATTGTGGAATGCCGCGCCAATACGTCGGGTGCGGCGGACGATATGCCCAGCGCCTTGCTCGGCCCCGGCTGGGTCTTTGAACGGCTGGATGTGCAGCGCTGCACTGGCATTGCCGGCTCTGAGGTAGCCAGGCGGGTGGCGTTGAGGGAGCGAATCAATGAGCGTTTGCTGAAAAGTTCGCCGTCGTTCCCCGCCACCACGCTGGGGCTTTGAGGCGGGCATTTTTGCGTCTGAGGGCGCTACAGGCCTGTAAAGGCTGGCTTAGGGTTTTCCGGCTTGCGTTCCTGTTTGTAATATCCGGCATATAATTTAAAGCTGGGTAGAAAGAGCTCGAGTCCTTTCCCCGGTCAAAAATAACTTGAATTCCGGTTTGGGTTTTCTTTTGGCAATTTCCGGAAATTGTTTTCTTAAATATCATCAAGGATCGTAAAAATGAACAAGTCACTCGTTTTGGCAGCTATCGTTGCCGCTGTTGCTCTGGCTGCTTGCGGCAAGAAAGAAGAAGCTCCAGCACCGGCACCAGCTCCAGTTGCTGCACCAGCTCCAGCTCCTGCTCCAGCTGCTGACGCATCGGCTCCTGCCGCTGCTGCATCGGCACCTGCTGCTGACGCTGCCGCCGCTGCAGCCGCTGCTACCGCCGCTCCAGCCAGCGCTGCGAAGTAATTCTTCAGCGAGTCGAAAAAAGCCGCCGCGAGGCGGCTTTTTTTATGGGCGCTTGGTTGCCGCCATGGCCGGCATGCACCTGCATTGCAGGGCCCGCGACGCTTTTTCAGATATGGATCCAGCGTGTGCCGACGTCGGGCCTGGCCACAATGATGTCTTCCGCGTCCCAACCCACGGCTGCGGCCATCAGGTCTTGCACCAACTCTGGCCGGTTGTTTTGCGCGCTGAGATGGGCTGCCACCAGGTGACGTAGTCCGTGATGCATGACGCCGCGGACAACATCCGCAGCGGCCGTATTGGAGAGATGTCCATATTGACCGCCCACACGCCGCTTCAGGAACGCGGGATAGGACGATTGGGCCAGCATGTCGGAATCGTGGTTGCACTCCAGCATCAGGGCATCGCAGCCGCCAAGGTGTTCCAGGACATGCGAAGTGGCATGGCCGAGGTCGGTCAGAATGCCCAGCTTCGCCGAGCCGTCGGTACAGCTGAGCTGCAAGGGTTCCCGGGCGTCGTGGGGCACCGTAAAAGGCGTCAGCTGCATGCCGCCGAGGTCAATGGCTTTCCCGTCGCGTGCCTTGTGCAGCAACCCGTCAAAATCCGGTGCCCCTATGCCTGCGTGAGTGCCATGGCTCATCCAGACCGGGATCCGGTAGCGAAGCGACAGTGACCGGGCGCAGCCAATGTGGTCACCATGCTCGTGGGTGATGAACACGGCGTGGATGTCTTCGGGTTGCAGCCCCGCCTCACCGAGCCTGTAGAGCAGGTGCTTGAGCCCCAGCCCGCAGTCGACAAGAATGCGAAGCGGCGTGATTCCCGACGCTTCAACCAGTGTGGCATTGCCTGAACTGCCACTGCCCAGGCTTTTGAACCTCAACACACCGGTATGGAATCGTCAGTCGGGATGAACAAGGTCACGAACCGGGATTTACCGCAAATCGTCGGCAATCACCTGAATGATGCGCTGGGCATTGGTCGATGCTTCAGGCGCACCCTGGGCATTGAGAACCGACACCGTGGTGCTTTCGCCCTGGCTCTTGACCGCGATGCGGTATTTCAGTGGCGGCACCGCCGGTGGCGAGCCGCTGAACAGCTTGCTGAAGAAACCGGGCTCAGTCTTGTTCACAATGGGCTCGACGTAGCGCACGAAGTAGGTTCCCTGGCTGCGGTCGCGGTCTTCAACCGTGAAGCCGGTGCGGTCCAGCGCCAGGCCGACGCGGCGCCAGGCGCGTTCAAAGCCTTCGTCGATCTGCACGACGGGCTGGTTGTTGACCGTGGCGATCCGCGAGGTTTGTTTGTTCGCACCGGCGGCCACCAGGGCCTTCGATTGCTCTTGCGTGACACCCAGCTTGACCATCAGGCGGCGCAGGAATTCGGCTTCCAGCTCCGGGTCGGCAGGGCGGGGTTGCCACATGGTGCTGTCCCCGCCGGTGGAGCCTGCCTTGACGCCGGTCAGCACCTCGACCATGCCGCGGTGGCTGACATAGATTTCCGTGCCGCCATCAGGGCGGCGCTCCAGCCGTGTGCGGAACTTGTCGCGCTCACCGGTGGAGTAAAGGCTGTCGAATACTTTGCCGATGGTGTTGCGGATGAAATCCTGCGGGAGCTTGGCGCGGTTTTCCGCGTAATCGGTTTCCATGATGCCGAGGTTTTCCTGGTCCTGCGACAGCAGGAAGCCGCTTTCCAGCCAGAAATCGCGCACGGGTGTCCAGAGCTTGTCTGCAGGCCGGTTCACCACCAGCCAGCGCTGGGTGCCTGCGCGTTCGATGCGAACGTCGCCCACGGTCACAGCTGCGGTTTGTACGGCCTGGGTTGGCTGGCCCACCTGGTAGCTGCTGGCGGACACCGCAGTGCCGGGCACCACATAACGGGTTTCGCGGCTCAGTTGTGTCAGGTCGGGAGGGACCGCCAGGGAAGGAGCTTTGGCGCCGCTGCTTTTGTAGTCGACGCGTTCGCCTTCCATCACATCCCTGATGGAGGAGCAGCCGGCGAGCAGGCCGAGGGCAACCAGTGCAGACACGGTTGCGGCGCTCCGGGCTTTGGAAAATGCAGGATGTGTTGGCAATATCTTCACTTGGGTTCCCTTAAAAATCAGATCAGGCAAATCAGATCAGGCCGCAGATGCGCAGGGCGCTTTCCACGGCGGCTTCGTTCGATGTTTCCAGCGGCGTCATCGGCAGGCGCAATGTGCCGCCGCAAAGGCCCATCCGGGCCATGGCCCACTTGACGGGAATCGGGTTGGCTTCGACAAACAGGTTTCGATGCAGCGGCAGCAACTTTAGTTGCAGCTCCATGGCGCGGCGGGCATCGCCGGCCACGGCGGCCACGCACAGCTCGTGCATGAGGCGCGGCGCGACGTTCGCCGTCACGCTGACATTGCCCTGGCCGCCGCAAAGCATCAGCGCCACGGCGGTCGGGTCGTCGCCTGAATACACGGCAAAGCCCTTGGGCACTTCCTTGATCAACCACTGCGCACGCTCGATGTTGCCGGTGGCTTCCTTGATGCCGACAATGCCCGGCACCTGGGCCAGGCGCAGCACGGTGGCATGCGCCATATCGGCGACGGTGCGGCCGGGCACGTTGTAAAGCACGGTGGGCAGGTCGCCAACCGCTTCCGCAATCGCCTTGAAGTGCCGGTACTGGCCTTCCTGGGTGGGCTTGTTGTAATAGGGGACAACCTGCAGCTGGCAGTCCGCGCCAACGCCTTTGGCAAATTTGGCCAATTCGATGGCTTCGGCCGTTGAGTTGGCGCCGCAGCCGGCCATGATGGGCATGCGCTTTTTGGCCTGCTCAACCGACACCCGGATGATTTCGCAATGTTCTTCGACATTGACGGTTGGGGATTCGCCGGTGGTGCCGACCACGCCAATGCAGTCGGTCCCTTCGGCAATGTGCCAGTCAACCAGCTTGCGCAGGGTGGGGTAATCTACGCTGCCGTCGTCGTGCAAGGGCGTTGCCAGTGCAACGATGCTGCCAGTAATGGGTTTCATGCTCTGCTTGTAAACGTTCGCGGCCATGCAGGTATCTGGGGTGTTCCGGCCTGAACAGCTTCAAGCCGGCCCCGGAAAAGGCCAATCCTGCATTCTACCCAGAGCCTAGGTCAGTCTATAGCGGGGTGGCCCCCCATCCGCGGTATGAAGGGGGGCGGATAAACCCGCAGTGGTGGCTGATTCGCGGACGGCGGCGATGCGCTGGACAAAGCGCGGCGGACGCTCCTCAAAACCCTCCTCGAAGGCCACCACTCTCAAGCCCTGGCAGACCTGCAGCAATTCACCGGGACGCAGCAAAAAGTCGGGGCGTGAGGGCTTGCCCACCGTTTCATTGCCCTGCGTAAAAGTTTCGTAAATCAGCACGCCACCCGGCGCCAGACTGGCCAGCAGCGTGGGCAGGAGCGGCCGCCACAGGTAATTGGTGACGACGACGGCCGCAAACTGTCGTCCTTCAAAGGGCCAGGGGCCTTCTTCAATATCGGCCACCACGGCCTCAACCGCTTGTGCGGGAAGCGAATTTGCTACGAATTCGATAGCTGCTTGAGAACAGTCCACAAGGGCCAGAGGGTGATTTTGTTCATAAAACCAGCGAGCGTGGCGGCCGTAGCCGCAGGCCACATCCAGCACCAGGCCGCGCTCAGGCACCAGGTGCGCCCAGCGCCGCACCCAGGCGGAGGGTGGTTCCGTGCCGTGCGCCGTGGTCATGTTGGCTTTACGTCGTCTTTGAGCGCAGCGAGCGCCATTTCTTCGACCCGGCCCGGCGCGATCAGCTTGAGCCAGCGGCCCAGCTTGCCCTTGGCCGTCATGACGACTTCGCGGTCGCGGCGCTCCATGCCCTGCACGATCAGCCGTGCGCATTCTTCCACGCTCATGGCGTCGTCTTCTTTCAGGCCGCTGGCACCTGCCGCCACGCCGGCCGCGTTAAAGCCGCGGTGGCGGATGCGGGTGGCGACCACGCCCGGGTAGGCCGTCGTTACGCTGACCCCGGCCGTTTTAAGCTCGGCGCGCAATGCCTCGAAGAAGCCCGTCATGGCGAATTTGGTGGCGCTGTAGGCGGTGCGGCCCGGCACGCCGATCAGGCCCGCCAGGCTGGAGACCGCCACGATGCTCCCGTGGCGCACTTTTAAATAGGGCAGGGCGGCATGGGTGCACCAGACACTGCCCCAGAGGTTGATGCGCATCAGCTGTTCGTACCAAGCCAGGTCCTGGGCCTTGACATCTTCAAAAAGGGCTTGTGCCGACATGCCTGCGTTGTTGATCAAGGCATCGATTTGCCCGAACCGGCCGATGGCGGCGGCCACCAGCTGGCGGCATTGGTCTTCATGCGACACATCGGTCTTGACGGCCAGGGTCAGCGCCCCATGGGCAACGCATTGGCCCGCAACCTCATTGAGCAGTGCTTCATTGCGCGCGGCCAGCACCAGCGCCACGCCGGCGCCGTGGGTTTTGGCCAATTGCCGCGCCATTTCAGCGCCTATGCCGTCCGAGGCTCCGGTAATTACTATTGTTTTCATAGCTGCTTGCGCCCGTCCTGATTGGGCCGCAGCCCAAAACACACATAAAACCCCTGGACAGGGCCTTGCACTAGAAGCAGGCCCAGACCTGGTTGGCGAGTGTGAACAGGAAATCCGGCCGTGTGTAGAGGGCAAACACCCCCAGCGACGCGATGATCGCGAGCGTCCACAGGCCGATTCTTTTGGCCATGTCAGGCCCCTTGGGGCACGGCCGCGCGTGCAATCGGTGATTCACGCACAGGCAGGTTCACCAGCGCGGCAAACACGCCCAATGCAATCGCGATGTACCAGACGATGTCGTAGCTCCCCGTGCGGTCATATAAGTAGCCGCCCAGCCAGACGCCCAGGAAGGAACCGATCTGGTGGCTGAAGAAGATAAAGCCGCCCAGCATCGACAAGTGCTGGATGCCGAAGATTTGCGCCACGACGGCGTTGGTCGGCGGAATGGTCGACAGCCACAGCAGGCCCATCAGGCTGGCAAAGATGTAAACGCTCAGGGGGCTAAGCGGCGCCGCCAGGAACACCGCAATGACTACCGCGCGCGAGAGATAAATCGTCGCCAGGATCTTGCGCTTGGCAATTTTCTGGCCCAGCGAGCCCGCAATATAGGTGCCGAACACATTAAAGAGGCCGATCAGCGCCAGCGCATAGCTTGCCACCTGGGGAGACAGGCCCTTGTCCTTGAGGTAGCTGGGCATGTGCACGCCGATGAACACCACCTGGAAGCCGCAGACAAAGTAGCCCGCCATCAGCAATTGAAAGCTCGGGTACTTGAAAGCCTCGCGCAGCGCCTGAAGGATAGTTTGCTCACGCTTGGCGGGCTGCCCACCGGTGAACCCACTTTCGCGCAGGCCCAGCGCCAGCGGCGCAATCAGCAGCACCGCGCCGCTCAGCACCAGCAGAGCCTCTTTCCAGCCCAGGCTGCTGATCAGGAAACCTTCGGTCGGCACCATCAGGAACTGGCCGAACGAGCCCGCCGCCGCGGCCACGCCCATGGCCCAGGAGCGCTTGTCGGCTGAAATATTGCGCCCGATCACGCCGTAAATCACGGCATAAGTGGTTCCGGCCTGTGCGGCACCAATCAGCACGCCGGCAGTCAGGGTGAACAGGAAACCGGTGGGTGACAGCGCCATGCCCACCAGGCCCAGCCCGTACAGCAGCGCGCCGCCCACGATCACGCGGAAGGCGCCAAAGCGGTCAGCCGCCATGCCGGCGAAGATGCCGAACACGCCCCAGGACAGGTTTTGCACCGCCAGCGCAAAAGCAAAAGTCTCGCGCGTCCAGCCCTGCGCCTGCGTGATGGGCTGTAGCCAGAGGCCAAAACCGTGGCGAATGCCCATGGACAGCGTGACGATGGTGGCGCCGCAGATCAGGACCTGCAGCATGGAGAGTTTTTTGGTTTCGGTGGTCATGGACGGGCCGCCGCGAGCGGCGAAAAAAGAAAGGTCTGGAGCGGAGAACGCGCTATCTGCCGACTGTAACGAAAATGGCAAAACACTGCCCGGGCCGCACTTCGTTCCGTGTCTCAAATCAGGTTGACTGTATGTCTATACAGTTACTTTGCCGGCCCCGACTACAATTGCGGCAATTCTTTCATCTGCCATGGCTGACAAACTACCCACCGAATATTCCGAAGGTTCGATCCGCGTGCTCAAGGGCCTGGAGCCCGTCAAGCAGCGCCCGGGCATGTACACCCGCACCGACAACCCCCTGCACATCATCCAGGAAGTGCTGGACAACTCCGCCGACGAGGCCCTGGCCGGCTTTGGCAAGAAGATCAAGGTCACGCTGCACTCTGACGGCTCGGTCAGCGTGGATGACGACGGCCGTGGCGTTCCTTTCGGCCTGCACCCTGAAGAAAAGGTGCCGGTCATCGAGATCGTCTATACCCGGCTGCACGCGGGCGGCAAATTCGACAAGGGCAAGGGCGGCGCCTACAGCTTCTCGGGGGGGCTGCACGGTGTCGGCGTGAGCGTGACCAATGCGCTGTCCAAGCGGCTGGAAGTCACCTCTTACCGTGAAGGCATGGTCGCCCACCTGGTGTTCTCGGGCGGCGACGTCATTGAAAAGCTGCACCTGCGCAAAAACGGCGAGGGAGACCGCAAGACGGGCACTACCGTCCGCGCCTGGCCCGATTCCAAATACTTCGAATCGGCCGCGCTGCCCATGGCCGAGCTCACGCACCTGCTGCGCAGCAAGGCGGTGCTGATGCCCGGCGTCACGGTCACGCTCACCAACGAGAAAACCAAAGACACCCAGACCTGGCTCTACAAGGGCGGCCTGCGCGACTACCTGATGCAGACGCTGACCGGCGACCCGGTGATCCCGATGTTTGAGGGCGAAGGTTTTGCCGACGCTTCGCACGAGAGTTTTGCCGAAGGCGAGGGCGCGCAGTGGTGCGTGGCCTTCACCGAAGAGGGCCAGCCGGTGCGCGAAAGCTACGTCAACCTGATTCCCACCAGCGCCGGGGGCACGCATGAAAGCGGCCTGCGCGACGGCCTCTTCAATGCCGTCAAGAGCTTTGTCGACCTGCATTCGCTGCTGCCCAAGGGGGTCAAGCTCTTGCCGGAAGACGTTTTTGCCCGCGCAAGCTATGTCCTGAGCGCCAAGGTGCTCGATCCGCAGTTTCAGGGCCAGATCAAGGAACGCCTCAATTCACGCGACGCGGTGCGGCTGGTATCCAGCTTTGTGCGGCCGACGCTGGAGCTTTGGCTTAACCAGCACGTCGACTACGGCCGCAAACTGGCCGAACTGGCCATCAAGGCCGCCCAAACCCGGCAGAAAGCCGGCCAGAAGGTCGAAAAACGCAAGGGCTCCGGTGTCGCCGTGCTGCCCGGCAAGCTGACCGACTGCGAAAGCCGGGACCTGGCGCACAACGAAGTCTTCCTGGTCGAGGGCGATTCGGCCGGCGGCAGCGCCAAGATGGGTCGCGACAAGGAAAGCCAGGCCATCCTGCCGCTGCGCGGCAAGGTGCTCAATACCTGGGAGGTCGAGCGCGACCGCCTGTTTGCCAACACCGAAATCCACGACATCGCGGTCGCCATCGGGGTGGACCCGCACGGCCCCAATGACACCCCAGACCTCTCCGGCCTGCGCTACGGCAAGGTCTGCATCCTGAGTGACGCCGATGTGGACGGCTCGCACATCCAGGTGCTGCTTTTGACCCTCTTTTTCCGCCACTTCCCCAAATTGATCGAATCAGGTAATGTCTATGTGGCCCGGCCGCCGCTGTTCCGGGTAGACGCGCCGGCCCGTGGCAAAAAACCGGCATCCAAGGTGTATGCCCTGGACGAAGGCGAGCTGATTGCCATTTTGGACAAGTTACGCAAGGATGGCGTAAAAGAAGGTGCCTGGAGCATCAGCCGCTTCAAGGGCCTGGGCGAGATGAATGCGGAACAATTATGGGAAACCACACTCAATCCTGACACCCGCCGCCTGTTGCCCGTGCAACTGGGCAACCAGGATTTTCTGCAAACCGAGACGCTCATCACCAAGCTGATGGGCAAAGGCGAGGCCGCAGCGCGCCGCGAACTGATGGAGTTGCACGGTGACGCCGTGGAAATAGATATTTGATGAATTCTTTTTTGACGTTGTATTCAGCCTTGCCGCGCCTTGCACGCCTGTTACGCGCGCTGGCCCTGCCCCTGGCCGTCTTTGGGCTGGCTACGCTGTTTGCGGCGCCAGCCCGGGCCGACATCTGGGGCTATGTGGACAAAGACGGCATTGCGCATTTTTCGGCTGTGCGGCTGGATGAGCGGTATGAGCTTTTCTTCCGTGGCGCTGAAAGTTTCAGCGCAGGCGACAACGTTGCCAAAAGCGGCAAAGCCGTCGGCAACGGCGCCAACCGGGCCACCGGCGTGGCCAATGCGCCGCCCAAGCTGCTGGCTTATTTTGATGTGTCGCCCAATTACAAGGCCGTCAAGCACCTGTTGCGCGAAGCTTCCGCCAAGCATGGCATCGACTACGAGCTGCTGCAGGCCCTGATCGCCACCGAATCCGGATTCAACACCCAGGCCGTTTCGCCCAAGGGCGCGGTCGGGCTGATGCAGTTGATTCCACCAACAGCGGAGCGCTACGGCGTGCGGGCTACCAAGGATTCCACCATCCACAAAAAGCTCACCGACCCCAAGACGAATATCCGGGCGGGCTCCAGCTACCTCAGCGACCTGATTGCCATGTTCCCCGGTCAGCTTGAACTGGCGGTCGCGGCCTATAACGCCGGCGAGGGCGCCGTGCAGCGCGCGGGCAACAAGATCCCCAATTACCCTGAAACAAAAAACTACGTCAAAACCGTGATGCAGCTCTATAACCACCTCAAGCCGCCCAGCATGATGGCCGGCCGTGTCCGCATGGAAATGATGGGCGGCGCAACCGGCCGCAGCAACATGGTGTCGCCCACTGTGGTCTCCACCGCTACGGCAGAGGCCCAGCCCGAGCAGAACTGAGGTCACAATGCGCCGTGTGTTCAGCCCGGCAGCCTGAAAAACGGCATTCCTTTTGTAACCCTGTGCCAGCCGCACCCGCGTGTGCCGGCATGCGTCACGCCACCTTACCCGCCAAGCCAAACTCAAGATGGATCTCTTTACACCGGACGCAGTAGCCCCTATTCCCGAACCCGCCGACCAGGATTCCCTGGCTGCGTACGCGCAGCGGGCTTACCTTGAATATGCGCTCAGCGTTGTCAAGGGCCGCGCCTTGCCTGACATTTGCGACGGCCAGAAACCAGTGCAGCGCCGCATCCTGTACGCGATGCACCGGATGGGGCTGTCGTTCACCAACGCTGCGCCTGCGGGTCCGAAGGCGCGCAAAAGCGCCAAGGTGGTCGGCGACGTGCTGGGCAATTTCCATCCGCATGGTGATACTGCTGCTTACGATGCGCTGGTGCGGATGGCGCAGGATTTCAGTCTGCGCTATCCGCTGATCGACGGCCAGGGAAATTTCGGCAGCCGTGACGGTGACGGCGCGGCCGCCATGCGCTATACCGAGGCGCGCCTCAGTCCGATCGCGCGCCTGCTGCTTGACGAAATTGACGAGGGCACGGTCAACTTCATGCCGAACTATGACGGCACGACGGAGGAACCCAAGCTGCTGCCGGCACGCCTGCCGTTTGCGTTGCTCAACGGCGCCAGCGGCATTGCCGTCGGCCTGGCCACCGAAATCCCCAGTCACAACCTGCGCGAAGTGGCCGACGCCTGCGTGGCACTCATCAAGACGCCCAAGCTCAGCGACGAGGAGTTGTACACGCTGATCGCCGGGCCCGATTACCCGGGCGGCGGCCAGATCATCTCGAGCAGCGCGGAAATCGCGGCAGCTTACAACACGGGCCGCGGTTCGCTCAAGGTTCGCGCGCGCTGGAAGATTGAAGAACTGGCGCGCGGCCAGTGGCAACTGGTGGTGCAGGAACTGCCGCCCGGCGTCAGCACCCAGCGCGTGCTGGAGGAAATCGAAGAGCTGACCAATCCCAAGATCAAGACCGGGAAAAAGGCCCTGAGTCAGGATCAGGTGCAGCTCAAGCAGACCATCCTGGCCGTGCTCGATGTGGTGCGCGACGAATCCAGCAAGGACGCCGCTGTTCGCCTGGTGTTCGAGCCCAAGACCAGCAAGATCGGCCAGTCCGAACTCATCAATACCCTGTTGGCCAACACCAGCCTGGAAAGTTCCTCGTCCATCAACCTGACCATGGTCGGGCTGGACGGCAAGCCGACGCAGAAAAACCTGCGGCAGATGCTGCTGGAGTGGATCGAGTTCCGCCAGACAACGGTGCAGCGCCGTTCGCAGTTCCGCCTCGACAAGTTGCTGGCACGCATCCACATTCTTGAAGGCCGGCAGCTGGTGCTGCTCAACATCGACGAGGTGATTGCCATCATCCGCCAGTCGGACGAACCCAAGGCTGCGCTGATTGCGCGCTTCAAGCTCACCGATGTCCAGGCCGATGACATTCTCGACATCCGCCTGCGCCAGCTCGCACGACTGGAAGCCATCAAGATCGAGCAGGAGCTCAAGACCCTGCGTGAAGAGCAGGGCAAGCTCGAGGAAATCCTGGCCAGCCCGGCCGCCTTGCGCCGCCTGCTGGTCAAGGAAATCGAGGCCGACGCCAAGCAGTTCGCCGATGCACGCCGCACGCTGATCCAGGCCGAGAAAAAAGCCGTACTCGAAGTCAAGGTGCTCGACGAACCGGTCACTGTGGTCATCAGCGACAAGGGCTGGGTGCGCGCACGCAACGGCCACGGACATGACCCGGCAGGCTTTGCCTTCAAGTCCGGCGACGGGCTTTACGGTACCTTTGAATGCCGCACCGTCGACACGCTGCTGGCCTTCGGCTCACGCGGCCGCATTTATTCGGTGCCGGTGTCTTTGCTGCCCGGTGCGCGCGGCGACGGCCAGCCGCTTACCACCCTGATCGACCTGGAGTCCGGCACGCAGCTGGTGCATTATTTTGCGGGCCCGTCCAATGCCGCATTGCTGCTGAGCGCCAGCGGCGGCTACGGCTTCCTCGCCACGGTCGAGAACATGACGTCGCGCCTCAAAGCCGGCAAGGCCTTCATCAGCTGCGCCGAAGGCGAAACCATTTGCAGGCCGTCGCACGCCGCCTTCAACAGCGGCGCCGCGCCTTTGGTGCCGGCCACGCATGTGGCTTGCGCCTCGACGAACGGCCGTATCCTGACCTTTGAAATCGCCGAACTCAAGATGCAGGCCGCCGGCGGGCGCGGCCTGATGCTGATCGACCTTGAAGCCAAAGACACTTTGGCCGGTGCAGCCGCTTACACGCGCAGCGTGAAGATCGAAGGCATTGGCCGCGGCGGCAAGGCGCGCGAGGAGACGCTGGAAATCCGCAGCCTGAACAACGCCCGTGCAGCGCGCGCGCGCAAGGGCAAGGCGGCCGACCTGGGCTTCAAACCCACCGGCATCAGCCGCGTTGAGTAAAACTGACTGAAGGCCATAACTGGCGGGCGCAAGAAGCTATTGATTTAATAGCAAGATGCTGCGCTCGCCGGTCTGCCAGCTATCCAGCAATCAAGCTGCCAAGAGCAGATCAAGCTTCTTCAGGCCGGCCACCGTCTCCAGGCAGGCTTGCGCCACTTCCTTGCCCTTGGTCAGGAAATGCGCGGTGAAGAACTTGCGGTGTTCGTCATGCTCATGAAAATGCTGCGGCGTCAGCACCGCTGAAAACACCGGCACGCCGGTTTCCAGCTGGATGCCCATCAGCGCGCTGATCACTGCATCGGCCACAAACTCATGGCGGTAGATGCCGCCATCGACCACCAGCCCGCAACAGACCACGCCTGCATAACGGCCCGACTGTGCGAGTTTTTTCGCGTGGAGCGGAATCTCGAACGCGCCGGGCACTTCAAACGTGTCGATGGATTCAGCGGCGACGCCTTGCCGGGCCATCTCGGCCAGGAAGGCACCGCGGCCCTGATCCACGATGTCTTCGTGCCAGGACGACTGGATAAAGGCGAAACGTGCCTTGGTGGGTGCGCCGCCCGAACGGGAAGCTGAAGGTGGGGAAATATCTGTCTGACTCATGGAATCCTCTTTGCCAGGTGTTACCAGAATCAGGGCGCACGAGCCTGCGGCCAGCACGTGGGAGAACCAACAGCCGCTGCGGAGAACCCGCACCCAGCCATAGGCGCCCACGGCACAGCCGTAAACATCGCGCTCTCTTTCATCCGGACTGTGACCGTCGGCTTTGGAGTTGAACCAAATCTGCTGACCCTGGTTGCCATGTGAAGCACGGCAACCAGGCGCTCGCGGGCTGATGCAGTCGCCTGCAAACACCGCCGGTGGGGAATTTCACCCCGCCCTGAGAACGCTGCCCGGCGAAATGGCCGAGCGCTACGAGTTTAAGCCGGGCCGCCAGATAGCGCTTGTCGCCGGCGCGTCGGCCCCACAGCCATTGCGGGTGCTGCGGTAGCCGGCTTATTCGACTTCAGCAACCAGGTCGATTTCGACGCAAGCGCCCATGGGAACCTGGGCCGCGCCAAAGGCGCTGCGTGCATGCTTGCCGGCGTCGCCGAAGACTTCTGCAAACAACTCGCTGGCGCCATTGGTCACCAGGTGCTGCTCGGTATAGTCGCCGGTCGAGTTGACCAGGCTCATGAGCTTGACGATGCGCTTGACCTTGCCCAGGCCGACGGCGGCTTCGAGTGTGCCCATCAGGTCGATGGCGACCGAGCGCGCGGCGGCCTTGCCTTCTTCTGTCGTCATGTTCTTGCCGAGCTGGCCGACGAGGGGCTTGCCGTCCTTCTTGGCAATATGGCCGCTCAGGAACACCAGGTTGCCGGTCTGCACGAAGGGCAGGTAAGCTGCCAGGGGCGTTGCCACGGTGGGCAGGGTGATGTTCAGTGCTTTCAGCTTGTCGTAGGCGCTCATGATGGTCCTTTTGGTGAAGAAAAATGGTTCCTGCCCAATGGGAGAAAGCGCGAGCAGCTATGTTTTTGATAGCAAATGAGGCTGCGCGGCCGGCTGGCAGTGCAGGGAATTGTAGGATGGTGCCCGGGTTCCGGAGGCCTTTGGGGTCATGAAAGGAATTGATGGAGCGGTGGCGCAGTCACGTTTGAGGGTGCGTTGCTGGAGGAGCCACCAGCCTTGCGAAAACCGGTCAGTTCCCGGCGCTTGCCAACGGCTCCACCGTAACGGCCACGTCGAGGACGTGCTGTGCGCCGCCGCGTATCACACCGCGCATGGGCGATACATCGAGGAAGTCGCGGCCGATGGCCAGCGTGACGTAGTCTTCACCAGGTGCGCGGTTGTTGGTGGGGTCGAAGTCGAGCCAGGCGCCGAGGCCGGGGCAGTACACCGAAGCCCAGGCATGCGAGGCGTCGCTGCCCACCAGCCGTGGCTGGCCGGGCGGTGGCGTGGTGAGAAGGTAGCCGCTGACATAACGCGCCGGCAGGCCCATGGCGCGGCAGCAGGCCACCATGATGTGCGCGAAATCCTGGCATACGCCTTTGCCCAGCTTGAGCGCCTCGAGCGCAGGCGTGCTGACTTCGGTGCTCTCGCTCTCGTAGGTCATGGCGCTGTGAATGCGTTCCATCAGGTCGCGCGCCGCCTCGGGCAGCGGCCTGCCCGGCAGGAAGCTGGGGCGGGCAAATTCGATGAAGGCATCGTCGCGCGGCACATAGGGTGAGGCGAAGAGGAATTCGGAGGCGCTGTCGTAAGCCGCGCCGGCGCGGTAACGGAACTGTTCGCGCACCTGCTCCCAGGCGGGCGATGCAGGCTTGCCCGTGGACAAGGTCGCTTCTGATTGCAGCGGGTTGAGGGCCGATGTGGAGACAATGCTGTCGGCCACCACGGTCAGGCTCTCATGTGCCGCCTGCAGGGAAAAGTAGGTGCGCGTGTTGCCGTAGACGTCTTCGGTTTCGCGCAGCTGGACCGGTTCGGGATTCACCCGCAGCGCATAGTCCAGCAGGGTCTGGCCGTTTCGGCTGGCGGGCTTGAGGTGCACCACATGGTGCGCGTTTTCCACCACCGGGGTATAGCGGTAACGGGTTTCGTGAACGACATGAAGCAGCACGGGAAAACTCCTAGGGCTCAGGCGCCCAGGCTCTGGCTGGCAGAAGCCGCGTGGCTGAAGTAGCGGCGGCTCAAGGTGTCTGACAGCTCCAGCGCGGCATCGCAGCATTGCTCGAGCAGCTGCACCAGCCGCCCGTCATGTTGCCCGCCGTTTTCATCTTCGCTTTCACCGGTGCTGGCCTGCGCTTCCTGGCACAAATCAGCCAGGGCCCAGCTGCCGGGGTCGGGCAGTTCCATGGCCAGGTCGGGCATGTCGCCCGGCGCGCTGCCCGCCAGCTTGGCAAGGCGCCCGCGCAGGGTCTGCACCACCCAGCCGAGGGAGCGCGGGTTGTCGCGGTCCAGCACCAGCAGGTCGAGCAGGGCCGGGATGTCGCGGCGCTGCTGGTACTGCGCGTGGAAGGTGATGGTGCTGTCGAACAGCGCCACCATGGCGTTGAAGCCGCCTTCCTCAAAGACCGATCCGGTTTCGAAACCGCGCACCAATGCGCCCGCCAGGGTGTTGAGCCGTTCAATCAGCCGGCCCACGCTCAGGAGGCGCCAGCCGTCGTCGCGTGTCATGCGGTCGGTTTGCGCACCCGTCATGGCTGAGAGGAAGCCGCTGGCCGACTCGAGCGCCCGCAGCGCCTCGACGGAAGAATATTCGAGCAGATATTGGCTGGATTGGCTCTGGCTTTGCCCACCCTGGCTTTGGGTCTGGCCCACAGCGCTGAACGATGAGCAGCGCTGGAAGAAGTCGGTCTCGGTGCGCACGATCATGTGCCACTGTTCCTGCGACAGCCGTTCGCGCACGGCAGATGCGGCGCTCTTGAGGGCCCGCAGGTTAAAACCGACGCTGGCGGCCTGTTCGGTGTCGGCCAGGTTGGCGATCAGCGCGCGTTCGAAGACACGGCGCGCATGCGTGGCCGGCGGCACGGTGTCCAGCACCAGCGCATTGCCGACGGCCATACTGGTCAGCCAGGCCAGCAAGGGCTGCGAGGTCTGGTCTTCGCCGCCCAGGCATTGCAGCGTGATCTGCGCCAGCCGCGTGGAGTTTTCGGCACGCTCGGTGTAGCGGCCCAGCCAGAAAAGGTTTTCGGCCGCGCGGCTGGTCACGGGCGGGCGGTGGCGCAGCGGCGCAGCGGCCCAGGCAGGCGCCGGCTGCTCGGTGCGCGGCGCGGTGGTGTGTTCGGCCGCCGCCCTGGCTGCCGATGGATCGCCCAGCACCCACACGTCGGCGCTGCTGCCGCCGTGCTGCATCGACGACATGTTTTCGTTCTTGCCCGCCAGCCGTGCCAGCCCGCCCGGCAGCACCTGCCAGGAGCCGTTGCCGTCGGCCACCGCAAACACGCGCAACATGGCCGAGCGCGGGGAAATCCGCTCGCCCTGCCAGGTCGGCGTTTGCGGCAGAGGCAGATAAGCCTGCACGGTGAAGTCTTCGCCCCGGCGAACAATGCGGCCGGCCCATTCGTCCAGTGCACGGCGCGACAGGGTATGGCCGATGACGGATTCCATGCCGGTGCCCGGGTAGGTCGGCTTGATCACGCAGGTCTTGAGCTGGCTCAGCACGTCCTGCATTACCGCCTGCTCGCCGCACCACCAGGTGGCCAGCGAGGGCAGGGCCAGGGTTTCACCGAGCAGGTGCTCGGAGAGTGCGGGAAGAAAGCCGAGCAGCGCGCTTGATTCGAGGAAGGCCGAGCCCGGCGTATTGACCACCAGCACATTGCCCGCGCGTATCACCTGCAGCAGGCCGGGCACGCCCAGTGTGGAGTCTGAGCGCAGTTCCAGCGGATCGAGGAATTGGTCGTCCAGGCGCTTGAGCAGCCCATGCACCCGCTCCAGGCCGCGCAGGGTTTTCAGGTAAAGCTTGTCATCGCGCACCAGCAGGTCGCTGCCCTCGACCAGTGTCAGGCCCAGGAAGCGCGCCAGGTAGGCGTGCTCGAAATAGGTTTCGTTGTAAGGCCCCGGCGTCAGCAGCACCACGCGGCTTTCCTCGTTGCTGTCCGTCGGGCTCATGGCCTTGAGGCCATCCACCAGCGCCTTGTACGACGCGGCCAGCCGCTCCACCTTCATTTCGCGGAAGGCTTCGGGGAACAGCAGTGAAATCGTCAGGCGGTTTTCCAGCAGGTAGCCCAGGCCCGAAGGCGCCTGCGTACGCTGCGACACCACCGACCAGCGGCCGTCGGGGCCGTGCGCGATGTCGAAGGCGGCAATGTGCAGATAGGTGCCGCCGGCCGGCTGCACGCCCTGCATGCCGCGCAGGTAACCCGGGTGGGCATGCACCAGCGCGCTGGGCAGCAGGCCTTTGGAGAGCAGCTCCTGCGGGCCGTAGATGTCGGCCATCACGCGGTCCAGCAGGCGGGCGCGCTGCTGGATACCGGCCTCGATCTGCGCCCAGTCGGCGGGCGAGACCATCATGGGGAATAGGTCCAGCGACCAGGGCCGCTGCGGGCCGTTGGCGTCGGCGTAGACGTTGTAGGTCACGCCGTTGTCGCGGATCTGGCGGCGCAGGTTGGCGGTGCGGTGGTTCAGGTCGTAAAAGCCGTCGCTGCCGAGGAAGTTGAAAAAGCGCGTCCAGTCGGGCGACAGCGCGTCGTCCGTCCCCGCCGCCGGGGCGTCGGGCCGGGCGGGGGCGGTTTCAGGGGGGCTGCCTGCGGCCCGCAGCGCGGGCTGTGCCGGCGCGGCCGTTTCCACGGGCACGGGGCCCTCGGACACACGGCCCCGCAACTCATCGAAATGCCCCGCCGCCGCATGGGGCGCCAGCGCGGCAGCCAGTGCACAGGGGGATTCAAGCGACTGGGCGGCAAAAAGTGACTGGGTGTTATTTTCCACGTGGGTGCAAGTATGCCTGTGGCCCATCCCCTGCAAGGCTCAAGGCGGGTTCAATGCGCGGCCAAATGGCTATTTATGCCGCCTGTGCATGCAAATGTTGCAGCCATAAGACAGCCGTTGACGGTACGGGGAGGTGCTTCGCCCGGGGCTCTCAAGCTCCCGGGCGATTGCCGCCGGCACAGATTCAGCGCAAATCGAGCGTGAACGGGAACTCCCGGCTCGGCTGCGCCGGCGCGACGCGCATCTTGCCGGGTGTATGGCCCATGCGGAAAAAGCGCGTGAGGCGGCGGCTTTCAGCCTCGTACGAATTGACCGGCAGCGTGTCGTAGCTGCGCCCGCCCGGGTGCGCCACGTGGTACTGGCAGCCGCCCAGCGAGCGTTCCATCCAGGTATCGACGATGTCAAACGTGAGCGGCGCATGCACGCCGATGGAAGGGTGCAGGGCCGAAGGCGGGTTCCAGGCCTTGTAGCGCACACCGGCCACATATTCGCCGACGCGGCCGGTGCTTTGCAGCGGCAATGCACGGCCGTTGACGGTGACGACATAGCGGTTGTCGTTCAGGCCCGTCACATGCACTTCGACGCGTTCCAGCGATGAATCCACGTAACGCACCGTGCCGCCGGCCGAGCCTTCTTCGCCCATCACGTGCCAGGGCTCCAGCGCACTGCGCAGCGTCAGTTCAATGCTGTTGGCCTTGACCTGTCCGATCAGCGGGAAGCGGAACTCGAAGTGCGGTTCGAACCAGGCCATGTCGAAGGCGTAACCTGCCTCGCGCAGCTCGGTCAGCACGTCTTCAAAATCCATGCGTATAAAGCCCGGCAGCAGGAAGCGGTCGTGCAGCTCGGTGCCCCAGCGCGTGACACGGCCGTGGTAGGGCTTGTTCCAGAAGCGCGACACCAGCGCGCGCAGCAGCAGCTGCTGGGCAATGCTCATGCGCGCATGCGGCGGCATTTCAAACGCGCGCAGCTCCAGCAGGCCCAGGCGCCCGGTGGCGGAGTCGGGCGAATACATCTTGTCGATGCAGAACTCGCTGCGGTGCGTGTTGCCGGTCACGTCGACCAGGATGTTGCGCAGCGTACGGTCCACCAGCCAGGGCGGCATGTCGGCGCCATACTTCTTGCGGTTGTTCTCGATCTCGCGCAGGGCGATTTCCAGTTCGTACAGCTGGTCGTTGCGGGCCTCGTCCACGCGCGGCGCCTGGCTGGTCGGGCCGATGAACATGCCCGAGAACAGATAGCTCAGCGACGGATGGTTGTGCCAGTAGGCGATCAGGCTGCCCAGAACCTCGGGCTTGCGCAGGAAGGGGCTGTCGGCGGGCGTGGCGCCGCCCAGCACAAAGTGGTTGCCGCCGCCGGTGCCGGTGTGGCGGCCGTCGGTCATGAACTTCTCGGCCGACAGGCGCGTTTCATGCGCGATCTTGTAGAGGAATTCAGTGTGCTCCACCAACTCGCCCCAGTTGTAGGCCGGGTGGATGTTGACTTCAATGACGCCGGGGTCGGGTGTGACCTGCAGCATCTTCAGGCGCGGGTCGCGCGGTGGCGGGTAGCCTTCGAGCACGAGGCTCACGCCCAGCGATTGCGCCGTGGCTTCCACCGCGGCCAGCAGGTCGAGGTAGTCTTCCAGCCGCTCCATCGGCGGCATGAAGACATAAATCGCACCCACTTCGCCACGGCCCGACTTGTTGGCCTTGCTGTCCGGGTCGGCCTTCGGTTTGTCTTTCGGGCCATTGGCGCGGGATGGGTCTCGTACTTCCACGCAGAGCGCGGTGCGCGTGAGCCATGCGGCCGATTCAAAGGGTTTGGGCGCGCGATCGTCGGCAGGCGTTGTTGCCTCTGCGGCCGGCTTGCCATTCAACCCGTCCGTACCGTTCGTTCCGTTGTTTCCCAGCGGGCGGAATTGCAGGATGCGGCTGGCTTGCGACAGCGCGGTATTGCCCGTCATGTAGCGCGCCATGTACTGCGCGAGCGAACTGGCGCTGCCGCCTGCCGAAGGGGCTGCCGGTGTGGCGCCACTGGGCGCACTGAAGCTGCCGTTGTAGCGCGCGGCCAGTGCGGAAGCCGCCGGCAGGTCTTGCCGCGGCGCAAATGGGTCGGACTCGATCATGTAGGGGTAGTCGGTCTTGGACACCCAGGGCACCGAATCCAGCGGCAGGCGATAACCCATGGGCGAATCGCCCGGCATCAGGTACATGCGTTCTTCGCGGAAGAACCAGGGGCCGGTGGTCCATTTGGGCCCACTCAGCGCGGGCGAGGCACCGGCGTTTCTCTGCTTGAGCTGCTCTTTGGTCTGCAGCGGCAGCACATAGCCCACCACGGAATCCAGGCCCTGCATGAAGACGCGGCGCAGGCGTTCGCGCTCCATGGCGTCGTCCAGCTTCGAATCAAACGGGTCGACGTTGACCGGCAGGCGGCGCTCACGCCAGAGGTAGTACCAGGTATCTTCATAGCCCGGAGTGATGTAGGTGGTGGCCAGGCCCAGCTTGCCCGCCAGCGTCTGCACAAAGCGCTGCGCATCGGCGCTGGTGTAGTTGCAGGGCTGGCGTTCGTCGGCAAACAGGTTCGGGTTTTGCCAGATCGGCTGGCCGTCCTTGCGCCAGAAAATGCTGAGTGCCCAGCGCGGGAGTTGCTCGCCCGGGTACCACTTGCCCTGGCCGAAATGCAGGAAGCCGCCTTCGCCATATTCGGCGCGCAGCTTTTGCACGAGTTCGGTCGCATAGCCGCGTTTGGTCGGGCCCAGCGCGTCGATGTTCCATTCGGCCGCGTCGCGGTCGGTGGTGGCCACAAAGGTCGGCTCGCCGCCCATGGTCAGGCGCACGTCGCCGGCCGCCAGGTCTTTATCGACCTTTTCGCCCAATGCCAGCACCGCTTGCCATTGCTCCTCGGTGTAGGGCTTGGTCACGCGCGGCGATTCGTAGATACGCTGCACTGCCATGTGGTGCTCGAACTCGACTTCGGATTTGTCGACACCGCCTTCGACCGGCGCTGCGCTCGACGGCTCGGGCGTGCACGCCAGCGGAATGTGGCCTTCGCCGGCCATCAGTCCCGAGGTCGGGTCCAGGCCGACCCAGCCGGCGCCGGGCAAAAACACCTCGCACCAGGCGTGCAGGTCGGTGAAATCGGCTTCCGCGCCGCTGGGGCCGTCGATGGATTTGACGTCGGCTTTCAGCTGGATCAAATAGCCCGAGACAAAGCGCGCGGCCAGGCCCATGTGGCGCAGCAGCTGCACCAGCAGCCAGCCGGTGTCGCGGCAGGAGCCGCAGGCCAGGCGCAGGGTTTCTTCGGGCGTCTGCACGCCGGGCTCCATGCGAATGGAGTATTTGATGTCTGACTGCAAGCCCTGGTTCAGGCCCACCAGGAAATCGATGGTGCGCTTGGGCGTGCGGTCGATTTTTTCAAGATAACGCTTGAGCAGCGGTGTGGCCGGCTGGGTGGCCAGGTAGGGCGCCAGTTCGCGGGCCTGCAATGCGTTATAGGTAAATGGGAATTCTTCGGCAGCGGGCTCAAGAAAGAAGTCAAACGGGTTGAACACCGCCATTTCCACCACCAGGTCCACCGTGACCTTGAACTCGCGCGTCGGCTCGGGAAACACCAGCCGGGCCTGGTAATTGGCAAACGGGTCCTGCTGCCAGTTGATGAAATGCCCGGCGGGCTCAACCCTGAGGGAATACGACAGCACCTGCGTGCGGCTGTGCGGCGCAGGCCGCAGGCGCACGACTTGGGGACCGAGTTTGACCAGGCGGTCGTATTTGTAATGCGTGATGTGGCTCAGGGCGACGTGGATGGACAAGGCAGCCTCGCTTTTAAAGGAACGGGCGTGTAACCACGCCCTCGGAAAATACGCTCAACAGACCGCCACATCTTGCGGTCTCAGGAACGCCGTGTAAACAGCTTACCCGGATTTGGTGGCATTTCTGAAAGCAAGAGCTGCGCCACGTGGTCTCTTTTTGCTCTCTGATGGCTCCCCGATATCTCTCTGGGGGGCGAGCAGCTGTTTGCTGCTGTCGGCTGGCAGCCCCGCTTTCCCGTTAAGCTCAAAGCGTGAGTGCATAAAAACAAGTCAAAGGGAGGCAGGTTTGAATCGACCTGTATCAGCCGAGGTGCGGCTGCGTGATGCAAGCCCGGGGCCGGTGTTTGCCGGTTTTATTGCGGGCGTTGCCCTGCAGCTGCAGCAGTCCGCCTTGTGGCCGCAACAGATTTATGCCGCCATGGCGCTTCTGGCCTGCACCGTGGCGGGCCTGTACCTGCGCTTTGGCAGGCTGCGCCTTCCTCCATGGGGCAGGGTGGTTTCGGCCTTTGCCCTTGCTGCCTTGCTCGGCGTGGGCCTCACGGGCTGGCGTGCCGGCGCCTTTCTGTCTGCGGCGCTCAACCCGGCGCTGGAGGGCCGCGATATCGAGGTCACAGGCCAGGTGCTGGCGATGCCGCAACCCGGAGAAGACGGGCTGCGCTTTCGCCTCGCCGTGGAATCCGCGCGCCTCAATGGCGGCCAAGTCACCTTGCCGCCGCACATCATGCTGGGCTGGTATTCGGGCTTTGCCGGGCGCGAGCCCGCCGTGCCGGCCCAAGACGCCGACCCGTCCGAGATAGCGCTGGCCTTGCAGCGCCAGCCGCAAGCCCTGCGCGCCGGCGAACGCTGGCAGATGACGGTGCGGCTCAAGGCGCCGCATGGCAACAGCAACCCCTATGGTTTTGACTACGAACTCTGGCTGTGGGAGCAGGGCATACAGGCTACCGGCTATGTGCGTGCCGGGCCGCGGGACACACCGCCGGTAAAACTCTCCAGCAGCTGGCAACACCCCATAGAGCAGACCCGGCAAGCCGTGCGTGAAGCGATCTTTCAGCGCATCGAAAACCGGCAGCTGGCCGGTGTCATTGCCGCGCTGGTGGTTGGCGACCAGGCCGCCATCGAGCGCGCCGACTGGGATGTGTTTCGTGCCACGGGCGTGGCCCACCTGATGAGTATCTCCGGGCTCCACATCACCATGTTCGCCTGGGCTGCCTCACTGCTGATCGGCGCGCTTTGGCGGCGATCAGCGCGTTTCACGCCGCGGTTGTGCCTGGTGTTGCCGGCAGCCGCTGCAGGTGCCTTGGGCGGCTTGCTGCTTGCCACCCTGTATGCGCTGTTTTCCGGCTGGGGCGTGCCCGCGCAGCGAACCATCTGGATGCTGGCCACCGTGATTCTGCTTCGGCAAGGCGGCAGGCAGTGGCCCTGGCTGCAGACCTGGCTGCTGGCCATGGCCGTGGTAGTGGCCCTGGACCCGTGGGCGCTGATGCAGGCCGGGTTCTGGTTGTCTTTCGTTGCGGTGGGCGTTTTGTTTGCTACAGATTCAGGAGCTGCTCGCGCTCATGGGGAAAGGGCTGCAGCCGAATTTCACTCAAAAAATCTGCCTGAAGGCAGGCGCTGGTGGCAGCACCGGCCCAGGTGGCTGGACGGCGTTGCCCGCGCCATGCGGGAGCAATGGGTCGTCACGCTGGCACTCACGCCCCTGTCGCTGCTGCTGTTCAACCAGGTTTCGCTGGTCGGCCTGCTGGCCAATGCCGTGGCCATTCCGGTGGTAACACTGCTCATCACGCCGCTGGCTTTGCTGGGCGTGGCGTGGGCACCGGTGTGGTCGCTGGCGGCATGGTCGGTCGGCGGGCTGGCAGTGTTTTTGCAATGGCTGGCGAGCTGGCCGCTGGCCTCCATCAGTGTGGCGGCGGCACCGCTGTGGTGTGCGGTTGCCGGCGTGGCGGGCGGCGGCCTGCTGGCCACGCGGCTGCCGCTTCATTTTCGGGTGCTGGGGGTTCCCCTGCTATTGCCCGTGCTGTTGTGGCACCCGGTGCGCGTGGCGCCGGGTCAGTTTGAATTGCTGGCCGCGGACATCGGGCAGGGCAATTCCGTGCTGGTGCGTACGGCAAGCCACACGCTGCTGTATGACGCCGGCCCGCGCTTTTCGCGCGAAAGTGATGCCGGGCACCGCGTGCTGGTGCCGCTGTTGCGCGCGTTGGGGGAGCGGCTGGACATGCTCATGATCAGCCACCGCGACATCGACCACATCGGCGGGGCCCAAGCCGTCCTGGCCATGCAGCCAGAAGCCAGCCTGGTGAGTTCGATTGAAGACGGGCATCCGCTGCAAACGCTGCGCAAAGCCAGCCGCTGCATGGCCGGCCAGCGCTGGGAATGGGACGGCGTGGCATTTGAGGTGCTGCACCCCGTAGCCGCTGATTACGACGCCGCCAGCAAGTCAAACGCCATGAGCTGCGTGTTGCGCATCTCCAGCAGCATCGCTGGCGGCAGCCGCACAGCCCTGCTGGTCGGCGACATCGAATCGCCGCAGGAACTCCGGCTGGCGGCAAGCGTTCCGGCCAGCCTCAGGGCCGACTTCCTGCTGGTACCCCACCACGGCAGCAAAACATCGTCCAGCGCGGTGTTCCTCGATGCCGTCAGGCCGCAGTGGGCGATGGTGCAGTCGGGTTACCGAAACCGTTTCGGCCACCCGGTGGAGTCCGTGGTGGCGCGTTATGACGAGCGCGGCGTACACCTGGTGAAATCGCCGCAGTGTGGGGCTGCTACGTGGCAAAGCCTTCGTCCGGACGAGATTTTGTGCCAGCGGGAGCAGGGCAGGCGCTACTGGCATCATGTGCCTGAGCGTTAAAAAAATGAGCGGACGCACCGCCTTGGCGCATAACTTGCTAAGCTACGTTAAAACAATTGCCATGCGCATAACTTGCTGGAGATCAAGCCAATGAGCCGACCGATGTTCGACGAAATGAACGCCACGGAGTCCAGCGTCCGTGAGCATTACCAGGGTTACCAGCGTTGGCTGGCCCGGCAGCCTGCCGACGTGATGCAGGCCCGCCGCGCCGAAGCTGAAATGATTTTCCGCCGGGTCGGCATCACTTTTGCGGTTTACGGTGCCAAGGACGAAGACGGCGCCGGCACCGAACGCCTGATTCCCTTTGACCTGATTCCCCGCATCATCCCCGCCCACGAGTGGGCCAGCATGGAAAAAGGCCTGGTACAACGCGTCACCGCGCTCAACCGCTTCATCCACGACGTGTACCACGGCCAGGAAATCATCAAGGCCGGCGTGGTGCCGTCCGAGCAGATCTTCCAGAATGCGCAGTTCCGACCCGAGATGATGGGCGTTGATGTGCCCGGCAATATCTATTCGCACATCAGCGGCATCGATATCGTCCGTGCACCCGACGCGCAGGGCAACGGTGAGTACTACGTGCTCGAAGACAACCTGCGCGTGCCCAGCGGCGTGAGCTACATGCTGGAAGACCGCAAGATGATGATGCGGCTTTTCCCCGAGCTTTTCAGCGAAAACCGCGTTGCACCTGTTGCGCATTACCCCGACCTGCTGCTCGAAACCCTGCGCGGCATGGCGCCGCCGGCCACGGCCGAACCCACGGTGGTGGTGCTGACGCCCGGCATGTACAACTCGGCCTATTTTGAACACGCCTTTCTGGCGCAGCAAATGGGCGTCGAGCTGGTCGAGGGGCAAGACCTTTTCGTCAAGGACAACTTCGTCTACATGCGCACCACGCGAGGCCCCAAACGCGTCGACGTGATCTACCGCCGCGTTGACGACGACTTCCTCGACCCGCTGGCCTTCCGCCCCAATTCCACCCTGGGCTGCGCGGGCCTGCTCAATGTGTACCGCAGCGGCAATGTCTCGCTGTGCAACGCCATCGGCACCGGCGTGGCAGACGACAAGTCGATTTACCCCTACGTACCCAAGATGATCGAGTTCTACCTTGGCGAAAAGCCCATCCTGAAAAATGTGCCGACCTACATGTGCCGCAACAACGAGGATTTGCAGTACACCCTGGCCAACCTGAAGGACCTTGTCGTCAAGGAGGTGCACGGCGCCGGCGGCTACGGCATGCTGGTGGGGCCAGCTTCCACCAAGGCCGAGATCGAAGAGTTCCGCGCGGCCTTGCTGGCCAATCCGTCGGGCTACATTGCGCAACCCACTCTCAGCCTGTCGACCTGCCCCACGTATGTTGAAAGCGGCATTGCGCCGCGCCATATCGACCTGCGGCCTTTTGTGCTGAGCGGCAAGGAAGTGCAGATGGTGCCGGGCGGCCTCACGCGCGTGGCGCTCAAAGACGGATCGCTGGTGGTCAATTCGTCGCAGGGCGGCGGCACCAAGGACACCTGGATATTGCAGGACGGCTCGTCCATGCAGTACCAGTCCCAATCGCAGTCGCAGTCGCAATCCCGGGGAGGAAAATAATCATGTTGTCACGCACTGCAGACCACCTCTTCTGGATGTCGCGCTACACCGAGCGGGCCGAGAATACAGCGCGTATGCTGGATGTGAACTACCAGACCTCGCTGCTGCCGCAATCCGATGCGCTGGTGCAGGCCGGCTGGCAGGGCCTGCTCAGCATCAGTGAGCTCAAGCCCTCGTTTGCCGCCAAGTACGGCGACACCATCAACCCGCGCGACGTGATGGACTTCATGGTGCGCGACGAGAAAAACTCGTCCAGCATCATTTCCTGCCTGCAGAACGCCCGTGAAAACGCCCGGGCCGTGCGCGGCACGCTGACCACCGAAGTATGGGAAACGCAGAACCAGACTTACCTGGAAGTCATCCGCATGCTGCGCAGCGGCGACTTCGAACGCGACCCGGGCCAGTTCTTTGAATGGGTCAAGTTCCGCTCGCACCTTTCGCGCGGCGTCACGCTGGGCACCATGCTGCAGGACGAAGCCTTTCACTTCCTGCGGCTCGGCACCTTTCTTGAGCGTGCCGACAATACCGCCCGGCTGGTGGATGTGAAGTTTCACGCCGTGCAGAACGACTTCCTCGGCATGGCCGGCGAGAAAGACCAGGAATACGACTTCTACCACTGGAGCGCCATCCTGCGCAGCGTCTCGGGCTTTGAGGTCTACCGCAAGGTTTACCGCGACGTCATCAAACCCGAGCGCGTGGCCGAGCTGCTGATCCTGCGCGCCGACATGCCGCGCTCCCTGCTGGCCTGCCTGAACGAAGTCATGAGCAATCTTGCCATGGTGACCAGCGACACCAGCAGCGAAACCCAGCGCCGCGCCGGCAAATTGCGGGCTGATTTGCAGTACGCACGGATCGACGAAATCCTCGCCACGGGCCTGCACGCATTCCTCACCCAGTTCCTGGACCGCGTGAATGAACTGGGCGCACACATCAGCCGCGAGTTTCTTGTGCCGGCGACGCATTGAGCCCCCACGTTCGCTCGCTGCGCGTAGCTCTCTGCCCCCCGAGGGGGCGCTGCGCCTGCGGCCCGGCAAAGCCGGTTCCGCGGCCCCTGCTGGCGAAAACCTCTCTCTCGGCGACGCTGCAGTGCGGCCGCGGTGCGTCCGATTCAGTATTTGCTCGAGCATGAAACTGCACGTCCGGCACATCACCGACTACCGGTATACCGAGCCGCTGCGCTATGCGCTGCAGACGCTGTGGCTCACGCCGCAGTCCAGCCCGGCGCAGACAGTGCATTTCTGGAGCCTGGGCGCGCCTGAAAAGCTTTTTACCCAGCGTGACGCTTTCGGCAACACCATCAGCTCTTACACCTTTGTGGGCAAGGATGCCGACAACGTGCGCTGGAGCCTGGTCAACGCGGCCGGCGATGTGGAAACCTTTGGCGTGGCCGAGTTCAACGACCCGGAAACCCTGCCGCACCCGTACTTTTTTCTGCGCGCCACGCATCTGGCCGAACCGCACTGGGAACTCGCCGAATTTGGCCGCCGCTTTATTCCGCAAAGCCTGGACGGCACTGCAAGTTTGCCGGCCCTGCTGGCATTGAGCCAGGGCGTGGCAGGCGCTGTGAGCTACCTGAAAAACAGCACCAACGTGACGACCACGGCGCTGGAGGCCTTCAAGTCCGGGGCAGGCGTCTGCCAGGACCAGGCCCACGTCATGGTCGCCATCTGCCGCAGCCTGGGTTACCCGGCGCGCTATGTCAGCGGCTACTTCTACGCAGCCAACGAGCCCGACCTCGCCAGCCACGCCTGGTGCGACGTGTGCCTGGACGTGGCAACGCGCCGCTGGGTCAGCATCGACGTCACCCACAGCTGCCTGATCGACCAGCGCCACGTGCGCCTGGCCATGGGCACCGACTACAACGCCTGCCCACCCATCAAGGGTGTGCGGCAGGGAGGCGGGGAAGAGTCGATGACGGTGGAGATCACGATTCAGCCGGTTTGAGCCTGTTCTGGTGCTATTGTTTTGATAGCTGCTTGGGCTTTCTGGGATTGGGCTGGAAGCATAAATCGCTCAAAAAAAAGCTGGAAAGTGCTCCAAAACCTGTTTTAGCGCTTTAAATGACCGCCTGGGGCGTCAAGGAGGTCTGCAGCGGCCAAAAATGGCCGTCTTTAGGCATAAAAAGCGGACTCAGCCCAATAGGGATAAGCGCAAGCAGCTATTGAATTGATAGCGGTTCAGACAGGACGCGCATCCAGCGAGCCGGCAGGAATTGGCCAGGGCGACCGAATCTCATGGTGAATCAAAGTCGAGTGGATGCTGGATGCCTTACCTGGTCGTTGCAGCGGCTTGCAAACGCCAGCTTATGCCGCAGGTCTGGCTGCATACATTTCGTTAAGCATTGAAGAACGCCCGGCCGTCAGTGCGGCGTAGACTGCTCATCCGTGCACCTCGCGTACTCATTGAAGGAGGCTCCCATGGCTGAGTTGGTTGCCGGGGCGAAGATGCCCATTCGACGCCCCGCAGTAGAGGTTTTCAACGCGTTTGTCCAACCTGATCTCATCACAAGGTTCTGGCTGAAAAGCACCACCGGCCCGCTCGCTCAAGGTGCTCAAGTTGAGTGGCAATTCATGGTTCCCGGCGCGACTGAACGTGTGCGCGTCACCGCATTCGATGCGCCGTGCCGCATTGCGTTCTCCTGGCTGGAAGGCGGGCTGGACGTCGACATGAAGTTTGCCGAGGAACAAAAAGGCGCGACTGTCGCCAGTGTTGAGGTCCGGGGTTTTGAAGACGACGGCGGCACGGATCCGGTGGTGAATGCCACCGAAGGGTTCACCATCGTCCTGTGCGACCTGAAGGTGCTTCTTGAAACAGGGGATCCGGCAGGGCTGGTGAAGGACAAGGCGGAGTTCATACACCGAACCCGCGACAACTGAACTCCCATCGAGAATTGCCTGGAGGCGTGTGCTTCGGCGCGAGATGCGGTACGCTTTCACGATGACCGAGATCAAGCCCGCAAACTTCCCTGATGACCTTGAGCATGTCGTAGCCATCCTTCGGGAGTACGTTGGCAGTCCCAGCGTGAGCCTTGCCTTCCAGAATTACGAGGCGGAATTCGCTGCGTTACCCGGAAAGTACGCGGCACCTGAAGGCCGTTTGCTTCTCGCATGGAAGGGCGACACTGTCGTAGGCTGCGCCGCGCTTCGCCGCGTTGACGCAACCACCTGCGAAATGAAGCGCGTCTACGTGCGGCCGGATGCGAGAGGCGAAAGCCTTGGACGCCGGCTCATCGAGCGCACCGTCGATGAGGCGCGGGCTGCAGGCTACTCCCGCATCTGTCTCGATGTCCTGCCTGAGTTTTCCGCCGCACAGCACGTCTATGAAACGCTGGGCTTTCAGCCGGCGCCGCCCGTCACTTTCAATCCCGTTCCCGGCACCAAATACCTGGCCCTCGAACTTTCCCCGTCACAGATGCGATCTGAGACTTACTGGTTTCCCGCAAAGCGCTACGGTTGGGGCTGGGGCCTTCCAGCCGTGTGGCAAGGCTGGGCCGTCATGGCGGGCTTTGCCTTCCTGATTCTGGCTGGCGCCGTGTTTCTGCTTCCAGGTCACGGTCAAGCTGTATTTGTCATGTATTCGGTGCTTCTATGCGCCGTGCTTGTAGCCGTCTGCTGGCTAAAAGGCGAGCCCCCGAGCTGGCGCTGGGGTGACAAGTGAAGTCACAGATGCATCCCACTCTTGCCGCCGCCGTACTCGCTATCGCCGCAAGCGGTGGCGCACACGCCACCGGCTCCCTGTCGTTCGAAAGTGCCGGCTACGTTCTGGACTTCGAAATCGGGCAGCAGGAGCGCCCCGTTCTGGCTGGCGTGTCGTTTGCCGCGCCTGGGGCGGGCTCGAATTCGATGCTTCGGCCGCCGCACCTGGTGGTCGTGGCATTTGATACAAAGGCCAAAATCCTGCTCGTTCGCTACAGGAATCCGGGAGACAGCAAGCTGCCGCCGGATTTCGAACTCTCCGTCCGCGGCAATGACGGTATCTTGAAGTTACCGAATCGCTCGGTCACCGGCAGGTTCAACTGGGAAATGTGAGCTGGGAATGCCACTCGCCGCATAACGCCAATGTTGAGTGCCGTAACGCGCATATGCTTCACCTTTACGATCGAGAAACTTCTGGCAATGCCTGCAAGGTGCGCCTGCTGCTGGTCTTCCTGGGCATTCCGTATGATCGAATCCTCGTTCCCTTAACGGTCGATCATTTCAGCCGCCCTTGCTGGCCTGTTTGTATTGAATATTGGACTTCATCATGAATAAATTGCTTGTCTTCCAGCTCACGGTTCAAAGCTCCTATGTCGGCAACGTTGAGCATGATGCTGAAGGTGATTACTTCGACACGGTTCAGTGGTGGTTCTCGGAAAACGAGACCTGGCGCATCAAAACGTTTGCAATAGACCAGGACATCCACACGCATCGTATTGCTGGCCCAATCGCTGAAGAAGTTGCAATGGAGAACACCATGAAGCACTACGAAGATGTGGTCGAGAGAGCGTTTGCCGTCGAGTTCGACGATCTGGGTGACGAGAGCGAGGTGTCGGAAGTCATGGAAGATTTAGGGGGAGCCTCCGCGCTGGAGATTGCAAGAAACGGGAGCCAGTTTGCCTTCTGGAATCCGTCACGCCTGAAGTACACCTCCAAGAGTCAACCGGTCTGAAGCTCAACCACTCATCTCAAACACCTGCCCACAAGAACAAAATTCATGAAATTCGAATTTGGAACGCCGAAGGCGCTGGACGATATCTCGCTGCAGGACGCCGAGAATCATCCCATTTGGTTGTGGGCTTGGGAGGCCGGACTGGAAGGCGAGGTGGAAGACGAGACGTGGCAGTGCCCGGTCTTGAACACCTCGGATGTCACGGATGCAATGACGGAGCCGGTCATTACGCTGTGCATCGAGGGGAGCGATGTGATTGGCTCGGCCAGCTACAACGCGGAGCTTGATCAACTGGAAGCAATTTCCATCTGGGAGAACGGTGCCTGGGCAGGAATCCAGGAGACCACGCTGGCGACACCGATTACGTTGATTGCTGTCCCCAGCATTCGCGGCGTCACGGGTGTCAGGTTTGTTTGCAGTGAACCCGACGAAGATCGAGCTTCACGTGAGGGCTGACTGCGGTGGGTACTTGGGGCTGGAGCGGCGCATGACGCAATTTGCCAGCTTGGTCGGCACGGATGTTCGGCCAGCCTGCTTTGCATGCTTGTTGGCTGCCGATTGATTTCAACGTCAGGCTAAAAATGCGTTACCCGGAATCAAAACCGCCATGGACCGGCAGCTGCCTTTGCGCAAAGGTGCAGTACCAGCTGACTGCGCATCCGCTGACGTTCTACGCGTGTCATTGCACAGACTGCCAGCGGCGCACCGGCGGTGCCATGCGGCTGGCCATGTGGGTTGACCGCTCGGCGCTGGAGGTCACGCAGGGAAGCCCGCAGCTCCTGACATTTGACATGGGAAATGGGCGTCAGCGCAGGGCGAAAGTGTGTGTTGATTGCGATACCCGGTTGTGGGCGGAACCGGCCGACAAGCCGACCATGGCGGCGCTGCTGCCCGGCACACTGCACAACGCGCGGGAGTTTGAGCCTGTTGCGCACCTCTGGACAAAAAGCGCGCTCTCCTGGGTGGTGATTCCGCCAGGCGCTGCCGTGTACGAAACCCACCCCGATCGCCCGGGGGAACTCGCCAGGCTGTGGCAGGAGGCGATGCAACAGCATGGCTCCGGCGATGCGAACCAGGCACCGGTCGAGCCTGAAAATTGCGGCAGCTGAATTTCCCCTTTTCGCCAACACATCAACAACAGACATTAATCCCATGATGACAACAGCGCTCCTTATCATCGACGTTCAGACGGCTCTTTGTTCCGGTGAGGGCGGGGCCTTTGAAAGCCGGCGCGTCATTGACAGAATCAACCAGGTGTCTGCCAAGGCCCGCGCCGCGGGAGCTCCCGTCATCCTGATCCAGCACGAGGCGCCGAATGATCCGCTGGAATATGGAACTGAGGGTTGGAAACTCGCCGATGGGCTGGACACCCAGCCGACCGATATCCGCCTGCGGAAGAAGGCGACGGATTCGTTCCACAACACGGAGCTGCAGACCCTGCTGCAGGAGCGTGGCGTCAAGAAGCTGATCATCTGCGGCCTGCAAAGCGACTTCTGTGTAGACACAACGACCCGGCGGGCCCTGGCTCTCGGCTATCCGGTCACGCTGGTTTCGGATGGCCACTCCACCGTGGACAACGGAATCCTCACTGCGGCACAGATTTCGGCACACCATACGACGACGCTGGCAAACATCCAGAGCTTTGGGCCAAGAGTCACTCCACAGCTAGCGGGCGAGATCAAGGTTACGGTCTGAGCCAGTTTTGATTTCCATGCACGCACCCTGGATGCCCATCGCCTTTGCCGAAGCGGGCGTTCGCACATTTCCCGTCGGTCAAAGCAATCCCCGGGTCACCGAATACCACGCGCTCACCAATATCCGCGGCTATGACGACAAGGCCTCGTGGTGTTCTTCGTTCGTGAACTGGTCGCTGGCCCAGGTCGGTATTCCCGGCACCGGGTCTGCGCTGGCACGCTCATGGCTGGACTGGGGCGAGCCCCTCAGCGCGCCTATGCCTGGCTGCATCGCCGTGCTGTCGCGGGAAGATCCCGGCGGCTGGAAAGGGCATGTCGGTTTCTTTCTCCGGGCGGATGCGGAGTATGTGTACTTATGGAGCGGCAATCAGCTCGACGAGGTGCGCGAGCATTTTTATCCGTTGGCGGCGGTGTTGAGCTATCGCTGGCCTTCGCAGAATGCGGGTTGATGCCTGACCCGCAGGAACACGCTATGCCACAAGTTCTGCTCGAGGGGTATACGGTCGATGAGGTGCTGGACCTGCCGACCCATGAACTCCAGGCCATGGTGCTTCGCGACGAGCCGCTCGTGTTCAAGGCCGGCAGCGCCAACATGCTTGGGAAATTCAAGGTGCAGGGCGATACGCTGTTGATGGAGCTGGCGCATATTGATGGCGGAGGCGAGGGTGCCTTGCCCAGCCTGGCTGCCCTTGCGAGCCGCTTTGCAAAGCGCGAGGGCCTCGCTTTCGTGGAGTGGCGGGTCCATGCGGTTCATTGCGCCACGCCGAATCTCAAGTTGCGCCGGGTTCTCGAAAGAAAGGGTTTCGCTGTTCGTGAAATCTCAGGTGTCGGCGAGTGCTATTGGCTGCGCGTACCGGTCGCCGGAACTTAACCAGGGTGTTGCATTCGGATCCATGCCGGCACCCGCCATCGCCTCACTGTCTGACCCGCGCCGCCACTTCCCGCCCCAGCTCAATCACTGCCATCGCGTAATAGCTGCTCCAGTTGTAGCGGGTGATGGCGTAGAAGTTTTCGGTGCCCGCAATGTATTGCGGCGCGTCCGGGCCGTTGAGCAGCTCCACCAGCGCGAGCGGCCCGGTGTGCTGCAAGGCAGGGCCGTCTAAAACCGCACCCTTGGCCGTGAAACTCTCAACGCTGAAGGTGGGCAGGATGTCCGGCGCCATCAGGGCGTCCATGTCGAGCCGGCTTTTGTCGAAGCCCACGGGGTAATGCGTGGGCATGCCGGGCTGCCAGTTGAAAGCCTTGAAGTAACTTGCGACCGAGCCGATCACGTCGGCCGGGCTGCCCGACAGGTCGATGTTGCCATCGCCGTCGAAGTCCACCGCGTATTTGACCCGGCTGGAGGGCATGAACTGCGGCATGCCCATGGCGCCTGCGAAGCTGCCGCGTGCGTCGAAGGGATTGGCCTCAAGCCGGCGTTGCAGGGTCAGGAACTGTTCGATTTCGCCCTTGAAGAATTCGCTGCGCTCTTTAGCGCGGGGGTGGCTGGCCGGAAAGTCGAAGGCCAGCGTGGTCAGCGCATCCATTACGCGAAAACTGCCGGTGTCGCGGCCGTAAATGGTTTCCACGCCGACGATGCCGACGATGATTTCGGCGGGTACGCCGTATTCCTTTTCGGCGCGCTCCAGCGTCTGCTGGTTCTCCAGCCAGAAGCGTCTGCCGGCTTCGATGCGCACCGGGTCGATGAAGCGGCTGCGGTAGACCCGCCAGTTTTTGACGAAAGCCTTGGCCGGCGGCTGCATCAGCCGCACCACGGTGGCGTTGTAGCGCGACTGGCCGATCGCATCGCGCACCCAGTCGGGGTCCAGGTCGCGGCGTGCGGCCATGTCGTCGGCAAACTGCATGGCTTCGGGGCGGGTCGAATACAGCGGCCCTTGCGCCGGGGCCGATTTGGCGGCCACGCGCTTTTTGATATTTGTTGCCTCGCCAGACCATGCTGATCCCGCGCAAGCAGCTATCAAAAAGAGAGCAAATCCGAAACGTTGAAGGCGCATGAAGGAGGGTGATCGAATGACGAGGGGTGAGCGGGGAGGGCTGGCCCGATTTTAAGCGGGCCAGGCGAGCCGCTCGAACTCCTGCCTGAGCACGTGAAGTTCTTGCGCTGTCTTTCCGCTGTTTGCCGGCACGGCGGCGTAGCGCAGGTGTTCGAGGCGCATCAGCCAGTCGTGCAGTGCTTCGCCTTGTGTCCCGTAGCGGCGCAGCACCTCCAGCGCCAGCTGGCGAGGCGAGGTGGCGGGCGTGCTGTGGATACCGGCCTTTTCCAGCCGCTTGCGCACACGGGCCAGCAGGCGCAGCCAGGGGTCGTGCTGCGCACGGTCCCAGAGTGTCCAGGCCGCGCCGGCCAGGGCGGCCAACACCACGATGCCGATCAGCACATAGCTCAAGTCTTCCCAGCTGGGGGACTCAAAGCCGATGTCTTTCAGCAAATTGAGTTGTTTGCCCTGGGTGTAGTTCAGCACCCACTGGTTCCAGCTGTTGTTTACGGCTTCCCAGGTAGCGCGCAGCTGCGCCGTCAGGGTTGGGCTGAAATTGCCCAGGGCTTGTGCCACCACGCCTTGCGGTGCGGCCAGGCGCTGGAACGCCCCTGTGCGTCCCGGCGCCACTGCTGAGGTCGGGTCTACGCGCACCCAGCCTTCACCGGCCTGCCAGACTTCGGCCCAGGCATGCGCGTCGCTTTGCCGCACCATCCAGTAGCCGTCGACGCTGTTGAGCTCGCCGCCCTGGTAGCCGGTGACGATGCGCGCCGGAATGTCGAGGGCGCGCATCAGGATGACAAAGGCCGAGGCGATGTGTTCGCAAAAACCTTCCTTGCGGTCAAACCAGAATTCGTCGGCGGTGTGTTGCCCGTACACACCGGGCTCCAGCGTGTAAACGTAGCCCCCGGTGCGCAGCCGTTCCAGCGCAACCTGCACCAGCGTGCGGGTATTTGCCGCCGCATAACGCGGGTCGCGGCGAATCTCGGCTGCGAGCGCCAGCGTGCGGGGATTAAAGCCGGCCGGCAGGGTGACAAATTCTTGCAGGCCGATCACCTGCTGGCGCGGCCCGTGCCTGAAGATCGGGTAACTCTGGGCCTTGTAGCGCACCAGGTCGGTGATGGGGCGGCTGGTGAACCACTGAAGGTCGGCGTCCATGGTGCTTTGGTAGCCGGGCAGGCTGGGGCTTTGCGGGGCCGCCTCCATCACGAAGATCCAGGGTTGGTTGTTGGGGGCGAGAGTTACTTCATAGTTGACGGGCGCACCAGCCACCTCGAGATTGGCTGGCAAGGCGTAACGCGATGGCAGGAAGGCGCGCAGGGGCTGCCAATTGCGTCCATCGAAGTTTGAAAGGACAGGTCCCCGGAAATACAGGTCTTGCTGGGGTGGCGGTTTGCCGCCCTCAAACCGGATGCGCATGGCCACGCTGTCATCCAGTGCCAGGGTAGCGATAGTGCCCACCTGCATGCTGGGGCTCAGGCCGCTGCGGCCGGTCATGGCGTCGCTCGGTACTCCCCACAAAGGCGCCAGGCGCGGAAACAGCAAAAACAGCACCAGCATGATGGGCGCGCCCAACAGGGCCATCCAGCCAGCTGTTTTGGCGGCTTGCAGCAGCGGCGGTTTGCCCACCGGCAAGTGGGCATTGACCAGCACGGTCAGCAGCCCCATCAGCCCCAGCAGCATGCTGAAAGCGGTGAGCAGGGACTGTGAATAAAAGAAGTTGCTCAGCATGCAGAAGAAGCCGAGAAAGAACACCACAAAGGCGTCACGCCGGGCCCGCAGCTCCATGGTCTTGAGCGTCAGCAACACCACCAACAGGGTCACACCCGCATCGCGGCCAAACAGGGTGCGGTGCGTCATCAGCGTGGCGCCAATGGTGAGCGCCAGCAGGGCCAGCAGCCACCACTTGCCCGGCAGCGGCCTTGCCTGCACGGCCAGCCAGCCGCGCCACACCAGCACGGCGCTGGCCAGCACGCTGCACCACAGCGGCAGGTTGCCCACCTGCGGCAGCAGCACCCAGGCGATGACCAGCAACAGGAACAGGGTGTCGCGGGCGTCGCGGGGAAGGGTTTTGAGGCGGGTCAGCATTGTTGCTCCTGCTGGCCGCCTTCGCGCTGTCTCGATTGCCGCGGGCTTTGCTGCGGTTGCTGGCCGGGGGGTGCCCGGCGGCAAGTAACTTTCTTTTGCTTCGCCAAAAGAAAGTCACCAAAGAAAAGGCGACCCTGGTTCCTGCGTCCCCTGCCCTTCGCTACGGGGCAACCTGCGGTGCTCGGCTCAGGCGGGGTCTCGCTCGAACTCGCCTTCGGCTCAGACAATCGCGATCCCTGATCCGCCTGAGCCTGCGCTCCTCGGCGCATCCACGAGGGGTAATCGGGAGCGGGGACCAATACCAACAAGGACACGCCATGGCGTGTCCTTGTTTCTTCAAGTGTTCGGGTTCTGGTATTCGGCTGTTGGCTGTTGGTATTCCTTACCTCACCCCTTCTGTATGCGCCGAGGAGCGGAGGTCCAGACGGATCAGTGCAAAAACTTGTTTGAGCCGCAGGCGAGTTGTTTTTGACCCCGGCTGGACCGAGCACCGCAGGTTGCCCGTAGCGAAGCGGAGGGACGCAGACAGCAGGGTCGCCTTTTCTTTGCTTACTTTCTTTTGGCGAAGCAAAAGAAAGTGAGTTGCCGCCGGGCAACCCCCGGCCAACAGCCCCCAGCAAATGGCACGGCCGTCGGACAAACGAAAACCTCAACATACCGCCAACGCCTCCAGACAAAGCCTTTTATGCGCCTCCCCACTGGCAGGCTTGATCTCCACCGAAGGCAACCTCAAGCCATAGTCCAGCGCGAGCTTGTCGGCCATCAACACCCAGGCACACAGCCGTGAAAGCTTTTGTTCAACACCCCCTGAGCCCGCATTCATGAAGTCCAGCCAGAGTTCATGCCGCTGGGCTTGCTGCGTGTCGCGCACGACCAGGCCGTTGCCCTGCTCGTCGGCCTTGGCCGCTTTTTTCCAGACGATCAGTTTCATGGGGTCGCCGCGGCGGTAACTGCGTACGCCATCGAATTCACCCGTGCTTTGCGCCCGTGAGGCCGCCGCCGCGCCGCCGGAGCGGGGCTCGCCAGGCGGCAGCGGTGGCGGGTGGGCTTCGGGCTGCGGATAGACCAGGATCTGGGCGGCTGGCCGCCACACCGTCCAGACGCGGAAGGTGCCCAGCGGGTAACGGGTTTCAGCGGTCAGCGTCGGCAGCCGGTGCAAGCCTCGCTGCGGCGGCGTGAAGGCCACCTGCACCACGCTGCTGCCCTCGGCGGGAACGTCAGTCCACACCCAGTGCTGCTCATCGCCCTTTTTTGCGTCCACATCGTGCGGGTTCAGTACGCTCAGCCCGATGCCATGGCGCGCGGTTCGCCTGGCGTTCATGAGTTTTACATCAAATGCGGCGGTAGCGCCCGCATAGTGAGCGGGAGGCGCTACTAAATTCATGGCAAGACCGCGCAGCGTGCCGTGGCAGACGTGCATGCCGACCAGCGCGCTGCCGGCCAGCAAGAATGTCAGCAGGTAGCCCAGGTTGAGCTGGTAGTTGATGGAGGCCACCAGCAGCACCAGCAGCGTCACGCCCAGCATCAGGCCTGGGCGCGTGGGCAGGATGTACACATTTCGCTGGGTCAACGACACGCTGTCTGTGAACGGCAGTTTGCTTTGCCACCACTTCTGGAAGCGCCCGCGAATGAAGGCAGAAGGGTTCCATTCGCGGGCCGCCGTGGAACCGGCTTTGCCGGGCCACTGGTGGCGACCCCCGGGGGGGGAGGCGCCGGAGGCGCTTCGGGGGGCGTCCATCTTCTTCAGGGAAGAGGCACGGCGTCGAGCATGGCCCGCACCTGCTCCACAGGGCCGCGCCCGGCGTCGCTGACGGGAATGAGCCGGTGTGCGGCGGTTTGCGGCAGCACGGCAGCAATGTCGTCCGGCGCTACGTAGTCCCGCTTGCTCAGGAAGGCCTGTGCTTTGGCGGCCCGCATGATGGCAATGCCTGCGCGCGGGCTGAGGCCTTGCAGAAACCAGCGGCCCGAGCGGGTCGCGGTGACCAGGTCCTGCAGGTAGTTCAGCAGCGGCTCCGACGCATGAACCTGCGCCACCATCTGCTGCAGCTCCAGCAGGTCGTGCGGTGCCAGCAGGGCTGGCAGCTTTTCGACCATGTCGCGCCGGTCGGCGCCCCGCAGCAGTTCGCGTTCGGCGGCACGGTCGGGGTAGCCCAGCGAAATCCGCATGTGAAAGCGGTCCAGCTGGGATTCAGGCAGGGCGTAGGTGCCGAGCTGGTCGTGCGGATTCTGCGTGGCGATCACAAAAAACGGCAGAGGCAGGGGCCGGGTTTCGCCTTCGACCGTGACCTGCTTTTCCTCCATGGCTTCGAGCAGGGCGCTTTGGGTTTTCGGGCTGGCCCGGTTGATTTCATCGGCCAGCAGAACCTGCGCGAAAACCGGCCCTGGGTGAAACACAAAACTTTCCTTCTGGCGTTCGTAAATCGACACACCCGACAAATCGCTGGGCATCAGGTCGGCGGTGAACTGCACCCGGGAAAACTGCAGCCCGAAAGAACGGGACAGCGCATGGGCCAGGGTGGTTTTTCCGACCCCCGGAACGTCTTCAATCAGCAGGTGGCCGCCGGCCAGCAGGCAGGCCACGCAGTCCTGTACCTGTGCCGGTTTTCCGACGATGACCGTGTTAAGCTGATCAAGAAGTGCCTGGAGTTTTTCTGTGACTTTCATGGTGCCAACCATACCGTAATTTTTTTACAAATTATTTCCCCATGAACGCGACTGGTTATTTCACGCACGCAGATTGCCGCAAGCATGAGATGGGCCCCGGCCACCCGGAATGTCCGGAGCGGCTCGACGCGATTGACGACTGGTTGCTGGCTACCGGCGTCAAGGACGCCCTGGACGCACGCGAGGCCCCCCTGGCGGCGCTGGGCGACATCGAGCTGGCGCACGACCGCATGATGGTGGCGGCGATCCGCGGCCTGAGCGACAGCCTGGTCGATGACATCCAGGCCGGCGGGCCGGCCTATGCGCAGATAGACCCCGATACCGCGCTCAATGCGTACACCTGGAACGCCGCCCTGCGCGCGACCGGCGCCGTGCTGGCGGCCACTGACGCTGTGATGTCCGGAGAGCTTGAGAACGCGTTTTGCGCGGTGCGCCCGCCGGGCCACCATGCCTGCCACAACCGGTCCATGGGATTTTGCGTTTTCAACAGCGTCGCCGTTGCGGCCAAATATGCGCTGGAGCGCCACGGCCTCAAGCGCGTGGCGATTGTCGACTTCGACGTGCACCACGGCAACGGCACCGAGGACATCCTCAGCGGCGACGACCGTGTCCTGATGGTCAGCTTTTTCCAGCACCCGTTTTACCCTTACACCGGCACCGAAAACCACGCCAGCAACATGCTCAACCTGCCCGTGCCGGCCTATACCAAGGGAATGGCCGTGCGTGAGCTGATCGAAGCGGCGTGGATTCCGCGCCTGGAAGAGTTCAAGCCTGAGATGATTTTCATCAGCGCCGGTTTTGATGCGCACCGCGACGATGACCTGGGCCAGATGGGACTGGTCGAGCAGGACTACGCCTGGATCACCCAGCGCCTGAAGGACGTCGCCAGGCGCCATTCGCAAGGCCGCATCGTCTCGTCGCTGGAAGGTGGCTACAACCTGAATGCGCTGGCGCGCAGCGTGGAAGCGCATATCCGCGTCCTGGCCGATTTGTAGGGCATTCATGAGTGCCGTATCTGCTGAGCTTTCGGCTCCCGTGCTTCATACGCAGGACGCGCGCGGTGTCCAACGTCTGGTGCTGAACCGGGCGGCCACTTTTAATGCGCTCAGTGAAGACGTGCTGTCTGCACTGCAGGCTGCACTGGATTTGATCGCGGCCGACAGCTCGGCGCGCGCGGTGGTCATCTCGGCCGAGGGCAAGGCTTTTTGTGCTGGCCACAACCTCAAGGACATGCGGGCCCGGCCCGAGCTGGCCTATTACCAGAAACTCTTTGCGCAGTGCACACGCATGATGCTCAGTATCCAGAAGCTGCCGGTGCCGGTGATTGCGCAGGTGCAGGGCCTGGCCACGGCGGCTGGCTGCCAGCTGGTGGCGCAATGCGACCTGGCGGTGGCCGCCAGCGACGCGACTTTTGGCGTGAACGGCATTGACGTGGGCCTCTTTTGCGCCACGCCCAGCGTGCCGCTGGTGCGCAACGTTCCTGCCAAACAGGCCATGGAAATGTTGCTCACCGGTGAATTCATTACCGCGGACGAAGCACGTGCGCGGGGGCTGGTGAACCGGGTCGCGCCATCGGAGTTGCTTTGCGATGAAGTCGAAAAACTCTTGCAGTCGCTCCTGTCCAAGCCGCGCGAAGCACTCGCCATGGGCAAGGCGCTTTTCTACCAGCAACGTGAAACCGGCATCGAGGCCGCTTACCAGCTGGCGGGCCAGTCCATGGCCTGCAACATGGCCCATGCTGTGGCACAGGAAGGTGTGCAGGCCTTCATCGAAAAAAGGAAACCCCAATGGCCAGCGCCGGCGCCCTGACGACCCGTTCCGCTTCTCCCCGCATCGATACCCTGGACGGCTGGTTTACGGCGCTGACCCAGCCTACGGCCCTGAAGGAACTGGCGGCGCTGGTCGTCTGCGTGTTGCTGGCCTGGTTGGTGGTGCGCGTGGCAAGCCGGGCACGCTCGCTGGCCGACGAATCCTCCATCCTTTTCGGACGGCGCGTGATTGACGGAGTGCTGTTTCCGCTGTTGCTGCTGTCTTTTGCCTATGCGGCGCAAGCCCTCCTGGCGCGTGTCATGCCGCTGGCCCTGTTCAAGGTGGCGATACCGGTGCTGCTATCGCTGGCCGCAATTCGCCTGGGGGTCAAGGTACTGCAGGTGGCTTTCAAGGACGCCCCGCTGGTGCGGGCCCTGGAGCGCACCATTTCCTGGCTGGCCTGGATCGCCATGGTGTTGTGGGTCAGCGGCTTCTTGCCGGTGATTCTTGATGAGCTCGACGACATCAAGTGGAAGGTCGGCAATTCGACGCTGTCGGTGCGCACCATGATTGAGGGCGCGCTGACGGCCGGCGTCGTGCTGCTGATCACGCTGTGGATTTCCTCGGCCATCGAAGCGCGCGTGTTGCGCTCGGCCACCGGCAGTGAGCTTTCCCTGCGCAAGGCGGTCAGCAACGCCGCGCGAGCGGTGCTGATGTTTGTGGGCCTGCTGCTGGCGCTGTCGGCGGTGGGCATCGACCTCACCGCTTTGTCCGTGCTGGGCGGCGCCATCGGGGTGGGTGTGGGTTTCGGTTTGCAAAAGCTGGCCGCCAGCTATGTCAGCGGCTTTGTCATGCTGGCTGAGCGCAGCGTGCGCATCGGCGACAACGTGCGGGTGGACACCTTCGAGGGGCGCATCACCGACATCAATGCGCGTTACACCATCGTGCGTGCGCCGTCGGGCCGCGAATCCATCGTGCCGAATGAAATGTTCATCAGCAACCGCGTTGAAAACCTGTCGCTGACCGATTCCCAGGTGCTCCAGTCCACCGTGGTATCAGTCGGTTATGACAGCGACGTCGAGCTGGTGATGCGTCTGTTGATCGAGGCGGCGCTGAAGCAGGACCGCGTGCTGCGAGACCCTGGGCCAGGGGCCAACCTCACCAACTTCGGCGCCGACGGGCTGGAGTTCACGCTCAACTACTGGATGGTCGACCCGGAAAACGGCCAGCAGAACCTGCGCTCGCGTGTCAACCTCGCCATTCTGGAGTCCCTGCGCTCGCACGGCATAGACATTCCGTACCCGCAGCGTGTAGTGCATACCCGCGTGAACGTTTCGGAGGACGCAAAAAGCGCGGAGGGCGGGAAAGGCGCCGCCAGTGCCAGGCCTTCCTGAGCGGGTCAAGGATGGCTTGTGGTGCGCCTTTTCCCTGTTCCGTCACCTGTTGCTGCATCGGCAGTTGACGCTTGAAAGACACCTGCAGGCCAGGGGTTGGGCAGGATGCTCTAATTCCGTGTGTCCGGCCCTTTATAATGAAAAATAGAACGACCGTTCTTTTTCTGCCTGGGCCCCCCTGGATACCCTCCGGTGACCAGTCCCGCAGTCCGCATCAGGAATACCGCAGCATAGAATGCAAAGTTTACGTTTACGTTAACGTCAATTCAGTCCCGATTTCATTTCGATTTCAACTAGTACTCAATCCATCAACTCTGGAGTCCTCTCATGAAGGTCTTGGTTCCCGTCAAACGCGTTGTGGACTACAACGTCAAAGTCCGCGTCAAATCCGATGGCACTGGTGTCGACATCGCCAACGTCAAGATGAGCATGAACCCGTTTGACGAGATCGCCGTTGAAGAAGCGACGCGCCTGAAGGAAAAGGGCGTCGTGACCGAAGTCATCGCCGTCAGCTGCGGTGTGCTGCAGTGCCAGGAAACCCTGCGCACCGCCATGGCCATCGGCGCCGACCGCGCCATCCTGGTCGAGACCGCCGAAGAACTGCAGCCGCTGGCTGTGGCCAAGCTGCTCAAGGCGCTGGTCGAAAAAGAACAACCCCAGCTCGTCATCCTCGGCAAACAGGCGATTGACGACGACTGCAACCAGACCGGCCAGATGCTGGCTGCGCTGCTGGGCTGGCCCCAGGCCACCTTTGCCTCCAAGGTTGAAGTTGCAGACGGCAAGGCCAAGGTCACGCGCGAAGTCGACGGCGGGCTGGAAACCCTCTCGCTCACGCTGCCGGCCATCATCACGACCGACCTGCGCCTCAATGAGCCGCGCTACGTCACCTTGCCCAACATCATGAAGGCCAAGAAGAAGCAGCTCGACAACATCAAGCCCGAAGAGCTCGGCGTCGACGTCAAGCCGCGCATCAAGACCCTGAAGGTCAGCGAGCCGCCCAAGCGCAGCGCAGGCATCAAGGTGGCCGACGTGGCTGCCCTGGTGGACAAGCTCAAGAACGAAGCCAAAGTAATTTAAGGACTGATGACATGACCGCACTCGTTATTGCAGAACACGACAACGCCAGCATCAAGCCAGCGACCCTCAACACCGTGACCGCAGCCGCCCAGTGCGGCGGCGATGTGCACGTGCTGGTGGCCGGCAAGGGTGCCGAAGCCGCCGCCAAGGCCGCCGCGGCGATTGCCGGCGTGGCCAAAGTCATCCACGTCGAAGGCGATCATTTCGCCCACGGCCTGGCCGAGAACATGGCCGCGCAGGTACTGGCCATCGCCGGCGCCTATTCGCACATCCTGTTTCCCGCCACCGCCTCGGGCAAGAACATCGCCCCCCGCGTGGCCGCGACGCTGGACGTCGGCCAGATTTCCGATATCACCAAGGTCGATGCCGCCGATACCTTCGAGCGCCCCATCTACGCCGGCAACGCGATCGCCATCGTGCAAAGTCTGGACGCGACCAAAGTCATCACCGTGCGCACTACCGGCTTTGACGCTGCTGCCGCCACTGGTGGCTCCGCTGCGATCGAAACGCCCGCGGGCGTTGCCGACAGCGGCAGGTCGACCTTCCTGGGTTCCGAGATCGCCAAGAGCGACCGCCCCGAGCTGACGGCCGCCAAGATCATCGTCTCCGGCGGCCGTGCGATGGGCTCCAGCGAGAAATTCAACGAAGTGCTGACGCCGCTGGCCGACAAGCTGGGCGCAGCTCTCGGCGCATCGCGCGCAGCGGTTGACGCGGGCTACGCCCCCAATGACTGGCAAGTGGGTCAGACCGGCAAGATTGTCGCGCCCCAGCTCTACATCGCCGCCGGTATTTCCGGTGCGATCCAGCATCTGGCCGGCATGAAAGACAGCAAGGTCATCGTGGCGATCAACAAGGATCCGGAAGCGCCTATTTTTAGCGTCGCTGACTACGGTCTCGAGGCCGACTTGTTCACTGCTGTACCCGAGTTGGTTGCCGCACTGTAATTGCAGGCATCAAAGGGCGTCTTCGTGACGCCCTTTTTGTATCCGGACTTGCCGCGCACCGACGGCAGCCATCGACTAAGTGGAGAGACAAATGAGTTACACCGCCCCCCTGAAGGACATGCTGTTTGACATCAAACACCTGGCCAACATTGAACAGATCGCGCAAATCCCCGGCTTTGAAGAAGCCGGCTTCGACACCGCGCAGGCTGTACTTGAGGAGTGCGCCAAGTTCAATGAGGGCGTGCTTGCGCCGCTGAACCGCGACGGCGACATCAATCCTTCCAGCTGGAAGAATGGTGAAGTCACCACTACGCCCGGCTTCAAGGACGCCTTCCGGCAATACGTCGAGGGCGGCTGGCAGGGTCTGCAGCACCCGGCCGATTTTGGCGGCCAGGGTTTGCCCAAAACCATAGGTGCCGCCTGCGGCGAAATGCTCAATTCCGCCAACATGAGTTTTGCTCTGTGCCCGCTGCTGAGCGATGGTGCCATCGAAGCACTGCTCACGGCTGGCTCCGACGAACTCAAGGCGGTCTACCTTGAAAAATTGGTGAGCGGCCAATGGACAGGCACCATGAACCTGACCGAGCCGCAAGCTGGTTCGGACCTCGCCATGGTGCGCAGCCGTGCCGAGCCGCAGCCCGACGGCACGTACAAGGTTTTCGGCACCAAGATCTTCATCACCTATGGTGAGCACGACATGGCCGAGAACATCGTGCACCTCGTTCTCGCCCGCGTGACCGGCGCGCCCGAAGGTGTCAAGGGCATCAGCCTCTTTGTCGTGCCAAAATTCATGGTCGGCAAAGACGGCACCCTGGGCGCGCGCAACGACGTGCACTGCGTGAGCATCGAGCACAAGATGGGCATCAAGGCGTCGCCCACCGCCGTGCTGCAATACGGTGACAACGGCGGCGCCGTCGGCTACATCGTCGGTGAAGAAAACCGCGGCCTCGAGTACATGTTCATCATGATGAACTCGGCACGCTACGCGGTCGGCATGCAGGGCATCGCGATTGCCGAGCGCGCCTACCAGAAGGCTGTGGAATTTTCCAAAGACCGCGTGCAGAGCCGACCTGTCGATGGCTCCATCAAGGCCAGCGCGCCCATCATTCACCACCCGGACGTCAAGCGCATGCTCATGACCATGCGCGCCTACATTGAAGGCTGCCGCGCCATGGCTTCCGTGGCAGCTGCCGCTTATGACGCGACCCATCACCACCCCGATGCGGATGTGCGCAAGCAGAACCAGGCGTTTTACGAATTCATGGTGCCACTGGTCAAGGGCTACAGCACTGAAATGAGCCTGGAAGTGACTTCGCTGGGTGTGCAGGTGCACGGCGGCATGGGCTTTATTGAAGAAACCGGCGCGGCCCAGTACTACCGCGACGCCAAGATTCTGACCATCTACGAAGGCACGACCGCCATTCAGGCCAACGACCTGATCGGCCGCAAGACTTTGCGCGACGGCGGCCAGACGGCCAGGGCGATTGCCGCGCAGATCGAGAAAACCGAAGGCGAGCTGCTCAAGCAGGGCAGCGCCGACGCGCTGGCCGTGGCCAAGCGCCTGAAGGCCGCGCGCCTGGCATTCATCGATGTGGTGGATTTCGTGGCGGGCAACACTAAGGCCAGCCCCAACGCCGTGTTTGCCGGCAGCGTTCCTTACCTCATGCTCGCGGGCAATGTGGTGGCCGGCTGGCAGATGGCGCGTTCGCTGCTGGTGGCGCAAGAGCAAATCGCCCAGGGTGTTGATGTTGCCTTCATGCAGGCCAAGATCACCACCGCGCGCTTTTACGCCGACCACCTGCTGACCAAGGCGCCTGGCGTGCGCGACAGCATTGTGGAAGGCGCAGACAGCGTCACGGCGCTGGCGCTGGACGCGTTCTGACCTTGCATACACTGCTATTTATTTGATAGCTGCTTGCGCGCGTCAGTAAAGGGATGCAGCATGTTTTTTCTTGAATTCAGAATAACAACGGAGCCACCATGTCCAGACTGCCCGGCGCATTGAACAAGCTGCCTTTGCCCATCATCGGTTCGCCGCTCTTCATCATCAGCAACCCCAAGCTGGTCATCGCGCAGTGCAAGGCTGGTGTCGTCGGCGCCATGCCCGCGCTTAACGCCCGGCCTGCGTCGCAGCTCGATGAGTGGCTGGCCGAGATCACCGAGGCACTGGCAGCCCACAACAAGGCCAACCCCGACAAACCCGCCGCGCCTTTTGCCATCAACCAGATCGTGCACAAGTCCAACGACCGGCTGGAGCACGACATGGAGATGTGCGTGAAGTACAAGGTGCCCATCTACATCACCAGCCTGGGTGCACGCGAAGACATCAACGCTGCCGCCCACAGCTATGGCGGCGTGGTGCTGCACGACATCATCAACAACAAGTTCGCGCGCAAGGCAATTGAAAAGGGCGCCGACGGCCTGGTGGCCGTGGCCGCCGGTGCGGGCGGCCATGCGGGCGTCAAAAGCCCGTTCGCGCTGATCCAGGAAATCCGCCAGTGGTTTGACGGCCCTCTGGCGCTGTCCGGCGCCATCTCTACTGGCGGCGCGGTGCTGGCCGCGCAGGCCATGGGCGCAGACTTTGCCTATATCGGTTCGGCCTTCATCGCGACAGACGAAGCGCGCGCGGCCGACGCCTACAAGCAGGCCATCGTCGACGGCAACTCCGACGACATCGTCTACAGCAGCCTCTTTACCGGCGTGCACGGCAACTATCTCGCGCCGTCGATTCGCGCAGCCGGCATGGATCCTGAGAACCTTCCCGAAGGCGACGTCAAGACCATGAACTTTGGCGGCGGCGAGGGCAGCAAGTCCAAGGCCTGGAAAGACATCTGGGGCTGCGGCCAGGGCATTGGCTCTGTCAGCAAGGTCCAAAGCGCCGCGGCCTTTGTGGACCAGCTCAGGCGCGAGTACGAGCTGGCACGCCAACGGGTCTGCGCTTAAGCGTCATCGGTACCCAGAGCAGCGCTGCGACTGAAACACCCGCTTTGACAACCGCAACCCGACGCTTTCCCGGCATGGATGCCCTCAAAGGGCTGGCCTGCGTCCTCATTGTTTTGCATCACCTGGCTTTTTATGGCCCGATGTCGGATGTGGTGCACCCGTTTGCACCGGCCCTGATGGACTGGCTTTACGACTACGGCCGCATGGCTGTGCAGGTGTTCCTCGTCGTGAGTGGTTTTCTGGCGGCGGCCTCGCTTGCGCCACAGGGTGTGGCCGTGTTCGGCGCACCTGGCGCCCTGATTTTTCGCCGCTACTGGCGGCTCGTCAAACCCTATCTGGTGGCGCTGGCCGTGAGCATGCTCGTGGCCGCGCTGGTCAGGCCCTGGTTCGCACATCATTCGGTGCCGGAGGTCCCTACGGTGCACCAGCTACTGGCCCACGTCCTGCTGCTGCAGGACTTGCTCGGGCAGGACGCGCTTTCTGCCGGTGTCTGGTACGTGGCCATCGACTTCCAGCTCTACGCCATGGCGGTTCTCATTTTTGCCTTTGCCCGGCGGTTCCAGTTTCAGCCGCATGACGGCGACGCAACACACACCACTTCGGTTTCGGCCCCGCTCGGCGTCAGCCTCATTCTGATGGTCGCCTTGGCCTCGCTGCTGTTTTTTAACCGCCTGCCGGCCTTTGATGTCACCGCCCTCTATTTTTGCGGCTCCTATGCCCTGGGCATGTTGGCCTTCTGGGCCGCAAACCGTCTCGGCGCGCGGCGCAGCTTCTGGCTCGTGACCCTGGCGGTCATGGGCGGGCTGGCTCTGGCGCTGGATTTCAGGGGGCGCCTGGTCGTGGCGCTCGTTACCGCCTTCGGCCTGGTCGGGCTGGCGGTGCTGCAGCCAGGTGCCTGGCCGGTGCGGTGGTTGCAGCAACGCCGGCTGGTGCAGTTGGGCCGCATGTCCTACTCTGTGTTCCTCATCCACTTTCCGGTGTGCCTGCTGGTTAATGCCATCGTGAGCCATTTCTGGCCCACGCAACTTGCGGCAAACGTCCTGGGCCTGTTGTCGGCGTTCCTGCTGTCGCTGCTGGCGGGTTGGGTGCTGTATCAGTCGGTGGAATCTCGGCCGATTCCTTTGCGGCCGCGCTGGCTGAGTCGCTTTTATTTGCGTTAAAAAGCAGCTCTTCGCCTTTCTGGACGGGCGCAAGCAGCTATTGAATTAATAGCATTCAACCGGAGCCCGGCTCACCGCCTGAACATCTCCAGCTTCAACGCGGCAGGCTCGCCCAGCCATGACGCATGCGTGGTGTGGTCGGCCAGGTCGTCACCGGTAAGCCCGTGCACAAACACATCCAGCCCGTCGCGGTGTTCTTCGAGCCAGGGAATGACGCTGCCGAACGCCGCACGGTCAAATGCCAGCTGGCAACTCCAGCGCGGGTGCGGTCCCACCTCTCGTTCATGCACCCGCCCCACGGCAATCCCGAAAAGCGCGCCAGCTTTTTCGCACAGGGCACGTGCCTGCTCAACGGTGCCGGGCCCGAAATACACGTGGGCGTGGTAGCGGGCATAAAGGTTTTCAGGTCGCTGAATCATGGTGAAACGGAAGGGAGGAGAGGGAAGGAAAAATGGAAAAATAGAAAAGGGGCGTATCAATCACGCGTTGGATGAGCCTCAGGCATCCTCCAGAAACATCAGGGTCGGTAGCGGTACATCGGGGTTTTCTTCGCGGGCTTTTGCATGCGTCTGCTTCATGCGCCGCTGGCAATGCGCCAGGTCTTTCACCTGAAACAGAAAAAACACCTCGGCCGCGTCTTCCGCGTTTTGCCAAAGATGCTCCAGGTGCATGCCTTGCTTCGCATGTTCGTCCGCGTCATCTTTCAGCTGTTGTTTGACGGCGGCCAGCGGCGCGCCGGTGAGTTTTGCCAGTATGTGTGCCATGGTATGTCTCCTGCTTTAAACCCATTATTGCGGGCACTGCCGCAGGCATTTGCCAAAGGGTTTTTGTTTGAATATACTGTATTTATATACAGTATCTATGCGCCCCTGCCGAGCGCTGCCCTGCCTCCAACCAAAATCCTGTTGACCCATGTCCGACGCCGTCATCCCCCTCCATGCCATCAAGGGCCGGGGCACTGCTACGCGCATGCCGCACCGGTTTGAGAAAGACGTGCGCAACGCATGGGACGATGGCTGGGGAACGCTGGAAGAAGGCGCGGCGGACGAAGCGCCCCGGATCGAAACCACGGTCACGATGGAAGACGCCCGCAGCGCCATCGTCGGCAACGATTCGCCCGACATCTTTTTTGACTACAGCATCAACCCGTACCGCGGCTGCGAGCATGGCTGCGTGTACTGCTATGCGCGGCCCACGCACAGCTACCTGAACCTTTCGCCGGGGCTGGACTTTGAAACCAGAATCATCGCCAAGCGCAACATTGCCGAGGTGTTGCGCGCCGACCTGCGCAAACGCAGCTATGTTCCCAAGCTGCTTAACATCGGCTCGGCCACAGACTGCTACCAGCCCGCCGAGCGCGAGCTGCGACTGACGCGCGGCATCATCGAGGTGATGCAGGAAGTGCGGCACCCGTTCTCTTTGATCACCAAATCCAGCGGCGTGGAGCGCGACCTCGACTTGCTGGCGCCGCTGGCCGCCGACAAGCTAGCCGCCTCCTACGTGACCATCACCACGCTCGACGGCGAACTCGCGCGCAAGCTCGAGCCGCGCGCGGCCGCACCGCATCGGCGCCTGCGCACCATACGCACGCTGGCAGAGCACGGCGTTCCTGTCGGCGTGAGCGTGGCGCCGCAAATCCCGTTTGTGAACGACGACATGGAGCATGTGCTGGAGGCGGCCTGGGAGGCCGGTGCACGCAGCGCGTTCTACACCGTGATCCGCTTGCCCTGGGAAGTGGCGCCCATTTTCAAGGAGTGGCTGGAGCTGCACTACCCGCAGCGCGCCGCGCGCATCATGGCGCGCATCCACGAAATGCGTGGCGGCAAAGACTACGACAGCGACTTCGCCACGCGCATGAAGGGCCACGGCCTGTGGGCTGAGCTCATCAAGCAGCGTTTTGAGAAAGCCTGCAACCGGATCGGCTTTAATCGCCAGCGTATTGAGCTGGATCTGAGCCGGTTCCGGCCGCCAGCGGCTGCGGGTGCCGAAGGGCAGGGCAGGCTGTTCTGAGGGGCACGCGTCAGTTCGACGCGAGGGCTATAGTCCAACAAGTGTGTGCATCACACCTCATGCTGTCTGAAAATTAAAGGAGTTCACCTTGGCCCTCGAGTGGAAATATTCATCGGAAGGCATGGCCGATGCGGACTGGGAAGAGCTCTCCAATCTCTACCGCCTTGCCCCCTTGGGCGACAAGAAGCCTGCGGACCTGCAGATCGTCTTCTCCAACAGCATGTTCAAGTGCTTTGTGTATGAGGGCAGCAGGCTGATTGCCGCCGGCCGTGCGGTAGCAGACGGCAGGGACTGCTCTTACATCTGCGACATCGCAGTGGCGCCGGACCGGCAGGGATCAGGCATGGGCAAAGACATGGTGGCGGCGCTGGTGAAGCTTTCCAGTGGCCACAAAAAAATCATCCTGTATGCGGTCGCCGGCAAGGAACCGTTTTACCGCAAGCTTGGCTTTCGGCACATGCTGACCGCGATGGCGATTTTTGCGAATACCGAGCAGGCGATTCAGAGTGGTTTGATCAGCGACACCTGATTTTGGTGACCGGTGCTTCGCTAGCGCAGGTAGCTGCGGTTGAGGCGCACTTCGAGCTTTTTCTGCAGCGTTTCGAATGAGGCACTCATCGCCCAGTAAATGCCCGCCGCCGCCAGGTACAGCGGAAAGGGCTGAAAGGTCGTGGCAATCACTTCCTTGGTCGCCAGCATCAGCTCGCCCACGGCAATCACCGACACCAGCGAGGTGTCCTTGATCAGGCTGATCAGGCTGTTCGAAAGGCTGGGAACTGCCAGGCGCAGGGCCTGCGGGCCGATCACATAGCGCAGCGTTTGCGCTTGCGTCAGGCCCAGGCTGCGGGCTGCATTCCATTGGCCGTGTTCCACACCGTTGATCGCGCCGCGAATGGTTTCTGAAAGGTAGGCTCCCACATTCAGGCTCAGGCCCAGGATGCCCGCGCTGATCGGGTCGAACTGGATGCCGATGCTGGGCAACCCAAAATAAATCACAAAGAGCTGCACCAGCAGCGGCGTGCCGCGCATGCAGCTGACATACAGCGTTGCAAATTGCGAAAGCCCAGGCACCTTGGCCAGCCGCGTGACGGCCACGAGGGTGCCGACGATGGCGCCGAAGAAAACAGATGCCACTGCCAGCAGCAGCGTCCACGCGGCGCCCTTGAGCATCAGCGGCAAAGCGTCGCGCAGCAACTGGGTCAAGCCAGACAGATCCATGGGAGTCTCCACAAATAAAAACCCCGGCGAAGAGCCGGGGTGTTTCAGGGCGCCTGCCGGAAGGCGGCGCGCGGCTGATCGAATGTTACTTCGGTTATTTCACGGCGACAGGCGGCTTGCTCACGTCGCGGTCAAACCATTTGGTGGAGATCTTCGCGAAGCTGCCGTCGGCTTGCAGGTCTGCCAGCGCCTTGTCGATGGCGGCCTTGAACTTCGGGTTGTTCTTCACAAAAGGAATGCCGGATTTTTCAAGGTCACCCACGGGTGCACCGGGCTTGAGCGGCAGCTTGGTCTGCTTGACGATGTACGGAATCAGCAGGCTGTCGTTGAGCGCGGCGTCGATGCGGCCCAATGCCAGATCCTGCAAATACTCTTGCGCGCCGGGGTAGGTTTTCACGTCGATGCCGCCCACTTTTTTGGCGATGTCGGCGTAGTTGGTGCCCTGGCCCAGGCCGAGCTTTTTGCCCTTGAGGTCGGCCAGCGTCTTGAACTCGCGCTTTTCGTCCTTGCGGATGATCAGCTGCGGGGCCGAAATGGTGTAGGGCTCGGAGAAGTCAAAGGTCTCCTTGCGTTTATCGGTGATACCGACCTGGTTGATCACGACGTCGTATTTGCCGGCCTGCAGGCCCGCCAGGATGGCGCTCCACTCGCTGGTGGAGAACTCGGCTTTGACGCCCAGCTTTTGCGCCAGGGCATTGGCCAGCTCTACTTCAAAGCCGGCCAGTTGGCCGCCCTCTTTGTAGTTGAAGGGCGGGTAGGTGCCTTCGAGCGCCACTTTGAGTGTGCCGCGCTGCTTGACGGTGTCGAGCAGGTCGGCTGCGCTGGCGCTGAGCGCGAGCGTCAAAAGGAGTGTGGAAGTGATAGTGGAGGCGGCGGCCTTGCGAATATTCATATTCAACTCTTGCATAAGAGAATTGTTATTGAGATGAATATTGAATATTAAATCTGCCGCCACTTTGGTGCATGCGCGGCAGCAAAAGCCCTACGGCGAATCCGGATGCTTCGCGGACGCTGCGCGTGAACTCAGGGCTTGGCGCAGTGGGCGTAGATGTCGAGCGCGGGCTTGTAGACGCTGGTCTGCACATTCATCAGGCCGAGCACCGAGTGAAAGTAGTTGTCGTGGCTCACTGGCGCGTCCAACTGCTGCTTCAGGCACGCGGTGGTCAGCTTGTTGCGCTGCTCGAATCCGGGCGAGAGCCAGGTGATCCACGGCACGCGTTTTTGCACCTCGGGTGCGATGCCATAGGGCATGCCGTGCAGGTAGAGGTTGTTCTCGCCCAGCGACTCGCCATGGTCGGCGAGGTAGAGCAGGGCGGGTGCGCTGCGCGCTTCTTGCGCCTTGAGCCACTGGATGGAAGACGCCAGCAATTTGTCGGTGTAGACGATGCTGTTGTCGTACGCATTGAGCAGGCCTTCGCGACTGCAGCTTTGCAGCGCGTTGTCGGTGCACTCGGGCAGGAATTTTTTGACAGCTTGCGGCGAGCGCTTGTAATACGCCGGGCCGTGGCCGCCCATCTGGTGCATCACGACCACCACGCCTTTGGCGCGGCGCTCGGCCGGCAGCGCGGCAATGCGTTCGTCAATGCCGTGCAGCATGACTTCGTCAAAACATTCGCCGCTATCACACAGGCCTGGTACTTTGAGCTGTACGGTGTTCATGTTGGGCACGCGGTCACACACGCCTTTGCAGCCCGATTGATTGTCGATCCACAGCACGGCCAGGCCCGCGCGCTGCAGCACGTCCAGCATGCCTTCGTAGTTGGTGGGCCGCGAATCATAGGCTTCACGCCCGAAATTGGAGAACATGCAAGGCACCGACGCAGCCGTGCTGGTGCCGCACGACCACGCATTGCGCAGGCTCACGATGTTTTCTTTGGCCAACAGCGGGTTGGTGGGGCGGCCGTAGCCGTTGAGTGAAAAGTTGGCGCTGCGCGCTGTTTCGCCCAACACCAGCAGCAGCAACGGCGGTTTGGTTTGGGCTGTGTAATTGGCGCCGAGTCTGGCGTCTTCGCCCAGAGGGAGCACGACGGATTCGTCGCGCTGGAAAGGCTTGGCTGCGATGGCGCCGAGCGCGTAATAGGAATTGAGTGGATTGATCAGGTAGCGCACATACGTGTAGTTGCGCATCACAGAGGCGATGCTCTGGAAGAACACAAACACCACCAGCACCAGCAACACGCAGGCGCCGGTGAAGGTGGTCGCGTTGACAAGCACTTGTCGCACCGCGCCTGCGCGCCTGACCTTTTGCCGCCACAAGAAGACCATCGGCAGGACCGCCAGCGCCGTCACCGTGGCCAGCAGCCGCCAGTTCAGCAGGTCGCGTGTTTCGCGCACATCGGTCTGCAGCGTGTTGATCATCATGGTCTTGTCGATGACCACACCGTAGGCCATCATGAAGTAGGCGCCGAAGGCCGCCGACAAGAGGAAGATCGTGATGGCCGGCTTGAGCGTCCAGCGCCAGGCCAGCAGGCTGAGCAGCGCCGTGGTGGCCAGCGTGATCACCAGCGCCAGCGCAATGCTGATGACGACAGCCTGGCCGCCAGTGAGGCCGGGCAGGCGGGCCAGTTCGCGCCATAAGGCCACATTGCATGCCGTGGCCATCCAGAGGCTTGCAATGACCACCAGCCACAACGGCTGCATGCCGGCGTCTTGCCGCACAGTGGCCAGGGGAGCGGGCCGCGATGTGGAGGATGCGGAAGGGGAAGGGCGCAGCGGCATAGCGCTGGATTGTATTGGGGCGGCCTTAATGCAGGCTTAAGGCAGCCTCACAGCCTTCAATCAAGCGGCCACGGCCGCGGCCAGACCCAGCTGCCGCGCATGGTGCTGCAGGTGTTCGGCCATGAAGGTTGCGATGAAGTAGTAGCCGTGGTCATAACCTGCATGGCGATGCAACGCCAGCGGTTGGCCTACTTTGGCGCAGGCCGTTTCAAAGAGCTCGGGGTACAGCTGCTCGGCGAGGAATTTGTCGTCCAGCCCCTGGTCTATGCGTATGCCGCCCGGGTAGGGCGCCGCGGGCATCAGGTTCATCAAGGCGGTGGCGTCATGTTCAACCCAGTTTGATTCATCGCTGCCGAGGTAGCCAGTGAAGGCCTTGCGCCCCCACGGGCAGTGGCTGGGCGCGCAGATGGGCGCAAACGCAGAGACGGATGTGAAAAGATCCGGATGCCGGAGTGCCAGCGTCAACGCGCCATGGCCGCCCATCGAGTGGCCGAAGATGCCGATGCGGCCTGCGTCAATCGGCAGGGCGCCCGTCAGCAGCGGCAGCAGCTCTGCCGTGATGTAGCTCTCCATGCGGTAGTGCTGCGACCACGGCGCCTGTGTCGCGTCAAGGTAAAAGCCCGCGCTGCGGCCGAAATCCCAGCTGTCGGTCTCACCCGGAATCTTTGCGCCGCGCGGGCTGGTGTCAGGCGCTATCAGCGCCAGGCCCAGCTCGGCCGCCAGGCGCTGGGCACCGGCTTTGATCATGAAAGTTTCTTCGTTGCAGGTGAGGCCCGCCAGGTAGATCAGCGCCGGCACCATCTCCCCAGTCATGGCTTGCGGCGGCAGGAACACCGAGAACTTCATGGGCAGGCCAATCTCGCGCGAGTCATGCTGGTAAAAGCGCTGCACGCCACCGAAGCAGCCGTGTTCGCTGAGGAGTTCCAGTTGGGTTGCCATGGCCGACTAATAGATGACCACACCGCGAATCGATTCGCCGCTTTTCATCAAATCAAAACCTTTGTTGATATCTTCCAGCGGCATGGTGTGCGTGATCAGGTCGTCGATATTGATCTTGCCTTCCATGTACCAGTCGACGATTTTGGGTACATCAGTGCGGCCGCGCGCGCCGCCGAAGGCCGAGCCTTCCCATTTGCGGCCGGTTACCAGCTGGAAGGGACGGGTGCTGATCTCTGCGCCGGCTTCGGCCACGCCGATGATGATGCTGCGGCCCCAGCCCTTGTGCGTGCATTCCAGCGCCTGGCGCATCACCTTGGTGTTGCCTATGCATTCAAAGCTGTAATCCGCGCCGCCGTCGGTGAGTTGCACGATGGCGTCGACGACGTTTTCGGTGTCCTTGGGGTTGATGAAGTGCGTCATGCCGAATTTGCGCGCCATCTCCTGCCGCGCGGGGTTGATGTCGACGCCGATGATCTTGTCGGCGCCCACCATCTTCGCGCCCTGAATCACATTGAGGCCAATGCCTCCCAGGCCGAACACCACGACGTTGGCGCCAGCCTCGACCTTGGCGGTAAAGAGCACCGCGCCAATGCCGGTGGTGACGCCGCAGCCGATGTAGCAGACCTTGTCAAAGGGCGCGTCTTCACGAATCTTGGCCAGCGAAATTTCGGGTGCGACGGTGTAGTTGCTGAAAGTGCTGGTGCCCATATAGTGAAAGATGGGTTTGCCGTCCAGGCTGAAGCGGCTGGTGGCGTCGGGCATCAGGCCCTTGCCCTGCGTGCCTCGAATCAGCTGACACAGGTTGGTTTTGCGCGAAAGGCAGAACTTGCATTGCCGGCATTCGGGCGTGTAGAGCGGGATGACGTGGTCGCCTTTTTTGAGCGTTGTCACGCCGGGGCCGACATCGACCACAATGCCCGCGCCCTCATGGCCGAGGATGGCCGGGAAGATGCCTTCCGGGTCGGCGCCCGAGAGCGTGTAGTAATCGGTATGGCAGATGCCGGTGGCCTTGATCTCGACGAGCACCTCACCGAACTTCGGGCCCTGCAGGTCCACGGTTTCAATGGTCAGGGGCTGGCCTGATTTCCAGGCGACGGCGGCTTTGGTTTTCATGGGTGTTGGCTTGCGCTTGAAGTGAATGGGATGAGGTTCAGTGCGTAGGTCACTATAAGCCAGTCACCATCGACAAATCTCGACTGAGGCCATATCTTCACGGGCCCCGATGTTTCATTTTGAGAAAAGCTGGGCCTCGCACCCCGGGCTGTGTAGCCGGCCCTATGGCTGGAATATGCCGCGCATCGTGGAAGCAGAGCCTTCTCGGCCTTCTCTATAAATAAAAAAGCTGCCTGACCCATTAAATATGAGCGCAAGCAGCTATTAATTTCATAGCATTGAGGTTTGGCAGATGAAACCCGCCACGGCTTGTTTCAGCGGCTAGATTCTTTTAGGTACTGCGTGCGTGCGGCGATGGCGGTGTCGGTGAAGTCGGTGAACACGCCGTCAACGCCTGCGCGGTAAAAGGCCAGGTACTCGGCCTTGGCGTCGCCCCGGTAGTCGGTGGCCAGGCGGCGCGACTCGTTGCGGAAGGTGAAGGGATGAACGAACAGGCCTGCCTTGTGCGCATCGGCGACGAAGCTGGTGGCTGGCTGCGAGGTGGAGTCCGCGTCGTTGAGCTTTCCGTCGCGGTTGATGTCGACCTGCTTTCCGTCGGCGCCGAAGGTGCCCTGGGTGCTGATGATGTAGCGCTTCCAGGGGCCGATGCCGTCTGCGTAGGTCTTGATCTCTGCCAGGCCTGCGGGTGTGACCATGGCGCTGAAGAAACGCTTGTCGCCGGCCTTGGTCCAGTCGTAGGGGCGATCGCTGGGCACCGAAAAGGTCACGCGGCCGGTTTTCGGGTCAATGCCGTCGCCGTCGATCAGCTGGATCAGGCGCGTGTTGAGGCCCTTGCTCTTCATGTACTTGAGGCTGCCGGGCTCGAACGACTGCACGTAGATCGGCGCGGTCTTGCTGTTCCAGCCGGCTGCGTTGATGATGGCGATCAGCTTGTCCTCCATCGGCAGGCCGAGTTCGCGGAAGTAGGTCGGATTCTTGGTTTCCGGGTAGATCGCAATCGTGCGGCCTGTCTTGATGGATTGAGCCTTGGCCATGTCCACCACTTCCTGAAGGGTCGGGATTTTGTATTGGCCGTTGAACTGCTGCGGGCGCTCGGCGTCGGTCGAGATCGCGCCCAGGGTGCGAATCTCGGCCAGCGTGAAGTCGTTGCTGAACCAGCCGGTCTGCGTTTCGCCGTCGACCTGGATGGTCTTCTTGCGCGAAGCGAACTCCGGGTGTTTGGCCACGTCGGTGCTGATCGCCAGGTTGGGGTCGTGACGGGTGACCAGCACGCCGTCCTTCGTCACGACCAGGTCCATCTCGATCACGTCGGCGCCGAGTTCGATCGCCCGCACATAGGCCTCCATCGTTTCTTCCGGCACATAACCCGAAGCGCCGCGATGGGCGATGACCAGTGGCGCCTTGCCGTCAAGGGTGGGCAGGCCTGCTTGAGATGTTGTGCCTGAGGAGGAGCAAGCGGTGAGTAGTACGCTGCTGCAAACAAGGGCGAGCAGGCTGCCTTGCTTCACGGCCTGGCGGGTCGATACGGTCATGGGTGTTTCCGGAGTTAAAGGGCTGATCGTATGTGTCTGATCACGACAGGCGTGTGACAGTGTGTAGCGCCCGGCCATAAAAAATGCCGGAGCAGGTCCGGCATTTTTCTGGGGCGCGGGGATCAGGCGCTGAAGAAGCTCTTGAGCTTGTCGGCCCAGCCTTCTTCGCTGGGTGAATGCTTGGCTCCGCCTTTTTTCAGCGACTCGTCCAGCTCCTTGAGCAGCTTGCGCTGGTGCTCGGTCAGTTTGACCGGTGTTTCCACTGTGATATGGCAATACAGGTCACCCGGGTAGCTGGAGCGCACGCCCTTGATGCCCTTGCCGCGCAGGCGGAACTGCTTGCTCGCCTGGGTGCCTTCGGGAATGTCGATGGCCGCTTTGCCGGCGAGTGTCGGCACTTCAATTTCCCCACCCAGTGCGGCGGTGGTGAAACTGATGGGCACGGCGCAGTGCAGGTCGTCGCCGTCGCGCTCGAAGATGTCGTGCTTCTTCAGGCGGATCTCGATATAGAGGTCGCCAGGCGGGCCGCCGTTGGTACCGGGCTCGCCGTTCCCAGTGGAACGGATACGCATGCCGTCGTCGATGCCCGCGGGAATCTTGACTTCGAGTGTCTTGTTATTCTTGGTCTTGCCCACGCCGTGGCAGGTCACGCAAGGTTCGGGAATCAGCTTGCCAGTGCCTTTGCACTGGGGGCAGGTTTGCTGCACGCTGAAGAAACCCTGGCGCATTTGCACCACGCCGTGGCCATGGCAGGTGGTGCAGGTCACCACCTTGGTGCCGGGCTTGGCGCCGCTGCCGTGGCAGGTATTGCAGTCGTCCCAGCTGGGAATGCGAATCTGTGCGTCCTTGCCGTTAGCGGCTTCTTCGAGCGTGATTTCCATGGCGTAGCTCAAGTCGCCGCCACGGTAAACCTGCCGGCCGCCGCCACGTTGTGCCCCGCCGCGCTGGCCGCCGAAGACGTCGCCGAAGATGTCGCCAAAGGCCTCGGCAAAGCCGCCAAAGCCTTCTGCGCCGGGGCCGCCGCGCATGTTGGGGTCTACACCGGCGTGGCCGTACTGGTCGTAGGCCGCGCGCTTGTTCTCGTCGGAAAGCATCTCGTAGGCCTCTTTGGCCTCCTTGAATTTTTCCTCAGCAACCTTGGATGCATCCCCCTGATTGCGGTCCGGGTGGTGCTTCATCGCGAGTTTGCGATATGCCTTCTTGATGTCTTCATCGCTGGCGTTTTTGGCAACGCCCAGCGTGTCGTAATAGTCTTTTTTGGTGGCCATGGCAGGTCAGTCAGGAATCGTTATTGTGAGGGTCAGCGGGAAACACAAAAGCGGAAATCCTGGATTGCTCCCGGTTTTCCGCCTTTGCTGGCTGCCTTCGCCGTCTGCTTTTGCATGCAGTTATCGCGCCAATGCAGGGATGCTTTGTAAAAAAGCGCTTAGCCCTTTTTGACTTCCTTGACCTCGGCGTCTACGACATTGTCGTCTGCCGGCTTGGCTTCTGCCTGCGCTGCGCCCGCTGCGCCTGCGTCACCACCGGCTGCCGCCTGCGATGCTTGCATGTCGGCGTACATTTTTTCGCCGAGCTTCTGGCTGGCTTCCATCAGGGCCGTGTTCTTGGCGTCGATGGCGGCCTTGTCGTCGCCAGTGAGCGCTTCTTCCATGTCCTTGATGGCGGCTTCAATCTTTTCCTTCTCGCCGGCTTCGAGCTTGTCGCCGTACTCGCCGAGAGATTTCTTCACGCTGTGCACCATGGCCTCGGCGTTGTTCTTGGCGGTAACGAACTCGACTTTTTTCTTGTCTTCTTCGGCGTTCAGCTCGGCGTCTTTCACCATCTGCTGAATTTCGGCCTCAGACAAACCGGAATTGGCCTTGATGGTGATCTTGTTTTCCTTGCCGGTGCCCTTGTCTTTGGCGCCGACGTGCAGGATGCCGTTGGCGTCGATGTCGAAGGACACTTCAATCTGCGGCGTGCCGCGCGCTGCCGGCGGAATGCCTTCAAGGTTGAACTCGCCCAGCGCCTTGTTGCCCGAGGCGATTTCGCGCTCGCCCTGGAACACCTTGATCGTCACGGCCGGCTGATTGTCTTCAGCGGTCGAGAAGGTCTGTGCAAACTTGGTCGGGATGGTCGTGTTCTTCTTGATCATCTTGGTCATCACGCCGCCCATGGTTTCGATACCGAGGGACAGCGGAGTCACGTCGAGCAGCAGCACGTCGGTGCGGTCGCCTGAGAGCACCTGGCCTTGAATCGCTGCGCCTACGGCAACGGCTTCGTCAGGGTTCACGTCCTTGCGGGGTTCCTTGCCGAAGAGCTCCTTGACCTTTTCCTGCACCTTGGGCATGCGGGTCTGGCCGCCGACCAGAATCACGTCATGGATGTCGGCGGCGCTGACGCCGGCATCCTTCATGGCGATGCGGCAGGGGGCAATCGTGCGCTCGATCAGTTCGTCGACCAGGCTTTCGAGCTTGGCGCGGGTCAGCTTGACCAGCAAATGCTTGGGGCCGGTCGCGGGGTCGTGCGCGATGTAGGGGATGTTGACTTCGGTGGCCGGGCTGTTGGACAGTTCGATCTTGGCCTTTTCTGCCGAGTCTTTCAGGCGCTGCAGGGCCACGACATCTTTGGACAGGTCGATGCCGCTGTCTTTCTTGAACTCGGCCACGATGTAGTCGATGACGCGCTGGTCGAAGTCTTCGCCGCCCAGGAAGGTGTCGCCGTTGGTGGAGAGCACTTCAAACTGCTTCTCACCGTCGACGTCGGCGATCTCGATGATGGAGATGTCAAACGTGCCGCCGCCCAGGTCATACACGGCGATCTTGCGGTCGCCCTTTTCCTGCTTGTCCAGGCCGAAGGCGAGAGCCGCTGCGGTGGGTTCGTTGATGATGCGCTTGACTTCAAGGCCGGCGATGCGGCCGGCGTCTTTGGTGGCCTGGCGCTGTGCGTCGTTGAAGTACGCAGGCACGGTGATCACGGCCTCGGTAACGGGCTCGCCGAGATAGTCTTCGGCGGTTTTTTTCATCTTGCGCAGGATGTCAGCAGACACTTGCTGGGCCGACAGCTTCTTGCCGCGCACTTCCACCCAGGCGTCGCCGTTGTCGGCGGCCACGATGGCGTAAGGCATCAGCGCGATGTCCTTCTGGACTTCTTTTTCGCTGAACTTGCGGCCGATCAAACGCTTGACGGCGTACAGGGTGTTCTTGGGGTTGGTCACGGCCTGGCGCTTGGCCGATGCGCCGACCAGCACTTCGCCGTCTTCCTGGTAGGCGACGATGGAAGGGGTGGTGCGCACGCCTTCCGAGTTTTCGATCACGCGGGGCGTGTTGCCCTCCATGACGGACACGCAGCTGTTGGTGGTGCCGAGGTCAATGCCGATGATTCTTCCCATGATGATTTACTCCTGCTTTTTTGATTCGTTAAAGATTGAAGGTGGGGTGGCCGGGGTGTTCAGTGCCGCTGGCCGCGGTATGGATTAACTATGTTGATAACTTGTGGGTAAGTTGTGTGGCTTCAAGGGCTTCAACAATGTTTTCAAGGTTTTTTAAGCGGTTTTTACTTGGGGGCTGCCACCGTGACCAGGGCGGGGCGCAGCACGCGCTCGGCGATCAGGTAGCCTTTTTGCAGCACGTTGACCACGGTGTTGGCTTCCTGGTCGGCGGGCACCATGCTGATAGCCTGGTGCTGCGTCGGGTCGAATTTGGTGCCAGGAGCCGGGTCGATGGCGACCACCTTGTTGCGCTCAAGTGCACTTTTCAGCTGCTTGAGTGTGGCTTCGGCGCCTTCGCGGATCTGCTCGGGCGTGACGTCCTTGATCGCCAGCCCGGCTTCCAGGCTGTCTGCCACGGGCAGCAGGCTTTCGGCAAAGCTTTCCAGGGCAAATTTACGGGCCTTGGCGACTTCTTCGTCTGCGCGGCGGCGGGCGTTTTCGGTCTCGGCCTTGGCGCGCAGGTAGCTGTCGGCCAGCTCGGTGTTCTTGGCCTGCAGCGTGGCGACTTCGGCCTGCGCGACCGTCAGCGCGTCAAACTCGTTGGCGGCCTGCGCCGCTTCCAGTTCTTCAGGGCTGGGCTCACCGCTAAGTGGTTGATTTTGTTCGGGTTGTGTATTGTCAGACATGCTCGAAAACAGGGTTGAAGCTGGTAATGTTTCCAGCTGGGGATGGCAAAGCCCTTTTCAAGACAGGGGCTTCGTTTTTGGTTCAGATAGTTTGGCTGCGGGTGCGCGGCCTGGGGTATCCAGCACGGTTGGGGCCCTGCCGTTCCTGTGCGGACCGGTGTGCCCCAGCCGCAGAAACTGGTTCGTGGCTTGAATTGTAGTGGCTGGCCACCCGTTCCCCGGCCGGCAAGGCTGGTTCTGCCTGTCTACGGGATGGTGCCGGCTTGCAGGCCTGCGCTATGTTATTGATAGCTACCGGCGCACATTTTTATTGGGCTGAAAGGCTAAATCGTCGAGATTTCGACGGCAAAAACCGCTTCAAGGCACTGCCGGTTTCTGCATGTGCATCATGAGTTCGCGCTTGTTGTCACGGCTGCGGTGGGCATGTTCGCGCATCAGGGCTTCGGCACGCGCCCCTTCCCCGGCCAGCAGTGCGGCCAGCACGTCTTCATGGTCGGTTTGTGCGCGCTGGATGAACCCGTATTCGAGCAGGGGCAGGGCGCCGTTCAGGCTGAGCGCACCGGCGCCGGCCATCGGCGTTTTGCTGACGTGGGCCAGCGCGGAGGCGAGTGTGCTGTTGCCGGCGGCGCGCACCAGCGCGTCGTGAAAGCACGCGTTCATCGGCACCCAGCGTGCCGCGTCAATCACATGGCCGGCAGCCTGCGCTTGCTTCAGCAGCAGCCTGCCTTCTTCGACGCAGGCCTGCAGGGCCTCCCGGGTTTCGGGCGTGATGCCGCGCTCGGCGGCCTGCCTGGCTGCCATGCCTTCCAGCACGCCCCGCACGTCGACTGCATTGGCGATTTCGTCAACGCTGAACTGCCTGACGCGAAAGCCGCGTGTCGGCAGGCGTTCCAGCAAGCCTTCCTTTTCCAGCTCGCCGAGCGCAATACGGATCGGTGTGCGCGAAACCGCCAATTGGGCGGACAGCTCAAGCTCCACCATGCGTTCGCCCGGGGCCGCCTGGCCGCTGAGGATTCTTTGCCTCAATGTTTGCGTGGTGTAGTCAATCTGGGAAGACATAAACGGCAGGGGTTGATAGCGGTTGGCTGAGTGAAAGGATTATTGCATGCAGTATTTCAATTTATTAGGGTTAATAAGGTTAAGCAAGCCTCTATTGCGTGCAATAAAATAAGATGACTAAGAATTTTGAGGTGAATGGCGCATGAACAGGCATGAACATCAACCTGCCGCCAGCGTTGCGGCCAATAGCCCTCCAGGAGACACCATGAATCTACTTCGCCTCCATTCCTTGCGACGGCTTGCCCGAACGGCAACGCGGCTGGCAGCGGCTTGTGCTACTTCGTTGGTGCTTGTCTTCACAGGCTTGTGCGTTGCGCACGCCCAGCCGGCTGCAAGTTATCCCAGCAAGCCCATCAAGCTGATCGTTCCTTTTCCTGCGGGCGGTGGTGGTGACACGCTGGCCCGGCTGGTCATGCAGCGCGCAGCGAAGGAACTGGGCCAGCCCGTCGTGGTGGAAAACCTGGGCGGCGCCGGCGGAAACGTGGGCAGTGCAACAGCGGCCAAGGCGCCGGCCGATGGCTACACCCTGCTGTACGGAACCAATGGTACGCATGCCATCAACCACGCGATCTACAAGTCACCCGGCTTCAACCCGTCTCGCGACTTCGAGCCCGTGACCCAGCTCACCCGCATCGCCGCCATGGTGGTGGTGCGGCCCACGCTGCAAGTCAACTCCATGGCCGAGCTCACCAAACTGCTCAAGGCCAATCCGGGAAAATACACCTTTGGCTCCGCGGGCAACGGCACGACGTCCCACCTGGCCGGAGAAATCTACAAATCGCGCGCGGGCCTGGCGGTGGTGCACATACCTTACCGCGGCGGCGCACAGGCCATGACGGACCTGATGGGCGGGCAGGTCGACATGATGATCGAGGTCATGCCGAATGCCGCACCGCAGGCGAAAAGCGGACGTGTCAAACCATTGGCGGTGACGACAGCCACGCGCGTGGCGGGCTGGCCGGATCTACCCACCATCGCGGAGTCGGGCTTGCCCGGATTTGATGTGAGCGCGTGGGACGCGATTTTTGTTCCCGCCGGAACCCCCAGGCCCATCGTCAATCGCCTGAACGAAGCGATCAACAAAGCCCTGGCAGATCCGGAATTGCGCGCACAGCTGCAATCGCGTGGTGCCGAGGTTGCGCCGGGCACCCCCGAGGAACTGGCAAGGCATATTGCCGGCAGCATGACCCTGTGGGGTGATGCGGTGAAGCGTTCCGGCGCTGCGGTGGATTAGGGCGCCGGGAAGTGCGTGGATGAATACCTGATGAATACCGTTGATCGGTAAAACAGCGCAACAAAAAAGCGACCTTCAAGGTCGCTTTTTTTCGGGCCGGTCTGGCCGGGTAATTTACTTTTTCTTGGTCTGGCTGACGGCCCATTTGCCGGCAAACGCCTGCAGGTCGTTCAAGCGCTTGAGCAGGTCGGCGCCCAGCGTGGTGACCGTGTAGCCGTCGCTGCCATGGCCAAGCAGGCCGGCTGCGCGCAATTCCTTGATGCGGGTATTGAGGGTATTGGGTGTGATGCTGCCGATGCTGTCTTGCAGAAGGCGGAACGTCTGGGGATGGCCGTCTTTCAGGGCCCACAGCACGCGCAGTGCATAGCGTGCTTCCAGCAGTTCAAGCAATTGGCCTACCGCTGCATTTTCTTTGGCGCTCATCAGGTTATCTCCTCGGGTCACAGTTTGGTCACAGGGGGTTGTTAAGCAGAAAGCTTCGAAAGCTTGGGGCCAAATATAACGCAAATTGCTGACTGCTACGAGTTTTATAGCTGCCCACGCCCGCTGCCGTTGGACTACAGCCTGAAACTCTCTTGGAAAACCCTGATGCGCCGGATGCGGCAATGGGCTTAAAGAACGCACCGGGTAAGCCCAGGCGCATCATTTCTACCTACATCACGGGGATCCGTGTTGCCGGATGGAGTGCTACAGCGCTGCCTGTTCTGGATGATTCCATGATCGTTTCAATCACCTGTTGCACCCCAAGTGCGGAGCGCCCCGTCACGGCGGGTGCGCATCCATTTTGGACAGAGCGAATGAAATCCTGCAGCACGGCGCGATGAGCGGCATGGTCGAAGGCCATGGGGTCGGCGCCACCGCCGGAGGCCTGGCGTGCACCGGCGGTCAGCGTCTTTCCGCTGGAAAAAACCGCCTGCATTTCACCGCCTTCCAGCGTCACGGTGCCCTGGGTGAAGTTGAGTTCAATGCGCTCGGGAAAACCGGGGTAGGCCGCCGTGGTGGCCTGAACCACAACGATTGCACCATTGTTGTAGTGCAGCAATGCGGCCGCCGTGTCTTCGCCCTCCATGCGATGCACTGCGCTGGTGCCAGCAACGCCTGTGATGCGCTCCGGCATGCCGATGAAGCTGAGCATCAGGTCGAGGGTATGAATGGCCTGCGTGATCAGCACGCCGCCGCCGTCCCGCGACAGGGTGCCGCGTCCGGGCTCATCGTAATAACTTTGCGGCCGCCACCACCGGATCGACGCGGCGGCGCTGACCAGCGGGCCCATGGCATCGTCACGCAGCAGTGCCGCCACGGCAAGGGCCGCGTCACGCATGCGGTGCTGCAGCATCACCGCCAGCTTGACACCCGCAGTTTCGCAAGCCTCGACTAATGCATTGGCCCGGTTCAAATCAATTTCGAGCGGCTTTTCGACCAGCACATGCTTGCCTGCACGAGCAACCTGCTGAACAAGATCCAGATGGGTATTGGGCGGCGTGAGAACCAGCACGGCTGTCACGCTGGCGTCTTCCAGAATATCTTTCAGGCGCGTGGTCCTGCGCGCGCCTCGAGGCACTTCTACCGCAGCCAGCCGTTCGGTGTTTCGCGCATAAACCCAGGCGACCTCTGCTTCGCTGGCCAGGTCTTCAAGACTTCGGAAGTGAGGTGCAGAGCCCAGCCCTGCACCGATGACGGCGAGGCGCAGCCGCTCAGGGCTGGGTACGGACGGCATGTTCAGTCAAGCTTGACGTTGGCCGCTTTGATGACTTGCGCCCATTTCTCGACCTCGGATTTCTGGAAGGCGGAGACCTGCTCGATCGTCATGTTGGACGGTTGCATGCCCAGTCCTTTGAGGCGTTCCTGCATCTCGGGTTGCGCGGTGATTTTCATGATTTCATCGTGCAGCCTGTCAATGATGGGCTTGGGGGTGCCGGTGGGCACAAAAATGGCTTGCCACGAGGCAACCTCAAATCCGGGGACGGATTCGGCCACCGTTGGCACATTCGGCATGGACTCCAGGCGCTTGGCGGATGTGACCGCCAGCGCGCGCACCTTGCCGCTCTGGATATGCGGACCTGCTACGACCGTGGTGTCGAACATCATGTCCACCTGCCCGCCGATCACGTCCTGGATGGCGGGGCCGCTGCCTTTGTAGGGCACATGGATGAACTGGGTGCCCGACTTGAAGCCCAGCAGTTCCAGCGAGAGATGCTGCGACGTGCCGCTGCCGGCCGATGCGGAAGAAATGGTTTTCGGTTTGGCCTTCGCTGCGGCCAGCACGTCCTGCAGCGTTTTGTAAGGGCTGTTGGCTCCCACCACCAGCACGACCGGATTGGTGCCGATGAGCGCCACCGGCGAGAAAGACTTGATCGGGTCGTAACCCAGTTTCGGGTAAAGGCTCACATTGATGGCATGCGAGCTGACCGTGCCGCCCAGCATCGTGTAGCCATCTGCCGGTGCGCGGGACGCGACTTCCGAGCCGACGCTACCGCCAGCACCGCCCTTGTTGTCAATCACGATGGTGGTGCCGAGTACCGGCCCGAGTTTTTGGCCAATCAGCCGGCCCAGGATGTCGGTGGTGCCGCCTGCAGGAAAAGGCACGATGTAGGTGATCGGCTTGCTGGGCCACTTGTCTTGTGCGAGGGCAGGGAGCCCCAGCGCCGACAGGGCAGCGCCGGCAAGTGCGGAATGGATGAGGGAACGGCGTTTCATGGTGTCTCCTGTGTGTTGTCTGGTGGTGTTGGCTGGAACTTACTTGATGGCCTGAATGCGCTCGTACAGGCTCTTGGGCCACGGGGCATCGGCAGCGGTGAGCGAAGGCAAGACCGCTGCGGCAAAAGGCGCGCGGTCTACCTTGTTGACGGTTTTGCCTTTTTTCTCGAACTCGGCGACCAGGCGGTTTTCGGCATCCACAATGTCCTGGCTGGCGCGGCTCGACGCCTCCCATAGCACCTGGTCGAAGACCTTCTTGTCGGCCTCACTGAGTTTGGACCAGACCGAGCCCGACACGGCCGTGAGCAGCGATTCGGTGATGTGGCCGGTCAGGGTGATGTATTTCTGGACTTCGTAAAACCTTTTGGCCTCGATAGTGGGCAGCGGGTTTTCCTGTGCATCGACCGTGCCGTTTTGCAGTGCCAGGTAGACCTCGGCAAAGGCGATGGGTGTCGGGTTCGCACCCACGGCCCTTGGGAACATCACAAAAAGTGGTGCGTCGGGCACGCGCAGTTTGAGGCCCTTCATGTCCTCGGGTTTGTTGATGACTTTGTTGGAAGTCATGTGGCGCAGGCCGTAGTAGGTGTAGCCCGCAATGTGCTGGCCGCCGGTTTTGCTGGCATAGCCCTGGGCCAGCTCCTGAAAGATCGGGCCGTTACGGAATGCCTGGAAGTGCGCGTAATCGCGAAACACAAAAGGCGCGGCAGCGATAGACAACGGCGGGTGCGCACGCCCGGCAAAGGCCGCGCCGGTGTAGATGATGTCGACGGTGCCCAGTGTCAGGCCCTGGTTGATGTCGGTTTCCTTGCCCAGGGATGAAGCCGGGAAAACCTCCACCACATAGCGGCCGTTGGTCTTCTTCCTGATTTCGTCGGCGGCCCAGACGGCCTGTTTGTGAAAAGTTTCCGAGGTCTCGTAGACGTGAGCCCATTTGAGTTTGGTCTGGGCTGCGGCGGCGCCTGCGCCCAGCGTGCCGGCCAGTGCCAGCAGCATCGCACCCGCAATGCTGCAAAGGGTTCTGCGTTTCATGTCTTGTCTCCTGATTGTTTTAGTGGCTCACTGGGTATCGTTGGTGGGGAAAGGGCGCCGCGGTATACCGCCCCCGGCGCCTGGCGGGCAAAAAATATCCCCTGAAAATGGGTATGACAGATTTCCGGAACCCTCTAAATTCCGGCAGCCTGCTGGATTCATCGAACCATGCAGGGCATCTTGTTGTTGAACTTCCAGTCGGGGATCAGGTATTGCATGGCCACGGCGTCGTCGCGCGCACCGAGGCCGTGCTTGAGATAAAGCTGGTGCGCTTTTTCCACTTCGGCCATGTCCAGCTCTACGCCGAGGCCCGGTGTTTTCGGCACTGCAACCTGGCCGTCCACAATTTGCAGGGGTGCCTTGGTCAGGCGCTGGCCGTCCTGCCAGATCCAGTGCGTGTCAATCGCGGTGACCTTGCCCGGCGCGGCCGCAGCCACGTGGGTGAACATGGCCAGGGAAATATCGAAATGGTTGTTGGAGTGAGAGCCCCAGGTCAGCCCCCATGTCTGGCAGACCTGCGCGACGCGAACGGAGCCTTGCATGGTCCAGAAATGCGGGTCGGCCAGCGGGATGTCGACCGACTGCAGGTGAATGGTGTGTGAGAGCTCACGCCAGTCGGTGGCAATCATGTTGGTGGCGGTCGGCAGGCCGGTGGCCCGGCGAAACTCTGCCATCACTTCGCGGCCGGAGAAGACGCCTTCGGCGCCGCAAGGGTCTTCTGCATAGGCCAGCACATCGCCGCGGCCCTGGCAGATGCGGATGGCATCCTTGAGCAGCCACCCGCCGTTCGGGTCCAGTGTGATGCGCGCATCGGGAAAACGCTCGGAGAGGGCGATGATGGCCTCCATCTCTTCCTCGCCCCGCAGCACGCCGCCTTTGAGCTTGAAATCCTTGAAGCCGTACCGCTTGTAAGCCGCTTCGGCCAATGCCACGATGCCATCGGCGTCCATGGCGGCCTCGTGGCGCAGGCGCAGCCAGTCGTCCTCTGCATCCGGCGCACTGGAATAGGCCAGGTCCGTCTGCTTGCGATCGGCCACATAAAAGAGGTAGCCCAGCATGGCCACTGAATTCCGCTGCTGGCCTTCGCCCAACAGGGCGGCCACAGGTACACCCAGGAATTGGCCCAGCAGGTCGAGCAGGGCGCTTTCCACGGCAGTGACGGCATGAATTGCCACACGAAGGTCGAAGGTCTGGTTGCCGCGGCCGCCGCTGTCACGGTCGGCAAAACGTGTGCGCAGGGTGTTGAGAATCTGGTTCCACGCGCCTATCGATTGGCCCTCGATCAGTTCACGCGCATCTTCCAGGGTCTTGCGTATTTTCTCGCCGCCCGGTACTTCGCCCACGCCGGTGCGGCCGGAGCTATCGGTCAGGATCAGCAGGTTACGGGTAAAGAAGGGGCCGTGTGCACCACTGAGGTTGAGTAGCATGCTGTCCTGGCCAGCCACGGGAATCACCTGTACGCGGGTGATTTTGGGTGTTTGCGAGGGAGCGGAAAAGGCTGTTGCGGGGGCGTTTGAAGCGGGCATACCGGACGGGTCGTAGGATGGTTGATAAAAATTTATCAGTTATCGTACAACTCACTGCCAGTTTATGCAACCAGGTTTGTGCCCAGGTTTTGGGGAGATGAGGCCCCGGAGGATTCCTCGGGGGGTTGCATCGTATGCGCGTTGTTGCCCCTGCGAAGCCGTTCCCGGCTATTGGAAAGGTGCGTTCGCATCGCCGCGCGTGCCGCTTCCGCATCCTGGCTTCGGATGGCGTTGTAAATGCTCTCGTGCTCGCTGTTGACCCGCTGGAGGTAATTGAACCGGCCTTCCGGTGCGCTATGCGTCGTGTTGACCCGGGTGCGCGGAATGATCATGGTGCCCAGGTAGGTCATGAGGTCGGCAAAGTGCCGGTTGCCTGTGGCGCGGGCCACTTCCATATGGAACTGGAAGTCCGGCGGCACCGCGTCGGAGTCCAGGCTGATGGAGTCGTGAAAGGCGCGCAGCGCATTTTCCAGGGCCTTGAGGTTTTCTGGCGTTCTCCTCTGTGCAGCGAGGCCTGCAGCTTCCGTTTCCAGGCTGATGCGCAACTCCAGCACGGAGATCACGTCGGCCACAGTTGCAAAGTCTTCGGCGGTAATCTTGAAGTTGCCTGCGTCCTGCGGCTGCAGAACAAAGGTTCCGATGCCGTGCCGGGTTTCGACCAGCCCGGAGGCCTGAAGTTTGGACAAGGACTCGCGCACGACCGTCCGGCTCACGTCAAAGCGGGCCATGATTTCCGCTTCGGTCGGCAGTTTTTCGCCCGGCTGCAAGTGGCCCGAACGGATGCTGGTGGCCAGATTTTCGACGATCTCACCCACCAGTCCGCGGGGGCGGCGTATCCGCAACGACTCTTCGTGAAAGCCAGCCGTAAGGCTTGCCTCAGAGCGACTAGGGGTTTTCCTTGAGTCCATTAAAAAACCATTGACAAGCTAGGGGGCGAACTGGAGAATTCCAAGTCATCAGACAACCTATGACTGCGATGTTCTTGGGTTGACTTTAACAAACTTCATAAAAAAGTCCAGTGTTTGCAATCACACCGGACGCAGATGTAAAAAATGACCATCAAAGTTCACGAAAAGCTTTTGCTGACCGGCGCGGCCGGTGGCTTGGGCAAGGCCTTGCGCGAGCGCCTGAAAGCAAATTGTTCGGTGCTCCGGCTCTCGGATGTGCAGTCCTTCGGTGATGCTGCCGCCAATGAAGAGGTCGTACTCGCGGACCTGGCCGACGCAGCAGCCGTCAACAGCATGGTGCAGGGTGTGGACGCCATTGTCCATCTGGGAGGTGTTTCGGTGGAGGGGCCCTTTGGCCCGATTTTGCAGGCCAACATCCTGGGTGCCTATAACTTGTATGAGGCGGCCCGCAAAAACGGTGTCAAGCGCATCGTCTTTGCCAGCTCCAATCACGTCACCGGGTTTTACCGCCAGGACCAGACCATCAACGCCGACTACCCGCCGAGGCCCGACGGCCTGTACGGCCTGTCCAAGGCCTTCGGCGAAGATCTCTCGCGCCTCTACTTTGACCGTTACGGCATCGAAACTGCCTGTGTGCGCATCGGTTCTTCGTTCCCCGAGCCTAAAGACCGCCGCATGCTGGCGACCTGGCTGAGTTTTGATGACCTGCATCGCCTGATTACCGCCTGCCTGACGACGCCAGTGCTGGGCCACAGCATTGTGTTTGGCATGTCTGACAACGCCGTCACCTGGTGGGACAACAGCCGCGCACACCACATCGGTTATGTGCCCAAGGACAGCTCCGACATCTTCCGCGAGGCCGTCTATGCCCGCACGCCCGCGCCTGACCTGAAGGATCCTGTCGCCCAGTACCAGGGTGGTGGCTTTGTCGTGGCCGGCCCTTTCGGCGACTGAGCGTCTATATTTATGAGTGAAGTTCAAGCCGAACTGGTTCTGGATGCGCGCAACGGCGTGGGCGAAAGCCCCGTCTGGAGTGCGGCTGAACAGGCGCTTTATTGGGTCGATATTCCTGCGCGCAAGCTGTGCCGCTGGAGCGTGGCCGACGCCGCGCTGACCGAATGGGCCGCCCCCGAAATGCTTGCTTGTGTTGCTTCAATAGGCGGCACGCCGGACTGGGTTGCCGGCACTGAAAGCGGTGTGTTCCGCTTGAGCCCGCAAACGGATGGCCAACTGGGTTTCAAGCAGCTTGCCGCTGTGACCCATGCCATGCCCGGCATGCGCTTTAACGACGGCCGCTGCGACCGTCAAGGGCGCTTTCTTGCCGGCACCATGTTGATGAATATGGCCGCTGGCGCACGTGTTGGTTGTATCTACGGCTATCAAAAAGATAGCAAAAATGATTCGCAATTGAAAAAACTCCTGGATGGTTTCATCACACCGAACGGCATGGCCTTCAGCCCCGACGGCCGCACGATGTACCTGTCGGACTCGCATCCGTCGGTACAGGCCATCTGGGCCTTTGACTACGACACCGACACTGGCACGCCATCAAACCGGCGCGTCTTTGTCGACATGAACCCGCTGCCCGGCCGTCCGGATGGCGCGGCAGTCGACGCCGACGGCTGCTACTGGATCTGCGGCAACGATGCCGGCCTGATTCACCGCTTCACCCCCGCCGGCAAGCTGGACCGGTCACTGGCCGTGCCGGTGAAAAAACCTGCCATGTGCGCCTTTGGCGGCGCCGGGCTCGACACCCTGTTCGTGACGTCGATACGCCCTGAAGGTGTCGACTTGTCTGACCAGCCGCTGGCCGGCGGTGTGTTCGCGTTGCGCCCCGGTGTGCGCGGGCTGCCCGAGCCACAGTTTTCCCGCTAGTTATTTATAAACCGGTTCTTCAAGGAGACAACCATGACCTTCCGCAGAAACTTTATCGCCGCAGCCGTTGCGGCAGTCGCATTGGCCACATCGTTTACTGCCTCGGCGCAGAACATCGTGCTCAAGGCATCTGACACGCACCCGGCGGGTTATCCGACGGTTGTCGCCGTCGAGAACATGGGCAAGAAGCTTGAAGCCCAGACCAATGGCCGCATCAAGATGCAGATGTTCCCCGGCGCCGTGCTGGGTCAGGAAAAGGAAACCGTCGAGCAGACCCAGCTCGGCGCCTTGCAAATCAACCGCATCTCGCTGGGCGTGATCGGCCCCATCGTGCCGGAAGTTGACGTGTTCAACATGCCTTTCGTTTTCCGCGACATCCCGCACATGCGCAAAGTGATCGACGGCCCGATCGGCGACGAACTGCTGGCCAAGGTCACTGCCAGCCCGGCGCGCCTGGTTGCCCTCGGCTGGATGGACGGCGGCGCACGCAGCCTGTACACCAAGAAGCTGGTCAAATCCCCCGCCGACCTCAAGGGCGTGAAGGTCCGCATGATGGGCAATCCGCTGTTTGTCGACACCATGAACGCCATGGGCGGCAACGGCATTTCCATGGCTTACGGCGAAGTGTTCAGCGCACTGCAGACCGGCGTGATCGACGGTGCAGAAAACAACCCGCCCAGCATGTTCACTTCCAACCATTACACCGCCGGTGCCAAGTACTACGCCCAAACCAATCACCTGATCATTCCAGAACTGCTGGTGATGTCCAAGGTGACATGGGACAAACTCACGCCAGCCGACCAGGCTCTGGTCAAGAAGCTGGGCCGTGAGGCACAGCTGGAACAGCGCGTACTGTGGGACAAGAGCGTCGAGGAATACTCGGCCAAACTGAAGGCAGCGGGTGTCGAGTTTGTGCCGGTGGATCAGAAGCTGTTCTTTGACGCCACGGCGCCCGTGCGCGCCAAGTACGGCGTGAAGTTTGCTGACCTGATGAAGCGCATCGACGCAACCAAATAAGCGTTGCTCCCGGGCCCAGGTGCGCTGCCGACGCAGCGCGCCCGGGCCGTCTTGCCGTATTGCGGAAATACCATGAAACACCATACCCTTCGCTTCAACGACTGGCTGTACCTTGCGTGCATCTGGATCTCGGGCCTGTCCATCTTTCTCATGTCGCTGATCATTCCCTGGGGCATCTTCACACGTTACGTGCTGGGCACCGGTTCGCAGTGGCCGGAGCCCATTTCAATTTTGTTGATGGTGATCTTTACCTTCTTCGGCGCCGCTGCCGGCTACCGCGCCAACGCTCATATTTCTGTAGCCATGGTTACAGACCGTATGCCCGAACAAATGCGCAGCGTCGTTGCCTGGCTGATGGACATCCTGATGGCGGTGGTATCCGTCTTCATGGCCTATTACGGCGCCAAGCTCTGCATACAGACCTGGGGCCAGTACATCGGCGAAATCCCCTGGATGCCGGTGGGCGCCACCTATCTTCCGCTGCCCCTGGGCGGCTTGATTACGCTTATCTTTGTACTTGAACGCATGGCGCTGGGCCATCAGGGTGACCGCGAAGTTGTCACCTACGACCACGAAAAAATTGAAGGCGAGGCACTCTGATGGATGCATTTGTTCTGCTGGGGTCTTTTCTCCTGCTCATGGTTCTGGGCCTGCCGGTGGCTTATGCGCTGGGCTTGTCCGCGCTGATTGGCGCCTGGTGGATAGACATCCCGCTGGACGCGGTGATGATCGCGATCTCCAGCGGCGTCAACAAGTTTTCGCTTCTGGCAATTCCCTTCTTCGTGCTGGCCGGCGCCATCATGGCCGAGGGCGGCATGTCCCGCCGGTTGGTGGCGTTTGCCAGTGTGCTGGTCGGTTTTGTGCGCGGCGGCCTGTCGCTGGTCAATATCCTGGCCTCAACTTTCTTCGGCGCCATTTCCGGCTCGTCGATGGCAGACACGGCCTCCATCGGTTCGGTGTTGATTCCCGAGATGGAGAAAAAGGGCTACCCGCGCGACTTCGCTACGGCGGTCACCGTCAGCGGCTCGGTGCAGGCCATCCTGATCCCGCCCAGCCACAACGCAGTGATTTATTCGCTGGCCGCCGGCGGCGGCGTGTCGATCGCGGCGCTGTTTCTCGCGGGTGTGCTGCCTGGCTTGCTGCTGGGTCTGACCCTGGCTGTCATGTGCCTGTTCATCGCAAAGAAGCGTGATTTTCCCAAGGGTGAAGTCATTCCCATGCGGCAGGCGCTGAAGATCTGCGTCGACGCGCTGTGGGGCCTGATGACCATGGTCATCATCCTGGGCGGCATTCTGTCGGGCATTTTCACGGCCACCGAATCGGCCGCCATTGCCGTGATCTGGGCCTTCTTTGTCACCATGTGCATCTACCGCGACTACAAATGGCGCGAGCTGCCCAAGCTGGTGCATCGCACGGTCAAGACCCTGTCCATCGTGATGATCCTGATCGCGTTTGCTGCAAGCTTCGGCTACATCATGACGCTGATGCAGATTCCGCAACAGATCACGGGCATGTTTACCAGCGTCTCGAACAACAAGTATGTGGTGCTGCTGATGATCAACGTGCTGCTGCTGATCCTCGGCACGCTGATGGACATGGCGCCGCTGATCCTGATCATGACGCCTATCCTGCTGCCTGTGGTCAAACAGCTCGGCGTTGACCCGGTGCATTTCGGCATGATCATGATGGTCAACCTCGGCATGGGCCTGATCACGCCGCCGGTCGGCGGGGTGCTGTTTGTCGGCGCGGCGGTAGCCAAACTTCCCATCGAAAAGGTAGTGCGGGCGCTGTACCCCTTCTTTGGCGCGCTGCTGCTGGTGCTGTTCATGGTGACCTACGTGCCGGCGCTGTCGCTGTGGCTGCCTAACCTGCTGCTCAAGTAATTCATGTCCGTATTGAAGATCACCGCGGTTCGCATCACGCCCATTGCCTTTCGCGACCCGCCGCTCCTGAACGCGGCCGGTATTCACGAGCCCTGGGCGTTGCGGTCCATCATCGAGCTGGAAACCAGCACGGGCCTGGTTGGCATCAACGAAAGCTATGGCGACTTGTCGATGCTGGAGGCGCTGGCCAAGGTCGCGCCCAGCCTCGTCGGCCTGTCGCCCTGGGCTCTCAGCGAGATGGAGTTGCGTGTCGCCGCGCAGGTCACGCCGCCGAAGCAGACCGCATCGGAGTTCCTCGGCCAGCAGGTGTCACTGGCTCCCGGCACTCATGTGTCCAAAACCGTGGCCAAGGTCATCAGTGCTTTCGAGGTTGCCATGCTGGATCTGCAGGGCCAGCTGGCCGGCGCGCCGGTAGTGGACCTGCTGGGCGGTGCGGCGCGCGACCGCGTGCCGTTTTCGGCTTACCTGTTCTACAAATACGCAGAGCACATCGACAAACCTGCTTCTTCCGGGTATCCGCGTGACGCCTGGGGCGAGGCCCTCACACCGCCCCAATTGGTGGCCCAGGCGCGCCGGATGATCGATCAGTACGGCTTCAAGAGCATCAAGCTCAAGGCCGGTGCGCTTGCGCCGGATCAGGAAGCTGCGGGCCTGCTGGCGCTTGCCGAGGCCTTCCCCGGTGTGCCGCTGCGCATTGATCCCAATGCCAACTGGAGCGTGGCGACCAGCCTGAAGATCGTGGAAAAGCTGCGCGGCGTGCTCGAGTACTACGAAGACCCTGCGCCCGGCCTGGAGGGCATGGCGGCTGTGGCGCGCGACTGCGAGGTGCCGCTGGCCACCAACATGGTGGTGACTGATTTTGCCGAGTTCCGCCGCAATGCCGAAATGGGCTGCCCGGTGAAGATCGTGCTCAGCGACCACCACTACTGGGGCGGCCTGCGCGTCACGCAGCAATTGTCGCGGCTGTGCAGCACCTTTGGCCTGGGCCTGTCGATGCACAGCAACTCGCACCTTGGCATCAGCCTGATGGCGATGACCCACCTCTGCGCCAGTGTGCCGCTGCTGACTTACGCCTGCGACACCCACTATCCCTGGCAGGACGAGGAAGTGGTGGAGGGTGGCCGCCTGCGTTTTGAGGACGGCAGCCTGCGCGTAACGACCACCCCCGGCTTGGGCGTGACGCTGGACCGCACGGCTTTGGCGCGCCTGCACGACAACTACCTGCACTGCGGCATCCGCAACCGCGACGACCTGGCGCAGATGCGCAAATACGACCCGGCGTTCACCGGCGCGCAACCCCGCTACTGAACGGCGCCCATCCGCAGGACGAATTCAACCATGAAACAAGGACTTGCCATGCTTCCAGCCTCGTTGCGCACTTCGTTTTTGCTGCTCGCCGGCGCGGGCCTGATCGCCGCCTCCGGTGCCGCCAGCGCGGCCACCTGGGTGTACGTTGCCAATGCCGACAGCCAGGACATCTCGGTGATGCAGCTGGACCGCGCGGCAGGTGCCCTCAAGCCGGTGGCCAGCGTGCCTGTGGGCGGCACGGCCATGCCCATGGTGGTGAGCCGCGACAAAAAATTCCTCTATGTGGCGCTGCGCTCGCAGCCCTTTCGTGTCGTGACTTTCGCCATCGACGGGGCCACGGGCGGCTTGAAGAAGCTGGGCGAGTCCACGCTGGCCGACAGCATGGCCAACATCGACCTCGACGCGACTGGCAAGTGGCTGCTCAGCGCCTCGTACGGCGGCAACAAGATCGCCGTGAACAGCATAGGCGCCGACGGCGTTGTGGGTGCGGTGCAGCAAATCGTCAGGACTGCGCCCAATGCGCACGCCATCCATGCCGACGCTTCGGGCAAGTACGTTTTCGCCACCAGCCTGGGCGGTGACAACCTCTCGAGCTGGAAGTTCGACCCCGCAACCGGTGTGCTTTCGGCCAACGACCCTGCGCTCATCAACGTTGCCCCGGCCAAAACCGGCCCGCGGCATTTCTTGTGGAACAAGGCGCAGACGCACGTCTACCTGATCAACGAACTGGACGGCGGCGTGGACGTGTTCAGCTATGACGCCGCCAGGGGCGCGATGAACCATCTGCAGCGCAGCACCGTCGTGCCGCCGGGCTTTGCCGGCAAGGTCTGGGCCGCCGATCTGCAGATCTCGCCAGACGGCAAGTTCCTCTACGGCTCCGAACGCACGTCGAGCACGCTGACCACCTTCAAGGTCGACCCTGCCACAGGCCGTATTGCCGTCGTCGGCCAGACGCCGACCGAAAAGACCCCGCGCGGCTTCGCGGTGGACTCGACCGGCCGCTTCCTGATCGCTACCGGCCAGGACTCGCACGGCGTTTCGCTGCATGCCATCGACCCCGCCACCGGCCTGCCGGGCGCGGGCAAGAGCCAGCCTGGCGGCAAGAACCCCAACTGGGTCGAGATCGTGGACTTCTGATGACTGCACCCATGAGCCGCCCACCGCTGTACATCCGCATGCACGATGCGGACAACGTCGCCATCGTCGCCAACGACGGCGGCCTGGCGCCGGGCGTAGTGTTTGCCGACGGCCTGACGCTGATCGACCGCGTGCCGCAAGGCCACAAGGTGGCGCTGGTCGATTTGCCCAAGGGCGCGGCGGTGCTGCGCTACAACGTGCCCATCGGTTATGCGCTGAAAGACATTCCCGCCGGCAGCTGGGTGCACGAGCGCCTGCTCGCCATGCCCGACGCGCGCGGCCTCGACGGCCTGCCGATTGCCACCATCAAGCCGCCGGCACAGGCCCCGCTGGAAGGCTACACCTTCGAGGGTTACCGCAATGCCGACGGCTCGGTCGGCACCCGCAACATCCTGGCCATCACCACCACGGTGCAGTGTGTGGCCGGCGTGGTGGAGTTCGCCGTCAAACGCATCAAGGACGAATTGCTGCCGAAGTTTCCCAACGTCGACGACGTGGTTGGCCTGGAACACACCTACGGCTGCGGTGTCGCCATCGACGCCCCCGACGCCATCATCCCGATACGCACGTTGCGCAACATCAGCCTGAACCCCAACTTCGGCGGCGAGGTGATGGTGGTCAGCCTGGGCTGCGAAAAGCTCCAGCCCGAGCGCCTGATGCCGCCCGGCACCATCCAGATCGTCGACGAACGCAGCGTGGCCGACGTCGGCATCAGCGCCGAAGCGCCGCTCGATGTGGTCTGCCTGCAGTCCGAGAACCATGTCGGCTTCATGTCCATGATCGACTCCATCATGCAGGCGGCCTTGCTGCATCTTGAGAAGCTCGATGCGCGCCGCCGCGAGACCGTGCCCGCCAGCGAACTGGTGGTCGGCGTGCAGTGCGGCGGCAGCGATGCCTTCTCCGGCGTCACCGCCAACCCGGCGGTCGGCTTTTGTACCGACCTGCTGGTGCGCGCCGGTGCCAGCGTGATGTTTTCCGAAACCACCGAGGTCCGCGACGGCATCGACCAGCTCACCTCGCGCGCGGCCACGCCGGAAGTGGCACAGGCCATGATTCGCGAGATGGCCTGGTACGACGCCTACCTGCAAAAAGGCCTGGTCGACCGCAGCGCCAACACCACGCCCGGCAACAAGAAGGGCGGCCTGTCCAACATCGTCGAAAAAGCCATGGGCTCCATCGTCAAGTCCGGCAGCTCGCCCATCAGCGGCGTGTTGGCGCCCGGTGAAAAGCTCAAGAACAAGGGACTGACCTACGCCGCCACGCCGGCCAGCGACTTCATCTGCGGCACCTTGCAGCTCGCCGCCGGCATGAATTTGCATGTGTTCACCACCGGCCGCGGCACACCTTACGGCCTGGCCGAATGCCCGGTGATCAAGGTCGCCACCCGTAGCGATCTGGCGCGCCGCTGGCACGACCTGATGGACATCAACGCCGGCTGCATTGCCGACGGTGACGCCAGCATCGAAGACGTGGGCTGGGAGATGTTCCACCTCATGCTCGAAGTGGCCAGCGGCCGCAAGAAGACCTGGGCCGAACACTGGAAGCTGCACAACGCGCTGGTGCTGTTCAACCCCGCACCCGTGACCTGATTTTTCGTTCAAAAACACGCAAGGAGACATCATCATGCAACGCCGTACCCTGATTCACACTGCCATCGCCGCAGCTGCCGGCGGCCTGTCGGCCCTCTCTGCATTTGCGCAAGGCGCCTGGCCCACTGGCAAGGCCATCACCTATGTTGTGCCGTTCCCGCCCGGCGGCAACACCGACACGCTGGCCCGCCTGATCGCCCAGCCGCTGTCCACCGCGCTCGGCACGCCAATCGTCATCGACAACAAGGGCGGCGCCGGTGGCAGCGTGGGTTCGGCCATCGCGTCGCGCGCACCGGCCGACGGCTACACGCTGCTGGGCGGCACCGTCAGCTCGCACTCGATCAACGTCAGCCTCTACAGTACGCCCATCGGCTACGACCCTGTCAAATCCTTCACCCCGGTCGCCATGCTGGGCGTGAGTCCGTTGCTGCTGGTGGTGCCGGCCAGCAGCCCGCTGCGCACCCTGGACGACGTGCTCAAGGCCGCCCGCGCCAAGAACGGCGGCCTGAGCTCGGGCTCGCCGGGCATCGGCACCTCGCCGCACATGGCGCTGGAGCTGCTGGCCAGCCAGTCGGGCGTCAAGTTCACCCATGCGCCGTACAAGGGCTCGGCGCCCGCGGTGCAGGACCTGATAGGGGGCCAGCTCGACATGATGTTCGACACCAGCCTGATTGTGGGCCCGCACATCCAGAGCGGCAAGCTGCGCCCGATTGCCGTCACCGGCGGCCAGCGCGTGCCCAGCTACCCGAATGTGCCGACCATCGCCGAGAGCGGCCAGAAGGGCTTCGACATGGTGTCCTGGCAGGCCATGTTCGTGCCCGCGAACACACCACAAGCCGTGGTCGACCGTCTGCACGCCGAAGTGATGAAGGTGCTGGCCTTGCCCGAGATTCAGGCCAAGCTCAAGGTGTTCGGCATGGAGCCCTCCAGCATGACGCCCGCGCAGTTGCTTGAGTATCAGAAAACCGAGGTCGACAAGTGGGCCAAGGTTATCAAGGCCGCAAACATCAAGGCCGAATAAGCCCGTACCCCCTTCAGAGAGCAACAGCAAACCACCATGACACAAGCCACGCCTTACCAATCCTTTCCCAACAGCTTCAAGCGCGACCTGCTGGCCGGCAAAAAACTGATCGGCTGCTGGTCCTCGCTGTCCAACGCCATCACCACCGAGGTGCTGGGCGTGGCCGGCTTCGACTGGATCCTGCTTGACGGTGAACATTCGCCCAACGACATGGCCACCTACATCCCGCAGCTGATGGCGCTGAAGGACAGTGTCAGCGCACCCGTGGTGCGCCCGACCAGCAATAACTCGGTTGAGCTCAAGCGCCTGCTCGACGCCGGCTTCTACAACTTCCTGATTCCTTTTGTCGAAAGCGCCGAGCAGGCCGTCAGCGCCGTTGCCGCCACGCGTTATCCGCCCCAGGGCATTCGAGGTGTCTCGGTATCCCAGCGCAGCAACAAGTACGGCACGGTGCCGGACTACCTCAAGTCCATCAACGACCACATCTGCGTGATGGTGCAGATCGAAAGCATCGCCGGTACGGCGGCTGCTGACGAGATCGCCGCCACCCCGGGTGTCGACTGCATGTTTGTCGGCCCGTCCGACCTGGCCGCCGGACTGGGCCACCTCGGCAATGCCGGGCACCCGGAGGTGCAGGCCGCCATGGTGAAAATTTTTGCTGCCGCCAAGGCGCACGGCAAGCCGATCGGCATCCTGGCGCCGGTGGAAGCCGACGCACGCCGCTACATGGAGATGGGCGCGACGTTTGTCGGCGTCGGCAGCGACCTCGGTGTGTTCCGTGGCGCCACGCAGGCCCTGCGCGACAAATACCTCGCCTGATTTTTCTATTCTGTCATCCCGGACCGCGCGGCCGGGGCCATCCCTATTTTTACGAACAAGGAGCATTTTTATGAGCAAGCTTGGTTTTATCGGCCTGGGCATCATGGGCGCGCCGATGGCTGCGCACCTGATTGCGGCAGGACACGAGGTTTTCATGAACACGCGGAGCAAAGTGCCCGCGGCTCTCTTGACAGGCAAAGGCAAGGCCTGCGATTCCATCGCCGACGTAGTAAAGCAGGCGGACATCATTTTCCTGATGTTGCCGGACACGCCCGACGTGGAGAACGTGCTGTTTGGCGATGGCGGAGTGGCCTCGGTGCTGACCAAAGGCAAGACAGTGGTCGACATGAGTTCCGTCTCGCCGATGGACACCAAAGAGTTCGCCAAGAAAATCAACGCCCTGGGTTGCGACTACCTCGACGCCCCGGTGTCGGGCGGTGAAGTCGGCGCCAAGGCTGCCAGCCTGACCATCATGGTGGGCGGCCCGCAGGCGGCGTTTGACCTCGTCAAGCCGTTGTTCGAACTGATGGGCAAGAACATCACCCTGGTGGGCGGCAACGGCGACGGCCAGACCTGCAAGGTGGCCAACCAGATCATCGTGGCGCTGAACATTGCGGCCGTGGGTGAGGCCTTGTTGTTTGCCAGCAAGGCTGGCGCCGATCCAGCCAAAGTGCGCCAGGCGCTGATGGGCGGTTTTGCCTCGTCGCGCATTCTGGAGGTTCATGGAGAACGCATGATCAAGCGCACCTTTGCGCCGGGCTTCCGTATCGGCCTGCACCAGAAGGACTTGAACCTCGCGCTCAGCGGTGCACGTACGCTGGGCCTGGCTTTGCCGCAAACGGCGGGCGCCGCCCAGCTGATGCAGGCCTGTGCCGCCAACGGCATGCAGGACCTGGACCATTCCGCTCTGGTGCGCGCGCTTGAACTTCTGGGCAACCACGAAGTCGCGTAACTCATCCGCATAAAGAGTCCACAGAGGCTCTCGGCGCAGCTGGTGGAGGACACCGCTTTTCATACATCCGGAGACGAACATGCCGATCAATCGACGCGAGCTTATGGCTGCTTCACTGGCTTTGGGGACTGGCGCTGCGAGCGCGCAGGCGTCATGGCCATCCAAACCCGTACGCCTGGTGGTGCCGTACCCACCCGGCGGTTCTTCAGACATCATCGCGCGCGCCATTGCGCAGCCTCTGTCCGAGGCGCTCAAGCAGTCGGTCATCGTGGACAACAAGGCTGGCGCCAACGGTAACCTGGGCGCCGACATCGTCGCCAAGTCCGCACCCGACGGCTACACGCTTTTGCTGTGCGACACCGGCGCGCTGGCCATCAGCCCTTCGGTCTATACCAAGCTGGGATTTGATCCGTCCAAGGACTTGCGCGGCGTCACCATGCTGGCGTATTCACCGCACCTGCTGGTGGTTCATCCCTCGGTCCCCGCCAGCAATCTCAAGGAGCTCGTGGCGCTCTCGCACAAGACCGACCTGAACTTTGCGGTAACGGCCATGGGTAGCGCGCCGCACCTGGCCGGTGTCGCGGTTGAGCGGGCGAGCAAGGCGAAGTGGCAGTACATCCCGTATAAGGGCGGTTCGCAAGCCGTCAGCGATACGATCGCCGGCCAGACCCAGGTGTTGATGAACGGCATGCTGGCCACCTTGCCGCATGTGCAAAGCGGGAAGCTGAAGATCCTGGGTGTCTCCAAGAGCACGCGCATGCCGCTGATTGGCAATGTACCGACGCTGGCGGAGCAGGGTCTTGCCAACTTCGAGTCGGGCACCTGGCAGGGTTTGCTGGTGGCCAACGGTACGCCGGCAGCCGTCATCAATCGCCTCAACACCGAGCTCATCAAGATCATCCGCAGTCCGGACATCCGCGCCAAGCTGGCGGGGCAGGGTGCCGAGGTGGTGACCATGACGTCGGCCCAGCAGGATGCATTCTTCAACCAGGAACGCGCTCGTTGGGCCAAGGTTGTTGCAGAAGCGAATATCAAGCTGGACTGAAAAAATCATTGCGTGACTTAGTGGTGGTATCGCCTGATATTTTTGGGTGATGAGCGCGGATCCGTGGGAATATCGAGCAAGGGATTCAATTTTGAAAAGAAACGAGTCGGACCCATCAGAGGCTGACCGTTATAGCCACGCCAGGAGACAACATGCGGACTTCATTCAAGGGGCTTTTGTGCCTCTCTTTCGCCCTATGCGCGGGCGCCACCATGGCGCAGACCAAGCTGCGGGCATGGAACATTCATCCCGACGGCTATCCGGTATCGGAAGCGATGAAGAGCTTCGTGGAGCAGGTGGCCAAGAGCACCAGTGGCCGCTACAACATAGAGCTCTTCAATAGCGGCACGCTCGGTGACCAACCCAAGGCCGTTCAGATGCTCAAGAGCGGCGAGATCGATGTGGCCGAATTCAGTTCGGGTCCGCTGTCGGACGCCGTGCCGGGCATCAAGGTGCTGAACCTGCCCTTCCTGTTCACTGATTCCGCGCACATGTTTCGCCATCTGGACGGCAAGCTGGGTGAGCGTTTTGCCGCCAACCTGAAGGCCGCCGGCTTCGTTGTGCTGGGCTGGTATGACGGCGGCGGCCGTTCTTTTTACTGCGTCAAGCCCGTCAACAATATCAGGGACCTCGCCGGCATGAATATTCGTGTCCAGCAGTCCGAAATTTACATCGAGATGGTGAAGCTGATGGACGCCAAGCCGGTGGCCTTGCCCTTCAAGGACGTGCTGGGCGCCCTGGAGCAGGGCAAGGTGGACTGCGCCGAGAACAACCTGCCTTCGTATGAGTCCACCGGACACTACAAGGTGGCCAAAAACGTTTACGTTACCAACCATGTGATCTCGCCCGAGGCCTTGGTCGTCTCGACCAAGCTGTGGGAAAAACTCAGCAAGGAAGACAAAGCCGCATTCACCGAGGCCGGCGCCAAGTCCGCCCTCCTGATGCGCGAGCTGTGGAACAAGCGGGTGGCCGCGGCGCTGGAGACCACGACGAAGCAGGGTTCGCAGTTCGTCAAGGTCAGGGATGCTTCGCCCATGGTCAGGCGAATGGGGCCTTTGTATGGAAAATACATGGCGGACCCGACCACACGCGAAGAACTGTTGACAATTATTTCGAAGTGAGCGTTCCAGACGTCAGACACTGCCATGCTGCTTGACCCCGCACGATTTGTACGAGAGATCGACGGCAAGTTCACCGCGTTGTTCACGCTGCGCAACGGTCAAGGCATGACTGTGTGCGTGACAAACTACGGCGCAAAGATCGAGCAGGTACTGGTGCCGGGCCGCGATGGCCGCTTTGACGACGTGGTGCTGGGTTACGACAGCATCGACGGCGCGATCGGCGGAGCGCCCTCGGTGGGGGCTTTCATCGGGCGGTATGCAGGCCGTATTGGCCATGCGCGCTTCACGCTGGGTGGCAAGGAGCATGTGCTGGCCGCCAACAACGGCCTCCACTGCTTGCATGGCGGCGTGAAAGGCTCGCGTTTTCGGGTATTCGATGCAGTGCAGCGTAGTGATTCCAGCGTTGAAATGCGTTATGTGTTTGCCGATGGGGAAGAGGGCTTTCCGGGCACGATGGCGCTGCGCTTGACCTACAGCGTGACCGAGGCGAACGAGCTGGTGCTCGACTATGAGGCGCTCGCGCTGGATGCCCCCACGGTAGCCAATCTCACCACGCATGCTTTTTTCAATCTCGAAGGCGCGGGAAGTCGTAACGCACTGGAGCATGAGGTCACGATTTGCGCCAGCCGCTATTTCGAGATGGCGCCTGACCTCATCGCGACAGGCAGGTTGCTGCCGGTGGAAGGAACGCCGTTTGATTTGCGCAAGCCGGTCGTGCTGAACACGCGCGTGTGCGGCTTGCAAGCCGAGGCCGGTATCGGCCTCGTCGCCGGGTATGACGACTGTTTTGAGATTGACCGCTCTGCCGCCAGTGATGAAGATCTGGCGCTATGCGCGCGCGTGAGTGTACCCATTAGCGGGCGGGTGATGGAAGTCTGGTCGACAGAGCCCACCATGCAGTTCTACACCGGTCTTGTGGCAGGCGAGCCGCTGGCTGGCGGGCCGGGCAAGGGCGGCAGGCAGTACGCGCAGCAGCAAAGCCTGTGCTTTGAGCCCCAGGGCTACCCCAACGCACCCAATGTGCCGGCATTTCCTTCCGCCGTGCATGAGCCGGGACAGAGCCGCCAGGGCCGCACGCTCTACCGCTTCAGCACTTCTTAGGCAAGTGCGTTCCGCATGTCAAAATGCTCCGGCAACAAGCAAGGAGCTGAGCATGCGATGGTGGAAACTGGCGTGGATGTTTGGTATGGTGTGGGTGGCGCAGACGACTGGCATGCCCGCATGGGCGCAGCAGCCCGAGCGCGTGCCGCCGCAGATCGTCAAACTGCCTCTGCAGATCGACGGTAAACAGTATGAGGTTGTCACCCATCTCTACAAGCCCGCGGGCGAAGGTTCGTTTCCGCTGGTGATCTTTTCCCACGGTCGGGCGCCGTCGCGTGTTGACAGGGCCAAGCTTGAGTATCCGGTGCTGGTCGGGCACGCCAACTACTGGCTTCGCAAGGGTGTTGCCGTGGTTGCCCCGGTACGGCCAGGATATGGGGACACCGGGGGCACCGACAGGGAGGACTCCGGCATCCGGTGGAGCGGCAAGGTTTGCACCGGCGACCCCGACTTCACGCGTGTGGCCAGCCACGCGGGCCAGACGGTGGTCGCGCTGCATCAATGGGCGCTGCAGCAGCCTTGGGTGCGCAAGGACAGGGCGCTGCTGGAAGGACAGTCAGTGGGCGGCATGACGACGGTGTCGGTTGCGGCGCTCAACCTGCCGGGCGTCGTCGGCGCCGTCAATTTCGCGGGCGGCTCAGGGGGTAATCCTGAGGACTCTCCAACCAGGAGTTGCAAGCCCGAGAACATGGGCAAAACCTATGGCGAGCTCGGCAAGCTGGTCAAGGTGCCCAACTTGTGGCTCTACGCCGAAAACGACCAGTTCTGGGGAGCCGAGGCGCCCCGCGAATGGCACGATGCCTTCAAGGTCGGCGGCAGCGATACGCAGTTCGTTCAGACCGGCCCGGTGCAGGGACATGACGGGCATTCACTGCTGACCTACGGCGGAAAAATGTGGTCGGTGCCGCTCGATGCGTTCGTGCGCAAAGTGGGACTGACGGCGCCCTGAGTTTTGATCAGGCGTAAAAAAGCCCGGCGCCTTTTTGGAGGCCGGGCTTTTGAGAGGAGCAAGCGCGTTTACAGCGTATCGATAAAGCTGCGCAGCTTGTCCGAACGCGAAGGGTGCTTGAGCTTGCGCAGCGCCTTGGCTTCGATCTGGCGGATGCGTTCGCGTGTCACGTCGAACTGCTTGCCGACTTCTTCCAGCGTGTGGTCAGTCGACATCTCGATACCGAAGCGCATGCGCAGCACCTTGGCTTCACGTGGCGTCAGGCTGTCGAGAATGTCTTTCACCACGTCCCGCAGGCCGGCCTGCATCGCGGCTTCCAGCGGTGCGGTGTTGGCGCTGTCTTCGATGAAGTCGCCCAGGTGCGAATCGTCATCGTCACCGATCGGCGTTTCCATCGAGATCGGCTCTTTGGCGATCTTCATGATCTTGCGGATCTTGTCTTCAGGAATCTCCATCTTGGCGGCCAGGATGCTGGCGTCCGGCTCGAAGCCGAATTCCTGCAAGTGCTGGCGCGACAGGCGGTTCATCTTGTTGATGGTTTCGATCATGTGCACCGGGATGCGGATGGTCCGCGCCTGGTCCGCGATGGAGCGCGTGATCGCCTGGCGAATCCACCACGTGGCGTAGGTCGAGAACTTGTAGCCGCGGCGGTATTCGAACTTGTCGACGGCCTTCATCAGGCCGATGTTGCCCTCCTGGATCAAGTCAAGGAACTGCAGGCCGCGATTGGTGTACTTCTTGGCGATCGAAATCACCAGGCGCAAGTTGGCCTCGATCATTTCTTTCTTGGCGTCGCGCGAGTTGGACTCGCCTTCGTTCATGCGCTTGTTGATGTCCTTGAGCTGACCAAGCGGCACCACAACGCGGGCCTGCAGTTCGGCCAGTTTGGTCTGCAGTTCCTGAATGGGCGGCACGTTACGCGCCATCACTACCGACCAGGGCTTGCCGGACGCGACCTGTTTTTCAACCCACTTGAGGTTGAGCAGGTTGGGTGGGAAGTCCTTGATGAAGACTTCCTGCGGCATGCCGCATTTCTCGACAATGATGCGGCGCAATTCGCGCTCCTTCTTGCGCACGTCCAGGACCTGACCGCGCAGCATGTCGCAGAGCTTTTCAATGGTCTTGGCGGTGAAGCGCACGGTCATCAGCTCGTCGCTCAGGGCTTTTTGCGCCTTCACGTAGGTGGGTGTGCCGTAGCCTTCCTTGTCGTAGGTCTTGTGGACCTTCTCGAACAGGGTGGCGATCTTGTCGAAGCGGCTGAGCGCTTCTTTCTTGAGTTCTTCGAGCTTTTTGGTCAGGGCCTTGGAGCCGCCCTTGCCGTCGTCGTCGTCTTCTTCGTCGAATTCGTCGAAGTCTTCTTCGGCCACATAGTCGTCGGCTTCGTTGGGGTTGGAAAAGCCGTCGACCACGGTGGAGATGACGATCTTGCCTTCGCGGATTTCTTCGCCCAGGCGCATGATTTCAGCAATCGTTGCGGGGCTTTCCGAGATGGCTTCCATCATCTTCATGAGGCCGCCCTCGATGCGCTTGGCGATCTCGATTTCGCCTTCGCGCGTCAAGAGTTCGACCGTGCCCATCTCGCGCATGTACATGCGCACCGGGTCGGTGGTGCGGCCGAATTCACTGTCGACGGTCGACAGGGCGGCTTCGGCTTCTTCTTCGGCTTCCTCTTCGGTCGCAACCGTAGGGCCGGTGTTGTTCAGCAGCAGGGTTTCCGCGTCAGGCGCCTGCTCATACACGGCCACGCCCATGTCGTTGAGCATGTTGACCACGACTTCCAGCGTTTCAGCATCGACCAGCTTGTCGGGAAGGTGATCGGAGATTTCGCCGTGCGTGAGGTAGCCGCGGGTTTTACCGAGCTTGATCAGGGTCTTCAGGCGCAGGCGGCGCTTGAGCATGTCTTCTTCGGAGAGGACGGTTTCGTCCAGGCCGAATTCCTTCATCAGGGCGCGTTCCTTCGCCTTGCTGATCTTCATGCGCAGCGGTTTGACCTTCTCGGTCGTTTCCGCGATGGGTTCGCCGACCAGATCGTCTTCAATATCAGACATGTCGAGGTCTTCCCCCGTCTTGATCGGCCCGGCTGCGTTCTTCGGCTTGCGGCCGCGCTTGGCGCCGGTGGTGGCGGCGGGCACGCTGCCTTCGGCCGCCGGGTTCTTGGGCGGGCGACCGGGTTTCTTCTTCACGGGCACGTCGGTAGGGGCGGCGAGGGGCTTGGCTTCGGGACTGGACTTGGTCGGCACGGCGGGGGCTTTCTTCAGGGGCAAATCGGAAATCGCGGATTTCGCGGTTTTCAAGGGAGTTTTGCTCACCGGAGCATTGGGTTTGCTGGGTTTGACAGATATGGCGTGTTTTCCCGGCTTTTCAACCTTGCCGCTTTTGGCGGCAGGCTTTGCGGCGGCTTTGACTGGAGGCTTGGCTGCGGGTCGAGCTGCAGCTTTGGGCTTTGCGACAGCTTTCGGCTGTGCGCTTTGGGGCTTCTTGGACGTGCTCGGCTTCTTCGGCTTGGCAGTAGGCATGGGACCTCCAGTTGTCGGGAATTGTTCTAAATATCGATCAGCTACCAGTAAACAAAAATGCGCCTTGGCGCCTGTACAAAGCACAGGCACGGTGACAAGGATTCAGAGTCAAAACGAGAGGGCGGAAAAACAGGCCGGGCAATGCCAAAGGCACGTGGCGGTTTATTTTTCCGGGCAAGCTGTTTGGGCGAACATTTGGTGTGCAGTCCTTGCGGAGATTCCCTGGGGGAAGTGGCCGCCTCATCTGTGAGTTCCCCGAAGTTTCGGGGTGGCCGGGCCGGAGGTGCTGCTGTCGCGCTTGCCGTCAAAAGTCGGATTATACCCTGTTGCCTGTTTTTTGGGCGATTTTTTGGGCCTAGAAACAGGTATTTTTCCCGGGCCGGGCGGGCTCAGCGGGTCGGGTCGGCGGCGTTTTTGAGGCTGGCGGCCAGTTCCTGGTAGCGCTTCCGGGCGGCCGGGTCCGTGGCGGCCCGGGCGGCCAGTTCGCTCATCTCGCGCTGGCGGTGCAGGCGCAGGAGCTGGTCCAGGATGCTTCGAACCTCATCCCAGTCACTTTCGATGCCTTCGGGAATCTGTGCGATCTGCGCTGCGGCATGTCTTTCGTGGGGGTGGCCTCGCAGCCCTTCGCGCAAGGCGGCCCACGGCTGGGGCCCGTGCTCATGCAACTGGCTCTCCAGCCAGATGAAAAGCGGGCCGTGGGGCTCAGGCAGTTCGACCAGCAAATGATGCTCTTCAGTGGTGAGCCGGTCCCAGGTCTGGGCCTCGGTCAGCAGCAACCTGAGTACGCGGTCTTCACGGCTGGCCGGCAGGATACGGCCAGCCACGCGGCGTGGAGCCCGCGCGCCGAAGCCGCGTCCCGTCGTTGACGATGCCGGGGGGAAATAGCTGCCAGAGGGCTCGGACGAGGTGTAATCGGGCTCCTCGCGAAAATCCGGCAGATAGTCCGCGGGGCCAGACATGTCTTGGGAAGCGCCTGATGTTGAGGATGATTCCGGCTTCTGGCCCTTATTGGAAATGCGCAAGCTGCTATTATTTTTATAGCCACCCTTGGAGGTCGCAGGCTGCCAAAGCTGCATCAGTTCGCGGCTGTCAATCAGTACCCTGTCGGCAATTTCAGCCAACAGCTGGCGCTTCAATGCGCCATCAGGCATCAGGCTCCACAGCGGCCGCGCATTGCTGGCCATGTGGGCGCGGCCCTCGGCGGTGTCCAGATCGCAGCCCTCGGCGGCGGCTTCCAGCAGGAAGCGGCTGAGCGGCACGGCCTTGCTGACATAAGCCGCGAAACCTTCCTGGCCGTGCTTGCGGATGTAACTGTCGGGGTCGTGCTCGGCCGGCAGGAACAGGAACTTGACGGTGCGCACGTCGGTGGCAAAGGGCAGGGCGGCGTCCAGCGCCTTGCGGGCGGCGCGGCGGCCGGCGCTGTCGCCGTCAAAGCTGAAGACGACCGAGTCGGTGAAGCGGAACAGCTTTTGCACGTGATCCGCCGTGCAGGCGGTGCCCAGGGTTGCCACCGCATTGGCAAACCCCAGTTGGGCCAGGGCCACCACGTCCATATAGCCTTCGGTGACGAGGGCGTAGCCGTGTTCGCGCAGGGCGGTGCGGGCCTCGAACAGGCCGTACAGCTCACGCCCCTTGCTGAAAACCGGGGTTTCGGGTGAATTCAGGTATTTGGGTTTTTCGTCGCTCAAGACGCGACCGCCGAAGCCTATGCATTCACCCTTGACGTTGCGGATGGGGAACATGACCCGGTCGCGAAAGCGGTCGTAACGCTTGGCTTCGCCGGCGGCATTTTCGTCGCCGGGCTCGCCTGTAATGACCAGGCCGCTTTCGACCAGCAGCGGGTCGTTGTAATCCGGAAAGACGCTGGCCAGGCTGCGCCAGCCCTCGGGCGCATAGCCCAGGCCAAAGGTCTTGGCGACTTCGCCCGAAACGCCGCGGCCCTTGAAGTAATCAATGGCGCGCTCGGAATTGCGCAGGGCCTTGATGTAGGCGACGCCGGCCTTTTCAAGCACGCTGGTGAGCGTGGCCTGCTGCTCGCGCATCTGCGCGGCGCGGGCGCGGTCTTGTGGCGAGACATCGTCTTCAGGCACCTGCAGGCCGTATTGCTGGGCCAGGTCTTTGACGGCTTCGACAAAGGTCATGCCGCCGTGTTCCATCAAGAAGCTGATGGCGTTGCCGTTCTTGCCGCAGCCGAAGCAGTGGTAGAACTGCTTGGAGGGGCTGACGCTGAAGGAGGGCGACTTTTCGCCGTGGAAGGGGCACAGGCCCATGAAGTTGGCGCCGCCCTTTTTGAGCTGTACGTAGCGGCCCACGATGTCCACGACGTCCGCACGCGCGAGCAACTCCTGGATGAATGTTTGGGGTATGGCCATGGGGTGGAAAGAGGGGGGGTCAATTTAGCACACGCGCCCCGGCGGGGCGGGTCTGCGCCGATAGCCCTGAGGGGACATGGGCGCTGGGCTGACATGCACTGGAGGCATCTGGCGGCAGGGTGGGGCGCTTTGGCGGTCCATCATGGGCTTTTCCCTGCAGCCCCGGAAACGGGGCCTTCCGATGAAGCTTGCGCCCAACCTTGCCTATGTTTTCAGCCATCCCGGCGCTTTCACGCTGCGGGTGCTCAAGGGCTTTCGCGCCAACCAGGGCTTGCTGCTGGCCGGCGCCGTGGCCTATTACGCGCTGCTGTCCATCGTGCCTCTCCTGATTCTTGTCGCAATTGCGCTGTCACATGTCATAGCGCAGGACGCGTTGCTGCAGGCGCTGGGCCGTTACATCGGATGGCTCGCGCCTGGCCAGGGTGGATTCATCACCGCAGAGCTGGCCAACTTCCTGGCTCACCGGGAAGTACTGGGCTGGGTCCTGCTGGCCACGATGCTGTTCTTCAGTTCACTGGCTTTCACGGTGCTGGAAAGCGCGATGTCGGTTATTTTTTTGCACCGCGTGGCGATTCGCCGCCGCCATCTCCTGGTGTCTGCCGTTCTGCCGTATTGCTACATCGTGTTTGTGGGGCTGGGTTTGTTGCTGGTGACGCTGGTCTCGGGCAGCCTGCAGGCGCTCGGTGAAAAAAGCGTGGACTTTCTGGGTCTTGAATGGTCGCTCAGCGGGTTTTCCGGTGTGCTGCTGTACCTGCTGGGCCTGACGGTGGAGGTGCTGCTGCTGACCTCGCTGTACATGGTGATGCCGGTGGGCCGGCTGCAATGGCGGCACGCGCTACTGGGCGGTGTCACAGCGGCGCTGCTCTGGGAGCTGACGCGCCATTTGCTGGTGTGGTACTTCTCCACGCTGTCGCAGGTCGGCCTGGTTTACGGCTCCCTCACCACGTCCATTCTGGTGCTGCTGAGCCTGGAAGTGGCCGCGACCTTGCTGCTGCTGGGCGCGCAGGTAATTTCAGAATACGAACGCCTGAGCCCGGCTCGGCAGGACCAGCCTGCCAAGCCCATGCGGCTGGACTAGAGAACAGCTTCAGTCGCCCAGCACCAGTCCTTCACGCCGCGGATCTGCACCGCCGAAAAGGCCCTGTGGCGTTCTCTGGATCGCCTGCAAACCACTGGTCATGGTCTGTTCGCGCACTTCAGCGCCACGGCTTCGCAGCGCTTCGACGGTCGCCGGCGAAAAGCGCTTTTCCTCCAGGATGCTCGGGCCGTTGAGTGAGGCGAAGTTGGGCAGGTCGATCGCCTGCTGGGCGTTGAGGCCCCAGTTCAGCGTGGCATACAGCGTCTTGGCGGTGAAGTGGATGATGAGCGCGCCGCCGGGGCTGCCACCACTCATGACGAGCTGGCCGGAGTTTTTGTCAAACACCAGCGTGGGGGCCATCGACGAGCGCGGGCGTTTGCCGGCCTGCACACGGTTGGCCACGGGCTTGCCTTCGGCATCTGTCGGGGCAAAGCTGAAGTCGGTGAGTTCGTTGTTGAGCAAAAAGCCGCCGGCCTTGCCGGTGCCGCCATCCGTCATCAGGCGTGAGCCGAACTGGTCTTCAATCGTCGTGGTCATGGCAATCGCATCGCCGTAGCCGTCGATGATGCTGATGTGCGAGGTGCCGTATTCGGGCTGGTCGGGCATGGGCGCATAGGCGGTCGCGACAGCGCCTGGAACGCCCGGCTTGGCGGTTTTCATGCTCGGGCCGGCGGGCTGGATCAATTTGGCGCGCTCGCTGAGGTAAGCAGGGGCGAGAAGGCTCATCCAGCTGCCGCCCGGGGGCTGCACGAAATCAGGGTCACCCAGGTATTGGGCACGGTCGGCGAACGCCAGGCGCGAGGCCTCGGTGTAGAGGTGCAGCCAGTCAGCCGAGGGCGTAGGCGACACGGTGCCGGGAACGCCGCCGGTGCCAGTGACCAGGCCCAGCGACGCGGCCGGTGTGTTGTTCAGGATGCCGAGGATTTGCCCGACCGCAATCGCGCCCGAGCTGGGCGGCGGCATGCCGCAAAGGCGGTAGGCCTTGCCGGCCGCGCTGTAGTCAGAGCAGATCGGGTCGCGCTTTTTGGGTTGGTAGCCGGCGAGGTCGGCCAAGGCCAGCTTGCCGGGGTTGGTGGCGTGACCTTGCACCTTGGTGACGATGGCCTGTGCGACCTTGCCTTCGAGCAGCGCACTGGAGCCCTTGGCTGCGATTTGCCGCAGTACGTCGGCCAATGCCGGGTTGCGCAGCACAGAGCCCACATCGACAGGGTTGCCGTCGGCTTTGTAGAAATAGGCTGCGGCGGTGGCGTCCTTCTTCAGATGCACTTCACCCTTGAGCAAGGTGTTGAGCCGCGGGCTGACCTTGAAGCCGCCTTCGGCGAGCTGAATCGCCGGTACGAAGAGCTGGGCCCAGGGCAGGCGGCCGTATTGTTTGTGGGCCATCTCCAGCATGCGCACCGTGCCGGGCGTGCCGACGGAGCGGCCGCCGACCACGCCGTCATAAAAAGCCATGGGTTTGCCGTCGGGCCCGAGGAAGAGTTTTTCGTCGGCGGCGACTGGCGCGGTTTCACGGCCGTCAAAAGCTTCGACGGTTTTACCGTTGTAGTGCAGCATGAAGGCGCCGCCGCCGATGCCGCTGGACTGTGGCTCGACCAGGGTGAGCACCATCTGTACGGCAATGGCGACATCCACCGCCGAGCCGCCGGCCTTGAGGATCTGGTAACCGGCATCGGTGGCCAGCGGGTTGGCCGCGGCGACGGCGAATTTCTTCGTGGCCCAACCCGGCTTGGGCGTGAAGCCCGATGAGCCTTCGGGCTGCATGTACTTGGCGCCGCGCGCCACTTCATCGGCGGGGACCTGGTAGGTGAAGGAGGAGGGGCTGCTGGCGCAGGCAGCAAGCAGCGCGGTGGCTGCCAGCGCCGGGAAGGCGTGTCTCATGGGATATCCTTGAATGTCGTTATGGGTTGTCATGGGGCTTTGGACCAGGTCTCGTGCCCGCTGGCAAATATATCGAGCCACCCTGCACCCCACAATGGCGTTTCGGAGAAATCACTCTTCCATGGAATTTGACAATCTCGATACCCTGCGCGTATTGCTGGCCACGGCAGAAACCGGCAGCCTCACGGGTGCGGGCAAGCGCTGCAGGCTGTCTACTGCGGCGGTGAGCGCGGCGATCAAGCGGCTGGAGACTTCACTGGGTGTGCGCCTCTTTGAGCGCACCACGCGCGCCGTGCGGCCCACCGCCGAAGGCGCGGTCATGGTCGACCATGCGCGCCGTGCGCTCGAGCTGGTGGCTGAAGGCCAGGCCAAGGTGCGCGCCGGTACGTTTGGCCTCACGGGCAGCATACGCATCACCGCAACTGCCATGCTGGCGCGCGAGATGCTGGCCTACTGGCTGGCCGAATTTGCCAGCACCCATCCCGGCATTGAAATCGACTTGCAAATCAGTGACGCGCGTGTGGATCTGGTGAGGGAGGGTATAGACATCGCCCTGCGCAACGGGCCGCTGATGGATTCGACCCATTCGGCGCGCCTGCTGGCGCCGGCCCGGCGCGTGGCCTGCGCCAGCCCCGATTACCTGGTGCGCCGCGGCACCCCTCTGGAGCCTTGTGAGCTTGCGCAACACGACTGCCTGGTCTGCCACGTGCGCGAGCGCCGGCAGGATCAGTGGCAATTCGATTTGCAGGGAGAGGCCAGCGCGCCTTTTCAGGTGCGCGTCGCCGGGCCGCTGGCCTGTAACGACGCCTCTATTGCACTGCAGTGGGCGCTGGAAGGGCGGGGCATTGTTTACCAGTCCGAGATCGACCTCATGGCCTCTTTGGCCGGCGGCAAGCTGGTGCGCCTTTTCGCGGGTTACCTGGGTGAGCCGGCGCCGCTCTATGCCGTGGTGCCGAGCCGGCGCTATGTGCCGGCTCGCGTCAACGAGGTGATCGAGCGGTTCTCAGCGTTGCTGACCGAACGGCTGGCAGCGCTGCACCCCGAGGCTTGAAATCGCCAAAAGCAGATTAGCGAGGTGCAAGGCGGATCGCGCCGTCCAGGCGAATGACTTCACCATTGAGCATGTCGTTTTCAATGATGTGTTTGGCCAGGCGCGCGTAGTCCTGCGGCGTGCCCAGGCGCGAGGGGAAGGGAACACCCGCGGCCAGCGAGTCCTGCACTTCCTGCGGCATGCCAAAAAGCATGGGCGTGCCGAAAATGCCGGGCGCGATGGTCATATTGCGGATGCCGTTGCGGGCCAGGTCGCGGGCGATCGGGAGGGTCATGCCGACGATGCCGCCCTTGGAGGCGCTGTAGGCCGCCTGGCCGATCTGGCCGTCGTAGGCTGCCACAGAGGCGGTGGAGATCAGCACACCGCGCTCACCGGTGGCTTCCGGGTCGTTCTTGCACATGGCGTCGGCTGCCAGACGGATCATGTTGAAGCTGCCCACCAGATTGACTGTGATGGTTTTGCTGAATGCGCCCAGGCCGTGCGCGCCGTTTTTGCCCACGGTTTTTTCGGCGGGCGCAATGCCGGCGCAGTTCACCAGTCCCATCAGCTTGCCCATGGCAACCGCCTTGGCCACCACGGCCTGGCCGTCGGCTTCCTGGCTTACGTCGCATTTGACGAAAGCGGCTTTGCCATCGCCCAACTCCTTGGCGATGGCCTCGCCTTTGTCTGCCTGCATGTCGGCGATGACGACTTTGGCGCCATTGGCCACCAGCATGCGTGCCGTGCCTTCACCCAGGCCCGATGCGCCGCCGGTGACGATAAATACCTTGCCTGCGATTTCCATGGTGGTTCCTTGATGAAAGATGAAGAGATTTTGAATAGGTTGCGCAACGGCCAAGGCACTTCTACGCGTGAAGGCGACATGACGTTAACGTAAACGTCAATTATGGCGCATGCGCGGGGCATAAAAAAGCCCGGCGCCTTTCGGCAGCCAGGCTTTTTTGCAAAAAGTGAAGCGCTGGCTTATTTGTAGCCCACGCGGTCCAGCATCTGCTGCACCTTGAGCTGGTTGTTGCCCACCGCGCTGATCGGGATGGTTTCAGACTTGAAGCTGCCATTGCCCGAAGGGGACATGGCCTTGAGCGCCGGGTTGCTCACGCCCAGGCCGGGCACAGCGGCCCACTCGTTGTTGCCATTGGCAAAGTACTCCTGCGCGCTCGGGCTGGCCAGGTATTCCATGAACTTGACGGCATTGGCCGTGTTCTTGGCGTTCTTGGCGACGGCCGCGCCGGCGATGTTCACATGCGTGCCCCAGCTGTCCTGATTGGGGAAGACCACGCCGACGCGGTCGGCCACGACTTTGTCTTCAGGCGCGTTGGAACGCATGATGCGCGCCAGGTAGTAGGTGTTGGTCAGCGCAATGCCGCATTCACCGCTGGCCACGGCCTTGATCTGGTCGCTGTCGCCTCCCTTGGGGTCGCGCGCCATGTTGGCGACCAGCCCCTTGAGCCATTGCTCGGCCTTGGCTTCGCCCAGATGTTCGGTCACCGCGCCGAAGAGCGACAGGTTGTAGGGGTGCGCGCCCGAACGGGTGCACAGCAGGCCCTTGTTCTTCGGGTCAGCCAGCTCCTCGTAGGTATCCACGTCGGCTTTTTTGACCTTGAGCTTGTCGAACACCACAACGCGGGCGCGCGTCGAGAAGCCGAACCAGGTCGTGCCTTCGGCAGTTTCCTTGGCGCGCAGCTTGGCCGGGATGGCAGCTTCGAGGGCGGTCGATTTGATGGGCTTGAAGAGGCCGTCCACATCGCCCTTGTGCAGGCGGGCGGCGTCGACCAGCAAAATCACGTCGGCGGGAGAGGCCGCGCCTTCAGCCTTGAGGCGCGCCAAAATGCCGGCGTCGTCCGCGTCCACGCGGTTGACCTTGATGCCGGTCGCTTTGGCGAAGTCACTGTAGAGCTTTTCGTCCGTCTGGTAATGGCGGGCAGAATACAAGTTGACCACTTGTTCCTGGGCCGAAGCCAAGCCTGCCAGCAGCATCAGCGACGAGAGAACCACTTTTTTGTACATAACTTTCCACTTCCTTACTGGTATTTTTAAAGCCCGGCCATGATAAAGCAAATAAGAATCATTCTTGGTAGTCCCCCTACGTTGCGCAAGCCTTCACGAGGGCCCGACTGGCTGGCGGGCTTCTGCCTGGCTGCGGGTTTATCGCTGTTTGCTGGCTGCACCACATCGCCGCCCGGTCCGGGCGCACCCGCGGCGCCACTGCCGGCAGAGACCGCCAGAAAGCCGCCGCGCATCGGCCTGGCGCTGGGCGGGGGCGCCGCACGCGGCTTTGCACACGTGGGCGTGATCGCCGTGCTGGAGGAGGCCGGGCTCAAGCCGCAGCTGGTGGTCGGCACGTCGGCCGGCAGCCTGGTGGCGGCGCTGTATGCCAGCGGCAAGACCAGCGCGCAGTTGCAGCAGACCGCGCTGAACATGGAGGAAGTTGCCATCACCGACTGGATGCTGCCGATCGTCGGCCGCGGCATGTTCCGCGGTGACGCGCTGGCCCGCTATGTCAACGACCTTGTGGCCAACCGGCTGATGGAAAACATGGCCATTCCGCTGGGCATCGTCGCCACCGACCTCAACAGCGGCCAGGCCGTGCTGTTCCAGCGCGGCGATACCGGCACCGCAGTGCGCGCATCCAGTGCAGTACCGGCCGTGTTCGTGCCCGTCAAGATCAACGGCCGCGAGTATGTGGACGGCGGCCTGGTCTCACCGGTGCCTGTGCGCTTTGCCAGGCAGATGGGCGCTGACGTCGTGATTGCGGTCGACATCTCCAGCCCGCCCGAAGCCAACCTCGCCGGCGATACGTTGCAAATCCTGCTGCAGACTTTTGCCATCATGGGCAAAAGCATCAACCAGTACGAGCTCAAGGATGCTGACGTCGTGGTCCGTCCGTCGCTTACGGGTCTGAAAAGCGCCGACTTCTCTGCGCGGCAACGCGCCATCGATTCAGGCCGTGCGGCCATGCTGGCCGCGCTGCCCCAGCTGAAGATAAAACTGGCCGCTGCGGGGGTGGCGATGGCAAGGTAGTTGCTATTGTTTTGATAGCTGTCAGCGCTTGTTCTCATTGGGTAAATCGCCTGAATGGCTTAAATCTGGATGCGCCAGGCAAAAAAAAGCCCAATCTTGCGATTGGGCTTAACTGGATCCGTGAAAATGAATTTCGGATGGATCCGAGGAGACAAGCGGTCTGGAATCGTGCTGTTACGCAAGGTTCCGGGATCAGGCTCCGGCCGTTCCCGCAGAAATGCGGGAACAATGAATAACAATTAACGCTTCTTGGAGGCGGTTTTCGTGGCGCTCACTGCGGATGCAGCCACGGTGTTGAAGTTGGCTTCAGCCATTTCGCTGGCTTGCTTGACAGCCTTTTGCATGGATTCGAATGCGTTGTTCGCAGCAGCAACAGCGCTCTTCATCACGGCAACGGCGGTTTCGGAACCGGCGGGTGCGTTTTTGGCGGCGTTGTCGACCAAGCCGACAAACTTCTTTTGTGCGTCAGCGGTTTGGCCTTCAAGGGTCTTGCCCAGTTCAGCACCGGCAGCCGAAGCGATGTCATACAGGTGACGGCTGTAAGCAGCAGTCTTTTCAGCCAGGGGCTGAACCAGGCCAGCTTGCAGGGCCATCAGTTCTTGCGCGTCTTTCACGCCCATCACGGCTTGTGCGTGGTTGGCGGTTTCGGCAAGGGCAGCCTTGGTGGCTTGCACGTTCAGTTCGACCAGCTTTTCAACGCCTTCGAAGGCTTTGTGGGTCAGACCAAACAGGGTTTCGATGTTGGCTTTGTGGGAGGCCATGATTTGTTCAGCGGTCAGCATAATTAATCTCCAGATATAAGTTAATGAGTCGTCGGGTCAATAGTTGCTTTGCGCTGAATTGCTGCACTGCAACATGACCCCAAGTATAGGCATTGGCCGAGGCATTGCAAGCAGTTTTTGTTGCACTGCACCATTTTAGATGTCGAGCCCTATTTGTACTCCGAAAACAGAGTGCAAAAGTATCCAAAAGTCCACGACTTCCCGCGCTCGGTACTACATGACGGTTGCTGCCGCTTCGGGCCACAATCGTTGAAACCCTTCCTCGCTTCTCATCTTGCAAGCTTTTTACGCCGACAACTTCGTATTGCCGCTGCCGCTTGGGCACCGTTTTCCCATGGCCAAGTACCGGTTGTTGCGCGATCGCCTGGTCAACGAACTGCCGGCCGTTCGAATGGCGCAGGCACCGGCCGCCACCGATGGGGAGCTCGCACTTGTTCACACGCCCGCCTATATAGACGCGATCACGCACGGCACTTTGCCGGCGCCCGCGCAGCGCGAGATCGGCTTCCCCTGGAGCCTCGGCATGGCTGAGCGTGCGCGCCGCTCCGCCGGCGCTACCGTTGCCGCGGCCCGCGTGGCAATGGGGCCAGGGGGCAGACGGGGCGAGGGCGTTGCAGCCAACCTGGCCGGAGGCACGCATCACTCGTATGCCCACAAAGGCGGCGGCTTCTGCGTTTTCAACGATGCGGCGGTGGCCGCCAGGCTCATGCAGGCGGAGTGGGCGCGGCTGCACCGCCACGAGCGCAAATCGCTGCAGGTCGCTATCATCGATCTGGATGTGCACCAGGGCAACGGCACTGCCAGCATCTTTGCCGCGGACACCAGCGTGTTCACGCTTTCGTTGCATGGGCAAAAGAATTTCCCGTTTCGAAAAGAAGCCAGCGACCTCGATGTGGACTTGCCGGACGGCTGCGGCGATGCAACCTATCTGCAGGCGCTGGAGCATGCGCTTGACGAGCTGGAGCGGTGCTTTGAGCCGGGGCTGGTGCTGTTTCTGGCGGGCGCCGATCCATACGTGGGCGACCGGCTGGGACGGCTGGCCCTGAGCTTTGACGGTCTGGAGGCGCGCGACCGGCGCGTCTTCGACTGGGCCTGGCAGCGCCGCATCCCACTGGCGTTTTCCATGGCGGGTGGCTATGGAATCAACATCGACGAAACCGTGCAGGTGCAGATGAACACCTACCGGGTGGCACTTGAGTACTGGAAGCGCTGGAATCCGTAGCGAGGCTGATTCAGCGGGGATTGCTGCTACATTGCCAGGGCAATCCCAGGTGGCCAGGAAGTGAACAAGCTAACAGCAAACAAAAATATGCAGCCACGCTCCGGGGAATCCCAGAAAAATGCCGCAGCCCATGCTGCCCACGTCCTCCGCGTACTGGTATTGGGCGGCACCGGATTTATCGGCCGCCATGCTGTGGCAGCGCTGCACACGTCGGGCGCGCAGGTATCGATCGGCAGCCGCCATCCTTTGCGCCACGAAGAGGCCTATCCTTTTGCTGTCTTGCGCCCTGCGCGCTTTGAGCAGCTGTTGCAGCCCGATGCGTGGACAAACCTGCTGAAGGATGTGGACGTGGTCGTCAATTGCGTGGGCATCCTGCGCCAGCGGCCGAATGAGTCATATGACCATGTGCATCACCGCGCACCGGCGGCGCTGGCCGTCGCTTGCGCCGGCGCCGGCATTCGGCTGATTCATACCTCGGCCCTGGGCCTGCACGCAGGCGCCAAAAGCCGGTTTTTGTCGAGCAAGCTGCTGGGTGAGCACGCCATCGCGGCGTCGGGCAGCGACTACGCCATCGTGCGGCCCTCTTTGCTCGACGGCGAGGGCGGCTTTGGTGCCCGCTGGCTGCGCGGCTTGTCGCGCTCGCCGGTGCAATTTATTCCGCGCGGTGCGCGCGGCGATATTGCGGCGATGGCTGCCACCGATCTTGGGAAAGCGTTTGCTGCGCTTGCGGCTCTTTCTTCCCTGGCAGGTCACCGCGAGGTTGAACTCGGGGGCACCCGCCGATACGGCTACGCGGAGTATTTGCGTGAGCTTCGCGCCGACTACACAGGTACCCGCGCGCTGCAAATTCCGTTGCCTAACTGGGCGGCACGCCTGGGCGCGCATGTGTGCGACGTCCTGCACTTTTCGCCTTTCTCTTTCGGGCACTGGATTTTGCTGCAGCGAGACAACGTGCCTTCACCCAATCGCTTGCCGGAATTGTTGGGGCGCGAGCCGCTTCCGATCAGGCCGCCCAGCAGCCCAAAAGCCCACCCTGAGTCCGGCCAGGTTCGCGCTGGCAAAATAGGTTCTCATGACCTTCCCGACACGCCCGCAGGCTGAAGCCCGTAGCGCCTATAGAGCCTTTCGCGAAATCGGCACCCGCTGGTCCGACAACGATGTTTACGGTCACGTCAACAACGTCGTCTATTACAGCTGGTTCGATACCGCCGTCAACGGCCTCCTGATTGAACGCGGCGCCATCGACATCCACACCGGCAGCGTGATCGGCCTGGTGATCGAAACCCAATGCAATTACTTCGCCCCGCTGGCCTTTCCGGAGCCGGTGGTCGCGGGCATCCGCGTGGCACACGTCGGCTCGTCCAGCGTGCGCTACGAAGTGGCCCTGTTCCCCGGCGATGAGGGTGCACCGTGCGCGGCCCGGGGCCACTTTATCCATGTGTATGTCGACCGCGTCACGCGCCGGCCGGCGCCACTGCCCCCCGAACTGTTTTCTGTACTGGAGACCCTCCGATGACCCAGGCACCGCCCGTGCTTCCCTATATCACCCCGCGCCGCGCAGGCGATGCACGCAATGCGGTAGATGAAGCCATCGTCAGCCGCCAGTCGATACGCCAGTTTTTACCCAAACCGGTACCGCGCGAGACCATCGCCCACCTGCTGGAAGTGGCCAGCCGCGCGCCCTCTGGCACCAACACCCAGCCCTGGAAGGTCTATGTGCTGCAGGGCGCCAGCCGGGACATGCTGGTGGAAAAAGTCTGTCAGGCCCATGATGCGATATACGCCAACCCCGCGCTGGCCGCCGAGTACAAAGAAGAATACGACTACTACCCCGGGAAATGGGTATCGCCCTACATCGACCGGCGCCGCGAAAACGGCTGGGGCCTTTACGGCCTGCTGGGCATCACCAAGGGTGACAAAGACAAGATGCATGCGCAGCATCACCGCAACTTCCGGCTGTTCGACGCGCCTGTGGGCCTGATGTTCACACTGGACCGCGTGATGGGCCGGGGTTCACTGGTGGACTACGGCATGTTTATGCAAAACCTCATGGTGGCCGCGCGTGGCCTGGGTTTGCACACCTGCCCGCAAGCAGCCTGGAACGGTTTTTCCCGGATCATCCTCCCGCACATCGGAGCGGGTAGCGACGAAATGCTGGTGTGCGGCATGTCGCTGGGTTATGCCGATGAAACGGCGCTCGTCAACACCTTCCGCACGCCGCGGGTGCCGGCTTCGGAATTCACCACATGGCTTGACTAGAAGCTAGAAGCGGCGCTGCTGCATCCCCGCACGCGCCAGCTGGTTTAGGCGTTGCGGGTAAAGTCAGGGATTCGCGAAAAGACGCGATTTCTTTTTGCCTGTCTGGGCTCTGTTTTTTTTGCTTTCACCTGTTTTAGAAGGACCTCACCATGAATCTCACCACCACACCTTCCGGTCTGCAATACGAAGACACCGTGCTGGGCACCGGTGCCATCGCCAAGGCGGGGCAGCATGTCAAGGTTCACTACACCGGCTGGCTCTATAACAACGGCGTCCAGGGCGCGAAGTTCGACTCCAGCAAAGACCGCGGCCAGCCTTTCGAGTTTTCCCTTGGCGCAGGGCAGGTGATTCGCGGCTGGGATGAAGGCGTGCAAGGCATGTCGGTAGGTGGTACGCGCCGCCTCGTCATTCCGGCAGAACTGGGCTATGGCGCGCGCGGCGCCGGCGGTGTGATTCCACCGAACGCCACCTTGCTGTTTGAAGTGGATTTTCTCGGTACCTGAGCTGGCGCGAGTTGAAGAAGGCCCCGGTGCGGCATTGGCGCCGGGCCTGCTCACCTGATTAACCGCCAAGGCGCCCTGGCGCCGCGGCCCTCAAGCGATCCCCATGATCATCACCAGCCTGCTAGACACCGACTTGTACAAGTTCACCATGATGCAGGTGGTCTTGCACCAGTTTCCGGGCGCCGAGGTGGAATACCGCTTCAAGTGCCGCAACGCCGGCGCTCCGGGTATTGGTGATCTGGCGCCCTATGTGACCGAGATACGCGAGGAAATCCGTGGTCTGTGCAGCTTGCGTTTCCAGGACGCCGAGCTGGCTTACCTCAAGGCGATGCGCTTCATCAAGAGCGATTTTGTCGACTTCCTCGGCATCTTCCGGCTCAATGAAAAATACGTCAGCGTCACGGCCCTGCCTTCGGGCGAGATCGACGTGTCCATCAAAGGCCCCTGGCTGCACGCCATCCTCTTTGAGATTCCGGTGCTGGCCATCATCAATGAGGTCTACTTTCGCAACACGCAGAAGAAGGCGGATCTGGCCGAGGGGCGCAAGCGCCTGGAGACCAAAATTGGCGAGCTGCAGACGCAAGGCCTGCGAACGCTCAAGATCGCCGATTACGGTACACGCCGCCGGTTTGGCAAAGCCTGGCATGAAGAAGTGCTGCGCACCCTGGTGACACGGCTGGGCACCGGGGTGGGCGGCCAGTTCGCCGGCACCAGCAATGTGCTGTTCGCCATGAAGCTCGGCCTGACGCCGCTAGGCACCATGGCGCATGAATACCTGCAGGCCTGCCAGGCGCTGGGGCCGCGTCTGCGTGACAGCCAGGTCTTTGGCTTCGAGTCATGGGCCAAGGAATATCGGGGCGACCTTGGAATCGCGCTGTCGGACGTCTACGGCATGAGTGCCTTCCTGCGCGATTTCGACATGTACTTCTGCAAGCTGTTTGACGGCGCCCGCCACGACAGCGGCGACCCGTTCCAGTGGGGCGAGCGCATGCTTGCGCATTACGTCAAGAACCGGGTCGACCCGCAGACCAAGACGCTGATTTTCAGCGACGGCCTGACGGTGCCGCGCACCATCGAGCTGTTCCAGCAGTTCAGGGGGCGTTGCCAGCTGGCATTCGGCATCGGCACCAACCTCACCAATGACTTGGGCTACGAGCCGCTGCAGATCGTCATCAAGATGATCCGCTGCAACGGCCAACCTGTGGCCAAGCTGTCTGACACACCTTCCAAGAACATGTGCGACGACGAAAAATACCTGGCTTATTTGCGGCAGGTGTTTGAGATTGCATGACCTTCATCCGTCTGCTTGGCGTGCCTCGCATGGATGCATAACGATAAACAAGGAACCGGGACATCATGAAAACTCCACTACGGCTGGTGGCGCTGGCGCTGCTTTTGTTATTGCCAAACCTCTCGTTTGCCGCTGAACTGGACGGTAGCCGGCTGTCAGCCATGTGGGCGGTGCCGTTCGCTGGCATTTTGCTGTCGATTGCAGTCATGCCGCTGCTGGCGCCTTCGTTCTGGCACCACCACTACGGCAAGGTTGCTGCAGCGTGGGCGCTGGCCTTTTTTGTGCCGTTTGCCGTGCTGTACGGTGGCTCTGCTGCTTTTTCCAGCCTGGTGCACGCGCTGCTGGCCGAATACATCCCCTTTATTGTGCTGTTGGTTGCGCTGTTCACGGTGGCTGGCGGGATCCATATTCGCGGCAACCTGCACGGCAGTCCGGCTTTGAACGTTGCGATCCTGGCCATTGGCGCCGTGCTGGCGAGCTTTATGGGGACCACCGGTGCGTCGATGCTGATGCTGAGGCCCCTTATCCGGGCCAATGACAATCGCATGCACAGAGCCCATGTGATTGTGTTTTTTATTTTCATTGTGTCCAATGCCGGCGGTTCACTCACGCCATTGGGTGATCCACCCCTGTTCCTTGGCTTCTTGAAGGGCGTTGATTTTTTCTGGACAGTCAAACAGATATTTCCGGAAACGCTTTTTCTGGTGGGCAGCCTGCTGGCCATCTTCTACGCGCTGGATGGCTGGTTTTTCCGCCGCGAGGGTGTGCTCCCGGTTGATCCGACGCCCGATACCCGGCGTTTCGGGTTTGACGGTGCGGCGAATTTCGCGCTTCTGGGCGTGGTGGTAGCACTTGTGCTGCTCAGCGGTTTCTGGAAGTCGCCGATTTCCTTTTACGTCATGGGTACGGAAGTGGGTCTTCCTGGCCTCGTGCGTGATGCGGGCCTGGTGTTGGTCACTTTCCTGTCGCTCAGGATCACCGCAGAAACCGTTCATGCCGACAACCAGTTTTCATGGGGCCCGATGATTGAGGTGGCAAAACTGTTTGCCGGTATTTTCCTCACGATCATCCCGGTGATCGCGATGCTAAAGGCGGGTGTCCACGGCCCTTTTGGCGCTGTGGTGTCTGCTGTGACCCGGCCCGACGGTCAGCCTGACCCGGCAATGTATTTCTGGGCCGCCGGCCTTCTGAGTTCCTTCCTCGACAATGCGCCGACCTATCTGGTGTTCTTTAATACGGCAGGCGGCGATCCGGCCTTCCTCATGACAACGTTCGCGCCAACACTGGCTGCCATTTCTGCAGGTGCCGTGTTTATGGGCGCGAACACTTATATCGGCAATGCGCCCAACCTCATGGTCAAGGCCATCGCGGAAGACCGCGGCATCAAGATGCCCGGTTTCTTCGGTTACATGGCCTGGTCCTGCTCTATCCTGGTGCCGCTCTTCGTCATCATGACCTTTATCTGGTTCAAATAAGGAAGTAATTTTTCATGAGCAAGCCCCAAATTCTTGTTGCCCGTGCAGTTTTTCCTGAAGTCATCGCTCGTCTTGAGCAGCATTTCGAAGTCGAATCTAACCAGGCCGACGAGACCTGGTCCAAGGCCCAGCTCATTGAGCACCTTAAAGGCAAGGATGGCGCCTTCACCACGGGAGGGGACAAAATCGATGCGGAGGTGCTGGCCGTCTGCCCGAGCCTCAGAATCTGCGCCAACATGGCGGTGGGCTATAACAACTTCGATATCGACGCCATGACCGCTGCCGGCGTGCTTGCCACGAATGCGCCCGATGTGCTGACCGAGACTACGGCAGACTTCGGCTTTGCGCTGCTGATGGCCACGGCCCGCCGCGTGACCGAAAGCGAACATTACCTGCGCGCCGGCAAATGGACCAAATGGAGCTACGACATGTTTGCGGGCTCCGACATCCACGGCGCGACGCTTGGCATCCTGGGCATGGGGCGCATAGGGCAGGGCATTGCCAAACGCGGTGCCCATGGATTTGGCATGAAAGTGATTTACCACAACCGCTCGCGCCTGGATGCAACGCTGGAGGCAGAATGCAAAGCCAGCTACGTCGGCAAGGAGGAGCTGCTCAAGACGGCAGATCACCTGGTGCTGGTGCTGCCATATTCGCCTTCATCCCACCACACCATTGGTGCGGCAGAACTGGCATTGATGAAGCCAACCGCCAACCTCATCAACATCGCGCGCGGCGGCATCGTTGACGATGCCGCACTCGCTGCGGCCTTGAAGAGCAAGCGCATCGCAGCGGCCGGGCTCGATGTGTTCGAGGGCGAGCCCAAGGTGCACCCCGACTTGTTGACCGTACCCAATGTGGTGTTGACGCCGCATATCGCCAGCGCCACCATTCCCACGCGCCTTGCCATGGCCAGCCTGGCTGCCGACAACCTGATCGCATATTTCGGCGGCAAGAAGCCGCTGACCCCGCTCAACCCCGCGGTACTGGCCGGCAAATAAGCAAGAAGAAGGCAGCAAGCGGACAATGAACACATGATGGAATCCTGGCTGATGATTGCCTTGTTGGTGGCCAACCTGCTGTTGCTGGTCTGGCTGCTGCTGCGCAAGCCCGCCGAACCAGCGGATACGGGCCGCATCGAGCTGCTGGCAAACATCGCGGCAGGCCACGACAAGCTTGAGCGCGAACTGCGGCGCGAAATCGGCGACAACTCGCGCAGCAGCCGGCAGGAATTGGCAACCACCTTCGCCACCTTCCAGCAAACACTGGTGCAGCAAAGCGCCGAAGCGATCCGCACGCAGAACACCCAGATCGACGCGTTCGCGCAGCAGCTCACGCTGCTGCAGAAAACCCTTTCGGACACGCTGAGCACGCAGCTGCAATCCGTCAGCGAATCCAACGCCAGGCGTATGGTCGAAGTGCGCGAGACGCTGGAAAAGCAGCTGGCGCAATTGCAGCAAACCAATTCCGCCAAGCTTGACGAGATGCGCAAGACGGTCGACGAAAAACTGCAGACCACACTGGAAGCCCGCCTGGGCGAAAGTTTCAAGCAGGTGGCCGATCGGCTGGAGCAGGTGCACAAGGGCTTGGGCGAGATGCAGACGCTGGCGGTTGGCGTCGGCAGCCTGCAGCGGGTACTGACCAATGTGAAGACGCGCGGCATGTTCGGCGAGGTGCAGCTTGAAGCGCTGCTTGAGCAGGTGCTGACGGTAGACCAGTACGCCAAGCAGGTCGAGACCAAGCCGCGCAGCGGCCAGCGTGTTGATTTTGCAATCCGCTTCCCGGGCCGCGGCGACGATGGCTCGCCGGTCTGGTTGCCGGTCGATGCGAAGTTTCCGCGTGACGACTATGAGCGCCTTCTCGATGCGCATGAGCGGGTGGATCCGATTGCCGTTGAGGCGGCCGGCAAGGCCCTTGAGGCGCGCATCCGGACTGAAGCCAAGTCCATCGCCGAGAACTACCTGGCCGCGCCACACACCACCGATTTCGCCATCCTCTTCCTGCCGGTTGAAAGCCTGTATGCCGAGGTGCTGCGCCGCCCCGGCCTGATGGACGCGATCCAGCGCCAGTACCGCGTGACGCTGGCCGGGCCGACTACGCTGCTGGCGATGCTCAACAGCCTGCACATGGGGTTTCGCACCCTGGCGCTGGAGCAGCAGGCCTCCGAAGTGTGGAAGGTGCTGGGCGCCGTCAAAACCGAATTCGAGCGTTATGGCGAATGGGTTGCGCGTATCAAGGAGCAGGTCGCCAAGGCCTCCGACACGCTCGACAAGGCCGACACCCGTGCCAAACAGATGCGGCTGGCGCTGCGCAAGGTCGAGGCGCTGCCTGAAATCGAGTCGCAATCGTTGCTGCCGCCGGTGGCCGATACCGACTTGCTGGGCGAATGAGCGCAACGGTGCGGTGTTGTAATGCTACAAAATTGATAGCTGGTTGCGCACGTCATCATTGGACTGCAGTCGTTTTTTACTTAAAAAATGACGCCTGAACTCGCCCGCCTTATCGTGGCGCAGATCTGCCTGCACGCCTGCATGGCCGGCACGCGCATGGCGGCGCCCCTGCTGGCGCTGCGTGAGGGCTACAGCCCCGCGGCGGTGGGAGTGCTGCTTGCATTGTTTGCCCTGACGCAAGTCTTCCTGGCGCTGCCGGCCGGCCGTTTCGCCGACCGGCATGGCCTCAGGCGCCCGATCCGGTATAGCGTGTTCGCTGCGGTGCTGGGAGCCGGGGCTGCGGTGGCTTTTCCGGTCTTCCCGGTGCTGTGTCTGGCGGCGCTGCTCACGGGTGGCGCCACCGGCGCGGCGGTTATTTCCCTGCAGCGCCACGTGGGCCGTGCGGCGGTCGGCGCACTGGAGTTGCGCCAGGTATTCAGCTGGCTTGCCATCGGTCCGGCGGTGTCCAATTTCATCGGGCCGTTTTCCGCCGGCCTGCTGATCGACCACGTGGGCGCCGTGCCCGGAAGCACTTCCGGCTACCGCGCGGCGTTTTTGCTGATGGCGATCCTGCCGCTGGCCTGCTGGTTCCTGGTGCGCAAGACGCGGGAGCTCCCGCCGGTGATCGCCGCCAGCGGCGGGGTGCAGCCCAAGGCCTGGGATTTGCTGCGTCAGGCCAATTTTCGCCGCCTCATGCTGGTGAACTGGTTTCTGTCATCCTGCTGGGACGTCCATACTTTTGTGGTGCCGGTGCTGGGTTTTGAGCGCGGCATCAGTGCCTCGGTCATAGGCACCATCCTGGGATCGTTTGCGGTGGCCGCGGCTTTGATCCGCATGGTGATGCCGCTGGTGGCGGCCCATCTGCGCGAGTGGAAGGTACTGGCGGTCTCCATGCTGGCGACAGCCGCACTGTTCGGCATCTACCCCTTGATGCATTCGGCGATCGGCATGGGCCTGTGCTCCATCCTGCTGGGCCTTGCGTTAGGCATGGTGCAACCCATGGTGATGAGCATGCTGCACCAGATCACACCGGAAGCACGCCACGGTGAAGCGCTAGGGCTGCGCCTGATGGCGATCAATGCGTCCAGCGTGGTGATGCCCATGTTGTTTGGATCCGCCGGCGCGCTGATGGGAATCGGCGGGGTCTTCTGGGTCACCGGGGCCATGGTCGGCGCGGGTTCACGCGCGGCGTGGCTGCTCAAGGACAGCATGTCCACCCATGGCGGGCACCATCCCGAAACCGGGCCTACAGACGGTAAAAGTCCTTGATCAGGTCCCAGGCGACCTGCGCGTCGTCCACATACTGAAAGAGTTTGAGGTCGTTGGGTGAGATCACGCCTTCTTCCACCAGCATGTCGGTGTTGAGCAGGCGCTTCCAGTAGCTGCTGCCAAAAAGGATGATGGGCACCGGCTTGGCCTTGCGGGTCTGCACAAGCGTGATGACTTCAAACAGTTCGTCGAGCGTGCCGAAACCACCCGGAAACACCACAAGCGCCTTGGCGCGCATCATGAAGTGCATCTTGCGCAGCGCGAAGTAGTGGAATTTGAATGACAGCTCGGGTGGCACGTAGGGGTTGGCGGCTTCCTCCATGGGCAGGGCGATCGCCAGGCCCACACTTAAGCCCCCGGCCTCGTGCGCGCCCCGGTTGGCCGCCTGCATGATGCCCGGGCCACCGCCGGTGCAGATGAAGAGCTTGGTCTCGGGCGGCTTTGTCTCGCTGTATTGCGCCACCAGCTTGCCGAAGGCGCGGGCTTTTTCGTAATAGTGGGCATTGCGTGCCAGTTTTCGCGCGCGGTCTATGGTTTCGGCGTCACCACCTGCCTCGGCTTCGGCCACCATGGTGACCGAATCTTCCTCGCTGCGAAACCTGGCGCTGCCGAAAACGACCACTGTGTTTTCAATGCCATGGGCCTGCTGTTCCAGGTCGGGTTTAAGCAGTTCCAGCTGGAAGCGGATCCCGCGTGTTTCACGCCGCAGCAAAAACTCCGGGTCGGCAAATGCCAGCCGCGAGGCGTCGGCTTCCAGCGGTGTGCCTTCCCGTGCGTGGGCCTGCAGCTCAGCCCAGGCGTTGGCCAGGCGGCCTACGGATAAATCTTGTTTTTGGTCCATGAGCTTATTGTGAACGATCAGGCGGGGCGGTTGCTTTTCGGGAACCGGGGCCCGCACAAACAAAAAAGGCTCCGTGAGGAGCCATTTCTGGAAGACATAAGAACAGAGGCGGGTTTACACGCGCTTGCGGTATTCGCCGGTGCGGGTGTCGATTTCGACCACGTCGCCTTGCGCCACAAAGATGGGCACGCCGATTTCAAAACCGGTGGCGATCTTGGCAGGCTTCAGGACCTTGCCGGAGGTGTCGCCCTTGACGGCAGGTTCCGTCCAGGTGATTTCGCGCTGCACGCTCGTGGGCAGTTCAACCGAAATGGCCTTACCGTCGTAGAACACGACTTCCAGTTCCATACCGTCCTGCAGGTAGTTGAGCGAATCGCCCATGTTTTCCGCTTCGACTTCGTACTGGTTGTATTCGGAGTCCATGCAGACATACAGCGGGTCGGCGAAGTAGGAATAGGTGCAATCCTTCTTGTCCAGCACGATCTGGTCGATCTTGTCGTCGGCCTTGAACACGACTTCGGTGTTGAAGTTGGCGACCAGGCTTTTGAGCTTCATGCGCACGGTGGCGGAATTGCGCCCGCCGCGGCTGTATTCGGTCTTGAGCACCACCATCGGGTCTTTGCCGTTCATGATGACGTTGCCAGCGCGGATTTCTTGAGCGATTTTCATAGCAGTTTTACTGAGGTAGGCCGCTAAACGCTTGCACCGGTGTGCAGGTTCCGCGGCGGGTTGTGCAGGACGCCAAAGTCTTGTCGACCTTCAGGCTGTTCTGCAAAGCCTATGATTTTAACGTTTTTTTGCCACAAAACCGAGCAGTCGGGTGCCCAGTTCGTCCTGGGCCATGAGGCGGGAGCGGGCCGCCTTGGCTGTTGCTTGCCAGGCCGGCAGGTCAATGGGTAAGGGCCCCAGGCCGCCGGCGGTGAGCGGCGACGCTGTTTTGCCGTTCCAGGCGGCATGAAAAAGCCGCAGTGAAGGCGGCGCCTGGAGCATGTCCAGGAAGGCCTGCAGTTTGGCCAGGTGGGCGCCGTCATGCTGCGGATAGATGTGCCAGACGAAAGGCTTGCCGGCCCAAAGCGCCCGCACCACCGAGTCCTCACCGCGCACGAAATTCAGGTCCGAGGCCCAGAGCAGGTGGTCAAACCCGGTTTGCGTCAGCAGGGGAAGGTATGAAATTGATAGCTGCTCGGGCCCGCCCTTATTGGGCTGCAGCCGATTTTGATCATCAAGCAGGGCACGAACGGCGTTTGCGGCGCGCCCCGCGGCCACCAGCAGGTGCACCGGTTTTCCCTGCAAGCCATGTTCCGAAAATTGCGCCAGCAGGCCTTCGAGCGCCGGGGGCTCATAGCAAAACAGGGACACCAGGGTCTCGCCGGCCCAGTGGATTCCGTGGGCTTTCAGCCAGCCGGCGCGGTCAAAGCCTGCCTGCCTGTCCTGAAGGCCTTGCTCGCGCAGCAGTCCACCGGTATCAGCCGTGAAGCCCGGGTAGAAAAACCACTTGGTCCAGCCGGCAGCCGGGCCGCTTTGTACCGGCGACGGCATGGCGTGGCACCGCTCCACGTAGTCCTCGGCAGACAGGTATTCGAGATTGATCCATATGGGTTTTTGGCTTCCAACCCAATGCTGTCGGGCGCAAGCAGCTATGAAATCAGGAGCGGCGTCGCAGCCGAAGGCCTCAACCAGCACATCGCAGGGTTGCCCCGCGAACCCTGCGGCCTCCAGGTCCAGGGGTTGATCAGCGGCTGGCCACGTCAAAACCTGCACGCCTTCACAGCCTGAAGGCGCCATCCAGGCCAGCGCGGAGGCGTCGTCCACCCAGAGCCGCACTTTGTGCCCACGCGAGGCCAGGTCGGCGGTCAGGCGCCAGCACACACCAATGTCCCCGAAGTTGTCGATGACTTTGCAAAAAATGTCCCACTGCAGGCTGCGATTCATGAAAGGATTGTCCACAATACGGCCAGTTGCACCATTTCAGCCCATGATCAAAGCCCACGAATTTGACCCCCAACTGCTCAGCGAAGTCGCCGCGCTGCCCGCCTTGCCCGGCGTGTACCGCTACTTCGATGCGGAGGGCGGCGTGCTGTATGTCGGCAAGGCGCGCAACCTGAAGAAACGGGTTTCCAACTACTTCCAGAAGAACCACGGCGGCACGCGCATCGGTCACATGGTGACCAGGATCGCCCGCATGGAAACCACAGTGGTGCGATCGGAAGCCGAAGCGCTGCTGCTCGAAAACAACCTGATCAAGACGCTCAACCCGAAATTCAACATCCTGTTCCGGGACGACAAGAGCTACCCCTACCTCAAGTTGACAGGCGCACGCCCGCCCGAAGAAGGTGCGGCGCCCACGGCCGCTGTCTTTCCGCGCATTGCCTATTACCGCGGCGCGGTCGAGAAAAAGCACCGCTACTTTGGCCCTTACCCCAGCGCCTGGGCGGTGAAAGACACCATCTTGCTGTTGCAAAAGGTGTTCCGGCTTCGAACCTGCGAAGACACGGTGTTCAACAACCGCACCCGGCCCTGCCTGCTGTACCAGATCAAGCGCTGCTCCGCGCCCTGTGTGGGCCATGTGTCACCCGAGCAGTACGCGCTGGACACCGCCAATGCCGAGCGCTTTTTGCAAGGCCAGGCCCAGGACATCCTCACCGAGCTTGAGAGAAAAATGCTGGTGCATGCCGACAAGCTGGAGTTTGAGCAGGCCGCAGAGTTGCGCAACCAGATATCGGCGCTGTCCAAGGTGCTGCACCAGCAGTCCATGGAAATCGGCGGCGACAAGGACGTCGACATCCTGGCGGTGAAAGTGCAGGGCGGCAAGGCCTGCGTCAACCTGGCCATGGTGCGCGGCGGCCGGCATCTGGGTGACAGGGCGTACTTCCCCAGCCATGTGGAGAACGCCACCGATGTCGCAGCGCTGGATGCCGAGATCGATGCGGATGCCAGGCAGGCTGCGCAAGCGGAGGCCGCCGGTGAAAGCGCTGTGCCGGTGCCAGTGCCCGCACCAGCGGGAAAATCCCTGGAGGCCTTGGTGCTGGAAGCCTTCATCGCGCAGCACTACATTGATGTGCCGGTTCCACCCACCCTGGTGTGCAGCGAGCCGGTGGACAAGGAATTGATGGAGGCACTGACTGCACAGACCGGCACCAAGGTCACGGCCATCCACCAGCCGCGCGAGCAGCGCCGCATCTGGCTGGAAATGGCACAGAAGAACGCCGGTCTCCAGCTGGCCCGGCTGCTGGCCGAACAGGGTTCCCAGCAGGCGCGCACGCGTGCGCTGGCCGAGGCGCTGGATCTTCCACTTGATAACCTGGACACACTGCGCATCGAATGCTTTGACATCTCGCACACGGCTGGTGAGTCGACGCAGGCCTCCTGCGTCGTGTTCCAGGAGCACAAGATGGTCAACAGCGAATACCGCCGCTACAACATCGAAGGCATCACGCCGGGCGACGACTACGCCGCCATGCGGCAGGTACTGATGCGCCGCTATAGCCGGCTGGCCGAAGCCGCACGCAATGGGGAGGCCAAGCTACCCGACCTGGTGCTGGTCGACGGCGGCAAGGGGCAGGTGTCCATGGCACGTGAGGTGTTCGGGGAACTGGGCCTGGACCTGGGCCTGATTGCCGGTGTTGAAAAAGGGGAAGGCCGCAAGGTCGGCCTGGAAGAGCTGGTGTTTGCGGACGGCCGTGACAAGGTCTATTTAGGACGGGATTCAGCCGCGCTGATGCTGATCGCGCAGATCCGCGACGAAGCGCACCGTTTCGCCATCACGGGCATGCGTGCCAAGCGTGCCAAGGTGCGGGTGGGCGGCAGCAAGCTTGAGGACATTGCCGGCATTGGCCCCAAGCGGCGCGCCAGCTTGTTGCAACGCTTCGGCGGCATTCGCGGCATCGCCTCGGCCAGCGCGGAAGACATTGCCACGGTGGATGGCATTTCGAAGGACCTGGCTGAGGAAATCTACCGCGCCCTGCATTGAAGTAGCATCGGTTGTGTGCCCTGTTTCGGCAGCAGTTCCTTGAAATTTGCTCAGATGTATTTGTGCAACGGAACGCACTGTTTTGGCGTGCTTTGCACCGCTATCCGGCACCACCGCACGGCTCATGCCAAAATCGGGGCATGTTTCTGACCATCCCTACGCTGATGACCTGGACCCGCATCGTTGCGATTCCGCTGATCGTGGGGGTGTTCTACCTGAACATCGCCGAGACCGATCGCAACCTGATTGCGACCGTGATGTTCGTTGTGTTCGCCGCGACCGACTGGCTGGACGGCTTCCTGGCGCGCAAGCTGAACCAGACGTCTTCGTTCGGTGCCTTCCTCGATCCGGTGGCCGACAAGTTCCTCGTCTGCGCCTCGCTGCTGGTGCTGGTTCATTTGGGGCGCGCCGATGTGTTTGTGGCGCTCATCATCATCGGCCGCGAAATCGCCATCTCCGCATTGCGCGAATGGATGGCGCTGATCGGCGCCACCAAGAGCGTGGCCGTGCACATGATCGGCAAGGTCAAGACCACGGTGCAGATGGTGGCCATCCCTTTCCTGCTGTTTCACGGCACGTTGTTCGGCGTTATCGACACACAGCTATGGGGCACCTGGCTGATCTGGATCTCCGCCATCCTGACGGTCTGGTCCATGATTTATTACCTGAAAAAAGCCATACCGGAAATCCGGGCGCGCGCCAAGTAGTCCTGCCCTTGGTGTTGCCGTTTTAAGGCTTCTGTCCTTGAGTTCTTCCTCTTCTTTATCCTCTCCCGGTGCGCTGATCCGGGCCATGCCCGTCGTGTTCGTCCTGATCTGGAGCACCGGCTTTATCGTCGCCAAGTATGGCTTGCCGTATGCGCCGCCGCTGACTTTCCTGGCGATCCGCTATTTTTTGTCGATTGTTTGCTTCCTTGTCTGGATCGTGCTGGCCCGTGCCGCGTGGCCGCAAGGCCGGGCGCAATGGCTGCATCTGGCCATGACCGGCGTGCTGATGCATGCCGGTTATCTGGGTGGTGTCTGGATTGCCGTGAAGTCGGGCATGGGGTCGGGGTTGACCGCACTCATTGTCGGACTTCAGCCCGTGTTGACTGCGCTGTGGGTTTCGTGGGTTGCCTCGCCCGAGGCAAACGGCGGCGAGGCCAAGGTCACTTCACGCCAGTGGGCCGGCCTGGCGCTGGGGCTGGGCGGGCTGTTGCTGGTGGTTTCGCGCAAATTCGGCACGGGCCATGAAGTGACGGCGCTGACGCTGGCCTGCACGGTCTTTGCGTTGTTCAGCATCACTGCGGGAACGCTTTACCAGAAACGTTTTGTCAAACCTGCCGATGTGCGCAGTGCCAATGCCATTCAGCTGGCCGCTGCTTTCGTAGTGACCCTGCCGCTTGCGCTGTTTGAAACTGCAGCGATCACGTGGAACCACCAGGTTCTGGGCGCCATGGCGTGGTCGGTGCTGGTGCTCACGCTGGGAGGAAGCTCCCTGCTTTACCTTTTGATCCAGCGTGGCGCAGCGACAGCCGTGACCAGCCTGCTATATCTGGTTCCGCCAACGACCGCCCTGATGGCATGGCTGTTGTTTGACGAACCCATTACGCTCAGCACGATTGCCGGCACCGCGCTCACGGCGTTGGGCGTGAGCCTCGTGGTACGGGCCGCGAAGCCGGCGGCAACGTAGTTTTCCAGGGCGCTTCCTGGAACTGTGCGACCAGGTGGTCAATCAGCAGGCGAATACGGCGTGGCTGGTCGGTGCGGTAGGGGGCCAGCCAGTGAATGTCGGCATCGGGCATTGAATAGGCTGGTAAAACGCGCACGAGCCGGCCCGATGCGATGTGCGGCGCAATATCCCAAAGGCTGCGCAGCATGATGCCGCGGCCTTCCATGCACCAGTCACGTACCAGTTCTCCTGAATTGCTGGCCAGCGGGCCGTGTACGCGAACGCGCACCGCTGTTTTCTCGCGTTCCCTGTGCAGCGGCCAGACATCAAAACGCTGTCCCGGGGCATTGCCGTTTTCGCGCACGATCAGGCAGGCATGGTCCTGCAAGGCCTCCAGGCTGGCTGGTGAACCGTGTTGTTTGATGTAGCGGGGCGAGGCCACCATGATGCGCTGGTTGCGCGCAAGACGGCGAGACACCCACTGCGCCGCCTGCCGCCCCTGTATCGACCAGAGCCAGATGGCGCCGTCGTAACCCTCCAGCGCGAGGTCGGGCAAATGCTCGGTGAGCTCCAGCTGTATCTCGACACGTGGATAACGCTCCTGGAAGTCCGCCAGCGCAGGGCCCAGCCACAGGCGGCCGAATCCAAAAGTTGCAGCGAGCCGGATCAGACCGGTGGGCTCCGCTTTTCGCTCCTGCAACTCAGCCTCGAGCGCCTGGAAGCCCTGCAGGAGGATGATGGCCCGTTCGCAGACTGTTTCGCCTTCGGCGGTGGGGCTGACGCGGCGGGTGGTGCGCTGGAACAGCCGCTGGCCCAGCCTGGCCTCCAATGCTGCAAGCCGCTTGGTGACCACCGGCGGCGCCACGTCCAGGCTTTGCGCCGCGGCCGCCAGGCTCCCGTGGTCGCGAACGGCAAGCACCAGTTCAAGGTCGCTGCGTTCCATTAATTCCTTTTTGGAAATAATTGATTGCCTGATTATTGCTTGTATTGGGCGCCACTGTTCTACAAAATCAGGCAAGGATCTAAAAAACGTTCAAGGCATTCAGCACCGGGGCGCCGGGAATTGATTGCCCGAACGTGAACCAAGGCGACTGATTGATGTTTGAGAATTTCGTTTCGTACGATTTAGACGGCCCGGCTGGCAGCTTGCGCACCCTGCGGGGCGGTGCAGGAGCGTCACTTCTGTTGCTCCACGGGCACCCGCAAACCCACGCGATGTGGCACCTGGTCGCCGGAGAGCTTGCAAAAAAATTCACTGTCGTGATGATGGACCTGCGCGGCTACGGTGACTCCTCGCGGGTTACCAGTGATGCAGCGCACGAGGCCTATTCCAAACGTGCGATGGCGCTGGATGCCGTAACCGCCATGCGTCGTCACGGGTTCGAACGATTCCAGGTGCTGGCGCACGACCGCGGCGCGCGCGTGGCCCATCGCCTTGCGGCGGATCATCCTGGCGCGGTTCAGCGGCTGATGCTGCTTGACATCGCGCCCACGCTGGCCATGTACGACAACACAACGGAGGCTTTTGCGCGCGCTTACTGGCACTGGTTTTTCCTGATCCAGCCGCCGCCGTTGCCCGAAGCGTTGATCGAGTCCGATCCGGTGCGGTATGTGCGCAGCGTGATGGGTAAACGCCATGCCGGCCTGGCGGCTTTTGCGCCACCCGCACTGGCCGAGTACGAACGCTGCGCGAAAATCCCCGGCACCGCTCAAAGTATCTGCGAAGACTACCGGGCCTCCGCCACCATCGACCTGGAGCACGATTGCGCGGACGTCGCTGCCGGCCTGCGCCTGGCGCAGCCGCTGCGGGTGTTGTGGGGCGAGCATGGCGCGGTGGGCCAATGTTTTGATGTACTGAACCTCTGGCGGGACCGTGCGAAAGATGTCTCGGGCCGGAGCCTGCCTTGTGGCCACTACATTGCGGAGGAAGTGCCGGCGTTGCTGCTGGCAGAAGCGCTTGGCTTTTTCAAATCCTGAATCAACGGCATTCAACTGACCAAATCGACCTCACTCCAATTCAACCCAATCCAAAAGGAACACCATGAGCAAGAGCTCCGGAAAAAAACGCATAGCAGTCATCGCAGGCGACGGCATCGGCAAAGAGGTCATGCCCGAAGGTGTGCGAGTGATGGAGGCTGCGGCCGTCAAATACGGCATCGACCTGCAGTTCGACCACTTCGATTTTTCAAGCTGGGACTACTTTGAAAAGCACGGCAAGATGATGCCGGACAACTGGAAGGACCAGATTGGCGGCCATGACGCAATCTACTTCGGCGCCGTGGGATGGCCCGCGAAAATTCTCGACCATGTTTCACTGTGGGGGTCGCTGCTGCTGTTCAGGCGTGAGTTTGACCAGTACATCAACCTCCGGCCGGCGCGGCTGATGCCCGGCATCATCGCGCCGGTTGTCAGGCGTGACGGGAGCGCGCGCCAGCCCGGTGAAATAGATTTTTACATCGTCCGTGAAAACACCGAGGGCGAATACTCCAGTATTGGCGGGCGGGCTTTTCCTGGTACGGAGCGCGAGTTTGTCCTGCAGGAGTCGGTGTTCACTCGCATCGGCGTGGACCGCGTCCTGAAGTTCGCCTTTGAACTCGCCCAGTCCCGTCCCAAGAAGCACCTGACCAGTGCGACCAAGTCCAATGGCATTTCCATCTCCATGCCTTACTGGGATGAGCGCGTGGCCGAGATGGCGAAAAACTATTCGGGTGTCCGTCTTGATCAATTCCATATCGACATCCTGACCGCGCATTTTGTGCAGCGCCCGGACTTCTTCGATGTGGTGGTGGCCAGCAACCTGTTCGGCGATATCCTGAGTGACCTGGGGCCGGCCTGCACGGGCACCATCGGCATTGCGCCCAGTGCCAACCTCAACCCCGAACGCAAGTTTCCCTCCCTGTTCGAACCGGTGCACGGTTCGGCCCCGGACATTGCCGGGCGCAACATTGCCAACCCCATTGGGCAGATCTGGTGCGGCGCCATGATGCTGGAATTCCTCGGACACAAAGAGGCGCATGATGGCATCCTTGCTGCGATTGAAGCTGTGCTGCTTCCAGGAAGCGGTGCGCCACGCACGCCGGATCTGGGCGGAAAAGCCGGGACGGTCGACCTCGGCAAGGCCGTGGCAGCCGCCCTCAGCGGGTTATAAAGTCGTTTTTTGTCAAGCATGAAAATTACACATCATGCTTACGATTAAGCCGTGAAAGCGCTGAAAAACCGTCTAGAATCCGCCTCCGCACGTTGTAAAAACTTGCTGCTGTATTGACAGGTTAGGAGTCCATGGCTCTAATTGGAATCAGCAGAAAACTGCACATGCCGCTCCCGCTGACACACTCAACACAGTGTCCCGGGAGATATTTTTTAGAGACAACCAGATTAACTTTTTATCAACGAGGGGCTCCTTGTGAACAAGACTGAACTGATCGAGCACATTGCCAAGCATGCTGATATTTCCAAAGCTGCCGCTACGCGCGCGCTGGAGTCAACCATTGGCGCTGTGAAAACAACCCTGAAAAAAGGAGGCTCCGTGTCTCTGGTGGGTTTCGGCACTTTTGCCGTGGGAAAACGTGCTGCGCGCACCGGCCGCAATCCGCGTACCGGCGATGCGATTAAAATCAAGGCTGCCAAGGTTCCAAAGTTCCGTCCAGGCAAAGCTCTCAAGGATGCTTTGAACTGAAACGGAAACTCAACGTGGGGTGCTTAGCTCAGTTGGTAGAGCAGCGCCCTTACACGGCGTAGGTCGGCGGTTCGAGCCCGTCAGCACCCACCACCCACGAAAAAAGGCGAACATGGTTCGCCTTTTTTGTTGTTGGCTCCCGGTTTGTTCGTAAAGCTGTTGCAGCACAGGAAGTTCGAGATGTTTGATTTCATTCGCAAGCACACCAAAGTCACGATGGCGTTGCTGTTTTTGCTGATTGTTCCGTCCTTCATATTGGTGGGCATGAACAGCAACGGTCCCGGGAGTAAAAGCGGGGTCGTTGCCGTGGTTGATGGGAAAGACATCACGCAGCCCGAATGGGACCAGGCCCACCAGAACGAAGTCCAGCGCATACGCGCTTCCATGCCGTCGATTGATGTCAAGCTGCTGGATACACCACAAGCACGCTACGCGACGCTGGAGCGGCTGGTACGCGACCGCGTGGTTGCTGCTGCTGCCCACGTCACCGACGACTATCTGGCGCGCGAGCTGCAGAAAATCCCTGAAATCGCCGCCCTGAAAGGCCCGGACGGCAAGCTCGATATGGAGCGCTATCGCCAGTTGCTGGCGTCGCAGGGCATGACGCCGGAAATCTTTGAGGCCAATGTCAAGGCCGGGCTGCCGAGCCGGCAGGTGCTGGGCGGTATTGGTGCAAGCGGCTTCGCCACGAACGCTGCGGCTGATTTGTCGCTCAATGCCTATTTCGAGAAGCGCGAAATCCAGCTGGCCCGTTTTGATGCTGCCGATATGGCAGCCAAACTGGCGCCGACCGATGCCGACCTTGAGCAGTTCTACAAAGCCAACGAGAAACTCTTTCAGGCGCCCGAACAGGCCAACATTGAGTATGTGGTGCTTGACGTCGAGACTGTCAAAAAGACGGTCACCGTCAACGAGGCCGATCTCAAGACCTACTATGAGCAGAATATCCAGCGCCTGGGCGGCACCGAAGAGCGCAGGGCAAGCCACATCCTGATTGCAACGCCCAAGACTGCCTCGGCAGCCGATCGCGAAAAGGCGAAAGCCAGGGCAGAGGAATTGCTGGCGCAGGTCAGGAAGGCACCCGATACTTTTGCCGATGTGGCACGTAAAAATTCGCAGGATACCGGTTCGGCACCTTCCGGCGGCGATCTCGATTTCTTCGCGCGCGGCTCGATGGTCAAGCCATTTGAGGACGCCGCCTTTGCGATGAAAAAAGGCGACATCAGCAATGTCGTGGAGTCGGAGTTCGGTTACCACATCATCAAGCTGACGGACATCAAGGCACCGAAGCGGCCAGCGTTCGAAGAAATGAAACCGCAGCTGGAAGCCGACCTCCGCAAGCAGGAGGCCCAGAAGAAATTTGCTGAAGTTGCCGATGTCTTCACCAATGGCGCCTATGAGCAGCCCGACAGCCTCAAGCCCGTGGCGGACAAGCTGAAGCTTGAAGTCAAGGCGGCCAGCAATGTGGCCCGGCAGCCCAAAGCCGGTGCGGCTGGCGTGCTGTCGAATCCGAAATTCCTGGGCGCACTTTTTTCGCCTGACGCGATCGAAAAGAAGCGCAATACCGAAGCCATAGAAACAGCGCCCAGCCAGCTGGTTTCAGGCCGGATCACCCAGTACACCCCGGCACGCACCCAGCCCTTTGCCGAAGTGAAAGATGTCGTGCGCCAGCGCTGGGTTGCCCAGCGCAGCGCCGAAGAAGCGCGCAAGGAGGGCGAGGCCAAACTGGCTGCCTGGAAGGCCGCCCCGGCGTCCGCAACGGCTTTGGCCGCACCTGTGGTCGTGTCGCGTGAGCAAACCCAGAAGCTTCCCAATCCCGTGATCGACGCGGCGCTCCGCGCTGACGCGGCTGCCTTGCCGGCATTTGCCGGGGTTAGCCTCGGCGCACAAGGTTACGTCGTGATCAAGGTCAACAAGGTGGTTCCGCGCGAGGCGCCACTTGAAGCGGCAGCCAGGCAGGAACGCAACCAGTACACGCAGTGGTGGACCGCCGCAGAAAATCTGGCGTATTACAACGGCCTGAAAGATCGCTTCAAGACGAAAATCCTGGTGGCAAAGCCTCCTGTCGCCAAGGCAGGCGCAGAAGAAGTCGTCACCCAGTAAATTGCAGCGGCTTTGCCGCTATAATGCAGGGCTCCGGTGGCTGTAGCTCAGTTGGTAGAGTCCAGGATTGTGATTCCTGTTGTCGTGGGTTCGAGCCCCATCAGCCACCCCAGTATTTGAAGTCCCGCTTGCCGCAAGGCTCGCGGGACTTTTTCATTTGGGGCCTGGTGCAGCTGCCTTGTGCAGGCGGGCCAGGCCCTAGTTCACCATGACCAGCTTGCCCTTGACGCCACGTGAGCCCATGTGGGCATAGGCGGCTTTCAGTTCGGCCATGGGCATGGTGCGGTCAATAACCGGCTTGATCTTGCCTTGGGCATACCAGCCGGCCAGCTCGGCCATCATGGCCGCATTGGCTTTGGGTTCGCGCTTGGCAAAGTCTCCCCAGAACACGCCGACGATGGATGCGCCCTTGAGCAGCGTAAGGTTGAGCGGCAGGGACGGGATGGGCCCCGAAGCAAAGCCCACCACCAGGTAACGGCCCCGCCACGCGATGGAGCGAAAGGCCGGCTCGCTAAACTCGCCGCCGACCGGGTCATAAATCACGTCAGGCCCTTTGCCTTCGGTCAGTGCCTTGATTTCGTCACGCAGGTTTTTCGTGGTGTAGTTGATGGTGGCGTCCGCGCCAATGGACGTACAAAGGGCGCATTTCTCATCGGTCGATGCGGCCGCGATCACGCGGGCCCCGGCGGCTTTGGCAATCTGTATGGCTGCGGTACCCACACCGCCTGCCGCACCCAGCACCAGGACGGTTTCACCGGCCTTGAGTTGTGCGCGGTCCATCAGGGCGTGCCACGAGGTCGCGTAAATCATGATGAAAGCGGCGGCGTCCACAAAGGGAAACCCTTTGGGCAAGGGCATGCACAGGGCCGCCGGTGCAAGGGTGTGCGTGCCGAACCCCCCGGTGCCGGAGAGGCAGGCCACGTTTTGCCCCACCTGGAGGTGTGTGACGCCTTCGCCTACCGCCTGAACGATGCCGGCGTATTCGGAGCCGGGCACAAAGGGCAGGGGCGGCTTGATCTGGTACTTGTTTTGCACGATCAGTAGGTCGGGAAAGTTCAGGCTGGCGGCCTTGATCTCAATCAGCACTTCGCCTGCCTTGGGTTGCGGTGTTGGCAATTCTTTCCAGGTCAGGGCGTCTACGCCGGTGGGGTTTTCACAAAGCCAGGCTTGCATGAGATGTCTCCGATAGAAGGAATGCTGCGACAGGTGCAGAAGAAACAGAAGAAGAACGACGGGCCGCCAGCGGAAAGACACGGCGCCTTGCTTGCATCATAGGCAAAGCGGCAGGTTTTGCGATGTCCGGCAGGGCTCAGGCTGTCGCAGCCGTGACCGTAAAATCAGTCCATGAAAATCCTCATTTGCAACGACGACGGTTACCAGGCCTCCGGCATCATTGCCCTCTACGAAGCGCTTAAAACCGTTGCCGATGTCGAGGTGGTGGCACCCGAGCACAACAACAGTGCCAAATCAAACGCACTGACCCTGCACTCGCCGATGTACGTGCAGACCGCGGCCAACGGCTTTCGCTACATCAACGGCACACCGGCAGACTGCGTTCATATCGCGCTGACGGGTTTGCTGGGCTACCGGCCCGACCTGGTGGTTTCAGGCATCAATAACGGCGCCAACATGGGTGATGACACGATTTACTCCGGAACCGTGGGCGCCGCCATGGAAGGCTACCTGTTCGGAATTCCTTCCATCGCGTTTTCCCAGACTGAAAAGGGTTGGGCGCACATTGATGTGGCAGCCCGGCGTGCAGCCGAGCTGGTGCAACAGTTGATTCCTTCACTGGAGACCATCGCCGAAGGCGCGGAGCCGACGGTGCCGCCCTGGCTGCTCAATGTGAATATTCCCAACCTGCCCGACAACGAGATCCAGGGTGTGAAAGTGGCCCGGCTGGGGCGGCGCCATGCGGCCGAACGCGTCATCGTGCAGACCAGCCCGCGCGGCGAAACCATGTACTGGATTGGCGGCGCAGGGCCTGCGAAAGAGGCTGGTGAAGGAACCGATTTTTACGCCACCAGCCAGAAGTTTGTGTCCATCACCCCGCTGCAGGTGGATTTGACCGATCATGAGCGTCTGCCTTATTGGGCCCAAACCGCTGCCCGGCTGGCCGAGTTGCACAAAAAATCGTCATGAAATCCAGCCTCAAACCGCCGTTCAATCCCACTGCCAAAGCGCCGGTCGCTGCAGGCCGCCCGGCATTTCCGGTTCGACTGAAGCCTGACGCGGGTGTTCCGTCTGCTACAAAATCAATAGCTGGTGGCGCAATTCCAGAGCGGGCGGCAAGCCAAAATAGCTTGAAAAAACCAGCAAAACCGGTGATTTCCACTCAACCAGGCGGTGTCGGGCTCGATTCACACGCCGTACGCGCGCGCATGGTGAGCAAGCTTGCTGCACAAGGTGTTGCCGATGCGTTGGTACTCGCCGCCATGGGGGCTGTCGAACGCCACCGTTTTGTCGACACCGCGCTGGTCAACCAGGCCTATGAAGACACCAGCCTGCCGATTGGCTTGGGGCAAACCATTTCCAAACCCAATGTGGTGGCCCGCATGCTGGAACTGCTGCGCCACGGCGCGGCCGGAAAGCTGGGGCGGGTGCTTGAAATCGGCACTGGCTGCGGCTACCAGGCCGCGGTGCTCAGCCATCTAGCGACGGAGGTCTACAGCATCGAAAGGCTGCGTGGCCTGCACGACAAAGCCAGGGAGAATTTGCGGACTTTACGCCTGCCCAATGTGCACCTGCTGTTTGGTGATGGCATGATGGGCTACGCCAGGGGCGCGCCTTATGCGGCCATCATTGCAGCTGCCGGCGGGGAGGCCATTCCGCCTGCCTGGATTGAGCAACTGGCGGTAGGCGGCAGGCTGGTGGCGCCCATGCAAACCGCCGGGGGTGCCCAGGCGCTGGTGGTGGTCGACAAAACCCCCCAGGGCGTCAGGCAGACCCTGCTGGAGGCCGTTCATTTTGTGCCTTTAAAATCGGGGACAAGCTGATGATCCGGCCCCTGCAGGACCCAGGCCGGTTGTCGATATAGCAGTGACGGCATTGAACCATCCGATCATCCAGTTAACCAATACGCCATACCCGTCAGATTGACGACGAAAGAACCAATGAATCAAACCGTACGGCCGAACCGGGCAGTGTCTGTGGATGCCGCAGACGCAAGTCATGGCGCCCGCTCAACGCTCGGCAGGCTGGCCCTGCCATGCGCCCTGGCGGCAGCGCTGCTGCTTGCCGCGGGCTGCGGCACGCGTTCTCCCACCCATGCCCCGGTTGAAGACCGCGGCACCGGCTTGTCGCGTCCCACGCCGGGCGCGGTGGACGCAGGCAATGTCAAACAGTTGCCCGGCTTTGAAAACGCCGGAAAACCTGGTTACTACACCGTTAAACCCGGTGACACCATGATTCGGATCGGCCTGGAAAATGGCCAGAACTGGCGTGACATCGTGCGCTGGAACAACCTTGAAAACCCCAACATCATCGAAGTGGGGCAGGTGCTGCGTGTGGTGCCGCCGACCAGTGAAAACCCGCTGGTGGTGACCCGCCCCGTGACGTCCGGGTCGGCCACCACGTCGACAGCATCCACCACGCCGACGCAGGCTGCCAGCGCGGCGCGTCCCGCGTCAGCACCGGCTGCCAGCCCGACACCCTCTGCAACGGGCGATGAAGACATCGCCTGGATCTGGCCCGCGCAGGGCACGATGCTGGCGGGTTTCGATGAAGCCAAAAACAAGGGCCTGGATATTTCCGGCAAGGCCGGTGATCCCGTCATTGCTTCGGCCGACGGCCGCGTGGTGTACGCCGGCGCCGGCCTGCGCGGCTATGGCAACCTGATCATCCTCAAGCACAACAGCACCTTCCTGACGGCCTATGCGCACAACCAGACTTTGCTGGTCAAGGAAGACCAGAGCGTGCGAAAGGGCCAGAAGATTGCCGAGATGGGCAACAGCGACGCGGACCGCGTGAAGCTGCATTTCGAGATTCGCCGCCAGGGCAAGCCTGTCGATCCTTCCAGATACCTGCCCGCCAAGTAAGCGGTATTTCCATCCACAGAAAGGAGCCCCGCGTTTGCCGGGCTCCTTTTTTGTTTCTGGTGCCTTGGCGCTGCTTGTGCCAGGGAAAATTTATGGAAAAAATCTCGCAGTCCAGTATGGACGAGCGCAGGAAGCTATCTATTTTGTAGCAAATGGTTGCGCGGAAATACAGCTGCCTGCCCCGGAGTTGTGATCAGTGAGGCTGCAAAATCTCGTCGTAGCCACGGCCCTTGAACTCCAACAGGTCAATGCCATGGCCAAAAGGGTCGGCCAGCCCCGCAATTCGCCCCCAGACCCGTTCGGCCACGGGCATTTCCAGAACGGCACCGTGGCGCTGCAGCCGGTCAACCGCCGCATCAATGTCTTCCACCACAAAATCAAGGTGAACAGGTGTCCAGTGGCGCTGGTAGGTGCGAACGCTCTCGCTGCCCTGACCGCTGGCGATCGGCCGGGTACCCGGCGCATTGAAGAGCAGGTCGATCGGACTGCCTGCACCGAGGATTTCCACGAAGTCGCTCTTGAAACGGCGGCCTGTGCGCAGCCCGAGTGCCTCTGTGTAGAACTTGACGGCACGTTCCATGTTGTCAACATCGATGCAAATACGAAGCTCCATGGCGCCTTCCTTTCACGGGTTCAGAAAATGGTACCGCAGCCTGAGACAATTGGTGCATGACAGAAGAAAGCCAGAACAAGCAGCCTGCTACGGCGGCCGACTACCCGCCAGACGTGCTCGAGGTCGAGTCGCTCGACATCGAAGCCCAGGGCATTGCCCACAGGGCTGACGGCAAGGTGGTTTTTATCGAGGGTGCCCTGCCTTTCGAACGAGTGACTGCCAACGTCTACCGCAAGAAAAGCAGCTTTGAAAAAGCCATGGTGATGGCCATCCACCGTGAATCGTCCCAGCGCGTGCGCCCGGCATGCCCGCATTTCGGCATGCACACCGGCGCCTGCGGCGGCTGCAAGATGCAGCATTTGCATGTGGGGGCGCAAGTGGCCGTGAAGCAGCGTGTGCTCGAAGACAACCTATGGCACATCGGCAAGGTCAGGGCGGACAACCTGCTGCGGCCCATTGAAGGGCCGGCCTGGGGATATCGCTATCGTGCGCGGCTGTCGGTACGGTATGTCCGCAAAAAGGGTGCCGTGCTGGTGGGGTTTCACGAGCGTAAAAGCGGCTRCGTGGCCGATATGACCGAATGCCACGTGGTGCCCCGGCACGTCAGTGACATGCTCGTGCCTCTGCGCGAGCTGATCGGCAGCATGGATGCGAAGGAAACCCTGCCCCAGATCGAACTGGCCTGCGGTGACGAGGTCACGGCCATGGTGCTGCGCCATATGGAGCCCCTAAGCTCCGGTGACTTGAACCGCCTGCGTGCTTTCGCTGCGCAGAACCCCGGCCTGCAATGGTGGCTGCAGCCGGGGGGGCTTGAAACAGTCAAGCTGCTGGACGACGCTGTGCAGGAGTTGAGCTACGGCCTGCTGGAGTTTGATGTGGTCATGCCATTCAAACCGACCGATTTCACGCAGGTCAACCCCCATATCAACCAGGTGCTGGTGTCGCGTGCACTGCGAATGCTGGCGGTGCAGCCGGACGAGCGGGTGATTGACTGGTTTTGCGGCCTGGGCAATTTCACCTTGCCGCTGGCCACACGCGCCCGTGAAGTGCTGGGTATCGAAGGCAGTGAAGTCCTGGTCGCCCGCTCACGCGAGAATTTTGAAAGAAACAGGCCTGCATCCAGCGTCCGCCGTGCGCTGGCAGCTACGAAATTTGTAGCGCGCAACCTCTTTGAAATGACGCCGGCGATGCTGGTGAAAGATGGCCGCGCCGACAAATGGCTGGTGGACCCTCCGCGTGAAGGCGCTTTTGAGCTTTTCAAGTCCCTGGCGGCGCTGCACCAGCAGATCGTCAGCGGCGTCCCCTGTGATGACGGTGAGCACCAGCAGAGCCTGGCCCTGAACGGCTGGACGCCGCCGCAGCGCATTGTCTACGTGAGCTGCAACCCGGCCACCCTGGCGCGGGATGCGGGCGTGCTGGTGGACTGTGGCGCCTACCGCTGCACAGCGGCTGGCGTGGTCAACATGTTCCCGCACACGGCCCATGTGGAGTCCATTGCTGTGTTTGATTTGGCTCCCACGGTCTCTCACTGCGTGTAGCTCCCTGCCTCCGAGGGGGCCGCTGCACCTGCGGACTGGCAGAGCCAGATCCGCGGCCCCGGCTTGAATTGGAGAAGCCCCAACTCACCCTGCGGAGAATGAAACGAGGTGTGCATGAAAAAAGGGCCCTGAGGCCCTTTTTTTATTCAGTAGCGAAGCGGATCAGTCCCGGTCGCCGCCGAAGATGCCCAGCAAGGCCAGCAGGCTCTGGAAAATGTTGAACAGGTCCAGGTAAATGGCCAGTGTGGCGCTGATGTAGTTGGTTTCGCCGCCGTCGATCACCTGCTTCAGGTCGTACAGCAGGTAGGCGCTGAAAACCGCGATGGCCAGCGTGCTGATGACTGCCATCATCATGGTCGAACCAAGGAACACGTTGATGACGGCCGCCACCATGATCACCAGGGCGCCGGCGAAGAGCCACTTGCTCATGCCGCTCAGGTCGCGCTTGATGACGGTGGCCAGGCTGGCCATCACGAACATCACGCCGGCCGTGCCGGCAAAAGCCGTCATGACCAGTGATGCGCCGTTGCTGAAACCCAGCACCATGGCAATCATGCGCGAGAGCATCAGGCCCATGAAAAAGGTAAAACCGAGCAGCACAGGCACGCCCGCGGCCGAGTTCTTGGTCTTTTCAATGGCGAAAATAAAGCCGAAGGCGCCGCCGAGGAACACGATCAGGCCCAATCCGCCCGTCAGGGAGCGGGTAATGCCCGTTGCCACGCCCAGCCAGGCGCCCAGCACGGTGGGCAGCAGGCTCAGGGCCAGCAGCCAGTAGGTGTTGCGCAAGACCTTGTTGCGTTGCTCGACGCTGGAAGCAACGCCGTAGTCGAGGGTTTGAACATTGTCAGTCATGAAAGTCGTCTCCGAGGCGCCAGCAAATGCCGGCAAGATTATTTTAGGGTGCATTGCTGTTTTTCCAGCCCTCACTCCCTACTTTTTGTAAGGGTTCTATAAGCTAATTTGGCGGCAATGCGGGCGAAGGGCGGCCCCAAATTTGCGTATGCTCGGTATCTTTGCCAACAAACTCCGGAAATCCTGAAGACCATGAAATCAAAAGCAGTGCTTGAACTCGCCGACGTCAAACTCATCGCCGCTGCCGCCGAGGCCGAAGCCCTCAAGAACAACTGGGCCGTCACCATCGCCATCGTCGACGACGGTGGTCACCTGCTGCACCTGCAGCGCCTGGACGGTGCGCCGCCCATTTCCTCGCACATTGCACCCTCCAAGGCCAATACGGCCGCCATGGGCCGCCGTGAGAGCAAGGTTTACGAAGACGTCATCAACGGCGGCCGTACGTCCTTTCTGTCGGCGCCCTACATCCACGGCATGCTGGAAGGCGGCGTGCCCATCGTGAAAGACGGGCAGTGCATTGGCGCTGTCGGTGTGAGCGGCGTGAAGTCCAGCGAGGACGCGCAAATTGCGCGCGCCGGTATTGCCGCTATCGGCCTGTAAACCGCTTCGCAGCGGGAATAAAAAAGAAAAAAGCCGACCACGAGGTCGGCTTTTTTGTTGGTGAGAGCAGAACAACATCAAGGAAAAAAAGCCTGGCTAAACAACTCCAAAAGAGTCTGTGGCTGGCTAAAAACGACCTTGGAGGCTTGGTAGCCCCGGATCGCCCCACGATGAAACTGTGTTGATGAAGAGGGTGATGAAACGGTGAAGGGGGCTTACTTGGTCAAAATCAGTTTGCCCAGGCGAGTGGCCTGAAGGCGGTAAGTCGAGCCGTTGTGGTTGATTTCCACCGCCTTTTGCCCGCGCAGGATTTCGGTGCTGTTGACGCAAGCGGCGGAAGCGCCCGAAGGATGGCCACCAGAAGCGGTCTCTGTGTGCGCAGGGGCGCGGGCAGGAAGGCTCAAGGTATGGGAAGCGGGCATTGCGATGGACATGATGGTTAAACCTGTTTGACCTGTTTGGGCTGCGTTAAGTTAATGATAACCATTCTCATTTGAAAGTCAAGCGAATCCAGGCTGCGGTTTGTTTCTTTCTGTGTGAAAAACCTGGAGTGCCTGTCCAGCAGGCATGCATCCAGGACCCGATCAGTCCTGCAGGCCCTGGTCAGTTCTTGGGTTCAGTGATGAAACCGATCTTGCGCAGCCCGGCCTGTTGGGCTGCTGCCATGGCTTGCGCCACGCGCTCGTAGCGCACTGATTTGTCGCCGCGGATATGCAGGTCTGGCTGCGGGTTTTGTGCCGCCGACGCCCGGAGCTGCGTGACCAGTTCTTCGTCTGAAATTTTGGTCTCGTTCAGGAAATAGCTGCCTTCCGCATCCACGCTCAGGCGAACCGTTTCCGGCTTGATGTTTTGCGCTTCGTTGGAGGCGCGCGGCAGGTCGATGTTGACGGAATGCTTCATCACGGGGACCGTGATGATGAAAATGATGAGCAGCACCAGCATGATGTCCACCATGGGCGTCATGTTGATCTCGTTCATCACCTCATCGCTGTCGTCTTGGGTTCCAAAGGCCATGGTGCTTCTCGGTCACTGAATGAGGGAGCTCCGCGGCTGTGGGGCGGCAGAGCAGGATAAAGGGCGGGCTTTCAGGCTTTTTTCATTGGCACCACATTGGCCTGCTGGCCGCCGGCGCTCACGCGGGCGCCGGTCACGAAGTAGGCGTGCAGGTCATGCGCAAAGCGGCTGAGTTTTTGCAGCACGCCCTTGTTGCCGCGTACCAGGGCGTTGTAGCCCAGCACCGCCGGGATGGCGACCGCGAGACCCAGCGCTGTCATGATCAGCGATTCGCCGATTGGGCCGGCCACCTTGTCGATGGTCGCCTGGCCGGCTGCGCCGATGGACAGCAGCGCATGGTAGATGCCCCACACGGTGCCGAAGAGGCCGACGAAGGGGGCGGTGGAGCCGACCGAGGCCAGGATGGCCAGACCCGACTGCAGCTTGCCGGTGAATTCGTCGATGGCATTGCGCAGCGTGCGCGTGACCCAGTCGCTCACGTCCAGGGCGTCGTGCAGGTGCGCCTTGGTGTTGCGATGGTGCAGCGTGGCTTCGCGGCCTTCCAGGGCGAGCTGGCGGAACGGGTTGGTCGGGTCGGCGCCCAGCTTGGTCAGGCCCGCGGCAAAGTCTTCGCTGTGCCAGAAGTCTTCAGAGGCGCGGGCGATCTTTTTGTACTTGATGAGGTCCAGCGTCTTGATGACGATGACCATCCAGGACGCGAGCGACATGACCAGCAGCAGCACGGCCACCGATTTGGTAACGATATCGCCCTGGCTCCAGACGTTGGCAAGGCCGAATTGGGAATTCATGAGTCAATACTCCACGGGTTTCAAAAAAATTACTCCAGGACGAAGTTGATGGGTACGTTGAACCACATCTCTTCGGCCACACCGCCACGCTTGCCTGGCACGTAGCGCCAGCGCATGACGGTGGTGACCGCTGCCTGGTCAAGCCGGTCAAAGCCGCTTGACTGGCGGATTTCGGTTTTCTTCGCCTGGCCGTCTGCACCAATCAGCACTCGCACGATCACTTTGCCCTGCTCGCCAAGGCGCCGGCTGATGGGCGGATAGGCGGGCTTGGGGTTTTGCAGGTAGTCGGCATCGCTCGATGGCAGCTGTACTGCCGGTGGTGCGGCCGGTGCAACGGGGGCCACGGCCACAGGCGCGGGCGGTAGCGGCGGCGTGACAACGCCTGTCGGGGCATTGGGCGAAGGTGTCGGGTCTGCGATGGCCAGCGGCTGGGGCGCGGGTTTGTCGGGTGCCCTGGCAACCGCTTTTTTCTGCACGGTGGGCGTGGGTGGGGTAGGGGGGACGGGCTCCACCTTGGGGGCGGGCGGGTCCACGAATTGCGTGAGGATTTCTGCAGGAATCACGATTTCGGCAGCTCGCATCAGCAAGCCGCTTTGCAGCGCCCAGATGAACCCTGCATGCAGGGCCACCACTGTCAGCGCGATAACGGCATTGCGGCTGAGGGGCTGGCGCGGCGGGGTGGGGCGCGGTGCGGTGGAGAAAGTGGCGTTCATCGAGAGGGAGATAGGTGGGCGAATGGCCACATGAGGCGCGGTTTCGGTCAAAAAGGCAACCGGGAATCAGCGGCGGAAGATCCACCACGCGGAGCCTATCACCAGGACAAGGCTGACAGGAAGGGCCGAAATCAGTATTGGGGAGAGGGTTGCAAGGTGTTCCATGGGCTGCCTTCCAGCGTGTGGGTGGCGAGCGTGATGTTGGCCGTCGGGCAGTTGGCGCTGCACTGCGCCACCACGTCGCGGGCGCAGCCTTCGCACTGGCCGCACTGGGTGGCCACGCCGAGTTCGAACTGGATCTCGTCAAAGCCCAGGCCTGCACGGGCATGGCGGGCAATTTCGCGGTCGGAGATTCGGCGGCAGACGCAAACGATCATGGATGGGCTTGGCTGGTGATTGATTCAATCGGTGCGTCGATTATAAATGCGAATCTATCGCATTTGCAATCATGAGATGCAGATTTCAGGAAGTGCGAGCCATTTGCAGAGGATTTTTGGCCTCGTTTTCGAAGCCAAATTCAGCAGTAAGCCTTTCTGAGCGGGCGCAAGCAGCTATGAATTAGATAGCGAAAAGGCAGTTCCTTGAGGCGAGCGAGGCATCCTGGGGGGTGATGGATTGCCAAGACCCTTCACGATGCAGGACAAACGCGGTCCAACCGCCTAAACCTCAGCCCACATCCGCAGCAGGTTGTGATAGCAGCCTGTAAGCCGTACCACCTCGGCACCTTCGGCCGCACCTGGGGTTGAGCGTTCCAGGTCCTTTTGGCGCAGCGAGGTAATGGCCATATCCATTTCATACAAAAGCCGGCGCTGGGCATCGGAACGCACCATGCTCTCAATCCAGAAGAAGCAGGCCAGCCGTTCACCGCGCGTGACAGGCTCCACGCGGTGCACCGATGTGCCCGGGTACATGACCAGGTCGCCCGCCTCGAACTTGATGCGTTGTTCGCCGTAGGTGTCCTGTACGACCAGTTCGCCGCCGTCGTAGCTGGCCGGATCGCTCAGGAACAGCGTGCAGGAAATGTCGGTTCGCACGTGCCGTGCTGTGGCGGCATGGGTACGTACCGCGTTGTCGATATGGTTGCCGAAATTGTTGGCGTCGCCGCCGTAGCGGTTAAAGAGCGGCGGATAGACCGATTTGGGCAGCGCCCCGGTCACGAACATCGGATTACGGGCCAGCGCCACCGACACGATGTGCCGCGCTTGCTGGGCGGCGGGCAGCTCTTCAGGCAGCTGCAGGTTGTTCTTGACGGTGCCGCTCTGGCTGCCGGCGGTGATGCGGCCGTCGGCCCAATCGGCGTCCAGGATCAGCTGGCGAACCTGCGCAAGTTCGTCCGGCTTGAGGGCTTGTTGAATGCGAAGCAGCATGGGGTTCCATCAATAAAAAAGGCACCCGGAAGTATCTCCCAGGTGCCTGAGTTTGGAAAATCCGATTCTCAGATCAGAATTTGCTGGTCCAGGTGGCACGCAGACTGCGTTCCGGTGCAGCAGGGCCGGGCCAGCCTGTATACAGGGCGGTGTAATAGACTTTGTTGAATACGTTGTCCAGATTGACCTTGATGGAGTTGTTCTGGTTAATCTGATATTCAAGCAGGGCATCGAATTTGGTATATCCCGGCACACTGTTGGTTGTCGGCACCGGCAAGGCGGGTTTGTTTTTGCTGACTGCTGTCAAGCCACCACCCACACGCCATTTGTCAGAGAACCGGTAGGTAGTCCACAAATTGGCTTGGCGGTGAGGAAGCAGCCCTGGTTCCTGGCCGACAGTCGCGGCTGACGCGGGGCTGGAGCCGGCCTTGTCAATGACACCGCGCATGAAGGCGATGCCCGCAAAAACGTCCCAGCTTGCGCTCAGGCGACCAGCAACTTCGAACTCCAGTGAGTTCGTGTGGCGTTGCCCCGACAACAGGAACTCCGTACCACCGGGCACAGTTTGCGTGTCGGTACTGCGCTCGTTGTACTTGTCTGTTCGGGCAAGGGCTGTGCGCAACGACAGATCTCCTCCAAACAGCTCCCACTTGGCGCCTATTTCGATGTTTCGGCTTTTTTCCGGTGGAGTGTTGGCCGTGGTCGCATCGTATTGGTACAGATCGCCTGAGGTGTTGAATGAGGTGCCATAGGATGCGTAATAGCTGACTTCATCGGTCGGCTGGTACATCACGCCCAGGCGAGTACTCAAGAGATTGTCTGAGCGGGACAGGCGGCCGCCAGTTACCCGGTCGTACTCCCCCTTGAAACTGTCGTGGCGAAATCCGCCGACCAGTTTCCAGGCCTGTGTCAGGCTGATGATGTCTTGCGCATATATGCCCACCGTGGTGGCCGTGAAGTTGTTGGCCCATGTCCGTACCCGGGTGTCGGCAACGCCTGCATTGCTTGCAATGCCGACCGTCGTTGAAGGTTTTCCGGGAACATTGCTGTAGCTGTCCCGGCCAGAGCGCTCCAGTGCGTATTCCCCGCCAATCAGGAGGTCATTCTTGAGACCGAACCAGTTTGTTTTCGTGACGTAGTCACTTTGCAGGAAGGTATGACGGTCCTGCCCTGCGCGTGTCTGGTTTCCGCGGTTGACGACTGTGTTCTGGTTGAAGTTCGCTTGCGTGACGCTAGCGGCGAACCCGTTAATTTGCGTGGCCCACAGATCACGGCTGAAATGTCCGTCTCTCAGCGTTGTTTTGAGGGTGCTGCCATCTGCCCAGCGATGCGTATGCGTGCCGGTGACAATGTCGGCGCTGTCGCGCTGGTAGTCCGAATCTACGCCATACCATTTATCGGGAGAGAAAGGCGCGGGTGCGTTCTGCAGCCAACGCCCGCCGAGGTCGGGCTTGTCGTTGTAGTTGAGATGGTACAGGCTGACCATGAATTCGTCCGACGTACCAATGCCCCAGCGGTAGTCTGCGGCCAGGCCGCGACGATGTGTTTCTGCTTTTCCGGCGCGGCCATCCCAGTCCGTTGTCATGACCCCGATGCGAAATGCAGCGTCATCCGATGTCTTGAAGTTGAAGTCGCCTGACAGGCGTAAGTAATTGCCGGTTCCTATCGTCGTATTCACTTCATGCTCTGTGATCAGGCGCGGAGTTTTGCTGACCTGGTTGATGATGCCTCCGGTAGAACCGCGACCAAAAAGCATGGATGCCGCACCGCGCAAGACTTCAACCCGGTCATAGTTGAAGGTGTCCCGGTTGTACTGGGAAATGTCGCGCATGCCATCCAGGTAGATATCTCCAGCAGCGCTGAAACCGCGCAAGCGAATGTTGTCGCCGATGCGCCCGCCTTCCCCTGCTTCAAAAGTAATACCGACAACGTTCTCAAGGGCGCTCTTGAAGCTGTCCTTGCCCTGGTCGTGAATCAGTTTTTCGTTGACGACCGTCAGCGATTGCGGAATGTCCTTGGCTGCCAATGGCGCTTTACCGACACTGGTAGTGCCGCTCTGATAAGTCTGGCTGGCGCGGTCGCGTGTGCCTGTCACCGTCACGGGCGCCAGGCTCCTGCCTTCGGGTGCAGTGGATGAAGTGGTCGTCGTGGCGCCGGTGCTGGGCGTCGGGGTGATGCTCTGGGCCCAGCCTGACACCGAAACCGCCAGCATGAGCGCGCCAAGCGGGAGCAGGGCTTTGTCGGAAGACGCGGCAGGATTGGCATCCGGGCCGGCAAGCGGCGTGAAATTGTCAGCGCCCGTGGTGCGGGTCTTTTTGTTGCGCGCAGGGCGTGCGGCGCGAGCAGAAGGGTGTGCCAAGATGGCCTCCAAGCTGGGTCCTGCCTTGCAGGCGGCGGACCGGGTTCAGGAAAAAGCTTGGCTGGCTCGAAATGCCCTCGGGCGCGAGTTGGCTGGCTCGTGAAGTTCGCTCGAAGTGTATATCAAATGATAATGATTCGTAATACCTTGTATTTGGATGTTGCAGGAATGACGAAAAAGCGATGCTTGTGTGGCGAAAACGCGATATGTCTCTGCGCAGCCGCAAAATTGAGGCCGGGAAAAGAGCTTCTGAAAACCAGGGGCAGTCAGCGTTGGCGCAAACAAAAAACGGGGCCTGTGCCCCGTTTTTTGTTTGCGCCAGGCATGTCATCCGGCTAGTTCAGGACAGCATTCAGCTCAACTCGCCCATCTGGCTTTGCAGGTAGTTTTGCAGGCCAACCTTGCCAAGCAGTTCAATCTGTGTTTCCAGGAAGTCGATGTGCTCTTCGGTGTCATCGAGGATTTCCTGCAGCAGGTCGCGCGAGACGTAGTCGCGTACGCTTTCGCAGTGGGCAATGCCGTCCTTGATGGTGGCCTGTGCACCGGTTTCGGCTTTCAGGTCGCAGTTCAGGGCTTCTGGAACATCCTCGCCGATCATCAGCTTGCCCAGGTCCTGGAGGTTGGGCAGGCCATCGAGCATGAAGATGCGGTCCATCAGCTTGTCGGCGTGCTTCATCTCGCCGATGGACTCTTCGTATTCCTTCTTGGCCAGCTTGTCCAGGCCCCAATGCTTGTACATGCGGTAGTGCAAAAAGTACTGGTTGATGGCCGTCAGCTCGTTCTTCAGCTGCGCCTGCAGGTGAGCGATGACTTTTGCGTCGCCTTTCATGGAGATTCCTTATCGTTGTGTAGTGCGGATCGCCCATTGTCACTGGCCGCGTGCGGTAACTCAAGCATTCCCCTGCCGGGGCGGTCTGGTTGCGTTTGATTGTGAGAAACGTTCGCATTGCAAACGTTTCCCGTTGTCAGTCAGCGCTCGGCAAATGCGCGTTCCACCACGAAGTGGCCGGCTCGCTGCATGTTGCCTTCCTCAAAGCCGCGCTCTTCCAGCATGGCCTTGATGTCGCGCAGCATGTCGGGGCTGCCGCACAGCATCAGGCGGTCGTTCCCGGTAGAGATCGCGGGCAAGCCCAGGTCGTTGTACAGCTTGCCCGACTGCATGAGCTCGGTGATGCGGCCTTCGTTGCGAAAGCGCTCGCGCGTCACGGTGGGGTAATACATCAGGCGTCCGCGCACCAGCTCGCCGAGGAACTCATGCTCGTGCAGCTCGTGCTCGATCAGCTCGCGGTAGGCGAGCTCGGCGCTGGTACGGCAACCGTGCACCACCACCACGCGCTCAAACCGCTCGTAAGTGTCTGGGTCCTTGATCAGAGAGAGAAAGGGCGCCAGACCGGTACCGGTGGCCAGCAGCCACAGCGTGCCGCCGGGCAGCAGGTTTTGCAGCAACAGCGTGCCGGTGGGCTTGCGGCCGACCAGGATGTCGTCGCCCGGCTTGAGGTGTTGCAGCCGCGAAGTCAGTGGGCCGTCGGGCACCTTGATGCTGAAAAACTCCAACTGGTCTTCATGGTTGGCGCTGGCCACACTGTAGGCGCGCAGCAATGGTTTACCGTCCACAGGCAGGCCGATCATGGTGAACTGGCCGTTGACAAAGCGAAAGCCCGAATCGCGCGTGGCGGTGAAGCTAAAAAGCGTGTCGGTCCAGTGGTGGACGGAAATAATGCGTTCTGTGTTGAAGGCGCTCATGAGAGAAAAAAAGAAGAGGGGAAAGAAATGGGGGGACGAGAAAGGGCTTGGGTGATGCAAGGGGCTCACCGCGCATCCCTTCAGGTCGTGCCCTCTGATCGTGCGTGAGCAAGCCTGAATTTTATAGCCTGAGCGGGCCTGCCGCCGCTGATGGCTATAGACGCCACATCGGCGCCAAGGTCAGGCACATCACCATCGCACTTCGCGCGGCGACAGAACTTAAGCGCCTGGCAGCCGCACCTGGGCAAGTGTGGCCCGTGAAGGTTTTATTGGAGTTGCTATTAAATCAGGAGCTGCTTGCGCTCGTTTCATAAGGGTTTCAGGCACTTTTCCCACGAGGTTTTGGTGTTTTTGTGCATCGCTTCAAAGTGCCGCCAGGTTAACTTTACCTATCGCACCAGAACAAAAAAAAGCAGTCACCCGCCCGTTCAGCGTTTGTGCGGCCCGCCGGGCACCCACGAGAACCAGGCCATCACAGCCACGGGTACGCCCAACCCCAGCCAGCACCACCAGTCGCCCCAGCCATCAGACACCAGCGCAGTCAGCAGGCCGGTGGTGCTGAGCGTGCCCAGCACGAGGGGCCAGCGCCACAGGCGCCAGAAAGCGGAGTCCTTCGCGGAATCGGCTTTTGCGCTCACGCGGCACCGCCGGTCGTTTCATGGCGCGCGGCATGCGGCGCTGGTATTTGCCCTGCTGTTTTTTCCGGCTTCGCCGCTTTGGCCGGATTACGCCGTCCAAGCCACAGGTAAAGGCCACTGCCCAGCACGATGATGGTCGCGATGTCCAGCAGGGCCCAGAGGATTTGCATCGGCATGCCGCCGTAGTCGCCGAAGTGCAGCGGCTGCGACACCAGCAGCGCTGTGAGGTACCAGGGCAGCGGCGGGCTGGCCGTGAGCGCATTGGTGCCGGCGTCCACCAGCACCGGCTTGAGCAGGCGCGAGTTGAAGGGCTCGTTGCCGCGCAGGAACACCGTGTAGTGGTGCGGGCTTGAAAACGACGTACCCGGAAAAGCGATAAAAGCCATCTTCATTTCAGGCGCCAGTGCGGTCGCTGATGAAGCTGCCTGCTGCACCGAGGCCAGGCGTGCCGGCGGTTTTTGCCCCTGGTAAGGCGCCAGCAGCGAACTCAGCTGGTCGTACTGCCAGTACTTGATCAACAGGTCGGCCCAGGTGTTGATCATGCCCGTGGCGCCCACGGTGAAGGCCCACACCAGCGTCACGATGCCCAGCAGGTTGTGCAAGTCCAGCCAGCGGGCGCGTGGGCGGGTTTGCCGCACTGTGCCGAAGTCCAGCTTGCGCATGAAGGGCGCATACAGCACCACACCCGAGACAATCGCTACCAGCAGCAAGAGCCCCATAAAGCCCAGAAAGAGTTTGCCCGCGTGCCCGGCAAAGAGGTCAACGTGCAGCTTGAACATCACATACATAAAGCCTTCGTCGAACCTGGGCTGGGCCAGCACAGCTGCGGTGCGTGCATCGACGGCGACCGTCTTGTTACCCACCTCGGACAGCGGCGTGTCGCCCAGCGTGACGTACCAGAAGCGGTCGTCGTCGATCTCGTGCGAGGCGAACATCGGCACCTTGCCCGGGTGCAGTGCCTGCGCGACTTCCATGACCTTGTCCAGGCTGGCGCGCGGCGTCTCTTTCGGTAAATCGGGCGCCTCAACTTCGGTGCCCAGCAGGTGGCCGATCTCATGGTGAAAAATCAGCGGCAGCCCGGTGAGGCACAGCAGCAGCATGAAGACCGTGCAAACCAGGCTGCTCCATTTGTGCACCCAGGTCCAGGCCTTGATGCGCCGGCTGTCCATCGCCGTCTTCTTGCCCGTGGGGCTGATCGTGGTCATCCTGGCTCTCCTTCTTGTCGTCTAGAAGCGGTAGGTGGCGCTGGCCACCACCGTGCGCCGCGCGCCATACCAGCAGTCGCCGCGGGCCAGGCAGGTGCTGAAGTAGGTCTTGTCGGTCGCGTTGTTGATGTTGACGGCGTAGCGCCAGTTCGCGGTGTCGTAGGCGAACATCAAATCCAGCAGCGCGGCTGCGGGGATTTCCGGGCCGTTGCCGCCGCCTTGCTGGTCCCGGAAAGCGCCCATCCAGCGCACACCGGCGCCCGCCGAAAAGCCGTTCACGCCGGCGATGGAGAAGCGGTACCTGGCCCAGGCGCTGGCCTGGTGCTTGGGCAGGCCTTCGAGCTGCTTGTCCAGCTCGGTGTAGTTGTAGTGCGCGACCAGCTCCAGATTGGACGTGACGGAGCCCTTGACTTCCAGCTCCAGCCCCTTGGTGCGCGTGGCGCCCACCTGGGTGTAGACATTGGGCAGCGGCGAGGCAATCTGGTTTTTCTCGCGCAGGTCATAGAGCGCGGCACTATAAGCCAGTGCGCGGCCCGCCGGCTCGTATTTCAGGCCCAGCTCCCACTGCTCACCGCGCAGCGGCGTGAAGAGTTGTCCCTTGATGGCGGCCTGCGGCGTGAAGGACTCGCTGTAGCTCACATAGGGCGACCAACCCGAGGGGTGGGCATACATCAGGCCCAGGCGCTTTGTGGTGGCCGAGGTCTCTTCATCAGAGCGGCCTTCGGCGCCCGACACGGACTTGTCGTGGCGCAGGCCCGCCGTCACGATCCAGTTGTCCAGCTTCATCTGGTCCTGCAGATACAGGCCTGACTGCCGCTGTGTGGTGCCCGGCAAGGCTGCGCGTGCGGGGATGAGCAGGTTGCCGTAGACGGGCGCGTAAGCGTCGATATCGCTGACCGTGGCGCCCGCCCAGGTGTTTTCGCTGTGGCGCGCAAAGTCCGCGCCCACCAGCAGCGTGTGCTTGAGCGTGCCGGTGCTGAAGTGGCCCTCGGCGTGGTTGTCCAGGGCGGTGATGCGGTTGCGCGTGAGCGAGCTGTCGTTGATGCGGCCCAGGCGCCGCTTGGCCACCGGGTCGGACCCCCAACTGCCCGGGCTGGTGAAGAAGTCGCCGTAGTGGTAGCGGTTGTCGTTCACGTTGCTCGAAGTGCGGAAGTTCTGGCGCACCGTCCAGGTGTCGTTGAACTTGTGCTCAAAGAGCCAACCGATGGACTTGCGTTCGGAGTCGTAGTAGTCGCCCGGCTCGCCGATAAAGCGGCTGGTGGGCAACTGGCCGTTCGGGTTGGGCAGCAGCGTCCCCTCCCATGGGAAGAACTGCGACGTCGAGCCGCTCTTGTCTTTTTGCCACAGCGCCTGCAGCGTGAGGGAAGTAGCCGCATTGGGCCGCCAGGTGAGCGACGGCGCGATCAGGCTGCGGTCGTCGGGTACGAAGTCAACCTGCGTGTTGGAGCTGCGTTTGAGTGCGACCAGCCGGTACAGCCATTCACCATCTTCCGTCAGCGGGCCGGTCAGGTCGAGCTGGAGCTGCTTGCGGCCGTTGCTGCCATATTGCACGCCCACTTCGCGCTGGGTTTCGGTTTGCGGCCTTTTGCTGACCATGTTGATGACGCCGGCCGCCGTGCCCGCGCCGAACAGCATGCCCGAGGGGCCGCGCAGTACCTCCAGGCGCTCCAGCGTGTAAGGGTCTGCGCGTGTGCGGCTGGTGTAGTAGCCGTAGGCTTCACGCAGGCCGTCCAGGTAGTTGTCCGGGTTGGCGCCGCGCACACGCACCGAGTCGGTTCGTGAATCCAGTCCATAGGCATCGGAGCGCACGCCGGCGGCGTAGCCCAGGGCGTCCTGCAGGTTGTTGGCGCCCTGGTCGGTAATCTGCTGGCTGGTGATGACGGTCACGGCCTGCGGCGTTTCGGACAGCAGCGTGTCGGTCTTGGTCGCGGTAGAAGCCCTTTTGGCGCGGTAGCCGATCACCGGGCCGGTGGCGGTTTCTTTCTCCTGGTCGGAGCGTACCTGCACTTCCCGAAGGGTTGTCTCGGCCGCTGTCTGGGCATATGCGCCTTGGAGCGCGGCGATCAGCGAAAGGATGGCGAACGGTACAACGTGGCGCGCGGCGTACGGAAGATGCGTGGTGAGCAAGTCAAAACTCCTGGGGAGGATCGCCAGGGAACTGGCGTGCGCACAGCAGCCCCTATCGCCACGGTAGGTGACGAAAATTCAGGGGGCCTGTGGGCGGGTTGTTGGCTTGCTACGCCTGGCAGCACGAGAAGGCTGCCGGGTTGTTTGGCTAGCGAGTAGGGCGCTGCGAACTATATCATTAGATGAGAGTAATTCTCATTTGGTCCCTGCAGGCCTTAGGGGATTCCGGTGAAAAACCGCGAAAAAAAGGCCGCCCGGGGAGGGCGGCCTTTTCGGGTATCCCATCACTGCATCACTGCACAGTGATGGGGCTGCGGATCAGGTAGTCAAACGCGCTGAGCGCCGCCTTCGCGCCTTCACCGGCCGCGATGATGATCTGCTTGAAGGGTACGGTCGTCACGTCACCCGCAGCAAACACGCCGGGTACCGAGGTCTGGCCCTTGGCGTCGACGATGATCTCGCCGTGTTTGGACAGGTCCACCACGCCCTTGAGCCAGTCGGTGTTGGGCACCAGGCCGATCTGGATGAACACACCTTCAAGCTCGACGGTTTTCAGCTCGCCGCTGGCGCGGTCCTTGTAGACCAGGCCATTGACTTTCTGGTCGCCGGTGATTTCGGTTGTCTGCGCGTTGGTGAACACCGTCACGTTCTGCAGGCTGTTCAGCTTGCGCTGCAGCACGGCGTCGGCGCGCAGTGCCGTGTCGAATTCGATCAGCGTGACATGGCCGACAATGCCGGCCAGGTCGATCGCCGCCTCGACGCCCGAGTTGCCGCCGCCGATCACCGCCACGCGTTTGCCCTTGAAGAGCGGGCCGTCGCAGTGCGGGCAGTAGGCCACGCCCTTGTTCTTGAACTCGTGTTCGCCGGGCACGTTGATGTTGCGCCAGCGCGCGCCGGTCGAGATCACGATGGACTTGCTCCTGAGCGAGGCGCCGCTTTCAAGCTGCACTTCAATCAGGTTTTTGTCCGGCCCGCTGTTCGGCACCAGCGCCTTGGCGCGCTGCAGGTTCATGATGTCCACGTCGTAGTTGCGCACGTGCTCTTCCAGCGCGTGGGCAAATTTGGGGCCTTCGGTTTCCTTGATGGAAATGAAGTTCTCGATGCCCATGGTGTCCAGTACCTGGCCGCCGAAGCGCTCTGACGCCACGCCGGTGCGGATGCCCTTGCGCGCGGCATACACGGCCGCTGCCGCGCCGGCCGGGCCGCCGCCGACGATCAGCACGTCGAAGGCTTCCTTTTTGTCGATGATCTTGGCTTCACGTTCGACGCCGCTGGTGTCGATCTTGGCGAGGATTTCCTCCAGGCTCATGCGGCCGTTGCCGAACATGGTGCCGTTCAGGAAAACCGTGGGCACGCCCATGATCTCGCGCTCCTTCACTTCGTCCTGGAAGGTGCCGCCCTCGATCATGGTTGTCTTGATGCGCGGGTTCTGCACCGCCATCAGGTTCAGCGCCTGGACCACATCCGGGCAGTTGTGGCAGGTCAGCGAGACATAGACCTCGAAGTCGAAATCGCCGTCCAGCGCGCGGATCTGCTCGAGCACGGGTTGCTCGACTTTGGGCGGGTAGCCGCCGATCTGCAGCAGCGCCAGGATCAGCGAGGTGAATTCATGACCCATGGGCAGGCCGGCAAAACGCGGGCCGTGGTTTTCACCGGGGCGGTTGATCGAAAACGAGGGCTTGCGGTGCGGGTCGTCGCGGCTTTCGGTCAGTTTGACCAGGGGCGAAGACTCGGCCACATCTTTCAGCAGCGACAGTACTTCACCCGAAGCCTCGCTGCCGTCGAGCGAAGCGACGATTTCGATGGGCGCAGTGGCGCGTTCGAGATAGCTTTTCAGTTGGGCTTTGGTGGCGTCGTCGAGCATGGCAGTGTCACTTTCAATTTCAATGAGGAACAAAAAAGCCCGGGACGGCACACACGCGTGTGCCGGGGCCCGGGCCTTCGTCAGGAAGGCAGCAGGGCGTTAGGCCCGTTCTTAGATCTTGCCGACGAGGTCGATGGACGGGGCGATCGTCTTGGCGCCTTCGTTCCACTTGGCAGGGCAGACCTGGCCGGGGTGAGCGGCGGTGTACTGGGCTGCCTTCAGCTTGCGCAGGGTTTCCTTGACGTCACGTGCGATCTCGTTGGAGTGCACTTCAGCGGTCTTGATGACGCCTTCGGGGTTGATCACGAAGGTACCGCGCAGTGCCAGGCCTTCTTCAGGGATGAACACGTCAAAAGCTTTGGTCAGCGTGTGGGTTGGGTCGCCCACCAGCGGGAACTTGGCCTTGCCGACTGCGGGGGAGGTTTCGTGCCACACCTTGTGCGAGAAATGGGTGTCGGTGGTCACGATGTAGACCTCAGCACCGGCCTTCTGGAATTCGGCGTAGTTGTCAGCAGCATCTTCAACTTCGGTAGGGCAGTTGAAAGTGAACGCAGCCGGCATGAAGATCAGGACCGACCATTTGCCCTTCAGCGATTCGTCTGAAACATCGATGAACTTGCCATTGAGGAAAGCTTGGGTTTTGAAAGGCTGGACTTGGGTATTGATCAGGGACATCTGGATGGCTTCCTATGCTGGGTTAAAGAACGGGTAAAAATGCTTTTGAGACGATAGTATAACTCTTTTAAATATAGTGTATCGATAGATATTGACTATTTGTCGAATAGGCGCGATGCGGCGTTTTTTGCCTGGCCATCAAGCCGAAAGGGCAATCACGAGCGCTGATTCGTCGACCAGGGCCTGAACCGGGGTACGGACTTTCAGGCTGCTGCCGGCAGGCGCAAAGCCGACCAGCTGCAGACCCCCGTCAAGTTGCATCGACACTTCGTCGCCCGTGGCACCGCGGCTGATCCGAAGCGCACGGCCGCTCAATACGCAAACCTCTGGCCGTGCGGGAACCACGGGCTGACGCACGGCCACCGCGGTAGCCTTGCACAGGGCCAGTACCGTTTGCCCTTTCTGCAAGCCCAGCAGTTCCGCGCTGGCTTTGGTGATGCGCGAAACCAGCAGTGCCTCACCGGCCAGCCTCAGGTGCACACGCGCCATCTGGCCGCGCACCTCGATCTTCTCAACCTCGCAAGGCAACTGGTTGCGCATGCTGGTGCGTACGCTCATGTTGGACAGTACCGGCAGCGCGCGGGGCAGCAGCAGTTCATCGGACTTGAAGGCGGACAGCACCTGGCTGCGGGATTCGTTCAAAAGCCCCGCCATTGCCAGCAGCTTCTGGCCCGCCGGCGTCAGGGTGGCGCCGCCGCCGCCCGAGCCGCCTACGGCGCGCTCCACCAGTGCCACGCCGGCCAGGTTGGTCAAGGTGTCAATGGCCTGCCAGGCGGCCTTGTAGCTGACCCTGGCTTGCCGCGCTGCCTGGGAGATCGAGCCGCTTTCACCGACCAGGCGCAGGATCTCGATGCGCTTGTCGGCCGGTTCATGGCTGAAGGCGCTTGCGAAGGAGGGTGCGGCGGGCGAGGAATTGGCGGCTTTTTTCATGGGAGCCTCAGGGCAGGAATCGCTATTCTAAAATAGAATAGCGAATCGACGGGGCCGCGTTTCAAACGCATCGTCACCTCCTTCACTTTCATCTTCCATCACCGGAGTCAACATGTTCAAAACTGTGTCGCGCTGGCTGCCCGCTCTATGTCTCGCGCTGTCATCGTTCTCCGCGTTAGCCGAGGAAGTCCAGGTCGCGGTCGCAGCCAATTTCACCGCGCCCATGAAGCTGATCGCTGCGGACTTTGAAAAAGAAACGGGCCACAAAGCGGTGCTGACCTTCGGCGCCACCGGCAAGTTTTATGCGCAAATCACCAATGGCGCGCCCTTCGAAGTCTTCCTTGCGGCCGACGATGAAACCCCCGCCAGGCTGGAGAAGGAAGGCGCGGCCGTGAACGGCAGCCGCTTTACCTATGCCACGGGCAAGCTGGTGCTCTGGTCGGCCCAGCCCGGCGTGGTCGATACGCAGGGCGAAGTCCTGAAAAAGGGCGACTTCAAAAAGATCGCCATTGCAGCGCCCAAGCTCGCACCCTACGGCGCTGCCGCGGTTGAGACGATGAGCAAGCTGGGCCTGCAAGCCGTCCTGGAGCCCAAACTGGTGCAAGGCGAAAGCATCGGCCAGACCTTCAGCTTTGTCTCGACCGGCAATGCGGAGCTCGGTTTTATCGCGCTCTCGCAGGTCTATGACGGCGGCAAGATCAAGTCGGGCTCGGCCTGGATTGTTCCCGAGAGCCTGCACAGCCCGATCCGCCAGGATGCGGTACTGCTGGCCAAGGCCAAAGACAATAAGGCCGCGGTGCAGCTGATGGCCTTTCTGAAAACCGAGAAGGCCAGGGCGGTGATCCGCTCCTTCGGCTACGAACCCTGAAGCGCGGCTGACCATGCTGGATACCGCAAGCCTCCAGGCACTGGCGCTGACCCTGCGGCTGGCGGCCACCACAACCGTGGTGTTGCTGCTGGCTGGCACGCCGCTGGCCTGGTGGCTGGCGCGTACGCGTTCATGGCTCAAAGGGCCGGTGGGTGCGCTTGTAGCGTTGCCGCTGGTCTTGCCGCCGGTGGTACTGGGCTTTTACCTGCTGGTACTGTTGGGGCCGAACGGACCGGTGGGCCAGCTCACGCAATCGCTAGGTTGGGGCGTGCTGCCGTTTACCTTTGCCGGGCTCGTGGTGGGTTCGGTGCTGTATTCCATGCCTTTCGTGGTGCAGCCGTTGCAAAACGCCTTTGAGGCGATTGGCGAGCGCCCGCTGGAAGCCGCTGCCACCTTGCGAGCCTCGCCGCTGGATACCTTTTTCAGCGTGGTGCTGCCGCTGGCCCGGCCCGCCTACCTGACCGCCACCGTCATGGGCTTTGCGCACACAGTGGGCGAGTTCGGCATTGTGCTCATGATGGGGGGCAACATTCCCGGCAAGACGCGCGTGATGTCGGTGCAGATCTACGACCATGTGGAAGCGCTCGAATACAGCCAAGCGCACTGGCTGGCCGGCGGCCTGTTGGTGTTTTCCTTTCTGGTGCTGCTGGCGCTTTATACCTTCAATACCCTGCAGCCGGGCCGGCGCAAAGGGCAGGGCGCATGATGCCGGCCAGCCTTGTCGAAGGCGGCATCTCCGCCTCGTTTCATCGTGTCTTCACCGATTTCTCGCTCGACGTGTCGCTGGACTTGCCGGGACGCGGCGTCATGGCTGTCTTTGGTCCTTCGGGTTCGGGCAAAACCAGCCTGCTGCGCTGCATTGCCGGTCTGGAGCGTGCAGCGGCCGGTCATCTCTCGGTCAATGGCGAGGTCTGGCAAGACGACGAGACAGGTGTCTTCTTGCCGGTGCATCAGCGGCCGCTGGGCTATGTGTTCCAGGAAGCGAGCCTGTTTGCCCATCTGGATGTACACCGCAACCTCGATTTCGGCCAGCGCCGCGTGCCGGCTGCCCAGCGCCGCATCTCGCTGGAACACGCCATTGAATTGCTGGGCTTGCAAAGACTGATGCGGCGCATGCCCGGCACGCTCTCGGGTGGCGAGCGTCAGCGCGTGGCCATCGCGCGGGCGCTGGCCACCAGTCCGCGGCTTTTGTTGATGGACGAGCCCCTGGCCTCGCTGGACATCGCCCGCAAGGCCGAAATCCTGCCTTACCTGGAGCGCCTGCATGACGAACTCGACATGCCCGTGCTCTACGTCAGCCACGCGCCGGATGAGGTCGCCCGGCTGGCCGACCACCTGGTGCTGCTGGACGCCGGCCGCGTTACGGCCTCAGGCCCCACGCGCGAGCTGATGACGCGGCTCGATCTGCCGCTGGCGCATGGCGATGCCGCAGCCGCGGTGATAGATGCCGTCATCAGCGCCGTTGAGCCCGAATGGCACATGAGCCATGCCGAGTTTTCCGGCGGACGCATCAGCCTGCTCAACCCTTCGCTGCAGATCGGCCAGCGCGTGCGCGTGCGCATTCAGGCGCGGGACGTGAGCCTCACGCTGGAGCGCCAGGAAGGCACCAGTGTGCAGAACATCTTTGCGGTTACCGTCACCGGCCTTTCCGCCGACAGCCCGGGGCAGGTGATGGTCGGCCTGGACGCCGGCGGCAGCGCGCTGCTGGCACGGCTCACCCAAAAATCAGCGGAATCCTTGCAATTGCAGCCCGGCAACCGCGTGTACGCACAAGTCAAGGGGGTGGCGGTGCTGGGTTGACCCGGCGCCGCTATAAAAAAGATAGCTACTCGCGCAGGCCGGGACTGGGTCAAAGGCTGATTTCATGCGAAATTTTTGACCAGGCCCAAGGCTCTGTTTTCGCTAAAAAATGCTTTCTGGCCAATAGGGGCGGGCGCAAGCAGCTATCAAATCAGTAGCAACTCACCCGATCCCTGGGGAAAAACCGGCTTCAGCTGCGATGCAGCGGGAAACGTGTATCGATGCTGACCCCTGCTTCGATGAATGCTCACCTCGTGCACCCCGTGCAGAGGCATGGCATGTACCAGGCCCTGCCTCAATACTCCAGCCGCTCCGGCCGGATCTCCTGAAGGATGGTGGTGGCGATCTCTTCGATCGATTTGGTGGTGGTTGACAGCCAGCGTATACCCTCGCGCCGCATCATGGCTTCAGCCTCATGGATTTCCTCGCGGCAGTTGACCAGGCTGGCGTATTTGGAGTTGGGCCGGCGCTCATTGCGGATCTGCGCCAGACGCTCGGGCGCGATGGTCAGCCCAAAGATCTTCTTGCGGTGCGGCACCAGCGCCGGCGGTAGCTGGCGGCGCTCGAAATCTTCAGGAATCAGCGGGTAGTTGGAGGCCTTCAGGCCGTATTGCATGGCCAGGTAGAGCGAGGTCGGCGTCTTGCCGCTGCGGCTCACGCCCACCAGGATCACGTCCGAACCGGCCAGGTCGCGGTTGCTCTGGCCGTCGTCATGCGCCAGCGAGAAATTGATCGCCTCGATGCGGTCGTCGTATTCCTTGCTTTTGGACGCATCTGAAAACCGGCCCACCCGGTGGTTGGACTTGATGCCCAGTTCACCCTCCAGCGGCGCCACAAACATGCCGAACATGTCCAGCAGCATGCCGTTGCAGTGGGCCTTGATGACAGCGAGGATATCCATGTTCACCAGCGTCGTGAAGACGATGGGGCGTTTGCCCTCCACTTCGGCCGTGTGGTTGATCTGCCGGATCGCCTGGTGGGCCTTGTCCACGCTGTCGATAAAAGGCAGGCGGACGTGGCGCGGCTTGAACTCAAACTGCGCCAGGATGGCGTTACCAAAGGTTTCTGCGGTAATGCCAGTGCCGTCAGAGATGAAAAATACGGTGCGTTGGGACATGGGAGGGGATAAATGAGGGACAGGGTAGGAAAATAAGGGTTTCGCTGGTTGAAAGCCGGGTGAAAGCCTGACACGGCACGCCGGGCGCCTGGCCCCTACAATCGTGGCAATTATCCAGTTTGTCACATCATGCCCCGCCACAACCCCTTCCAACAACAACAAGGTTGCTTGCCGCGCATGGTGAATTCCACGGTTTTTAAACCTCCCGGAGTATTTTCATGTCCAAGCTGTTTGAGGCGACCGCCCTGGTCGTACCGTTTGAAAACCTGAGGATGACAGACGTCGAGTCTGTCGGCGGCAAGAACGCCAGCCTCGGCGAAATGATTTCGCAACTGCCGACCGGCCCCAACGGGGTTCGTGTTCCCACCGGATTTGCCACTACGGCCCACGCTTTTCGCGTGTTCCTGGCGCATGACGGCCTCGACAAAAAAATCAACGGCGTGCTGGACACGCTCAACACCGATGACGTGCGCGCGCTGGCCGAAGCCGGCGCCAAAATCCGCAAGCTGGTTGAAGCCCAGCCTTTCCCGGCCGATCTGGAAAAAGCCGTTCGCGACAGTTTTGCCGCCCTCAGCGCCGGCAATGCCCAGGCCAGCTTTGCGGTGCGCTCATCTGCCACGGCAGAGGACTTGCCGGACGCGTCGTTTGCCGGCCAGCAGGAGACCTTCCTGAACGTCGTCGGCATCGACGACGTGCTGCACAAGATGAAAGAGGTGTTCGCCTCGCTCTATAACGACCGGGCGATCAGCTATCGGGTTCATCAGGGCTTTGCCCATTCCGACGTGGCGCTTTCCGCCGGCATCCAGCGCATGGTGCGCAGCGACAAAGGTGCTGCCGGCGTGATGTTCACCATCGACACCGAAAGCGGCTTTGAAGACGTGGTGTTCATCACCTCCAGCTACGGCCTCGGTGAAACGGTGGTGCAGGGCGCCGTCAACCCCGACGAGTTTTACGTGCACAAGCCCATGCTCAAAGCGGGCAAGCGCGCCGTCATTCGCCGCAACCTGGGCTCCAAGCTGCTTCAGATGGAGTTCACCAGCGCAGACGAGAAAAAAGCCGGCGGCAAGCTGGTCAAGACCACTGATGTGCCGACCGAGTTGCGTAACCGCTATTCGCTGACCGACACAGACGTCGAGCAGCTCGCCCGCTATGCATTGATCATCGAAGCGCATTACGGCCGCCCGATGGACATCGAGTGGGGCAAAGACGGCATCGACGGCGAGCTCTACATCCTGCAGGCGCGCCCCGAGACCGTGAAGAGCCAGTCCAAGGGCAAGGCCGAGCAGCGCTACAAGCTCAAGGGCACCGGTACCGTGCTGGCAGAAGGCCGGGCGATCGGCCAGAAGATCGGTACGGGCGCAGTCCGCATCGTCCATGACATCAAGGACATGGACCAGGTGCAGGCCGGCGACATCCTGGTGACCGACATGACCGATCCGAACTGGGAACCGGTGATGAAGCGCGCCAGTGCCATCGTGACCAACCGCGGCGGGCGCACCTGCCACGCCGCCATCATCGCGCGCGAGCTGGGTATCCCGGCCGTGGTCGGCTGCGGCAACGCCACCGAAACGCTGAAGGACGGCATGCTCGTCACCGTGAGCTGCGCCGAGGGCGATACCGGCAACATTTATGACGGCCTGCTGGAAACCGAAGTGACGGAAGTGCAGCGCGGCGAGATGCCGCCGATCGACCTGAAGATCACGATGAACGTCGGCAATCCGCAACTGGCGTTTGACTTCTGCCAGATCCCCAATCACGGCGTTGGCCTGGCACGGCTGGAATTTGTCATCAACAACAACATCGGCGTGCACCCCAAGGCGATTCTTGATTACCCCAATGTGGATGCCGACCTGAAAAAAGCAGTGGAAAGCGTGGCACGCGGCCATGCCTCGCCGCGTGCCTTCTATGTCGACAAGGTGACCGAAGGTGTGGCCACGATCGCGGCAGCCTTCTGGCCCAAGCCGGTGATCGTGCGTTTGTCGGACTTCAAGTCCAACGAATACCGCAAGCTGATCGGCGGTTCACGCTACGAGCCAGAAGAAGAAAATCCGATGCTCGGTTTTCGCGGCGCGTCGCGCTACCTCAGCCCTGATTTCGGCGAAGCTTTTGCGATGGAGTGCGAAGCGCTCAGGCGCGTGCGCGACGACATGGGCCTGGTCAACGTCGAGGTCATGGTGCCGTTTGTCCGCACCCTGGGCCAGGCGAAGAAGGTCACGGACCTGCTGGCGCAACACGGCCTCAAGCGCGGAGAAAAAGACCTTCGCGTGATCATGATGTGTGAGGTGCCGAGCAACGCCATCCTGGCCGACGAGTTCCTCGAATTCTTCGATGGTTTCTCGATTGGCTCGAACGACCTGACCCAGCTCACGCTGGGCCTGGACCGCGACTCGGGCCTGGACATCCTGGCCCAGGACTTCGATGAACGTGACCCGGCCGTCAAGGCCATGCTGAGCCGGGCCATCCAGGCGTGCCGGCGCGCGGGGAAATACGTCGGTATCTGCGGCCAGGGCCCCAGCGACCACCCGGACTTTGCGCAATGGCTCAAGGACGAGGGCATCGGCTCCATCTCGCTGAATCCCGACACGGTGATCGCCACCTGGAAGCAACTGGCCAACTGAAGACGGGTGACATGAATTGAAACGGTGCGCTGCGGAGAGATTCGCAGTGCATTTTTTTTTGCGTCGGAACCGCGCGACCGAGGGAAAACCCGCTGAGGCAGGAGGTTTCCCGGTAAACAATTGGCAATGCCTCCGATGACAATCGGAATCGTTGCCTTCATCCCTTCATCCCTTCATCCCTTCATCCCTTCATCTGTTTGTCATGAGCCATGCTTGCCGCCGCCACTACCATCAAACTGCTCACTGAAATCGCTCTGCTTGCGTTGGCCGGCCAATGGGCGGTAGGCCTGCTGGCAGGCGCAGGGAAGGGCAGCAATCCGTTTTATCGCGTGCTTCAGCTGGTGGGCCTGCCTTGGGTCAAGGCAGCACGCTGGGTATCTCCGCAGGTGGTGATGGACCGTCACTTGCCGCTGGTGGCTTTTTTGGTGCTGCTGCTGGTGTGGGTCGTTGCGGCCATTGCCAAAATCCGCATCTGTCTGGAGATCGGGGTGGCGCTGTGCAAATAGGCGCTGCCCTTCAATACGGTTTTCTGAAAATACGCGCACTGCTTTTGCTCGCCTGCGCCAAACGACCTGCCGCGCTGGCCGTCTTTGACCAGATGCTGCAATTGCGCCCAGCAGACCCTTATGCGCTGGCCAGCCGCGGCCACGTGGCGGCGCAGCTCCAGCTCACACAAGAGTCCGTTGCCAGCCTGCAGCAATTGATCACTGTCAGGCCCGGGCATGCCGCGGGCTGGTTCAACCTGGGTTACGTGCTGCAGCAGGCGGGACGCCACGACGAGGCCGGGCCCGCCTTTGAGCGTGCGGTGGCACTGGACGCGCGCCTGGACCAGGCCTGGTATGGCCTGGCGCTGGTGCACATTCACGCGCACCGGTTTGAGGAAGCCGCCGAGGCCTTGCAAAAGAACACAGCCCTGCAGCCCCTGGGCCCTTACGGCTGGTACCGGCTCGCGCAGGTGTGGCTGGCGCTGGGCCAGCCCGCCAAGGCACGCAAGGTGATTGCGCATCTTGGTCGCTTTGAGCCGCGTGTGGCGGCCCAGTTCGAGCGCGAGAATGAGGCTGTTTTTGCGGCCACCTGCGAGGCAGTCCATGCAGCCCACTGAGAGCCACCGCCGTTACTGGCGCAAGAACCTCGCCGTAACGGCGGCGCTGCTCCTGATCTGGTTCAGCGTTACGTTTGGCGTGAGTTACTTTGCGCGCGCGCTGAGCTTCACTTTTTTTGGCTGGCCTTTCAGCTTCTGGATGGGTGCGCAGGGCGCCCTGGTGGTGTATTGCCTCATCGTCGGCTTTTATGCCTGGTACATGAACCGGCTAGACATCGAGCATGACGTGGCGGACGAGGACTGAATGGGTGGCTTCTTTGGTTCGCGCGACGGCGTCCTGCTCTCGAGCCAGCAATTTAAAAAGCAGCTGGACCGCGTCTACCGCTGGTACACGCTGGGCCTGGTGGTGTTTGTAGTCATCCTGGCGCTCCTGGAGCGCGCGGGCTTGCCGCGCCTCTGGATAGGCACGGCCTTCCTGCTGGCCACCATCGGCCTTTATGCGGGCATAGGCGTCATGAGCCGCACCACCGACGCCTCTGAATACTACGTCGCGGGGCGGCGCGTGCCGGCGGTCTACAACGGCATGGCCACCGGCGCCGACTGGATGTCGGCGGCCTCCTTCATTGGACTGGCGGGAACGCTTTACCTCACGGGCTACAGCGGCCTGGCGTTCATCATGGGCTGGACAGGCGGCTACTGCCTGGTCGCTCTGGTGCTGGCGCCTTACCTGCGCAAGTTCGGTCAGTTCACCATTCCGGATTTTCTGGGAGAGCGTTACGGCGGGCGACTGCCGCGGCTCATCGGCGTGGCGGCGGCCATTTTGTGCTCGTTCACCTATCTGGTGGCGCAGATTTACGGCGTGGGCCTGATCACCTCTTACCTGACCGGCATCGCGTTCGAGCTGGGCATCTTCCTGGGGCTGGGTGGCATCCTGGTGTGTTCTTTCCTGGGTGGCATGCGCGCGGTGACCTGGACGCAGGTGGCCCAATACATCATCCTGGTGGTGGCTTATCTCATTCCGGTGATCTGGCTGTCGGTCAAGCAGACGGGGATTCCGGTGCCGCAGGTGGTTTATGGCTTTCAGCTTGAAAAAGTCACCGCCAAGGAAAAAGAGCTGACGGCCGACCCCAAAGAGCTGCAGGTGCGTGAGCTATTTCGGCAGCGCTCGGAAGCGCTGTCGGGCAAGCTGGAGCACCCCATCGAGTCGCTGGCCGCCGACAAGCTGGCGGCCGCCAGGCGGATGGAGCAGCTCAAAAGCGGTAATGCCTCCGTCGCTGAAATCTCATTGGCGGCCAAAGCCCTGGCCGTTATGCCCAGGGACGAAGCCGCCGCGGTGAAGGCCTGGACGGCTGCCAGGGCCGCTGCGGACATCAAAACCCAGCCGCTCAACGGCATGCCCGCCCATGCGACCCAATTCTCGGGCAATCCTGACGGAACGCCGAAAGAGCAGGAGACGTACGACACCTCGCGCCGCAATTTTCTGGCACTGGTTTTTTGCCTCATGGTGGGTACAGCGGCCTTGCCGCATATCCTGATGCGCTACTACACCGTGCCTAGTGTGCGGGAAGCGCGGCAGTCGGTCACCTGGTCGCTGGCATGCATCTTTTTGCTGTATTTCACCGCGCCGGCGCTGGCCGTGCTGGTGAAATACGAGGTATTCACCGTGCTCGTCGGCACGCCGTTTGACCAATTGCCCGCCTGGGTGCATTCCTGGACGCGGGTGGACCCTTCGCTGCTGTCGGTCACAGACATCAACAAGGACAACATCCTGCAGCTCAACGAGATGAACATCGGCGGCGACATCATCGTGCTGCTGACGCCCGAGCTGGCAGGCTTGCCCTACGTGATTTCAGGCCTGGTGGCGGCGGGCGGGCTGGCTGCCGCGCTCTCCACCGCCGACGGCCTGCTGCTGACGATTGCCAATGCGCTGGGCCACGACCTTTATTACAAGATGATCGACCCCAATGCCTCAACGGTGAGCCGGGTGACTGTATCCAAGATATTGCTGCTGATCGTCGCCTTGCTGGCAGCCTATGTGGCGGCGCAAAAGCCGGCAGACATCCTGTTTCTGGTGTCGGCTGCGTTTTCGTTTGCAGCCGCCTCGTTCTTTCCGGCCCTCAGCCTGGGCATCTTCTGGAAGCGCGCCAACGGCATCGGGGCGGTACTGGGCATGGTGTCGGGCCTGGGGGTGACCTCGTACTACATGTTCACCAACCAGGCCTGGCTGCGCGCCACTTTCGGCATCACTTCGCCGGTGCAGCTGTGGTGGGGCATAGACCCGATCTCGGCCGGGCTTTTCGGGGTGCCGGTCGGTTTTGCCGTCATTGTGCTGGTGAGCCTGGTCACCCGGCCCCCGAGCCAGAAGGTTCAGGACTTGGTCGAATACATCCGTTATCCAGACCTGAAACGGCTCTAGAACCCGACTGGAGTGGTCAATCTGGGTCGTTTTCGGCGCTTTTGGCCTTAAATGAGGGCGAGAATCTGTCCCCGTGTCATACCAGCATGAGCCGCGGGACTGGCTTTGCCAGACCGCAGGCGGGCGGCCCCCTCGGGGGGCAGGGAGCTACACGCAGTGAGCGACCGTGGGGGCATGCTATACTCTTGGGCTTCGCCTTGCTGCACCCTTAACGACGCTGGGGCAGCTTCAATCAACCACAAGGAGAGTTTATGCGTCACTATGAGATCGTCTTGCTGATCCACCCGGATCAAAGCGAGCAAGTCCCAGCCATGCTGGAACGTTACAAGGGCATGATCACCGCCGGCGGTGGCAAAGTGCACCGTGTCGAAGATTGGGGCCGCCGCCAGCTGGTGTACCTGATCCAGAAACTGGCCAAAGCCCACTACCTCTGCATCAACATCGAAGCCAGCCAGGCCGTGATGGAAGAAATTGAACACGCGTTCAAGTTCAACGATGCCGTGCTGCGCCACCTGACCGTGGTGAAGAAGAAGGCCGAAACCGGCCCGTCCCTCATGATGCGCAATGTCGAGAGGGAAGAAGCCCGTAAGGCCCAACAGCAGGAGTATGCGGCTTAATAGCCACCATGCTGTTGAACGCCTCGCTGCTGCGCATCTGCTTTTGAGCAAGAGCCCGCAGTGAACCACATTGAACTGACCGCCTGTATCGCCGAGGCAAGTCCTCTTCGCTACACGCCCGCTGGAATCCCCGCCGCCAATTTCGTTCTCGAACACGAGTCCGAAATCGTCGAAGCCGGAGTCACCAGACAGGTCAAGTTGACGGTAAGGGCGTTGGCCTTAGGAGCTTTGGCTGAGCAATCAGCGAAATCCCCGCTAGGCAAACCCTTCAGGTTCACCGGTTTTCTCATCAATGCGCGCACCAGCAAAGGTGTTGTTTTTCATATCCAGGCTCTGCACAAGGTAGAGCAAGTACCGAACCCCATTTAAGGAGTCCATCATGCCCGGACCAAAACGTTTCAACAAAGACAAGCGCCCCAAGCGCAATACCCAATCCCTGCTGTTCAAGCGCAAGCGTTTTTGCCGCTTCACAGCCGCCGGCGTTGAAGAAATCGACTACAAAGACATCGACACCCTGCGCGATTTCGTAGCCGAAAACGGAAAAATCATCCCCGCACGCCTGACCGGCACGCGCGCGATTTTCCAGCGCCAGATCAACACCGCCGTCAAGCGCGCTCGCTTCCTCGCGATGCTGCCTTACAGCGACCAGCACCGTAGCCTGTAAGGAGCACGACCATGCAAATTATTCTGCTCGACAAAGTCGTGAACCTCGGTAACCTCGGCGAAATCGTCAAGGTCAAAGACGGCTATGCACGCAACTTCCTGATCCCTTCGGGCCGCGCACGCCGCGCCACGGAAGCCAACAAGGCCGAATTCGAAGCCAAGCGCGCCGAACTCGAAAAAGCTGCGGCAGCCAAGCTGGCCGAAATGCAGGCCCAGGGCGCAAAGCTCGGCGGCACCACCGTCAAGCTGACGCAAAAAGCCGGTGTTGACGGTCGCCTGTTCGGCTCCGTCACCAACCATGACATCTCGGCCGAGCTGACCAAGCAGGGCTTCCCTGTGTTGAAGTCGCAAATCCGCATGCCTAACGGTCCGCTGAAGATTGTTGGCGACCACGCCGTGACCGTTGCCCTGCACACCGACGTGGCAGTGGACATCACCGTCACGGTGTACGGCGAAACCGCTTAAGCGTTTTCTCCCTTCCCGCAAAAAAGCCGCTCGCCGAGCGGCTTTTTTCATGGCTGTTCATACCGATTGGCTGTACACAAGCTCCGGGTGTATTTACACCGAATTTCCAACGCTTATTCACAACTTTGTCCACAGCGGTTTTTCGTAGCGGGCTTAGTATTTCAGTCTCCCAAGGAAACCCATGTCCGCCGTACTTTCCACCTATGACGATCCCGGCTACAGCCCCGACCGCCAGATCGCCCAGCTGCGCATTCCGCCGCACTCCATCGAGGGAGAATCCAGCGTGCTGGGCGGCCTGTTGCTCGACAACGGCGCGTGGGACCGTGTGGGCGACCTGCTGACCGACCAGGACTTCTACCGCTCCGAACACAAGCTGATCTATGCCGCCGTGGGCGCGCTCATCAACGCATCCAAGCCGGCAGACATCATCACGGTCTACGAGCACCTGCAAAACCAGGGCAAGGCCGACGAAGTAGGGGGCCTGAGCTACCTCAATTCCCTCGCGCAATACGTTCCCAGCGCGTCCAACATTCGCCGCTACGCAGAAATCGTGCGCGAGCGCTCCATCCTGCGCAAACTGGTGTCCGCCTCGGACGAAATCTCCACCAACGCCTTCAACCCGCAGGGGAAAGACGTCGCCACCATCCTCGACGAGGCCGAACAGAAGATCTTCAAGATCGGCGAGCAGGGCTCGCGCATGAAAGAAGGCTTCCAGAGCATGGACACGCTGGTTGTGAGCCTGCTTGACCGCGTCACCGAGATGGCCGAGAACCCGCAGGACGTCACCGGCGTTCCCACGGGCTTCTACGACCTGGACCGCATGACGTCCGGCTTCCAGGCTGGTGACCTGGTGATTCTGGCGGCGCGCCCCTCCATGGGCAAAACTGCACTGGCCATCAACATCGCCGAAAACGTTGCCTTGCTCGAAGGTCTGCCCGTTGCCGTGTTCTCCATGGAAATGGGCGCCTCGCAGCTTGCCGTGCGTATTGTCGGCTCCATCGGCCGCATCGACCAGACCCATTTGCGCACCGGTGCCCTCACGGACGAAGAATGGCCGCGCCTGACCGAAGCCATTGAAAAGCTGCGCACGGTTTCGTTGCACATCGACGAAACCCCCGGCCTCACGGTGAGCGAGCTGCGCGCCAACGCCCGCCGCCTGGCCCGCCAGTGCGGCAAGCTGGGCCTGATCGTGGTTGACTATTTGCAGCTCATGAGCGTATCCGGCGGCATGGCCGATGAGAACCGCGCCACGGCCGTCGGCGAAATCTCACGCGGCCTGAAAATGCTGGCCAAAGAGCTGCAGTGCCCCGTGATCGCGCTGTCGCAGCTCAGCCGCGGCGTGGAGTCCCGCACCGACAAACGCCCCATGATGAGCGACCTGCGCGAGTCCGGCGCCATCGAGCAGGACGCCGACATCATCATGTTCATCTACCGCGACGAGTACTACACCAAAGAGGCCTGCAAGGAGCCGGGCGTCGCCGAAGTCATCATCAGCAAGCAGCGTAACGGCCCGACCGGCACGGTCAAGCTGGCCTTCCTGAACCGCATCACCAAGTTCGAAAGCCTGGCCAGTGGCGGCAGCGGGGACTTTTAAGGCCTGAAGAAGCTCGCAAGCCTTCCTGTCGTATCGAGTGGCCACGGCGCAGTGGCCTTCCTAGGGTTTTCCGGCGGCCGTTTTCGGAAAAACAGTGTTTTAATGGCAAAAAACAGCTGCAGGCCAATCAAACCGGGCGCAAGCAGCTATCAATACAATAGCTAAAGGAGGAGGCCCCATGCCGATGCCCCTGCGGATTCTTACCGTCACCTCACTGTAGGTCCGGGAATCCATGCCTGTTTCCTCCGTCATTTCCGCTGCCATCCCCGACGCCGACATCCTGGCGCTTTTGCGTGGTGACGCGCTTTTTGCCGACCTTTCCGGTAGCCAGCTTGCACGCCTGCTCGGCAGCCTGCACACGCTCGAATTCGCCGCCGGGGACACGCTGTATGAGAAAGGCGCGCCAGCCGAATTTCTGTATGTGATCGAAGCCGGTGAGCTGCAGCTGACCACGCCAGGCGGCCGTACCGTCGTGCTGCCCGGCATGCGCTGCGGTGAAGAAGCCGCCTGCGACACGGCCAGTTACCTGTGCAGCGTCACGGCCGCCACGCCGGTCAGGGCGGTGCAGGTTCCCCGCGAAGCCCTGGCCGAGCTGGCTGCAAAATCGCCCGCCTTGCGCAACAAGGCCTGGCTGACGCTGATGGGTTATGTGGGCGGCGAATCCTTTCTTGCGCCGGCCCCCGGCAAGCCCGCCGCCAAAAAGCCGGCCAAACCCATTTCCCGGCGCGAGCTTGTCGGCTGGCTGGGCGTGGTGCTGGTGCCGCCCGCGATTTATTTCCTCTCCGGCTCGGCTGGGCTGGTGGTGGAGGCCTCGTTGTTCCTGGCCATCCTGTCGGCCACGGTGCTGATGTGGCTGTTCAACCTGGCCGATGAGTTCGTGCCGCCGCTGGTGGCCATCACCGCGGTGCTGATCGTCGGCCTTGTGCCCTACGAAGTCGCGCTGGCCGGGTTTTCGTCGCGAACGCTCACCACGCTGGTCGGCGTGTATGCGCTGGCCGCGGTGATTTCCGCCTCGGGCCTGAGCTACCGCTTCATGCTGTGGCTGCTGATACGCCTGCCCGACACGCCGTTCTGGCACCAGGCGGCGCTGCTGCTGTCGGGTTACCTGCTGTCGCCCATCATGCCCTCAGGCAATGCGCGGCTGTCGCTGGTGCTGCCGTTTTATCGCGACATGATCGAAGGCCTCAACCTGCCGGCGCAGAGCAAGTCCGCCACGGCCCTGATGGCGGCCACGTTTTCCGGTGCCATGCTGTTTTCGCCGATGCTGCTGACCAGCAAATCGTCCAACCTGACGGCTTTCGGCATGCTGCCCGTGCAACTGCAGGACCAGTTCCAGGGCCTGTTCTGGTTTGCCGCTGCCGGCGTGGCTGCGCTCGCCGTCACGGCCATGCACCTGGTGGTGGTGCGCCTGTGTTTTGGGCGCACAGCCCAGGCCGCCTTGCCCAAGGAAAGGCTCAAGCGCCAGCTGGCTTTGCTGGGCGACGTCACCCGGCCTGAAAAAGCCGCACTCACCGGTTTCCTGTTCTTCCTGATAGGGGCGGGCACCTCCGGCTGGCACCAGATTTCTCCCGCCTGGCTGGCGGCCTTTTTGCTGGTGGGCCTGCTGCTCATGGGCTTGCTGAGCAAGAAAGACTTCCAGCAGAAAATCGACTGGCCGATGATTTTCTTTCTGCTCAGCCTCGACGGCCTGAGCCGCGCCATCAGCTACCTGGGGCTGGACACCGCACTGGCCCATTCGGCGGGCAACATGTTTGATTTCGTCGGCGGCAAAATGGTCTGGTTCATCCCGGTCGCGCTGGTGGTCACGCTGCTGCTGCGCCTGGTGCTGCCCATCACCGCCGGCATGATCGTGGCTGCGGTCATTCTTCTGCCGATCGGGCAGGCGCAGTTCATCAACCCCTGGGTCGTGGTCTTCCTGACTGCGATGTTCAGCGACATCTGGTTCATGCCCTACCAAAGCTCGCAGTACCTGCAGGTCATGGGCAGCGGGCTGGACCGCTACTACAAACACACCGATTTCCTGCGCTATAACCACTGGATGAACCTGGCGCGCCTGCTGGCGGCCTATCTCTCGATCCCTTACTGGGAATGGCTGGGCCTGGTATGAAAAATGGAACCCTCGCCGTCCTGACGGGCGCGGCCCTTCTTGTCGCGTTGCTGCTGCTGGGCATGTTCAACCTGTCCAAGCCGCGGGTGCTGGTGCTGCACAGCTCGGACCGAAGCTCCACCACCGTCGGCAAGATGGACGAAGGCATACGCCATGTCCTGGACAAAAACAGGCAGCCCTTGACTGTTCGCTGGCATTACCTCGGCATAGACCGCCTTCCCGATGAAGACCATCGCCAGGACGCCGCAAAAGAAGGCCTGCGCGCCGTTGAGCAGTTCAACCCCGACCTGGTGATTGCCGTAGACGACGAAGCCCAGCAATACGTGATGCGCCGCTTCGCCGGGCAGGGCCGTCCCAGGGTGGTGTTCGCCGCCATAGACCATGAGCCCGCAGAGTACGGCTACGTGGGCGCAGCCAACGTCACCGGTGTCGCCGAGCGCCTGCCGCTGGCCGCCGTGCGCGACTTGCTGCAGCACGTCAAAAAGGGCCAGCCCGTACGTGTGGCGGTGCTGGGCGACTCCGGCCCCACCAGCAAGGGTCAGCTCAGGCAGGTCGAGGCTTTCACCTGGGCGCCGCACAGCGTGGTGGTTACCCACACACTGGGCGATTTCCCCGCCTGGCAGGCCGCCATCAAGGCAATGAACGGCAAGGCCGATGTGGTGTTGGTGCTCTCGCACGGCAGTTTGCGTGCCGGGCCCGCGCCGGCCGGCGCGGTGCCCGATGCCGAGGTGATCAAGTGGATCGAAGCCAATGCCGCGCCCTTGCCGCTGGGCGTCGACATTGAATACGTTCAGCAGGGTGGGGGGCTCAGTGTGGCGCCGTCTGCCAAGTCGATGGGGGAAATCGCTGCCGCCGACGCCCTGACCTGGCTGAAGGCAAAACCCGCCAGTGCGCCGCCGCTTCCTGGCCAGGACGCGCGCTACAGCGTGGGTTTGCGCGCTGCCGCCCTGGGTGCCCGCAACATCACGCTGCCGTCGATCTACACCGAAGCCGCGCGGCTGGAGCAACTCTACTACCCATGATGCCCGCAGTGCCCGCCATCATGGGGCGGCGACGGGTTCCAGCCCGGTTTTCCGGATGACGGGCGCGGCCGCCGCAGTGGTAAAGAACCGGATCAGTGCGCGCGCGGCGTCCTGCTCGGCAGCAAAGGCCGGCACCAGCTCGTTGCAGGCGGCGGTAAAGCCGCCCGAAGTCATCACATGAATGTCGGTCGCCCACGCGGCTACGCCGGGCCATGCAAGCACGGGCTGCAGCAGCGAAAAATCCTGAAGGGCTTCAGAAGCTGCCGCATGGCATGTCCTCCTCTTGTTGATCGGTTGGGCGTGGGTTAACTCAGCGCACGCACTCAAACCCGTACTGCTCGGGGGTAGGCTTGGTCACCAGCCGGGCGTGCAGGCCACGCTTCTGGCATTCGGCTTCAGCAATGTCAGTGGCTTCGCCCAACCTTGAAGGGCGGGCTTTAACGATGATCTGTTTTTCATTGACGCTGACAAGTTCCGCTGCGCAGCCGGACATCAGGATGCAGGCAAGAAGGGGAAGCAATGTTTTCATGGGAGGTTTCCTTGGAGGGTAAATACAGTTTCAGTCATCAAAATATTTGGTTAAAACCGGCTGCAGCCCTTTAATGGCAAGCGCAACCAGCTATCAATTTGGTAGCGTATTGCGGCCGCGCCTACCCCAGCCCCAGCGCTTTGTACACCCGCAGCGCCCCATACGCATCGTTGGCGGCATACACAATCTGCGCTTCCGTCAGCCGTTCATTGGCCCAGTTGGAGGTGGCCGCCTTCTTGGATTTGAGGAAGCGCTTGTTGAACATCACGGCCACAGCGCCGCGCACGCCCATGTCCTTGCGGTAGCCGCGCTCGCGGAACACCACGTTCAGGTCCAGCACGCCCTGCAGGTCTGTGCCCAGCTTGCGGATGATGCGGCGCTGGTCATCGCCCAGGCCGAAACCTGCCTTGATGATCGCAGGCGAGCTCAGCAGCAACCCGACCACACGGCGGCATTCGGCATCTTCGAGCTGGAAGATCCAGGCCTTGTCGAGCGCCGAAAGCTGCACGATATGCGGCCCTTCAGACGCCTCGTTTTTGGCAAAGGTCGGTTTCGACTCGGTGTCAAAGCCCAGCACCGCGGCGCCGGCCAGGGCCTGCAGCGCTGCGGCGGCCTGAGCCGGTGTCGCCACCACCTCGATCTGCCCCAGGCTCAACCGGTCGAATGGCTCCAGCAGGGCAATTTCTTCTTTTCCGGGAGTCGGGTGGCGCTCTGTCATGGGTATTGGGGCATAAGTAGGCAAAAAACGGGGCTGCGGCAAGGTCTGTGCAAGGCTAGAGCTTACAGTCAGGGTTAACGCATTACACCGGACCGCCCCCGACCGCCCTCATTTACCTACATCATGGCAGCAGCACAAAGCATCACCACCGAGCATTACAAGCTCTTTCCGTCGCCGCGCAACCGGCACCGCACGATTTTTTTGCACCAGGTGTTTGTGCCGCACTCCTTCATGCTGATCGACATGGAAAGCTACGGGCTCAAGGGCAAATACAGCCTGTTCGGCGCCTGCCGCCTGGCCGACATGCGCATGGGGCAACTGGTGACGCTTGAGCTGCCCGAAGACGAAGCAACCTTCAACGCGAAGTTTGTGCCGGACTGACACGAGCCGCGCTCAACCCGATTTACCGGATGGCGCTGACGCCGCGCAGCATTTCATGCACGTCATGCGTCATCACCGCCAGAAACGCCGCCAGGGCCAGGTAATAAAAGCCGTACTCGAACCGCGTGGCGGCACTGGTGGCGTAATAGGTTTTGGCCTCTTCGCTGTCTGATTTGTAGCGTATGGCCTTCAGCAGCTGCGGTCCGGCCAGCAGCGCCATCAGGATCAGCATGGGGCTGGGCCGCCAGAAGAACAGGCCCACCAGCACCGGCACCCCCAGAAACCAGATCCGTGGCGACAGCACCGCGGTGATGCGGCCTCCGTCAAATGGCGATAGCGGAATCAGGTTGAAGAGGTTCAGGAAAAAGCCGGAATACGCAATCGCGAGCAGCAGGTTGCTGTCCTGGTCGCGCGCCAGAAAATAGCAGGCCAGCGCGCCTATCGTTCCCAGCAGCGGGCCGCCCAGGCCCACATAGGCTTCGGTTTCGGCGTCGTGCGGCATGTCCTTGAGCTCCACCCACGCGCCCACAAACGGGATGAAGGTGGGCGCGCCCACATTGAGGCCGCGCTGCCGCGCGGCAATGTAATGGCCCATTTCATGCACAAACAGCAGCGCCACAAAACCCACTGCGTAGCGCCAGCCGAACAGCAGCGCGTAGGCAAACACCGAAATCAGCATGCTGCCGCCCGTGAGCAGCAGCTTGCCGAATTTGGCGCCGGTGAAAAGCAGCAGCAGGAGTTTCGTCACGCGAAGGTACTTTTCAGGCGATGGGCGGTGCCGGAGGTTTTTGCGGGGTGGTTGACGCGTTTGCCGTACTGCCGAATGCGGCAGGAACCGTCTCCTGCTCGGCTGCCGCGACCGGCATGGGCGCTGCAGCCGGTTTGCGCTTGAAGTATTTCAGGAACACTGTGCCAAACCCCGCCACGGCCAGAAAGATCACTTTGGCAAACTTGGCAAAAAAGAGCGCGGCGACGGCGAAGAATCCGAGTTTTTTTGCGGCCACACCCAGCACCAGCGCGGCCAGGCCGTATTCGGCCACCTTGTCGGTCTTGGAGTTGAAATCGGCATAACGTTTGCCGTCGTTGTACTGCAGGGCCGACAGCAACTCCGCGGCGACGGGTTTGTCTTTCGGCAAATCATTCAGCGCCGTCACCAGGTTCAGGCTGAAGTAACCTTCACGCCCCAGCGCGTAGGTGTTGTAGTTCACGCCCTGCGCGGCATCGGGCGCTGCGCCGCGGTCCTTGCTGGACATGGCCCACACCAGCCGGTGTGTGGCGGCGTTGTAGGCCGGTTTTTCGGCCCAGCCGACAATTTCCATTTCAGGAAAACCCATCTTCTTGCGTTCGCTGTTCGAGGCCTCTGTGCCTTCGCGGTAGCTTTTGAGAAGGTCGTCGGCGTTCCAGTCCTTGGCTTCGTCGTCTTTCACGTAGCCTGCGGACTCAAAGCGCACCGTGACAAACCAGGAGTCGTTGGCCGCCGGAAACACCAGGCCCTGCAGCCGCGAGTCCTTGCCGGGATTGCCCATGGCATTGAGAAGCCTGGCGGCCTGCGGCTGCGGTACAAAAATGCGGCCGGCCGGCAGCTTCAGCACGGCCTGGTCTGCCAGGGGAATGTCCTGCGGGCCTTCCTTGGCTGCGGCTCGGGCTTCTGCCCAGATTTTTTCGGCTTCGTCTTTTGATATCGGCTGCGCCAGGGCAGCACCGCAATACAGCACAACCGCCAGCGCACAGATGCGCGTCCACAAATGGCTCATCAAGTCCTCCCTGTTGGAATAAATTTCCGGATATTCTGACACGGCCCCGGCGAAACCGCCGGCTTGTTTGATATGGATCAACAGCGCCGTTGATCGCGTCCCTATAGTCAAAGTGGCGGCGCGGTTTCCGGTTGGAACTCCTGGCAATTGCCGGGTTGGTTGGCCGGGCAGGGTGCCGCCTTTAAACAGGGGCAGATCCATGACTATCCATCACCTCAGTCACCAGAGCGGGAAAGCATCCGCGTCTCCCAGCGGCTCGGACTCGGTCGACCTCGCCATGCCGCTGGCCGGCTTTTCGCAATGTCACTTCGGGATTGCTTCTCAGCTGCAGGCTTTCACCGAGCTGCCAGCCCTGCTGGCAGCGGCCGTGCAGGCGCGCAACGTCGCCTCGCACACGCTCAGCCTCTTCAAGTACGCGGTGGCAAGCCACCATGCTGACGAAGAAAATGAGTTGTTTCCGGCGGTGTTGCGCAGTGCTGCCAAAGGGGAAGAGGCCGAGAAGGTCAGGGTGATGATCAAGCGCCTGGTGGCCGAGCACCGCAAGATCGAATCCATCTGGAAAGACCTCGAACCGGCAGTGAAGGCGGTAGCGAAGAACCAGCCGGCAGACTTGGACCTGCAAGCGGTGGAGGCGCTGGTGCAGACCTACCTGAAACACGCGCGCTTTGAAGAGGAAGAATTCCTTCCGCTGGCTGAAGCCATCCTCGGGCGCAACGGCAACCACATGGCGGCCCTGGGCCTGTCGCTTCACCTCAAGCATGCGCCCATGGTGGTGGGGCATGTCTAGCGGTCAATACGCCAGGGTGATTCATGCGAATTGCATCGAAATATTAAGAAAACAGGCTGTAGCCCAATAGAAACATGCACGAGATGCTATCAAAAAAGTAGCATTTTCAGAGCGGAGATTTCTGAAAATCTGCCGCCCGGCGGCCACCTTCAGCCCTGCAGTTGCTGCGCCAGCAGCACCGCCACGTGGATTGCCTCGCGCTGCGCGCCGTCCCTGATCTGGTGGCGGCAGCTGGTGCCGTCGGCCACCACAATGGCGTCGGGCTGCTTGCGCACCGCCGGCAGCAGGCTGAGTTCGGCCATCTGCATCGACACCTCGTAGTGACTGGCCTCATAGCCAAAGCTGCCTGCCATGCCGCAGCAGCTTGACTCGATCAGCTCAGGTTTTGCGCCGGGAATCAGCTTGAGCACCTCCAGGATGGGGCTGACCGCGCCAAAAGCTTTCTGGTGGCAGTGGCCGTGCAGCAGGATGGGTTGGGCTGTCGCTTTCAGCCGGCCCTTGAGCTTGTCGAGTCTGCCGTCGGCCGCTTCACGCGCCAGAAATTCTTCGAGCAGCAGTGCATGGCGGCTGATGGTGTGCGCCGCTTCGCCCAGGCCCATCACCAGCATCTCGTCGCGCAGCGTCAGCAGGCAGGAGGGCTCCAGGCCGACGATGGCGATGCCCTTTTCGGCAAAGGGCAGCAGGGCTTCCACCACCTCGCGTGCCTTGGCCCTGGCCCTGGATACCATGCCGCTGGCCAGGTAAGTGCGGCCGCAGCACAGGCTCTTGCCGTCGGCCTCGGTTTTCGCCGCCACATGTACCGTATAGCCGGCCGCCTGCAGCACCTTCAGTGCAGCCAGTGCGTTTTCGGATTCAAAGTAGCCGTTGAAAGTGTCCACAAACAGCACGACCGGCCGTGCGGCGGCCAGTACTTCTTCGCGGCTGGCAGTCGTGACGCCTCCTTTCGATGCCGCGCCGGGCTTGTTCAGGCGCTTCCAGAAGGTCTGGCGCGTCCATTGCGGCAGTGTGCGGCGGGCCGACAGGCCCGCCAGTTTTTCGCTCCAGGCCGCCAGCACCGGCACCTTGTCGCGCAGGTTCAGCAGCGGCGCCAGGCGGCTGGCCCAGTGGGCATAGTCGGGCAGGTACGCGACCATCTTGTCTTTGAGCGTGTAGCCGTGCTTGTGCTTGTAGTGGTGCAAAAACTCCACCTTCATTTTGGCCATGTCCACACCGGTGGGGCAGTCGCGCTTGCAACCCTTGCAGCCCACGCACAGGTCCATGGCTTCCTTTACAGCCTCGCTGGTGAAGGCGTCTTCGGCCTTCATGCCGTCCAGTTGCCCGCTCAATGCCAGGCGCAGTGTGTTGGCGCGTCCGCGCGTCAGGTGCTGCTCATCCCGTGTCACGCGGTAGCTCGGGCACATGGTGCCGGCATCAAACTTGCGGCAGTGGCCGTTGTTGTTGCACATCTCCACGGCCTTGGCAAAGCCGCGGGCCGGGTCACCGCCGCTGCCGGGTGCGCTGGTCCTTTCGGTGGCCGGGTCGTTCTGCACGTCCCAGGCGCGCCAGTCCAGCGCAGTCTTCAGGGGAATGACACGGTAGCCCGGCGGAAACCGCATCAGCCGCGTGTCGTCCATCTTGGGCGGGTTGATCATGCGTCCGGGGCTCAGCAAGCCCGCCGGGTCCATGTATTGCTTGATGTCGGCGAAGGCCTGGCTGATCTCCGGGCCAAACTGCCACTTGATCCATTCCCCGCGGCACAGGCCGTCGCCGTGTTCGCCGCTGTAGGCACCCTTGAACTTGCGCACCAGCACCGAGGCTTCTTCGGCAATCGCGCGCATCTTGGGCGCGCCTTCGCGCCGCATGTCCAGGATGGGCCGCACATGCAGCGTGCCGACGGAGGCATGGGCATACCAGGTGCCCTTGCTGCCGTATTTCCTGAAGATCTCGGTCAAGGCGTCGGTGTAGGCGGCCAGATGCTGCAGCGGCACGGCGCAGTCTTCGATAAAACTCACCGGCTTGCCGTCGCCCTTGAGGCTCATCATGATGTTGAGACCGGCCTTGCGCACCTCCCACAGGTTTTTTTGCGGTGCGTCCTCGGTCATCTCCACCACCGAATCGGGCAGCAGCAGGTCGCCCATCAACTCGCCCAGGCGCTTGAGCTTGGGCAACAGTTCGGCCTTGCTGGCACCCGAAAACTCCACCAGCAAAATGGCCGCCGGATCACCGATCAGCGCGCTGCGGATCGTCGGCGCAAAGGCCGGGTTTTGCAGCGACAGGTCGATCATCGTGCGGTCGACCAGCTCTACTGCCGTGAGCGCGCCTTCGCCGATCTTGACGATGAATTGCGCCGCATCCATGGCGCGGTAAAAGGTCGGGAAATTCACCACACCCAGCACCTTGGCCCGGGGCAGCTCGCTCAGTTGCAGCGTCAGCGACCGGGTCAGCGCCAGCGTGCCTTCACTGCCTATCAGCAGATGCGCCAGGTTGACCGAGCCGTCGCTGGTGTAGGGCCGCTCGCTCTGCGGGTCAAAGATGTCCAGGTTGTAGCCGCCCACGCGCCGCATGACTTTCGGCCAGCGCCGCTTGATGAGGGGGTGCAGCTCCTCGGCCAGCGCACGCACGTGGCTGCCCAGCTCGCGTGCCTTGCCGCTGCTGCCGGCGTAAGCGCCCAGCTGCAGCAGGCTGCCGTCGGATGTCCAGGCTTTGGCACCCAGCACGTTGTGCACCATGTTGCCATAGGCAATGCTGCGGCTGCCGCAAGAGTTGTTGCCCGCCATGCCGCCCAGCGTGGCCTGCGCGCTGGTTGAAACATCCACCGGGTACCACAGGCCGTGTTTTTTCAGGGCCGCATTCAGGTGGTCCAGCACAATGCCGGGTTCTACCTCGGCGGTGCGCTCTTGCGGGTTCACCGCCAGGATGTTGCGCACATGCTTGGCGTAGTCGATGACCAGGCCGGTGCCTACCGTTTGCCCGCACTGGCTCGTGCCGCCGCCGCGCGGCACGATGGGCACCTGCATGTCGCGGCAGATGTCCAGCGCGGCCTTCACGTCGTCTGCCGTGCGCGGCACAAACACGCCCACAGGCATGACCTGGTAGATGGAGGCGTCGGTGGCGTAGCGGCCCCGGTCGGCCGGCGAAAACAGCACTTCGCCCTGTGTTTCGATGGCCAGCCGCGCCGCCAGCCGGCCGGCAACTTCATTGCTGATGCGGGCCACGTTGTCGTAGGCGTGGGCCGCGGCCTGCCGGGAGATCTTGAGTGGAAGGGGTGCGTTCATCGCGGGCGATCCGGGTTTTGTGTGGGTGTTGAGGCCCGGCCCTGAAGCCAGGCAAAGGTCACGTTGCAGGTCACGCCCTGGAAGGCGTGCTGGCGGGCGCCGCTGCGGCGCGCAGTTGCTGGACCACGACTTCGCGCTTGCTGGCCAGGTGGCCCAGCAGCACCTTGCGCATGGCGGCGGTGTCGCGCGCAGCCAGTGCGTCAATCATCAGCTCGTGTTCATTCACGGCTGACTTCCATTTTTCTTCGTCCTGGTTGGAGCGAAAGCGCAGCGCCTGCAGGCGCGCGTTGACCTGCCGGTAGGTGGTGGTGAGCACCGGGTTCTTCGCGGCTGCGTTGATGGCGCTGTGAATGGCCGAGTTGAGCCGGTAGTAGTTGGGCAGGTCGCGGCGTGTGTAGGCGGCCATCATTTCAAAGTGCATGGCCTTGATTTCGGCCAGCTCGTCGTCGGTGATGCGCTGGGCGGCGAGCTCGCCCGATTGCGCCTCCAGCCCGGCCATGACCTCAAAGGTATTCAGCACGTCGGCTTCGGTGAGCTCCACGGCGATGGCACCGCGGTTGGGCAAAAGCTCGACCAGGCCCTCTGCGGCCAGCATCTTGATGGCCTCGCGCAGCGGCGTGCGCGAGACGTTCAGGACCTCGCTGAGTTCGCGTTCATTGAGCTTGGCGCCCGGCTGGATGCGGTTTTCAACCAGCATCTGGCGCAGGCGGTGCGCCACCTGTTCGTGAAGGGCAGCGCGGGGGATGGGAATGATTTCGGCAGCCATGAGCAAATTTTGTATGCAAAAAACAGGGGTGTCAAATCAATTTGTAACCCTTTGCTCTATTGACAAATGAATTTTGTATGCAAAAAATAGCGTCCTACTTCTGGAGTTTTCCGCCATGTTGACGCTTGACTTTCACCCCACCGGACGTCATTTCCTGCAAATTCCCGGCCCTTCGCCGGTGCCTGACCGCGTCCTGCGCGCCATGAGCCTGCCCACCATCGACCACCGCGGCCCCGAATTCGCGGCGCTGGGCCTCAAGGTGCTGGCCGACATCAAAAAGATCTTCCAGACCCAACAACCCGTCATCATTTACCCGGCCTCCGGTACCGGCGCCTGGGAAGCCGCGCTTTCCAACACGCTGAACGCGGGTGACCATGTGCTGATGTACGAAACCGGCCATTTTGCTGCGCTGTGGCAAAAACTGGCCGCGCGCCTGGGCCTCAAAACCGAAGTCATCGGCTACCCCGGCGCCGACGTCTGGCGCCATGGGGTCCAGGCCCACCTGATTGAAGAGCGCCTGAAGGCCGACACCCAGCACAGCATCAAGGCCGTCTGCGTGGTGCACAACGAAACTTCCACCGGCGTGACCAGCAACATTGCCGCCGTGCGCAAGGCGATCGACGCCGCCAAACATCCGGCCCTGCTGCTGGTCGACACCATTTCGGGCCTCGCCTCGGCCGACTACCGCCACGACGAGTGGGGCGTCGACGTCAGCATCAGTGGATCGCAAAAAGGCCTGATGCTGCCGCCCGGCATCAGCTTCAATGCCGTGTCGGCCAAAGCCATCGAAGCCAGCAAAAAAGCCACGTTGCCCAAAGCCTTCTGGGCCTGGGACGAAATCATCGAGATGAACAAGACCGGCTATTGGCCGTCCACCCCCAACACCAACCTGCTGTACGCCCTCAGCGAAGCCTGCGACATGCTGCTGGAGCACGGCCTGGAAACCGTGTTTGCGCGCCACCAGCGCTGGGCTGTCGGCGTGCGCGCTGCGGTCAAGGCCTGGGGCCTGCAGATCCAGTGCGCCGACGCGGCCGTGTATTCACCGGTGCTCACCGGCGTCATGACACCGGAGGGCATCGATGCCGACGCGGTGCGCAAGATCATTTACGAGCGTTTTGACTGCTCACTGGGCACCGGCCTGGGCAAGGTCAAAGGCAAGATGTTCCGCATCGGCCACCTGGGCGACTGCAACGACCTCACGTTGATGGCGGCGCTGAGCGGCTGTGAAATGGGCCTCAAACTTGCGGGCGTCAAACTCGCGGGATCGGGTGTGCAAGCCGCCATGGACCACTTTTCCAGCCATGCGGCTGTGGTGCCGCAGCGCAAGGCAGCCTGATCACCCGCTGCGCACGACCGCAGGGTGTTACGTCAAACGGTCATCAAAATTCCATAAATTACTGAATCAAAAAGGGAAACCATGCAACGCAGAACCTTTATCAGCGCGACGGCGGCCACAGCCGCCATGGTGGCGTCACCCATGCTCCGGGCGCAAACGCTGCCCAGCGGGCCGGTGCGCATTGTGGTGGGTTTCCCGCCTGGCGGCGGCACCGACGCGCTGGCGCGCGTGGTGGGCCAGAAGCTGTCCACCATGTGGAACACCTCGGTCATCATTGAAAACAAGGGTGGCGCGGCCGGCGTGATTGCGGCCGATTACGTGGCCAAGCAGGCCGGTGACGGCAACACCTTGCTGATGGCCCACATCAACAGCCACGCGCTGGCGCCGGCACTCGGCATCAAGCTCGGCTACGACGCAGACCGCGACTTCGTGCCCATCAGCATGGTCGGCGTCACGCCCAACATGCTCATCTGCAATGCCGACCAGCCCGCCAAAACCGTGAAGGACCTGGTGGCCTTGTGCAAGGCCAAACCCGGCCAGATCAGCTTTGCTTCTGCGGGCGGTGGTTCGGCCCAGCACTTTGCACTGGAAATGTTCAAGCTTCAGGCAAAGATTTTTGCGCTGCACATTCCTTATCGCGGCTCCGGCCCGGCGCTGGTCGATCTGATCGGCGGGCAGGTCAACTACTGCTTTGAAACCATGACCTCGGCCACGCCGCATGTCAAAAGCGGCAAGGCCATCGCGCTGGCGCAAACGCGCCTCAAGCGCGCCAAAGGCCATCCCAATGTGCCCACCATGGCCGAGTCCGGTTTCCCCGGTTTCGAAGCCACCGTGTGGTACGGCCTCATGGGCCCTTCAAAGATGCCGCCGGCCATGGTCCAACGCATGAACGAAGACGTCAACAAGGTACTGGCCATGTCTGACGTGCAGGAAAAGATGGACCAGTATGGCGCCGAAGACGGCGGCGGCAGCACCGAAAAATTTGCGGCCTTCATCAAGATGGAGCAAAAGAAGTGGGCGCAGGTGGCCCAGCAGGCCAAGGTCAGGGTCGACGCCTGACATACACCGCGCACCGCAAGCACAAGCCGGCCTTGGGCCGGCTTTTTTATTGACACCAATTTTTTCACAAGAGGGTAGGGATTCGTTTCATGAAAGTTGTTAATTTTTCAAAGGGCGGCCGTTTTCTGGCCGCTTTTTTTCTGGGTCTGGCCGCCTCGGCCGCTTCGGCCGACATCGTGCTCGGCCATTCGGGTGACCTCTCTGGCAATAGCGCCGCACTGACGACCGACTATGTGCGCGGCATGAACGCGTACTTTGATGACATCAACAAAAAAGGCGGCGTTCGCGGCGAGAAGATCAAACTCGTCAGCCTGGACGACGGCTTTAACCCCGACAAGACGGCAGAAAACACCAAGGCCCTGATCGAAACCCAGAACGCCGTGGCGTTGGTCGGCTATCGCGGCACGGCCAACATGCTGAAGATCGTGCCTCTGGTGCAGGCCGCCGGTATTGCGGAGATCGGCAACACCAGCGGCGCCAAGTCGCTACGCGACCCCTATGTGTCCAACCTGTTCCATGTGCGCGCCAGCACCACCGACGAGATCGAAGCGGCGGTCAACCACGCGTGGACCATCGGCATCAAGAAAATCGCCGTGATGTACCAGGACGACGCTTTCGGCAAGGAAGGCCTGGAAGCCCTGAACGCCGCCATGCAAAAGCGTGGTGCAACGGCAGCTGCCGTGGCCCCGGTGCCGCGCGGCACGGTAGACGTGGCCAAAGCCGCCGAGGTGATTGCCGCGGTGCAGCCGCAGGCCGTGATCCTGATCGGGCAGGCCAAGCCCAATGCGGCGTTCATCCAGGCTTTTCGTGCCAAGGGCGTGACCGCCCAGTTCATGGTGCTCAGTGTGTCGTCCGGCCTGCATGCCGAGCTCAAGGATGCGGCAGCCGGCGTGATTGCCTCGCAGGTTGTGCCTTACCCGTTTACCGAGCTGGGTAACGCCGTCGTGCGTGAATACCAGACCATCATCTCGGCCAACGGCGACAAGAAGTTCAGCTACAACAGCATGGAAGGTTTCCTGAACGCCAAGCTGGTGGTGCGCGCGCTGCAAAAGACGCCGGCGCCGGTTACGCGCGCCAAACTTATCAGCACGCTCGAAACGTTCACCAATGAAGACCTGGGCGGCTTTGCGCTGACTTACAGCAAGCAAAGCAATCTGGGTTCGCGCTTTGTGAATCTGACGATGATTCGCGCCGACGGCACCTTCGCCCGTTAAGCGCCGACTTGGTTTCGGATAATTTCGCTCAAGCCGCCGGCGGCGGTGTCTTGGGGCGAAAGTCGCACCACGGTGCCACCGCGCACTGCCAGCACAGGGGCTTGCGCGCGATGCACACATAGCGCCCGTGCAGTATCAGCCAGTGGTGCGCGTCCACCAGGTATTCGGCGGGCACGCGCTTGAGCAGGCCCAGCTCAACTTCCAGCGGGTTTTTGCCAGGCGCCAGGCCCGTGCGGTTGCTCACGCGAAAGATGTGCGTGTCGACCGCCATCACGGCCTCACCGAAAGCCGAGTTCAGCACCACATTGGCTGTCTTGCGGCCCACGCCGGGCAGGGCTTCCAGCGCTTCACGCGTGCGCGGCACCTGGCCGCCGTGCTGCTTCACCAGGATTTCGCAGGTGGCCAGCAGGTTTTTGGCCTTGGTAAGGTACAGCCCGATCGTGCGGATGTACGACTCCAGGCCTTCCAGCCCCAGGTCAAGGATCGCTTGCGGCGTGTTGGCCACGGGGTAGAGCCTGCGCGTAGCCTTGTTCACACTGACATCAGTGGCCTGCGCGCTCAGCAGCACCGCTGCCAGGAGTTCAAACACGCTGGTGTATTCAAGCTCGGTCACCGGCATCGGGTTGGCGGCTTTCAGCGTGGCAAAGAACGGGGCGATGTCTTCTTTTTTCATGCCCGCAGTGTATCGGCGTGCAAAGCCGGCGCGCACCGGACCTGCTTACGCAGCGAGCTTGCGGTCGTTGAAGGCGCAAGGAGGAGAGCAGGGCAGTGCGCTCAGGCCGCCATGCGCGGCACATCCCACACCGAACTCGATGGCGCACCGGCCCGGTCCAACTGGTCGCGCATCGTCTGCCATATGGCGCTGCAGTTGTCGGGCGTGGCAACGCCTCCGACGACATACTCCAGCTGCGCTGCCTGTGCCATGGCCTGCATGCGCTGGTGGGTCGCGGTGTCGCGGGCGACCCCCACCAGCACCGGCTTCGCAGGCAGGCCGTCGCAAGCGGCGATCATGCGGGCCATCAGTGCGTCGTCAAATTTCGCCGAGCCGCAAAAAAGCATCACAAAATTCGGCCAGTCCGGAAGGAAGGCGCGGCGCAGCCCGTGCGTCAGGCCGTTGCGCGCCACGGCAATCAGCCGGCACGGGTAGCCGCCTTCCATGAAGTCGACGTATTCGCTGCTGCCGTCAAAGTCTGTCTCACCGGCAAAGCGCCGTTTGGCGACCGTCCCGCCGGTCTTTTGGGCCAGCCAGCCCACCATGTCGAAAGCCTCGGTACCGCTGGCCGAGCAGATGCCCATGCGGTGAAAGGCTTCGGGGTCTGCCAGTGCCTGCGCCTGGGCAAGCTGCATGGGCGCCGACAGACGGCGAAGCACCGAGGAGGGCGAATACTGTTTGCCCTTTTCAAGTTGCTCCCGCAGGGCCATGACCCGGCGGCCGAAATAAACCGCCGACTCGGTGGCCTGCGACATCGCCATCGACCACGGTGTCGGCAACAGCCGCCGCCCTTTGCTGGTGTGCAGGGTATGGGGTGAATGGTGGCGCGGGTCGTGTTGCACAACATGCTGCAGCAAGTCCTGTACAGCGGCCGAAGGCCCTTCGACCCAATGCACAAACCAGCCGCTTTGGTAGTGCAGCACGACGTGCAGACCGAAGGGCGTGTTGTGGCGCAACGACTCCGTGCGGATGTTTTCCATCTGCGCGAAGATGCCTTCCCGCATGTTGCACATGCTCGCCGTCACCACGCGGTCAACCTCCGTCTCCCCTGGAGCGGCGACATAAGGCGCTACGTTGGGCGCCGTGTCCGGCGCTGCGTTGTTGGTCATGAATACATCCTGCCCCACAACCGAAACGCACGTCAATCCTTTGGCATTGAAACCAAATGTGAACGCGACAGAAGTAGCAGTCCGGAGAGCCATGGTCCTACACGGGGAACACCAATGCGTACGTGGTGACGCAGTTACCATGCAAGCTTTCCCGGCAACAGGCCGTGACAGCCATGCCTGCTATGGGTGACTACTGTTGCCTGCAAACCATGAACTCGCCTAGCATCACCCGCATGATCCCCATGAAACTTCACACACCTTTGCGTATTGTGGTTGCCGCGTTCACGGCAGCGTTGCTGGCCAGTTGTGCCGCTGCACCCGGCGCTACCGCGCTATCGCAGGCCGCTGCACCGCGTCCCAAACTCGTTGTCTTCCTGGTGGTGGACGGGCTGCCGCAGCGCCAGGTGCTGGACTACCGCGACCAGCTCGCACCCGATGGCCTGGCACGCTTCCTTGACCGCGGCGCCTGGTTCGCCAACGCGTATTACGGCCATGCTTTCACCGTCACCGCGGCCGGCCACGCCACCATGCTCACAGGCGCTTATCCGCATCGCACCGGCATCATCGGCAACGACTGGCGCGACCCCATCACCGCAGAGCCGGTGTATTGCACGGGCGACACCACGGCCACTTACATCGGCCACCAGACCAACGCACTGGACGGCACCAGCCCGAAGAACCTCAAGGTGGAAACCGTGGGCGACGTGCTGCGGCGGGTAGACAGCCGCTCAAAAGTGATCGGCATCTCCGGCAAAGACCGCGGCGCCATCCTGCCCGCCGGCAAAACCGGCACGGCCTATATGTACATGGGCGCCACAGGGCAGTTTGCGTCCAGCACGCACTACATGGCCGTGCACCCGGGCTGGGTCAATGCCTTTAACGGCCAGAAGCTGGCCGACCGTTACTTCAAGACCGAATGGAAAGCCGTGCTGCCCGAGGCCGCCTATGCGCGCTCGGTGCCCGACCAGCAGAAATGGTTTGGCCCCGCCGGTGGCGGTTTGCCCGCCATGTATGGCGCGCCTGACGACACGGCGCCCGGCCCGCGTTTCTACAGCTCGCTGCTGCGCGGGCCTTTTGTCGATGCCATGTCGCTGGAGTTTGCCCGCGCGGCCATTGCCGGCGAGCAGCTGGGGCAAGACGACATTCCCGACATCCTGTCGGTCAGCCTCTCGGGCCACGACTACGTGAACCACGCTTTCAGCGCCGAGTCGCGCCTGTCGCACGACCACCTGCTGCAACTTGACCGCATGCTGCAGGCCTTCTTCCAGGACCTGGACGCCCGCGTCGGCAAGGACAACTACCTCGTCATGCTGACGGCCGACCACGGTTTCATGCCGTCACCCGACCGCCTCGCCAGCCAGGGCCGTGAAGCCGGGCGCGTCAACAGCAGCCAGGTGCTGGGGCGCGTCAACACCGGCCTGGAAAAACGCTTTGGCGAAGGCAAATGGGCAGCAGGCTTCTCGGGCTCCAGCGTGCTGTTCGACAAAAAACTCATTGCGCAAAAGCAGGCAGACCCAAATGCCCTGGCAGAAGAAGCCCGCACGCTGTTGTTGGCCGAGCCCGGCTTTGCCGCAGCCTATACCCGCCGCGAACTGCAAAACGGCAGCCGGGTGGGCGCGCCGTTCTTCGACCAGCTGCGCAAGTCCTGGCACGCCGACGTGTCGGGCGACGTGCAGTATTCACTCAAGCCCGGCTGGATGTTCGGCAACACGGTCGCCACCCATGGTTCCCCGCATCCGTATGACACGCAAGTGCCCATCCTCATGTATGGCCCCGCCTGGATAAAGCCCGGCCGCGTCGATGCGCGGGTGGAAGTGGTGGACATCGCGCCCACGCTGTCGCGCCTGCTGCGAATTGCGCCGCCTTCCGCAGCCGAAGGCAAGCTGCTGCCGCTGCAGGGGCTGTAAGCACAGCAGACGCAGGCAGGGCTCAAAGGCTTTTTTCGCCGTACGCCTGCGGGCCGGTGAAGTCCAGCACCAGCGGCGCCAGCGTTTGCCCCTGCAGAGACAACACTTGCAGCACACGCTGGTTGAGCTGCGGCTCCGCAAAAGGCACGGCGACCAGCAAGCCCTGGCGTATCAGGTGCGCCGCTGTGAAATGGGCCTGAAACTTGCGCGCGTCAAGCTCGCGGGATCGGGTGTGCAAGCCACGCCTCGTGAACCCAAGGCGCCAGTCCCTTGCAGTCCCGCCCGAAGAGGGGTGAGTACTTGCGGCTTACGGTGGTTACCCTGTGTTGCGAACGGTCAACGCTGCAGTACCGCCCCGTCGCGCATGGTGGGTATCCATCTCGCGAAGCGTGCGAACTTGGGGGATTTTTCCTCCCGGACGATCTATCATTGAAAGCTCCCGCTGGCTCAGCCAGATTTTTTTTGATGGATGAGTCATGTTTACCATTTCCACTTCACGTAGCGTTCTGCGCGCCCTGAGTCTGTCTCTCGTATTTTTTGCGAATGCCGGCCACGCGCAAAAAGCCTGGGTCATCGGCCAATCCGCTCCTCTGAGTGGCAGCAACGCCAGTTTCGGACGCGACATCCAGGACGGCGCCCAGGCCTACTTCAAGTCGGTCAACGCCAAAGGCGGAGTGGCCGGCCTGCCGATCCAGCTGGTGACACTCGACGATAAAAACGACCGCAAGCTGGCCGGCGCCAACACCACGAAACTGCTGGCCGAAAATGACGCGGTGGCCCTGTTTGGTTATGCGTCGGCCACGCTGAGCCTGGACGCCATGCCCCAGGCGGAAAAAGCCGGCGTGCTGTTTTTTGCACCGTTTTCCGGTGCCAACCCGGTGCGCAAGCCGAGCCCGGTGGTGTACACGCTGCGCGCGTCCTACGGCGACGAGCTTGAAAAAATGTTGTCCTTCTGGACGGGCCTGGGCCTCAAGCAGGTGGTGGTGGTGCATTACGACGACGAGGTCGGCAAGCAGAATCTGGCCGTGGTGGTGGCCTACCTGGCCAAACAGGGCAAGAAACCCGAGGCTTTCTCCCTGCAGCGCAATGCCAAGGTGAGTGAGGCCCAGGTCGCGCAGCTGCTCGCGCTCAAGCCCGACGTCCTCATCAACACCGTGCTGTCCGGCGCCGCGGCTGACATCAGCAAGCAGGTGGTAGCACAGGGCAAATTCATCCCGATGTCCAGCCTGTCTTTTGTGGGCGCGCAGCAATACATCGACGCGGCTGGCGAAGCCGGCGCCGGAGTGTCCATCTCTCAGGTCGTGCCCAATGCCGCATCCCCGTTGCCGGTGGTCAAGGAATGCGCCAAGGCGCTGCAGGATGCAGGCGTCAAGCAGGCCATGAACAGCGCCCATCTGGAAGCTTGTATTGGCGCAAAGGTGCTGACCGAAGCCATGCGCCGCAGCAAAAAGCCAGGCGATGCCAAAGCCCTGCTGGCCGCGATGGGTGCCATGGGCAGTTATGACACCGGCGGCTTCGTCGTGTCCTATTCACCAGTCCAGAACCACGGCAGCAAGTATGTGGAACTGGGCATGGTGACTCGCGACGGCAAGCTGCGCAATTGAGGCGCGCCGTTGCTGCGGCCTCTGCAGTCTCGAAAATCCTGCAAGAAAATGGCCTTCAGCCCTTGCTGCTTAAGCGCCAGCAGCTACTGATTTAATAGCGACGGGGTTAATAGCGACGGGGTTAAACGCAAGCGCGGCTGCCTGTGGCCTGCGCAGGCACCGGCGTCTTCGGCGTGAAGTCGCAATACGGCGCCACCGCGCACTGCCAGCACTGGGCTTGCGTGCAATGCACACCTGGCGCCCGTGCAGGATTTGCCAGTGGTGCGCGTCCGGGGGGCTTTAGGGGTCCAGGCCTGGGCTTTTAACAACCAGTCGCCGGCGCTACAGCGCCCGCACGGGCACGCAGAGCCAGCAACTGAAGGTGCCGGTCTTCGGGTCCATCACAAAGTCTTCTTCATACAGCTCCAGCGCTGGCTTGTTCTCTGGCTGGTAGCCGCTTTGCGGCAGCCATTCGGCAAACATGTGCGTCCAGGCTTCGTGCACTTCATTGCCCGGCTTGCCGGTAAAACGGCCGCAGGCGTAGCGTCCGCCGCCAAAGTTTTGCACGCCTGTCTCGCCTTGCGGTTTGAAGGCCTCGTTCACCTCAATGCAGGCGTCGTAGCGGCATTTGTCGGCGGGCGTGATCTCGGGGTTGTCCTGGCTGATGCCGTACATCCTGGGGCGCGGGTTCATGTGGCCGTGCTGGCCGCACCAGGCGACAAAGCGTTGCCACAGCTGCGCCACGCCGTCGCCGTAAGGGCCGGTGTTGCGCATGTAAGCCAGGCGCATGGCAGGAATGGTCTTCAGTTCAATGTGCATGTTCAAGCCTCTTTCAGATAAAACCGGCCCCACGGGCCAGAGGGTTCTATCTTTAAACAGCGCCATGATGGAGTCTTGATTCGGCTTGTGATGGCCTTGATGATTCTTGCCATGTTCAAGCACGTGGCGCTCTGCCCACTCACGCCAGTCGCCGCGCCGCCAGGCCGTGGGCGTTGTGCCGAAGTGGGCGCGAAAGGCCCGGCTGAAGACCTCGGCCGAGGCAAAACCCGTGTCAAGCGCCACCTGCAGTGCGGTCTGCTGCGTAAATATCAGGCGCTGCGCCGCCGACTCCAGCCGCAGGCGGCGCACGCAGTCAGCCAGGGTTTCGCCCGTGACCGCCTGGAACACACGGTGAAAGTGCCAGGGTGAAAAGTGCGCCACATCGGCCAGCGTTTGCAGGTCCAGCGTGCCGTCCAGGTTGGCGCTGACGTGGTCTACCACCCGGTTGATGCGGGCGACATAAGTGCGGCGGGCCGCGGGGTCAAGGCCGGGCTCCATCATGGAAGTTCAGCCACGAATTTTTCAGCCTGCGCCAGCATGCCGCGGCGAATGGCGTTGAATACCGGTTCGGGAAAGTCCGGTGGCAGCTGCGCGGCCACGCGCTCCAGCGCGTAAGGCACCTGCAGTACCAATGCCACCATCTGGTCGAAGGCGCCTGGCACGCCGCTTTGCCGCGCCAGCGCTTCCCAGTGGCGGGTGCGGATTTCGTGCAAATGGTAGTGCGCGTTTTTTCCGCGCAAGGCCATGGCCAGTTTGGCGCGGCGTGGGCTGACCTGGTTGGGCCCGTTGCCGATGATGGGCCAGGCCGACAGCACGTCATACAGCGGCGTCATGCGAAAGCTGCCGCCGCGCTCCAGGAAGATCGAAAAATTCTTGGCATGGCCGTCAGTGGCCGCCATGATCCAGAAGGCGAGCTGGACTCGCGCGAAATGCAGAAGATCGGCGCGGGCATTGCTGCTTCCGCTCAGCAAGTCCAGCCCCGCGCGAATGCCTGGGCCGCCGTCGCTTTCATACTTGAGGTCACCGGGCGTGCCGGTGGCCTGGCAGAAATCCTCTTGCGGCAGGCGGGCGATCCATTGGCCGCCGTCCATCCAGCGCCTGTCAAAGCGCTCCACGATCAGCACCTTGCGCCGGCCGAAGCGGCCCATTTGTGTGGGCGCGACCTCAAACCCCAGTTCACCCAGCAGGGCGGCGCAGAGCCATTCGTTTTCCACCGAGTCCGACATGTCGGCGCGCATATTGCCCACCAGGCCCAGCGGCAGTTTGAAGATGTGCGTGGTGGGCGTAGAGCCCGACGGCAGGTGCCAGCGCTGACCAATGCGCAGCAGCGCTGTTTTTTCCTGAGCACCGGCAATGGATATCCGGAAATCGTCCGCCAGCGAGGCGCCTTCCACGCTATCCCCAGTTACGTCACCCAGCAGCGTCTCCACCTGGCTGTCGGTCAGTGCCGTGCTGTCGATGCGGTCGTGCGGCGGTGGCTGCTGGCCCTGTGGCAGCAGCTGCAGCGCACCCACGCAATCCCGGCCGATGGCGGCCAGCAGGTCGGCCGCGCGGGTTGAAGAAGTGCCAAAGCGTCGGCGCAGCCGTTCGCGGATGCGGCTGCTGTCGGGCAACAGGTTGTCAAAGTAGTGCTCTACCGTGGGTCCCATCACATCGCCACCTCCGGCTGGCATGGGCAGCGACACCGACAGCGGTCGCGCATGGGGCGACTGCGGCCAGCTTTCGTCATAACGAAAACCCGGCGTGCCGGTTCGTGTCCAGAACCACAGGCCCACATGCTGGCCGTTCATCCACACATCAAGATCGGCGAATGCCATGGGCCACCTTTTGAAACTGTCTCATCATGATTCGCGCAAGCGCTTTGCCCGTCTACCAATCGGCCGTGGGGCTGTTCGCGGTGGGGGCGGGTGGGGCGTCGGTCACGGCATACCGCCGCAAGTCTGCCAGTAGCAGTCGCGCATCCAGCGCATGCAGCACCTGAAGCAGCTGGTCGAGGCTCACCGCGCCGGGGTTTTTTTCAATATCGGCCATGCGGACCTGCTTGACGCCTATGCGCTCACCCAACGCGGTCTGCGTCAGCCCGCGTGCTTTTCGCAGCGATTTCAAATGCACTGACAGCTGTGCTGATGTCTGAACGGGAAAGGTTTGAAGCGTGCTCATAAATACCACCTTTGAGTGATATTTGCACAATATCGTTTTTATACAATATTGTCAATATATCGCTCAAGAGCGATATATTGGTCGAGCTTGTACCGTCCTGCCGACATCCGTGTTTTGCGAGGCCTGGAGCCCGTTAACGGTCCCTAGGCGGCCTTGCGTATCGTGCCCTGCGCTGCCGCGCACAAAATGCGCTCTTCCCCGCGCAGCACAAAAATATCGCATCGGCACACCGCCTGCGTCTTGCCGCTGCCTACCACCGTGGCCACGGCCAGCAGGCGCTCAGCATCTTTGGCCGGCCGCAGGTAATTGATCTTGAACTCTGACGTGACAGAGTCGCCCAGCACCGAACCCCCGGCGAATGTGAGCGCGTTGTCTGCCAAATAGGACAGCACACCGCCATGCACAAAGCCGTGCTGCTGCAAGAGGCCAGGCACCACAGGCACCGACAGCTCCGCGCCGCCGGGCGCAAAGGCATCAAGCTGCGCGTTCAGCAGCGCGCTGAACGGCTGCTGCCCCAGCACCTGGCGGCCCCAGGCCAGCAAGTCAGCGGGCATGCTGGCTGCGCGAAAACGGCGGGGTCAATCGCCTGCCGCCCGACACCAGCCAGCGCAGCAGGCGTATGTAGGCCGGCCAGGGCACTGGCCGGGGCTCATTGCCCAGCGAGAGCTGCGCCTGCGACAGCACGTCTTCCACGCAGACGTCGTGCAGGGGGCCAATCACCAGCGGCCACAAGAGCAGGCCGGTGCCGCGCGCTTTCATCTCGATGCGGTGCTCCAGCACGCAATGCGCAGGCGTGGCCTCCAGCACCTCAAAGCCGTGCCAGCCGTCAAAGCCCGCCGGTGCGGTAAGGCGAAAGCGCACAGACTGGCCCGACGCATAAGCTTCCACCACATAGCGTATAGGCCCGTGCCCACCGATGGCACCCACCGCGAGCGGCCTGTCGAACTTCATGCGTGGCCATACCTTGCCGGGCCACAGCGCATCGGCCGGCGAACCCAGCGCATCGATCAGCGCGCCTACCTGCTGCGGGCTGGCGTGCAGCAAACGTTGATGAACATTGACGACTTTCATGCAAGTACTCCTGTTGAATCGGGAACGTGTTTCAGGGTGCCACGGCCATCCAGGCCGCATGTTCCAGCGCGGCCCGCACCTTGGGCGCAACGGCCGGGGTGGGCTGGCTCACCCAGCGCTGTGTGAGCGACATGGCCGGTGAAAACATCAGCGCCATCCACAGGTGAAAAGGCATGGCCCGCATCTCGCCGGCCTCCACTTGCTGCGCTACCCAGGCCCTCAGCGTGGCAAAGGCCTGCTCATTGGCCGCGTCGATCTCGGCGCCGCCTGCCATGTCGCCGCCGCGCCGCAGCGTGTGCAGCAGCCGTGCCTGGTCGGGGTGTTGCAGCACCCACTGGATGTACGCGCGCATCAGGCCCTTGACGCCGGCCTGGGCCGAGGCCTTGCCGCTGATGGGCTGCATCAGCGCCGCATGGAAATCGCGCAGCGTGTGGGCATACAGCGCGTCGGCCAGCTGTGCCTTGGTGGGGAAGTGGTGGTACAGGCTGCCGTTGCTCACGCCCGCCTCCTGGCGCACCATGTCCATCGAGGCGGCCGTGAAGCCGTGCGCCAGGAACACTTTGGTGGCGGCGTCCAGCAGGCGCTCCCGGGTGGAGAGGGCGGCAGCGGCAGGGGGTGTGGCAGAACTCATGACTAGAGTATTACTCTAGATTGTTACTCTGTCAACTTCCCTGCGGCTGCAGGGCAACCGGCGGCCTGGGCCGCAGGAAACCTGCGCGCAAATTGGCGACAATACAAAACAGAAAGCGAGACTCCCATGCCATTGCAATTTGCCGACCGCCTCAACAACGTTGAAACCTCCGCCATCCGCGAACTCTTCAAACTGCTGGGCAAGCCCGGCATCGTCAGCTTTGCCGGCGGCTTTCCAGACCCCGCCATGTTCGACGTGGCGGGCATCCAGGAGGCCAGCAACAAGGCCCTGAATGAAGAACCCGGCGGCACGCTGCAATACGGCGCCACCGAAGGCTACGGCCCGCTGCGCGAACAGCTCAGCGCCTTCATGGCCACCAAGGGCGCCAAAGACGTCGCACCCGAAAACCTCATCGTCACCACCGGCAGCCAGCAGGCGCTTGATTTGCTCGGTAAAACCATGATCTCCCCCGGCGACAAGGTTATCGTCGAAGGCCCCACCTTCCTCGCCACCATCCAGTGCTTTCGCCTGTACGGCGCAGAACTCATCAGCGCGCCGATTGACGCCCATGGCGTCAAGACCGACGAGCTCGAAAAACTCATCGCCCAGCACAAGCCCAAGTTTGTTTACCTGATTCCCACCTTCGGCAACCCCAGCGGTGCCTTGCTCAGCCTGGAGCGCCGCAAGAAGGTGCTCGAGATGGCCGTCAAATACCAGACCCTGATCGTCGAAGACGACCCGTATGGCGACCTCTACTTCGGCGAGGCGCCACCGCCCTCACTGCTGGCCCTGAGCGCCGGCGTGCCCGGCAGCCGCGAGCTGCTGGCGCACTGCGGCTCACTCAGCAAGGTGCTGAGCCCAGGCCTGCGCGTAGGCTGGATGATCGCCCCCGCCGAGTTGCTGGCCAAAGCCACCATGTGCAAACAGTTCAGTGACGCCCACACCAGCACCTTCGCCCAGGCCACCGCCGCCCAGTACCTCAAGGCCGGCCGCATGCCCGCCACGCTGACCCATGTGCGCAAGGTGTACGGCGAACGCGCCAACGCCATGGGCGCCGCGCTCAAGCGCGAGCTCGGCGACGCCATTGAATTCACCCAGCCGCAGGGCGGCTTGTTCTTCTGGGCGCGCCTGACGGGTGCGGGCGGCAAAAGCAAAGACGCCGGCGAGTTCGCCAAAAAAGCGATTGAGCAGCTCGTGGCCTTTGTGCCCGGCGCACCCTTTTACGCCAGCAACCCGGACCTGGCCACGCTGCGGCTGAGCTTTGCCACGGCGGATGTGGCGAAGATTGAAGAGGGTGTGGCGCGGCTGGGCAAGGCGTTGTGACCCACCGGCGAAAAATCGCCGGCCTGCTGGCTGCCTTGGCGCTGCTGGCGGCCGCGCCTTTGAGCGCGCAGCCGGCCAAACGCAATGCGCTGGAGGTGGCTGAGCTGATACTGGCCATGCATCGTGAGCCGCTGGCGGTGTACAGCTATGCGCAGCTGTACGAAGCGTGCACCCAAAAAAAACCATCACCAGAATTCAACGTCGTACCCAATGACCCGGGCCAGCTCCATCGCGTCATTCTGGAGTTGGCCACCGAGTGGCAGCTGGTGTCCGAGGCCGAGGCTAACGAGCTGGCCTTGCAATGCAAACGCCGCATGATGAAGCTTATGGGGCCGCGTGGCCGCTATTACACCCCGGTGGAAGCCAAAGAATGGAACACGGGAAGCGCTTTCGATCCTGGGCTGATCCTGGCCCGCCTTGATGGCCAGTGGGTGGTGCGAGAGGCGATGGTGAGCAGCCCTGCAGCAGCGGCGGGCTTGCAGGCCGGCGACGTGCTTGTCAGCCTCGACGGCCTGCCTCTTGCGGGCATGGGCGCCAGCGAGCTTTTTGGGTTGCTGCGCCACCCTGCAGCGATGCCGGTGCAACTGGTTTCGCAGCGCCCGGGTGAATCATCTCAAAGCCGCAGCATCGCCCGCGCGCCAACAGTTCAGGACCAGACCGTTGTGGTGGGGCAGGCCTCTGGTCACTTCTACATTCGCCTGGCGGGGTTTTTTGAAGACACGCCGGTCCGTCTCATGAAAGGCTTGCGCGGGCAGCCCACTGACAGCAGCGGGGTTCGCGTTCTGGATTTGCGGGGCAACCCTGGCGGCAGGCTGGTGAATGTTCAGTGGGTGCTTGCCTTGTTGGGCAAGCACAGCAAGGCGGGCGCCTGGCATGCCGTGCAGCACCGCCCCGGCGGCGATCTTGCCCGGCCTTTTTCGGCCACTGAAAGCATGAATGCGGTCAAGGGCCTGGATTCCACCGGCGTGATTGAGTTACGTGAGTGGCTGGTCTCCGGAAAGTGGGTGGTGCTGGTCGATGGAGAAACCGGCAGCGGCGGCGCCTGGTTGGCCAGTGCCTTGCGCGAACTCAATGGCGCGGTGCTGGTAGGGCAGCCACCCGACGCGTCCGACTTTGGTATCGACGTGCTGGAGCGCGTGAAAGAGGGCCGTGGCACGGCAGGCATCCGCTATGAGATCGGCTTGCTGGGTTTGCCATCGGGCAAGGCGCTTGCGCCTGACAATGCCCAGCCTGACACGGTGTTGCCACGCACCGCCATTAAACCGTTTCCCAAAAGCGTCGCCGAGTGGCTGCAAGACCCGGTGTATCTTCAGATTCAGGCGCAGATGAAATAGCCTGCCCGGGCAAGCTCACACAAACACATGACCACCGTTCGCTGAAACTTCGCTGCTACGCAAACTCATTCATTTCAAACCCGTTCTTTTTTTCGAAAGCTTTTATGCACCTTGTCCGCCTTGTCCTGCCCGTTTGCGTGGCCCTTTTTCTCGCCGCTTGCGGCGCCACTTCCGCTGTAAAACTTTCACCCAAACTGGCGGTGCAGGCGCCTGAGACCACCGGTTTCCGGTTTGTCGATGACCGTGCCGCTGAAACGCGTATCTCCCGGGCTGTAGACAACAATGGCGGCTTCAACAACTATTTTGGTGACGACAACCTCTCGCCGGACGCACCCGCACTCATGAAGGCCTGGCTGCACAACAACCTGGCAGCCGAACTCCAGGGAAGGAAGGTCACCTTGAGCGAGTTTGTCGTCAATGTGTACGCGCCCCCCGTCACGTTGAACCAGGCCGGCCTTGCGGCGGCTGGCGGCGGCATATTCACGGCTTTGTTGATCAAGGGCATTGAAAGCTCAAGAAGCGAGAAAGTCGTGCACATCAGCATCCAGGGCATGGTCGATACCGAGCCATTCTTCGTCATCGGGTCCGAGCGATTCCAGGGCCGGGTCTCAGATGACAACGTGCAAACCACACTGGTCGCCACGCTGGACAAGGTGGTTACCGACGTTCGCCGCGCAGCCGCCGTCAAATAGCACTTGGCCCATGGCTTGAGCGAAGTGGCCTGACTAGATTAGAAAAAAAGAAAAGAGGGAGCTTATGAACGAAGACCAGCAGGATTCTTTCGCAAACCCCGTGCCGCCAAGAGGCGGTACGAACGCAGACGCTTACCCAGCACCACCCCAGATGCACTGGGCCCTGGTGCTGCTGTTTACGATCCTCACGCTGGGGATTTTCATGATCGCGTGGATATTTGTGCAGTCCACCTGGGCGCGAAAGATCAATCCGGCGTCGAATGCGACAACCCAATTCGTCATTTATGTCCCGCTGGCCATCGTTGCCCAGATACTGGTGGAAGGCTCCGACAACCTCAAGGGAGTTGGCTATCTTTTGATGCTTGTCTCGTATGTGGTCTTCTATTTCGGGGCTTATTCCATCCGCAGGTCGATGCTGAACCACTACAACAGCGTTGAACCCATGCAGCTTGAGCTTTCAGCGGCCATGCTGTTTCTCTTCAGCACCTTCTATCTGCAATACCACATGACCCGTATTGCGCGGTGGAAAGCCGCTTCAAAACTGGCCATATAGCAGCCATTGCCCGGACTGGGCAATTCGGGCAACGCCGGTGGGACGATGCCGAAAAAACCTCTTTGCGGTGCCTGGAACCAAACAAGAACGGCAGGCGTGCCCCGGATGAACGCAGATTTTGTTCACTCCAATCGGCCTGCACGGCCTGCGCCCACCGCCGCCACGCCCTGAAACCGGCCTGTGGCCAGATCAGGGCGCGCACGTATTTGAGGGGCGCTCTTTATTCCCCCACCTCGGCTTCCACCAGCTTGCCCAGCAGCACCAGCGACTGTTGCCAGCCCACGTAGCACTGGTCTGCAGGGATCACCGCGGGAATCCCTTCCTGCACCACATGCATCTCTACGCCGGCCGAGACCTTCGTCAATGTGATGGTGGTGGTCATTTCGCCGGGCAGGTTGGGATCTTCGAACGTGGCGGTGTAGCGGATGCGTTCGTTGGGCTTCAACTCCAGATAGGTGCCGCCGAACGAGTGGCTGTGGCCGTTGCTGTGGTTGGTGAATGACATCCTGTAGTTGCCGCCCACCTTGGCGTCCATTTCATGCACGGTGCCGGTAAAACCGTTGGGCGGCAGCCATTTGCTCCAGGCAGCGGGGCTGAGGAAGGCGCGGTACACCCGGTCAGGGGTAGATTGCAGAACCCGGTGAAGCTTGACGGTATTGGTGGTCATGGTGTTTCCTTTGTTGATGCAGAGGACGGCCCTCTACCTGTACGACGAACGGTTCATGGCGTAATCGACATGATTTTTGGGAAATTTTTTAGTTTTTCTATGTCGGGGCGCTCGCACACCATCAACAACGCCGTGCCATCCGGCGTCTGCACCTCGCCCACCGCGCGAAACCCGGCCTTTTCATAGCAACGAATCGCACGCGCATTGCGCGGGTCGGGGTCGGTCTGGATGCGGGTGACTTGCGGGTCGGCAAACAGCTTTGCCACCCAGGCCTTCACCATCGCCGTGCCCAGGCCGCGGCCCAGTTGTGCGGCGTCTGCGATGGACTGGTCAATGCCGCGCACGCCGGGGTCAGTTTCTTCTTCCCACCAGCCGCCGCCTGAGCCCATGGCCACATAAGACTGGATGTAGCCAAAGGGCTGGCCGTCCAGCAGCGCGATGTGCGGCTGCACCTTGGCTGGGTTGCTGATCCAGGCGCTGTAGTCAGCTTCTACCTCTGCCATTGTGGGCGCTTCGCCCCACCACTCAGTCCAGTGCGGGCGCTGCAGCCAGCCCTGCAGCATCGGCAGGTCGGCCGTTTGCAGGGGGCGAAAGCTGAAGCGTTGCGCCAGTTCTGCCTGCAGGGTATCCGCTCCGCTCATGCCTGGCCCTCAGACCAGACCGCCAGCTCATACCCGTCGGCATCATTGAAATGAAAGCGCCGCCCGCCGGGGAAGGCAAAGATATCGCGTGTGATCTTTCCGCCGGCTGCCCGCACGCTGTCACGCGCGGCTTCCAGCTTGTCGGCATACAGGATGACCAGCGGGCCGCCGGCGGGCGAGGGCGGCGCCTGCGTGGTAAAGCCGCCTTTCATCGCGCCGTCTGAAAACTCGGTGTATTCCGGGCCGTAGTCGGTAAAAGTCCAGCCAAAAGCCCTGCCGTAAAAGGCCTTGGCTTTGGCGATATCGCGAACATTCAGCTCCACGTAATTGATGCGGCAGTTTTCGGGGGCGGTGGCCATGGGTGTCTCCTGTGTCTGCAGAAATGGTCGGTCTGCCATTTTGCACAGGCGGCACCGCGGCGCCATGCATTCCTGCAAGCTTTGCAGGGCCTTCCCCACCTTTCGTTTTCCTGGGAGGAATTCATGAAAAAGGCACAGCGGGGCCTCGCACACGTTTTGCCTCTACTCCCTACAATCCTGCAGAGCACGGGCCTGTTGCCTGCGGCATTTCGTTTCGGGCCTGTTTACTTTCATGACTCCTGCCGCCGCGCACAGCGCTACCCACGCCAGCATTTCCCCCGCCGTCCGGCGTTCCATCCTTCTTCTTTCGTTTGGCACCTTTGCCAGCATGGCCGCGCAGCGCATTTGCGACGCCATGCTGCCCGAGCTGTCGCGCGTGTTTGCCGTCAGCATTGCCCAGGCCGCGCAGGTGGTGTCGGTGTTTGCCATGACGTATGGCGCGTCGCAGCTTTTCTACGGCCCGCTGGGCGACAGGCTGGGCAAGTTTCGCGTCGTCACCTTTGCCACGCTGGGCTGCAGCGTCGGCAGCCTGCTGGCCGTGTTTGCGCACAGCCTGGACGCACTGGTGTTTGCCCGCCTGCTGATGGCGCTGGGCGCAGCGGCGCTGATTCCGCTGGCCATGGCCTGGGTGGGCGACAACGTGCCCGCCGACCAGCTACAGGAAATGCTCACACGCACCGGCCTGGGCAGCACGCTGGGCATTGTGGGCGGCCAGCTGATTGGCGGCCTGCTGACCGATGCCCTGGGCTGGCGCTGGGCCTTTGTTTTCATGACTGTGCTGTTTGCCGTGGTGGGCACGCTGCTGGTGGTTGACTTGCGCCGCCAGAAGGCCGCGCAGCGCGCCCAGGCCCAAGACCCGGCCACAGCACCCAGCCAGCCCGTGCAGCACGCCCACTTCGTCACGCAGGCGCTGGAGATCATTACCGGCCGCTGGTCACGCGTCGTGTTGATCCTGGCGGTGATCGAGGGAGCCGCCGGCTTTGGTGTGCTGGCCATCTGGGCTTCGCACCTGCACCGCTCGCTGGGTTTGTCGCTCTCGCTGTCGGGTGCCATCGTCGCGCTGTTCGGCTTGGGCGGCATGGGCTACATGGCCATAGGCCCGCGTTTGATTCGCCGTTTCGGCCAGCAAGGCCTGGTCATCATGGGTGGTGCCCTGGTGGGCGTCAGTGCATTGGTGCTGGCCTACACCCCGCACTGGGGCCCGGCCATACCCGCCAGCCTGTTGGCAGGCTTTGGCTTCTTCGCCTTTCACAACACCATGCAGGCCAACGCCACGCAGATGACACCGCATGCGCGCGGCACGGCCGTGTCGCTGTTCTCGTCGTTTCTGTTTTTGGGCCAGTCCATTGGTGTGGTGCTGGCTGCAGGTTTGATCGACCGCATTGGGAGCAGCGCGGTGGTGGCACTGGGCGGGGCGGTGATGGCGGTGGAGGGGGTTTACTTTGCTTGGGTGTTGAGGCGGCGGGATGCCGCCCGTACAGCAGAAAAGGGGCTAATGTCTTCAGAAGCCAGCCGGAAAGCGGCGATTGAGCGGCCTGACTAAGAGATTGTTAGCTAGGAGTGATGTAGGTTGGACGGCTTTTGAGTCTCCAAAGTCTATCTCTGCAGTGGAAGTTTTTAGTTCGATGGAAAACCTGTCCCCTGTTCGGGGGAGGCGATATTTTCCGACTAAGGCTATATTGAATTGGAGTTGAGCCCTAGGAACAACATTGAATATCTCGCCTGAAAGGAATAATGTGCAAGAAGTTTGCCCGACTGAGGTAGGTGATCTTCTGGCAGAACGATTCGAGATTCTTGACAAAGGTCGAGCGGGCGGTATGTCTTGGGTGGTGAAGGCGAAAGATGTACGAACGGGACGGTTCTGCGCTGTCAAGTTGCCAAAGCAATCTGGGGATTCAGAACTCAATTCGCTAGCGTTTAATAGGGAATGCGATGCGCTGAATAGCCTAAGTCACGAGAATATTGTTGGATTTCTTGATGCGGGCCGAGACAATGACGGTAGGCAGTATTTAGCCATTGAATGGCTTCAGCAAAGCCTCAGCGACAAAATTCTGAAGAATCCTCCTTGGGACTGGGAGAGTTTCTATATGGACATAGGGCGACCCTTGCTTATTGGTTTAGCTCATGCCCATCTAAGAGGTGTCGCTCATAGAGATTTAAAGCCCGACAATCTCTTATTTGATTCATTCAACACGATAAAGATCTGCGACTTTGGCATCGCAACTGCTGTGTCGAGAATGAATTACGGTAGAACTCTTAGGCATGCCGGTTCGATCCCATATACCCCCCCTGAGGCCGACAATGGAGTAAAAAGCGAATCACGCGATGCGTACTCTTGGGCGGTGGTCGCAACTTCCTGTCTTGCCGGAAAATTGTTTACCGACTTGGGAAGTTTTCAAGCAAGTCTGCAAAAACTAGATCGTCTGCGGAATCCGCTGCAACTGCTCGAAAAAGCAGCCTCTATGGACCCGAGTAGAAGGTTCTACAGCGCAATAGATTTACTTGTCGAAACTGACGCGTTTCATAAATCGCTTACGGATCAGCAGCAAATTACAGTTGCGCTTGAGTTAAGTGGCAAGGCGCTAAAGCTCGTTTCCGCGCATTGGCTTGGTACAGAGTCGATAGATCTTGGACTGTTAGTTCAAAAAGACCTCAACGCCACTCGTTCCGCTCAATTTATGAACAGTGATGAAGTTCATATTCGCTTGGTTGGTGCGACATTGGAAGTTATTTGCAGGAAGATCTCGCTGGAAAGTCCATGTCTAAGAGTAGAAGAAGTGAACATACTCGGTGTTGATCGAGCAGAGATGATGCGGCGTGACATTCCAAATGTCTCCGGCGTGTCATTTTTTGTATGTGATTACCAAGCCGCCCTCCCTTATTCGAAGCAACTACGCATGTTCAATATGAGATTGCGCGTAGCAGAAAGTGAGCTTGAACGAGATATAGAAAGAAAAACAAGAGAGAGATGGCTTGACTGTTGGAGCGCATTTCTTCGTGAGAAAGAACGGTATGGCCGCGAGAGAAAGGAAAAATATAACTACAGCCGAATGCGACGATCGGGACAAATTTACTATGCAACTTGCGATGGTGAGATGAATCCTGATGATGTCGCGGAATCATTAATCATATTGAATGAAGGCGGTCCTTTACTGCTGTTCAAGGTTGTTGATGTATTGGTAGATCATTTAGTTCTGGAGCTTCAAGGGAATTACCACGACCTAGTGCCCTTGGATGGCGGAACACTTGAGTCCAATCACGTCGCTAGTAGGCGCGCCATATTGCGACAAAGGGGTGCGTTAGAAATGGTCAAGAGGGACGGAGCAGTTTCCCCGGATTTGAAGAAAATTTTGTGCGATGCGTCGCTTGCACAACCACCAGAAATGTCCGGCCATTCTGTCGTTGCTACAGACCTCAGTCCTGACAAGCATGAACTTGTTGAATTCCGTCGAAATCTGATCCACTTATCGCAGTAATTTCCATCCAAAACTGACCCACGTAGGCACTACCCTGCTTGTTTTAAAAGCAGGGGGAATTTAGGAGTGATAGACGTGGCGACATTGAATGTCA